>NZ_JAPIVT010000001.1 GCF_026239735.1 Pedobacter sp. MC2016-05
AACATATAAATAGCTTAAGTTAATAGCATTGGTGGAGACACCAACCAGTAGAAACCTCATAGAAAACATGATCATCCCTCATCTGCAAAGATGACGATCATGAAAATCCTTTAAATTTTTACATCCATCACCTTACCATTCTTTCTGCTGCTCTCTGCCATAAAACCCATAATATGGCTTTCTATAGATTCATCAATTGTAGAGGTTAATAATGCAGGGTTTTGCTGTGATACGGCTTGGCAAAAATCCTTAACCAAAAGCCAGTCGCCACCACCGTGCCCGCTATTTTTATAACCATCTACATCATCAGCTTTTGGAATAAATTTCGTTTCTTTTCTGGTCTTAAAATCATGTACCACCAGCTCTGTCATATCGCCAACCATATCGCCCATCGAACCCATAATCCGGGTTCTTCTATCATGGTATGAAGTAAAAGCTTCCATAGAAAAGTTTGCGGTTACGCTATCACTAAACTGAATACTGGTTACATAATGGTCTGGCTGGTCATTATCCATGCGATAAACACAACGACCATAATTTGTTGTTTTAAGTTTCTCCATTACCGCCGCTTTTCTGTCGCTTGTACCTTCAGGGATATCCAAAACCGATGTCCTCGAATTGCGATCTACATATTCTTTAATTGCCGAATACGGACATTCCCGCTCCACCGCACATCCATCAGTGCATCGGGCGGTACTTCCTTCAGGCGCATTTTCTTTTTTAAACCATTTTAAATCGCCCATGGCCACAATACGCTGGGCTTTCTTATTGATCACCCATTTCATAATATCTAAATCGTGACAAGATTTAGCTAAAATTATAGGCGTTGTGGCTTTGGAATTATGCCAGTTTCCACGCACATAAGAATGTGCCATATGGGTATGTTCGATAGGCTCAAAATGCTGAATACTGATTACCTCACCAATAGCACCTTTTGCAATCAGCTCTTTCATCTTTACAAAATATGGCGCATAGCGTAATACGTGGCAAACCGCAACAATTCTTCCCGTTTTCTTCGCCAAAGCCAAAATATCACGGCATTCTTTTTCGGTAGGCGCAATGGGTTTTTCCAGCAGGATATCGTATCCCATCTTTAGTGCTTGCATACAAGGTTCGTAATGCAAATTATCAGGCATGGAAATAATAACAGCATCAGCCATTTTAGGTTTTTTAAATACATCCTCCCAGGTATTGAACCGATTTTCATCAGCAATTTTGTGCTTTTTGGCGTATCGTTGGTTTCTGTAAGGAATCGGTTCGGCTACACCGATTATTTTTATCTGATCGGGAAAACTGGCCGCAAAATTACCGTAAACAGTGCCCCGGTTTCCCGCACCACAAGTAATTGCCGTAATGGGCTTTTCTAAGGGTTTATGAAAAGGATTATCAGCTATACGATAGCTGTAAGTATTATCCGCCAAGCGGGCAAGTACATCCGTGCTCACTACGGTTGCGCCTAAACTTATACTTAAAGTTTTGAGTAAATTTCTGCGGTTCATAGGTGTTTGGTTTAGGTCGATTTATTTATTCAGTTTCAGTATGGCTAAAACAGGCAAGTGATCAGAAGCATACGTTTCATTAATTACCTGATGAGAAATCACTTCGAAATTATTTCCTTTTTTAAAGGCGATGTGATCGATGGTATTTTTAGGATTGATTACAGGTATTGTAAAACCACAGTCGGTACAGATTCTAACAAATTGCTTGTCGAAAACTTTCACCACCTCCGAGCTTGTGTTCGAATTTAAGTCACCAGCAATAATCAGCGGAAGGGTTTCTGTTTCCGTTAACTTATTGATTTCGTTTACCTGCATCATTCTATTCTCTTCCGATTTCTGTGCATCGAGATGTGTTGACGCAAAACGGATTTTTCTTCCGTCGGGCAGTGTAGCCGTACCCATTCCCAATACCCGTGGTTCTGCTTTTGCTTCGCCGTTGTTAGGCAACTTATAGGTTTGCGGATCGCTCAACGGATATTTCGAAAGTATTGCTACCCCGTAATCTCCGCCATCATGGTCTATCGCTTTAAAAAAATAGAAGTTCATCTTCAGCCTGGTGGCTAAAAAAACCGCTTCATTTATGTTTCCCGAACGTTTCGTGTTTACATCAACTTCTTGCAAAGCAACTAAATCTGGTTTTTGCGCCTCAATCACTTTGGCTATGGCATCCAAATCAATCAAGCCTTCTTTTGCTTTGGATGGAGGGTTGGCGTGATGAATATTATACGTTAAAACGCGAATGGTGCTTTGATCGTTCCTCGTTATACTGGTTTTAGGAGAGCAAGAAAAAAGCAAAATGGTAAGAAGTAAAAAATAGGAAACGAAGTTGAATCTAGTCATTGTTTTGTTGGCTTAATGGCTTTTCGAATTTAAAAAATAAAACCAATCGAAAGAAATTGTAATACGATCGTTATAAAAAGAAACAAAACGCAATTTATCAAATGACTCTCATGAGTTTTACGATCTCAAAATTGCGGAAACAACATGTACTTTATCCTGTTTAATTATTAATTCTTCAACAAAAAATATAAAAATTATGGATAATCAAGTAGAGAAAAACAAAGCGATTTGCAAGGTATTTTTTGATGAGCTGCTCAACAATGCCAATTTGGATGCCATTACTAAGTTCGTGGATAGCGGGGTTAAAGTGCATAAAACATTTCCTTGGCAACGCGAAGGCGATAAAGCCTTTTATGATACCGTTGAGGTGTTTAAACTGGGTTTTCCTGATTTAAAAATAAAATTCGACGATATTTTAGGTGATGGCGACAAAGTGATGTGCAAATTCACTATAACGGGAACGCATAAAGAATCGTTTCTTAACATCCCAGCTACAGGGAAAAAGATCGAGTACGAGGAAGTAAATATTGTTCGTTTAAGAGATGAAAAAATTATTGAACATTGGGCAGTTGCCGACATTTATAGTTTAATGCAGAAGTTAACAGGGAGTGAAGTAAACAATCTAGTTTAATAAGCCCCAAATTTGTCTCAACTCCCCCCTTTGTAAAATTTAGGTACTGCTTAACTTAGCAGAAATAGTAAAAATTTTATGAGAACCATGCATCCTTATTTAAACTTCGACGGCCAGGCTGAAGAAGCTTTCAATTTTTACAAATCGGTATTGGGCGGCGAATTTATCTTTTTTAAAAAAATGAGTGATGCGCCTAACGCGGATGAATTACCCGAAAATGAGCGAAATCGGGTTATGCATGTTGCACTTCCCATTAATGAGCATACTATTTTGATGGCATCAGATTGTATGCCTTCAGCAGGACATGTTATTAGAGAAGGTAATAATATGTATGTTCATCTCGCTGCAGAAAGCAGAGCAGTTGCGGATCAACTTTTCAATGGTTTATCAGCAGGAGGAACTATCGAAATGCCCATGGAAGATATGTTTTGGGGAGATTATTTTGGAAGCTTCAAAGATAAATTTGGGATCCAATGGATGATTAATTTTGGGAGTTATTAGCTTAAAAAGCCAATAAAAGGACCTTCAAACAAACAGAAGGTCCTTTTATTGTTACACAAACCATCAAAATCCTACCGGCTTTAATTTGACATCATCTAGTCAAATACGTATTCTTGTTTCTTGCTTATTTTAATAATGTGAGCAAAGGGCATACCATGAACAATGTAACTCCAGGTTTATTAAAAACCAAACAACATTTTATTATTCTTGATGGATTACGCGGCGTGGCTGCTTTTGCTATTGTTGCTTTCCATTTTTTGGAAGTAGTTTTTGAGTTTAGCAAAAATTTTCTCGGTCATGGGTTTTTAGCTGTCGATTTTTTCTTTTGCCTTTCTGGTTTCGTAATTGCCTATGCTTATGATGATCGCCTTGAAAAAATGGGCATTATGGAGTTTTTTAAATCCCGGATCATCAGGTTACATCCTCTGGTTATTTTTGGTTCTGTATTGGGACTGCTAACTTTTATTTTCGATCCCTTTAGCGGTACCGCTGCCCAATATAGCATAGGCAAAATCACTTTATTGTTTTTTACTTCTGCCTTATTAATTCCTTTTCCAACAATGGAAGAGCGCTATTTTAACAACTTCGGTTTAAATGCGCCAGCCTGGTCTTTATTTTGGGAATATGTGGCGAACATTGTTTATGCATTTGTACTTTACAAATTGGCCAGAAAGTATTTAATCGCACTCGCTGGCGTTGCCGCTATTATTCTGGTAGTAGTTGCTTATCGTACGGGTTCATTATTGGGCGGTTGGGCCGGAGAAAATTTTTGGGAAGGTGGGGCAAGGATATTATACTCTTTTACTGCTGGCTTATTAATTTATCGCTCCAAATGGATCATTAAAAACAAGCTCGGTTTTGTTGGCTTATCCATCTTGCTGTTATTCGCATTTTTTATGCCGTATTCAAACTATAACTGGCTAACTGAATCACTAGTGGTCTTATTTTATTTCCCCTTTTTGGTTGCCTTAGGTGCCGGAACCGCTGCCACCCAGGGGTTAACCAAATTATGCACCTTTTTTGGCAAGATATCTTATCCTTTGTACATGACACATTACATGGCTATTTGGGTATTTGCCAATTATTACAATGCGTACAAACCAAAAGGAACAGAAGTGGCTTTAGTGATTACAGGTGGGGTACTCGCCTTAGTTTCCTTAGCCTATTTAACCATGATTATATTTGATATTCCTGTTAGAAAATATCTTTCCAAAAAGCGAATAAAGGCGCTATAAATCCAACCTAAGAAAATTTACAAAATTTTTTAAAAATTTTAAAACAAACCAATTACACTTGTGTTTATAATATAGTTTGTTTGGTTTAGTTTTATCGGTGGATACTTATAAGACATTCAATATAGCCTCATAGAGATATGAGGCTTTCTCATTTCCAGACTTTTTAAACAAAGCTATTTATCTAATACTATTTCCCTTTCAATATTAATCTGCTCCAAAAAATAAGTATCGTGAGATACGATTAAAAGTGTTCCCTTAAATTCGTCAATAGCTCCCGTTAATATTTCAACATTTTGAATATCGAGGTTATTGGTGGGCTCGTCAAAAATCATTATATCTGGTGCCTTATTTTTGATTGTTAGTAAGCAAAGCATCAACCTCATTTTTTCGCCCCCACTTAATGCACTGCAAGGCTTATCCCAGTCTCCTTTATCAAACAAAAACCGATTTAACCTAATTTTGATTTCATGTTCTTGTAACTCGCCCGTATTATATTGTTGTGCCTGCTGATAAACTATGAGTTGATTATTGATTAAAGAATAATCCTGATCGATGTAAATTGCATCGTAGGTGGCGTTTTTAACTGTTCCTGTTTGAGGGAGCAACTCTCCTAAAATAATCTTGATCAAAGTAGATTTGCCAGATCCATTTATTCCTTTTAATGCGATTCTTTCACCACTTTTTATTTCAAAATTAAGTGCCGAAAGCCAGAGCTTGTTATCACCATAGGCAAAGTTAATTTCTCTTGCCTCAACAAGTATTTTGCCATAATGAAGCTGGGATTGATCAAAGCCAATTTTCATCTGTCCAGCTAAAGGAATAGTACTTCTTAACTCTGTTAATTCTTTACTTATGCTGCTGATTTTTTCGCCATGCATTTGCTTAACACGAGCTGTACTGCCCTCGGCCTTGTTTTTCAAGGTGTTCATTGATATGGTAGGTAAACCCGCTTTTTCTTGTTTCCTTTTTCCCCGGGCATCTAATTTATGCTCCCTTTCAATAGTTTCACGGGCAACCACTTTCGCTTTCCAAAGCGTTTTTTCTTTGGCCCTAAGGGCATTAGATAAGGCTTCTTCTTCGATCTGTTTTTGTGCCAAATAGAAATCGTAGTTTCCTCCGTAGGTATTGATTTCGCCTTGGTTCAATTCGTATGTGAGGTTAAGAAGATTGAGCAAAATACGGTCGTGACTTACAATAAGCAACGTTTTATTAGTTTCCCGTATAAACTTGTATAATAAGTGCCTGCTTTCCACATCAAGGTGATTACTCGGCTCATCCATCAAAATAATTTCTGGTTGATGAATGAAGATTCCAGCAAGGAAAACCTTGGCCTTTTGCCCACCACTTTGTAAATCCAGCTTTTGATTCAGGCCCGCTATTTCAAGTCCCCAATAGGCAAAAGCTTCATGGCAACGCTCTTCAATAGTCCAATCATCCTGTAAAATTGCGAAGTTTTCTTCAGTTGCCTTTCCATCCAAAATTTCATGTAAAGCCGAAATTCGGTCGTTAATTTTTAGGGCCTCTGCAATGCTTAAATGATTAAACTGACCAAAAATTTGGAACTAGATAGGGTTGATCATCCGCCTGTAGCAAACCTTTAGTAACTTGTAACGTTCCAGCCAAAAGATTGAGCAAAGTAGATTTACCCGAACCATTTTGACCCACTAAGGCTACTTTGTTATGGGCTTGAAGGGTAAAATTTAAATTAGAAAATAATATATCCAGATTGGGATGTTGGTAGGCAAGGCCTTGTAAAGTAAGCATGATATCTTTGTTAAAACGTAAATAATTTCTGATCCAATGCAATTGGATACCGTTTGTTTTATCGAAAGAATTTGCTCTTACATTTTATACTGCGATGATTTACCGCAAATTTAGTGATTTATCCAAAGTAACCAAATTCAAAATATTTGCCTTATTAAAATTTTCCCTGTATACGGTTTACCGACCAGCTGTGTTAAGCAACAAAATGCTGCCGATAATTGGAGTTTAGAGTATCCTTTTTTACCCAATGGGATTTCAGTGAGCCAGTTTAAATCCAATTTATTTTTACTTTTATTTACTAATTAATTTAGTATTTTGCGGTTCGTAAAATCAAGATTGCATTATGGAAAATAAGGTTAGCATCAATAATAACAGTGTCGAGTTTTCGGGCATTACCAGAGATTACATGGAGGCCATTTCAGAGCTGATATGGAATGGTTTTGACGCCGGAGCTACCAAAATTGATCTCGTTTTTGATACCAATGAAATTGATTTCATTCCATCGATAGAAATTATTGATAACGGAAGCGGCATTAACCTCAATAACCTTAACCAAACCTTTGGGGCATTTCTCGATTCGTTAAAACGCAGTACCGATCATCGTTCATCTTACGTTCGTGGCAAAAAAGGCAAGGGGCGTTTCTCCTTTATTGCTTTTGCGCAAACCGCCATTTGGAATACTACATTTTTTGATGAAAATACACAGGCATTTACCACTTACGATATCACCATTAATGCAAGCAACAAAGATTTTTATGCCGATGAACACCAACAAAAGGGGGTAAAGAATGCATCGGGCACACGATTAAAACTGGTAAATCTTTTCGGTGTAACTGCCTATAATTTCACCAACGATGCCTTTATCAACCACCTGAAATCAGAATTTGGCTGGTTTTTATTGTTAAATAGCAAACACGATTTTCAGTTGTGCATTAATGGTGAAAGAATTATATATGAAGACCTCCTGGCCGACCACGAAATTTTTGAAAGGAAAATTGTAGATGCTTCCACATCGAGATTTATGTTTACCATTACCTTTGTTCGCTGGAACGAAAAAATAGGCGATAAATTTTATTACTACTTTTTAAACAGCGATAAAAAAGAGGTTTTTAAGCAGCTCACATCCTTTAACAATAACGCCATTAATTTTTATCACAGCGTTTATATCGAATCAGATTATTTCAATCTTTTTAATTTCAATGATACAGAAGAAACGGGAAATCTATTTGGTTCCAATCCACAGAGTCCTATTTTTAAACAGTTAATTAAGGCGCTGCAAAAAATTGTCGTCAACAAGCAAAAGGAATTTGTAAAGAATAATGCTGCTGATGAATTAATTCAAAAGTTATTATTATCGGGTTCGATGCCCAAATTTGGAAGTAATGATAACGATTTAAATCAAAAGGAGCTTTTCATCGAATTGGTAAAAGCGATTTACTGCATTCAGCCACGCATGTTTAAAGGCCTAAATGATGCACAAGAAAAGTTGACCTTGAATCTTATCTTTTCCCAAATGAGGGATGCAGATTCGCTGTTGGACCTGTTGGAAAATGTACTAAAACCCAATGAAGAAGAAAGTCAACAGCTTCATCGACTGATGTATGCAACACATTTGATTTCTGATTGAAATTTTTAAGTAGATCAGTGTAGATTACTAATCAATCGAAATTTAAGAGAAAGAAAATTAGAAATGAATTGGCCGTTAGGCGGTGTTCCGCATGAAAGACACCGTCATCGAATTAGATCATCAGCCAATCTTATAATCATCACTATTTCGATCGTCCGAAATTTTATAAATGAGGTAGGGATAAAAATATTAATTTATACCTCTTATTTTTTGTTGGCAACATATTTAGTTAGAATATACTGTGTTAATGGCAAAAGGCGTTTTGTGCTATTGGTTGGATGATCGCCTCCTGAAGTATAAAAGTCTACACTATCAACCTTAACTTTTGCATAATGAACTTTACCGATAGATGCAGCTGTCAAAGTATCCCGTTTGTCTATCTTTTTTAAATTCGAAATCTTAAAAGTATCCAAAGCAATTACTGGTGATGACGCTTTTTGATCGCATGCTATTCCTACATAATGATCGCCTGTCCAATACATACATTGATAGTTTTTAGGATAGAAAATAAATGCGCCCATTGCAACAGCGGCCGCAGTTCCAAAAGCGAATATAGATTTATAATATTTTTTTGGAATACCTTTCTGAACCTCTCTCACTTCCAGAGCAGCTTCTTTAGCCGGCTCTTTTTGCCAATTATCCTCCCCTTCTTTGATATCTATTCTTTCAACTTCTGGAAATTGTTTTTGCTCTACAACTATGTCTTTACTAGTTGCATCGGTAGTACCATCCGAAGAAATATCATATCCCCCCAATGCTTGATAGGGTCTGGGTTTATAATCAATTAACCAAGCCAAAAGTTCAATATTTTTCCTGTCTGGCTTAACGGGAATTCCTCTGAAAAAATTACTCAGCGATCTGAATCTACCTGTTGGGTACTCATCGATTATTTTTAGATAACCTTTGTTGTTTGTATCCGGCCCGAAAAACACTCGCAAAGAAGGGATACCTTTTTCATCACCCTTTCGCTCTCTGTAAATATTTACACATTCATTTCTGAGTAGTGCTGGACTTATTCCTACCAACTGAAGCATTTGTTTGCTTTCAATTTTAGTTTTATAAGCTTCTAAAACTTTGTCTTGGTATTTTTGAAACATAGGGAGAGCATTAACGCCTACAAATTTATCGGAATTTTCGACATCGTCAAAGGTATTGTAAGAATTCGATCGGTAAGATCGGTATTATCGGAATCGCCTGCTAACAAAGCCATTATACCGACTCATATTTGTATCAGCAAACAGCACAAGTGCAATCTAATTAACTGCACTTCATAAACAAGTTTTGCTAACAGAGTAAACATCGCGGTTGCCTATAACTGACTTGGGAAGCAGTTAAAAAGCAGCCGCGGCAGGAACTCAAACACTTCCCAAAAATTTTCAGAAGGCCTTCTGATTTGCATCGTAGCAAACCCCTCGAATGGTTCGAGGGGAACTGCAAGTATTTCATTTTCTAAAATTTTTGAATCATGTTTTTACCCTTATTTTTAGCAATTTTATTAGGATTAGTTAATCCATCAGCATCACAAACATCATCTTGTAGCAGCAACAATACAACTGTAAGCATTAGTGAAACCAACCCAAATGGTGGTAATGAAGACCCTGGCGATGGCAGCGATGATGATGACGATGATACAGGTGGTGACAAAGGCCACGTACCACCAACACCATAAAATTCAAATAAAAGGGCGATTGATATAATCGCTCTTTTATTATATTTGAGAAAAAATCTCCCTTGAAAAACCCTCTATCTCTCTTTTTACTCTCCATCATCCTATTTGCCTGCAATAAAAAACATAATAAGATGGCTGTTCCGCTTGATGCTGATTTCAAGCATGCAAAATCTTTATATGAAAAGAACAATGACTCTGCCTTTTATTATTTTAATAGAGTAACCACAACTAATAAGGATAGTTTAACAGTTGCAAAAGCGTATAATTATATGGCTGTTATACAATCAGACGCAGGAGATTATTATGGCTCCCAAGAGAGTATAATGCGATCGATGTCATTTTTAAAAGAAAACAAATCAGGGCACCTAAGCTGTATTTCGTCCAATTATAATGAGCTCGGTTATACTAGTGATAACCTCAAAAATTACCGTTCAGCTGTTGATTACTATGATAAGGCGATCCATTTTTCTACCAATCCAGCATACATTAGCACGATGCAAAACAACAAAGCTTTGGCCTACCAAAAGCTTGGCCGATTCGCAGAATCCCTAAAAATATTCAATCTAATCAGATCAAAGGAAACTAAGGATTACGGTGATTATTCCCGCCTAATCTCAAATATCGCTAAAACAAAATGGCTCCAGAATCCTGATTATGTTGCTGCTCCAGAATTACTTAAAGCACTTCGAATCGGGAAACAAGCCCAAGATGATTGGTGTCAAAATTTAAGCTATTCATATTTAACAGATTACTATACTAATAAGATGCCCGATTCAGCATTATATTATGCATTGAGCATGTATCAGATTGCACAAAAACTAAATAGTCCCGATGATCAATTAGAAGCTTTAAATAAGTTAATTAAACTTAGTCCAACTGTGGAAATAAAGAAATATTTCGATGTTTATCAGCACCTAAACGATAGTTTGCAAACCGCTAGGAACGCTGCAAAAAACCAGTTTGCGGTTGTCAGATATGAATCAGAAAAAAGCAAGGCCGATAATTTAATCTTACAGAAAGACAATACCGAAAAACGTTATCAAATTATCAAGCGAGAATTATTGCTGGCTTCCGGTTTCGTAGTTTTTATTGCAGTATCTATTAGTGCTTTCTTTTGGCATAAAAAAAGACAACAAAAAATGGAACTCGAAAAGGAAAGTGCCATTCGAGAAAATAGATTAAAAACCTCGAAAAAAGTTCATGATGTTGTAGCAAACGGATTGTATCGGGTAATGAGTGAGATGGAAAATCAACCTGAAATTGATCGTGAAGCAATCATCGATAAAATCGAGGTGCTTTACGAAAAATCAAGGGATATCTCTTACGATAAACCCGATCACGATTTGAAATCTTTTGAGGTTAAAATATCAAAAATATTAACTTCATTCGCCACGCCACAAACCAAAGTATTTATTGCCGGAAACTCAGTCAAGTTGTGGGAAAAAGTGCAGCCCATTGTGCGGTACGAAATCGAACAGGTTTTACAGGAGCTGATGGTTAATATGAAAAAGCATAGTAAAGCCACGACAGTTGTATTAAAATTTGAACAAGAAGAAAATCAAGTAAATATTTGGTATACCGACAACGGCATAGGCATGCCTGAAGACAAAATTTTTAATAATGGATGGAAAAATACGGTTTCCCGTATAGATGGGATTGGAGGGAAACTTACCTTTGAAACCAAAGCGGAGAAAGGACTGAAGGTTCGCATTTCTTTTCCTGTTTCTTAACTCAAAATTAAATGTTCAAAAGAGTATTAATCGCAGAAGACCACGAAAGCACGAGTATTTCAGTTAGAAAAACATTGGAAGATTTAGGCATTCCCAAAACTGAATATACCTACTATTGTGATGATGCATTTATGCATATTCAAAAAAGCTTAGGCGATGATCAGCCCTTTGATCTGCTCATTACCGACCTTTCTTTTGAAGAAGATCATCGTAAACAAAAACTTTCTGGTGGCTTAGCATTAATTGAAGCCATAAAACAAATTCAACCCCTTGTTAAGATATTGGTGTTTTCTGCGGAAACCAATCCGGCAATAATTGATAATCTTTTTAAAAATTTGTGCATTAACGGTTACGTACGTAAAGCCCGCCACGATGCCAAAGATTTGAAAAAGGCACTTGAAAATATTGCTCAATACAAAACCTATCTATCCGAAGATTTACGTCATTCGCTGAAGCAAAAAAATACTTTCGAGTTTACAGAATATGATGTAACTATTATTTCTTTGCTTTCGCAAGGCACTCCACAAAAAGATATTCCAACCTATTTGTTACACCATAAAATAAAACCAGCTAGTTTAAGTAGTCTCGAAAAGCGATTGGGTACTATTAAAGATTCACTTGAATTTTCGAAAAATGAGCAGTTGGTAGCCTACTGTAAAGATTTGGGGATTATTTGATTCGAAAATCTTCTGTATTGAAATATGCGCTTTCACCCCGAACGGCATCCTGCATGTTTATGAGGTTTATTCCTATAATAACCGCTAAAAAAATTCTTCTCAACCAATGAAAAATTAGGTTGGTTCGAGAGGAATGAAAGCTATAAACAATTTTTTCTCTTTACGGTTTCCCGTAATAATTGATCCTTTCATGTAGTTAATTTTGATCAAAACAAGCAAACTCAAAATAAACTTCAGGAAATGGATCTTAAACTAAAGCTAGAGCAACTTCACCAAAGGGTAGTTGGACTCAAAGATCAAATTAATACAGAAGAGGCTACAAAAAATGCATTTGTAATGCCCTTCATACAAATTTTGGGCTACGATATTTTTAATCCGACTGAAGTTATTCCAGAGCATATTTGTGATATTGGCACCAAGAAAGGCGAAAAGGTTGATTATGTAATTCGAAAAAATAATGAGCCTATTCTCATATTTGAATGCAAACACTGGAAAGAAAATGCCGATGCGCACAACTCACAATTACACCGTTATTATCATGTTTCCAAAGCCAGATTTGGCGTATTAACCAATGGTACCGTTTACAATTTTTATGCTGATTTAGAAAAACCAAATATCATGGATGAGAAACCTTTCTTAACCATCGACATTGAAGACCTGAAGGATAATGCCATAAAAATTTTAGAAAGCTTTACCAAAAATGAATACAATTTAGAAACAATTTTAGATTCGGCTGAAGGCTTTAAATACATTAAAGCGATTAGAAAGGAGTTTGAAAAAGAAATTGAAAACCCATCAGATGAACTCATCAAACTTCTAGTTAGTCGCTTTTTTGATAAACCATTAATTGCCAGCCGTATGATAGCTTTTAAAGAATATGCTAAAAAAGCGCTTACCCTCTCTATAAATGAATCTATTAGCGATAGATTAAAATCTGCATTAAACATTAATGAAAAACCAGACATACAGGTAGATCAAAAAGTTAGTCTAATCGATGATGGTAGTGACTCTAAAATTATAACTACCGAAGAAGAGCTGGAAGCGTTCCAAATTGTGAAAGCCATCTTAAGAGAAAAAATCGCATCTACGCGTATCGCTCCAAGAGATACACAATCGTACTTCGGAGTTTTACTTGATGACAATAACAGAAAACCGATTTGCCGCTTTCATTTCAATACAGCCAATAAATACCTGGGGACTTTTGCAAATGGCAAAGACGCTGGCGATAAAAAGCAAATATTCAATCTGGATGAGATTTACAATTACCGCAGCCATCTACACCAAACCATAGATAATTATTAGTTAACGTTCAATTCTCTCACGGAAATGTAGGGGTTGCTTCCAATTGCTCAGGAGAGCGAGAGGAAGTGATCTTGCATTTTAAGAAATAAGATAAACAGGGAAATCAGTAACATATGAATGACATCTTAACAAACGGTTCGGAAATTAAGCAACGAATAATTTCGGAAATCCTCAATGCAAGTCAGTGCATTTATCTTGCAATGGCATGGTTTACTGACAGAGATATTGCAACTGCGATAATTGATGCAAAAAATAGAAATGTAACTATCGATATCATTCTATCTTCAAATGCATCAAATGAAACAGTTAAAGTAATGTTAAGAGGTTCGAATATTAGCGTACATGCATTTGACACAGGCGATGTCAGAGGAATGATGCACCATAAATTTTGCTTAATAGATAATAGAATTTCGATAAACGGATCCTACAACTATTCTTATAATGCCAGCAATAACAATGTCGAAAACATTCAAGTTTCAGACGAACCAGCTACATACAAGCAGTTTTTTACTGAATTCGAAAGGATAAAGTATAATATAGATCATAATATAGATGTAAATACAAATTCGAAAGCACCTAATAATGACCATCTAAATCCGCAACCCTTGAATTTGATTGATAATTTCTCTAAGCAGTTACACGACCTCGTCTATTCTGCAGCACAAATTAATACATTAGAATATAGAAATAAAGGATACGAAACTTCTAGAGATAGTCAGGGAAGTCTTGAAATTTTTAAAGCAGAATACAATAATATCAAAGAGGAAATCAGAGCTTTTGCTACGGATGACAGTTTAAGCAGTAAAAAAAATATTCTAACTGATAACATTTTAAATGCCTTCACCAGTACTAAAGCTAGTTTACATCTGGAAAAACAAGATAAAATACTCCTATCAAAGAAGGACAACGAATTAGAAAATAGGCATATAACAGATAAGGTATCTGAACTAAAACAAAAAAAATCTTTATTAGAATCAGGAAATCAACATACAGGTGAAAAAGGATTATTGCAAATCAATAAAGAAATTGAAAAAAACAAATTGGAAAGAAGTACAATTGAACAATCTTTTGTCATAAAAAAGTTTTGGTCTGTGGGCACTTTTTTAATAGCCTTTTTGTTATTAATCTTTGCTTGCTATTTATCATTTTTTTTCGCTTCTGCATTATACAAAATGTTATTTGAAAGTGATGTCTATACCACTGCACTAGAAGCAGGAATTAACCCCGGAATACCAAAGCTAGTTGATGCTGATGCAATTATTAAAATATTCAAGCATCAAGGAATACTATTCGGATTTATTGCCTCAATTTTCTTTCTTTTCCCAATTCTTTTATCAAATATAAAGTTGCTTGGTAGCAAAAATAAATTTGTAAATGGTTTGTTGTTTTGGGTTGGATTAGCAATTTTTGATATACTAGTTGCAGGAATGATTGCTATTAATACAGATAAAATAAATTCTTTACTAATAGGCAACGAGTCTAAAATGCAAATCTGGGAGGTTGTTAAACATGGTGAGTTTTGGATGATATTCATGTTTGGGATGGTTCCGCTAATTATAACGCATTACTTAATTGAAAACATTACTAATGCATATAAACTTTCAGAAAGAGAATTAGTGGATGCAGAAAAAACTAAGAAAATACAACTATTGGACGAAGGAATAATAGATCTTAATTCAGAAAAAGAATCAATCAACCATAGAATAAAAGAGATCGAAGGTGCAATTAACAATCAAAAAAATAGCATTCTCAATCTTGAAACTCACACCAATAATTTACTTAATCAGATAGATAGCAACTATGAAGAGCTATCAAGACAACTTAAGACCCTGTTTGATGATTTTAACAATAAAATAATAAGTGGTAAAATTTTTACAGATGTAATTTTAGAAAGCGTAATCACAGCATACAATTCAGGATTTATTGAACATCTACCTAAATTTTATGCTACAGGAGAGGTAGCTCGCAGGGTTAAAGAGATTGAGCAAATTGTCACTAATAATTAAGGAAAGAAATGAAAAATATTTTAATAAGTATTTTCGTAATGCTATTGCTTTCCTCTTGTAGTAGTTGTGTCGACACCAAATCACAAAACAGGTATTTAACCTATCAAAATATAGTGATTTTATCAGATATGTCAAGTAGACTTGACAATAAACCATCAAAAGATATTTCAGAAATACATAAAATAGTCCAATTTTTCAAAAATGAATGTGTTAAACCAGGTGAAAAAATTGGTGATAAATCTTCAATTTCTTTTTCTCAATTCTCTGAGCCGGCTGCGATCTCGATAGATCTTGATAAAATCAAAACTATCGGAAAAAAGCAACAGTTTATAAATTCTACAGGTAAATACAAAAACAATGGACTGGTGAAGCAAATAGAGCTTTTTGAAAATAAAACAAGAGAAATTTATCTTAATAAAAGAAATAAAGGACTGGACTTGATCAGTCTCTTAAGTGAGAAGATTGATAACGAATCAATTGTTAAAGAAAACAAGCAACTTATGAATGGAATAGATACAACGTTCGTAAACTATGAAAATCACATTTTCATCTTCACAGACGGCTATTTAGAGTATTTAAACAAAGATGCTAATAGCCAGTTTTATTTCGGCAATCATGAAATAGATAAAGTTAGAAAATCTTGTGTTGCTAATAGGACGATAGCAAACGTCCTTGAGAGCTATAATGCTTTATGTCTACCGATCAATAAAAGCCCGAAAAACCAATTTATTAATCTTCATATTTTAGAAACACACGAACGCGATAAAAATGATAAATTAAATACTTATAAGCATCCAAAGGGGCAAAGAGATAATGAGATTCTTGAAGCGGTATGGAGAAAATGGGCATTAGAAAGTGGTTTCAAAAGCTTTGAATGGAAAAAGTATTAGCAATGACAAACTCATCCTCGCTCTTCTCCTCCTTTGCCTAGCTAACATGCCTTACAGCTACTTTCAGCTTGTTCGATTTTTTTCTTTAATTGGGCTTTGGCTTTTTAGCATATCTATCATGAGAAAAAGAAGATCAGAGAGGTTTTATTATTTACGTCCTTTTAGCGTTGTTATTTCAGCCATTCTTAAAATAGAGTTAGGTAGATTGATGTGGAATATTGTAGATGTATTTTTGTCCATTGCATTAAACTATCAGCTTTATCAAGCCTAAACAGCAATATAAAAACCTGAAATAAAAAAATAATCATCCCCCCAATGAAATCCCTATCTCTCATCCTTTTCCTTCTTACCAACATTGCTTGCAGTGAAACCAAATCGGTGTACCTTTGCGATAGCGAAGGTGGTAAAAAATACCACTTCAAAAAAACGTGCCGTGGTTTAAGCAATTGCCAGCATAAAATCATAGAAACTACTTTAGACAAAGCAAAAATCCAGGGCAAAACATTGTGTGGATGGGAAAAATAACTTTACTGATTTTATTGCTTTGGGTTCGGCCGTTTGTTCCCGCTGAAGAAATAGATCTTGATCTCAAAAAAACCACTTTCAGTGCCAAAGTCATCAGGATTATGGATGGCGACACCATGGAAGTTTTATATCAGAACACACCCATAAAAATTCGTCTGGCTCATATCGATTGTCCTGAGAAACTCGGCTCGCAGCCTTTTGGAAATAACGCCAAAACAGCCTTATCAAATTTATGCTTCGGACAGCAGGTTAAGATATATGGCGAAAAATACGACCGCTATAAGAGATTAATCGCTGTGGTTGCGAATCAAAATAAACAGATTGTCAATCAGGAAATGATTAAACAGGGCATGGCCTGGCATTTTAAAAAGTACTCATCAGATCCGCTCTATGCTCAACTGGAACTGACAGCAAGAAATAATAAAGTTGGACTATGGCACGATGCGCATCCGATAGCTCCATGGGACTGGAGGAAACCTAAAAAGAGATTATTTCAGCGAAAATAATGATCGTTATCATTTCTTTTAGAGCACACGCTAGGTATATTTATGATTTAAATCAACAAAGTTTATATGTTAGGAGAATTAAACAACAGACAGCTTATCGACCTTCTTGAGCGGCAGGCATTTGGCAGATTAGGTTGCCATTTAAATGGCGAAACTTATATTGTTCCAATTAATTACGTGTACAAAGACAACGCCATCTATGCACATTCTGGTATCGGTAAGAAAATAGAAATGATGCGTGCTAACCCACAGGTTTGTTTTCAGGTAGATGAAATCATCAATACCTTTCGCTGGGAAAGCGCCATTCTAACAGGAAACTATACGGAGTTAAGTGGCGAACTAAGACAACAAGCTATGCAAGGAATTATTCACCGCATTATGCCACTTACTAACCGGCCTGGAGAAGAACCCTCACATGGTATTTCTTCCGAATTGCACCAAAACATTATCGTCTTCAAAATAGAATTAACCGAAGCAAACGGGAGGTATGAGCATCACGATAGTTAATTTATCCATCCTTTAAAAAACTTTCACACCTGTTCATTGTTCCTTTATCAAACAAATAAAATAATGATGATTACACCAAAACCACTGCTCTCAGAAAATGTAAAGGATTTTATGGATTACGCTCTTGAGGTAATAAAATCGATGGATGGTGCACCCGAACATACCGCAGCAGATCGGCTTGTCGTAAATGAAAATATTGCAAAGTTGAAAGAATACTTGGAGTCCGTTTCTATATCCTACAATGAAACGATACCGAGCGATCTTCAACCCTCAACTGGTGACGCACGGGAGAACTTTAGCGGCACAGGACATAGCTAAACGCTACTTTGCTATTATACAAAAAAAAGCATCTCCCATTCAGAGGAGATGCCCTTTCAAAAATAGCTGTTTTTTAACTTAAGGTTTCAATTCAACTTCTGCTAAAACAGGAAAGTGATCAGAGGGAAACTTGCCAAAATAGGTATCAGTTAAAATTCCCCATCTGCTGGCGTTAAATTGTTTGCTCATAAAAATATGGTCGATAACACCATTACCCCGAGGCGTTCTAAACCCGTTAGCTGAAGCATTATTTGCGTAAGGATATTTTACTGCACCGTAAACATCGCTAATGGCACCCGATTTTGCCAAAGTTTGATACCACTCACTGTCTCTGCCGCCATTGAAATCGCCAGTTAGCAAAACCGGCGAGTTACCTGCAATTTCCTTAATTTTTTGGAGCATTAATTTGCTGCTTTCTTTGCGGGCAACCATAGCCTGATGGTCGTAATGCACATTAAAAGCATAAAACTGTTGTTTGTTTTTAACGTCCTCCAAAAGCACCCAGGAGCAGATTCTGTTGCAACAAGTTGCATCCCAGCCTTTACCTGGTTTATCGGGCGTTTCTGATAACCAAAAATCGCCGCTCTTCACCTTTTTGAATCTGTCTTTTTTGAAATAGATGGCTGAATGTTCACCACCATCTTTTCCATCATCGCGACCCTTACCGTAACGATCGTATTCTGGCAAGGCCGAAGAAATATCTGCCAACTGATTTTTGAGTGCCTCTTGCACACCGAGTATATCAAATTGATGAAAACGAATGAGATTTGCCACCACTGGTGCCCTGTCTTTCCACAAATTTCCACTATCTGCCGGATTATCATACCTAATGTTGAATGTTCCAACTGTTATTTTTTGCGCCTGAACAGCAATTGATGTTAATAACATCAGTGCCGTTAATATATTTTTTATTTTCATCTGTATCTAAATTGATTTATTTTATTGCCATCCAGGATTTTGCTTCAAATTCGGGTTACGCTGAAGATCGTTTAAAGGAATTGGATAATAATAGTTCCGCTCATTCCATTTTCTTGGAATTTCATTCATCCAGGTCAATTCACCCGAAGTACCATTTTTTAACTTTTGCGAGTTTGTAGCATTACCAATGGTATTCGAAACATCTACATAAGTTACACCAGCTGCGCCAGGGTTTGGCCTAGTACCTTGATAAAATGCAACATCCAAAATACCATCTTCATTCAAATCCATCGGTGTATTTAACGAAGGAACATAAAATCCGTTCCATTCTTGTTCCATTAGCGAACCGCGTTTCCATCTCAAAATATCAGGAAAACGCAAACCTTCTAAACTGAGTTCGATACCACGCTCTCTTCTCACTTCCAGGATTGTCGCATCGGTAATGCCCGGAAAATAATTCGTTATTAAATAAGGATCGGCTATTGTTGGTTTGGTAGACAATCCCGCAGTTATTCCTGCTCTGGCACGAAGCGCACCTACAGTTAAAGCCCAGTCTGCATCAGTTAAAGCACCTAATTCAGCTTTTGCTTCAGCATAATTTAACAAAACTTCAGCATAACGAAATAAAGCAATGGCGTTTGTATTGAGTGCCCCTGCATCAAAATAGGTATCGTCTAAAGTCCATTTAATAGGTTGATAACCTGTAAAGGTGTAAGAGAAAACTGCTGGAGCAGGCACTTGCTGACCGCTGGTAATCCTTTTATAATCGCCTAACCTAATGGTTTGTTTTAATCTTAAATCGCGGTTTTTTACTTCATCTTTAAAAACCATGGTACGGTAAGCCGGATCATTGGTAAATGATGTACCATCTAATTTAAGGTAAGTGTTAATGAACGTACGGGTGAAACTTGCTTTTGCGCCATAGGTACCACTCGTCCACCACCAATTAGCCTCATTTAATACACCCAAATTAATATCAGCAACTGAGGCCTGTAACACTTCATTCGTTACCGGGGTGTTGCTAGTAAATACCTGGCGATAAGATACTCCCGGCCCACCGTTATTGTTAATAGAATACCCACCGTTTTTGATTACTTCATTTGCTGCTGAAGCCGCTTCTTCTAACCATTTATTTGCCGTTGAAACCAGATTTAGTTCTGTGTGGTACTTTCTAAAAGTTCCTTCAAATAAACACAATCTCGACTTATAAGCATGAGCTACCCATTTGGTAACGGTCGTACGACTTGGATCATTAGTGGCCTGGATGTTTGCGCAGGCAAAATTAATATCGGCCAGCACCGAATCCATCACCAGTTCCCTTTTATCTCGGCCAGCATTTAATGCCGGATCATCAATGTTTAAGGGCTTGCCTATCCACGGCACATCGCCGAAACGTTTCACTTTTTCCATATAAAAGTAAGCCCTGAAATAACGGGCAATACCTAAATAATTGTTACGCACCGCTGCCGGTACCGCCGGATTATTACAATTGGCAATAAAATAGTTGATGTTTCTTAAATCACCCCAGCTCCATCCAGAACTGTTATTTGCTCCAAAACCACCTTCTCTAATAAAATCCTGTACCGATCTTACTGCTAAATAATCAGACATTGCATCCTGACTGGTAGAGTTTTTCGGTAAAAAATCCATGTTATAAAATGAATTTGTATATAATTTCAGTCCGTTTTCAGTACCAAAAACGGCATCTTTTGTGGCTGTTGATTCAGGTTTCTGATCTAACTTTTTACAAGCTGCCAAACCCAGGCAAGCCAGTAAAGCCCATATATATTGTTTTTTCATCGTTGATTTTTCTATTTTATTGATTCTAAAATCCAATGTTTAAACCGAATGAAATACTTTTCATCAGTGGATAATTGTAACCATCGCCATTGGTGGGATTATTGTTGATATCCTGATCTGCTGGTACAGCATTTTCTACATCAATTGTGTTTTTTACAACTTTGTACATCGGCGAATAGGTAAATAAGTTCTCACCAGAGAAAAATACCTTTGCGGTACGGGCGCCAATACGGTTAACCCATTTGGTTGGCAAGTTATAACCTACCTGAATATTTTTCATTCTTAAATAAGCAACATTTTGCAGGTAACGCGTTTGAGCCACACCTAAGGTACGGTTGGTGTTGCTTGATGCCGCTCTAGACATTGTTCTTGGAAAATAGGCGTTTGTGTTTTCCGGGGTCCACATATTGCCTAAATGAAACGTTGGAATATTATTGTATGGCCTGTTGTATTGCCCCCAGAACATTTCTGTTTCCGTACTAGGGTACCATTGTTGTTTACCAATTCCCTGAAAGAAAACAGAGAAAAAGATATTGTTCCAATCTGCACCCAAATTAATTCCATACATATACCTTGGAGCAGAATTACCAATGATTCTTCTATCCCCGGATTTGCCTACTTTATTCTCGCCAACATTAATTAACCCGTCGCCGTTTAAATCTCTCAATTTAATATCTCCTGGAAACCATCGCCCTGTTGGAGAGGCACGCATCTGCGGATCTTGCTTGGCATGCGAAGCGATATCTGCCTCATCAATGAAGAACCCTTCGGTTTCATATCCCCAAATTTCTCCTAAAGTTTGCCCTTCATAATAATCATTCAACAGTTTATCTGGATTGTTATACTTGTCAATTTTGGTTTTATTATCCGCCAGGGTAAGCCTAACATTATATTTGAAAGGTTTATTTTCATTGCCAAACCTGTCATTCCAGCTTACTGATACTTCCCAGCCACGTGTAGTTAAGTTAGCATAGTTTCCTTTAGGCACATCGGCACCAAAAACAGCTGGCGGAGTAAGGCCTGTGGTGAACATGTCGGTTGTTTTACGGATGTAAGCATCTCCATTAAAAGTTAAACGGCCCGAAAGCATGGTTAAATCTAAACCGAAGTTGCTGGTTGTCGAGGTTTCCCAGGTTAAACCTTCAGGTAAAACAGCTGGATTACGGGTAGTTTGTGGTCTCGAGCCATTCAAAATCTGGCCGGATTGTGAAATGTTAAACTGCTCCTGAAAAGCATACGATGCAATGTTACCGTTACCTAAAGATCCGTAAGAAGCTCTTAATTTCAAATCAGAGATGAATTTATCCGAAACTTTCCAAAATGGCTCTTTGTTGATTCTCCAACCCGCAGAGACGGAAGGGAAAAATCCGTAGCGTTGATCTGCAGGAAACTTTGATGAACCATCATAGCGGGCATTTACTTCCACTAAATAACGATCTTTGAAGGAGTAGTTTAGCCTGGAGAAACCACCTAAAATAGCCCATTGCTCGTAACCACCACCCGTGGAAATAGATTGACCTAAAGCCAAGTTAAGATCAGTAGCATCTTCGAAAATAATTCCGTTACGTTGAACAGCAACCCTGTTATAGGTAGATTGTTCGTAGTTGTAACCTGCCATGGCTTTCAGGTAGTGGTCGCTGCCGAAACGATTCTCGTACTCTGCATAAATGTTTGTGGCCAGATAGTTGGTTTCACGCAAATCGAACAACAGATCGTTGGTAGTGGTCCCTACAAATGAAGTAACGCCACGAGTGCTGCTGTACGGCACCTGAACCCTTCTTTGTTCTTTGTCGTTATTTGTATTTCTAAAGGTAAAATCGGCGTTAACCCTAAATTTATTATCAAAGAAATTACTTCTTAAACCGGTTATATTTCTGAAAACCTCACGCTTGGTATCAATTCCGTTTTTACCGTAGAAAAAATCACCTACAGTATAAGCAGAAGCGAAGGTTAAAGTTCCATCCGGGTTGAACAGGGGCATGGTTGGCTTGCCTTCATCAGCAATGTTTCTCCAAATACCACCACCTTCACCCACGTTGAGGGGGTTATGGTAATTCATGATGGAGTAATCGGCATTGTTTTCGATGCTTAACCAGGGAAAAACCTGCACAGATCCTCTGGCACGGATGTTTTTCATATCATAATCATCGCTGTTGTAGCGGAACAGACCATCCTGGCTTAAGAAACGACCAGACACTAGAAACGAAGCTTTATCGCTACCGCCACTCACGGAAAGATTATTTTCGAAAGAAGCCGTATTTTTCTTGTAAAGTTCAGCGTAGTAATCCGTGCTACCGTAATAAGTATATTCGCCCGTAGTAGGGTTTACTTCAACCTGATTATAAGGCTGTCCGGATTCTACTCTTCTTTTAAACTCATCTAGATAAGCTTGTGAAAATTTCTGTGTTTTATTGGCATTTTGCGGGAAAGCACCATCCCCGTTCACAAATGCTTCTGCAAACATCTTTGCCCAGGTGTATCCATCGGTTACAAAATCGGGTACCTGCAGCGGACTTTTAATAGCATAATTGGTCGAGTAACTTACATTTATACGCCCTTTTTCGGCTTTCTTTGTGGTGATAAGTACTACCCCAAAAACTCCTCTGGCGCCATAAATGGCTGCCGATGCCGCGTCTTTGAGTATTGATACACTTTCAATATCGTTGGGGTTTAACAAACTCGGATCCCCCTCGAAACCGTCAATAAGGATTAATGCGCTACCCCCCTGGCCGATTGAAGTTGTACCCCGGATATTATAACTAGGAGACTGCGTAGGCTTACCATCCATCATCTTTAAATTAAGATTGGGCAGTAAACCCTGAAGTCCTTGCGTAAGATTGGAGATGGGTCTGTTTTCTAAACTTTTCGAAGTAATCTGATCAACAGCACCAGTAGCATTTTCTCTTTTCTGCGTTCCATAACCCACTACAAGAACCTCGTTTAAAGATCCTGTTTCGCCTTTAAGCGTCACATTTAGTGGCGTTGTTTCACCAGCTTTTACGGCGATTTTAGTTAAGGTTGCAGTAGTATAAGAAATAAAGCTTACCGCAACACTGTAGTTTCCTGCCGGAACACTAACGCTATAACTTCCGTCGTTATTGGCTTGAACTACCTTGTTCAATTCTTTAATTACGATACTGGCACCAGGAAGCGGCTCGCCTTTTTCATCAACAATTTTCCCGCTGATGGTACCTGGATTTTGTTTCGTATTGGATAAGGAAACACCGGATATTTTTTCAATGGCCCGGGATGGCGCTGTAATGGCACTCGTTAGCAGACATGCCAATGTAGCATATACCGCAATCTTCTGCGTCAACAGTAAAGGTTTTCTCATTGTTTGGTTTTTTGACAATAAATGAATTCGTTAGCCACAAGGGGCTTTTATTATGCCGCAAAACTACCTGCCCGATATGAAGGCTATGTTAAATTACTTTAACCTCTTTAATTTTGCTAAATTGAAGAATGCATGTACTAAAAAAGTCCATTGCTGATAAACAAGAGCCAAATTTTAGTTTTTGGTCTCTATACAAATCCCGATCTTTGGGATCATCAATAGCTTGTTGGAAATATTATTTTCGAAAAATATTAAAAAAGTGCAACACTTTTAAATAAGTTGCGACTACCCTATAGAACATACCTAATTAACACATTAAAAAGCTCCAAACTTGCCATCTGCAGATCACATAACGGATAAAGAATTGATTGGCCTTTGCCTTAACGGGCATGAGGGCGGCTACACGGGGTTATATAACCGTTATGCCCGAAAGGTTTATAATTCGATTAGTAGAATTGTGAGTCACACAGGTGAAGCTGAAGATATTTTACAAGATACGTTTTGTGCGGTGTTTAGTGAGGTGGCAAAGTTAGATGGTGTATTGAACATTGAGGCCTGGGTGAGAAGAGCAGCAATAAACCGCTCCATTTCACACATCAGAAAAAGGAAAATTTTGTTTTCTGATATGGAAGAAATGGATTTAGAAAATGTAGCTGATGTAGAAGAAGATTTTGAGGTGTTGGATTGTAAGGTAGAGGATTTGAAGAAGAGTATTGAATCGCTTCCTGCTGGTTACAAAACCATCGTCAACCTGCATGTTTTC
The DNA here is from genome assembly GCF_026239735.1 of Pedobacter sp. MC2016-05. Lineage (GTDB taxonomy): Bacteria > Bacteroidota > Bacteroidia > Sphingobacteriales > Sphingobacteriaceae > Pedobacter. Next base: position 25,043 of record NZ_JAPIVT010000001.1, read on the forward strand.
GAAAAGCTGAACCATGAGGAAATTGCCGTGATGTTAGATTTAACAGCAACGAATGTAAGAACGCAATACCACAGGGCAAAGAAGAAGATTTTACTATCATTAAAAGATAAAGTTTATGATGAATGATCAATTGAAAGATTTTGTGGAGCGGAACAGGGAGGAATTCGATCATCTCGAAGCACCTGTTTTTGATATGCAACGCTTTAAACAGGAAGTTGCACCACAGGCAGCACCGAAAGCCAAAACGGTATCACTTTATCATAACAAAAAGTGGTGGCTTGCAGCATCCGTATTAATTGCCATTGCAGCAACCTGGTTTATTTTTGATCAGCAGCAGGCAAAAAATCCCGTTTATACGACGGTGCAACCAAAAGTGATTCAGCCTCAACCAACAACCAGAAAGGCAGAATCAATACCTGCACCAACCGAAACGGCACCAGTGGAAGTGCAAAAAACAGTGGCCTATCAGCCTCATACAAAACATTTAAAAAAGAAAACAACCACGGTGCAGACCACAAACAGCGATTATCAGGCATTAACAGATAGCAGCTCGGCAAGTGTAAGGCTGCTCGCCATTTTGGAGATAGAAAAATCAGAAAACATCAACAACCACGTGTTGAAGATGCTTTCTAAAACGCTTAATCACGATGGGAATACCAATGTTCGCCTGGCAGCCTTGAGTGTGCTTCAAAAGTACAGTGCCGACCGCTATACCGCCTCGCTATTGGTTAACGCTTTAAATAACCAAGACGATCCGATTGTTCAGCTAGGGCTAATTAGCTTTTTAGGCAAAATGAAAGGACTCAAAATCGATAATCAACTTAAATCCATTGCGAATAATCCGGAAACTTTTGCTGCGGTAAGAGATGAAGCTTACAACGTATTACTAAACCAAGACAAATTATAACATTTAAAAAAATAAAATCATGAAAAAACAATTTATCGTTCTTTTTTCTCTGCTTACGCTGGCAATAACCGCTTCTGCACAGAAAGAATACAAAATAAGCAAAACAAGTGGTCAGCTAAATTTACATGTTGCCGGTGCAATAGTGGAAGGGTATAGCGGAAACGAAATCATCTTTTCTTTACCAGCGGGCGAAACGGAGAAAGTAGATGAACGGGCAAAAGGACTTCGTGTAATCAGTGGCTCTGGTTTTGTAGATAACAGCGGTTTAGGTCTCGATATTTCGGAGAAGGGAACTGAAGTGAATGTGAATGTTGTGAACAAGAAAATTGATGGCGTTTTAACGATTAAAGTACCACAAAACATCAAGGTAACTTTTGCCAATCAGAGCAGCATTTACCAGGAAGATATTATTCTGAAAAACTTAAAGAATGAACTCGAAATATCAACGAGTTATAATAAAATTAAGCTGGAAAATAATACTGGCCCGATGAATATTAAATCATTGTACGGAAGCATTGATGCCAGCTTTGTTGAGCCCATTGAAGGTCCGGTTTCTATTGTTTCTGTTTATGGCCATGTAGATGTATCGCTCCCTGTAAGTGTAAAGGCAAACGTAGATTTATCTACCAGCTATGGAAAATTATATGCTGCCGACGGGCTTAAAATTGCCCTGGAGAAAAATGTTGCAGAAGAAAAGCCAAAAGATGAGGATTTAATTACCACCATTAAATCGGCAACGAATGAAGCCCTTCTTATTTCTGGCCTAAAAAGCGGTAGCGGAACCATTATTTCAAACAATAAAAACATTAGGGTTGCAAACGGAATAGCCGTTTATGGCGGAAGAAGTTCTGAAGATATCAAAGGAAAAATCAACGGTGGTGGTGCCAATTTTATCCTTAAATCCAACTACGATAACGTGTATCTCCGCGTAAAATAATTCAATCTCAAATTTCCAATGGGCTTAATGCCTGTTGGAACCTAAACCTTAACTTATGAAAACATTTTTTTGCTGGCTTTTAATGGCCACGGTATCTTGTATTGCTTTTGCTCAGGAAACAATCAGTAAATCTTACCCAATAACAGCAGGACAGACGGTTAATTTTGACTTCGACTTTCCAAAAACCATTAGAGTAAGTAACTGGGATAAAAAGGAAATTGCTGTTGTAGCTATGGTTAAAGTTGATGGTGTTGCCGCAGCTGATGTTTTTAGTCTGATCGAGAGTGAATCAAAAGATCAGATCTCGATTAAAAATAAACTCGAAATGGCCAAAATCCCACAACGCTTTTATGCTTTTGAAAGTGGAGTGAAAAACACTTTTAATACTAAAGAAGAAATGAATGCCTTTATGAAGGAAAAAGGTAAAACTATCACTTCAAATTACCAGAGTCAAAATATCGAGATCAGCATTGAGATTAGACTTCCTGCAAATACCAAAACCAATTTAAGCTCCACTTATGGCATTGTAGAACTGGTTGATTTTGAAGGCCCGATAAAAATTGATGCAACTTATGGGGGTATCGACGCTAAGCTTCAGGAGAAAGCTATAGGCTCATTAAAAATGACCAATCGTTTTGGCAAAATTTATACTGACTTTAATTTCAAGCCGGAAGAAATTAAAGAGCAGCGTTTTTTTACTTCCATTAATGCGAATCTAGGCAAAGGTGCGAGCTACGATTTCAGCTCTTCTTATGGCCATATCTATTTAAGGAAGCCTTAATATTTGTTTCCAAAAACAACCGATTTGCATCAGAAAGAAAAATAATTTTTTTTTGATGCAACCTTTCTTAACATCCAACGTCTTCTATCTAATTAACACTTAAAATCTAAATCATTTTCGATTCCCTTTTTAATTTACGAATCCTCATCCTTCATGCATTACTTTAAACGCTTTCACCTCTTATTTACCATTTTACTGACCACAATTGCACTTCACACCTCCGCTCAGGAAAAGGGTGGTATTGTACAAGGAAAAGTGATCGATTCTCTTTCAAAAAAAGCACTCGAATTTATTACACTGGCCATCAAAAAAGATGGCCAAGCTATTAAAACAGCTGTTACAGCAGAAAACGGCACATTTAAATTTGATAAAATAGTTGCCGGCAAATACAGTTTAGCAGCCATTGCTGTTGGCTACAATGCAAAAATTCTATCATTCGAAATTAGTGCCGACAAACCAGACTTTAACGCCGGGCAGATCACTTTGGCCTCGCAGGTAAATAATTTGAATGAGGTTTCGGTAAGTGTAACCCGCCCGGTAATTAAGCAGGAAATCGATAGAATCAGTTATGATATTCAGGCCGACCCCGAAAGCAAAGTTTTGACTGCCCTGGATATGATGCGCAAGGTGCCATTGCTTTCTTTGGATGCTGATGATAACATCAAACTGAAAGGAAGTGGAAATTATAAAATTCTGATCAACGGAAAACCATCGAGTATGGTCGCGAGAAGTCCTAAAGACGTTTTGCGAGCCATGCCTGCCTCATCCATTCAGAAAATTGAAGTCATCACCACGCCTCCGGCAAAGTACGACAGCGAGGGTTTATCCGGCATCATCAACATCATCACCAATAAAAAGATTGATAACGGCTATAACGGCAGTTTAAACTTAAGGCATCAGTTTCCGGCTGGCGGCCCAGGCATTGGCGGATTTTTTACCGTAAAACAAGGAAAATTTGGCGTAACCGCCTACGGCGGAACTGGATTTTACAGTACCCCAACCACTCAAAATATCAATTCACGAACGACTTCAGGTGCTAACCCCTCTGAACTGTTAAACATCGGAAACCGAAAATTCAACAATAATTACCGCTACGGCGGGGCAGAGTTGAGCTTTGAAATAGATACCTTAAACCTAATTACTGCCGAAATCAATCCTTATGGCGGTTATAACAAGTCGGCAAATAATCAATCTTTTAGTCTAACCGCTCCAGCGCAGGTTACCGCCTATGATTTAATTAGCAATAACCGTTTTGATTGGGGCGGCATGGATTTAAGTTTAAATTACCAACTCGGTTTTAAAAGTAACAAAGAGCGTCTGCTTACCTTTTCTTATAAATACAGTAACGGAACTAATCCGCAAAGAAACGAGCTGAATTTCATCAACCGTCAGAATTTTAACGATCCCAATTATATTCAGGAAAATGAAAGCCGCTCGAAGGAACAGACCATACAGCTCGATTATGTTCACCCGGTAAAAAAACTGACTATTGAAGCTGGTTTGAAAGGAATTCTCAGGGATAATAACAGTAATTTCGAATTCAAAAGTCAGGTTAGTAGTGGCGATTATCAGATTGATCCGGCCCGGACAAACATTTTTAACAATAACCAGGATGTCATCGGCGCCTATAACTCTTACGCTTATAACTTAACCAACTGGGGATTCAAAGCTGGTGTAAGGATAGAAGAAACATTTGTGAAGGCCGATTTCATCAGCAATGCCTCAAATGTAAAGACCGATTATTTCAACATCATCCCTTCGTTTTCAGTTAACCGCAAGTTTAAAAATCAAAGCAGTTTAAACTTTGGTTTCACGCAAAGAATTGAACGCCCGGGAATAGATAATTTGAATCCATTCGTCGATCGTTCGGTACCAAACTTCGAATACAGCGGAAACCCGGATCTGGAAGCCGTTTTGAGCAATAATTTTGATCTTACCTACAGCCGCTTCAAAAAAGGTTCTATCAACGCCGGTGTGGGCTATAATTTTGCCAACAATACCATTCAGAACATTTCAATTTACAATGATGCAGATAAAATTACCCGCAGCACCTTTGCGAACGTAGGGCGGAATAAAAACCTGACGGCCAATATCAACATCAATTATCCGCTTACCAAAAAGTGGAATCTTACGGTAAGTGGTAACGCTGGTTACGCCTGGCTGGAAGGAACAATTAATGGCTTAGCGACCAAAAATGAAGGTTTATCTGGCAGTATCTACCTTAATACAGGCTACAAATTTGAAAAAGAATGGCGGGCAAATGCAAGTTTTAATTACAGCTCTGCCGATGTTTTATTGCAGGGCAGATCTGGGCAATATTATTACGTGTCCTTCAGCGGAAGCAAGGAACTGGTGAAGGATAAGCTGACCATTTCGGCGGGTGTTAACAATCCGTTTATGAAATATCGCTACTATGAAACCTTAACAGAAGGGCCAAATTTTTCGCAGCGATACCGCGGACAAAATTATAACCGCTCTTTCAATGTAAGTTTAAACTGGAAGTTTGGTAAACTCAAAGACGCTATTAAAAAGAATCAGCGGAGCATCAGTAACGATGATGTGAAATCAGGGGGAAGCAAATCAGGGAGCTAGTATTCAATACCAAAGCCTGTTGCCATATCAAACAGGCTTTGGCTAAGCATTAACATTCGCCATTGCGTTCATCCATCTTTTTAAGGATGTAAGACAAAATCTTGGCAAAAACAACATAGGCAACGAAAACGAAGAAGCCCAGTTGTAAGGCCGAATTATTGGAAGTAACTGTTTTCAAGGTTTCATTCTCTATATTCAAACCAGAAAGCTGGCTTTTCAAAATGCCATTCAGGCCAATATAAGTCATCGCAATACCAACCACCATTACATCAGCCATATCCCATTTCCCCAAATCGAAGGCTAAAAACCGCAAAGCCTTTTTACTCCCGAAGAGGTGGGCACAGGCTACATGTAAACCTCTGGCTATAATCCTTAATAAAGGCAAAATCACTACAAAAAGCAATAACAGTATGCCCACCAATACCGAATCCAGTTTAGGCTGCTCGATCAAAGTACCTATAATGCCAAGAATACTTTTGCTCTGGAAAAATAACACCTGATTGGTGAAGGCAATCTTATCACCCAGCAAAGCAAATTCGAGAGTTTTGATTCGGGCATCCACTTCAATAATTGGCGAGATAATCCCTACGGTAAGCAATACCAGGGCAAACAATAACGACATGACGAATAATGGGGCATGCAACTGAACCTGTTTGCGTAAAAATAACCACATTAAAAATGCAATGGAAATGCAGCCCAGCATAATCGAGCCAAAGGTCATGGTCATTTTTTTGATGTAAGCCAATTTGGTCTCAATAATTTTATCAAATGCAGTAGCATTCGCGGCATGGTATTTCTTGTAGATGTTACGTTCTACAGTAGTAATGGTGGTATCGCTATGGTCGTAGGTTTGCGCCTCCAACTCATCTACCTTACTGGTTGCAATGCCTTTAATTTTCTTTAAACTCCCCGGACTTGTAATTTTCACTACAATGGTTTTGGCAAAAGAAGGTACCTGGGCATGCAGTTCATCCTGATCAACAAATGTGTTAAAAGCCAGCTTTTTAAGCTTGCCGCCAAGTCCTTTCTGTGGTTTGGTAATCTCGGCAACAGCTTGGTTAATGAGCCCATGAAGTTCTTTTTCTACCTGTTTCCGCATTTCCAATTTTTGCTCACCGGTGAGTTTGAAACCCTTCACCCTACGGTCGGCAACGGCAGAAATTTTATCGCCCCAGCGGTCTACAGAAAAAATACCAAAGGTGATGTTGTTAGATAAACTGTAATCTTCTTTAATGCTTTTTTGCTCAACAACAAGCTGATAAAAACGAAAACCTGCATAAGCTGCGCCAAGGAACAGGATACTTAATACGGCTATGAGCACAAAGGGAGCTACCTTGCTCTTTTTGCGTGGAGTATCGGGAGTGGAAGAATTTGTCGCCGTCATAATTAAAACCGGTTAATGCGCATCGTGTGGAGTAATAAATTTAAGTATGGTGGATAAAATCAATCCATAAAGCACAAAACTGATGAATATGATATAACCCGGTTGCAAGGCCGTGTTGTTGGTAGTGAGGATGGTGAGCGAATCATTTTTAATATTCAGTGCCTGGAGCTGCCCTTCTAATAATCCGTTCAAACCGATGTAAGCCATCAAAATCGCAATGACAATAACATCAGCCATACTCCATTTGCCCGATTGGAAAGCGAAATATTTCACGATTCCATTCTCCGCCAGTTTTTTATTGCCCAGCAAATGAATGCCGGTTGAAGTAAGTTTAACGACCGGAAATAAAATACTAAAAGCGAGAATCAGCACCCCTACCAGGATAGAATCAATCCCTTCCTGACCAAGCAAAACCTTCACCACATCCATAATACTCTTACTTTGGAAAAACAGTACCTGATCTTCAAATACAATATGTTCGCCAAGCAAAACAAAATCTATAGAGCGAATACGGGCATCCACTTCAATCATAGAGGCGGTTAGGCCAACGGCAAGCAACATAAACGCAAAAAGGAGCGACATTACAAAAAGGGTAACGTGTAAATCGCGGCGCTTCCTTAAACCCCACCAAAAAGCCAAAACCACGGCTACACAAGCCAGCATTCCATAAGAATATTGATAGGTTTGCGTCCGGATTTTAGATAGCGAAGCCCTTAGTTTGCTGTTGAGCTCATCGGTGTTGTTTACTTTGTAACCTGCAAACAACTTTTTTAGTTCGGCTTGTTTGGCTACAAAAACACTGTCTTTCATTTCTTCGGTGGCCAGCTCATTAAATTCGCCAATGGCCATTTTACTCAACTCTTTTTTATTTTTAGGATCATCAACCTCGGCAATGATTTTTCTGGCGAAAGTAGGTACCTGTGCCCTTATGCTATCAGAATTGACAAAGTTCTTGATGGCAAATTTTTGAATTTTACCGCTGATGGTTTTTTTAGGTTTATTAACCAGCGCCTCCGCCTTATCTATCAAAGCAAGTATTACCTTTTCCACTTCCTGTTGCAAAACCCGTTTCTGCTTTTTGGTCATTTTCAGGTTTCGTACCTGATGATGCACAATTCTGGATACATTATCTTTCCATTTTTGAACAGAAAATAATCCGTAGGTGATGTTGTTGATATTGGAATATTCTTCCTTTATACGCTCCTGCTGATCAGAAAGCTGATGTAACCTAAAACCGAAGTAGCCCTCTACTCCAAGCAATACTGCCAGAGAAAGGATAAGCATCAGTTTAGGAAAGAAAGACTTTTTCTTCTCCATAGGGTTATGTTGTGTTTGCAAGATGATTGGTTTTGTATTGCCCCTACTCAAATTAACGTAATCGTTTTTAATTGAATGATCAGCTAAACTGGTTTACGATTTGGTTAGGTATCGGCAAATAAAACAGCGGTGTGATCAAAAGGTTTTGATCCTGAAAAATAATGAATGCGGGCACTCCAAAGCCTGGCGCAATTTTTTTGCACCTAAATTTCTAATCAATATCTTTGCCGCCACATTAAAATAGGATACGTTAAGGAATGAATACCGAAAAAGAAGATATGGTATCTAACTGGATACAGGAAAACGGAAACCCGGCGATTGAAAGATTAACCAGCATCAACCAGAACACGGCCAGAAAGGTAAGCGAGGTCTTAATAGAGAAAGGAATAGATGCAGAAACTTTTGCCCAACTGGTAGATACGCAGGTGGCAGAAGTAAGCAAATGGCTAGCTGGCCATCATAATTTCAGCGAAAAAATGCTTAGTGAAATTACCGCAAAGATCGAAGTCAACTAAATTTCGGCTAGTTAAATTCTTGCCTAAAAGCAAGTGGAGAAAGATTGGTTTTCTTTTTGAATAAGGTGCTAAACGATTGCGCATGCTCAAAACCTAAATCGTAAGCAATTTCACTCACCGATAAATTTGTGGTAGAAAGTTTCTCTTTGGCTTTCTCAATTAACTTTTCATGGATATGCTGTTGTGTATTTTGCCCGGTATGCACCCGCAACAAATCGCTTAAATAATTGGGCGAAAGGTTCATTTGTCCCGCCACATATTGTACCGTTAATAAACCATTGTTCTGGTTTTTCACAAAATAATCTTCCAGTAACCTTTCGAATTTGGATAGCAATTCATGGCTGTTATTTTTCCTGGTAATAAACTGCCGCTCGTAAAAGCGGTTTGAATAATTAAGAAGCAGCTCTATTTGTGAGAGAATAATTTCTTGAGTATGCTTATCAATATGCACACATTCTTTATTTATTTTGTTTAAAATCGCGATTAGGTTATCCTCTTCTTCTGCTGATAAATGAAGCGCCTCATTTACCGCGTAGGAAAAAAAGCCATATTGGTGAATAGTGTTTGCCAGGCTATGGCGAAGTAAAAAATCGGGATGGAAGATGAGCAAATAACCCGAACCGCATTCCATTTGATTCAAATCGAGATACTGAACCTGGTTTGGAGCAGTAAAACTGAGCACGCCTTTATCGTAATCATAATGCTGTTGCCCATACCTTATTTTACCGGTAGCACCTCTTTTCAAAGCCAAGCAATAAAAACGATTGATAAAACCTTTCCAGATTTCATCCTCCAAAAAAATCGCCTGATCCAGATTAATGACGCTAACTAAAGGGTGTAATGGTTCCGGAAGCGATAATAACCGGTGAAATTGTGAAATCGAATTTATGGCATTCATGGATGTAATTTACAAATAAAAGGATAAAGAATTACGGCTGCATCACGATGCAGCCGTGAAATTAATCGAGCAAGCCCATACTAAATTCGTCGTAAGCTTTGCCGGTATCCGTACCAAGAGGCACTATACTTTCTAATGTAGCTACATCGGCAGGTGTTAATTCTATACTCGCCGCAGCCATATTTTGTTCCAAATACTTTCTTCTTTTAGTACCGGGAATAGGAACAATTCCTTTATTAATAATCCAGGCAATGGCTAATTGAGAAGCACTTACATTTTTGTCTTTAGCTAAGGCTTCAATGGCTTCTACCAATTCGATATTTTTATGGAAGTGAGCTTCCTGAAAGCGTGGAATTGCCCTTCTGAAATCGTTTTCCGGTAAATCGCTCATTTTTTTAATATCGCCCGATAAAAAGCCACGACCAAGTGGTGAATATGCCACGAAGCCTATTCCTAGTTCTTTTAATGTTTGAAGGATGCCCCGCTCTTCCACTGTTCGCTCAAATAAAGAATATTCACTTTGAACGGCAGTAACTGGATGCACAGCATGTGCTCTTTTTACCGTTTCGGAAGATACCTCTGACAAACCGATATAACCTATCTTGCCTTCTTTAACCAGTTCACTCATGGCACCAACAGTTTCTTCAATTGGCGTGTTTTTATCTAACCGATGCATATAATATAGATCGATATAATCAGTTTTTAGGTTTTTAAGAGATCGTTCTACCGCCATCTTCACATATTCCTTCTTGCCGTTAATAGCCCACGTTACTTTATTCTCTTCATTAATTTCCCAGCCAAATTTAGTGGCTATAATGTACTTATCCCGATTTGCTCCCATTGATTTTGCAATAAGCTGTTCGTTCTTTAAGGGACCGTACAAATCTGCAGTATCTAGAAAATTGCCACCCATTTCAAGCGACTTGTGAATGGTAGCAATCGCTTCCGTTTCATCTGCCGCTCCATACATATTGGCATCTTCAAAACCCGTCATCCCCATACAGCCCAAACCAATTTGAGGTACAACAAATCCTTGATTGCCTAATTTAATCTTTTTAATTTCCATTTTTTGATGTTTTTGAATAACCAAAATTAGGCTTACGTTCTGGTATCAATGTTTGCAAAACCCCGAAAAACGTATGCAAAACAAAGGAGATTTTCGATTCATCACCGACAACAAAACCAGAAAAAAAATAATATTATCAAAATCTATTTAAAACCATAAAAGTATAGTTTTTTTATCTATTAAATATTTACCACAATTCTAAACCAAAAAATAAGGGCAAAAAAAAAACAGCTACCCATTTCCAGACAGCTGCTTACCTATAAATAATTAGCGCTTATTTTGCTAAAACCATTGCATTTTGTGCCGCGTTCATAATCGCTTCCGAAGCGTAAGAAGCAGATTGTTTGCTGGCAAATTTATCAATGTTAACGTTTTTGTTATTACTGGCAACCATTGTGCTTTGATCTGCTGTACCATTTAATTTTAGTACTGCGTCTTCTTTAACAACTGTGTATAAACTGCCGGCAGTTGCTTTGATTTTTACCGTGGCGCTTTGATTTAAAAATAACTGGAGGTTTTTAACGTCAAGGTTATTGGTGCTTAGCACTACCGATTGTCCGTAGGCTTCGATTCTTTCCAAATCTTTAACGGTAATGTTTAACGTAACCTGACTGTTTTCTAAAGAGTTGATGAAAAGTGTTCTGCCATCACTCGTTACCGACGTTTTAGTTGCATCGTAACCATCGCCGCCTAAAATGCTTGTGGCGCTTCCCTGTGTTAAGTTAATTTTCACATTTCCACTTACCCAAATTCTTTTGAATGTAGGAACTGCGTTTACTTTTGTTTCTTTTTTGATAGGCGCTATAGCGAAGCTGCTCATTGCTGATGAAGTGAATACTACTGCTGTTAATGCTACTGCGAATAATGTTTTTGTTAAATTTTTCATGACTTTATATTTTAAGTTTCTTAATGTTTTCTGATAATAAGACGCCATCACCCCGAAAACGTTGCAGGGAAAAGTGGTGTATTATACCAGCTTAAGTAACTATCAGACCAACACCTGTAATTTGTCGACGAAAAAGTGTTCGTATATCAATAAAACTTCCAATGAGTGAGATCATCCCTAGCAACTCGTCATCTCTACCGCAGCGAGACCTCTCAAAACCAAATCGCCTCTCCACCAAATCCGTCATCACCTCCAATCAATCACCCCTTCCAACCCTTCCATCCTTCTCGCGTAGGCGGGGGATGTTAAAGCAAATGAAATTTCCAATTCCTACTTGCAAACCCCTCTTCACAGTAATAAACGCAACAACTTCCTTCAAAAAAATAAGAATCATATATTTTTCACTATTTTCGATTGTTTACCCAACCAAAAACTACGATTCTCCCATACATGACGAAGTATTTCACTTTCAGCTTATCTATTGCCTTTATCTCCTGGATTGTTGGCATGATCATTACCGCACTGCTTTCCAAAACGAATTTTTATCAGCAACGACTCTCCGGCCTCAACTTCCTTAGCAACGAGAAGCTCAATACGGTACTTGGAATCCAACCTTTTAAATGGATTATCATTCATAGCTTTTTTAAATATTTTAATCCAAAGCTATCCTTTGCTAAAAAAATAAAGGTGAGCGAACTAGGGGCGTACAGGGCGGAGATGATGAAAGCAGAACTTAATCACCTATTTGCTTTCTTATTTATGGTGCCTTTCATCTTATTCAGAATGTATCAGGGGCTATATTGGTTCGCAGTGGTGATGCTGCTCGTCAACCTGATCATGAACCTATACCCAACATTATTACAACAACAAAACAAAAGGCGAATCGACCGTTATCTCCAGGTATTGAAACATCGATCTGCTTTACCTGTTTCTTAAAAGTCTGTACCTAAAACAAAACTCAGCTTCAGGTTGGAACACTAATGATACGACTGTGAGTATGCTCACTTCTCACTCACAATAAAGTTAACGTCATTTATATTGATTTTTATGAAAGAAATTGACCCTCCGCTCGACTGGGGATGTTAAAGTGTCAAATAATGTATTAAAACCTTGAATTTCTCTTTCCCCTCATCGGCGGCGGTCTCCTTCTTTGTTCTTTATAACAAAGAAGCAAACAATCAAGGCTTGCACCTGATGTCAGCTATACTGGTTGAAATTTTATTGGGGCAAGGCAAATATTCCGAAGTAGGTTCGGAACAGAACGCGTTGCCATGTGCTTGGTAATTTAACGCAAGAGCACAAGTTTCAACGGTCTATCCTTCCATCATCTGCTATGCCGGAGAACAAGTTGGCTATAGCGATAAGCAGACATCAGACATACCAATCCGTCATCGCGACCGTAGTGGAGAAATCTCGAAAACAAATCCTTCCTCCAAGAAATTCGTCCTCTCACCATTGATGTTTTGAATTTTCCGTAATCGGTGAACTTACAATTGGTTGTTTAATAAATCCCTATGTTCCTCGCCCCAACTTTCCAGGGCTTTGATCACCGGTTTTAGCGCATAACCTATTGGAGTGAGTTCATACTCTACACGGGGCGGAACCTCGGCATAAATTGTTCTGCTGATGATCTTATGCTCCTCCAGCTTTCGAAGTTGTAAGGTTAACATCCGTTCTGTAATGTTAGGTAATTTTTTCCGGAGTTCGCCGAACCTCATTTTTCCACTCAATAACCAGGAGCAAATCACTAAAGTCCACTGGCCGCCGATTATATTCGAGGCGTAGGCTTCGGGACATTCGTCCGCCAGGGCAGTTTTATTGGCAAAGTTAGTTGATGTTTCTTTGATCTCACTCATTACTTACATTTTATATAGTACCTAACAATTGGCAGGCAATATACAAAACACTTGGTTAGGCAATAACTTTGTAGCATCATAAAAAATAAAATAAATGAAAACATTAATCATCGTCACTCATCCCAATATCGCAGAATCCGTCATCAACAAAAGATGGATTGAGGAACTGTCTAAATTCCCTGAACGTTATACCATCCATCAGTTGCATCAGGCTTATCCAGATGGAAAATTAGATGTTTTAGCAGAGCAGCGCCTGATTGAACAGTATGATCAGATTGTATTTCAGTTCCCCTATTATTGGTTTAATAGCCCTGCATTGTTAAAGAAATGGCTCGATGAGGTGCTTACGCATGGCTGGGCCTACGGCAGCAAAAGTGGATACCGAATGAAAGGAAAAAAGATAGCATTGGCGATATCATTAGGCGTGGAAGAAAGTGAGTTAAGTTCTTCTGGCATCTATAAATATCCACTAAGCGAACTGATCAGGCCCTTTGAACTCAGTTTTGAATATGTAAAAGCTAACTATCAGCCAGCTTTTGCTTTTTATGGAATGGAACATCAGGTTGATGAAAGCCATATCGCTAAAGGCGTAGCGTTGTACCTGGAATACCTAAAGTATTTATAACTTATAAATTGATTGAACCCGCTAATTGCGCAGATCGACATATATAAAGGTAAATCGAGGATCACAAGCGAATATAACGGCTGAGGAGTTAGACCCACTTAAACGCAAAGAACTCACCAATAATGATTGATGAGTTCTTTTAATTAGCAGATCCCCAAGGCGGATCTCTTTGCTACCCGCAAATATTTTTACTGATCAGCATTTGAACCGTGGTGCGCTGCAATGGATTGGCCTAAACTGCTTACCAGGTTTTCATCCAGGTGGTCCATCGTACGCCATTTTGTACCTTCGTGACCTGGCTCTGCATAGATTACGCCGATTTTGTTTTCGCCTTGAAAAATGCGGTAGGTACCGTTCTCCTGTGGCGAGATGGTATAAATTCCTTGTCCAGCAGTGACCGTGAAATCTGCATGTTCTGCTGCTCCGCCCGGTTTGATATCCTCGTGCACAGCTTTATTTTCCTCCGCATGTTCGATCAACTGATGAATGGTGTGTCGTTCTTCTTTACGGTTTTCAATAGCCGTATCAGAAATCACACCAGATGGTGAAGTTTCCTGCCTTCTTGAAATCACGTTTCCACGATCGAAATGATGGTGAGCATAAAAATCTGAATGGTCAATCTCGTGAATTTCTTCTTCTATGCGTAACGCCGCCGGACTTCCAATTGCTGATCTGATTTGCATTTCCGTATCTCTGGTCACCTCACCTATAATGTAGCGTGGCATTGCATTGTACTGATCTTCATGCAAAACCGGGATCACTACCTCCTTTTTATCTTCCCCTAGGTTTGCGAAACCAATAGGTATCAGAATGGCTTTATCTTCCGTTGCAGTGTGTTTATCATTGAGATCAACAATGATATAACGAACCGCATTTTGATCTGGATCAAAAAGCAAGTCCCGCACTTTTCCAACAGATGTTTGGCTTTCATCAACCACAGGCCAACCCGTAATATCTGCCTGTCCCTCGGTAATTACGTAATCCTCGTGGGATAATTCTCTAAGGTTTAAATAAGTTATATTTCCTGAATTCATGTCTAATAGTTAAAGGGATAAACAGTCATATCCATCTTTTAAACATCACCTCAGGTAAATGGTTTTGTTTATTCAACCGATTTATCACCCCAGGGCAAGCGAGGGTATGCATCATTTCGCCAATCTTCTCAGCGACTCCCTCTACAAATCCGAAATTGCCAGCTTGCCTGGGGATCTTAAAGCAAGTGAGGCCAACATGAATTTTAATTAATTTTATAGGAGCTATATAGAACATTTAAGGTTTTTGGTTTGACCAATCCCGTAGTCTAAACACATTCATTATTGATAGTTACCGAAGCAGTTATGATATTCATCATTACATTAATCTTCTCAGCAATCCACTCAATAGAGGTGTCATCCTTCCATTGGCGTTTTTAAGTTCCCTTCTTTGCTTCAATCGATGAAAAATCGATTGAAACAATTTATTGAATAGATGCACCTGAGTCGAGGGAATATGAT
The DNA here is from genome assembly GCF_026239735.1 of Pedobacter sp. MC2016-05. Taxonomy (GTDB): domain Bacteria; phylum Bacteroidota; class Bacteroidia; order Sphingobacteriales; family Sphingobacteriaceae; genus Pedobacter. The sequence goes on from NZ_JAPIVT010000001.1 coordinate 40,300, forward strand.
GCGTAACTGGTGAGGATAAAGTTTAACCTGTTCAGGATAGTTAAAATGACTTTTATCATTTTTTAAAGTAAGCCAGGTCTGAACAGGTATAGTGCTACTTTAATAGGTTTGTGGGATCAATAAACAACTTATGTCACACACCTTTCACATCCCTGTTTTAGGCTTAGGCTATTCTATAGACACCCCTTTAAAAGTAGCCCGCTATGGGATTTCGTCCACATTATCAATCGTTGATGATGAATTAATTGAACGGATGAGGGCATACCACCTGAGCGAAAATGGACAGCATTATTCCCCTATACCTAAAACAGAAGCTGATTATCGATCAAAACGGATTACTGCATATCTGAATTTTATAGATCAAAATATCAATAGTCAATTTGAGCAGTTAAAACAGTCCAGGTTTATTCCTGGAAGTGAAATTTGTAAATACTTCGAGCTTCTTCCGGAATCATCTCCGTTAAAACATGGCTATGAATTAATGATGGAGTATCCTGAAGGAGAAAGCAAACGTATTTTTCAGGATGTGTTGAGGAAAGCGATGAAAATAGGTGCTGCTGATGTTAATATTATGGCAAAGGTGGATAAAATGAATTTTGTTAATGCCACTTATACCGGTGATGAAAATACCGATGCGCTGGCTGCCTTTAGAGGTTTTGCAAACAGCACTTTAAATGCGGCCGTTATTCTCTCGGCAGGAATGAACCCCAGGTTATATAGCTATATTGAACATTTTTCTGATTTCTTGCCAGATGACGATGCACACTTTAAAAAGAAGATTATTTTGAAGGTAAGCGATTTTAGATCTGCAGCTATACAAGCCAAATTTCTGGCAAAAAAAGGCGTTTGGGTTTCTGAATTTAGAATAGAATCTGGATTGAATTGTGGTGGCCATGCTTTTGCTACGGAAGGATATTTGTTAGGTCCGATTTTAGAGGAGTTTAAAACTAAAAGGACACAGTTGGTAGATGAATTATTTACCGCTTATCAAAGCGTGTTATCGCTGAAGGGAATCAACCTTCATCAAAAACCCGATCAAAGCGTTAGCGTTCAAGGTGGAATTGGTACAGCAGAAGAGCAAAATTTTCTTTTAAACCATTATCAGTTAAGCACAACCGGCTGGGGAAGTCCTTTTCTGCTTGTGCCGGAAGTTACCAATGTAGATCAACGGACTTTAGATTATTTAGCAGCAGCCAAGGAAGAAGATTTTTACCTTAGTAATTCTTCGCCACTTGGGGTACGGTTTAACAATTTCAAAAATTCAACTTCCGATGTGCAAAGAAGGGAGCGGATAGACAAAGGTAGGCCTGGGAGCGCTTGTACTAAAAAATACCTGTGCAATAATACCGAATTTACCATAGAACCGATTTGTACAGCTTCCAGGGAATATCAGCACTTAAAAATTAAACAGCTCCAATCTGCTGAATTATCACTAGCGGAATATGAGTCAGAATTAAATAAGGTAACAGAAAAAGTTTGTCTCTGTGAAGGTTTGTGCGCTTCAGCGTACCTTAAATGTGACATTATTAAACCTAAAGAAAGTAAGGCAGTTTCCATCTGCCCGGGCCCGAATTTGGCTTATTTTAACAATTCTTATACCCTCGGTGACATGGTAGGCCACATTTATGGAAAAACAAACCTGCTGGCCAATACCAATCGGCCACATGTTTTTATTAATGAGTTGAATTTGTACATCGATTACTTGCAGGCAGAAATAAAAGACCAGCTTTTACACTTTAACGATAAAAAAAGAAAGCAACTCGCCAATTTTAAAAAACAGTTAAATGAAGGCATTACCTATTATAAAAATCTTTTTGCTCAGGCACCTGATTTAAAATTACCCAACCTTTCAGCATGTTTTAACTTATTGGAAATATCCCAACTCAAACTTAATCAACTGAGCATAATCTAATACATGCGCTGCTAAATTTTTATATTTACCTCCAATATACAGGCAGACTCAACTCCATGGACAGATCAAAATTTTTAGATGCAATAATTGAAAACGCCATCGATGGAATCATCACGATAGATGATCGCGGAATCATTGAACACCTTAATCCGGCGGCACTAGCACTTTTTGGTTTTTCGAGAGCAGAATTGGTGGGTAAAAATGTTTCAGTTTTAATGCCTCAGCCAGATAAAGCCAGGCATGATGGATATATTCAAAATTATCATGATACAGGTAAAAAACATATTATCGGTATTGGCAGAGAAGTACATGGCCAGCGTAAAGATGGTTCGGTTTTTCCATTTCGTTTAGGTGTTAGTGAGGTGAAATTTAGCGACAGGAAAATTTACACAGGCTTTATTCATGATTTAAGTAAGGAAAAAGCCAATGAAGAACAGATTAAAACGTACACTGAAAAGTTAGAAGTTAAGATTAAAGAACGTACACAAGACCTGGTTAAACTGGTATCAGAACTGGAGATGGCCAAAGAAAACATGAGGGCTTTATTTCAAAAAGAAAAAGAACTCAATCAGCTGAAAACCAGATTTGTTTCAATGGCTTCGCATGAATTCAGAACGCCATTAAGTGCCATTCAGCTGTCAGCTTCGCTCATTGATAAGTATACTGAAAAACAAGATACCGCAAATGTTGAAAAGCATACCTCGAAAATTAAAAATTCCATTAATAACTTAACCACCATCTTAAATGACTTTCTATCGCTCGAAAGATTAGAGGCAGGTAAGGTTGAAGCGAATCCCAACTGGTTTAATATCATCAGCTTTGCTGAAGAAATTACGGAAGAAATGCAAATGATGACCAAGCAAAACCAGCACATTATTTATGAGCATACGGGAATCACGGCCAGTGTTTTTCTTGATCCTAATTTGCTGAGGAATTGTGTCATTAACTTAATTTCTAACGCCGTAAAATACTCTGGTGCAGATACATTAATTCAATTTAATACCCGTTTAGTGGATGGCAAATTAATACTCGAAGTTAAAGATAACGGAATTGGTATTCCAGAGACCGATCAAAAGAGTTTGTTTGAACCTTTTTTTAGAGCACACAATACCGGCGATATCCCAGGTACAGGCCTGGGCCTTAATATTGTTAATCGTTACGTTGGTTTAATGGGCGGCACCGTGAATTGCATTAGCGAGCAAAACATTGGCACTACCTTTACTTTAAGCTTTAACCAAACTGTTTAAAATATTTTATTAGCAAAATGAATAAAAAAGTACTGATCATAGAAGATAACGACGATATCCGCGAAGGAACAGCAGAAGTATTGGGGTTAGCAGGTTATCAGCCAATTACGGCAAAACATGGAAAAGTGGGTGTAGAAATGGCTTTACAGCATCATCCTGATATTATTTTATGTGATATTATGATGCCGGAACTAGATGGTTACGGGGTACTTTATCTTTTAAGCAAAAATCTAAAAACAGCTAATATTCCTTTCATCTTTATCACTGCGAAATCTGAAAGGGCAGATATGAGAAAGGGTATGGAAATGGGCGCAGATGATTATTTAACTAAACCGTTTGATGATGTTGAACTGTTTAAAGCGATTGAAAGTCGATTTAAAAAGAAGCAACAATCGGGTACTTTTACTGGCGAGGCCGGAGATAATCAAGCCATTTTGGAGGAACTAATAAAAAAGGGGAAATCAAAATTAGTGGCCAATAAACAAGTGATTTATGTAGAGGATGATGAACCCAGCCACCTATATTACGTTGTAAAAGGACAGATCAAAACTTATAAAAGGTTTAAAGATGGAAGAGAACTATCTTCAGCACTTTATAACGATGGCGATTTCTTTGGCTATGAAGCCCTTTGCAATGGCGAATTTTACGCCGATAATGCCGCAACATTAATTGATTCTGAAATCGTTCAAATCCCGAAGTTAGATTTTATGGAATATTTACTCCATCATCAGGCGGTATCGAAAATATTTATCGCTTTGTTATCTGGAAGTGTGCAGGATAAAGGCAAACAGATGCTTCAACTGGCTTATTCATCAGTTAGAAAACGAGTTGCTGATGCGCTGCTCCAGGTGGCGGATAAGTTTGCACAACCCATCAATGACGGTTGTACCATCAAAATATCAAGAGATGACTTAGCTGCTTTAGTGGGCACCGCCAGTGAAACGGTGAGCAGAATGCTGGCTGATTTTAAAGATGAAAAATTGATTGATAAAACTGGTAATGCCATCAATATTTTATCAATGGAAAAACTTCGAAATATCAAACACTAATATTTCCTGCTGAAGGAGAAATATAATCAAAATCATTTTTTATCCTAAGCATCCTCACGCCCGGTTAACACGCTCCGCTATAGTTTTGTACACATAAAAATGAGGTATGAAAGCTATAGCATATAATATAAAACCCGACGAAAAAGAATGGTTGGTACTCGCCAACTACAAAAAGCACGATATCACGATTATTGCCAACAGCTTAACGGCAGACACACTTGCTTTTGCCAATGGAAAGGAAGCGTTACTGGTATTTAACAATGATGCCTTAACTTCAGAAATGATAGCTGAGCTAAAATCGCTTGGGTTAAAATACATTGCCACTTCTTCTTTTGAAACTGATCATGTGGATTTACAGGCTGCGGGTATTGCCGGAATGAAAATAGCGAACGTTCCATGGAGTGAAAAAGCTCAAACACCTCGTATGAGGATGGAGCAGGTAATTAAAAACCTCGATCAATGGGCCGCCGGTAAATGCGTAGGTAAGGCTTGTTGTTGTCAAAATAATTGTGGTGTAGCTAAAGCATTAAAATAATGGAAGCTGCACTCATTCAAAAGTACAACGTTGCCGCTCCGCGGTATACCAGTTATCCAACTGTACCTTATTGGGATCACGAAAGCTTTTCAGCAGCAAAATGGGTTGAGGTAATCCCAACAACTTACAACGCCTTTGCAGATGAAGGCATAAGCCTTTATATTCATTTGCCCTATTGTGAGAGTTTATGCACTTACTGTGGCTGCAATACCAGAATTACCAAAAATCATGGGGTTGAACAACCATATATAACGGCCTTACTCAAAGAGTGGGCAATGTATTGCGATATTTTGGGTTCAAGACCTAAAATTAAAGAACTCCACTTAGGCGGCGGTACACCCACTTTTTTCGGTGCTGAAAATCTTGGATCGCTAATTTCACACATTTTGGAAAATGCAGATTTAGCCCCACATGCTCAGCTTTCCTTCGAGGCACATCCGGCAAATACAACTAGGGAACATTTAACCATACTCTATGCGTTAGGTTTTAGAAGATTAAGTTTGGGTATCCAGGATTTTGATCCGAAAGTGCAGTTCCTGATTAATCGTTTTCAAACGCCAGAGCAGGTAGAAAAAGTAACAAATGAAGCTCGGCTTATCGGTTACAACTCCATCAATTTCGATCTGATTTATGGTTTGCCAGCTCAAAATTTGCAGGGCTTGACGGATACCATTAACGATGTTATTCGCCTTCATCCAGATCGCATTGCCTTTTATAGTTATGCCCACGTGCCTTGGTTAAAGCCCGGTCAACGCCATTTTACCGAAAAAGATTTGCCTATTGGCGATGAAAAATTTGCATTGTATGAAAAAGGCAGGGAAATGCTTATAGATGCCGGGTATCAGGATGTTGGAATGGATCATTTTGCTTTAAAAAGTGATTCCCTGTACCAGGCAGGTCAGGCAAAATTGCTTCACAGAAATTTTATGGGCTATACCGATCAGCATACCCATTTGCTGATCGGCCTGGGCGTGTCATCTATTAGCGATGGCTGGACCGGCTTTGCTCAAAATCCTAAAACGGTGGAGGCTTACCTGAAGAAAATTGGAGCAGGCATGCTTCCTGTTGAAAAAGGCCATATCCTTACTAACGAAGATTTAGAAAACAGACAGCATATTTTGGATATGATGTGCCGGGAAACAACGGTTTTCGAAAATGGAATACCTGCACCTGTAAAAGAGAGGTTGTTGCCATTGCTAAAAGACGGACTGGTTTTTTTTGATGATACAACCATCGCCTTAACGCTCCTGGGAAAATCATATATCAGAAATGTTTGCATGGCTTTCGATGAAAGGTTATGGGCAAAACAAGCTGAAAAGCACCTTTTTAGTTCATCGATTTAATAAGAGCCAGAATGGAAGATGAAAAGAACATTACAATAGAAACCTTGTGTTATCACTGTGGAGAAGATCTGCCAAAGCTTAATCATACTTTTGACAATAAGAAATTTTGTTGCAGTGGTTGTCTCGGGGTGTATAAGATTTTGTCAGCAAATAATCTTTGTAACTACTATCACTACAACAATAGCCCTGGGCAGCAATTTAAGGGCGAAAGCCATCTTGACTATCTCGATGAACCCAATATTATCACCCAACTTTTAGATTATAAACATCAAAGCTCCAGTATTATCACATTTTACATACCTGCCATTCACTGTAGTTCCTGCATTTGGCTATTGGAACATCTTTACAAGATCAATCCAGCAGTTTTCAGTTCGAGAATCGATTTTTTGAAAAAACAGGTTACCATCAGCTATAATCACGAGGAAATTTCTTTAAGGCAACTGGTAGAAATGTTAAATCAAATTGGCTACGAACCACTAATCAGCTTACAGGATGTAGTGAAAGCACACAGCAGTTCGGTGGATAAGACATTAGTTTTGAAGATTGCAACCGCTGGATTTCTAATGGGCAACGTCATGCTCTTCAGCTTCCCGGAGTATTTCGGACTTTCAGGTTTAGAAAAAAAGTTTCAATACTTATTCGGCTGGCTCAATCTTGCGTTTTCTATTCCTGCTGCTTTTTTTTGCGGCCGGGATTACTTCGTTTCCGCCATAACCAGTTTAAAACATAAACATGTTAACCTCGATACGCCCTTAGCTTTAATTATAGCGGTATTGTTTTTTCGAACTGCATTTGAAATCGTATTAAATACTGGCCCGGGCTTCGCAGATACGTTAACAGGCTTGGTGTTTTTACTTTTGATGGGTAAGTGGTTGAAACAACGCACTTATCATCATATTTCGTTCGATCGTGATTACCGTTCTTACTTTCCGATTGCGGTTACTACACTGGAAAATGGAAAGGAGAAACCTGTGTCTATTAATGAGATTCAACTTGGTGATCGTTTATGGATCAGAAATGGAGAACTCGTTCCAGCTGATGCCATTTTAATGAAAGGCGATGCCTGGATGGACATGAGTTTTGTAACTGGTGAATCAGAACCTGTACATAAAGTTTTAGGGGAGATTATTTATGCAGGTGGTCGCCAAACCACTGAAGCCATTGAACTGGAAGTAATTAAACCAGTATCACAGAGTTATCTGACAGGTTTATGGAATAACGAAAACTATAAAAATGCAGTTGAAAAGGAAACTTTTAATGATAGTGTCGCGAAGTTTTTCAGCTTAGGTGTTTTTATCATTGCTTTTGCCGCAACAGGGTATTGGCTTTTTCAGGATGAAAGCAGCAAAGCCTGGTCGGCATTTACGGCGGTAATTATCGTAGCTTGTCCTTGTGTTTTAGCGCTGAGTACTCCATTTACCTTATCAGCTATTTTATCCGTTTTTGATAAAAAAGGCTTTTATGTCAAAAACACAGATGCGGTGGAAGAATTGGCAAAATGTGATACCATTGTTTTTGATAAAACCGGAACGTTAACGAGCACAGAAAATGCTGCCATTTCTTTTGGCGGACATCTCGAGAATGATGAAAAAGTACTCGTCGCTTCGCTGTTAAGAAACTCCAGCCACCCTTTAAGCCGGCAAATTCTTAAAACATTGGATGTAGATCATTTTCATCCCCTTAAAGATTACCGTGAAGTATTGGGTAAAGGTTTAGCTGCGAAAATTGACCGACGCAGTATTTATGCAGGGCACCTATCTATGTTGCCCATTACTGTCGAAAATATTAGCAAATCTGGCGTACACATTTTAATCGACCATGTTTATAAAGGACATTTTGATGTGGAACAGCAATGGCGGCCAGGGTTGAAACAGTTGATGTTGGACTTATCAAAATATCAAATCCACCTTTTATCTGGTGATACTGATAAAGATTTATGGAGGTTAAAAACCATTTTCTCAACAGCAACAAAAATGAAGTTCCGCCAAAGCCCCCACGAGAAGCTGAACAACATTTTAGCATTGCAGCAAAGCGGAAAAAAAGTAATGATGCTTGGTGATGGATTAAATGACGCCGGAGGATTGAAACAGAGCAATTTTGGTATCGCAATAACCGATAACATCAACAACTTCACACCGGGCTGCGATGCAATTTTAAAGGGAAGTTCGATTAACTACCTTCCTCATTTTGCACAACTTAGTAAAGATGGACTGAAAATCATAAAAGCAAGCTTCGCAATTGCTACAGCATACAACTGCGTGGGTATTTTCTATGCTGTTCAAGGCACACTTTATCCATTAGTGGCTGCAGTTTTAATGCCCATCAGCACGGTCACAATTATTTGCTTCACCACTTTCGCAACGCGGATTTATGCTCGTAAAAATAAACTGATATGAACATTCTATACTTTTTGGTAGGCTCCAGTGTTTTAATGGCCCTGATCTTTCTTGGTGCTTTTTTCTGGGCTTACAAAACAGGGCAGAATGATGATGTGCATACGCCCGGAATCCGAATCCTTTTTGATGATGAACCTGAAAATCAAAAAAGTGAAGAAGATCACTTTTTGAGCTAAGCACTATCATCATTCTACATTAGCATGCGAGATACCTTTGGTGTATTAAACAAACAAAACTCTTCCTTTTTATGCAGTTAGAAAAATTTACTTACGATAATAAGATTGTCAGAAACTTTGGAATCGCCACCCTGGTTTGGGGGATCGTTGGGATGACCGTTGGTTTACTGGTGGCCATGCAGCTATTTAAACCTGCCATGAACATGGGCAATCAGTATACCACGTTCGGGAGAATCAGGCCATTACACACCAATGCGGTTATTTTTGCTTTTGTGGGTAATGCGATTTTTATGGGTGTTTATTACTCACTACAACGCTTGTTAAAAGCAAGAATGTTTAGCGATGTATTGAGTAAAATTCATTTCTGGGGCTGGCAATTAATTATTGTGGCAGCAGCTATTACCTTACCACTTGGCTTTACCACCTCACACGAATATGCGGAGCTAGAGTGGCCGATTGATATTGCCATTACCGTAATCTGGGTAGTATTTGGGATCAACATGTTTGGGACCATCATTAAAAGACGAGAAAGACATTTATATGTGGCCATTTGGTTTTACATCGCTACGTTCGTAACCATTGCCGTGCTACATTTAGTAAACTCTTTCGAATTGCCCATCTCATTTCTAAAAAGTTATTATGTGTATGCTGGCGTACAAGATGCACTTGTGCAGTGGTGGTACGGACATAATGCGGTGGCATTTTTCTTAACCACGCCTTATCTGGGAATGATGTATTATTATTTGCCGAAAATGGCCAATAGGCCAGTATACTCTTATAAATTAAGTATTCTTCACTTTTGGTCACTCATTTTCATTTATATCTGGGCTGGCCCGCACCATTTGCTTTATACTTCTTTACCAGGATGGGCGCAATCATTAGGTGTAGCCTTTTCTATTATGCTGATTGCACCAAGTTGGGGAGGCATGATTAATGGCTTACTGACACTTCGCGGTGCCTGGGATAAAGTACGTGAAGATGTAACACTTAAATTTATGGTGGTTGCGCTGACGGCTTACGGTATGGCAACCTTCGAAGGACCATTATTGTCATTAAAGCAAATTAATGGCATTGCACATTTTACCGACTGGATTGTTGCTCACGTACACGTAGGGGCATTGGGTTGGAATGGTTTCTTAACCTTCGGCGTTTTGTACTGGCTGATTCCCCGAATTTATATGACGGAATTATATTCTAAAAAACTTGCCGGCTTCCACTTTTGGATCGGCACATTAGGCATTCTTTTCTATGCCATTCCAATGTACTGGGCAGGTTTCACCCAAGGATTAATGTGGAAGGAATTCACGCCTGAAGGTTTATTGAAATATCCAAATTTTCTTGCTACTACCTTGCAAATTATTCCAATGCATGTGTTAAGGTCAGTTGGCGGAGCTTTTTACTTGATTGGTGTAATCGCCATGACATACAATTTAGCAAAAACGATGCTTGCTGGTAAGTTAGTGGCTAACGAAGCAGCCGAAGCTATGCCTTTGCCGAAAGAAATTGTTGATCATTCTGCTGCTGATAAGGGCTGGCATAGGGTATTGGAGCGTAAACCGATGAAGTTTATGGTTTTTTCTCTCCTTATCATTTTAATTGGTGGAATGGTAGAGATGATGCCAACTTTTACCATAAAATCGAACGTTCCAACCATTGCCAGTGTGAAACCATATTCTGCTTTGGAATTACAAGGAAGAGATTTATACATCAGAGAAGGCTGCGTGAACTGCCATACGCAAACAGTTCGCCCATTTCGTTCAGAAACCGAACGTTATGGCGAATATAGTAAAGCGGGAGAGTATGTTTACGACCATCCATTTTTATGGGGAAGTAAACGCACCGGACCAGATTTGCATCGGCTGGGCGGTAAATATTCTCATGCCTGGCATTACAATCACTTAGTTGATCCGACTTCCATGTCGCCAGGAAGCATTATGCCCCCCTACCCTTGGTTAACTGAGCAACGGCTTGATGTTTCTACAACACCTGCTAAAATAAGGGCAATGCAAACTTTAGGCGTTCCCTATCCCGATGGTTATGATCAAAGGGCAAATGATGATTTGAAAATTCAGGCTGAAAAAATTGCTACGGATTTGAAACAGAATAACATCAAAGTAAATAGTGATAAAGAAATTGTAGCCATTATTGCTTATCTGCAGCGCCTGGGTACTGATATCAAGGCAAATAAAGAAGTAATCCCATCTAATCAATAATACTATGTTTAATCAAATTAAAAACTTAGATGGGGGAGAAATTTACCTCATCAGCTCCTTGCTCATGTTTATGGTATTCTTTTTAATTGTAGGCATTTACCTCATTAAATTAAATAAAAAGCATATCGAGATCATGAGTGAAATGCCTTTTCAAGATAATCAACCAAAAGAATATGAAGAAGATTAATCTCGCTATAATATTTTCAGCTTTATCGTTAAGCGTTTTTGCAGCTGAGGAAAAAGCAGTTACTGTAATGCCATCAAGCCCTGGCTTAGGATTGAGTCAAACCAGTTTGTTAATTATCATGTTGCTGATCTTTGCATTCATACTGCTTTTTGTATCGATTACTTTGTTAAATGCTTTCAAGGTGATGTATCGGGAGCAGTTGAATCCAACCCCTTATTCACCGCCAGTGGAATCGCCCATTCTGGATTACGATTCGTGGTTGAAGCAAAAGAAAAATAAACCATCGGTTTGGGAAAAACTTTTGAGTTTAAAACCTATTGACCAAGAAAAAGACCTGGAAATAGATCATGCTTATGATGGGATCAAGGAGCTTAATAATCCTGTTCCAGCCTGGTTTAACGTTTTGTTTTTTGGCACCATGATTTTTGCCATTTGCTATCTGTTCTATTATCATATTGGTGGTTACGGCGATTTACAAGACCAGGAATATGCAAATGAAATGGTAAAAGCACAGGAAGAAAAAGCCGCTTTTTTAGAAAAATCATCAAATACAATAGATGAAAACTCGGTAAAATTCGATAACACTCAAACCGTCCTAGAAGAGGGAAAAGGCATTTTCAATACGAATTGCGTGGTCTGCCATGGAGATAAAGCACAGGGAGTTATCGGGCCAAACTTAACGGATGAATTTTGGCTTCATGGCGGGGGAATTAACAACATTTTTAAAACGATAAAATATGGTGTTCCAGATAAAGGAATGATTAGCTGGGAAAAAACACTTAGTCCGAAGCAGATCAGTGCTGTTTCCAATTATATTATGTCTTTAAAAGATACCAGGCCTGCAGGAGCGAAGGCCCCGCAAGGTGATAAATACGAGGAAAAAAATCCTCGGGATAACTCAATGAAAAGTGTTGGGGATAGTTTGAGCGTTACAGATGCAACGAAAAAGTAAAGCAAAAGACAGGGATGCGCTTTACCCTAAAAAACCATCGGGTAAATTATACACCCGCCGGATATGGGTAAGCTACGCTTTATTGCTGTTATTGTTTGCTTGTCCGTTTGTGAAGTTAAATGGAGAGCAGTTGGTATTACTCAATTTTTTAGAACGAAAATTTGTATTCTTTGGATTGTTATTTACTCCTCAGGATTTCTATCTGTTTGCATTGGCAATGCTCATCTTCGCCATCTTTATTGTTTGTTTTACAGTGGTTTTGGGCAGACTATGGTGCGGTTGGGCCTGCCCTCAAACTATTTTTATGGAGATGGTTTTCCGAAGGATAGAATACTGGATTGAAGGAGATGCAAATAAACAAAAGAAGTTAAATGCTCAGAATTGGAACGGAGAAAAGTTTTTCAAAAAGGGCCTTAAACACATTATTTTTTTACTGATTTCATTTTGCATTGCCAACACCTTTTTAGCTTATATCATCAGTTCTGATTTGTTATTTACAATAATTACCGAACCCATCAAACAACATCTTTCAGGATTTATTTCTATTTGCTTATTTACCATAATATTCTACCTGGTTTTTGCTTACGTAAGAGAAGTCGTTTGTACCGTGATATGTCCCTATGGTAGATTGCAAGGCGTTTTACTTGATAATCAAAGTTTGGTTGTGGCTTATGATTTTTCAAGAGGAGAACCCAGAGGCCGTTTGCAAAAAGACAGTTTTATCACTAATAAAGGCGATTGTGTTGATTGTAGCCTATGTGTTCAGGTTTGCCCAACAGGTATTGACATTAGAAAAGGTACGCAAGCCGAATGTATTAACTGTACTGCCTGTATTGATGCTTGCGATGAAGTGATGATTAAAATTGGTAGGCCACAGCGGTTAATAGGATTTTATAATCAAGAATTTGTGCAAGATCGTAAGCCTTATAAAATCGGATTGAAATCTTATGGCTATGCAGCGGTTCTATTTCTGGTGATGATTGTTTTTTCATCGCTCATTTATAAAAGAGAAGACGTACAAACAACAGTTTTAAGAGCAAGTGGAACGCTATTCCAAGTGAGAAAAAATAAGGAAACCAGCAATCTTTACAATGCCGAAATGATCAATAAAACAAATAGAGAAATGAAATTTCTGTTTAGATCGAAAGATCGTGACGATAAAATTGAGTTTATCCAGGCTGCCGAAGTTTTACCAAAAGAAGGGAGTGCACAGGTGACTTTCTTTTTGATCAGAAAAAATGAAACGATCAAAGAATATAAAACTGATGCTGTCTTTGAGGTTTGGGTAGATGGGAAAGTAATTAGTGAAGCCAGTACCAGTTTTTTTGCACAACCAGAATAGTAAAATTTCTGAGGGTGTGGTGTTTTATGATTAAATAAATGAGATATGAATTGGGGAGCAAAAATAGTTGTGGGCATGGTTACCTTCATGCTTTTCATCATTGTTATGGTTTGTTATATGTTTTACGTTCATGGTAGAGATGCATTAATTGAAGACGATTATTACGAACAGGGGATCAATTATGATGATGAATTTAATGCGACGAAGCAAATGTTAAATGCCGACGCTGAACCTGAAATAAATATTTCAGCTCAGCAAATCATCATTAAATTGAAGGATTCTGCCAGTTATAATCTAAATTTAAAAAGGGCATCAAATATTACTGATGATAAAACAAGAAATGGTTTCACGGTTGGCAGTTCAAATCTAATTCTTATTCAGCGGAATGATCTTCCAAAAGGTTTGTGGTTTTTAAAACTTCAATGGAAAGTAAAAGGAAAAGAATTCATGTTCAAGAAAAATATCACGCTACAATGAATCTTCTCCCCCTTGCTTTTTTAATGGGCCTTTTTGGGAGCCTGCATTGTGCGGTAATGTGCGGGCCGATTATGCTTGGTATGCCGTTTCAAAAAAGGAGTTTTCTGGAATCATCATTACAACTTTTACTTTATCAATTTGGCCGTATTTTAATTTACACCTTTTTAGGCCTGGCCGTGGGTGCAATAGGCAGTAGTATAAAGATTTTTAGTAACCAGAAAGTACTTAGTTTAACCATTGGAATTATACTGATAGTATTCACTGCACTGCGTCTGAGCAGGTTTACACAATTTCGATTTTCGAAAATCCAGAATAAGTTGCTAAACCCGATCAGTAGGCTGATGTCTGAGGTTTTTAACCTTAGGCTTTGGGGCTTATTTGCTGGCATGTTAAACGGGCTGATCCCCTGTGGAATGGTTTATTTAGCATTAGCAACAGCATTAAATACAGGTAATGTAACTTCCGGAGGAACATTTATGTTCCTCTTTGGTTTAGGAACAACACCGCTGATGATGATGATTTCCATGAGCAGAATTTACCTTAAAAAATACATCCGCTTCAATTCTCAACAATTAATTCCATGGTTTATGTTGGCTATCGGTGTTTTATTTATTCTCCGCTCCGCTGATCTTGGCATCCCATTTATTTCCCCTAAAATCACAGGATCTTTTGGACATGCAGCTTCATGCAAATAGCTTAATCGGAGTAAGAATTCCCAGCTTCCTGATGTATTTACCTGAAGGGCTAGCGGAAATAAACTTATGCAGTTCTTTTCGATCTGCAAGAGCAAATAACGCACTTAGAAATTAAAGGATAACTCTTTCATATTTCAGAAGAAACTCAATCACTCAATACCGTATCGCCCAAGGAGCATAGTTTGGCCTAAACTGCAAATCTCTGGCACCATCAGTTCCATATTATATTGATTTGAATAGAGATAAATGAGGCTATATTACTCGTATCCTGCAATGTACAAATGCTCGGAATATAATTTGAAAACTCATAATGATGCAAAGGTATGCCTTGCAAGGCGTAGGCAGATACTTTTGTCAATGGTCAGGGATCGACGATTTCTCTAAGTAAAACACAAGAAAAATCATCTAAATAAAACCAGCTACAAAATATCAAGAAATTAATAAATGATTTTCGCGAACATTTCAGTATCAACGCCATATACAATTACCCTAATTCTATTACAATTATTCATTATATTTACCCTAATTCTGTGACGAAACATTCATTAATTAACCCTAATTTTATAACAACAAGTTTGATAGGATAATATTTACAGAGTTAGAAAAATGGCTTAACAATATTAAGATTTTATGTAATCATTTTATAGTAGATAGCCATAAAAACAGGGCTTACCTCATCAACATCAAACTACCAGAAATACTTTTACACTTTGTCGCCAGATGAATAGTATAGTAATATACACCCACAGGAAGGATTTTACCATTACTTCGCCCGTCAAATGGGATTCCATAACCACTGCTATTAAATACCACATTGCCTAAACGGTTAAAAACCTTTATTAAGACTTGAGGATATTGTTCAATATTCTTAATTATCCAGGTATCATTCGCCCCATCACCATTTGGTGAAAATGATGAAGGAACATCTACCGCTTTCTCGGCAAAAGTAACCGGCACTGCAGTACGTTTGCTTTCACAATTTCCATTGGCCAAACTCAGGAAATACGATTTAGATTTTACCATTTCCAATGTAAATAAACCCGTATTGTTTTCTATTAATGCCTGTCGGCTGGTTTCAAATTGATATAGTTTATAGGTACCTGCAACAGGATTTAACACCCTTATAGTTCCCTCACCTTCGCCACATAGCTTAACATCAGCTACTGCGGGCGCTTCAATCTCCTCTCCAATGTTGTCTATTACAAATTCTTTTTCTACAAAATTACAGCTACTACCGCTGTTATCAGTTACCTTGAGTTTATACAATCCGTATGGTACATTTACTAATATCGGCTGCCTGCCCACAACCTCTTCCTGGTTGTTCAACCACTCGTACTGATAAGGCGCAACCCCGCCCTTAATCATCACATTACTAATTGCTCCAAGGCCCATTGCACAATGGTCGGCCTTGTTATTTACCTCAGCTAAATCCATCACCAAGGGTTCAATACGCAAAACTGTGTAGTCTTTAAAGTGTTGTTCACATTCTTTTTCGTCCGTTAAAAACAAACTGTATTTACCGGTTTTCAATCCAGTTATCGTATTCGTACGGCCAATAGTAGCGCCGGTTGCATCCGTCCAACGCAGTTTTGTTCCTGCATCAATACCCGAAGTTTGAACCGTGATCATACCCGAATCTTCACCACATGCGGCATCGGAAATCTTGTAAATCAGTTCTGGAAAAACCTTTGCACTTTGCCTGATGATGTTATACTCCAGCGTTTTGATACAGTAAGTATTTGCAATTGTTAATTTATACTTACCTGGCGCAAGGTTTACAACATCTATTTGATGGCCAAAATCTAATCCAGCATCATTTGTCCACTTGTAGGTTAACCGATCAGAAGAACTAATCTTCAGGTTTTTTATCCAGCCATCATTGGTTGTACATCCTGCATTTCTTAAATCGTATGCCGAATCATCAACCGTTATTCCATTTTTTTCCTCGATGATAAAGGAATAAAAAAGTGATCCGCAAGTACCCTGATCTTTAACTTCGACGGTATATTTACCAGCTGGTACTCCGCGTAAATTTGCTTCGGTACCCACGATATCCTGCTTTTCATTTCGCCATATAAAAGTTATGGCTTCTTTTCCTGAAGCAATCAAACCCGTTATGCTGCCATTTTTGCGATCACAATCTGCATGTTCAATCAGCATTTTTGTAAGGTCTGCAACCGGAGCACCTTCCGCAGGAATATTAAAAGGGCCAAAAACAACTGTACAGTTGTCGGTGCTAACCACTTTGAGTCTGTAATTACCCCCTTTAACATTTTGTAAAGTAAGCGCAGTTCCCTTAACCTCATCTGCATCATTTAACCAGCTAACAGACTTCGTTTTTGCGGCCTCCAAATTCGATAAAAATACATTGCTAATTCCACCATTCTCCATACTGCAGGTAGCAGGCTGTGTTTTCATCAAAGCGGTATACAATTGGGGCGTAATATCTTTTAGCTCCCAAGTAAAAGTTTGTGTTTTACAGGCCGTACCCAAAAATGCAGTAAAAGAATAAGTTCCAGGCGGTAGGTCTTTTAAATCGGCATTGGTGCCGATTAATTTTTTTTCTGCGTTTCGCCATTCAATGGCTGTAGCACCCTGCACCACAATTCCGGTAATTGAACCATTTGCCTGCCCGCAAGTAGGCTGTTTAATAATGTAATTACCCATTTGTAAACCCATCCCTAAAAACTCCGAGGTACGATTATTTAAAGTAGCCGATGCCGTAAAGCCGACATTGGCCGGAATGGTCATCTTCCAGTTTCCTTGCCCATCAGCAAAACTACTTCCTAAATATTTCTTTGCATCACACTGGTAACATTCTCCATCCGAAAACACTTCAATTTCTGCATTAGGCGTAGCGGTTCCCTTTAAAGAACCATTATCGTATTCATCAATTTTAATAACCGGAATTTCTACTTTTGATTTTTCTGATTTATAGGTAATGGGCATGGATGAAATACAATAAATCGAATTTCTTTGCAATAAAATGTCGCCACAGTTGTTTGCACTTACACCAGGTGTTCCCGGCCCAAAGCTTACCCGGTTGGCCATTACATTTTCTTCTCCAGGATTTTTCCCGCCAATGATCATATTGGAGCAGTTTTCCAAGCCTATAGTACTGTAAGCATAAGATTTGCTTCCATCACTTCGTATCCCCATCCGGTTTCCCTGTATCTTTCCAGAGTTGTGAATATTTTTGAAATCGAAACCACCACTCCCCAAAAAGGTATTATTGATGAGTTCTACATTCCTAAAATCCTGAATATACCCGCGGGCACCAATACCTACACCTACGCTCTCCACCCCAAAACTGTTGTTCTTAACAATACACTTCTCGCCGGTAGCCTCTACAGCTTGTGTAGTGGGGTTAATCCCTGATATCATTACCCCATAATCCCGAAAACCCCAGAGGTTTCCTTCCTCCTTCGTGTCGCCTCCAACCATTACATCATCACATAACCTAAAATTGAGCGTACCCCCAAAGGCAGGGCCAACCGCTGTTTTCTTATCGGCTGCAATACCAAACCAATTTGCCGAAACTTTAATGGTTTTACATTTAAACAGGTAAACATCATAATCGCAGGTTAAGAAAATATTACCCTTTCCAACAGCTCCAATGGTAATATTAGTGCTTTGTGCAATATAAATCGGGCTAGCTCCCCTTCCTCCAGCCGCAAAATTTGAAAAACTTAAACCATAAATTTCAAGATGGTTAACAGCCGTCCCTTTCAGCGCCGTTCTTTCGGTATAATCGGTATAAGGAATCACGGTTTCGATCGTTACTTTAGCATCAGATAAACCAAGCGCCGCACCCGGTAGGGTAGTCCCGTCAATAACAAGATGAGAAGAAAGTATTAGTGGCGATTTCAAGCTAATGAGCCTGGCTGTAGCCGTAAAATGTATATAGTCAGTTTCAGCACTTCCATTGGCGCCCGCTTTTTCTAAAGCTTCTCTCAACGTGCCCGGCCCGCTGTCGAGTTGACTACCCACCGTAAATATCTCCGCATGGACCACGCCAAAGGTCGATAAGAATAAAAACAAGAACAGTAATCGAAACATGGGTGAGGGCGCAGTTTATTAATAAAGCAAATGTAGCAGAATTTAATCTTTTTTTTACCAGCAGAAGAAATGTGTTAAAAGGCTCTATGTCATGTATATTAAGTGTTTTACAATTGAAGATTACTCATCTATAATCTTACTAATAGCTATAGAAATAATTTATAGCTAAAGTTATTAAAACATAGCCAAATGTAGCGATGGAAGAGTTTGCCAACATACCAAAACAACTGATATCATCTTTTTATTGAGATAAACATATTAATTATCTGAAATCAATAATTTACGGAAAAACCCGACGAAGCCAGAACAAGCCTTACTCAAACAATCTTCTGATTAACAACTACCTGCAAACAAAATTACGACTCACTAACTATCCAAAATGACTATTATTGGGCTCAAATGTTATCACTCAAATTTACGAAATGAATTTATTTAACCCAAGAAAAATCATTAAGCCATAAGAAGCTACAGAGTATTAAGAAAGCCGAAAAAACTAATTTTTGTAAACGAGACTTACTAAATCGCCATGAGTAAAGGAACTTTTATTAAAACAAAAAACTATCTATCAACAGCCAAATTAACTCATTTTATATACGTTTTGGCTGAAGATATTTTTTTTATCCACAGCCAAAACACTATATTTGAACAATGTTTTGGCTGCGGATAAAATTGTTTTAACCTCTTAGAAGAAGAAATATGGAATTGCTCATCGGAAGAATAGCGGAAAAGAAAATATTGTCAGAGGCGCTTGCTTCGTCCTCATCAGAACTCTTAGCAGTCTTTGGCAGGAGAAGAGTCGGAAAAACTTTCTTGATCCGATCGGTCTTCCAGAAACAGCTCATTTTTGAACTGTCGGGAGTTCACGATGCGAATGCTAGCGAGCAATTACTCAATTTCAGCAAGGCTATCGCAGATGCACTAGGCTCAGGATTAACTCCTGCAGCTCCTAAGAACTGGACGGAAGCTTTCTGGCAACTCAGGGAATTTGCAGCCCCTATACTTAAAAAAAGAAAAGCTGTAATCTTCTTTGACGAGTTCCCTTGGTTAAGCTCGCATAAATCAGGCTTTCTTTCTGCATTCGAATATTTCTGGAACCAATGGGCCTCACAGCAGCCAAACCTGATTGTTACTATCTGTGGATCTGCGGCCACTTGGATGATCAAAAAAGTTGTCAACAGTAAAGGAGGTCTGCACAATCGTTTAACGCGTAAAATCCGCCTGTTACCTTTCACATTGCACGAGACAGAACAGTACCTAAAAAGCAATAATATCCATATTGACCGTTACCAGGTGCTAACCATTTTTATGGCAATGGGCGGTGTCCCCCATTATCTGAAAGAACTAAAAAAAGGGGAAAGTGCTACCCAGGTCATTGACCGGCTTTGCTTCACCAAGGATGGTCTCCTTTCAACAGAATTCGCAAACCTATACCGTTCTCTTTTCGAAAACGCAGACAGGCATATTTCCGTAGTCAAAGCACTCGCGGACAAACCATCGGGATTAACAAGAAACGAAATCATACGGATATGCAACCTACAGAGTGGGGGGACTATCAGTCTTTTACTTGAGGAAATTGTGGAGTCTGGCTTCATTACTCCGCACCTGCCTTTCCGGAAGAATGCCAATCAGAGCATTTACAAGCTTAGCGATGAATACAGCCTTTTCTACCTTAAATTTATTGAACATTCCCGCGCCACCGGTGCAGGCACATGGCTAAAAAAATCATCGACGTCTTCCTGGAGGAGTTGGAGTGGTTATGCCTTTGAAGGGATCTGTATGAAGCATACAGATAATATTAAACAGGCGCTTGGTATTTCTGGAGTGTTCACGGAAACATCAGCTTGGCGGCATTCTCCTAAAGATGGAAACGGTGCACAGGTCGATCTTTTGCTGGACAGACAGGATAATGTGATAAGCATATGTGAAATGAAGTTCTCATATGCTGAGTTTGCTATTGATAAAACCTATGCTACTGAGTTAAAGAACAAACTTGATATATTTCGTCGGGAGAGTAAAACTAAAAAAGCACTGTTCCTAGCCATGGTTACAACCTATGGCACTAAAAACAATATGTATTCTATTGGCTTGGTACAGAACGAAGTCACCATGGATGATTTGTTTTTACCTTAGTATAATATCTACCCTATTTCTGTATCAGACGTATTCATTTATCCACTCGGCAATAGTAAAATCGATGATCTCGGCATTTCAGATCTGATTTAATTCATCTATTAAAGCTTTCCGTTGCGGGTATTGTTTTCTAAAGAACTCAATCAAAGTATTAACCTCTTGATTTCCGCCTAACTTCATCATTCTACGCAAATACTTGCAAGCGGTGCGATAATGGCTTCGCCCAACGGAACCAGCAACATAATCCAGAATCCTCTCGCTGTAAAGCCCAATCAATTCA
Source organism: Pedobacter sp. MC2016-05 (assembly GCF_026239735.1). Classification (GTDB taxonomy): domain Bacteria; phylum Bacteroidota; class Bacteroidia; order Sphingobacteriales; family Sphingobacteriaceae; genus Pedobacter. The sequence goes on from NZ_JAPIVT010000001.1 coordinate 61,293, forward strand.
GGGGCGTAATCTTTTGCTAAATATTCTTCGTTTTGCTCAATCTTTTCCATTGACGGGTTTAGTTTTAGCATCACAAACAACCGTTCCCACCACTCTTCTTTGATGTATATCTGCCGTATTAAATCCAGGTAACCCCATCTTTTTATGGCTGAAGTTTCTGTAATGATTTCTTCCAAAAAAGCGTCCCAGTTTTCAGCATCAATATGATCTTTTAAGATTTGATAGTAGTCCTGTTGGGGATAAAAATTGTCGATAAATAAAAGCCTCGCATATTCGATGATTTTTTGTGTATGTCTTTGCGCTTGGGCAGCCTTTAGCAACCAATTATACCAGTCCTTTACCAGGCCCGGCTTATCTTTTCTATCACATTTAATTCCGTCTTCGGAGAGCTGGATCACTCGGTAGAAATCATTGCTCTTAAATGCTTTCTCTATTTCGTTTGTTCGGATTGAGGCGTTAGAAATATGCTGGCCGACATACTTTTCAACTTCATTCTCACTTTTAAATCGCCTCAATAAACCCAGCTTTAGAGATTGCGCTTGTTCCATTTCATACTCTCCGGATACCGTATCCAGACAACCCAAAATAACATCTGCTTCATTTTCCTTTTCAACCAAGTCACCGGCGAGATCTAATATTCCTAAATGCCAGTCCCAACCTTCAAATTTTTTTGTGTTAAAAGACCATATGCAGTAATCAAAAACCTGCTTTCTTAGGATTTCAGAAAGCTCCTGTTTTGATAGTTCTGAAAGTAAAGCCATTGCCGATTCAATAAAATAGCCCAGATCTCCACTACTGTCGTCAGCAAATTGGAAGGCATCAGTTACCTCTTCAAGCAAAGCTGTAGTTATAAAAAAAACATTTTCATAATTCCTATTTTTCAAAGAACGATTGGCATTCTCCAAAAAAGGCATTAAAGTATTTACAACATGTTTCATTTCCGACCAGTCAATCCAATCATATTTTCCGGCGGCTGTTCTTAAGATGTAATGAATTTGTTTTTGATAAACTTCTTTCGACTGGTTTTTACTTAAATAGCCAAAAGTCGCTAAAAAATAATTTGCAAATTTTTTATCATTCTTACACTGCTCTTCTGTGAAGGCGATGAGTTCCTGATGTGGAATGTCTTTTAACAACGCCTTTATTTGTTGGGCAGTTGAAGCGGTTTTTTTCTTTATTGTTATTTGTTGGGGAACTTCCGTGAGTTGTAAATAATGTTTTTGCAGATAGAAAATAGTTGCAACTACGTGTTTACACACAGAGCCGAAATAATAAGGGCAATCACATTGATGCTCATTGATGATTTCGTTCTCAATTGTTAACCGAACAGTGTAATGTTCCCTACCAGCAACAATAGCTTCATATTCCCCACTAGCATTCTCTGAAAGATCAATGACAGAGCCTCTTTTATAATAATTAACTCCTCGTTTTAAAATGGCTTCATCAACGATTTGTTCAAATTCGTTTAAAGGTATTTGCATAGCGTCAAGCTTTTATAAAGACTTAGAGATGGGTTCTTTTTCCAAATCGTAAACCCCTGTTGACAGCTCTACCTGAAACCACTCTTTAAACATTCTGTAATTCCTGTTTTGGGGCCATTGTTTTTTATTGGTATGTCTTTCTTCTAGTTCGAGAATAAATAACTTATCAAAGTTCTTTCTAAGCCAGGCTTCCACGTCCTCAATATCTTCACTTAACAGGTAAGTTTTTGTTTCAATTGTCTCATCCACATCGGGGTGCAAATTAGAATACCAATTCAAAGAAGGTTGCAATGGTTTTAGTATGATTGCACTGCGATTGATATAGTTTTCTTCGAAATCCTCCTGACTATGCTCATCTTCCAACTCCTCCAACATCGACGCCAGATAATCGTCTTTCGCTTGGGTAACCACAGATAAAATAGGTTCTCCACTGGTTTCTTTTATTTCAAAATCTACGATAAAACTATCATAGTCCTTAAATTTTACTGTTTTTGAGTAAATCATTCTCTTCAACAAATCCAAATTTATGTCCGTTTTCTTGACAGAATTGAGAATGGCATCAGTTTCTTCCTTTGGCAATAACATTTTCAGATTACCAAAATTCCAAGCATTGATGGCAAACTCAAAAATGTCTTCATAATATTCTGTATCAGCAAAATCTGACATATAGGGTTCTATGAACTGTTCCAGTAATTTTGAATATTTTACACCTTGGTTTTGGATAATCGTTTTATTTCCAAATAAATTGATGCCTTTGCTTTTCATTTGTTAATTAGTTAAATTATTTAATTTGCTTCAGTAACATTTATCAAAAATAATAAATCTTTTTAATGACTTTAAAATATCCCCTATGGTTGTATAAGGCACTTAGGACTAAAGTTCTTCAAGAAAGCATTTTTCAACAAGTCTTCTATATTTTTCGCTGCTCGTAATGCCGTTTAAATTGGTCAGCCACATTTTCCATATTTTTGTCAAGTTTAAAATGAAATCACCGTTTCCTCAATTCAGGATAATCTGTAATTAGGTCATTGAAGCGACGAAAAGGCTTTTCACGGGAAAGTGCCATGTAGAACTCTTCCTTTTCTTTCAGTGGTACCACCTCACTTATAAAATCCTCTATCATGGTAAAGGATGTTGTACTATACATTCCTTCGAGTCGAATATAGTCTGCCCAATTCTCCTCAATTTTTTCGATATCGTCTATAAAAAGTTCATCATAATATCCTATATTTTTCAAGGGGTCGGTATAAGACATAAGCTCTACGTTAACATTATCATAAAAACAAAGCATACCCATGTCCAATTGCTCCGCAATCACTTTGATCATTTCTATATCGGGCATCTTCATATCTTATCAATTTATTGAATTACCATTTAATTTCTGGGAAATCCCTGAATTCCAGTTCATGAATTTCACATCCATGGACCCGGGCGGAATGATTCAAATCTTGAATTATTCGTTTGTTCTCAGGCGACCAACTCGAAAAATAACTGTGCAGCAATTGAGCTATCTTGCGAAACCTTGCTTTCCCACCTGGCATGGATACAAAATCTATATGCAGTGTTTGGTAAATAATAAAAGCCATTTCGCCTCCAGTGCTCAGGCCACGACCGAAGAGCGGCACAATATCAGCAGCGCCCACCGCATCATATTTTAGCAAAGCCTGCTCAGTAACATATTCCAGCATGTAAAGATTGGCCTGGTTCTTTCGGTCAGTCATTATAAAGCCAGCATTTTCTCGAAGCGTATTTATAAAAATCAGTAAATCGGTCCACACTAACTGAAAACCATAGTAATGATGAGATTGTTCATCGTCAAAAGAGACCTGTTGGATAAGCCGTGTGCCCTGGAAGGCATGTCTAAGCTCATAAGCAAAATTCAAAAGCAACATATGCGCCCCTTTTTGATAAATATTACCTTCATCCAGAGCATCAGCAACATGATGCACGGTATCATAGAGACTGTTCAAATCTCCATAATCTCCGTAGATAGAGATTCCTGTTCCGTTTTTTGTCGGCGTAGCTTGTAACATATTTGCTAATATTAATAATTTCTCCCCCTAAATTAGGGAATCTCGGGAAAGCTCTTATAAACAATTCCACTTTCCAAAAAAACAGGTTAAAATGTTTTTTACTATCTGCATTCGGAATTTTATTTGAAACCCAAAAAAGGATCTCCTTTTCCGGCACTTATGAGAAATGTTCCGTACTACTCGAAAAGAATAAGTTATGATTAACTGCTGAAGATGAGCAGGATCAGTACATCCTTAAACCCATTTCGGCGACTGGCAGAATGACAATAATAAATACATTTACCCTAATTTTATTACAATTATTAATTATATTTACCCTAATTCTGTGACAGAAAAGCAATTAATTAACCCTAATTCTGTGACGAAATATTCATTAATTAACCCTAATTTTGTAACAACAAATAGTTTTGGAATTAAAGTTTGTCAAATGTTCGATAGGATAATATTTACAGAGTTAGAAAAATGGATTACCAAATCAAATCGTAAACCATTGGTGATACGAGGCGCTAGACAGGTAGGTAAGACGACCGTTGTTGGGCAATTTTCAAAAAAATTTAAGCAGTACATCTATCTCAATCTCGAGCTTGCTGATGACAGAAAGCCTTTTGAAGAGTTCACAACGATCGAATTACTCGTGCAGTCTTTGTTTTTTATTAAAAATCAGTCACTTACCCAAAGAAACGATACGCTTTTGTTTATTGATGAAATACAGGAAGTGCCTGAGGCCTTAAACATTCTACGTTATTTTTATGAAGACCAACCAGGGATTGCGGTAATAGCCGCGGGCAGTATGCTCGAAACTTTGTTTGATAAAAACATTAGCTTTCCGGTCGGAAGAGTGGAATATATGGTTTTAAGACCTGTTTCTTTTCCAGAATTTTTGAGTGCTATGGATGAGCGGGAAGCGATAAATTATTTACAACAAGTACCCGCACCATCCTTTACACATGATAAACTCATGCAGCTATTTCATACCTATGCACTTATAGGGGGAATGCCAGAAGTTATTAAAGAGTATAGTAAAAATAAAGATCTACTGGAGTTGTCAGCAATCTTCGATTCGTTGATTACGGCATATATGGACGATGTTGAGAAATATGCCGGTACAAATGCACAGGCCTTACATATAGGTCATGCGATAAGGGCATCATTTGGACAGGCCGGTCAGCGTATTAAGTTTGAAGGTTTCGGAAATTCGCCCTATCGGTCCAGGGATATGGGAGAAGCATTAAGAACGCTGGAAAAGGCCCTATTAATTGAGCTCATTTACCCCTCAAGTGATGTAAAACTGCCTTTGCTGCCAGACTATCGGAAATCTCCAAGGCTTCAGGTGCTGGATACTGGAATGCTTAATTATTTTGCTGGTATACAGACAGAGATTTTAGGAACCGATGATTTAAATAAAGTCTATCAAGGGACCTTAATTGAGCACTTGGTTGGTCAAGAGTTATTAGCCACACAGTTTAAATCTTTAAGTGCACTCCATTTTTGGGTACGAGAGAAGACTACTTCAAGTGCGGAGGTGGACTATGTTGTACCTTTTGAAGGGCAACTAATTCCGGTAGAAGTGAAATCAGGAGCTGAAGGTAAATTAAAATCTTTGCATATGTTTATGGATCTGTGCCCACATAACATGGCCATCCGATTTTATGCAGGCTCGCTGCACATTACTGATGCCGTTACCCCCGGCGGAAAGAAATACAAACTATTGAATCTCCCTTATTATCTGGTATCTCAAATCGAGAATTACCTAACCTGGTTCAAAACACAAATCTAGATTAGCAGTTTACACGAATTTTTTCAAAAGAATTAAAATTGACGAATCTTAGGCTTAATCTCTAAACATTCGGAAAGGCCTGTAATCAGGAAAGACAATCTTGAAGAACAAAGTATCTAATTATCTCGGGACAATAGTTCATACACTAAATACAAGTATTTCCTGCCCCATAACCAAGCAGATCTTTAAAATCTAGCCTAGAATATCGAGTAATTTAGCTGAATCAAACTTTGTATGCTCTCCTGATCTTACGTAACCAAGCTGGTTGGTAAACATTGTTGTTTCACCGATTTTAAAAGATGAGGTGTTTTGGTGATGGTGACCATATATCCAATAAAGAGGATTATATTTTTCTATCATCTCAGTTAATTCTACAGCAAAGGCTTCATTCAGTATACTTCCCAAAAACCTGGAAGGATAGTTCATTAAAGTTGGTACATGATGAGTAACTACAATCTTTTGCTGTCCATTTCCATTTGATATTTCTCTCTGAATAAAGTCTAAGCTTTCCTGATGTAATTTATTGTAATCAGTTGGCCTGAAAACTTGCCCATTATTCCGGATTACGTAAAAATCAGACATCCCATCAAATATCTGTCTCTCATTTGGAGGACTAATGTGAGACCACATTGTTGAAAAGATTAAATCGTAATCTGTAGCTTTGATCGTAATGTTGTTGACCAGTTGAACATTATTTTTGATCTGCTCTAGATGGGGCCCAGAACATCTGGCGATATCACCATAATAAACATGTGATCAGATGCCCAATGGAGGTGTTTGGGCATAGCTGCGTTTTAAACTACGCTATTGTTGGTTATCAGGTTTAACCGGAATAATATCAAAAGCCCTATCCTTATCGGATATAAAAATATATTTAGAGGAGTCTTCAGATGAAAAATAATTCTGAGCAGTTGCCAGCGGTATTGGCTTGTCTCCATGAACAAAATTTTTGGCAATCATCTTATACCATGGGCTATAACCTTGAGTGCTCACCAGTCTTTTACCATTTGGCAGCATAAGCTTTTGAAACTGGCGCATGAGATCCATAAATGCCGCTAAATTCCCGCTGTTAATTACTATTTTTTCACTCGCCTCGTAATGCAGGATTTCATCGAGACGGTCCTGTAAGTTTGCCAGGTTACTTTTGAGCCGGGCAATTTCGGCATCCCTTTGACTCAGCATATTTTCTGTCGACGTATTTACGTTCCAGTCATCAATGCTATTTAAGAATTCTTGGAAGGCTTCTAATTTATCAAGGTTGGCCGAGTGAACCTCATATACGGATTTGAACGGATCCTTAACTGAATAAAAAGTGATTCTCCTTTGGATGCTACGGTTTACCTTACAGAAGAAATTTTCCTTTCCATCTGGATTTCGTTGCAGATAATGATCTAGGTGAAATTCGTAAAATGCTTTAAATTCACCATCGGGCAGACTATAAAGTTTCAACGCAAAGAAATTATCCTCTAATTTTCTGTTGGGGAATATTGGATTACCAATTTCATAGGGATGTGGAGAAAAGTCAAATCTCCCTCGAAATTTAAAAAAACGCTCAGTCATAATAAATAATGGAGGGTTAAGGTTCCTTCTCGGTACCCAGACCGGATAACAATTATCAATTAAGTACAATATACGACTTTGTAAAAAAATATGAAAAGCTGCTCTCGTATTTACTTATCCTTCCTCTATAATGCTCTCATGGTCAAATCTACTCATCTATTATTTTCTATGTTTAGCTTTTGATATCAAACTTCAGATTGCTTTTTGTTAAGGCAAACCAAAAAGCGCATCAATCATTTTCATTTAAATAATTTATCAATCAACGCTTTGATTTCAGCAGAATCAATTCCGCCATCTGGCTTATCTCTTGTGATGATCAACTGTTTGTCTGCGTTTTGATCAATGGTATGTTCCTGTATTCCGTTTCGGGTATACCATTCCTGTTTCCTGTTCCATTTAACCCGGTAACCATCCTGATTAAGCATCCCTAGATGTTCCCAGTAATAAATAATACCGGTATCGCTATCTTCAATCGTAAAGTCTGGATGAATGGTGACTCCGCTTCCATCACTTAATGGATCCTCATAAACGTACGGAATATTGTTATTGAACAGTTTGTCCGCAATGATCACCTCAGATTTGGAGATCATAAATTCACCTTTTTCCGAAACTTGGATATATCTGGAATCATAAAACTTTTTTTTGATCTCCTTGATCTCTGGCGCTCCGAACAAATCTGTCAGTCGCCTTCCTGTCTCTGAGTATTCTCCTGTTGTGTATTTATGGTAATCGTTGAAATTTCCCTGATGCAGCACCACTATCCGGTCTTCCTGTCGTGTTAATGCGGTATAGAATAATTCCCTGGATAGCACTGGACAGGGATTGGGAAGTATGAAAAGTACCACTTTAAATCCGCTTCCCTGTGATTTGTGCACGGTAATTGAATAGGCTAACTCCACCTGTAATGCTCCATCTTCCTTAAAATCACTTTCAGTAAAACTATAAGCATATCCTGGCTGAGAAGAAAAGCTTATATTCACTGGCCTAGGCCAATTGTGTTTCCAAGGTCCATAATGCCCTATGTGAATGCCGATTTCCCCATTGGCGAGGTAACGTAATATCTGTTCGTCATTGATTCCATCTGCCTTAATATATTTATTCCACTTGTTGTCCAGCCTGATGTTTCGGGTATTGATAACCTTGTCGCTGAAAACAATCTGTTCCTCACCCACCGGTCTGTTCATTTTACGTTCCTGTCCTTTTCCGGGATTAACAGCCTTTTTCATCGTTCGACTTCTAAATTCATGCTGAATCTGTTTATTGATTATCTTTGTACCGTACCCTGCGGTTCGTGTTGGAGTAATTATCTGCCAGTTTTCAATCTTTTCGGAGGATTCAATGCCAAACCCCGACCAGTTGGACGTTTCCATGTAAAAATTTGCGCCAAGAGATTCATCAAAATTTGCCTGAGGATTGCGTAGAGCCTTTTGTTGGGAAATGAGTAAACTTTCAATCTCTTCGTTAGTTACGCCGATCAATATTTCCTCCAAGTGCTTAGCACTGTGCCATTCTACAAAACGGATATTTCCAAAAGTTTTATCACTAGATGCCGAAATCTCTTTGAAAAGGTCAGGTTGATCTTTTTTGATCGGATCATCACTGAACCATTTACTTAGCTTGACATCGAAACGGTCTGTCGCCACTTCAGGAATGTTTGACTTTGGCAATTGTCTGAATAGTGAGTCTAATTCAGCCACGCACTTACCTTCTTTTCGCAGATAAGAAATAACATCTGCAAACGGTCTACCCGCCCCGATCGGTGGGAGTTGTCGATGATCGCCCACCAAAATAAAACGGTCTACGCCGACCAGACTATCTATCAACGCGGCGAGTTGCTCTTCAGTAACCATCGAGGCTTCATCAAGGATTACGGTTCCATAACGCGCCGTTTCTCCCTTAGCATTCATGGAATATCTACCAACATTAGGATCGTATCTCTTTACCTTAATGAGAAATTGTGCCAATGTTTTCGCCTCCTTGCCCATTTTTACCCGAGCCTTACCGGTAGGAGCAAGGCGAAGAATACCCTGAGCGGAAATAACCGGATTTTCGCACAGTAGGTTCAAGAGTGTCGTTTTGCCAGTTCCTGCTGGACCGATCAGCACCGATATTCGGCTATTTGACAAAATTTCTAAAGCTTTCACCTTTTCTGCTCTGGCCTGCTGGTCATAATGCCTGTACCATTCGGGGAAAGTGGGATCAATTTCACCAAATTTTTGGTTTAAAAGGGCAGCCCAATCTGTAATAAGTTCAGGTGAAATCCGTTTTTTGGTTCTTTTAGAAACGAAATTGGATATACGGTCTCTTATTTCTTGAAATCTAAATAACTTGAAATAAGTAGATCCTTCCTGTTCATCAAGAACGTGGTTTGTGATCTCGCTTTCTAGATAATCTGCTATTGCCGCAATGTTTTTTATAGAAGGACTGCAAGAAGGTTTGATTGGAAGTGCGTCCATTTGGGTAATCAACTGACTGTCAGTAAGCAGTGTATTGCCCAATAGCGCTGCTTCTTCCAATACTTGGATACCCAGTGCTCGAATTCTTCTTTTGTCCAGAGGCCCCGAAATATCCGTTAGGTGTGGAAGCGGAAACCTATCCAGCAGAATTTTGTCGGCAAAAATGGCCTTATCGATAACTGAAACTTCTATTTCATTTCCAGTGGACCTGGAGTTCTCATAAAGCAAATAAGGATTGATAAGGTATTCAAGTTGAGCAACTGCACGTTCGTTAATAAATAATTCGACCTGGTCGTTGTCCAAATGCATTCTACTGAGCAGTTCCAAAAACTGGCGTTCATTTTCCGACAACATTTTCCAGGTGGCAATCAGGGTATCACTTAACTTAAAATCCGGTTTGAGGCCAAAGGTTGATACATTGCCGGAAAGTATTTTATCAACGATATCCCATGGATTGGTGATTACCTCTTCTCCCTGATCATCTCGCGAGAGGCCCTCTATTTGCCATGCAAGTAAATTCCCTTGTTCTATACTGAGGCCGGTCAACACCGCGCCAAGTCCTGGAAATGGTCCGCGCATCTTCCATAGCCGGGAAAGCTGATCGTCAATCCATTGAAACTGACCCGCGATATCACTTACAGCAAGCAGTCCACTCATTTTTTTGAGTTTATCCTGCAAGATAAGAAGTGAGGCGATGGCGGTATCACTGGAGACCCACTCGCTTCCGTAAGAAAATTCTTCAAAACTCGGTGCAAAGGCAATATATTCAGAAATCTCAATTGTGTTGTCTTTTTCGGCCAGTTTTAGGAATTCATGATAGGGGAGCAAAAAACCGTCTTTAAACCCCTCTCGAATGGTATGCATTACTGGCCTTTCCCATAATGTGCTCCTGAACTGACCAGGTTTGAACTGGTCATATTCATATTCGGTCAATTCACCTATAGATGAGATATTTCCTACGCCGATTAGTACCCTTTTATGTGATTCTACAAATGGAATATTTTTAGCGTAGATAAAGATTAATGATTGACCAGGCCTGATTGGCTCGATAAATGTATTGAGCATTAAATGCTGGTTATCAATCTGCTGTACCCAGGTATTTTTAAAGTTCAGCTCTGGCTCTTTAGATGGATCGAAATCCAGCCCCAATTCATCGGCTTTTTCAGAAGTATCATCATCTCCATTTTTACGCATCCAGCCATAAGGTATGATGGAAAAACTATATCCGGGATAACAATACCGTGTTTTCAAAAAATGACCATAAAAGCTAGCATTTCCTGTATTGCCGCTATATGGATGTGAAGCGTGCTTAAAGACAGTGTGGGGAGACATAAAAGTTACCTTTTCGCTCAGGCAAGGTGGCAAGTGATCTTCTTTAAGCTCATGTATCCATTTTTCAGCGATGCTATCTTCCAGTTCCGCATCTTTTGCCTCAGCAATTCTTGGTAGAAACATGCAGGAACCATTTTCTTTGGGACTGCAACATATTTTGCCGTTCCATCGATTATCATGCCACGGAACCCTCACCGACAGGTGCATTGATGGTATATTCATTTCTAATGCGGATTAAGGTTTTAAAACAATGTCAATAGCCTGGTCACTGGACTTTATAAAATACTTAATTTCATTCTGTCCAAATACATTTATGCTATCATGACCCGTCAGGTAACTGTTTCGCTCAATAAAATTTTCATCTCCAAAGATGATTTTTTCAATCTTGCGGTAATCAATGATGGCATTTGGCCCGAAATTGTTTTCATAACTGCCTTTAATATCGTTGATAAACACATTCCCAGTGATTTTCTTATAGGGATGAAGAACGATCAGATAATCTCTTGCGCGGCTAATGGCCACATTATAAATATATTTTTTGGATAACAATGATCGCTTATGCCCTGTGTACCAAGTCTGACTAGGGTTGGCAACAAAAAACACCATGTCACACTCGTCGCCCTGGAATCCGTGAACGGTATCACAGGATATTTTTATTCGGTCCGAAAGGTGATAAGAAGTGATGATCCGATTCATGAGTGCTGCCTGTGCTTTATAAGGCGCTATTAGTCCTATGGTCCAAGATTCTCCTTCGATTAAGCAACCATCTAAATATTTCACCGCCTCAGCTATAAATATTGCACTATGTAAGTGATAAGCACTATAAAAAAGCTTCCCAATCGATAAGATGGAGTTTTGTTCATCCAGAGGAATATTCACAAAGCTTACTGCTTGGTTAATGATTGTCCTGAACCTTTCAGGGAGCAGCCTTGGCTGTTCGTTATTATTGCCCCGATGATGCTTCAACTCACTGCCGTAAGCGAGCTCGCTGAACAGCTGACCGATCTGGGGTAAACTGCGATACTGTGTGCTCAACTGCTGCATCGTATCCAATTCACGTACCTGAATTGCACTATCTACGAAACTATTGACGCCCATCATCTTGTAAATATTCTCTTCATCGATATCCAAAGCCTCCAAGTCAGCATCACTAAGGGCCGAGACTGGCGGGATTTGCTGAGGGTCTCCCGCAATGATGATCTTGACACCAGGGCATCTTCTACTGATGGCTTGAATGCAAAACACCATGTAGGGAAGTGATATCATAGACGATTCATCGAAGACTACATAATCCCAGTGGCCTTTAAGCTCGAAAAGCTTTGGATCAATGCCTGTGTCCTCATTATCCACCCTAAAGTATGGAATGCGGTGGACTGTTGATGCGATCACATGAGTGCTGTCAACATCTATATTACTCAACGAGTCCTGATAGATCTGTTCCTGTTCCAATTCACCGTCAGTTGCTTTGCCGACCCGGATAACGGAAACATCCGAGTGGTCTTTGATCAATTTTTTTGCCACCACATCCGCCGCTTTATTGGTTGGAGTAAGCAACAGTACTCGCAGACTATGGTTTTCTCTTACTGCATCTGCAATCTGGCTGCAAATGGTCGTAGTCTTTCCTGTACCTGGAGGGCCATAAATATAGTGGAGTGCTGGAAGTGCCTCTTCGATTTCCTCCCACTCTTCAATATTGTTTACATTTTCAAAAGCCAGTTTTAACTCCCGAAACAGGTCCAATTTAGGTGTAAAGCTGATTTTTAGATTTAAGACTTCAGGAAGTCTGATCAATGTATTATTTGAAAGTGGTTTTCTGCAATAAATCAAAAGATCCTGACCTTTTTTGGAAACGCCCTCCACCATAATTTTTTCGCGGGTTTTGTCTTTAAAAGTAAGTTCAAGGGCAAATTCGGCAAATTCCTCAATATTCACGGGAATGAGGGAATTGGCAGCCTTGAGCAGAAAAAACTTATCCGAAAGTGTGCCATTGACTGTATAATGAGAAATCTCTTGAAAAACAATTGTTTTTTGCTGGATATTTTTTTGCTGGGATTCAAAGGTTGCTAGGTAATTGAGAAAAGTGGTAAACCAGTTATAAGAATACTTTCTTTCGATTAACATATTTTCCGCATAACTACTCCGCTGATGGATAATATTTTCCTGCATCATCGCGATCCGTAGCGCACGGAGGTTGGCATCACTGATTTCATCCTTACCAGCGGCATTCATTACATTGTATAGATTCCGAAGCATGCTATCCTTATCCTCTATCATTTCTTTCAGTGGCTGGGCAAGTTCGCTATCTTCTAGTTTTTCGCAGAGATTTTCCAAAGAAAGTGACTTCCGATAATATATGTCCTTAAAATCCTTACTAGTTTTATCCAGATAGAAATCTCCTCTTTTAATTGCACCAATGGATTGGTCTTGGTAAAAGACATTAAATATAATTTCCTCTACCTTAAAGAGCCTGATCTGGTAATTTATTTTCCAGTTCAGGTAAAATGGCTCATCATGTTCGATGGCGACATTGGGAAGAATAAATTCCTCATCAAGTTCAAGATCCTCGTATGTGAATAGATTCGCCATCGACTCCTTTACGACCAACTCCTGATCAAATAGAAAATCAAGTCGATTTTCATCATCCTTAAAAAGCAGGTCCAATACTTCTTGTTCAATATGTACAGTTTCTTTTTCGTCACTTTGTGCAATCCGGAACGTGTCAGAGGATACATGCACCAAATCCGGGATGGTCAGATAATTATCCTGATTATTGTAGCATTCATAAATCTCTTCGATAAAATCTAACTTAGCGGAATCCTTTTCAAAAGTGATTGTCCTCCCCAGCAAGTTCCCATATCTATTCGCCAACCCTTTAACAGTATTAAACAATAAGTGCTCCTGGTAAATTGCGAGATCTTTGCTGATGGACTCTTGGAAAGGTTCATTGCACAACCATTGGCGAAGCTTTAGAATTTCAGAAACCTCCAAAGAAACGCCAATAGCCGACAGAAAACTCATTTTAAAAGTATCATTAGCCATCCAATCAAGGATTTTCTTATCCAATTGTTCCTCTTCCAAGATGAGTTTCCCGATTAATTTTTTCCTTGGATCAAAGCCCAATATTGTTGTCCATGCATCACTGAGTTTACGCGTTTTGAACTGGCTTGTTAGTAGTGGCCAAGAGATGAAGAGATAATCCAGCATCGCAAGCTGTTCAGTATTGCTTTCCAGGATATCCACCTCAACTTCAGGTAAAAAGAGGAACTTTGGCAGCAGTATATCTTCCTCTTCCTCACCATACTGAATAACTTCTAAGTCACTAATCCCTAAAACTGACTGTAAGTCTTGAAAACTTTCATCAAGGTGAAATATTTCATTAATAAACCCTGTATTTTGTGGCGAGTGAAGCACAATATTGCCGTCAACCGGATAAAGATCACCACTCTCAGTTAAGATATGATAATTTTCGAATTCCGATTTGTCAAAGTTGCCAGAAAAGAGCAGAAAAATAAGCTGGTGTGAATTTTTTAGCTGACCATCGTTGATTTTGTCAATAAATAAGGTCACCAGTTCTTCGCTTACACTAGTGCTATTTTGTTTAAACAGGCGTTCTGCGGAAGGAGCCGTCAAAAACCCTTGTTGAACGGCAAGCCTGGCAAATTCCTCGATGACCGAAATTCCCTCTTTATCTTCAAGATCTAGCAACTGGGATTGAGAGATATGAAGCGTACGTTCCTGAAATGGAATCAGAATGTTATCCTCTGCATTATGGATATTACCAATGATGATATCGCCAGATTCACGGATGAGGCGCAATTTAGCGTGGATTTCAGAGAGGTCAAAATCTTCATCTTCAGCCGAGAGCAAGTTGTTTGCCAAACGCAGGTAAATACCATTTTGTATTATCTGATCCCATGTTGCATCCAGGTCAAGGTAGGTTAGCCCTTTAAAAAGTTTTAGCTGATCACTCAACCCTTCCTCGAGGATGGCTTCAATCAATTCAAGTTCCTGAGCGATATCGTTTTCTTCAAACCGTCTTATGATAGTGTCTATCAGTTCTGCATGCGTTAATTTAGCCCTATCCTTAAACCGGTCTAATTCTTCAGGGATTAGGATGAACTCACCTCTCAAGTGGGTATCGATATATTTAAGCAGTTTTTTATTTAGCGTATATATCTGAGCCTGATTTTTAAAAATGATGAATTTCCCATCCTGCGTTCCAATGGCATGTGTCTCAAAAAAATCCCCATCAATGGTTTTGTCAAGTAAGAGGAGGGCATTGAGGTCTTCCCCGTCAATTTCACCCTCCATGACATCAAAGATGAATCCAATGGACTTAAAATCAAATGGATGGCTTTGCAGGTGTTTTAAAAAGAACTGATCAGGTAGAATGGTGTCAAAAAGACTAAAAAGCACCTGCTGAATATGAGAATAATTTTTAGCAGAAATATCTTTCAATGCGATATCAAAAAAGACCAGGCCGTCCTGAATAAATTCCCCTTTAAAAAAGATTCCTAGCTGCTGATCAATGAGGTTCTTGTTTTTGTCGGCCCATTCGCTTTGCGCAAACAAATCAATAATTTCAGTCAGTATTTGGTTTGATTTGACGGAATCACTTGACATCTTATCTGCTATCTCCCCCCAGAATGGCTTGATGATAGCCTCATAAATATCTTTCTCCTCCTTTACAAGATAGGTCTTAGTGATTGTACCAAAATCCTTTTCCACTTTATAAGGCGCGAGCCATCGTTTTGAAGTTTCTTCAATCAGTTGTCCAATGGGATGATAGTCGCCTTTCTTATTGGCAAATATCTTAAGCAAGGGCATACGGGTTCCTGGGCTATCATTGAAGGTTCTGAAAGCATGATAAACCCTGAGCTTCTCATTGTCGGGTAATCTACCGAGTTGTTCATCGTTTGCATGGTCGGAAAAGCGCCGCGTCAGTATATCATAATTTCCAAGTTGAGATGTTGTACCAAAATAAGAATGATAGGCTTTAGTAAATTCCTCTACATCGTTAATGGAGTGACGAAGATCAAGTTTGGACAGAATGTCGCGGATTTCTGTAAGTTTATTTCTGGAAATTAAATATCCCTGAGGATCAACCTCTTTGAATGATTCGATGGAATGCACCTCATCTTTCTGAAAGAGAAACAGTTTTAACTCAAAGAGATTGGCCCTTTGAACATCATTAAACAAGGAATGCTCGACAAGTGCTTCACGCATAATAATGCTCATTTTATCCGGATCCGATCCTATCCAATCGTTAAGGTGGACAACAATGGATGCAGGCGCCTTCAGCAGTTCCTGAAGACCATATTTTTTAATATCTAACTTGATATTGGCCTGCAACTTTAGCTGAAGATCACTGCCCTCTCCCCAATAAAACCAATTCACGCCTGAGAGTCCCCAGCCGTTGATATCGATATCCACTCCAGTATCTTTGATGAATACCTTAGCGGGGTCATTTGAAATTAAGAAATCATCGGAGAGCAGGTCTTGACGGCATGGAACAAAGCGCTTTAGCAACTTGGTGACTCTGTTGACATAAGGTTCTTCAATCCATTTCCGTTCATTATTTGCGCTATGGCCTGAACTGAGTAATGCGGCGTAAAAGTCAAGGAATTTTCTTCGATCTGCCCGAAGGGCTGACTCGGTTAATCTTATGAACTCCTCTTCTATTTTATCAACGATTACTTTAAGCAAGCGCTCGTTGATTCCATCATCCTTTCCTGAGCCTTTGTGCAAGAATGTCCTGGAACTCCCCTTGTAAAATGCATTTGAGTGCAGGATGTAGTTAAAGTTATGTACCTCTTCACTTAAGGGAAAATAGAGGTAAAAATTCGGTGCACCTCTGAAATATTTATCAATCCTATCATAAGGGCGAAAGCCGAAGAGTACTTCAATATCAGATTCCTGAGCGACCTTGTTGAGTTGTTCGGTACTTAAATCGGCAAACTCGTTCACTCCAAAGCGGATAAAAGCATATGTGTCTGCCTGATTTTCTTTGTCGATATCAATTCTCAGGTATTCCAGTTCAGGAAGTGTAATCGGCTCTGCATTATTGAGCTGCACTGTACGCAATACATTTTTGCTCCGTTCGGCTTCGTCTGCAGTTTGATTAAGAATTGCCAGTGCAAACTTTACGCCTTCCTGAAGGTTGCCTTCAGCTAGTTCGTTTTCCTTGCCTTCACCAAGCTTGATGAAGAAAAGTGATCCAGTCTGATAGGTTTCCTTGTTGAGGATGTGGGTGTATTTATTTACCCAACGGGACAGTGTTTGATACTCTGCCTGGCTAAACGGTGGTGCAGGTGAAATTGTTCCATTGGCCATTGTCGGTAAATCCAACACGGATTCATTTTCGGGGAGATTTGGAAAACAGGTGATCAGGATCTTGAATAGCCAGGGTGCAGGATCATCTGAACGATACTGGTTTTCACCAATACTGGTGATCTCCATGGAAGTGGGCTCAGGTTCTGAACCGGCAGCAAGCTGAGCGATGTCATAGTTTTGCCAGCTATAGAGTAGAGGACCAGAGTTTTCATGCAGTAATTCTTCCAGTCCATTATCCTTTCCCACCAGTCTATGGGCCAGTTTGAAGCCAATACCAAATTTGCCAATAGTCTTACTATCTGCTGTCTTGGTTGAAGAGCCGACATTAAGGATGGAACGTACGCTGTTAAGTGAGAACATATCCCCATTATTGGCCACCATAAGATAATAGTTCCCATCCGTTTTATCCTGTCCCCAAACCATAGTATAGTGGGAACTCCCTGCATCTACTGCATTTTGGAGGAATTCATAAACCGCCTGACCGTCCCTGGCCATATCCAGAAAACTTTGCAAGAAGTTTTCAATACCATTCTCTGCCTTTCCATAGCCTTCCTTATCCCCATGGTAAATATCGAACCAACCAAACTTTTTCTTGCCATTTTCCATGCGGAAATTGCCAATAAAATTTTCGTCCCTTGTAGGCTGGTCACGTACTTCTTCCTTATAAAACTTACGGTACTCTTTAATATTCTTGATCTTCATAAAGTGTGAGCCCAGAGCCCGTTGCAGTTTTCCCAAAGAAATAAATAACCATTATACAGTGCTAGGCTGTAGTACTAGTGGCAGGATGGTTCTTAAGATTTCTGGGGCGAGAGAAGGGGCTGAGCGTTAATTGATGTTGCGTTAAAAAATGGATAAAATTAATTGACCTAAATATTGTTAATGATATTTGCTTAAGCAAATATAAATGTAAATAACATTTGATATTCCTCAACTTTGTAGAACTATTCGAATGAGTCATACAAGCCTATCTATGATATTTATTAAATGAAATGATTTCAACAGCAAACCGTATAAAAGATTATAGAAAAATTTTCCCTATTATTAATATTGCAACATTTACAGGAAGAAGAAAATACATTCATAATTACATATGTACCTTTTGTTTACCGCCTGTAAGGAGCGAAAGTTTCACAGCTTTTCATTCAATCTTTAGTAAGAGAAGTATTTGCAATTCATGAATTGCAAATACCAAGATTTAGGATGATTTATATAGCTATTTTAGATATTATCGCTAATTCTTGAATTACCAATTAACGATAATATCTATGGAATTGCCTGCTCACCAATAACAAAAAAAGCCACCCAAATGGGCAGCTTCAACTTATCTGATTGATATTCTCTATTTTGCTAAAACCATTGCATTTTGCTCTGCTTCCATGATTGCCTCAGAAGCATATGATTCTGATTTAAGACTGGCAAAGTCAGCTAATTTTACATTTTTCATGTTGCTAGCGATCATTGTACTTTGATCAGCAGTACCATTTAATTTTAATACCGCATCATCCTTAACGATAGTATATAAACTGCCTGCTGTAGTTTTGATCTTCGCTGTAGCACTTTGTCCCAAAAATAACTGAAGGTATTTTACATCGAAATTATTGCTGGTCACCACGACAGATTGACCATAAGCTTCAATCCTTTCCAAATCTTTTACGGTAATATTAAGTGTTACTTGACTTGTTTCTAACGAATTGATAAACAAGGTTTTTCCATCAGTTGATACCGAGGTTTTTGCAGCATCATAGTTGCTCGCACCCTCTACATTTTGCTTGTCACCTTGGGTTAATACGATTTTCACATTCCCGCTCACCCAGATCCTGTTGAATTTTGATAATGAAGCAGTTTTTGTTTCTGCTTTAACTGGCTCAGCGGCAATAGTTGCCATTGCTGATGAAGTTAATACTACTGCTGTTAATGCTGCTGCGAATATTGTTTTTGCTAAAGTTTTCATATCGTTTATATTTTAGGTTTTTGCTATTGTTTGTTATTAAGACTCAGCTGTCCATCAAACGTTTCAGGCAAAAACCTCGCATTATACCAGCGTTAGTAACTGCTAGACCAACGCCTGTAATTTCTAGACGAACTCTTTTCAACTATCTATACTAACCAGTATCAAATCCAGAGTTTGTGGTCATACTCGTCCTTCGCTGTCTGCTTTATTTAAAAAATATGGCGATGTTCATTTTAATAGATTGTTCATGAAACATGAACATAGTGATTTTTTGAACACTCAAATTTATTGTACCACATAGGGCATAAACATGAGTAATCCATTATCAACATTTGTAAAAACACAGCATAAGCTACTTAAGCTCTCAAAGGAGGAATTGGCATTCAAAGCCGGCATAGGACTTCGTTTCCCCCGGGAGTGGATATTCCGTCCCACTATACCTCGGAATAGGTGGTGCAGTATGGGTCGGAATATCCATTTTGATTTCATGACTGCAATATTTATCTGTAAAAATATACTGCTTTTATCAATATTAGCAATACTTTCCGCTATCTCCTCAGTAGAAGGGTAGAAGCTACCAAGAACAGGATCTATCTTCGGATACAATTAAATTCCATGCGCAAGTCGTTTCAATATATGATCCCTTTCAAGCCTATGCAGGGCGACATTCCGAAAACGTTTCCTTGGCGAAATCCGCAGCTAGTTTAAAGAAATTCTGATTATCGGAGAAGAATCAGAGTTGGCAAAATTGGGCAATATCTTGTTTCAAAAAACAAAATAATAAACTAATGATTATAAATTAGCTTCAAATTAACCATAAATTGGATTTGTGATATTTTTTGAAAGCGCGGTACCCATATGAATAAACTTAAACAGCATATTAAAGACAAAAACTGGGTTGAAGTTCTGAACCAATGTAAAAATCTGAACGGAATTGAGCTTTCAGAAACTATAAAATACTTGCATTCTATAGATGTTGATCGCGATATTTTAGAAATGGATGGGGTTAGCTTGAGTGGACAGTCACAACGTGATTTTTATGATAACCGGAATAAGGTTAGTTGCACTTTAACCTTTGCACTTATTGCCTGTACCCGAGGATTTGATGATATAGTGAGGATTGAATACTTGAATGAAACATGGCTAGTTCGCCCCTTGAACACCTACTTAGCAAAACCAGTCATCGGATTAGAACCATTACTGGCATTTTATCAACTTTTCCCACCAGACTATCTGGATAAGATTGTTAAAGCATCACAAAAGGAACGTTTTGGAAGCATTGATTTCAAATTGCTATGGGCATTTTACAAGCAGGGTTGGATTACTTTTGATGAGAGCTATTTTGTTACGCGTTTGTTTACCGTAACGATGTTTGACAGGAATACTGAAGAGGATGCTGATTTTTTATTGGAAAACCCAGACGCTATTGAAAAGGTATTTCTTCAATTCCACAAATATGAAATTCCTGTGCTAGACATTTCTAAATGGAAAGCCCGTGAGGGACATGTCTGTAAAAAGGTGAATGAATACTGGACGGAAGTTATTCGGATCATGCTGGAGAAGGGATATGTATTTGACCGTACCCTCATTCAGTATTTATTGGAATCTTTGCTCAACAACTGGAAAAAGCCTCACTTAGATTGGCACATCCGGTTGTTGGACCTGTTTAATACAATTCAAAAAGAGTATCTGCAGCATCAACACTTGCTGTTTTCCCTGCTGAATACCGGTAGTGCCAGCCTGATTAATTTTGCGGTCAGACAAATCAAAGAGATCTATAAGACTGAAGGCTTTGATGAAAATGGATTTATTGACAATGTGAGCGCAATTTTCCCAAAGGAGAAAATAGAAAAATCAATTCTGCTGAGTCTGGATATCCTTGATTTCCTTTTGAAAAAGGAAGGACATAAGGAGCTGGACATTTCCGCTGAGCTATCTATGCTATTGCTCCAAAATGATCCGAAAGTACAGGAAAAAGGAGCCCGGCTTTTAGTAGAACATATTGATCCGGAAATTCTGAGCGTTATAGTTGAACCTTACTTAAGTAATTTAAAACTTAAGACCCTTGAAATTCTTGGGTTGGATAATGCCCCGGTTAATTCTTCTGTAGAAGATGGCGTATTTGAAGATGCGGCAGAACAGTTGAAACAGGTAACGATACCTTCTACTTGGGAAGAGTTGTTATTTCAGATTGGTAATTTCATAAGGACTAAGTCTGCATTAGATTTCGACCTCTTTCTGGAAGGACTCAACCAGCTGCAGGACGAGATCCCAGCAGATTATAAGAAGCAATTGAAACCTTATTGTAAGCAGCTGTTTAGCAGATTTTGGGATATAGAAATAATGACCATTTTCTCTGAATTTATGCAACATTGGGTTGGCGAGGATAGCATAGAAAAAATAAGAGTTGAAAATGATAGCGTTCCATTTGTAAAAAATAAGCTGGATTGGATGAGGCAAAAGCTAGCATCTAAAAACAGATTGCCATTTCTTTCGACCCCAAGTCATCTGCCTTTTTACCTGAATCCAAAAGTATTGGTGCAACGTCTGCTACAGTATGAGCAAGAAAAGGTAAATATTGAAATAGAAGATCTGATCGTGGCTTGTAACAGATTGTTATACCAACAAACAGATGAAGAAGTACTTGATCTTGTGAAGAGCCTAAAGGGGAATTATGCGGCTGCGATGCAGTACTATTTAGGGGCCGCAGATCAAGTTAAGCCGACTGAAGATGTGTTGGCACTTTGGGCACAGATAACGAGGATTAAGCAGCCTGTTCAGCTATTTCCTGAGTTTGAAAATACGGCAGCGAAAAGCTATCCTTCGATAGCCAGACCATTTGAGATCACTTATGAAATTGTTGTCGACAAGAGTGAATATGCGACGTGGTACAACCTGGTCCTGGAACACAATTGGAATTATAGCTGGTATAGAAATAAAGAAACCAAACATTACCCCCCACTATTCTATAATACTGCACCTTTTTCCACTGCTTTTCGGGAGGCTATAGCGTTTCAATTGAGTTTAATGCCTCAATACATTGGTCCAATGTTATGTCGGTATATCCCTCATACGGCTTCGGGAAATGAAGTCAGGGAAATGGAAAATTGTCTGTACCCGATGCAGTTTTTGATGGATAATCGCCTGGAAGTCCATGGCAGCGGATGGCTATATATTGCTGTTTGTTTACTGTTTGAAAAGAAAATTTCCAGAGATCTGGCTGTAGAATATATTCAGTTTTCACTGTTAAATAAAAAAGGGAATCTTTCTTATCTTGCTAATATCATCGGTAAACTAATTGCCAGAGGATATGCACCCGTTAACAGGTTTATAGAATACCTAGATCGCCCTTTTGTTTCACAACGGATCAAAGAGTTCCAGTTGCTATGTCTGGAAAAAACCTTGGAGCATTTTGATGGTGAGCACCTTCCTGTTAACAGTAAGAAAATAACAGCTTACTATTTAGAAGTTTCTGCTCAACTTGATAAAGTAGCAAATCAGGAGTTTTTAAGTAAAGTAAAACGCAAATGAATTTAGATTTTCAATATCAGTATCAAAATGCTTCTACAATAAATGTAGCGGGCCGGGATAAATCATTTATCCTGGCACATTGTTCTGAAATTGAACAGGACAATAAAGTGCCTTGCTTTTTTTATGGCAACATCATCAATTCATTTGTCGCTTCAAAATGTTTAAGCACACTTGGTAAAACAGTACGTTCTCATTTTGCGATTAGCCCGGATCAGCGGATTAATATGCGTGACCCTATTGTTTCTGTCGGTAATGAACAACTACATTTTGAGGCATTTTCATCTTGTAATAGTGTTTATGCTCGTATTGACGTGCAGCCAGAAGGGATTGACGGGGAGTTTATTCAGTCGGGCTGCACCAATGTTGATTTTAGCGATGCAACTATCCGGGCGTTCAATACCGTTGCCAGGACAGAAAAATTAATGGTCGGAGTAGGTTCAAAAGAACTGAAGGTCATAACCGAGCGCATAGAGGCCACTGAGAAGAAAGTGAGTTTGCCTGATCGTTGGATTAAAGGATTGGGAAATGTGCAGGTATACTTATCTCGAATGGAGCTAGCCTTTAAATTGAACAAAATTGAAGCATTGCAACTTTTTAAGGCCATACCTAAAACAGCTGTTAAGACTGAGTATTTTTTATTCAAATCCGGGAACAGTTATGCTTTTTCTGCTGTAACAAAACCCAATAGCTTAAAAATAGGTGGCATTCACAGACTCAATCTGATGGAAAACCTGTTGTTGCTTGTAGATAGTGTCTCTTTTTATAAACATGAAGATCAGCAAAGTACAGCAGTAGTGCTTGATTTCAAAGATATACAAATGCTATTTCTACTCTCGGACGGAGTATATAGGGGATTTTCTGGTGAGAGCAAGAATATAGAAAACCTGATAGTTCAACTACCGGACGAATGGTTGTTTAGCATCAATAATTATTTTAAAACCAATGAGGTTTTTCAGCCCACACTGGTTTCTATAGAACATGACATTCAGCTGGGAACGATGGAAACTTTGCAGGCTTCACTATCCAGCATGGGATTATTGGGATACGATTTATTAAGCAACAATTATTTTTATAGAAAGCTCCCCTTTAATCTCTCTCGGTTAAAACGCTTTAATCCAAGGCAGCAAAATGCCATAAAGTTATTCGATGAAGATGGTGTGGTGGTATTGCAAAATGACAAAAACGGCATTAAAGCTGAGGTTAAAGGTTCCACTGGTGTGAGTCATATTGTCGCCGGTAAAGGCAACGAACTGCAATGTACTTGTACCTGGTTTACCAATAATAAGACGAACAGAGGGCTATGCAAGCACATAATGGCGGTAAAGATGAAGCTGAATCAATAGTTTACTCATTTTTTGTCGATCCTTTGCCATCGAAATGGGGAATTTTCAATGCCGCGATGGCTGTTTCAGATATCTTCTTATTGAAATCATTATATACCTTGCCAACCACGATAAGTTTGATGATAACGACAATGGTGATCCCTTGCATAAAATAGATATCTAATGTTACCACTAAGCGAAAGTAGCACGCAAAAAACGTTTAAATCTCAATGATGAATTCCTCTGCTTTGATATTCTGGAGCATGTTGACCCCCTAATTATATTTTCCAATTTCGGTGTACGCTAAAACCATTTAAGGCTTTTACTCACATTCCGGCGAATACTGGTTCTTCATCGCTTTTACCAAAATACAACTTACTATCACCGGCAATCTTTAAGTTCATCTTAGCAGAAAAAGCTCTTTTCAATTTGATTTTTTTAGAGCTGATTATTGAATGAAATTTCGTCAAAAATCATGCAAATAATTTAATAATCCATATATTTGTAACCGAAAGGATTTGTTATGCCAAAATTAGAGGAATTAAAGAGTCATCTTAAAAAAGGGGTGATATACAAAAGGGATGAACTGCAAAAGTGGTCAAAATCAATAGACAGGCATCTTTCGGAACTTACAGGTGAGGGGACTTTGAAAAGAGTTGGCCCTGGGCTATATCACTTTCCGAAGAAAAATGCATTTGGTTTTGAGCCACCGGCGGATGATATGCTCATCAAGAAATTCTTGGACAATACCAACTTTCTGATTACTTCTTTCAATTATTTTAATGCGTTGGGCCTGGGGACGACACAGTTGTATAACAAACAGATTGTTTACAACCACCTGCGCAGCGGAGATATTAAATTGGGTAACAAATTGTTCACCTTTAAAAAAAAGTCTGCTTTTCCAACCAAGCCTACCAAGGAATTTTTGGTGATTGACCTAATCAATAATTTGGATTCACTTGCTGAGGATCAGCCCAAGGTACTTGAAAAGGCATTGAAAACAGCGAGGAGCTTGGATCAGCAGTCTTTAGGATATGCCGCTGAAAAATATGGAAACCCAAAAACAAGAAAATTATTAGCAACGAACTAAGTAATTACCTAAGTTATATGAGCAGCAAGTTTCTTCACCAGCGAAAGGATTTTAAAAGCCTGATTAGTACATTGTCAGCTGAGACTAGTATACTTGATGCGTTGATAGAAAAGGACTATTGGATCATGCACGTACTTTATGGCATGAAAAACCTGGGACTCGGTTTTGAGCTTAAGGGGGGGACCTCTCTATCGAAGGGCTTTAAGATCATTGACCGCTTCTCAGAAGACGTTGACTTGCATATCATCCCGCCACGGGCATTTTTTGACCAGACGGGCATTCAGGTAAATGAAAATCCGAAATCAACTGGTAAGAATACCGTAGAAAATAGGATGAAGTTCTTTGATTGGCTGTCGGACAATATTGTTATAGACGGTATTCAGCCAGAGCGCGACATCGAATTCGATGACGAAAAGGGAAGGAACGGTGGTATTCGGTTGAAATACAATGGCTATTTTGGTTCTGTGCCAGGAATTAAGGATGGCATATTGCTTGAGGTCGGCTTTGCAAAGGTTACCCCTAACCAAAATGTTGATATTAGTTCATGGATGTACGATAGAGCATTGGAAGCTGGTCTTGATGTGCTTGACAATAGGGCTTTAAATATCGCGTGCTACCATCCCGGCTATACATTAGTGGAAAAACTCCAGACAATCGTAACCAAGTTCCGTGGAGAACAAACTGTGGGTCGTGGTGGGCCAAAGGTCAATTTTATGCGGCAATATTATGATGTCTATAAGCTTTTACAGAGAGATGATATCCAGCAGTTTATTTCAACAAGAGAATATCAGGACCATAAATCGCACTGGTTCCCGGAGGTCGATCTTGATACTCCATTAGTGGAAAAGCAGGCTTTCCTTTTAACTGACGAGAAAATAAGGGAAGATTTTAGGAACCGATATAGCGGAACATCAGGACTTTATTACTTAGGGCAGCCTGATTTCGATGAAATACTAACGCTTATTCAAGCGAACCTATTAAAATTATAGTTATAACTTTTTTTGAAATAAAAGGCTAAAATCTCTTAGTTAATTGTGCCACCATTTGTTCGGAATAATCATATAACATTTAATTAAAAATCATTTCATATCAGATATTACATTCTACATGATCCCTTTGAAGCCTGTGTAGATGCTCCTAATCACATCAGTAGTATCAATGCAAGAAAAGTCGGTTGGAAAAAATATCTTTTCGCGCTTACCCCTAATCACCTTGTTAACTGCCTGATTGTATGACAATTAACTCACGTTAAAATGAATTATTTTGTCACAAATTCATGAAATATTTGTGACACTTTATAATATTTTTTTTGCCCAATAAACAAAATAAAATGATGTAAAGCGATAACCCATAGCTCATCAATGACGGGCAAAATGTCCCCTAGCAAGGTTACACTATAAATTATATTTTAATGATTTTGCCAAACTAAGATGAATAAGGAATCTAAATAACATTGCTTCAATCTTCAAACCCTATAACTGCTACATAGTTAACAATCTATCTAAAAAGCTTGATAACTTTCACACCATCATACTCTTTATTCCCTTCCAGAAGTTTCTCCTTTAATGCAGACATCTCTGTACCAGTTTAAAAAAACATAAAAAGTAATACTATTAGTATCATAATTATTTATTTTTTAAACCCTTGTGTAAAATTATCTCACTAGCGTCGATACAATACTGGCAATATCCGAGTACCTTATTACATAGTATGCGATGATATAAAATGAATAGAATTAACAGATATATTTAAGATTTAATAATTCTAGCTTGCTTCTTTCTGTCAAAGAAATATGTAATTTTTTAAAACAAGATGATATAAATCAAATTCCGAAAGCACACCCGCGTATATACCCAAATAATTTTGGACATCGTGTGCTATCAAAGAAGAAATACTAAAATTAAATGGATAATATTATACTCAATAATCACGGAAAATGAGCATAATATTATCCACTTACAGCTATTTCATCTTTACTAAAGAGCTTCATAACTTTCATATCGCCAGTATCCTCTTCTTCCTTATTCCGTTCCAGAAGTTTCTCCTGTAATGCAGACATCTCAGTACTAACTTTCGTATCGATCACCTTCGCATAGTGCTGCGTTGTTTTCAAGCTATTATGCCCGAGCATCTGGGATACGGTCTCAATCGGAACACCATTTGAAAGCGTAATAGTGGTTGCAAAAGTGTGCCTGGCAAGATGATACGTAAGCACCTTAGTGATGGTACAAAGATCGGCGATTTCTTTCAGTGGGCTAGGCCAACAGCGCTTTGCCACCTTGCGGTGGTAAGTCTCTGTTAACCCGCCCCCGAACCGTACGTACATGTCTCCATGTATACGGCTCTCCATTGTCAACATAACCTTACTGATCATAGTCTTTTATGGATTAATGCATCGCAATCTTGACAGACTGCGAGCGTTTTACGATGGCGTTTGATCATCACTGCATTCCATCTGGTGTCAGCTTTAAGCTGATTGATGTTACGTACGTGATGCATCAAGAGGTCTCCCATTACACCGCATAGTTCACACTTTCTCTCTTTTAGCCTTTCCACAAGTGTGGGGGCTGGAAGATACATGGTGTTGGGTGTTTTGTCGTACTGGTTATCCTCGTAGATGTTTGTAAAGCGTTTACATTTGAATCCACCATTATACCATACTCTTTGTTTCCCGTTGCCTTTGTTATCCCTGTAGGGGATAACCACATCCGTTCCATCTTTGTACTTCTCAAGTATTTGTCCAACGGTTCTTTTGTGCTTACGGCCAAGCGTTTTGAGCATGCTATATTTCATGAAGTAGTTGAACTTCCATCCCTGATAGCTGATATTGTCTGCGATAGAATAATAGTTGTAGAATCCCCGCAATTCCAGATTGTATTGCGCCATGATATCTGCATCATTTCTATTCACCATATACTTGCGAGACGAGGGTTTAAGCGTTTGTTTCCTATCTACCTGTGTGATAAGCACAGCATTATAGGATTGAAGACGCTTAATAACGGTTCCGTAAGATAAATTTAAGACAATTGTTCCTGTCCACGAACGGCGCTGCAGTCCAGATCGTGTACGCGTATGGTCCATAGACCGGCGTGCATGGATTTCGTATCCAAGGAATTTTGCGGGTTCTTGTGCACTGGTAATCAAAGTCTTCTCTTCAGACATTTCCAATTTGAGCTTTTCACTCATGAAAGTCGTAATATCAGCCTTGATTTTTTCGCATTCTCCCTTGCTGCCGATCACTCCGATGAGGAAATCATCAGCATACCTTATATACTTCAATCTTTTGAACGTATCATCCATGTCCCTTGTTGCTGGAATATCCAGCATTTCCTTACGCTTTTCGGCTATTTTCAATTTCAGTTCAGCTTTGCGGTTTTCATCAGTTTCCGCTTCCAGTT
This sequence comes from Pedobacter sp. MC2016-05, assembly GCF_026239735.1. Lineage (GTDB taxonomy): Bacteria > Bacteroidota > Bacteroidia > Sphingobacteriales > Sphingobacteriaceae > Pedobacter. The sequence continues at coordinate 89,560 of NZ_JAPIVT010000001.1, forward strand.
TCCATCGTAATGCATTTCTCTGATTCCGGTTACGCTGATACTCAGTGGTTAGTCTACGTCTTTTTCCCTTATTGAAACTTTCTGCATACTCTTTTACATACTTGTCGAACTTGTCAAGGTAGATGTTAGCCAGGATCGGACTAATGATTCCGCCTTGCGGTGTTCCCGAGTAGGTTTTGTTGTATGTCCAGTTTTCAATATAGCCAGCATTCAGAAACTTACGGATTAAGCGAAGGAAACGTTCATCAGAGATACGTTCTCTGAGGATATCGATCATTACATTATGGTTGATATTGTCAAAGAAGCCTTTGATATCGCCCTCAATGAACCATCGCGCTCCCTTGAACGTCACCTTAATGTCCCTTAATGCTGTGTGACAGCTTCTGTTGGGCCGGAATCCATGGGAGGTATCTTCAAATTGCCCCTCATAGATGGCTTCCAGAATCATATATACCACTTCCTGCACGAGTTTATCCTCAAAAGATGGAATGCCCAACGGGCGTTTCTTTCCATTCTTTTTGGGTATATACACCCGGCGGGCGGGATAAGGCTGATACGATTCGTCCCTCAGACTTGCCACAAGTTTCTGAATGCGGTCAATGCTCATTCTGTCGACGGTTCTGCGGTCGGCGCCGGGCGTCATATTGCCTTGATTGGCATATTTACGCTGATAGGCAATAAAGAACATTTCCTCGTTAAACAGAATTCGGTAGAGCCTTTCGTATCGGTAAGCCGAAACTTTACTATGTTCGCATAAAGCGTTTAATACTTGCACTGGATCTCTCATACGTCTCTCACGTTTTCCTTTGTTTGTATTAAGTTGACAACTGCTTCCCTTCGCCATGTACAGGGTGTTACCCTGCTCGGACTACTACGGAAGCTCCGTTTCCATATCGGGTATTCAGTATCTTCATACATAGCCCTAAAAAAAATAGGCATCCCGACTTAGGAAATCCCCGTTTAGTTTCGTAATGACTGTTAGCGCGACAGACTGTCGGATGCGACTTTCGTTCTTTTCTCCGCTTATTGCGGCTGTGCCGTAGCAGCGTTCTATGCTCTCATTGAGTACCTGACAAATGAGAGAGCCACGGTGTGACAATACAACTGCCTTTCGTCACAGATTCAACATGCCCCACTGAACTATCGTTTAACCAGTATAGGCTTCATCCTCGTGTCTGCCTTTCTCCCCAGCTGTGCACTCGCTTTTGGCAATTAAAGCGGCCATGCTGTACGCCGACATGCTACACTCCCTATCGGGTTTCCCCTCCAGATAAGTCGGTCGGGAGTAGACTTGGAACCTAGTCTAGTCTCTTGCCAAAGAGACATTCATTACAAAACCTTTACGGGCGCACGGTAACCATTCATGCGTTGATTAGTGAGCACTGGCAATGCCACTTTTCTCCATCGGCATATCCTGTGATTCTTATACCTGTCAAGAATTACTTTTGCCTCATCCAACAAGGGGATGTGACAAGGTGTTTCCGTTTTCTGCCGTTTGATGAATATCCATAAATTACCGTCATCACCTTTTGTAATCTGATCCAGGCGAAGCTGCTTCACATCAATATAAGAAAGACCGGTGTAACAACTGAAAATAAAAATGTCACGAACGATGTTTAAGCGCTCAAGTGGAAATTCCCGGTTTTTGATCCTATCCAACTCTTCCATATTTAGAAAAGTCCTTGCCTTAGCTTTAGCAGTATTTCGATAATTTAAAAATGGATTACCAACAATCCACCCGGCACCCAGGCAATACAGCATGATTTTTTTCAGGTGAACAATATATTTCCAGGCAGACATTGCATTATTTCCCCGATCTATCCTAAGAAATAGCTCATAATCGGTGATAAATTTAAAATCTACCTTTTTGACGTTAATGTCCTGAACCTCATATTTGAGCTGAAGAAATTGTTTAACATGTCTGATGGAACTTTGATAGGTTTGAAACGTGCTATAACTGTATCCTTTACCAATCAGTTTTTCCATATTGTCATTGTGCTTCTGATAAACTCTCAGAAGGCTATGGTTAGATGTATTCTTACCGGTAAGATGATCCCGTAAGATCACCGCTGTCACCTCATCTTCCTTTTCAACAAGAGAGGTATGAAATCTTCGAACTTTTGAGGCCAGCGTGTGCAGATAATCATTAAGTTCCCGGATCTCCTCGCGCAGGCCAGTGCCTTTTCCTTTAAGCGCGGACCAGAAGCTGGGAATAATTTCCCTGCCGACAGAATATTCCGAATGTTTTCCTTTCACGGTAATCCGTAAATAGATGGGCATCATCTCGCCCTTGATAAAATTTTTTGGTCTTTTCAGATAGAATAAAAGATGAAAATTGTAACTCATAATGATACATTTAAAATTAAACAAATGTACATTTGAGCCAGTGAGTCATCAAGATGTTCGTCAGTCGAACGAGCTGTAAATCAATATCTTACAAAATAATCCAGCACCCGAACATTTCGGAATAATTCTGGTTTTGATATTTCATTCAATTTACTGATTCACAGCGTTTTACAAAAAATAGTCAATTTTCGACTCACTAAAATTAACCATTCAGAATGGTCGAAAACGAGTTTTAATGTGTTATAAAACCAAAACAAAGCCTTGAAAATCAACGATTTGCACGACAATGTTCTGGTTTGAATCCAAGGAAGTGGTCCCGACGAGAATCGAACTCATATCTAAAGTTTAGGAAACTTCTATTCTATCCGTTGAACTACCTGTAAGATAGTTAATTGCAAATTTAACAGACCTGTTGCGCCACTAAACGCGCCAAATCATGTTTACACAACCAAAATCAATTTTACCTAAGCAGCTTGAAGATAGAGCTTACATTTCCTTTTACTACGATGGTAAAAGGTTCAGGGAATACAATGGAAATCGTCTTAATCTCAACATAAATCCAAACCAATGTACAGCTATTAAAGATAAGAAACGTCTACTCTCGCATCTACAGTTTGAATTTACAAAAGCACTTAACAGCGGTTGGAATCCTTTGGCAAAGGAGATAGAATTACCAAGTCTACTATTTGCATTGGATGCAGTTATGGAGGACAAGTTATCCACTAACCTTTGTGATCTTTACAAAAGAAACTTAATAGCGGTTACTAAGATGTTTAAGGCATCATTATCTGTTGCTGAACTCAAAGCAAACCCTGATCAACTTTCGTTGGAAACCGTAGAACGCTTCTTAAACAAGTTTCAATCTAGTGAAAGAAATTATATCAACAGGCGTAGGTGTTTAGGTACACTTATAAACGAAATGGTAAGGAGAGGTTATGCCACAAAGAATATTGTTAAATCAACAAAGACTGCTCGAGCTAAGGCCTCTTTACATGCTCCGTACTCAGCGGATGAGTTACGAAATGTCCTTGCTTTCTTAAAAGCGCATTATCCAAATCTCCATTTGTGTTGCATACTAACCTATGGTTGTTTACTTCGTCCACATCACGAGATTAGACTTTTAAAGGCCAAACATATTGTAAAAGACTGTAGCCAGATTCAATTATCAGGAAGTGAGAACAAGAGTAAGCGAGTAAGAACAGTTTATATACCTGATTACATTAAACCATTTTTAAAAGAACGCCTAGCGTGTATAACTGATAGTGAAACCAATATCTTTACTCTATCCCTTGAACCGTATAGTGTTGGCTATTTCAACTTACTTTGGGGGAAAGCACGGATCAAGATGAAAGAATCCAAACTATTACGACTGAATCAGACAATCTATTCGTTTAGGCATACTGCTGCAATACAGGTGTACCAAAAGACTAAAGACATCCATGTTCTACAGCAATTACTTCAACACTCTGATATGATTGTAACGCTCAATTATCTAAGGGGGTTGGGAGAGGTTAGTGAAGAAAGATTAAAAGAGGTCATGCCTGTGTTATAGCTAAAACCTATAACTTACAGACAAAAGTATAGTTGGTAATGCATTGGATAGTAACCAAGGCATTTGAACTACATCATGCCATCATCGGCAAAGCTGTAGTAGCAGTTTTCGCTTATAATGATGTGATCAAAGACTATTATATCCAATAGCTTTCCACACTCTACCAACCGCTTTGTTAGTTTTATATCAGTGTCACTTGGTCTTGTTGATCCACTTGGGTGATTATGTACCAAGATCAATGATGAACAGTTAGCTTTTAAAGCAGTAGCAAAAACTACCTTAGGATCAACGAATGTACCACTCACACCACCCATTGAAATATCTACAATGCCAAGCACCCTGTTACTTCTGTTCAATAGTAATACTTTGAATTCTTCGAGAAAGCCAATCTTCCCCATATCCCAATGACTCTTTAAAAGCTGAAAAGTTTGGTTTGATGAGCTGATCCTAGGGCGATCATTAATGTTGTAATCTGGTCTGTAGCTTACTAGTACTTCAGCTACCTTAAATTGTTCGTGTACCATAGTTGTATCTATTTAAATATGGCACATGTACCAAGCTTTCAACTCAACTAAATCAAGAAGCAACGGATATAAATAGCCTGTGTGATGGCTAAGTGAGCGTTTATGCCGGAATTTCTTGAAATGTGTTGAGGAGATAAGCTTAAATTTGTGTGTTGTTGTATAGATACTGCACAACCTTATTTTTCAATATCCAACTTTTAATCCATTTCCTTCTTTTAATGGGAAGGTTTAACTTATGGATATCAATGGTCAGCCTCTTTCTCACAAGTAAAGCATCACAAATATTCTCTCAACTCATCGTTTAAAAGTGATTCTGAATTTTGCTTGCATACTTTAAAAATACGCTCTAGCGGTTCATCTTCGAAAGCCAAATAGCTACAGGAATAACAACCCAACTTGTTAAGAGGTATGGTTTATCTTCGATAGCCCATGTAAGGCTTTTAATGCCACATTTGGGGCAGATGTATAAACACATATTTGGTATTTGCTAAATCAATCAAGATTGAAAGGTTCCCATTTACAAGATTGACTTTCGCGGGTTGCACCAATACCCACTGGCATTTCATATAAATCGTTTATAGATTCATCAATTGCAGTTACTTCTTCTAGTGAAATCACTTTGTAATCGTCATCATTTGGATGGTCATCATGCCCACATAAGAATTGCCAAAAGCCATCTTCCGCTTCATGTGTTATATATAGTATTGGTCTTTGTTTGTTAAGAACATGCTTGCAAACAAAGCAAGCTGTGTTTTTTGGATCGTTAAATTTATAGATCATGATAGTTGAGTAGGTAAGATATACAATATCCAAAATAGCTGCATAACCTATTGTTAAGGAGAAGGTTTATGTTTTGACACTATTGTACATATTGGTTCGCTCTGAAAGGGATTGCTCTAAGATAGTTTCAATGGACTTCTTATCAACATCAAGCAAGGTCAGGATATAGCGGGCTTTAACATGATCATTCTGAAGTGCATCACAAAATTGCTTGTCTAGCTCCGAAACATATAACCTTTCATTTACAGTCATACCTCCAAGCCCTTTTATTGCTGAGATACGTTTAAGAAGCTTTTGCTCAACTTGACTTGGACTACTATTTAACTTCCTAGTAATGAACAACCCTATCGTCAGTCCTACTACCATGGAAACAATACTTACTCCTCCATCTAATACCGTTTGTTGTTTCCCATCTATTCCAATTCCACCTAAAACAATAAATAAGCACGCAGCTAGAATTAAAAGCCACATCACTGCGATTCCGATCGACGCTCTAAACTTGCTTGAAGGAGCTATGAAATAAGCTAAAAGTATAGAGCCAGTTGTGGAGATCAGCATGATAAGACTCCGACATATAGCCGTTTGAGGGCTTTTATCTAACGACACATTATCGATTAACCCCACTATCCAATTTATTAGTATGGCAAATGTTATAGATATTGGCAATATCAAAACCCATCTAAAATAGGTTACTGGATTACTACTTTTCATCATCATCGGTCTAATGTCTTCTAGGTGCTGATCTTGTATGTGGTTTAACATATGTACCATCTTTACGAGTATAACCTTTTACATGCACGGTTCCACCGGAAGATCCAGTGGATTTTGTTGTTGATCTAGGAGTTGAAGATGGAGTATAACTTGGATAGGTTTTTAACAACCTTCCGTACCTATAATCTAAAGTTGGTACTCCATTATACGTGTAGCCGTAATCAGCTGTAAATGCTAATTGAGCGAGTTGCTTCTTTGTTAACTTTTTAAGGGGTTTCCAAGTTACAATGTATGGACTATAGCCATTTAAAAAACCATATCGTGTTGCAGTTCTTGATGACTTGCTTTTGCTTATGAATCCCTTACCCGCTTCAATTGTAGTTACTTTTTCGTAACCATCCTCAGTTGAATAGATTGGTGTTTCGGTATCAGAAACAGTAAGATAGTAGTTAGTGGTACAGCTTGACAGTAGTATAACCGCTGTTAGTAAAGAAAGGATGTAATGTTTCATTGAGCGTTAATTTTAATAGAGAGATTTAGCAATACAAAGATAACAGATTGAGCGATGATTGCAAGCCAACTAATTCATCTTATCAAGATCCAAGATTTTGTACTAATCCTTACTTTAAGGGGGAGATTTCAGTTTTTAGATATTCTCAAATGCTGTGTTGTCGATGTTATGTTTATAAGGTAATTTGATATGAGCGAGTTATCACTTTATAAGACATTAAAAGCAATTGAGGCTTAAACTTATGTAAAATCTATATACTAATTCCATTACTTTGAATCTCTCTTTTCAATTGCCTCTAATAAATTAGCAGGTAACCCTCCATATAGTTCATCAACTTGCTTAGGTTGAGTAATCATAACGTCTGCAATAATATTTATTAAACCAAATAATGACATTGCCAAATCCCTGTTATCATTCAAGTCTATGGTTCCTGGATGCACTGCATTATTTCCAACCACTCTAACTATGTCTAGTGCCTTTTGAACTTTCGCAGGAAGCCCGTCTTTGACCAATTTTGAGATATCATCATTTATATTCCTTCCAGTCCCTCCGAGATGAACACATAGCTTCTGGATCGCCAACCTGATCAATGCAGCTGCTCCCTTTGGTGACTTAGTTAGGATATCTCTAGCTTCCATGTAATCGGCTTTTATATCGTCTGGCAAGTCTGGATTAGGAAGAGAGACAGTAATAATATTAGGATGTATCATATCGTTATACAACCAAAAGCTGTTGCCGTTACAATGTTCACAAACTGCAAGCTTAGCATTAGAAACCATAGCGTACGATGAGCCGTTGTGATACCTCAAATCATACCAATACTGGCGACAATAAGCGTTGCAGCTTGGACAATTAAATGCAGTAATATTAAGAGATGGTGAGACGTACATATGAGATTATTGAAGTTCAAATATAATTGTAATAACTTAACATACAAAGAATAGCCCACTGTTCAAACTATAGTTATCTTTCTTGTCGATGTTGTATCAAGAAGTAGAATGACCTATCATCACCTATTTACCTTATAAAACATAAATAACAACCTTAATCCATACCATCACCATTGTATTTCTGATACACCTCGAAAGAACCTGTGTCGCACATTTTTGTATAAAGGGGGTTAATAAAATAGATATGATTAGAAAAAGTGCGAGTTACACTTTACACATCATCGTCACTATTCAGAGGTAGCAGCAAGTCTGAATCATTATTAGGTTTCTTCAAAGTAGATACAGTATTTACACGTTTGCCAACCATCACACGTTTCATAAACTCTTGGGGGAAGGTATCAAGCACAGTCATTTTGGTTTCATCCGGAAGTGTTTTGCTTAACCATATCTCTTCTTCAGGTTTAGTCAAGATAACAGGCATACGCTTCTTTGCATGAATCTCAGCAACCAAAGGGTTAGCCTCGGTAGTTAAGATACCGTAGGTACGGAACTTTTCTTTCGTTTCAGGATCAACCCACTGCGACCATAAGCCTGCAAAACAGAACAGCTTTCTATCTTTGACAGTGAAACGGTAAGGTTGCTGTTCGCCTTTAGCATCTTTCTTCCATTCATAGAAACCATCCGCCATTACCAAACAGGTTTTATGATTTACAAGTAGCGGTCTCCACAACTTACTTTCCATTGCCGTTTCACTTTTAATGTTCCAAGTATCACGAGTGAGTTTCAAGCTATCCGCAAAGTAAGGCACAATACCAAAAGCCATCTGTTGAATGATGTCTGGGTCGTCTGCTGTAATGACCAATCCTTTCTGTGTGATGGCGAGATTATAATTAGGTGTCCACTCCCCTTGAATCTGGTGCGGATGGGTTTTAAGAATTTCCTTTTCCTCTGCTGTTAATGTATATCTAGCACACATGGTTACCTTTTAAACACAACAACAATTAACTGAGTAAGTTAGTTTTTCTTCTTCCTTGGTTTCGGAGTCTGTGTATCGTTGATCTGATTTAGCGTTGAAGCTTCTTTAAGTAGGTAGCGTTTAAGTAGGTTCAATAGTTCTTTCATCTCATTTAACTTTTATAATATCATTCCAGTTTGTGGTGTAGTGCGGACGCAGAAACTCGCGCTTCATAGACCACTTTTGATCCTTACCCTCGCCAGCCATCCGCAATGTTCCTGCTCCATAATGTAAGTTGAGTCGATCCAATACCTTGGAAACCTTATCGTATTTAACTCCTTTAAACTCACTGAAGATGTTAAGCTGTACTTCGGATTCAGATATCAAACCAGTGGCATTCACCTCAACCTTTTGGTACATGTAACCCCGTAAGTAGATTTTCTTTAATCCCCAAAGTGCTGTTTTTATAAGGTCAACAGTGTTATTGACAGGGTGTTCAAGCGGTATTGTGATTGCCGGATAAGCTTGCAATTCCGCTGCTACAAACTTGTTAGTCAACAATCTAACTGACAAAACTGTTGTGCATAATTTCTCTCTACGGAGCTTGTTGGCGAGTCGAGCTGCGTAGTTGGATGTTGCTTCAATGAGTTGATTATAATCGCCTGTGAGCTTTCCGAATGCCCTACTTGTACACATTCCTTTCTTCGGATCAAGTACGGTTTTCAAGGGGATGCAACTTTCACCCCACAATTCACGCCACATCCTAACGCCAACTATTGTCATGTGTGTTTGAACCCAGTCAACTGGTAACGCCCGAAACTGTGCTGCTGTTTCGATTCCATCTTTGATAAGCTTATGTGCGAATTGTCTGCCAACACCCCAAAGATCTTCGACAGGATAGTCTGCAAGTGCATCATTGATCTGTTGTTCGGTTTCCAGTACCATTACGCCGTTGTGTTTTTTCGATGTCCTGTTTGCAACCTTGGCTAGTGTCTATAACGCAAGTCACTGGGCCACTCATTTCGCTGCATAGCGGGCCACCCATTTCATTCGTCACTGGGCCAAAAAAAAGGCTTTATTTCGCTGGTTATTGGGCCAGCTTTCCGTTATTAGCTTTTTATAAAACGGAGGTAATTGGGCCAAATTTATTTATTCCGGACTTCTAAATACGGAGGTCAATGGGCCACTTTCCATGATTTATTATAGTCTTGTATCTGAAATATAAAAGCAGATACATGGCAGGACAACGAATTGATATCATGGAACTTCGCACTTTGATTGCATTAAAGCTAAAGAAATTCAGCAACCGAAAGGTAGCTCTCCTTTTGAAGATTAACCGTAAGACCGTTGATGGGTACATCAAACGGTTTACCGAACTTGGGATCACCTATGAGGAGCTTTACAAACTTTGTGAATCCGATTTAAATGATCTTTTCACTGAAGAGAGCCAAACCGAGAAACAGCGCTATGAGGAGCTTTCCGTTTTATTCCCTTCTTTTAAAAAAGAGTTTACCAAGCCCGGGTGCACCCTTCAGGCGCTTTGGAAGGATTATATAGAAAAGCACCCCAAGGGATATAAATATACCCAGTTTACCCTTCATTACCGCAAATGGAAAAAACTCAATAACCATAGCGGTAAACTGGAGCACAAGGCCGGTGAGAAGCTTTACATTGATTTCTGTGGCAAGAAACTGGGATATATTGATAAAGCAACGGGAGAACTTGTGCCTGTTGAGGTATTCGTTGCCGTGCTGCCCTGTAGTCAATATACTTTTGTAAAAGCAGTCCATTCACAAAAGCGGGAAGATCTGATCTGCTGCCTTGATGCATGTCTGCAGTGGATGGGTGGTGCACCACAGGCTATTGTTTCAGATAATCTTAAATCTGCTGTCAGCAAAGGTTCGAAATATGCGCCCATAATCAATAAGACCCTTGCCGATTTCGCCCTACATTATGGTTGCGCAGTTGACCCTGCCCGTCCGTATCACCCCCAGGATAAGGCCCTTGTGGAGCGGAGCGTAGAACTGGTGTACCAAAGAATCTACTATCCCTTAAGCAAGATTACCTTTTTTGACCTGGATTCACTTAACAAGGCAATCGCTGAGCAGCTTATAGAATACAACAACTACCTTTTCTCTCATGGAGGCGGTACGCGCAGAAGCTATTTTATTGATCTCGAGCGGGATTATCTTTATCGTCTTGTATCTGGACCATACAGCATCCGTTATTATAAAAGGGCTAAGGTCCAGCGTACTTCGCATATCTTTCTCAGCGAGGACAAGAACTATTACAGCGTTCCATTCAGGTATACCGGGATGTATGTTGAGGTGCAGTATAATCAGGATATTGTAGAGATACTCTATAACCATGTACGTATTGCATCGCATGAACGTAGCTACCGACGCGGCAACTATAAAACCATTGAGGAACATATGCCCTCCACTCATCAGGCTTATGGTCAATGGAGTCCGGAGTACTTCGAGCAGCGGGCAACCCAGATTGGTCCCGGTACACTAAAGTATATTCAGATGCTGCTGAACCAGTCCCGATATCCTGAAATCGCCTATAAGCAGTCGCTAGGTATCCTTTCCTTTGTCAGGCTATATAGTTCTGAACGGCTTGAAAAGGCCTGCATGAGAGCATCCACCTACCATAAAGCTTCATTTCATACCGTATCGAATATACTCAAAAACAGACTGGACATGGTGGAAGAAGAAGAAGAAGAAAAAACTGCTTCAACACCTGAACACGGTAATATAAGGGGAGCGGCTAGCTATCATTAATGGAGCATGCTGACCCCGGCTGGAGCTAAAAAACAAATAAATGGTAAACTAACATAATCAACCTCGATCAAAATGAATGAACACAACACGGTAGAAAAAATGCGCAGGATGCGCATGAACGCAATGGCTTCACTGTACCACAGTAGCCTCACAGATAATCTGTTTCAGGATTATTCCCTGGATAGTTTCTTAAGCATGCTGATAGATGCTGAATGGGAGAACAGGCAAAACAGAAACATCCAGAATCTGATAACCAGGGCCGGATTCAAACAGGCAGCCTCAGCTGCTGATATTGATTATAAAGCTAAAAGGAATCTGGACAGGACAACTTACGAACGGCTGCTTGGACTGAACTTTATCAGTAGAAAGGAAAATGTTATCATCACCGGACCTACAGGTTGCGGAAAGTCATTCCTGTCCCAATGTATTGGCGTAAAGGCATGCCAGTTACTGAATAAAACGATGTACTTCAACACCTCCAGGTTCTTTGACCTTGCAAAGCTAGCCAAGCTTGATGGTACATATCACCGGCTTATCAAAAAGATACAGACAACAGAACTGTTTATACTGGATGACTTTGGACTGGCGACCATTGATCAGGCATCACGTAACGTATTGATGGACGTTGTGGAAGAGCGTCATGAAAAATCATCCACTATAATTGCCACACAGATACCGGTAGCAAATTGGCATGGCCTAATTGGAGAAAGCACAATTGCAGATGCTATTCTTGACCGGATAGTTTTCTCCTCACACAGGATCGAGCTCGAAGGTGAATCCCTTAGAAAAAATAAACAATTGAGCACTTAAAAAAAATCACTTATAATTGTAAAAGGAAAGTGGCCCGTTGATTCCTGAAATGACTGGCCCGCAATGCTCCGAAATCCTTGGCCCATCAATGCCGTTATACACAGCTAGTACCTTTGTTGGTGCAATGCCAACACTAATTGGAATGCCAGTGTTATTTATTACAGTTTCCCTAATCTCAATACCGTAATCTTGTAGGTTATCGAAACCACTTAACCCTAGAAAGCATTCATCAATACTGTATACTTCCACCTCTGGAGTAAACCTTGCGAGATTAGTCATTACCCTTGCACTAATGTCTCCATATAAGGTGTAGTGACTACTGAACACCGCTATGTTGTGCTTTTGGATATCATCCCTAATCTTAAAGTATGGTGCACCCATAGCAATACCGCAGGCTTTCGCCTCGTTACTACGAGCGATAACACAGCCATCATTGTTACTTAGAACAACTACTGGAACACCATTATATTGAGGTTCAAACAGTCTGTGACAGCTAGCATAGAAATTATTACAGTCTGCCAGTGCGAACATTCTTCTGCTTTGAATGTGGTAAGCAAGTCCAAGTCACGGCACCGAATACATTGATGTTTTTACCTGTGATATTCATGCAGGCATCCATACCGTCATTGATGCATAAGTAGGTATTGTCTCCACTTATAAGAAGTTTACGGGTAAGCCATTCATCTTCAATGCAACAAACGATCAACATGCCAGAGGTTACCTTAATTGATTTATCAACTATGATAATACTACCTTTCATGATACCAAAATACCTCATGTGATCATCATCAGCCTCAAAGTAAAATGTGTTGGTTGGGTCGCTTACGATCCTTTGAGCTATATGTAATCTTTTCTGTTTGTAATCCTCCGCGGGAGATATGAAGCCCGAAACACGTGATGGATTGTCCAGTGTATCAAGCACATTGTTCTTTGGTATCTCTAGTTCTCTAATCATAACGCTGTTGCTTTACAGATCAAAATTACTAAAAATATTAGCAAAAACAAGTAGTGTTGATAGATAGCTCGAAACTAAAGCTAACGGACTGTTAGACTTTTATTTAAGTGTTGCACATTTTGTTTATAACTTGGGCTTAAACATAAGGGATAAGAAATAAATTGTGCTTATGACCTTGTAGACTTTACTATAACGTAATCATCTTATAAGTCCGGCTATAGTGCTATCTTCCATTTTAGCCATTGGGTTGAATGTCGCAATGAGCGCTTCTATAATTTCTCTGTCTCCTGATGATAACTTTGGACTAAGCCTAATTTTCATGTTCTCGAAAGCTTCTCTTCTTATCTTTAAGAGGTATCCATCAAAAGGAGGTGGCGTTTGCGTCTTTATTAATCGGCTATAACTGCCTGATACTTCTGTTGGTTTTATATTCCTTTCAATCGGCAATATAATTAGTTGATATCTATGTTCTTGCTCAACTCTCCAAATCGAACGCTTGTATTGAGATAATGCTCTGAGATATAAACCTTGCGAGTGTTTAATAGGAGGGCTGAGCAAGGTTTCGTCGTCCGTATACATTATCTCCACAGGAGTGTTTTCTGCGCTAGAAATGAAATAACCACGATCGTAATCAATGAACTCTTCAGCATTGACAAGCGAGTTTGTAATATCATGCCTTATAGAGTGTGTTGGAAACAGTGGTAGGTCGAGTTCAATTCTTACTCCTCTCATCAACGGAGTATACATATTCCATAAGGCCAAATCTTCTGTTTCATTCGATGTCCAACTAGAAATAAAAAAATACTGTGCCATTGAATGGAAGTCACTTGATGTACCCTCTGTAGGATCATTCACTCTATCAAGTCGTCCAAATCGAATTGACATGGATTTTAAGATCAATGCAAGACTATTAATACTGGTATAGTGATAAAGTTTTTTCATTATTTAGGTGGCTGTTGCATCCATTCTCAAATCTACCTGCTTATCTTCCAAACTTAGCTTTAAGCTGTTCAAGCATATCGTTATTTACTGGAGCTCTTTCCGCTGTAACCTCAGCAACAGGAACAGCAACAACCTTTGCTTTCACTCCCTCCAGAGAAAGTAAATTTGCTTTAATAGTGTCAATATTAGTCCATCCTGCACCCTCGTTCAGATCTAGGTGCTTTGCCACTTCTCTTGCGATTATGTGCTTTGAAGCAGTTCCTAGTAGTTCTTTCTGCACAGTCTCTTTATCTGTATAATCATTAAAAGCTGATTTCATCGTTGTCTCAAAATCTACTCCGAAAACACAGTAACTATCACTTATAGCCCAATCCTTTGTACCGATGATTGCAGCCAACTCTTTATCTGCTATTCCTATTGCTTTTAAAGAATCAGTTCTTTGGACACCTTGTTTATCGTGTTTATCATCATTGTCAAAACAAACAAATGTTGGGATCCCATAGAGAGTGAACAACCTCCACCATTTAGCAAGATTACCTTTTCCTTGAACTCCTATTATTTCAATACCCTCTCTAGTTACATCTAAACCACGTCTCTCCAGATATATAGGTAATGCTAATTCTTCTGTTAGCCCCTCCACTAATACAATTTTCTTAGCGAAGAAGCCGTTGAGTATATGGGTTGTCGAGTGATTAGCATAAAATGGGACAACTGTTTCAACCTTTGTTTTGTCCGCATTAGCACCTGTATCAATACAATGTTTATGGAGTGACTCAGCTGAATGGTTTATCACAGTGGTGGCTTGTCCATCCTTTCTTAATAAGAACAAACCGTCAATGTTTAACAGATCAATAAAGTTTGCACTGTGGGTTGTAATAACTATCTGTAGACCATCTGCTGCCATCTTTGTAATCATCTTAGAAAGCCACTTCTGCGCAAGTGGGTGAAGATGGGATTCGGGCTCGTCAAGTATTAAAACAATGTCTCCATCTATAAACGATTTGCAATAAGCGTGTGCAAAAGCAAGTGCTAATAATTGTTGTTGACCAGTCCCCAACTCCTCGAAACTTCTTGCATCTGTTCCCTCAACTGGATTTACACGTAGCGATTTGAAATAGTTGCTCGGATCATAAGCAGAGAAGTCCATTTGCAACATGTATGACATATTTGCAAGTATCTCACCTGAGATTGTCGACATACTGCCTTTGAATTGTTTGAACTCAGGAACTTCATCAAACGTATTTTGTATCTCAACATAAAGTTTCTTTAGTGCTGTTACACGCTGATCATCGCTTACTAGACTTTTATGCAACACTTTCATTACCTTAGATAACAAAGTATACTTTGACGTATAACTCAACTGGTATGAAAGGTTATGTTCAGAATTAACTATGATAGAGGTTAATTCACCACGCACTTCATTGGTTACATATCCGTTTGGGGTTCCATCTTCCAAAAGGGCAATATACTCAACTTCTGAACCCTTGATAGCTTTAAATTTAAATGCATTTATCCTTTGAGCCTGACGACCTAATACTCCCGCAAAGTCTGATACCGCTCCGCTGATAACAATTGGTGTCTTTGGATTTCGATCGTGATGGTCAAAGTGCTCAATATCTTTATACTTTGGATGATACTCTCCAAATAACATATCTATAGCTCGGATCACATTACTCTTGCCACAATTGTTCTCTCCGATTAGTACAACTGGTTTCTTACTAGGAAACCTAATTGTTATCTCATCTCGTATTGATCTAAAGCCCTCTATCGTGATAGAATTTAATTTTGCCATATGTACCGTATTACAGGTTGGCATGTGAGAGCTAACCTAGATTTAACCAAATATATGAATATCTATCACGTTATGAAACTTATATAAGCATGCTAATAAAGCTCACCGTTTGCGAACTGAGAAAATGTGTGAGAATCGGCAGTTGCAAAGCAACGGGATTCGATCTATGTTTTAACATAATGTAGTGGCGAACCATGAACAGAATCAAAAGGTAAATAATGATTGTTTTCGATGTTGTGTTTATAAGGTCAGGAGTGCTCCAAACAGTTGTTTGCCTTTTATAACGACAACCATAACACTAACCTCTCATCGCACATTTTTATAATGAAGGGGTTAATAAAACAGATATGATAAGAAAATGTGCAGCCTTAATGATGGACTTTACTCTTCAATCCATTGAGTAAGATCGTCCACAGGTTGTGGCAATCTTCCTTCTAACCATTTTGTTAATGTGTCTGGTTTAAAGTCTTTATCATCATTTTCTATTACCCATGATAGATAATCTGTTGGCCCTCCATTCAAGTATGGAGCAGGCGATACAGGATAGAATTTGCTCGGAAGCCTCTCATTTATAGATAAGTAATTGATTACGCAGCTGAGTTCTTGAACGGCATGCCAAGCAAGGTCATGATGAATGTCTATTGAAAACTTAACCCACCAGTCGCCTTCAGCATCCGAACCAAATGAAATTGGGGTCTGAACTGATGGTCTCATTTCCATCCGAAATAGCCTTATCTCTCTTTCAACATCTGCTCTTCTTTTAGTGTCAATAAGCTTTCCTCCATAATATCTTTTCAAGGATAGCACAACTTGGCTCAAAATGTGTGGTCATAATTAAACGATAAATGGTTTGACTATGTAGGGTTTAATGTCATTTGCTCTTCTTGAATCATAAATGAATATGTCGCTTCTGTAATGAGCTGGCACTTCAATTTGTGGGATATAGGATTGCTTGTAGTCAGCATCAGTCAGTTCGAAATTAAAATGCTGATTAACTAGGGTATTAAAAGTGTTTTTATCCTCCAGTAAAGGATATGGACTGAACCTAACAATGTATAATATTAGGTTGGCTACGACCGCTGATATGGCATTTGAAAGCGTCGCTGATGAAAAATGCGTTGTTCTATTATGTTTTGTTTTATTATAAGCGTCATACCATCCGAGGGATGTCGTAGGATTTACTGAACTCCAGCTCACAAATGGGGTAATGGGAGCTAAGGTAGCATAGCTTCGCAATGTAAATTGAAATTCATTTAAGAATAGCTTTTCTTTTAGTTTTACGTAGTCTTGGGTCGAGTAGTTTCGCCCAATTGGCGCTATACCAGACAACATCATATAGTGAACCCAGAAATTCTCAATCTCAGTACATGCTAAAATCAACAGCTCTCTAATCTTATGACTGTAAGTATTCAATGAAACTACATCGGGTTCTATATAAAGGAATAAGTCATCAAGTTTTTCTAAAAGAACTCTTAAAGCTTGCTCGCTCAATCGCCTATCTGCTTCTGTCACTTCTAAAGCTTGATAAGTGTCTGCATAATAATATAAGGCAGGTCTCCAAACTCCTTTTACCGATTCACCGACATTACTTGCCATTGTTTGGATGTTCTTAGCCCCAAAATTATGTCGTACCCAATCCTCTATTGTACCAAAGGTAGAAGCTGACTTCTTTTCTAAAACAGTTTGTCCTGTATGAACTGAATACAAATTTGTATTAGTACCGTAGAAATGAACGTAAAATCCATTTGACTCATAAGCATACCCTAGGTTCAAGCCATCGTGAAAATTAGAAACAAGACCCGGGACATTGGTATTTGTTACTTCATATACAATCGCATGCATAGTTATAAGTTTGAAAGGTATGAGTTTATTGTGTCGTAAGAAACTTTGGTTCCATTCGCTGTAGGGGCGATAATCAAAGAGTCTGCTAATGCTCCGTGAAAACCTGCATTCTTTCTTTTAGTAATTTGGAAATCGTCTAAGTCTTTACCATCCTTAATACTGCTAAATATTTTTTGTATCAAGCTAATAACCTCTCCAGTATCTTGGCAGTAATTTTTAAGTGGAAATAAAACTAGTTTGAGATTAAATTCGGTACGTTGCATTGTCGATGCTCTATGCTTGAATTCTGATGGATGTCTATTTGTAACTAAGATTGCAGGCAGCAAATTTTCATTTTCAACATCATGTCCATTTATATTGTGCCATGAAAGTACTTCATCGCTGAAATGCACGCCTGTATCGCTTGAAGCGATTACTACAGCATTGCCTTGCTCAGAAGCAAGAGTAGCCATCCTTTTAAAGTTGTTCTTCAAAGCATCACTTAGTGGCTCTGCCCATCCATAGTCAAGTAGATAAATAAAATAATCTCTATGATGTCCCTCTGGCAAACCTTCTAGACTATGAATCATTAATCCCATCTTAAGCTTTATTGTTTTTAATTATCAAATGTAAATTTTCCATTGTTAACCATGGGCGCTTGCGATGCACCATTCTATGACAGTTTGCACAAAGCAGTGCTATTTCTTCCGGTTTAGTTTTATAGTCGGCAGGCATATCACTTACCCATTTAGTGTGATGTCCCTCAATGAATCCATCCCCAACTTTACCATATACTTTCTTATAATCAAATTTGCATACTTGACAAAACAGTCGTCCATGCTTAAGTTTGAAGTTGTGCTTTGCAAGTTCTACCACTTTAGAGTTTCTTTCTCTTGCCTTGTGAGTCCTTTCAACAATCTTACCCTCTGGAAATCCATCTATTGCATCATCATTACTTGGAAAATCCTCTTCTAATTTCAGTTGCCAAAACTTCCGTTGAACTCCAAATCTACCAACAGCACTTGGAATAAACCCTAATTTTGTACAGTAAGATACGTATAGTTTGTCTAAATCCGGACTTTCTACCGGTTGAGAATCAAGTATGTCTGCTATAACCTTATTAGTCTCCTTACCATGAATATCTAACAAATATTTATATGGCTCATTGCCTTTATAGCCTAAATACCTACTTGGCGCAAAGCGTAATTCATTGCCAACTTGATAAGCCACATAGCATATTCCTTGCTTAATGAGCTTTTGTGCACTAATAACTCGCAGCTCGTCCGTTGAGGTCAAGAAGTTTTCTAGCGTTTCAATGTTTAACTTAAGCTGTGTTAGATTAACGATGTATTCTGGCGAATCGATAGTTTCTTTATATTTATCTAATAAAGATCTCATTTTCTTCGCGGTCGTCTTTTTCTTTCCGATACCCTCATAATAAACAATATGTTGGTTCAAAGCCAAGAGTGCTTTACGTAGAAATGCTTGACCATAGTCTATACTTATCTTATCCAAGAAATAATCCATTGAAGCATAGTTGAGGGTGCGCTGAAAGCGACGACCTTTGAGCATCAATTTTAAATTGTTAATATAGTCTGCGGCAGAATTAACGTTCATATTTGCCTCAAAAGCAAGTTTTTTTACTCCAACTGAAGGCTTTAATGTACCTTGACAGACTTCTTTGGCTATACTGTAAGCTAACGGAATTGCTTGCGAATCAATTTTCATATGAGAGTTTAATTTTGCTGTTAAGTTAAGACTTACCACCAATAAAACGAAATAATCTGCTCTTGAATCTGAATAAGCGAACAGCCTGCGAATGTTTCGACGGTCGTTACAGAGAAGTTCGCAGAACGATGTAACGATATGTTTTATGCAATAAAACACAAGGCTTGGCGGTGTTGTTGATTGGTAATTCTTGATGGTATATCTGCTCAACAATAGTGACAAGCCGAAGCCAGAGAAACCACGCAGGTTCGCCTAAAAGTGGAGCCTGACTAGATTTATCCAGGATGAAGTGAAGCAAATCCTAGATAAAGATAGAGAGAAGGCTCATGAAGCCATCCGCTTTGCCAAAATTAAAACCATGCCAGTGCAAAGCAATGGCATGTGTTTTAAGTGGCATTAGACATGGCGGAATTCCGATCTACCTACCTTATACCACTGTCTGTTGCTAAGTACCACAAGCTGAAAAGTGAACGCAGTACCTTATAAAGCTAGCACTACAAACGCCATCTTTCACCACTATAAAGAGTAAACCCTCCCTTTCTCGCTGTAAGCCACTGAATGAGAGAGGGAGGGAATTACGATGCATTAGAATGCTTTGCCACCTACCTTACCGAAAATCGAAATAATACGTTGGGCATTGATACTGGTGTTTGTTAACTCACGTAATCCTGTTTCTGAAAGTAGAACCTTTATGTATACACCGTCTTTGGAACAGTAGATGTAAAGTGAATTAGTCCATTTGCCACCATCAGTTAAGCCACTTTCATGCCCTCTAACAGTGGATCTCAATAGCTCCGATAATAAGTTCCCGTCAAGCTTAGGTACACCGAGAAGGCTTGTGACAATGCAAATGCTGGCTCAAAACTTTTTACATCACCAAACAAGTGATCAGCCGAAATTTAGGCCGTTGCAAAGTCATCTCTAGGTGTCAATGGTATTGGCGGAGTTGCGTTACCGCCAACGTAAATATCATAGTTCCAACCTGAGGGATTGTGATACTTGAACTTTCTACCGTTGGGATCTACAAAGAAACCACGATGGATATGTGAACGTGCATTCATCACATATTCACTTTGATAAAGATAAGGCAGATCGTTTACATTTAATTCAACGGATTCTGGCTGTTTGCTTAGTTCGTATGAAATCATGTCAGCAAAAGTTTAAGGTGTAAGTGTTTTCAGGAGGCCATCGGTGAAGATACTTGTGTTAAGCTTATTTGTGTTGCCACTTGATACGAGCAAAATCCGTTTGTATACATCAAGCTCTGCTAGGTAAACCAAAACGGATTTGGTCCGCCAGCCCGAATCCATTATAAAACTCTCTGATTCAACGATTGGCGCACTCAATAAATCTTTGATTACTTCACTTGTTAATTCAAATCTTAAATCGCTCTTTGTTACTTCACAAAGTTCTAATTTGTTAAATAGTTCTGACGGTTTAATGGTATCGTAGTATACGACGTCCGTTTTAATGTGCGGCTCATCCATAGATTCTTCATTGGAAGGGGTATTTGAATTGTATTCTTCCTCTTTAATAATCGAAAAGTAGTCCTCTTCAGGAATGCTATAACGGTACTGATTACCTTTGCTATCTAAATAGAAACCTCTTTTATCAAAACCAAAGTTGTGGGAGTCACTTTGGTAAAGATAAGGTAGGTCTTCTGTTGATAATAGATTGGTCTCTGTGTGAGGCTCGTGAAGATTTAAGTGACTTGATTCCATGATACATTCCTTAATGTGAGAATATTTTTATACTATGTTAACTTTTATAAAAACAGAACAGAACCCGCTTCATGGGTAGAACAAGTATACCATTGCATTAGCAGACCCATTACCAAATTTTAAATGAGTTAACGATAAGGGTACGCCCCTCCTCTACACACATAGCTGAGATTCTTCTTCCAACTTGAATATAACCGCTTATGTAATCCTTCCTTTCTAAGGTAAGGTTCATAAAATCGAAGTTTATATAGATGGACACCCCACTTTCATCGATCACGTAAACGCCATCGTTCTCTTCATCAACCCTCTGAATTATACCATCAATAAGTAGTGTATTATCACTTCTGTAGACTTCATCAGGAAATAAATCAGCGAACCTAACCACAAGGGAAGGCTGAACAGCTCTTGAAATATTTAGTGCCTTAGGATCCACAATGGATTTTGAGGCGATAGTGTCTTGAACTTCTTTAGAATGATAATTACTACTTTGATTTTCATTCAACCTCCCGATGCCGAATGTAGAATTAGTGTTGTTTTGAGTTCCTATGTTAGTACGATGATTTACGTCTTCACTTTCTCTATACCTCATGATAAACACAGTACTAAGCACCAGTAAAGTCGCTACTAAACAAGCTATGATCATATATAAACCTTTAGTTTTCATATCAATCAAGTTTACTCAAATAAGAAATAGCTCTTCCACAGGGACCTCCACCTACGAACTTTCCTCCAAGCTGAACTGGACGATACCTCATATCCCAAGGTACATTTAAATCTACTATTAATACTAAGCCACTCTTCGAAGGGTTCGGACGTAACTCTATGTGAAGTTTTTCTTCTCCTTTTGATAAGTCAGTAGAATAGTAATCACCTTGGGCATCAGATGTTAAAGCTAGTATTGTATCTTCTTCCTCCTGAACATCTTTTATGATCACCAAATCTTCCTTGAATTTTAGATCGTAGCGTTTCTGCTTAAACTTCTCGCTAAGAAACCCACCAATTGATTTACCATTAATGGTATCATCAGAACACTTTGGTAAGGTGTTGAATTGGTCATCATGGGATTTTATGTTGAGGACGATGTACTTCCCATCTTTGAATTTGGTACAGCTTGCTAATGTAAATAATACAGCAAACAGCATTAACAGTTTTAGAGCTTTCATTAAAATTTGAATCGATAGTGCCCGCTCGATTTATCAGTTAACACGAAAGCGTAGGGAACTGTACCAATCCTGCACTCAGAGGCTCCTAGGAGGGCCCATTGCAACAGATGGACAGCACCTACGCTCTTGCGCAGGCGTGAACCACTCTGTTCTTGTTGCAATGTTTGAATTTTCCTAGGATTCCTGATATGCAAGAACTGATAGCTACGCTAAATTTCTTCTATATGTAATGTATGTATTTTACTCTACGCCATTTTTTTCATTTGGCTATAAATATAGGAAGTGGATTTAAAATTAGGTGCATTCCTGTACCCATATTTTTTATTTATGCAGCTTCTTTTTCCACCGTACCAATACTCACGTAATCAGTTTCCCCTTCAACAACTCGTCTATAGTAGAAGTTATGTAGATTCTCAGCAGGTAGATAGTTTACTCTGAGCGCGTATTCAATCCCTCCAGTATTGTCGTTGGAATGGGTAAGTTGGTAACACTCCCTTAAAAGGTTGTTGGTAAGCATGCTCCCGAACTTCTCGATTGCCTCCAAACCTAGGTCAATAAATAAATAGTACTTTCCATCCTTTGGACTCATTGATAGAGTGATGTTCCAGTGATAGCAGATGAACTCTTTCACAAGGTTTGTGTTCTGTTCATTCTTGGTATGATCCATCAAAGCAAAGGTTCTGAACTTTGCAACGTCGAATCGCTTTAGGAGATTGGTAGCAGCATCCACCATTAAGGTGTATGCCTTTTCAACTTCCTTGTTTACCTGTTGTACATCGTTTGTGATCGCGACGAACTGTGTCTTTGGCGCTTTGGCCTTTGTTTGTGTTTTCATTGTTGTAAGAATTAAAAGTGATTAAATAGAAAAAGACATCCTGTTAAAGATGCCTTTAGTGTGTTGCGTGCAGAAAAGTGTTAACGTTTAAAAGATGAGAATGGAGCTTGTTTAAAGCAATGTGATGAAGCGTTCTGGTTGAACTTGTAGTGATCTATTATGGAAGTTTGTGTAGCTTGTAGCGAACTTAAATAGCTCCATGCAATCAGTGAGAGCAAGTGTTTTGATCAACTTGTTAAGTTCCATTTCATAGGTGCAGTTGCAAAAGTGATATTCAATTTTGTAATGGTTCCACATGTTACATTTCAGACCAAAGTAACACTGTGCAGTTTGTATGGAATGGATTAATTCAACATTCAACGGATGCGGCTTGTAGTCAATCTCGATGCAAACTTTATTTGATTTGACGGTTTGAGCTTGTGCATGCTGCTTAACGTGCTTAACCAGGATGTGGAACATTCGTTCTGTTAGCTTGTTGTCGGCCTTTTGAAAAGGAGTTGCTCGCTTAGCTGCCTGATAACAATTCTTGTAAGCTGAACGCTTACTAGACCATTGTTCCTCATTGATCCTAACCTGATCAGCTAGCTTGTTTCTTTCCTGTGGATGCTTCTTGAAGTCCATATTGATTTCTTATAAGTTAAAACGTTTATAATTCCTGGTAATGAAGAAAGCTTTTAAATCCCTAATAGAGTTCTTGTTCTACGCTTTGATTTCCTCAAAACCAAGTCACGGGGGTGAGGTCCATACCTATGCCCTAGAGGGGGGCATTCTCATCTTTTTGTTATGGGCATCATTCCTTAAGAGTTTCATTGGTAAGTGTTAACTTTTATAAAGACAGGATATACTGGAGATTCAAATTGCCCTGCATAAGCCAACCCTCACATAGTATTGAACTTGCATTTCAAAGTATAGGGGGCTAACTTGTGGAGATGGCATTCCAAATTTTTATTTTTAAATTAGCCATCTATCACTACTTTTACATCAATGCCTGTAGCACTCTCTTTCACAATCAAAGTATGGCTCACCAGTATTGTTCTAGGTACGTTAGCTCTATGGTCAACAATGATCATCTTTTCTCCGGCTGAGGATGCACCATGGGGGGAGATGCCTTTATTCCTTTTATTGACTATTGTAATCGCAGCACTGATTTCATTTCCCACATCTTTGGTATTCTTTCTGTCAACCTACCTACTTAAAAGTAAAAACGTTACCCCAGTACTGGCAAAGATTGCAGTCAGCTTAATTGCAATTACTGCGTGCTTTATAACATTTCTATTGATCGCCCGATCAGATCATAATTCTGTTTTTGATAGAGGTTACTTCACTCTGCTTCTATGTTATAGCTCACCAATTCCAATTTGCGTTTGGTTTTATAAGCTTAAGACCCCGTAACTAAGGAAAGTTGGCAGCAAAAAACACCATCGTTAAATGGTGCTTTACGGGTTAATTGTCGGATCAGTCAATCGATTCATCTAGTCCAAAATTTTGCCATTTGATCTATAATAAGAGATATTAGCCAACTATTTGGATTATCATAATTGAAAAGGTTTTACAGAAATAGGTGTTGTTATATGCTGTTTATCTTTTGTGCTTCGCTTAGATTCAAAAAACTTGCCAAAGTCTGCGGCTTTGGCTCCATCTGCATAGCCATTTTTAACATAAATGGATGTTAACTTCTTTTTGATTATATCATCCTTAACAGGGATTAACAAAGTAAATTCTGCATGTACCTCTCGCCTTACCAAACCATCTTGAAATTTTGACTTTTTAACTATCTTAGCTAATTCCCGATTCATCTTTCGCTTGTCAAAACTCAACTTCTGCATTACTTCGAAGGTTAATTTGTTAAAATAATCGGCAATATCAGGATTATCCCTCTCTAGTGTAGAAATGAAATCTCCTAATACAAACCTGATTTGTCCATCACTATCAAAAGGTCTTCTCCAGACATCCATCATCTTGGCTACATTCTCGCATCTAATCTTAAAATTTTCATTTTTATAATCAGTAAGCATCTGCTTATGAGTTGCTTCATATGAGTCTACTCGTAATCTAACTTTAAAGTTTCCAATCCTATCATAAGTAGAAATCAGAGTATCCTGAGATTTATAAGTAGTTTTAATTTTATTATCCAACATAAAGTTGTCTATCATGCCATGGTGTAATGATTCATCTTTTTTTATAATGTTTAATATTTTTGGTGCGCTTAAACATTGAGATAATGTGTCCTTACCTCCGGATGATTTTATATTATTACCCAACTGTTTTACTTCCTGAAATGCACTATAGCTTTCATCAAGGTATTGGCGTACTTCATTTTCGTCAATAGTTTCTAAGCTTGGATTGGTTCCAGTGATATGATAAATATCACTAACACCATTTCTCGCTCTACCAACAATCTGCACGTTATCTGTGTAGGGATCTAAAAGCGTTTTCTCATCGTAAACGTCGGTTATCATGATGACTATTGGTTTTGTCTCTAGAAATACATCAACTGCACTAAAGTAACGAGAGGTGAAAAATGTAAATCGTGGATAATTACTTAGCTTATCGTTAGCGTTATCAAACCCCTCTTTAGCAAGCTTTCTGACACTTTTACCTGAACAGTAAACAATGCTTTGTTCAGCGATACCCAAGGCTTCTATTATTGCATGAATGTGGGTAGCTGAATTGATGAAAATAAAAAATTTTTCATTAGGGTGGGCGTTAATCACTTTCTCCAGAGAAGCGATGATGTTATTGGTAATAACTAAATCTAATGGTTGGGAATAATCATAATCTGGTACAATCCTGTATATCTCGAAGCCATGCTGTTCAAATCTGGGATCTGTAGGTACTAATGCCGTTGCTGATATCATGCTCTTATTTTCAAACATAAAAAAGTCATCCATAGGCGCTTCGACCATTGGTCTAAAACCAACATCCTTAATTAATTTATCGCACTCGTCTAATAACATATAGAAGTCCTTAAATAGATCAAATTCTGATTCCTCTATAGCAGGCCTTACCTTTTTATCATATGCCTCTGGTGTACAAAGGATTTTCTTCCACACAACATTACCTTTGAGATACCTAAGTACATCTGACTGTGTTACCTTTTCATAAACAACGCATATGTCTGGGTATTTAAGCATATCATCTGCTTTTGCTTTTGATTTCTCTTCGATTACTGGAACATGAGGGTTCACACAGATTGAGTGATGTCGGAATATTTTAATTTCTCCATGTGTTGCTCCCCATCCAGGCAATGTTTTAATGTATATCTTGTTTGTCGGGAATCCCATTTTAAACAGTTCATAATCTGTTATATATTTGATAGCCCTTGATACTTTTATTTCTATCTCTTTCATAATAATAATGGCTAGTTAGGGTGCGCCTTAACGCACCCTGTTTTTAAAAGTTAACGGTTGTAGATAAAATCAACTAATTCCTCTGCTTTGAAATTGATTGCTACTTTGCCAGCTTGGTAGTCTGCAATTAGGTTGTTTAATTTACCTAATGGGAACACCTTACATTCAATCTCTCCTTTAGGAGAGAAGAATTTAATGTAGGCGTACGCATTGCCACCTTTATCAATTCCCTCATAGATGCGACCAGCAAGTCTCAAGCCCGAACTGATGGCATTGAAAAGTTTTTTGAAGTCACTCGCTTCCGACGTTCTCATTACCTTCACATACCTTTCGATTTGTGCTTTGCTTACACTTTTGAAGTACTTCATTGCTACCTCATCCACTGTTAACAGATTCTCAACTGTCTTCTTTGCAGTTGCACTCTTCTTGAACTTGGCAAGAAGAGGATTTAAAATTTTGGCTGTTGCCATAGTTTTAAGTTTATTTAATATTGCTCCACTTTATTGGTAGGAGATTAACCGCCTTCCCTTGAGGAATTAATACAAAGGAGCCTCGGGGATTAAGGTTAATAAATTAGAATTGGAGAGAAAAAGAGAAAGCCATATAATCGACTGACTATATGGCTAATAAATTTAAAATAAATTAAAACGGTGTAGCTAGATGTAAAGCTGCTTTTCCCCGTAGGTTTTTGAACGTTTTGTAGGATCGCTGTCTCTCACTATAGTTCTGATATAGCTATATTTATCTTCTCGGGTTGGATGATTGTATTCGATATATTTTAGAGCCTTAAGAATATCATAGATTAATACGTATCTATGCTTCTTAACAACCTCGAAAGTGTTATATTGAGTGATATAGATGTCCATCAGCAGTATTAGGTGGTTTAACAGTTTAATGTTCTTCTTACTCTTTCTGAATGTGCTTCTGCTTTCAAGTTCAATGTCATTTACATCATCCTTGGTCAGCTTCGTATAAAACTTAGTACCATTGCGCTGATGTTCTTCAATGATTTCTTTCAAAAGCATACTGTAAATCTTGTTTGCTAAGCGCTCTGGAATAACGATATTTTCGCCTCCATTTCTATCCGCTATAACAATATCCATGTCTGAAGGAATGTAAGTAAGCTTATTAACACCCAATCCCCCAACATGCCTAGCTTCTGCTTTGACATAACCATCTACAATAAGATGCTCTTTTGTATCTTCTGAAATTCTATCAAACCCCTTGCTTCTGTCCTCTGCATCAAGCAATAGGCTGGCTTCCTTGCCAATCAGAACCTTTTTTTTCTTTATGTTCAGATACAAACCAATCAGCTCATCTAGATAAGACAGTCTATTATCATTTCCTTGACGTTCTGAGAATTCTCCCCAACTGAACAATGTTGCAAATAACAAATTGTCTATGGCTTGTAGATTCAGTGATGGTATGTATTGTTTATGTTTTTCGCCAACATCACGAAGCTCATTATAGAGTTCGCTTAGCTTTCCATCATAATGTAGCGACTTATCATTACCACCCATAAACTTGAAAGGCAAATTGTTATAAGTTACTTTTAATTCTCCAATTATAATACTACCAAGCTGATCAGATATTGTAGGATGTATTCTTTCGTATGTATTTCCTCTAGCTAGCTCATCTGATATAAGTTTGTTGGCAAACTCAATGTTTGGGCTGATGTCTATAATATTATCTGCTTCGTTAAGTACCATCCAAATTTCTGTCAAAGGGTCTATAATTAGGTGAAAGGTACTAAATTTTGGATTTTGATATATTTCTTATTTCTCAATATCATAAATAAGGCATTCAATACAGATCATCTCGACGAGAATCGAACTGCTATCTAAGATATTTCTTCTAAAATTCGTAGTTCCCCTTGATTTTTTTAAAAGTTAACAAGTGATTAAGAGACATTTAAGGATGAAAATATGCGCCAGTAGATGCGCCAAAAGGATAGTATAAATGCCTCAAACTGATTGTAATTCGACCTTATTTCGTTATCTTTGATCAGAGATAATTAACAAATTAAATATCAGCAACAGACTGCCTTTTAAGTGTAATTATCTATTTTACAAGTGGTTAAAAACAAGAAAAGAGAGCTGTTACACTCTCTTTCTTTCAGTGATCCCGACGAGAATCGAACTCATATCTAAAGTTTAGGAAACTTCTATTCTATCCGTTGAACTACGGGACCATTTATGCCGCAAATATAATAAAAGTTTTGAGGCTAAATGTGTGAACTTGATGTTTCGGATGATATCCTTGGGGAAGGCTATCCTAAACAATAGCGGATGTTATCTGTTGCATTATATATTCACCTCATATTTCTGTTATGGATACGAAAATGATCTGGGCTAATCTTGCCGTGAAAGACTTGGCACGAACTGCTGAATTTTACAATGCCCTTGGCTTTAAACAAAATGGGGAGCAAACTACCGATCTGGTGAGCTTTTCTTTTGGCAATAATCATTTCATTATTCATTTCTTTACAGAACAGCAATTTACCAATGCAGCAAAGTTAGAGAACACGGTTCTTCACACCGGAACTGAAATTATATTTAGTCTCTCAGCAGAGAGCCGCGAAGAAGTTGATGTCTGGTTTGAAAAGACGAAGGCTGCTGGAGCCGCTATTTACGCCGAGAAAGAAAATTATCAAAAAGGTTACACCTTTGGCTTTTCGGATCCAGACGGACATAAGTTTAACGTGCTTTATTGGCCATCTTAATTTGAAGTTTACTTTCGACAAAACTTTGAACAGAGTCTCTAAAGGCTAACCTACATTATTGTATAAAAAAATCAGCAGATGCAATTTGTGCATCTGCTGATGTGATCACTTTTCAACTTGTGTGTTTAAAGTGCCTGAGGTAACGTCAAAATACACGAGTGAATCACTTGTGTTTAACCTAAGTTATACATCAGTTAGTTCCAGATGTACATGCTAAATACGAATTCTCAGCAAGGCTAGTTTTAAAAAAGATATTCCTATTTATATTATCCATTGATTTTCAGCATGCTTCGATTGCGCTCATTGGTTTTGGATGAACAAACGTGAATATCGCTTAAATAAGTTAACTTGCTGCCTTCAACGTTTCGAATCTAAGTACCTGTAATAAGCGAATCACTCCAATGCTCCAACGAATAGTCCACCCTATTTTAACGGCTCTTTTTTTCATGTTAACCGCAAATGCAAATCTCGCTTTTGCGCAGAAAAAAACATTTAGGAAAACTACTATCGATAGTTTGACTTTTACCCAAAACAGAAAAATAGTAAATAGTTTAAATACTAATGTATGGCTCAAAAAAGCTTTCACGCTTGATAGCATCCAAATTCCTTATCGGCTTCTTTTACCTAAAGCGCCTAAAACCGGAAAGAAAGGCTACCCTTTGGTGATTACTTTTCATAATTCCACCAGAATAGGCACCGACAATAAGCAGCAACTGGAGCCACTGGCAAAAATTTGGCTCCGACCTGAAATTTATAATGACTATCCATGCTATGTGGTGGCACCACAATTCAACAGGCGATCTTCCAACTATGCGAATGATGAGGTGGGTACTGCAATTGCAAAACCCTCTGCGGATGTTTCTGCTTTATTGAAATTGATTGACCAATTGGCAGATGAATATCCTGATATCGATCGAAATAGAATTTACCTGATCGGCTACTCCATGGGCGCCTCTACTGCACAAAATCTACTGAACCTGGCGCCAGATAAATTTGCAGCAACCATTTCTATCGCAGCCGTTTCAGATTTCTCTAACCTTCAAAAGATAAGGCTAAAAAACATTTGGCTCATCCATGGCGAAAAAGACGACGAAAACCCATACCAGAGTAGTTTGGCTTTATTTGATCGATTGGCTTCCAACAAAAATCTCGTTTTCACAACCTTCACCAATCTAAATCACAACAACATTGTAATTCCGTTTTTATTAACTGAGGAGATTCCAAAATGGCTGTTTAGTAAATGGAAATAATTTTTGATAGAACAAATGATCGCACCTGCAGGAAACCAGTATCTGTTTAATCGGAATTTGATGATGAAGGCGAAGGCGGTTTGGCTTTACCTGCTACTTTTTGGCGGCTTATCAGTCACCTTTATCGTTGCAGCAATGATCGACCCAAATGTTGGAAAAGGGATTAACGGGTTGACTGACAAAAATCGATACAGCCAAAAAGATATCAACCCTTTAATGTTGAAATACACCACTGGGATCCGCTCTATTTTTGCAGATAGCAAAGGAGATATTTGGTTTGGCAGTGACCAGGAGGGTGTTGCGCTGCTTCATAAAGGGAAATTTGAATATTTTAATAAGTCGAATGGTTTAAGTGATCATCAGGTACGGAACATTTATGAAGATAAAAATGGTGTGGTTTGGTTTGAGTGCGGCAGGGGCTTAAGCCGATATCAAGACGGTAAAATGGCGGTTTATACCCAGAAGGATTACCATAAAAAAAACGACTGGAAGCTCAACAAGAATAGTATTTGGTTTAAGGGAAATGAGATGGAAGCCTATAATCAGCTTGAAGGCAACCCTGGCGTATACGAATATGATGGAAAAAACCTCTCCTACCGCACATTTCCCATTCGTTCCAGAGTAGGGCATGAAAATCACTATTCGATATCAACGGCTTTTGTGAAGGGCAAAAATGGCAGACTTTGGTTTGGCTCCTATGGCGCAGTACTGGGCTATGACGGAAACAATTTTAAAATTCTGAACGATTCGACCCTGGGTTTGAGCGACAAAACCGGGCATCTCCACACCAGAGCGATCATGGAAGATCGTAAAGGCAACCTTTGGATTGGCAACAACGGGATAGGTGTATTGAGATACGACGGCAATAAGGTTGTTAATTTTACTGTTGAACAAAAACTCAGAAAAGCCGACATCGGGGGGAATTCGTTAGAAAAAGTTTTTGCACTTGCCGAGGATCAGTCCGGAAATATATGGTTTGGAACCGTAGGATCTGGTGTATGGCGATATGATGGAAAGTTGATGAAGAATTTTACTAAAGCAGATGGACTGGAGAGCCAACACATCTGGACAATCTACAAAACACCGCAAGGCGAATTGTGGTTCGGCGGCGCAAACCCAAGTGGAGTATACCAGTTAACGGGAGATAGGTTTGAAAGGAAATTTTAACCTTTACATCTATAATTTAACCTACCAAGCCAATAGGTCGCAGCTGCTACTGTGGCTTATGGCTTGGCAGGTTTAGTTTGAAATCAAACTCTTATTTTTTTTCAGTGTAAGAATTATTACGCTATTTCAATATTTTCTATCCCCTTTTCTAAAGCAGTTTTTTTTAGATCAGGCATATTTACGCCTTCTACTCTGAAAACAGTAACATCTGTCATTCCCAGAAAGCCAAGAACAGCTTTTAAATAAGGTGCGGCAAAATCATAGGCTTGCATCGGTCCATCAGAATATACGCCACCAGAGGCAATGGCCAGATAAACTTTTTTCCCTTTAACTAAACCTTCAGGTCCGGTTGCTCCGTACTGAAAGGTAACGCCAGCTCTGGCGATGTGATCAATCCATGCTTTAAGCGTAGAATGGATGCCGAAATTGTAAAAAGGTACACCAATGACTAAAATATCTGCATCTTTTATTTCCTGAATCGCCTCATCAGAATGTTGTACCGCAAGCCGATTTTCGGGACTTCTCTGTTCTACAGGCGTATAAAAAGCGTTAAGATGCGCTTCCTCCAGGTGAGGGAAATGCTTGTTGATAAGGTTACTCTCCTTAACCTTTGATCCCGGGTATTTGAATTGAATTTTATCGACAATGGCATTACCTAGTTTAATGCTCATAGAGGCCTCTCCACGAGGACTTGACATAATATGAAGGATATTTTTCATCTGTATATATTTTTTTAAGGGTGATGAAGCGATCAGATTGATTCATTCCACTATGTGGTTTCAAAAAATCGTGATGGTTTCCTGTTTCTAAATTTACCAGACAAATTTAGCCGTAACACCTGAGCAAACCTTCTTACTATCCCAAAGGGTAGTGCTATCCTTTGGGATAGCCTCTTTAAAATCAGGCACAAAAAAAGCCCCGAAAAACTCCGGGGCTTGATGCAAATCCTAATGATATATTATCGAATAATACTACCTTCTTGAAACTTTTCAACCGGAGCAACAAAGGTTAATTTACCTTCCGAATTCTCGGCCATTAAAATCATTCCCTGTGATAAAATTCCTTTAATTTCACGGGGAGCAAGATTAACAATCATGCTCACTTGCTTGCCGATAATATTTTCTGGCTTATAGTATTCTGCAATACCTGAAACTACGGTTCGTTCATCGATACCGGTATTTACGGTTAGCTTTAATAACTTTTTGGTTTTCTCTACCTTTTCGGCCGCTACTATAGTTGCCACACGGATATCTATTGCAGAAAAATCATCGAAATTAATGTTTTCTTTAGCAGGAGTAGCCACAACAGCACTCGCGGCATTCGTTGCTTTACTTTGATTCAGTTTTTCAATCTGAAAATCGATTTCAGCATCTTCAATTTTCTCGAAAAGGAGTACGCCTTCTCCAATCTGATGACCGCGTTTAAGCAAACTCACACTTCCTGCATCATCCCAATCATGACCACCATTCACCAGCATCTTCATCAACTTCTCCGCGGTAAATGGTAAGAAAGGCTCAATTAAGATTTGAATATTTGCTGCGATTTGGAGCGACAAGTGCAAAATGGTCCTCACGCGATCTTCATCTGTTTTAATCAGCTTCCAGGGTTCAGTTTCTGCTAAATATTTATTTCCCAAACGGGCAACATTCATCACTTCGGATAAAGCCTCTCTAAAACGATAATTCTCTATTGAAGCCGATATTTTTGCCGGATAACCTGCCAGCTCATCAATTACAGCTTGATCAACTTCAGTAATTTCCATGCAGGTGGGCACAATTCCATTGAAATATTTATGGGTAAGTACCACCACGCGGTTTACAAAATTGCCAAGTATAGCGACAAGCTCGTTATTGTTTCTGGCCTGAAAATCTTTCCAGGTAAAATCGTTATCCTTTGTTTCTGGTGCTGTTGCGGTAAGTACATAACGCAACACATCTTGTTTGCCTTCAAACTCACGCAGGTATTCGTTTAACCAAACTGCCCAGTTTTTAGAGGTAGAGATCTTCTGTCCTTCGAGGTTTAGAAATTCATTGGCTGGCACATTGTCGGCCAGGGTATAATCGCCATGCGCCATTAACATGGCCGGAAAAATGATACAGTGAAAAACAATATTATCCTTGCCAATGAAATGTACCAATTTGGTTTCATCACTTTTCCAATATTCCTCCCAACCACATTTATCCGCTTCGTAATTACTGATGTAATATTCTTCCGCTTTTGGATTCCAAACATCGAGTTTGGCATAGTTACAAAGTTCTTTTGTGGCAGAGATATAGCCAATCGGAGCATCGAACCACACATATAATACTTTACCTTCCGCATCGCGGAGCGGAACACGTACGCCCCAATCTAAATCGCGGGTCATGGCCCGGGGCTGTAACCCAGCATTCAACCAGCTTTGGCATTGTCCGTAAACATTTGGCCGCCACTCTTTGTGGCTTTCAATATAAGTCCGCAGGCGATCTTCGTATTGATCTAAAGGTAAAAACCAGTTTTTAGTTTCCTTTAAGATGGGTTTATCTCCTGAAAGCGTAGATTTTGGATTAATTAAATCGGTAGCATTTAAAGTAGAACCGCAGTTTTCACACTGATCGCCATAGGCGTTCTCATTGCCGCATTTTGGGCACGTACCGGTAATGTATCGATCAGCTAAAAATTGTTTCGCCGTAGGATCATAATATTGCTCTGTAATTTCTTCGGTAAATACACCTTTATCATAAAGGGTTTTAAAAAAATCTGAAGCCGTTTGATGATGGGTTTGCGAAGAGGTACGGTGATAAATATCGAAAGAAACCCCAAATTCTTTAAAAGAATCTCCGATAATCTTATGGTATTTATCTACCACCTCCTGTGGGGTAATTCCTTCGCGTTTTGCCTTCAAAGTAATTGGCACACCGTTTTCATCCGACCCGCAGATAAACTTCACATCGCGTTTATTGGACCGAAGGTAGCGGGCATATATATCAGCAGGAATGTAAACACCGGCTAGGTGCCCGATATGTACCGGCCCATTGGTATATGGAAGTGCTGCCGTTACGGTATATCTTTTTATTTTACTATTATCCAAAACAATTTTTATTAATTTGGCAAAGATAAGTGTTTTAAAGATGATTAAGCAGCCCCCGTATTTAAAAAAAGGAGATAAGATTGCCATAGTTTGTCCGGCAAAGAAATTACCTAAATCCATTGATAGTGCAATTTCCATTTTGGAAAATTGGGGCCTAGAGGTTATAGTTGGCGAAAGTGTATATGCAAGTCACCATCAGTTTGCGGGCACAGATCAATTGAGAACCAACGACATTCAGCATTTTTTGGATGATGAAACCATAAAAGCGATTATTTGCGGTCGCGGGGGCTATGGCACCATCCGTATTATTGACGAACTCGACTTTACGAAGTTTAAGCAGAATCCGAAATGGTTTATTGGATTTAGTGATGTGACGATTCTACTTTCGCACATTATAGCGCAAACCCAGATCCAATGCTTACATGCGCAAATGCCTTACACTTTCGATGAATCTACACCTGAAGCTTTAGCGTCATTAAAAAAGGTGATTTTTGGTGAGCGTCAAACTTATCGTTACCGCAGCGAATTTAATAATCAACCGGGTGTTGGAAAAGGCCTTTTAATAGGGGGAAATTTAACATTGCTTGTCATGATGCAGGGATCAGTTTCGGAGATGGATTTTGATGGTAAAATCTTATTTCTAGAAGATGTGGGAGAACAAGAGTATAGCATCGATAGAATGTTGAGGATGCTGAAGCGTGCGGGAAAGCTAAGAAATCTTCGGGGCTTAATCATTGGTGCATTTAATGAAATCGCAAAAGAGAAGATCTTTTTTGGCCAAACGGCAGAGCAGGTAATTTGGGATATCGTGAAAGATTATGCTTATCCTATTTGTTTCAATTTTCCCACCGGACATATTGAAAATAATTTAAGTATGGTTTTAGGGGCTGAAGTAGAATTAAAAGCAGAAAAAAACGACGTTCAATTTAAATATTTATAACATGGCAATTTTTGATAGTTTAGGTAAGTATCGCAACACTGGCCTATTAATTCTCCGCATTGGTTTAGGCGTGATGTTTATTATTCATGGTTTCCCAAAATTGGCTGGCGGTCCTTCTGGCTGGGCAGGTTTAGGCGGCAGCATGAAAGTTGTCGGCATTGATTTCTTACCCGTTTTTTGGGGCTTTATGGCTTCTGTAGCTGAAACCTCTGGCGGCTTTTTGTTAATTGTAGGATTATTTTTTCGCCCTGCCTGTATGTTATTGGTTTTTACAATGGCTATAGCCGCTTTGGTTCATTTTGGAAAAGGCGATGGCCTGAAAGGCGCAAGCCATGCAATAGAGTTGGGTATTGTATTTTTCAGCTTGGTTTTTATCGGCCCTGGAAAATATAGTGTAGATAAGAAATGATGTTTGATTTATTAAATTGGGGAGAAAGGCCTCTCATAAATCAGTAGAAATTATAGGAGATTCAAAAAATAATTAAACCCATTAAGAACCTTTGATTTGAAGCACGTATATAATTAAATAACTTTTTTAATTCTTATCTTATGAGAAACATACTATTAATTATTGCTTTATTGCTTGCATTTTCATGTTCAAGCGCTGCACAGTTTAAAATCGGGCAAGATATTATTGGTACACCTTACGACTCTAAGTATACTGATGGATATGTTGGTGATGTTTATTTATACTCCAACTGGATAACTGGACACGTTTTGCAAGAGAATGAAAAATATTTTAATAACATGCTTTTGAAATATGACATATTTAATGATCGCATCATTTTTAAATCAAATGAGGATCAGGCTATGGCATTCAAATATCCAATTAAAGAATTTCAAATGATCTTGAATAAATCCTCAATCGAACCTATGGCTTTGTTCAAAAATGGTTTTCCTGAGGTTGGGAAATATAATCAAAAAAGTTACTATCAAGTTTTGACGGAAGGAAAAACAACACTGCTTAAAAAGCTTTATAAATCGATTTCTGAAAGCATTTCATATGGAGAGTCTGAAAAGAAAAAGACATTCTTGTACAACGAAATATACTTTCTTTGCCATCAAGGAAAGATGATTAAATTTCAAAAAAATACTAAAAACTTATTGGCTATTCTTTCAGATAAAAGGACTAAACTAAGTAATTTTATAAAGGAGAAAAATTTAATTATGAAATCAGAAGAGGATTATGTAAATGTGATAAACTATTACAACACACTATAATCGTAACAAACTTACAAAGTTAGCTTTTATCCAAATCACCACATGTTAAAGAGCTGTTGCATATAGGATATAATAACTATTACCTATTTTTTTAATCATGTATGTTTTTATTTATTAGCGTTGATAACTATCATTTTGGGAAGAAGCATACAGCTCAAGTACATCAAATTCTAATAATATTGGCTGTTTATATCATAACTAAAATACGGTTTTTAATCCCAATATCTACAATAACTTTTCTTATAAAACTAAAAAACCCGATAGCAAATAACTATCGGGTTGTAATCAAATATAAATGCCAAAAATATTAGTCTCCCACGAGTGGATTTGTATTTCTCTCATTAATTGGAATGGGGAAAGTATATCTAGGATCAGCAACTGGAATGTTTTGTCCAGAAGCCCCGATTGCCGGTAAAGGTCTATTTAACCTTGCTAAATCATTATATCTTTGCCCTTCACCTAACAATTCAATTCTACGCTCTTTTAATATAGTTTCAAAAAGCTGTGATGCATTTAATGTGCCAAAATTGTAGCTCGCATCCGAACGTTGGCGAACAGCATCAAGTAAAGCTCTAGCTCTAGCTAAATTGCCACCTGCAGAACGAGCTTCAGCTTCAGCAACATTAAGTAATACCTCAGCATACCTAATCATTGGAACAAAGTCAGTCCAAGGTGAAGGGGTGTTATACTTTTTTAATACAGGTTGGGCAGTTAAACCCGAACCCGTAAATAAAGCCGTGAAAGCTGTTTTACGAGCATCAGTAGCTGGCCAAAGAGGATCAGCATAAATACCTGGTGAAGTTCTATTTAAATAATAAATTAAGTTTGCTCCAGTAAAGCTATTATAATAATAAGCT
Source organism: Pedobacter sp. MC2016-05 (assembly GCF_026239735.1). Classification (GTDB taxonomy): domain Bacteria; phylum Bacteroidota; class Bacteroidia; order Sphingobacteriales; family Sphingobacteriaceae; genus Pedobacter. Next base: position 126,953 of record NZ_JAPIVT010000001.1, read on the forward strand.
AACTGATTCTGAGTTCCTGGTGCATTAGTTGCAGCCATTGGAAAAGAGAATATCGATTCTGAATTTGTGTATGGAGGGACATACAGTGTAGCCACATTTGCAGCTAAGCTGTGCCCGGCTCCAGCAGTTGTAGAAAAAGGTGCTGTAGCTGGAACAATTTTATTACCTTCTTCAATAACTTTAGGAAAATTTCCCATCGCCAAATAAACGCGTGTTTTCAAGGCTATAACAGTATTCTTATGCGCCCTTGTAGTTTTTGCTAAAGCTGTAGAATAGGTTGTTGGTAGCTGAGCTTCTGCTTCATCCAAATCTTTAAGAATTTGAGCATAAACTTGAGCAACTGTGCTTGAAGCCAGTGCATTATTAGCTGCAGTAGTTTCTGGCTGCAACCTCAATGGCAAACCTCTTGATGCGCCATTATCCAATGCATAAGGTTTTGCAAAAATCTGTACCAACTGGAAGTACACTAGAGCTCTAATAAATTTAGATTCACCAAGCGCAGGATTAGTTACTGTTGCCGGTAATCCAGCTACATTTTGGGTTAATCCATCGATAGCTAAGTTCGCACGATTGATTGTACCATAACCTACAGACCAAAAGCTTGAAATGTATGAGTTTGTTGCATCATTGGTTGCTTGATAAACATCTGCACCGGTAACGACGTTAGGATCCCTGAGAATATACTCTTCGGCACGAATGTCGTTGTAGATGTGGTAACGACCGCCGAATAAAGAGCCATTTTTCGCAGATGAATACAATCCTGTAATAACTTTATCTATACGCTGAGCAGTTGTATACGCTTCTTCCTGAGGAAGCTCAAGTTCTGGCGACTTCTCTAAAAACTCTTTTTTACATGAAGTTGCCAAAATGCTAAGAAGAAATACCGCGGTAACAACTTTTGATACCGGAAATCTATATGTTTTTTTATGAAAAATTCTCATGTTATTTATTAAATTATAAGCCCAAACTGATACCAAATGTAAATACCCTACCTTGTGGAATACTATTTCTTTCAATACCGCTTGCTAAATTTGTATCACCATTTGAAGAGATCTCAGGATCTACCCCAGTATATCCAGTTATCAAGAAAGCATTGTTAACCTGACCATACACTCTCAAGCTAGATATTCCAGATTTTCCAAAAATAGTTTTAGGTAATCTATATCCTAGTGTAGCAGTTTGTAACCTTAAGAAGTCACCTTTCTCAACATTCTCAGAAATTAAGTAAGATGAACCATTAGATACATTATCACTAAAAACTGGGAAGGGAATTGTTCCGGATGTATTCGTAGGAGACCATGCATTACTCACAACTTCTACAGAATTGTTCCAAAACCTTTGATCTAAAAGACCAGCACGAGAGCCATTATAGATATAATTCCCACCAGAAAAAGTAAAGTTTAGTGAAAGATCAAAATTACCATAGCTCATATTGTTGTTAAAACCCCCATACCAAGTAGGAAGTGTATTGCCTAATATTTGTTGTTGTGACGCTGGAGATGGAGCAGCCAGGCCATTATCAACATAAGTATAACCATTACCGGCACTTTGATGCAAGTATTGAATTTCTCTTCCGGTTCTATCAACAAAAATACGGCGTCCGTTTGCAGGGTTAACACCATTTGTTTTAACACCATATATTTGAGCAGCTGAATATCCTGGAATTGTGATACTGGTTTGTTCTAAATCACTGGTACTTGTTAAGATTTGTGTAATTTGTGGATCCAGAGCGGTTACCATGTTTTTGATAGTTGTAAAATTCAAGGTCGAGTTCCATTTAAAGTTCCCTTCACGGAATATAGCAGCATTTAAGGCAAACTCAAAACCTCTATTGTACATGCTACCAACATTTGAGCGAATGAAACCTCCAGGAATACCTTTTGATGGAGCCTGGGGAACATTTAAAATTAAGCCATCAATATTTTTGTTGAAATAATCTACCTCTAATGAGAACCTATTATTTAAAAACGCAATGTTAATACCAACATCTGTTTGTTTACTAGTCTCCCAGCCTAGATCTGCATTTCCAGCTCTATTGAATAGAAAACCCGTTCCTGTTTCTCCGTATAATGTTGGATCATATGTTGAAAAAAAGTTATAAGCACCAACTGCGGCATTACCCACAACGCCATAACTTCCTCTGATACGTAAATTGCTAATTATTTTTGCTAAAGAAGAGTTAGCGAAAAAAGCCTCTTTAGAAACATCCCAAGCTAAAGATCCACCCCCAAAATTACCCCATCTTTTTTCTGGTGAAAGTCCAGAATTCCCATCCCTTCTGAAGTTACCATTAATAAAATATTTGTTATCGAAATTATAGTTAGCAATAGCTAGATAAGATTCTAATGCAGTTGCATTTAACCCATTTCCTGCAGCGGTGTTGTTGGTAAATTGACCTTGAAATTGTGTGTAAAACGGATCTGACAATGTTGTCCTTTGAGCGCCCCAATCGTCAGATGTAGTACTTTGTGCTTCGTTACCAGCAATTAATGACAAATTATGTAAGCCCCCGAAGGTTTTATTATAATTGATGGTATTTATAAAGTTTTTATTATTTCTACGATTATTATTATTGTATGCACTACCAGTAGTGCTAAATCCATCACCACTTAGTGGATTCCAAAATCTGTAATTTTCAGTATTCCCTCTATCCCATGAAAAAGATGATTTTACTGATAAATCTTTTGTAAGTTTAATTTCAGCACCTAAATTAGCTATAATTCTTGTTGTTTCTGAAGTATTTCTATCCCTTTCAATTAGAACTTGTGGATTAGACCAGCTTGTAGGTACTAAGTTAGGGCCATTGCCAACTGTGCCATTGTTGCTAAGGCTATAAGAACCGTCATCATTGAAAGGTCTTAAATTTGGGGAAAGCGCAAAAGCTAACCTTCCTAAACCAGAACTTGCGAATGCACCTCCTGCGGCAGAACCGCTATTAGGGCTTTGGTTGTAAGTATTAGTGTAAGCCAAGTTCATGTTCAATTTTAAGAAACTAGTTGCTTGATGAATAACATTAGCACGACCTGTGTATCTTTTGAAATTATTACCTCTTAAAAATCCCTGTTGATCAGATAGACCACCAGAGATAAAATATGAAGTCTTTTCAGTTGCGCTACTTAAGCTAACATTATGATTTTGAGTTACAGCTGAACGGTATATTACATCATTCCAATTTGTATTAACCTCAGAACCATCAGCACGTAGATTCGGGAAAAAGCTGTTTCCATTGGCATCAGTTACAACTGTAGCAGTTGGATTAACTGCCTTCAAATTTTTTACAGCTTGATTTTTATATGCGATATACTGGCCTGCGTCCATTACTTCAGGAAGTCTAACTGCATTACTAACACCTGCCCAAGCATCATAAGAGAATTTGGTTTGTCCTTGTTTTCCCTTTTTTGTAGTGATAATTAGTACACCGGCTGCACCTCTAGAACCATAAATTGCGGTTGAAGCTGCATCTTTTAAAATATCGATAGTTTCAATATCTTCTGGATTAATGTCTCCTAATGGGTTGTTTGCCGCCGAGTTCTGTGAAGTATTGGAAGTTGAAATGGGGATACCATCTACAACCACCAAAGGAAATGAAGATAGAGATAAGGAACTTAATCCCCTAACACGTATCACTGGCGGGTTGTTTAGTAAACCGTTTGGCTGAACAATGCTAACTCCTGTCGCTTGTCCTACCAATCCCTGTCCAAAACTTTGAACAGGTTTATTTGCTATTTGGGCTGCATTTACAGTTGATGAAGCACCAGTAAAGCTTTTTCGTTGAATCGTACCATAACCCGTAACAACTACATCTGTTAAGGTTTTAGCATCACTTACCAACATCACATCAATTGAATTTCCAGCGCCAATAGCTCTCGTTTGAGCTGAATAGCCAATATAAGTAAACTCTAATGCTGTAGCATTGCCAGTTACACGAAGGGTATACTTACCATTTGCACCTGTTGTGGTTCCACCAGATGCACCTTTGATTTTTACACTTACGCCAGGTAATGGTAACCCATCCTCCTTACCCGTAACTGTACCAGTGATTGTTCTTTCTTGCGCTATTGCAGTCCCCGCAATAAACAGCAATATGAACAAACTTTGTAAAAGTTTTTTCATAAAAGTTTTTAGTTTAGTTAATAATATTTGTCTAAGATAAAGTTTGGTTATCCGTAATGCAAATTTTACATAATAAAAAGAATCACATTATTTTCCTAAAAAGAATACAAAACATAAAATATATTGCCTGAACGTTAATTAAATCGGCAAATTTTATTATTATTAACCAAAAAAAAGACAATTTCACAAACTCAAACACTAAAAAAGATACAATTAGATTAATTTAGCATTAGATATATTTTGTTAAGAAGAATCTCAGTTGCTACAGACAATGAATATAAACTGAAAAATCGTGCATTTAAACCTTAGTTTTACCGTTTAAGTCGTAATAAATAGATATTAATTTATAATTAGCGGTTTAATAATGTTTTTAATTTTTATGATCTAATCTTATCAAGCCGTTATATCAGGAATACTACGCGCTGCATAATATCTATTGAACGCCCTAGGCCGTTTTCATATTAATCATTGCTATTACACCTAGCTGAAACAATTTGTATTACCTACATAAAATGTTTATCTTGATTAGAATCATTAAAGAATTTATAAGCCCACGATAAATATTATGAAGTCATATCTTTTACATATAGTATTTTTTTCTTTAGCAATAGGAAATGCAGTTGCGCAGATTGGCGTCGATGTTATCCTTGCAAATAATGATGTTAATTATTCTGGCAAGAATACTGCGGCAAAAAACAATACCGACTATTTAATTCAAAGTTGGAATAAGGGGGCGGTTCGATTGAGTAATGGTTCTATATACAGGAATATATTCCTTATTTATGACATTGTTAATAATAGACCAATTTTTAAATCTGATAGCGGAACTCCGCAGATGTTCAAAACTCCTGTAAGTGAATTTTCATTAAATATTGCTTCAGAAGGCAAAGAAAATGTAATTCGAAATTTTCGAAGTGGCTACCCTGCTCTTGAGGGAAACAACACATCCACTTTCTATGAAGTGTTATCCAATGGAAAGATAACTTTTTTGAAAAGCATTAAAGTCAGAACTGTAGATGAAAGAGCTTCAGGTGCGATATATAGCGTTATGCAAAAACAGCAGATTAATAGTTATTTTTTCTTCGCCAACGATAAGCTCATTAGTGCAAAAAAAGATAAAAAACAGATTTATGCTATACTTGAAAACTCTAAGCACAAAATGCTAGACGAATTTATAGAGAAAAATCATCTGAAGATGAAAACAGATGAGGACATAACTAAGCTAATTGATTACTATAATAGCTTGTGATAGTATCAAAATGGAGAATAAGCACCATAAAAAAAAGATTTAAAGCTAAGTAAACTTTATAATGCTAATAAATTTCAAAACTGGAAAGGCTAATCACACAATAACAAGCTGTCAATTTGTTAGTATCTTCCTTTTAGCATTCAGTACCCCTAAGTATTTATAAATGATAACGGCGCAAACACCTGTGTTTCCGCCGTTGTATATTAGCAATTATAAGCTTGTTTCCTAAAGTATCTAAATAAAAATGCCCCCATCGGCTTTTAACCTATTGGGGGCATATCATCTTAAATAAAGATTGGTCTTTACTTATTAAGTGATTTATAACGAGCTATTATCTATCAGATTTATATCTGATAACAAGAGAAACCGCCCTAGGTGCAGTAGTTTGATTCCAATCGAAATTTAAGGTAAATGTTTTAGTCGCTGGGTCGTACTTATTAACTTTGCCAGAAACATTTTTCAAAGTCAAATTTGTAAGGGATTTCATTGTAACAAGATTTGTTGCTGGATCTATAACAGCTTGAAGACGATCAATTCCTGCAAGAGCCGCACCAGTCGCCCAAGTTAATGTTGCAATCTGAACTGTATTTGCATCAATTGCAGATAAGGTTAAATTTGGTTTACCTTCAAGACTACCATTTAAAGCATCGCCCACTGTTGGTACATTAGGAGCAGAATATCTTTGAACAGAACTGCCAGCTCCTATAGTATAGATACCATCATATGCGCCAGTTGTCCCCACGTTGATCATACCATATTTTTGATCACTTACTAGATCATCTTTTAAACAAGATGAAAGTCCCATTGTTAAGACTACAAGGGAAAGTATAATTGAGTGTTTTTTCATTTTTGCTTTCTTATTATTTATCCCAGAATATCTTTGAAGTTTGAGCGTTGATAACACCTTGTGCGGCAACGTTTGCAGCGTTTGTATTATACTCCGATTGAGGATACAACAAACGAGTTGGTATAACATTTCCACCTCTACTTGGAGACAACGATAAAGGAAGATCACTAGGTACGCCAAGTCTTCTATAATCAACATAAGCCTCAAAATTATTTATCCCGATCAAAGCCATATATTTCTGCATATCTATAAGACGTACTTTATCAGTAGCCAGAGACCATGAAACTAATGGATTGGCATTCTGATCTAGGTAAGTTGTCGCTGTAGCAACTGCATTAGTAACACCAAGCCAAACGAACGATTCTTGAACGGCAGCTCTATAAGCAGTTTCAGGAGTTCCTGGAATCCATCCTCTTTGGATAGCCTCTGCCTGTAAGAAAAGGCTTTCTACAGATGTAAACAACCATTGATCTTGAGTTGCGCTTTTGGCTAAACCTGGACCGGCAACATCAGAAGAATTGATCGCTTTTGGATCGCTATTCGGTATCGTCTCACCATAATTATAACCATAATAAATATTACCATTTAAAGGTGTAGCTGCTCTGCTAAATACATATTGATAACGAATATCAGCGTTATTTCTAAATTTACCTAAGATGTAATTGTTAGCACGGTTATAATCGTCAACTACAGCACCAAGCTCAGTTAATTTATAAGCCCCCCAAAACGGGTTTTGTTGATCCCTAATAATAGCATAACCAGGATTTACGCTTGCAGTACCTCCGCTTGCAATAAAACCACTACCATCAGCATTAATTTTAGCAATTTCAGCACTTACTGCGGCTGCACTTAAGTACTCAGATTGGTGGATTAATAATTTCAGTCTTTGAGTATTAACCAACTTTCTCCATTTAGTTAAATCCCCTTTAAATAGAACGTCTGCTGCTCTCATTTCTGCAGTAACATTTGCAGATGCGAATGTTTTAGCTGCCTCATCCAATTTAACTAAAAGGTCTGCATAAATATCTTCACCCTTATCATAAGCAGGAAGAATGTTATTCTGGAAATCGAAGGCTTTAGAATATGGTACATTTCCAAACTGATCCACCAAATACATAAAGCCGATCGACTTAATCACTTTAGAAGCTCCCACATAAAAAGTCTCCCCTGAAGCTAAACCTTTTTTCTCCATCAGGCTGGCATCAAATAAAATGTCATACCATCCAGTGTTCGTGGCCGTCCATTGACCAGCACCGAATGTAGTGGTGATTGCATAAGATTCTTGCTCCACACTTGGGCCATAAGTACCCGAACGAGTCCAATAGCCCATCCACATTGCAGCGTAATTATAGGATGTTGCCATCTTTGCTGCAGTACGGGTAAGCGCTGAAGGAAGCAACAATTGTGCTGTAATTGAACCTTCAGTTGGTGAATTGGGATTTTGATTGATATCAAAGAAACTTTTTTTACAACCTGTCATCACTAGGAATAACAGCGTAAAGGCGTATATAATCTTTTTCATTTTCTTATCTCTTTATTTCCTTGTATTAAAAAGTTATAGTGATGTTACCACCAAAAGTACGTGTTGGAGGGTTAATACTTGAATCACTAATACCATTACGATTACTTGTAGCTGTACCAGAACTTCCAGCACCAAATGAAGTATTTGTATCTGTGTACGTAAAATCTGGGTCAGTGTAGATATTTGTTTTAGGTAGCCACAATGCTAAGTTTCTTCCAGTTAAAGCTACTGACAATCCTTTGATAACATTTTGGTTACCTAAGATTTTCACTGGAATATCATAACCAATAGATACCTCTCTAAGTCTCCATGATGCTGCACTTGTTAAAAAGTTAGTACCTACGTTTCTGTAAACACCAGTATAGAAGTTTTCGTTGCTATTGATGGCAACATTGGTGTTAGGGGAATAACTTCCGTCCGTATTTCTAATAGATGAATTAGGGAAAACAAAAGGCGAGCGATTATTGCTAGCAGTTTCATAACCTACACCAGTCCAAGCCATAGCCTGACCAATATCATGGTAAGCATAATGACCTGTTTTGTATTCAAATAAAGCAGATACATTCAATCCTTTCCAACTTACTGAAGGATTCAAACCTAAAATCCATTTTGGCATTGTTTGACCAAAGATTTTTGTTGTTGGATCTTGTGTTGGTAAGCCTGTAGTAGGACTTACAACTACTCTTCCATCAGGGTCTCTAACATAATCAGTAGCTTTAATAACGAAAGCTGGATATCCATTGACAGCATAGTTAGCAGAATTGGTATAACCACCAATTAACACTTCTGGTAAACCAGCATAAATCTGAGTAATGTTAGTTGTATTATAGGTTGCATTTGCTCTCAAATTTACTCTAACTTCTCCTAAATCAACAAGAGGAGTTAATTTCAAATCTAATTCAAATCCCTTATTATCAAATGCTGCCGCATTTACGAATGCGCTAGTGTAACCTGATGAAGCTGACACGTTAATCGGAATAATCTGATCAGTCATTTTCTGGTTGAAGTATGTTCCTTCTAAACTAAGTCTTCCATTTAAGAAACCTGCCTCTAAACCAGCTTCAAAACTTTCAATGAATTCAGGTTTTAAATTAGCGTCATAAGTTGTATTGTTGGCAGTGTAACCTGGAAGTGTTCCGATAGGAAATCCTGTTGGTTGTGAAAAAGTAGCAGCTAATAAATATGGTGAAATATCAGCATTACCTGTTTTGTTCCAAGCACCTCTCAATTTCAAATACGAAAGTACTTTGTTATTTTTTAATGCTTCGATAGCATCACTTAACACTACAGCACCACTTACACCAGGATAGAAGAATGAATTATTCTGAAGACCTAAAACTGATGTCTGATCATTACGTCCTGTAACCTCGATGTTAGCCCATCCTTTGTAGTTTAAACCAGCACTACCATAAATACCTAATAATCTTGATTTTTGATAAGGAGAAGAACCTGTTAGTTGGCCAACACGGTTTCCAACGTTAAATAATTCAGGAACCACTAAACTGGTTGCTCCTAATCTATTATCTCTCGCTTCATCTTGACGTAAGTAGGTACCAACAATAGCCGTTAATTTAAAGTCGCTACCTAGTTGCTTGTTAACTGCGGCGAAAGCCTCTGAAGACAATCGCGTATTTTTAAACGCTCTTTCTTCAATAGCACCTGGAATCAATTTAAATGATCTTGATAAACCAAATGCATCAGGAATTTCACCTTTTGAGCTTCTTCTCTCGTTAATTGATTGTGTTGTGATTGCAGCACGATAAGTTAAATTTAACCAGTCTGTAGCTTTGAAGTTTAATTCTAAATTACTGATCAAATCTTCTCTCTTACCTTCTTTGCGCCAGTTATCAAGTGCAAAATAAGGGTTTAAGCCATAATCTGTAAAATAGTTGTTGTAGGTAGCAAATTTGTTGCCATTAAAATCTTTATATGATGTTAGTGGTACATAAGCAGGTGTATTAAAAATTAAATTCATTAACCCACCATTTAAACCTACGTTGTTTGCCGCATTGTAACTCGACATTGCTGCATCGTCAAAAACATTATAGTTTTGTTGACTATAATTTGTATTGAAACCAACTTTAAATTTGCCGTATTCTTTAGCAACATTTAGTCTAATTCCAGTTCTTCTGTTTTTGTCATCAGGCACTATACCTTTAATATTTGCATCCTGAAAACTTAAGTAAAAATCTTTTGCTGCGAATGAAACGTCATTTTGCATCGTTACACCAGTGTTAAAAAATTCTTTACGTTCATTATTTGGGCTATATTCGGTTGTCTGTATAGTCCCGTCAGGTAACTCATGACCTAGTTCTACAGTTGAACCATCAAATGCTGGTCCCCATGACCAGTTTTCGTATGGAATGTACTCTCCACTTCCACCAAGACCAAATTTCTCTTGAAATTTAGGAAAAAATGAAATGTTTGTAAATTGAGTGGAGTTACTCAACGTAATCACTGGCTTATCGTCTCTCGATCCTTTTTTAGTAGTTACTACGATAACACCATTTCTTGCATCAGGACCGTAAAGTGCAGCACCTGCAGAGCCTTTAAGCACGTTAACCGACTCGATATCATTAGGGTTAATAGAAGAAAGATAATTAATATCTGACTGAACACCGTCTAATAACAAAAGTGGATTATTATTTCCCGTCAAAGAGCGAATACCACGAAGGTTAATCTTTACGTTCTCAAATACACCACTGTTAGTGGTAGTAATGTTCATACCAGAAACTTTCCCTTGTAAACCATTAACAGCGTTTACAGCTTTTGCTTGTGTAATCTCTTTACTTGTAACTGTTGTAGCTGCATATCCAAGGTCTTTCTTTTGTCTAGAAATACCTAATGCTGTTACAACAACCTCAGTTAGGGCCTTAGAATCAGATTGCAAGACTACATTTAAGCTTGTTGAGGTACCAACACTTTTACTTTGTGCTGTGTAACCGATGTAAGAAAATTCAAGTGTAGATCCTGACGCAACTCTTACGGAATATTTACCATTTGCATCTGTAACTGTACCAGTTGTGGTACCTTTTACTCTTACACTTACTCCCGGAATAGGTAATTTGTCGTCCGCAGAAGTAACTGTACCAGTAATTGTTCTTTCTTGTGCCATTGCGCCGAACGCAACGAACATAAGAATGAACAAACTTTGTAGAAGTTTTTTCATAATTTGAAAATAGGTTAGTTAATGATTAATAATAATGTGCTAAAATATAGTTAGTTGGCTACACCACCAAATTTATTTTAACAATTTTTAACATTCCGCTTAAAATATGACAAAACCACCTTTTAAATGTTAATAAATCCAACAAAAAGCTATATCAGATTAACATAGCGCTCACATAATGTTGGTTTTGTGTAGCATTAATAACTACAAAATAGAATATTCCCGAAAAGTGTCTTGCCACCTTCCCAAAAGTTTCTAAAAAGAGGATCATTTGCCAGATAAACTACCTGGCCTTTACCAAAATCCTGAACACCAATTAATAATCCAGATTTCAGCTCTTCTCTTACTTTTTTACCGACTACACCAGCCATTAAACTTTTATCATTTACCTGACCAACGTTCCAACCCTTCGTAAAAGGTTCATAAATTTTGCGATCCGTTTTTAAAGTATAGTAAAATTTACCCAAACCGTAGGAGAAGGGGTGAGATGCATCTAAATTTACTTTATAGATTGCTCCTGGAATGGCAAATTCGAAATCATCTTTATCTTTATTTTTAAACAGAAGTTTGCTTGGTTCCGGTTTTTCATCCTTTTTAACTACTGCTTCCTTCTTTTTAATATCAAAACCTTTTTTCTCCAGAACGCTCTCTATTGCATCCTCCATTAAAATCAATTTTCCTCCTTTATTTAACCAGGCGGTTAAGCCGTCACCTATAAAAGAACCATAACTTCCATCAGGAAGAATTAAGGTATTGACCTTATTGATATCCAAATTATTGATATCTTTTGCATTAATAATACTTGGTGATAGATTTAAATCGTGCTCCAAATAAAACCATGTCTCGCCAAAAGCTAGAGAAGAAACCTCATTTCCCGATGCGATTGCAATTTTAGGCTGTTTTAAAATAGGATAAACATTCGAACCAAAGTCTTTCCCCTTTTCTACAAAACCACTGGTTATGCCTCGTACAGGTTTATCAAATTTCTTCGCCACCGCTACAACCTTATCTTTTAACCCCTTAACTACCTTTTCGTTTTCAGTTCTTAAAACAATTAATGTTCCGGCAGGGTAATCTCTGCCAGCGACAGTAAAGGCTTGATCTGACTGCCTCACTTTTATATTTTCTTTCTGTAAACTAATTAAAACACCAGCATCTTCAGCTGATCCCCAGGAAAATAACCAAGCCAGGGGTCTGTCAATGTCGTTAGAAGTTGGGTCGGCAACAGATAGATCAGCGTATTTCCCTTTAAAACTTTCTTTACTGGCATAAGCTTTCAAACCATATACATAAGGCAGCGCCCAAGCTGTTATATCATAGGTGTTTGAGTCGGTAACAAAAGTTTGGGGCTCCAGCAAAACATTGGCCAATACCGCTCGGGGTTGTTGAATATTTACAATCAAATCATTTCGCTCAGTCGAGAAATTCTCCTCTTTTTGTGTATCGTAGTCATACCCTCTACCCGTTTTCTCAGCGCCATAAGCAAACTGAATTTTATTTTTGCTCAGCAGTTCCGCCAGTTTTTTCAATCTGGAAATATTACTTGCCTTAATGATATAGGTTTTGTAAGCTCCCGGAGCTGCTATCAATTCTTGCCGGAAGTATTTTTTATATTCCTCCATTAACTTAGTCTGATTTTGCGAAGATACTTCGACCGTTGACATGCCGGTAGCGAAATGATGGGCAATTCTGTCTTTCAACGTAAGTGTATCACCATCGTTTGTAACCACAGATAAACCTGCCCTGATTCCTCCTTGCTCATAAGTCATACCGATTGAGCCGTTATACAAGGGGTAAGTATCGCCATAAGAGGGGTAGAGTAAGTCGAACCGTTCTTTGGTAAAATACTGCCAACCTGCAGCATCGAAATACTTAGCATTATTTTTCCCTACAACCACTTGAAAGCTTCTTTGCCAAGGGGTAATATCCTGATGAACGGGTTCGGCCGCTGGCGCAAAATAATAGGGCTCATTATAGCTTTGTTCATGAAAATCCACATGAACCTGAGGCATCCAATCATTATAAAGCGCTAAACGCTGTTTACTTTCCAATTGGGTTTGCCAAGCCCAATCTCGGTTTAAATCAAAGTAATAATGATTTGGCCTTCCACCTGGCCATGGTTCAATGTGCTCCCGGGAAGCGGGATCAGAATTTGGTGTTTTGCCCACCACACTATTAAAGTAATTTACATAACGGTCTCTTCCATCAGGATTTAAACACGGATCTATAACTACTACTGTATTTTTTAACCAATTATTGGCCTCCACGTTTTTGCCCGAAGAAAGCGTATAAAGCAGTTTCATGGCAGTTTCAGTAGAATTTGCTTCGTTTCCGTGCACATTGTAGCTCAACCAAACGATGGCAGGTTGGGCTTTTATATCAACTGTATTATCTGCGCCAGTAGATAGCTTTAAGTTATTTGTTCTAATTTGTTCTAATCGGGCAATGTTTTCAGTCGCCGATATTACGGCAACCAATAGCGGTCTACCTTCATTTGTTTTTCCGTATTCAATTAATTTAACGTTTTTTGGAGAAGCAACAGCAATTTGTTTAAAGTAATCGGCTACTTTATAATGTGGCGTAAAATGTGCACCAAGTTCATAACCTAAAAACTCATCAGGCGATTTAATTTGGGCATTTAAAACCAAAACAGAACCTATAAAAATCAGACAGAACGTTATGCTTTTTTTCATAAAACAATTAAATTTTATCTAATGTACTAATTTTGCTTTTTGTTAATGCTAAACCTTAATTTTACAGCATAATTATTACCGATAAAGATGATTACCACAGCCGAGTTATACCAGCACTTCCTTAACAATCCCCTTATCTCAACTGATACCAGAAATATTTCTGAGGGCTGTATCTTTTTTGCCTTGAAAGGCGATAATTTTAACGCGAATGGTTTTGCAGCACAAGCTATTGAGAAAGGTGCATCTTTTGCTGTGGTAGATGAGCAAGAGTATGCTATAAATAAAAAATGTTTATTGGTTGATGATGTTCTTCTCACCTTGCAGGATTTAGCTCGGCACCACCGCAAACAATTAAATATCCCAGTGATTGGTTTAACAGGGAGCAACGGAAAAACAACGAGTAAAGAATTGGTTAATGCTGTTTTAGCAGAGCGATATAAAACTTTTGCAACATCTGGCAATCTAAATAACCACATTGGCGTTCCACTTTCCATCTTAGCCATTGCTAACGAAGTTGAAATTGCGGTGATAGAAATGGGTGCAAACCATCAGAAAGAAATAGAGTTGCTTTGTACTATTGCCCTACCTACTCACGGCATTATTACTAACGTAGGCATGGCGCATTTAGATGGGTTTGGCGGTTTTGAAGGCGTAAAGAAAGGCAAAGCAGAACTTTATGCTTATCTTAAAGAAACCAATGGCTATACTTTTATTAATAGAGATAATGCTTATTTATTGGAAATGAGTGCTCAAGCCGGGCTAAGTAAACTTATTTATTACGGCACAGAAAATGGCAATACCATAAAAGGAATGTTAAAAAGCAGTGATCCATTTATTGAGGTTGAATGGACAAATCACGAGGTTTCAACGGCAGTAAAAACCAATTTGACAGGCAGTTATAATTTTGAAAATGTTCTGGCTGCAATTTGCATTGGCGATTTTTTTGACATGAGTCCAGAAGATATTAATAGTGGGCTTGCTAACTATCAACCAAAAAATAATCGCTCTCAGTTAACAAAAACTGATAGCAATACCGTTATTTGTGATTTTTACAATGCTAATCCAAGCAGTATGATGGCGGCTTTACATAACATTTCTGTATTATCTGCCGATAAAAAAACTGCCATTTTAGGTGATATGTTTGAGCTTGGGCCAGAATCGGCTATGCAACACGAATTAGTCGCGAAACAAGCTATTCAAAGCGGTTTGAACAAGATTATTTTTATAGGAAGCCATTTTTATGCTTTTAAAGATAGCTTTGAGGGTATATTTTTTGAAACGCCTGCCTTAGCAGCAACGTATTTAGGAGAAAACAAAATAGAAACTAATCTGATTTTACTCAAAGGATCACGGGGAATGAAGCTCGAAAGTTTATTGGAATATTTGTAAGCATCTGAACGAAAAGTAATTACTGCAAAATACGCAGAGAAAACAAAGTGGGGTAAAAAACGAATGTAGAATTTACAACGGAATTCAAAGATATGTTTGGGATGTTGCGAAAAAAAAGCGCCACACATTTCTGTACAATGCTTATGGTTTACTTTTCATATTCAAAAATCAGGCAGCAAGCACTGGATGCTATTCAACCTCCTCCACTAAAATACCAACGTCACTAACTTCGACTAAAGGATTATCACGCATATTTTGCTCAATTTCGATCTCAAATTTTCCTTTTCTCGGGAAACGATGATTTTCTAATAACGGCAAGGTATAACTGAATAAATTTCCTGACCCACTACCTAACCATTCTCCATCTTTTTTAGCCAATTGAAATTCGAACCGTTGATTGACCATCGCTTTTCCATCTTTAAAATGAGCCAGAATAAAAATATTTGAATATTTGTATTCAGCGGTGTGCCTTAACTTAAAATAAACATGGTAAGCTTTTGTATTATCTTTTATTTCAAATGCAGTTTTAATATGATTGCGATAAGACCATTTTCGGTCGGGAATTTCCACATTGCTATCAATAACACTCGAGGTACATCCTGTAAAAAACGATGCAACCAACAGAAAGCTCCATAAAAACGCTGGTTTATTCAGAAGCTGGTTTATTCTCGGAGCCATTTGTATTGTTTCGGCGGTTATTATTTTTTCTACGGTTATTTCTGTTCTTGTTTTTACTTTGCTCAGGCTTCGCACCTTCAATATTTTGAGTTCCTTCTGCCTTAACTATGGGTTTCTGCTGCTGAGGTTTCGGTCCGGCATTTTGCGGTTTTGGTCCGTTAACATGAGCAGGTTTTGGCACCGCTTGCGGTTGGTTTCTTTGATTGATATGCTGAGGTTTTGCACCAGCATTTTGAGGCTTAGCACCTTGTTGAGGCTTCTGAGCATTCTGCTGCGACCTGTTACCAGGCTCACTACTTTTTTCGCCAACCGAAACACGCTCTCTTCTGTTATCGTTTTTATTATTGCGATTTTTAGAATTCCTGTTTTGATTATTTTTCCCTCTCGAACGTTCATCCAAACGGGTTAAACTATCCTGGCCCACCACGTTTTCGTAATCGAATGATTTTTCAACCACTACCGGAGCAGCAATCTGAACAGCTTCTTCTTTAAGGTTTGGCGCTTTTTTACCAGCCTTGTTCATCACCATGATTTCCTTAACCCGAGCGGCCTTAACCGGAATCCAGTTTTCATCACCCTGATAACTAAACCACATTATTTTCTTAAAAATATCGGTTTTCTGGTGACGGGCATAACCCGCTTCAGTATCTAAATTCTCAATGCGGTCAGGAATATCCTTCAGCGCATCTAAATAGGTATCCAGCTCATAATTTAAACAACATTTCAACTTTCCGCACTGACCGGCAAGCTTCAACGTATTTAAAGAAAGGTTTTGATAACGGGCAGCAGCAGTAGAAACCGTTTTAAAATTGGTTAACCAGGTAGAGCAGCACAATTCGCGTCCACATGAACCAATTCCACCTAAACGACCAGCTTCCTGGCGCATTCCTATTTGGCGCATTTCAATACGGATCCGGAAACTTTCAGCCATTTTTTTAATCAGCTCGCGAAAATCGACACGACCATCAGCCGTGTAAAAGAAAGTTGCCTTTGTTTTATCAGCCTGGTAATCCACATCGCTAATCTTCATTTGCAAACGAAGATCCAAAGCCAGTTTACGGGCTTTGTGCATGGTTTCCCATTCCATCTCTTTGGCGGCGTTCCATTTTTCTACATCCGCTTCGGTAGCTTTGCGATAGATTTTTTTGACTACCTGATCTAAAGAAGTTTTGCGTCGTTTCATTTGTACGCGAACCAATTCGCCTGTTAATGATACATGGCCAACATCAAAACCTCCGGTTGGTCCTTCAACAGCAACCAGTTCGCCAATTTCCAAATAAATATTATCCGTATTAAGGAAAAATTCTTTTCTTGAACCTTTGAATTTTATTTCTGTAACCTGAAAAGGTTTATAACTTGAGGGCATATCCAGGTTGGATAGCCAATCGTGAACTTCCATTGTTTGGCATCCACCGGTGCCACATGAGCCATTACTTTTGCATCCATTAGGGGTGCAACCACCACCTGTTGAACAACTTCCACATCCCATAATCTAATTGTATATATATTGAGTCCCCTGAGGGAGCGTTTTAAACTTTATAATTTTTACCAACTGTAAAGATACATCTAAAAACAGAATTTTAGGATTTGCATTTCTTTCGATATGGTAATGTGCTTTCTCCAACTCAGCAATTATTGCTTCGGCCATTGGTAAAGTAAGTACATGTGCGCTGAGCTTTTTTGCGGTTTCAAGCGTTAACGGAGGCAGTTTAACCAGGTCTTCTGCTCCACTTAAAATTAAGCAACATTCGCGTAAATAATTTACACCGTACTTTAAAAAATTCTTTTGATTTTCCCTTCCCCACTTTGCCGCCTCATCGGTAAAATCTATCAATTCGGGCACTTTGTTGCTAAAACCATTTCTAAGCCAACTGGTAAAGGTACCAGAGCTGTCACTTTGCGTATCGGCGGCAAGTGCCTTAGCCTCTATCAAATTTCCATCCGCCAGAAATGCGTAATCTATCGCCTGATGCTCGGTTAAGCTGCCTGAATTCAGCAAATAATCCGTAACCTCTGTTCCGGTAAGTTTTGGTATTTTAACAATTTGCGTTCTCGACAATATAGTAGTTAAAATTTGATCCTGACTTTGTGCAATCAAAATAAACAGTGTATTTGCAGGTGGTTCTTCAATGAGTTTTAACAATGCATTTCCAGCTTTATCCAAATACTCAGGCAGCCACATAATCAAAACCTTCGTTTCAGCTTCAAAAGCTTTATAGCTTAATTTTTTTATAATATCGTGGCATTCGGCTATCGGAATATTTGCTTGTTTGTTGGCTGCATCGAGTTTCGATCGCCAGATATCCATATCAAAATACGGATCATGCATCACCATACTGCGCCATTCTTCCAGCACATCTACGGCAGTTTTTGTACTGGCAGATGCAAAAAATGGATAAGAAAAATGTAAGTCGGGATGAATGAGCCGCTCATACTTTCTACAGCTTGAACATTCTCCGCAGCTATCATTTTCCATTTTATTTTGACAGTTAATGTATTGCGCATAAGCAATTGCCAATGCCACCGCACCAGAACCAACCGGCGATAAAAAAAGCTGGGCATGGCTCACCCGGTTTTCCTTAACCGTTTGCACCAATTGTTGCTTTATTTTCTCTTGTCCGATGATTTCTTTAAACTGCATTTGGTGCAAAATAAGAAATAGATATGAGAATTGAAGCTTTGTTATTCTGATCTTCTTTCCGGAACTGTATTTTTTAAATTAAAACGACATTTTAATAATTAGAAAATCAAGCTCCGGTAATGCTTTTGATCCGTTCGGTCCCTCTTTGGGCTTTCTCCCAATTGGACCAATTTCGGGATGACGCTGCATTAGGCTCTGGAAAGCAAGTGAAGTCGCTTTTCCTTCCAAAAACCCATTTACCAAAAAACCTTACCTTTGGGGCTTTTAATTTTCGCAATGGTCAAAGCATTGCGCCACAGGCAAAACACTATATGGCAAGAATTCTCGCTTTTGATTATGGAACTAAACGTATCGGCATTGCCGTAACCGATCCCTTGCAGATTATTGCGACTGGCTTGGATACTATCCATCCCAAAGACATTATCGACTATATCAAAAGGTATATGTTAGCGGAGCAAGTCGAGGCATTTGTTTTAGGCGATCCAAAGCAAATGGATGGATCAGATTCTGAATCAAAACCACATGTTAAAGGTTTTTCCACGCTACTTAAAAAATCTTTCCCAACAGTACCCCAGCATTGGGTTGATGAGCGTTTTACCTCCAAAATGGCACAGCAGGCCATTATGCAAAGTGGCTTAAAAAAGATGGATCGGAGGGATAAGGATCGGGTGGATACCATCGCCGCCACCATTATTTTACAATATTTTATGGAAACAAACCGTTTATAACCGAATACATGAGCTTAATAAACGACGATTTACAACAACTACTTGTTAATTATTGCGAACCCGAAAGTGAGTTGCTTCAACATATCGATCGCGAAACCAACCTTAAAGTTTTAATGCCAAGAATGCTTTCTGGCCACTACCAAGGCCGGGTTTTGAGTATATTGAGCAAAATGGTATCGCCAAAAAGAATTTTAGAAATAGGGACTTTTACGGGTTATGCTACCCTTTGCCTAGCAGAAGGACTAATGCCCGATGGGGTGATTTACACCCTGGATATTAATGCCGAACTGGAAGATATGGTCAGAAACAATTTTGCCAAATCGCCGCTAAATGACAAGATCAAATATATAATAGGAGATGCGACTGAAACTGTAAATCAATTGGATGAAGTTTTTGACATCGTTTTTATTGATGCGGATAAGAAAAACAATGGCATCTATTACGATTTGATTTTCGATCGCGTTCGCCCCGGCGGAATTATCATTGTTGATAATGTGCTATGGAGTGGAAAAGTACTGCAAGAGAAGCAAGATAAAGACACCCGGAATATTACTATTTTTAATGATAAAATTACTGAAGATGAACGGGTTGAAAAACTAATACTACCTGTTAGAGACGGATTATTTGTGATTCGGAAAAAATAAAAATTCGTCATTACCAGGCGCAAAGCAATCTCATTCGACAGATTGCTTCGCGGTCTGGCAACGACGACCAAATGAAAAAAAATGAAACCATCATGATTTTTCAAACCAAACCAAAATGAATAAAATCATGGTAGCTTCATCAATATGAAAACAAATTATACACTGATGAAAAATATATTTACTTTTTGCCTTATACTTTTAAGTGTAATTACCGCCAAAGCACAAGACACGGAAGATTATATTGCCGAACATGTGGAAGTTGCGCAAGAGTTAATGCGTGATCATCAAATTCCGGCGAGCATTATTTTAGCGGTTGCCATTCATGAATCTGCTGCTGGAAACAGCCGGATTGCTCAGCATCTAAATAACCATTTTGGCGTTAAAGGGCCAAACAATAATGCTGATATCCGTTCTGCTTACCGCGATTATGAAAGCGACGAAGAATCTTATAATCACTTTGTAGAATTGATGGAAACCCGAGCGCCTTTCAATGGTCTATTTGGCAAATACGATCGATACGATTATAAAGGGTGGGCTAGAGGAATACAGAGATCTGGCTATGCCCGAAGCCGAACCTGGGCTAGCCAGGTTATTGCCATGGTAGATAAATACGATCTTTATCAATACGATGAACGCCCTGAAGATTATATAGCGCCTGTTTATAAATCGCCTGTTTACCATCGCAAGAAAAGATCTACATCAAGATTTTATACTGTAAAAGCCGGCGACAACCTCGGTGTCATTGCAAGAAAGAAAGGCACAACAGTAAAAACACTGATGAAAAAGAATCGACTTAAATCCGCCAGACTAAAACCAGGACAACGAATTAAGTTTTAAGTTTCAAAAAAGCTATCTCTTAAACATAATTTTACTTAAACAATTATCAACAATAATTATATAATGCATTCATCCTTTCGCTTATCATTTCTATTTCTCCTCATCGTTTTGGCCAGTTCTTGCAGTTCACGGAAGTTTTCGAAAAACAACAAGCAAATTGAAAAAGCGGCTAACAAAGCCAATAACAATAGTTATAAAAGCTACAACACTTTAAGCTATATCGATGAGTTTAAAGCAGTCGCCATTGAGGAAATGAATTCGGATGGTATTCCAGCGAGTATTACTTTGGCACAGGGTATTCTGGAATCAGGTAGCGGAAATAGCGATTTGGCTAAATATGCAAATAATCACTTCGGTATTAAATGTACCTCGGACTGGAAAGGAAAAAATTATTTTCGTGATGACGATCAAAAAAATGATTGTTTCAGAGTGTATAAAGATGCACGGGAATCTTTCAGAGATCACTCGGAATTCTTGAAGCGTAAGCGTTATAGTTTTTTATTCCAACTGGATAAAAACGATTACAAAAGCTGGGCTCAAGGCTTAAAAACTGCTGGTTACGCCACCAATCCAAAATATCCTGACCTGCTGATTAACATGATCGAAAAATATCAGCTTTATCAATACGATCAGTCGGAAAGCGAGAAACAGAAAATAGCTCGCGAAGATCGCGTTTTTGCAGAAATTAACCAAAATATACCGCAGGAAAAAAAGAAATTTACGCCCGTTGATACCCCGCCGCCAGGAGCAAAACCAATTATTGCCGATGGAACCTACACGGTTATAAAAGGCGATACCCTTTATAATATTGCCAAACGTTTCAATTTATCAGTTGATGAACTTAAAATGCTGAACGAAATGACTACAGATGGAATTAAACTTGGCCAGGTGCTCAAGGTTAAATAATGTTAATACTAAACATTGCCTGGCAGATATTTGTAGTTTTGTAAACACATGAAACTTTTTGTAACCATTGCTTTTCTTTTTTGCTTCACAATGGCGCTACATGCACAAAATAAACCTGTGCAGGGTATTGTTATTGATAAAGAAACCAAGCAACGATTAGCCAAAGTTTACATATATAATGTGCGAAGTAAAGATGGTTTGTATAACAACACAAAAGGTGAATTCAGCACTTATGCCATTTCTGGTGATACACTCGTTGCTGCACTTTCTGGATACGGTGTAGATACGATTATTTTCAAAGGCCAAACTGCAGTTTACTTTCAGCTGAAATCTCTGGGAATCAGACTCCGCGATGTGGTAATTGCACAAAAGAGATTAACCCCGCAGCAGCAATACGAAAAATCGATAAAAGAATTCCGCTATCAAACCATGAAGGGCAGCAGTAAAGACCTTTTGAATTTGGGCACCGGCGGAGTTGGTTTGGGCATTGATGCGATTTATAATTTATTGAGCAGACAAGGAAGAAATGCCCGCCATCTACAGAAGATATTGGAAAAAGACTATCGGGAAGATTTAATAGATTATCGTTTTAAAGCTTCTTTGGTTCAACAGGTTTTAGGTATAAAGGATACTGAATTGGAAGACTTTATGCAACAATATCGTCCAACTTATCAATTTGTACTTGATGCCGATGACTATGCTTTCAATGTATTTATCAAAAATGCTTATCGCAGCTACCGGCTTAACCCAAAGGCTTTGCAATTGCCTGCTCTGCCTAAACTGACAATCGAAAAGTTGTGAAAGCACCAATCCTGATAATTAAGCATTTACCCGTCGAAGGAATGGCAATTTTTCCCTTCATTTTGTTGAAGTCGAAGAAGCTTAAATCCGATATGGAAATCATCAATCATGAGAAAATTCATTTAAGGCAACAGCTGGAATTATTGATTTTACCTTTTTACCTGCTTTATTTAATCAATTACCTGTTTAATTTGATCATGTATAAAAAGCATGATTTGGCTTACCGAAAAATCATATTTGAACAGGAAGCCTACCGGCATGGGGCAGATCTAAGATATCTTAAAAACAATAACTGGTATGGCTGGATTAAATGGTAATAACGCGTCATTTTTAGTCGTTTCATAATTGTCTATCAGACATTCATTTTGTTAAAACCTTTTTATCTATAGAATTTTTGTTTTTCTTTGTAACCCATGAAGAATTGTTTAGCCGCCCTAATCCTTATTCTAAGTATTTGCTCTACAAAATTATTTGCACAGGTAATTGATACCGTCCCGATCAATACTAAAGACATGAACATTAAGCTTAAGCGTAGTCCGCTACCTAGCAGACAGGGGCCTCTAAATTTCGAGCCGGTAAAAATTCCTCCGTTTATTGTGAATGCAAAGGTTAATTATTGGAAAACCAAAACCTCCATAGGCATCAATGTAAACCAGGCGCAATTTAGCGATAACTGGAAAGGTGGAGGCGTGAATTCTGTAGCCGTAGGCGGTCTTTTAAACTGGAAAGCAGAATACAACAAGAATAGTTATAGTTATGTGAGTGAGGTAATTTTGCAGTACGGTAAAATCAAAAATAAAGATCAGCTGCAAAAGAAAACCAACGACCGCATTTTCTGGGATAACAAAGCTTCGTTTCAGTTATCAAAAAACTGGTTCTTTTTCGGATCTGTTAACTTTGAATCGCAGTTTGATAGTGGTTATCGTTACTTTAGAGATGGAAATGGTGAAGAACAGCAAGTGTTAATCTCCAGATTTATGTCGCCAGGATATTTAACTGAATCAATCGGTTTTGAGTACAAGCCAAATAAGTATTTCTCAACTAGAATTGGTACGGGTACCGCCCGCCAAACTTTTGTATTAGATACTGCTGTTTATGATAACAAAGCGAATGTTTTCGGGGTTGATAAAGGCAAGCATTTTAGAAATGAACTGGCCTTTCAGGTAGTAAGTGCTTTTGATAAAGACATTTTCAAAAACACCAACTTAAAAGCACGTTATGCCATGTTTATTCCTTACGAAGACATTGCCGTAAAACGCGTCGACCATAGATTAGATGTTGCATTAACAGCAAAGATTAACCGCTTCATGAATACCAGTTTAACAGGTGTAATTTTGTATGATACTGATACGGACGCTAAAGTTCAGGCCAGCCAAACTTTAGCGCTGGGTTTTGCTTTTGTTTTCCCGAGGTAATTAAGCACCACCTATTTTACCCATTTCCCAGTAGGGCATGGTAATAATCTGATTGAAACCTACGCCTCTTTGTTTCAGGTATTTTTTAAACTGCTGAACCGATTTTGCCCGGCCAGTTAAATAAAAGGTTGCATACTGCCACATTTCCCAACATTTTGGATGCATGTTTTCCATCCATTGAATGGCTCTTTCGGCAGGAATACTTTTATCTACTGGCACAGCATCTATCAAAAGCTTGATGCAATTCAAGGCTTCGAAGTTCTCTTCGTCAAGTTCCAGTATCCCAAAATATTCTTCATCCATTTCAACTGCTTTTTTTCCGAGCGATTCATATAAACCGATGCTGGTTTCATCACCAAAAAAGAAATGCTGACTTGAACCATTATTATACCTGACCCTGGCTTTATCGATAATTAGTTTTAACTGATCGCCAGGCTTAATATTTTCAGCAAAGGTATTGCCTGGTCCACGCCTGTTTAAATAAAAAATCACTTCACAGGTTTGATCTTCCCTGTTAAATCTTGAGACGGTATAATGCCTGTATTCGTTGGCATTTACCCTGAAAAGAATTTCCATCCCCGGAATAAATTCAGTTTCATAAAAATCTCCTTTAAAGGTTATGCATTTTATGTTGCTGCTTAGCATTCTGGCTTCGACAACTTCAACCTGAACTATTTTATTGCTGATCAATTTCTCTACTGTATTAGCCAGCCATGATGGTAACTTTGGCATTGTTTAAATTTGTTTAGTAACTTTGAGCAAAAGTAATGGTCTAAAAAATGTTTCCTTTTACAGCAAAAGGAGAAAAATTTATATCAAAAGGATTTTTTATGGCCTTAAACATTTATGATAGTTCAGATCGCCATTACGTTGTAGGGTCTCTCTTCAATGAAATTGAATTCAACCAACCCTTAGTTAGAGAAACCCGCGAAAAGTTAAGTTTTCCATTCGGCGATGCCGAAATGGTACAGATTATATTTTCTGGGATATCAATTGTTTATGGTGACATGGTGATGAAAGAAAATCGGTTAAAGATTAAATCGTTGGATGAGCCTGATTTGGTAGAATTACACTTTTCGATAAGTGGTAATGGCATCATGAATAACCACCTTACAAACCGCAGCATCAGTATAAAATCAAATCATCATAACATCCTTTACACTCCTGATTTTGATGGAACAGCCAACTTTGATAAAACAGGTAAGTATAAGTTTTTTGAAATTCACTTTCAGAAAGAACGCTTTGTAGATTTAACTAGCGACAGCAGCACTTTACTGAAGAACTTTGCAGAGAATATCATGAACAATAAATCTGCAGAGTTATCGGAAGAACATCTACCAATCAGTTTTGCCATGCACAACTGCATTAACGATATTATGAATTGCCGGTTTTCCGGAGGATTGAAATTGCTATTTCTACAATCTAAATGTGTGGAACTACTGGCCATGCAGGCACAAGCATTTGAAATTGCGACGAAGAAAGTAGATAAATCAAAATTAAAGACAGTTTATGATCAGGATCGGATTTATTATGCTAGAGAATACCTGATTCAGCATGCCAGTAGCCCGCCATCGCTACCCGAACTTGCGAAAGTTGCAGGAATAAATGAATTTAAATTGAAGCAGGGTTTTAAAGAAGTTTTTAATGATACTGTATTTGGACATTTAAGCGATTACCGGTTATCAAAAGCAAAAGATCTTTTATCGGATAAATCAAAAGACATTAAGCACATTGCAAATGATCTTGGTTACTCATCAGTTCAACATTTCAGTAATGCTTTTAGTAAAAAATTCGGCGTTAGTCCAGGCAAAGCTAGATAGTTTCTCAAACCTTTTTCCTTTTTTTCTTAAGATCCAGATAATCTACAAAGTACAATACTTTAACAGATAAACTATTGTTTTGAGGTGCAGCAAGAATACCGCCCAAATTGCGGTTGTAACGTTGCATAAAATACGAATCGTAGGTTTCGGCTGCATCTTTATACGAAAGTGATAATGTACTGCCTGGGGCAAACTGCCAGGTATAAATTAAATCGATATTAAAAACATTATAGTTTCTGTCCGTCCCCGTTAAAGCGGGGCCCTGATAGTCGGTTAAATTACCATTTGGGGTTAATAAGTAAAACTCTTTGTTTCGTCTGTCGCTCCAATAATGCCTTAACACCACGGTAACCCCCATTAAGTTGGTAAAGGTGTACTTTGCATCAAAAGAGTTTTCTACTGTACGTCTATCATATTTAGAAAAAATTGCCTGGCTACCTTGTGATGTTACCCAGTTTACATAGTTATAATTTGGGTTGAAATTCAAATCCAAACCAAAGGCGATTTTGTCATTTAGACGGAAATTTTGAAACAGGTAGAAATTATACTCTTTGCCCCCAAAAAGTTGTTGTTCGAAAAAGCGAACATTTCCACCAAAATTATACGCTTTAGCCCGATTGGGATTAATATATAGTCCGATACCATAACTTTCTGGCGCGTTATACATTTGTCCGTTCCGTGCTTCGTAGAAATCGTTACCCTTCGCATTATAGCTCATATCTATTTCTGCCGACCATAAATTTTTGAAACGTAAATAAGCGCCTCCATTTGCTACCGTATTTTGGTAATTGCCAGGATTTACCCGTCTTGAATAGGTAACATTCAGCCAACTTTGCATTTCATTAAACCACTTGCTCGGCTTGAAAATATTGTACCCAAGTCCAATTCTTTGATCAAAAAAATTATTGTTGGTAAAAAAACCCAGATCTGAAGGATCAAATTGATTGTCGGCATAAACCTGGTTATAATTCCAGGTAAAATTGCCGCTTTGTTTCCCCAAACGCAGCGTATAACTATAGCCCGACGTGCTGCTTTCTTCGCCACGTAAGTAGCTCATTTTAGCTCCGCCATTAATAAAATATTTATTGTTTTTATTATTTAAGTTAAAGAGCAAAGCACTCACATTGGCATCATAAGCACTTCCCTGACGTAGCACATTTGTATTGATAAATGTTGCTGAACTGTTATTTTTTAACGATTGATCGAAAACCAAAATGTTATAATTGGTGAGCGGTTGTGTTTCTACGTTTCGAACATTTCCTGCTCCATCCTCTACTTCGGTTTGCATGCTGTTAGTGATGGCGTTAAAAATACCAATGCCTAAACCCTTTGCCGTACGTCCAGATATTTTGGTTGCGTTTAATACTTTCGCTTCGGTTTGATCTCTAATAATTTTATCATCTTGCCCTACGCCAGAATAATTATAGTAGGAAGGAATAGAACCAATCCGTTTGGAATAAAACAGATCGCCTTTATTAAAAAGTTCTGTTCCTTCGGTAAAAAATTGCCGGTTTTCATTAAATTTTACCTCAAACGGAGTAAGGTTTAAAATGCGATTATCGGACTGGACTTGCCCAAAATCCGGTACTAAGGTCATATCTAGCGTAAAGCTATTGTTGATTCCATATTTTACATCCATACCGCCATTGAAGCGGGATGTAGTATTTTTTACGCCAGGGATATTTGCTGGATAATGATTTACGTAAGCAGAAACGTACGGTGAGAACGACAAACGTAGTGGTGGCTTAATGTCTTTTAAACCTGTAAAAAGTCCTTCCTGATTAATGAAACCATTAACTTTTGGATCAACAAAATTCCAAAACGTTTGGATATTGGTTCGTTGAATTCGGCGACTAAAGTTTAAACCCCAATTTTGAATTTCCTTACCCGAAAAACGCAAGGCAGAATAAGGAATTTTCATTTCGCAGGTCCAGCCTAAATCGTCTAATTTTACAGCACTTTCCCATACGGCGTTCCAATTCGGGTCTTCGTCGCCAACTTGAGAGTATTTAGCATCAAACTGAACGCCTGCAGCAGTAACAAAAAAACCATTACCATTCATTTTATCGTAAAAAGGGTCGACAATGATTGAAATAAAATCGGCATTACCGATATTATCCCTCGAAACCAACTCGTGTGAAACGCTATCCTTATCATCGTACATCCGGGCGTAAACGTAAATGGCCACATCATCATACAGCACTTTCATTTCCGTGCGTCGATCTTTTGTTTCCACTCTACCAGGCAAGGGTCTTATTTCGAAAAAATCAGTAGCAATTGGCACCTTTACCCAGCAGGCATCATCTAAAACACCATCAATTTTAGGAGTTTCAACTGTTCTCACCGCTTTAAGTTCCTTTTGTTTAGCAGGATCTTGGGCAGCACAATAAGAATACAGGAATATAAAGATAAGAGTTGCCCAGCGTTTCATTTGTTTAGGTTAGTTAAGTATAAGACTAGCTAATGTTAGATATGTTGCACATGAAAAGAAAATATCGAATCAATAATAGCTAACTATTTGAAGCGCAATACTTTAAAACAACACTGGAATACCGATTAACCCAGGGTTTAAGTGAAAGGGTTTGTGTTTTGAATAACGTTTGGCTAGCAGGCCGTTGTTTCTAAAGGTGACAGAAAAGGAGATACTTTTTATAAACCTCGTAGGTTCTGAAAAACCTACGAGGTTTGCGTTAAAAAGATCGAAGTGTATCGTAGGATTGATGTCTCCTAAATAATACTGAACTTTCATTCCAAAAAAAGATTTTTGACTTTGTGGTGCAGCGATTTACAATCAAAATTTGATACATTTGCCTTTTATTAAAAACAGTGGCTTTTCGTTCACTACGATTAGCTTTTTAGCTTAAAAAAACATGTTTGATAATTTACAGGACAAGCTAGACAGAGCATTTAAAGTATTAAAAGGACAAGGCAGCATTACGGAAATCAACGTGGCGGAAACCATGAAAGAGATTCGTAAGGCGTTATTAGATGCCGATGTTAACTATAAAACAGCCAAAACATTTACAGATGAGGTAAGGCAAAAAGCATTGGGTCAGAACGTATTAACTTCGGTTTCACCAGGCCAATTGCTAACCAAAATCATGAATGATGAACTTGCGGCCTTAATGGGTGGCGAGGTTACAGAGCTGGAAACTAAAGCCAACCCGACCATTATTTTGATTGCGGGTTTAAACGGTGCGGGTAAAACTACTTTCGCTGGCAAACTGGCTTTACACTTAAAAGGTAAGGGCAAAAAACCTTTATTGGTTGCCGGTGATATGTATCGCCCTGCAGCGGTAGATCAGCTGGAGGTTTTAGGAACTTCGGTTGGTGTTTCAGTTTACGCAAACCGTGAATCGAACGATCCGGTAGCCATTGCTTTGGAAGGAATTGCTCACGGTAAACAAAACGGAAATAACATCATCATTATAGATACTGCAGGTCGTTTAGCGATCGACGAATCATTAATGAATGAGATATCGGAAGTTAAAGCCAAAACACAGCCACATGAGATTTTATTCGTAGTGGATTCAATGACGGGTCAGGATGCGGTAAACACGGCAAAAGTTTTTAACGACCGCCTTGATTTTACGGGTGTGGTTCTAACCAAATTAGATGGTGATACCCGTGGCGGTGCTGCGCTTTCGATTAAATCGGTAGTGAACAAGCCGATTAAATTTATTGGTACCGGTGAGAAAATGGAGGCGCTTGATGTCTTCTATCCAGATCGTATGGCATCGCGTATTCTGGGAATGGGTGATGTAGTCTCGCTTGTTGAACGGGCACAAATGCAGTTTGATGAGAAAGAAGCTGCAGAGTTGCAAAAGAAAATACGCAAGAATAAATTTGATTTTAACGATTTCTATAGCCAGATTCAACAAATTAAGAAGATGGGTAATATGAAAGATTTGATGGGCATGATTCCGGGAGTGGGTAAGATGATGAAAAATGTGGATATACAGGATGATGCATTTAAATCGATCGAGGCAATCATCAATTCGATGACACCCTTCGAAAAAGAAAACCCTGATGCAATCCAGCAGAGTCGCCGTTTACGTATCGCCAAAGGTTCGGGTAGCAAAGTAGAAGAGGTAACCAAGCTGATTAAACAGTTTGAGGATATGCGTAAAATGATGAAACAGTTTTCGAACCCGGCAGCCGCAGCAGCGATGATGAAAGGTATGCCAAAAATGCCAATGGGCAGAAGATAGGTTCTTGAACTTAAAGCTGAAGTAAAATATTTGAAATCCCAATCGGAAATGATTGGGATTTTTTTGTTTGCTTCTTTTTTTTTTAGCTAAAGCCCTAATTGACTTATTAAGTTAAGTCAGCTAAGCAGACTGCAATGAATTCAACATAAGCCGTTAATATCTATTACGATTGAAGTAAGCATAAGTGCCAGTATAAAAAAAGCAGATTTACATTATAATGCCCAAATGAGGCCAAATATGGTGCAAAAAGTTTGTGCGATAAGCGAGGTCGGCACCACACTCCTTAAATCGGCGATCGGCTGTTGGGCTTATCTGCCAGGGCTTATGGGAGGATTTTAAATGTGACTAGAACCTTTGCAGATTTAACTGAGAGCGAAAATGTAGAATCGGAGCATTTAGCAGAATCAATCAACAATCGAAGTTTAGAGAGAGATGGCTGAACGAAATAATTTCAATAATGGACAAAGAGTGAAGCATGAACTGGTAGAAATATAGGTACAGAGCTTCAATAAAGTGATTAATAAATATAATTTATGTAATTCATATTAATAGAAAAGAAACAACCATATGGATATAGATTAATTGAGATAACGACCAACAAATATCTAAAGGAAATGACTTATAATGTAATTGATGCCGCTATAGAAATACACAATCTCTTGGCCCTGGTTTATTAGAAAGCGTCTACCATGAATGTACAACACATGAGCTTACCCTCCGAAAAATATATTTTTTAACAGAAATCTCCATGCCGGTTCGATAGAAAGAAATAGAAGCAACAACCGATTTAAGATGTGATCTATTTGTAAAAAATTGCTTAGCTGTTGAAATAAAGGCATCCAAAACTATAGAACCCATCTTCGAAGCACAGATCCTCAGCTATATGAATTATTGGAAGGCCTGCAAGGTTTGATCATTAACTTTACTGTGTTAATATTTTAGTGATGGACAAACGACATATATCAATGATTTTTACCGATTTTTAGAAGATTAAACGCCCCGAATGATTAGAACGCTTATAATTGAAGACGAACCTGCCATCCGCAAAGAAATTGAATGGCTTTTGCAACAAGAAACACAGTTTAATTTGATTGGTTATGCAACAAGCGTAGCTGAAAGTTTAGTGCTCATTAAAGCAACAAATCCCGAATTAATTTTAATGGATATCCAGCTTACTGACGGCACAGCTTTCGATATCTTAGACCAGTTGGATGAAATACCTTTTCGCATTATATTCATCACCGCATATAATCACTTTGCTGTTAAGGCGATAAAATTTGGTGCCCTAGATTATCTTTTAAAGCCCTTGGATGATGCAGAATTTAAAGCTGCATTAGCTAAAATTGCTACGAATGATGAAACCAATATCACACAGCAAAAACAACAGATTTCCATTTTAAAATCACAATCTGGATCTGGGGAAAGTAACTTAGACAGTAGAATTGTATTACATACCCTAGAATTTTTGCAGGTTTTGCAGCTTCGCGAAATTATCTATTGCCAGAGTGAAGGGGGTTACACCAACTTTTTCCTAACTGAAGGCCGAAGGATTATGATTTCAAAACCGCTCAAATTTTATGATGAGCTTTTGCCCGAGAAGTGGTTTCTACGTCCCCAT
The DNA here is from genome assembly GCF_026239735.1 of Pedobacter sp. MC2016-05. Classification (GTDB taxonomy): domain Bacteria; phylum Bacteroidota; class Bacteroidia; order Sphingobacteriales; family Sphingobacteriaceae; genus Pedobacter. The sequence goes on from NZ_JAPIVT010000001.1 coordinate 158,234, forward strand.
CAATCTTATTTGGTAAATGTTTTATACGTTGATAAATTTTTAAAATCCGGTACAATTGTATTGAAAGATAAAACCGAAATTCCGGTATCAGGGCGTAGAAAAGATTACATTTTGCAGCACATTAACCACATCGAATAAAGAACTTCAATTTGTCTCTCAGTCATGAAACAGAAAGTATTAAAAATCTTGAAATGGATATTCGTTGTTTTAGTTTCATTGATTTTGATACTATCAGCTGTTACTTATTTATACATGAAAAAGCCACTTTTTGGTAAGGCTGCTGAAGGTGTAAGGCTTGAACGAATGGAAAAATCGCCGCATTTTAAAGATGGTGTGTTCCATAACCTCAATCCTACACCTGAACTTACGGAAGGTTATAGTACCATAGGCATTATTTACGATAAACTTTTTGGAGATCACCCGCGATTAAGTCCTGTAGATAGTATTCCATCGATGAAGGCAGATTTGCTGCATTTACCCATTGATTCGAACATTTTAGTCTGGTTTGGTCATTCTTCTTATTTTATTCAACTGGATGGTAAGCGCATTTTAGTTGATCCTGTTTTTAGTGGAAATGCTTCGCCAATTCCAGGTACAGTTGTAGCATTTAAAGGCACCGATCGTTACAAAGTAGAAGATTTGCCGAACATCGACTATTTAATCATCTCACATGATCATTACGATCATACAGATTATGAAACGTTAATCAAGCTCAAATCGAAAATTAAAAAGGTATTCTGCGGTTTGGGAGTAGGCGCCGATTTTGAAGACTGGGGATATAATGTTGAAGATATCTACGAGAAAGATTGGGATGAAACCCTTGATTTAGGCGATGGTTTTTTTATACATACTACGCCTACAAGGCACTTTTCTGGCAGGGGTTTCACAAGAAATAATACCTTGTGGATGTCGTATGTTTTTCAAAGTCCGACTATGAAGATTTATATAGGCGGCGATAGTGGCTACGACACGCACTTTGCCAATATCGGCAAGAAGTTCGGCCCAATAGATTTAGCGATTTTAGAAGACGGGCAGTATGATGTTAAATGGAAATACATTCACTTGCAGCCTGCAGAGGTATTAAAAGCAGCGCAGGATTTAAAGGCAAAAAGACTTTTCCCGGTACATTCGTCGAAATTTATACTCGCAAATCATCCTTGGGATGAACCTTTAGTTAAAATTACAGCACTAAACAAAGTTACCAAAATCTCATTGGTAACGCCAATGATTGGCGAGTTTGTTTACCTAAAAAAACCCAACCAAATTTTCAAGCCTTGGTGGGTTGGTGTAAAGTAGCAATTAAGGCCTTGGCATCATTAGAACGAATAATAATGCAACCGCTACAAATACCTTTTTTTTTGGTCGGCAATTAATAAAGGTTTAAAACTGTTTTCTGGTTCTTAAGTATATTAAGGAACATTAAAATTTTAAGTTGTTGGTATTGCTTTATTATATGAGATTGAAGTTAATTATTCCCTTAGTTCTATTAAGTCTGTTCGTTGCAAATTTCACTGTTGCACAATCAAAGACCTATTTTGAAAAAAAGGCAGATTCACTGACTACAATTGGTCAGCCAGAGAAGGTGATTCCTTACTTGGAGAAGGAATTAAAACTCATACCCAAAAGTGAGCCGCTTTTGCGATTATTGGGATTTTACCATCTTCGAAACAATAATTTATTAGTTGGTGAAAAGTATTATCGAAATGCATTATTAATCAACCCTAAATGCGCCAGATGTTATTTAAACATTGGCCGTATACAAGCCATAAAAAATGAGGGAACGGACGCTTTGTCATCAATAGATAAAGCAATTTCGCTCGACCCAAAAGATGCAATACTATTTGTGACAAGAGCAAACACTAAGGCTCAATTTAACGATAAATTCGGTGCCCTTGCGGATTATAACAAAGCTATTGAAATGGCGCCCGATAATGCTGAATATTATACCGCCCGTGGTGCTTACAACGCCGACAATGGTTATCATGCTTTAGCACTTATCGATCTTAATAAAGCAATTGTTTTGTCACCTGAAGGCTCTGACGCTTATTTTTACCGAGGAGGTGTTTATTATAATCAAAACCAGGTTGAGAACGCTTTAAACGACATCAACAAGGCCATTGTTTTAAACGATAAGCAAGCACATTTCTACAATGGAAGAGCATCAATTTATGCAAACTTAGGGCAATTCGACAAAGCACTGGAGGATTACACCAAATCCATAATATTGGACCCCTTAACCTATACTGGATATTTAAATAGGGCCAAAATTTATTACGAACTGGAAGATTTAGATGCTTCTTGTACAGATTATTCAACGGCTAAGAGAATACTAACAAGTAAAAAAAACTACGATCCTGAATTATTAAAAACGATTTCCCAATCCGCTGCCGATTTCTGCGATGAAACCAAGCCAAGCTATTATTACCAAAGGGGCATCGCCCAGTATAACCTGAAACGGTATGATAAAGCTTTAGCCCAATATGCTAGGGGCTTGGAGAAATTCCCTAAAAATGCCATGATGTTATCATTTAAAGGCAATGCTTATCTTGCGCTGGCCGACTATAAAAATGCTACCGCAAATTATAAAGCATCATTAGAGAACAAGGAAAACCTTCTTCATGAAATCGAAATAAACCCTCGTTTCGAGACAGCAACGAAGGGTGACATCAATCGCTATTATCATTCGTCTTTAGCATCCATTTATTCAGGTTTATCTGAGTGCTATTTAAATACCGGAGCCTTGGAAGAGGCCCTCAATTTTATAAACACCGCATTATCTCTAGCGCCCGATATTAAGGATTTTGAGAAAGAAACTTATTTCAACCGCCGTGGAAATATCTACTTAGCTACCGAAAAATATAAACTGGCGTGGAGTGATTTTAATAAAAGTCTTGAGTTAAAAAATAATTATGCACTTGCTTACGTCAATAGGGCGATCGCTCGCGTAAGCCTTTCCGATAATATAAAAAAATCTACTTATCGTGCATCTACAAAAATAGCCAATCAACCGGCAAGTTTTGGTTGGATAGTGAACGAAAAATCATCCGTTAAGAAATCTCAGCAAGAACTACTTCTTGCTTTAGCAGACTGCAATAAGGCTATCGAGTTGGATAAAAGTTTAGGTTTTGCTTACTACGTTAGAGGATCTATTAAAGAGATTTTGGGGCGGAAAGATTTTTGTGCTGATATACTTACCGCAAAAAAAATGGGCCTTGAAATCGATGAAAATATGTTGAAAATTTGCAATCAATAACTAATTAAATATGAGATATTTCTTTTTGTTTTTCATTTTACTATCCTTAGAATCTATAGCACAAGTTTTGCCGAACTTCGTGGTACCAGCGGGACGAACAAAAGTTTTTGAAACTAAGGGCGACTTAGATAAAGATGGCATTGATGAGGTGATATTGGCTTTCAATACCACTAAAAAAATAGACCGAACAGGTTATACCAGAGAATTATTCATCTGTAAGGTAGTTAATGGCACTTTAAAACTATGGAAAAAAAACACATCAGTATTATGGAACAGCGAGGATTGTGGTTTTTGTACCGACAACGGGATTGATTTAATCATTAAAATAAAGAATAATACTCTCATTATTGAGCAAACCTTTTGGCACAATACAAGGCATACCAGTAAGTACAAAAACATTTATCGCTACCAGAACAATGATTGGTTTTTGATAGGTTCAACTTATAAAGACGATTATAATTGCGGCTATCATCATACTTTTGACATCAATTTTTCGACAAAGCAGGTACATGTGAGTTATGATAACGAAGATTGCGAAGATTCTGTTCAATTGTATCCCGCTACAGAAAAATTATTTAAATATCCTTTTAAATCCGTTCCGAAAATGGATGGATTTACACCCGGAAGAACTGAAACCAAGATCCCTAATTCTAAGCAATTTTTCTATTATTAACCCTACCTGGCAAGTCGGATAATCGTTTATTTGCGACAAATAACGGATGAATATTAACGAATAATAAACGGGTGTGAATTGCTAATGCAGTTTACTTAGTTTAGCATTGTTAAGCAAAAACATCCTTAATCTATGAGGATTAAATGTTGAATTTATAGCTTTTAGTTCTGTTAACAGCTGTTTGGTTTTAGGAACGTAACGCCTCTCATTTGATGGTACTGGCGGCGTAAAATTTCAGTATGTACATATCAAGTATGTACTGTATTTTACGCCTCCTCATCAAAACCTTGAATTCTTTTATTTAATCATATTGATACTCAAAGAATGAAAAAGATACTCATTTTAGTTTTCTATCTGGCGAGTGGAACAATCGCATTTTCCCAATCAAGTTATTCAGAAATTCAAAAGGATGTTAAAGTAGCAGTTTTAAATTATTCAGCACAGAACGCTAACTACTTAGTTCTAAAAAAATTAGTTACCGGTTTCGAAAGTGCCAAAAAATTAAACCCCGGTTATCTAAAGAAAGATAATATGGGAATTGCGATATTTCTATCAAACCAAAACTCTGAACTGGATATATTCCCTGCCCGCTATACCTTCGAAAATGATAAGATAAATTTGTCCGCTTTGCGAGATAAAAACACCAAGAAACCGAGTGATGATATGCGGGAGTACGTTAAGACATATATCGAGGATTTTAATCAGTTGGGTAATACCAAAATATTTAAAAAAATGATTTATAACGCGCCAGAAACTGACGGAACTTACACAGCCAATAAAACGGAACAAATTGTGAAAGAAGCTTATGCAACTACCTTTGTACGTGGCAACGATACCTGGATGTATGCGATGAGTACAGGTAACCAGGGAATTATTTTGTATACTTTTAAAATGACCATTTCTGGTGAAAACTTGCTGGATAAAAAGAACAGAGCGCAAGCAAATAAAGTAAGTTTTCCGATGTATTAGGCTAAATTTCGTTTAAATATTCTATCTAAAATATGAGATCAACACTTCAATTGGCTATCCTTTTATGTTTGGTAATAAAAGTAACAGTCGCACAGCCTCCTACTATATCAGCACCAAAAAACAAAGACAAGAGCTTCTCTAACAATAACATCCTTACCATGGATGATATGGTTTTCGACCAGTTGATTACACAGGTTAAACCTACAGCCTTAGATACCAACAGCATCCTGATATACGACTCAAATGGAATATTGAAATCGATGAACTTGAAAACCAAAAAAATAAACTGGGAAGTAAATGCATCGGATGCTGACCGGCACATTAGCGGAAATAATAAATTTTATATAGAAAACGGAACGGTATATATTCCTTTTATCAATGGCGAAATCTTTGCTTTAAACAATCAGAATGGTAAAGTTTACTGGAAATCGAGGCTGGGAATTATAAAAGATGAAATAGTACTTAAAGGGCAATCGGCACAAGTGGTTAATGGCGCAATTTCATTGAGTGCTCAAAGCAGGAATCAAAATATTTATTCAATAGACGCCAAAAACGGCAAACTGATCTGGAACTATAAGTTGGATTATCCTTACAATCACCTTCCAACCCTTACTTTCGGAAATAAAGTTTTCGCACAGAATGCTCCCTACCTTTTAAGTTTTGACGCTAAAACAGGCCACTCGCTTTACAAAACAGGTTTCAAAAAGGCTATGTATGGAAAACCGGTTACCGATGGCAAAAACGTTTTTATCCCTGATGAAAGTGAAACATTGTTTGCAATAAATCCAGACAAGCTATCCATTTTATGGGAATTCAAGCTGGAAAAAGGACAATACAATATCAAGGAAAAAATATTTACCAAAGACAGCAAAGTTTTCTTCGGCACAACCTCATCCACTGAAGCATCTGTGTATGCATTGAGCGCATCTAATGGCGAAAAACTTTGGAAAACCAACTTCAATGCGTCCATCGCTTATTTGTTGGATAAAGCCGATGCCATTTGGGGTTACACCAAAAACGGATTACTTTTTGAATTAGATCTCAAAACAGGTGATAAAAGGAGTGAGGTACAATTGGCAAACCTTCCCCTGTCTAACCTCGAGTTTTTGAACAAAAATGAAGTTTTATTTTATAGTAAAGCTGGGCTCGTTAAACTAAATCTAAAAACCAAAGAAGAATCAATTTTACTTGCCCATCAAAAGATAGATGATAATAACAAAAACGATGCATTTATCAAACTGCTGAAAAATTCGAAGAATTAAATTAAGATTTCACTAATCTAATACAACAAATTATTATTTGATTTTAACGACAACTTTGCCTTTTGCCCTTCCACTATCAACATAATCCATTGCCTGGTTCAGCTCTTCGAAAGGAAAAACTGTATCCAATACGGGAGTTATGATACCTTGATCAATTAATTTTCCTATTTCCGCTAAATGTTTGCCATTGGCTTTCATAAATAGAAACGAATAATCAACACCGAGCTTCTTGGCCTGATTAATTGTTTTTCTACTCAAAAAGTATATGGCTAATTTTATGAACCATGATAAGCCACTTTCCTTCGCAAAGGCTGGATCTGGAGGACCGGAAATAGAGATTACTTTACCTCCCCGACTGAGTATTTTTAGGGATTTGCTGAGCGTTTTTTCATCCTGGCTGTTTAATACCAAATCATATTGACTTAGGATGATTTCAAAATCTTGAGTTTTGTAATCAATCACTAAATCAGCACCCAATTTCTTTACTAAATCTGCATTCGCTGCACTTGTAGTAGTAGCCACAGTAGCCTCCAAATGTTTAGCCAATTGAATAGCAATTGTTCCTACACCGCCCGAACCTGCTTGTATAAACACGCGTTGGCCTTTTTTAAGTTTCGCCTTTTCAACAAAAGCTTGCCAAACCGTTAAAGCAACAAGTGGTATAGAGGCTGCTTCTTCCATCGAAATGTTTTTCGGTTTCAGAGCTACATCTCTTTCATTCATTGCAATGTATTCTGCAAATGTTCCTATTCTAAAATCAGCTGGGCGAGCAAATACCTTATCGCCTATTTTAAACCGCGTTACCTCCGATCCTATTTTTACCACCACCCCAGCTACATCATGACCTAAAACTAATGGCAAACTGTAAGGCAATAACAACTTAAATTCTCCATTTTTAATCTTGTTATCCAGCTGGTTAATGCTAGTGGCATAGATTTCCACTAAAACTTCATCTGCTTTAGGCTCGGGGGTTGATATTTCAACAACCTTTAGCTTTTCTGTTTTACTATAACTGTTTATGGTGTATGCTTTCATTATTTTCAGAGGCGATTATTGCTGTAAAAAAGATTCTGATTTTTTGGGATTAACCAATTTAAAGGCCAGTCTTGGGAAAAAACGATTCATCATGTAAAGCACTTTTGAATCGCCAATGCGAATCGTTAATTGGTCCTGTTGAAGCCCGTTAATTAAACCTTTAACTAAAACCTCCGTACTCATTTTCTTGTCATTTCTGCCCGCTGTGAGCTCCGTTGCAACCAAGGGTGGTAGCAATTCGAATACTTTCAAGGTACTTTTAATTATTCTCAGATGTTCTCTTAACGATTTGGTGTAAAATGCCAGAGCCGTTTTTGTCGCTGAATAGGTTGCCTCTTGTAAAGATGGAACATAACTCAATAAAGATGTGGTATTGATTATTGCGCCCTCAGGACGAGATTTTAGCATATCTAAAAAAAGATTGTTCAATCGGATTACTCCGAAATAATTGATGTTCATCTCATATACCGCATTTTCTAAATGTTTACTGCTGGATATTCCTAGATTTGAAGGCTTAACCCCAACACCGGCATTATTGTAAAGGATGTCAATTCCGCCAAGCGCTTCCACATCCTTAAATAACGAAACAGCGTCCGTTTCATCAGTGACATCACTTTTAATAGTAACTAAACTGGGATACAAACTCTTGACAGAAGTCAATTTATTCTGATCGCGGCCAGTAATGATCACTTTTGCACCTAAAGCCAAAAACTGTGTTGCTGCTTCAAGCCCTATGCCTGCATTGCCTCCGGTAATCAGTATTGTTTTCCCCCTTAATTCCATTTTATATATTGAATTTAGTAATTTTGCTTTCAAATTGCAAGTGCAAATATATAATAAACTTGCAAAATGCAAGTGAATTAATTTGTGTTATGTCAGCATTAAAAAGAAGATCAAATTGTCCGGTAAGTTCATCTCTTGATATTTGGGGTGATAAGTGGTCGTTACTCATCGTTAGAGATTTAATGTTTTCCAAGCAATGCACTTATGGCGACTTTTTAAAATCAGCAGAAAAAATCGCGACCAATATATTGGCCTCCAGGCTCCAGATGTTGGAAGAGAACGGAATAATCACGAAATTAGAGCATCCGGATAGCAAGGCAAAAGTATTGTATAAACTCACACAGAAAGGAATTGACTTGCTTCCGCTTATGGTTGAAATAAATTTATGGGCCGAGAAATATTTTAGCCTACCCGAAGATCGCCTGGCTATAATAAGGGAGGTGAAAAAAGATAAAGAAGGGTTTGTTAAAGCAACCACAAAAGAGTTACAGCGCAACAGCAATTTAACCTAACAAAGATTCGTTCGGCTTTATCAAAAATAAAGTCCCTATTAAATAAACCAAATAAAACCTATAAACAACCAGCTATGGCACTTATTAACCCACACATTAATTTCAACGGCAATGCCGAAGAAGCTTTCAATTTTTACAAATCGGCATTCGGTGGAGCATTTACATCAATAGTGCGCATGAAAGACATGGCAAGTGACGAATTTCCTGTTGAAGAAAACGACGCAGAAAAAATTATGCACATTGCTTTGCCAATTGGCCCAAATACGCTGATGGGTAATGATGTGCCCACTTACCTTGGACAGGTAAATGAAAATGAAAATCGATCAAAAATTTCTATTAGCGCAGAAAGCAAAGAAGAAGCTAATAAAATATTCAACATTTTATCAGCTGGCGGAACTGTAGAATTTCCGCTGGGCGATAGTCCTTGGGGATCATACTTTGGAATGTTTAGAGATAAATTCGGCATCGAATGGATGATTGAATACACCGCATAATTGATTACTGAAACTTATATAAATCGCGTTCGAAACGCAAAATTTAAATCCTCGCCCATGTAGGCGAGGATTTTTTTTTCAAATAATAGTTCATTCTCAACAAATAAGAATTGAATTTTAACGAATAATAAACCAGCCCATCTTTTAGCTGTAGCAGTGTTATTTTTAAATAAAAATCGATAAAAATGATTGTTACAGCTCAAACCTACACGATAATACTCGTTGCAATTCTTGTCTTGATTTCCTTAAAACCACTTTATACCAAGCTAGTAAAGAAGCAAGGCAAAAAAGACGATTGGATGTTTTTATTGATTATACTCTTATTGCCTATTAATTGGTATACGCCAACTATTTTAACGGTTACAGATTGTAATCAATTTACCAAAGAAGTGGTATTGTTTCCTACAGAAAAAGAAGGAATATCAATGTCGTACGGAAGAAAAAATTATATATTCAACCATTCTAAACAAACCCTTGGCTTCGAATATTTATATTACGGCAGCGATCAAAAAGAAGATGACCACCGTGATTTAGTGATCTTTCCTAACAAAACTGCTACGGTAAACGAGGTTAAAATCGACTATGTTTTTGAAGCACCCGCAAAAAGTGTTTCCACAAAATCAAGCGGAGCTACAAAAACCATGTTGTATTGCCAACAAGACAGTACAGAAAATTCAACACAATAATATTAAACCGAAATCTACCCTTAAAAATCTCATGAAGAACTTAACTTTTATCTATTTAATTGCGTTGGTAACATTTTTTTCTTGCAATACCAAAGATAAGCAACCCGAAATACTCGAAGCAAAGGGAGGCTTTGATCTTGAAACAGTCGATTTTAAAGAGGATGTTCCCAGGCTTTATGGAAACAATGTAATTCTTAGCGACGGTATGCGTTACGACAGTGCCGAAAACGGGAAACTTACCGATGAATTGTTAAAATATAAGATCAGTAATTCGATGCTGGATGCAATGAAAATTACGGTTCCTCAAAAAGATTTTGGCTATTTATATCAAAGCCACACTTCAGATAGTTTGGCCAAATTTAATGGCTATTATTTTAGCAACCTAAATATCCTCACTGACAAAAATAAGAAACCCGTAGCTTATCATGCCGAGGGCGAAATTTACGACCTTAAAGCCAAAAAAGCTTTCCTTGCTAAAATGAAAGAAAAGTATGGGGCTCCAAAATATTCCATTTTCATTTCTCATCATTTTAGTCAATCTTCTTACGAGTGGATCTTAAAAGATCGCACCATTCAGTTGGAAACTTCTAAGGGTTTTAGCGCCAATTTTAGCACGGATAGTGATGCAAAATCAGGAGAATACCTTCGCTTCGATTTACTGATTATTGCCAACGATAAAAAGGAGCAAGTTCACCAGGCACACTTGTATGAATTTGGCGACAAAGTATTGTATAATGGCAAATATCTTACGCTGGAAGAATTGCAGCTTGATAAAAAATCGACATTTAAAGATGTTTTTCTATTAAACTCTACAGATAAAAAATACTTTAACGATCCAACTGGTCAATACGATATTAGCCGGGAAGAGGCCGAATAAATTAAGCATACTATCTACTTAAATTATTTTACCATGGAAAATTCTAATTTTAATATCGAGCCGATCCAGCAAGCAGAGATTATCCCTCAGCCAAAGCGTAAAAATAAAGCTAAAACTATTATTTGGCTGATCGTGGCCATAGTTGTTATTGCTGGCGCAACCGGTTTTGCCTATTTATATGGCGGCTATAGAATGCGACAAGATATTTATAATGTCGATGGAGATGATACCACTTATCCGGCAGACAGTGTTTTTGTTGATGGCTGGGCATCACCTGAAGATTTCGCCACATGGAGAAATGCTACATTTACCATCCCGCAGTACGATGATATCCCAGTTGCTTTTCAAAGGGGAATTGTTAAAATCTTTATGGATAATAACTATTTCAGCAAAGAGAACAACGAATTATACTTTTTCACCAAAATTAAAGATCGGGCTTATCGTGTTATTGCTTATGGCGATTTTACCGGGCAGGGAGAAAAAGAAATGGCGTTTTTGCTCGAAAAATCAGATTTTGCCAGTAGCGCAATTTACATCATCCCTCAAAAAGGAAACATATTGTATTGGAAAGCACTAAGTGGGGAACTACCCACCATAAAAAGCTTTAAAAAAGGTGCGCTAATTTTCATGGATAAAATGGAACTTACACCCGCTCCAAGTGATGGAATAATTAAACAAACAAAAAGCTCTAAGTACGTGCTCATCTACAATCGGCAAACTAAAACCTTTGATGAATACTATCAATACACCGATGAAGATATAAAGAGTGCAAATGAAGAAACAGACGAGGGAGAATCAGAAGAAGCAGATGAGCCAGATACAACCGCTATTTCGGAGCAGTAAAAAGGTGTTACAAATTTCGCGACTTAAGCTCGTCCTGCATCTTTTTAATGTTGCCAAGGTTTAAAATAACAATGGGCAATAAACAGATTGGAATTACAGTTAAGGGGGTAAATCCTTTTTTAAAATTCAAATACATGCTAAGCGCAAACAAGAGCACCAACATTACAACAAGCGTATAAGTGGAGGCTTTAGCTACCTTTTCGCTTTTTTGTAACTGCTCATTGCTCATTTCCGCAAACTTATTTTCACTCATTTTCAAGGGAGGTAATTATTGTATTGACAGAAATTGATTTTCTTTTGCTCAAAAATAATAAAGATCAGCGTTTTTGCAATCCTCATTTCCTGTTTAAAAAAGCGAATTATAATAAAAGTTCAGCGAATTATAAATCATTAACTGCGTTTATCAATCGGGCATTAATCAATTCTGTAATAATGATTAATATAGCATTACAAAAGCCCTCAAATAATTTTGAACGGGTCTTTCAGTTTGAGTTAAACCTAAATATTTTAAAAATGACAGTTACTTACATGATGTTGGCCTTTACTACAATTTACCTGGCCGGAACTTATTTTTATTATAGACACACTGTAAAAAAAGGCACAGAGTTTAGATATAAACCTATTTTCTTACTTATCATTGGTTTGTTGTTTTTATTATCGCTTTACGGTAGCGTTACCAACCAGCCATTTAATACCATAGTGCCTTTTATTGGATAGGTCCTTAGCAATTTGCTTTAATAACACTTGTTCACAAGCAAACACCACGATTGGCTACTTGCTTACAAAATCCAGGGATATAACTTCAAGAGCTTTTCAGGAATATTAAGTTTTCTGAGAACAAATAGAAAAAAATAATGAAAATTTACACCTTGCTCATCCTGATGATGTTTAGTTTATCTTCTTGCAAATCGCAAATAAATGATTATGCCGAATTGCTTGAGAATTTGAAATACGATCCGAATAAAGAGATGTATCAAATAGCAGGAACGAACCTGTATCCTGTAGAGCTTGCTATCAACGACTATCCAGCAGGAAGAGGCCTCGCCTTTTTTGGCCATCAAATGTATTACATTGCCGATATTGGTTTACAGAAGAAAGGCCGCCAAACTGCTAAAGTCACTTTGGACTTAAAGAATTTTAAACCTACTGAAAGTGATCAGCCTATACTTTTCGTGGCGATTTATTACCATGGTGATATTGCAATGCCATCAATAGACGATGAAGAAGATGTACTGGTGCACTATGTACTCACTGGAAAAGATGTAACTGCCCAGGATATTAAAAATGGTTACATCACAAAATCCTTTTCTTTTGAAGCAAGGGAAGTTCGTACTGACTTAGATAGCTGGAAAAATTCAAAAAAATTAACGGCCAATGATGCCCTTTTTCATCAGCTATATGAAGCATACGAAGAGCTGCAATCAGATTTAAATGCTGAGGACAAAGGCGATGCCATTGAAAAAATGAAAGTTGCTGAATACGAAACTGCTCAGCTGAGAGGTGCTAAAAAGGAGTGGATTTTAGAGGAGCGGGAAGCGTTATTTTCCAATACCTGGAAGTTGCTGCCAAAAGATAGTTGTAAATTAAAACTTTACGGTGATGGAAAAATTGCCACCTTAGTTAAAAAAGACGGCTCAATCATTTCACCATCAGCAATTTCCTCAAATCCGAGATCTATGCATGGCAAAACCTTCCAGGTTTTGAATTTATATTTTCATATTCCAAACAATAAAACCGATTTGGAATTAACCCGGTTCGATGCATATGCGGTCACTAATTTTGGGAAGTAAAAGATAGGGTTTAGTATTAATTATTTATGCTAGTGACAGTGATTGCCTTCCGTGCTAATCGCTGGGATTAAGTCGAAATAGTTAAAGAATAAGCAAACAAAGCATGGTTAAAAATTCAGTCGATTGAGCCTGAAATGTTTAAAATAAGGGTATAGAAACTAAGCCGAAAATTTTAAATATTTCCTAAAACATAAGCATATTTCTGTAAAAAAATGTAACATTATAGTTGTTTACCTGAAATCAATGCTCACTGCCCTACCCGTCATCAAATGAAACAACCTTTTCTTTATTTTTGCCTGGCAATCCTACTTATTTTTTCATGTAGGCAAAAACCAGCTGGTGCTAAAACTGAGCAACTTTTAAAATACAAGGAAGAGATTTCATTACTCTCGGCAAAACAGCCAAATAAAACAAATGCCGATTCTATTGTTCAGGCATGGAAGCGATACAATAGTAACCCAATTGTACTGGCCGACACCGATTTAAATACCAAAACCAAATACAATCTGGGTAAAATGTTTGCCCGAAAAAATTCCGATAGTTCTAAAATGTTTTTGCAGCAAGGCCTTGATTTGGTTGAGCCAGGCAACAAGTTTCTAGAAATTAAGGCTAATCTCTATAACGGGATGGGAAATCTGGCTAATGCAGAACCGTCTGAACACCAGGCCAATTATTATTACAACAAGGCAGCCATGATTGTGCTTTCAGACACGACTTTAACCTTGAAACCTATGGCCAAGGCTATTATTTTACTAGCAGCAGCACAGAGCAACAAAAGTTTACAGCAATACAGTTTGGCATTAAAAATGAATTTGGCAGCATTAAAATTAATGCCACAACTGCCTCCAAACATTACCAACCAACAGCGGGTTTTAACGCAATTGATTTCATTAATTTATACCGCAAACTTCCCCAGAAAGAATGTGGAGGCCTACCTCGCAAAACTAGAAAAATTACAAGCTACGTACCCTGATGATTTTAACCCGAGGTTTTTATATGATAGTAAATTGCTTTATTTCGATAAGGCCAGTAACGTCGATTCTGTTTTAAAATACTCTCTATTAAATGCAGAAATTGATGAACAAATTTATGGGCAAAACCCAACTGAACCTACCGCGGCAGGCAACATTTACACTACCTATACCAATATTGTAACTAATTATGTAAAGGCTAAAAATTACCCCGATGCAGCACGCTACCTCAAAAAAGCAAATGAAGTGTTTAAGCAAAGTGGTAGGCTATTAGAGTACGAAGATTTGATAAGAGGAGGAGAGGCAAGCTCAAGTTATTATGCTGCAATTGGTCAAAAAGATAAGGCGCTCCAAACCGCGACAGAAGTAATAGCGCTCCAAAAAGAGAATTATGAGATAGAAAATACTCAGGCAGTGGCCGAAATGGGCGCTTTATATCAAATTCAAGCGAAGGATAATTCGATAGAACGATTGAACGAAGACATCAAAATAAATACCTTGAAACTAGAGCGAAATAAATTAACATTGGTGATTACCGCCCTCATTATTTTGATTTTGCTCATTGTTATCTTTTTATTCTATAGCATTTATAAGCAACGAAAACTCAAACAGGAGAAAGAAAATGTACAGTTGCAGCAACAATTACTAAGGACGCAAATGGAACCTCATTTTATTTTCAATACCTTATCTGCATTGCAAAGTTTTATTCGGTTGGATGAAAAGGATGAAGCGATTAAATACCTCAATCAATTTAGCAGGCTATTGCGAAGTAGCCTTGAGTTGAGTCGTGAGAAGTTAGTTCCTCTTAATCAGGAAATAGAAACACTGGAAAATTATTTGAGTTTACAACGGATGCGCTATAGTAACATTTTCAATTTCGAGATCAATATTCCGGCAAATGAAGATTTGGAAATGATTATGCTTCCGCCAATGCTGATACAACCTTTTGTAGAAAATTCAATTTTACATGGCATTAATTTGAACGATAAAGATGGCTTTGTAAATGTGAATTTTTCCATTGCTGACCAAAATTTAACCGTCACCATCACCGATAGCGGTAAAACTATTAGTGAAAACAAACCTCAGAATCATCAATCACTTTCAGGTATCATTAGCAAAGAAAGATTGCAGCTTTTAGGCAAGGAACGCAATCAAAATGCCGGAATTACTCAAAACAAAACAACCACTGGCGGCACAGTTGTATCCTTAAACATTCCGATTAGCCAAAATGAATCTATGGGTAAATATTAATTCTGCAAAACAGTAATAGCATCCATGTTTGTTAGATAATTTCATATCTACTGCGAATAATAATTCAAACCCTACGAATGATAATCATCTGGATATTTAAAGTAATTCCTGTTTATATTTAAGTGGAATACCGTTTATAACCCTTAGATGAAGATAAATCTCTTACTGTTTTTTGCATTTTTTTTATGCGCCTGTAATGGCCAAAAGGTACCGCAAAGCGAATCGGCAAAAAAGTTCGTTGCCAAATTACATGCCATGAACTTTGATGAGTTAAAACATCAATTAAAAGCAGATACTGCCGAACTTAACCAACTTATCAAAACGGCAACATTCGAAACACAATTAACTTCACATATCTCACCTGGTCAAAAATCAAAAGCAGAAAAACCTGTAGCCGAATTTTCAATAAACACTGATACTGAAAAAGTTGCGCAGCTATTTAATGATTATTGCAAACAACTATTTTTTAATCAAGATTTTAGCGATGATGCCCAAGCGGAATTTGAATTCGAAAGTCGCTACAACTTAACCGAAGATAATCATCTTTTAGAACAAAAAGATAGTCTGTTTAAGCCCTATACTTCAACTATAGCTATAGGAGAAAAAGCATACTATTTTAATGGAAAAAGTATCCCTAAAAAGCAAATTGGCTTGAAACGGGTTGATAGCATCGAAACAGATATCAGCTTAAAAATACCATTGGAATTTGAGAAATTTAAATTTTCAAAATCAGATAAAAATTTCGTTTTTCAAGATGAAAATATTATTGTGGAGCGTGTTAAAAGTAATGTCGCTGAGTTAAAAATTCCATCAATATTGTACAGTAATATTATCGGATATCAAGCCTTCAACGCTCAAAATATTCGGATGAATACCAGTGCCTTTAGTTCCAACCCAATCCTTGAAATAAAGGCTGAGGTAAAAAACGGTTTAAATGATTTGTTGGATATTTTTACCAAGGTACTTAAAGAGGGTAATGAGAGGAAAGCCAAAGAGGTGCTCAATAATATCAATCAAAATCATTTGGATGCAAGAACCGACATGATCGAGTTTAAGAGTTTCATCACCAATCTATCTCAAAACAAAGCAATGGGCGATATTGATTTATATAAAAAGATTGCAAGGATCGGCCGAAAGGTGATTGAGCCTGCATATCAATTTGTGATTCTTGAATTTCCCGATGACATCAAAACCATAGAAATATTTGTGGCGACCAAATACCGTGACCTCAAAAATAAAAAGATGGTAATATTCAATAATCATCGTCGCGACACAAAATTTTTCGATACGGCAAACCCCAATATCGTTTACACGGCTTTTATAGCAGGAGAAGGGCGCAAATACGGCATATCTAATCGAAATGGAGATAAAATAATCGAAGCTCGATATGAACAACTCCAACAGTTAAGCAATACTTATTTCCTAATCGATGAGAAATTATTCTGGCTAAATGTCAACGATAAAAAAATGGTCTCTTTACCGCAGTTTCAGGGTTTTGATCAAACACTAAAACCTGGTTACGATGTTTTTGAAAAAACAATTGGAGATAGAACAGCCTACGGCGTGGTGCTTAATCGAGAGAAGGTAATTTTGCCTTTTGAATATTCACGATTTGATAAGCATGACAGGCTCATCATTGCCCACAAACATACTGGAGAAGATGAACTATATAACCTCAATCTAAAAAAACTGCCAAACAAAGGCATAAAACAAATTACTGCAATTGATGAGTTTATTGCATCTGATCTAAAATATCCTAAACTTTTTGTGGCTGAAGATGGAAATAATAAAAAGGCTTTAGTTAACGAAGATATCCAGATATTAACCCCTTTTAAATACGAATTTATTGATCCTTTTTTTGAAATAAGCGGATATTATGTAGCTGGAATAAGAACTGCAGATGGCAGTAATTACCTCTACGGAATAATAGATAATAATGGTAAAGAAGTGGTGCCATTTATATTTTGCAACATTGATGATGAACCCGATAAAAATGGAAAATTTAGGTTCTGTTTAAAGGATAAATACCAATCGATGGATTTTAAATTATTTTTAAAGAATTATGGATATTAAAGTATGCTAAAGATGAAAGCACTAAGTTTTATCACCTTGTTAGTTTGTTCTTTTGGCAACCTTTTCGCACAAGAAACCCAAGCCGATGATAGTATTTTGCTGCCTAAGGTATTACAGCAATTGGGCCTAAAGACTGAAGATATTAACACGCAATTATATGCAGAGAAAGTTTTACCAAATGCTAAAACACAAGCGGCAGTGGTAGTTGCCAAATACCGAAAAAATGAACCCGACGGCTACGGTAATTTCTATGCAGAATATGATGTTTATGTGTTAATTGTTAACAATACAACGGGCAAAATCTTGTATAAATATTTCGAAGAAGAAGCCCTTATATCTGATGCCATTCGGCTAACGAGCATCAATGTAGATACAGGAATTTTCACTTTGAACAGCGAAACCCGTGCTTTCGGCATTGAGGCACATTATTCGGGCAGCAGCCAACCAAACCCACACCATCATACCGATTTGTCGCTATTTATCAAAAACAATAAGTCGTTAAAAAAAGTGCTTAACAATTTTACTACACAAACATTTGGTGGGGAGTGGGATATGAAGTGTGTAGGAGAATTTGAGGAAGTGAACTCCACAATTATTATCGACAACAAGAATAAAAGCAAAAACTTTAATGGCTTAATCGTTAAGGATAAGATTACCAAAACCATAGGCAAGGTAGTTAATGACGAATGCGAAGAGAAAAAAACCGTTTCAATTAAGACAAGGAAACTGAAATACGATGGAATGGAATATAAATAGGCTATTTAAAACAGAAGGGAAAATTTAAGAAATGAAACGATTTTTTAAAGGATGCCTCATAGCAGTTGGTGTATTGGTATTATTAGCAGCTATATTTGTTGGATTAGTTTGGTGGTCTATGCAGCGTAGTAAGGCAAATGCAGAAAGCGATGCCGAAGCGCTATCAAAAGCTTGTGATACGGCTAAATACATCACCGAAAATCCACAACTAACATTCTTAAAATTTACGCCAAAAGAGCTTCAAACCCTACGGTTTCAAATTTTAAGAGACGGCAAAATAACCAACGATACTTCGGTTAAAACAGCATTTAAAGACAAGGAAAATTTGAAGATCAACTTTCCATACAAAAAGTTCCTAAAAACGGATACCATTATTTTAACGCTGCAAAACCAGCTTAAATACTACGTGTCTGGTTATGGCCATTACGCCTACCTACACTACGGAATGTTTGGCTATGTAGGCTCAAGCGATTGCCGTTTTTCCGAAAATTGTGTGATAAACAATGTGGCATCAACTGGAATAATAGATAAATTTGATGGTTGGGTAGATCCAGAAAAATCAAAGCATATTCGTACGATTCAACCTGTCGCAGCAGAATATGAAGCGTTCGCTGCCAGGTGCAAAATTAAGTTAAAAGAGGCTGAACAGATCTTCATTAACAATCGAAAAAACGAACACCTTTACTCCATGTTTTCATATGGAATTGAAGTTGGGCCAGAAGCTAACTATTATATTTTTGGCGAAGAAAGGGAATCTAAAAGAGATCACATTGATATTGTTAAAATTAACACCGAAACAGGCAAGATTAAGAGATATACAAATTATCCGTTCGATAAATGAAAAATCAAATCTCCAAATATCTTCTCATAAGGTTGCTGTTTTTAGCAGTTGGGCTTTGGCTTGTGTATCATTTCGCTTTTTACTTACTGCCAAAAAATATTCAGGAAGATCAGTTTTCTTTTGTTGGTGAATTAGACTTAATCGTTGGTTTGAGCCTTGCATTTACCTTGTTTTTCAGTGCTTTCATTTTTTTCGAATACCTAAAATTTAACAAAAGCCAAAAGGTAAAATTAAAAAAATCTGCTTTGGTGATGCTATTTATCGGAGTCGTGCTTGTTTTGGTATTACTTTTTTTATCCTTTAAATTATGATGAGGCGGCTCAAAATTAAAATCATTATAAAGTTGATATTAATTGCTATTCTAATCGGAATTGTGTTTGTCTTTGCCTCTAGTTATTTAGTGAAAAATAAAACCGAAAATAAAATTTACTCGGACTTAAATGCTACTCCCAAAACGAAAGTGGCCATTATTTTTGGTGCCGGCGTACGCAATAACAAACCTAGCAAGTATTTAAAAGATAGGCTGGATGCCGGCATTTCTTTATACAAGAATAATAAAGTTGATAAAATTTTGCTCTCAGGTGATAATGGCAGAGATGAATATGATGAACTAACGGTAATGAAATTATATTGCTACGAAAATGGTGTTGATACCAATAAAATTTACATCGATTATGCGGGTTTTGATAGCTACTCAACGATGTATCGAGCCAAGCATATTTTTAAGGTGGATACAGCAGTTTTAGTTACTCAGCAATATCATTTAAATCGTTGCATCTACATCGGGGATGAACTCGGTGTAAAATGTTATGGTTTTAGTGCCAATACAGGGATTTATAGGGGCTATAAATATTATGCCTTCAGAGAAAACCTTTCCATTGCTAAAGCTACATTGGATGTGTTGCGCCACCGAAAACCCAGGTATTTAGGACAAATTGTTGATATTAACGGGAAACCAAATTATACAAAAGATAAATGATGAGGTCCCTAATTTTCGTTTGACTTCTTTGGAACAATTTGGAGACGTAAAATTTAAATGCGAGGATATGAGATACCCAACAACAGTAGAAATTGCTGCCAAAAAATACCTGCACTTACTGAGCGAGCGTTAATATCAAATCCTTTAGATATGCGGAGGCTTATCCTGAAAGATGTATACTATCTTAGATTCTAGATCCTTATGTTTTATTTTCGTGAACACCAACTTTCCCACAAGTTGAATTTCTTTGGAAGAACCAATTAAAACTCTTTTAATCAGCATTTTACAGTTAAAATTTTTTAGATGAAAATTGCTCTTTACGCTGTTTTTTGATTAGCCTTTTAACATTTTGGCACAACCCTTGTAAACCAGCTGTTACATTTTACTAATCGAATTTGTTGTCTACCGCAGCAAATTCAAACTTGAAAAACATAATTATGAAAAAGACAGTTCAAATTTTCAGTATGCTTTTAATAGCATTAACAGTGATGGTTTCGTGTAAAAAGGATACCGATCCGGCAGATAGAGATTTTTTTGTAGGTACCTATAGAGGAACCGTTACTTACAGTAAAGGCGATACACGGATCACCAGCACAGATGGCAAAGTTACCGTTACTAAAGTTGATGATACCTACAGCTTCTTCTTTGGCAACAATATTCCTGATATCACTGGAGTTAAATTCCAGGAGCAGGGCAATACCTACATTAGTGTGGGTACGGGGGTGATAGGTATCACAATAGATGCCAGCACTTTGACCATCGGCGTGGCCAATTCGAATGGCAACTGGACGGCAAACGCGACCAGATAATTGCAGAAAGAATAAAAATCCTGGTTAAGTCCAGGATTTTTTTTGCCCTTTGTTTTTAACTAGCTTTACCAAATGAGTGTTGAGTTAAGAAAACATATTGAAGAGATCGTAACCCTTAACGATCAGGAATTTGAAATCATCAACAGCCATTTTAAATCCAAAAGCTTAAAAAAACACCAGTATTTAATTCAGGAAGACGAGGCTGTTAAAAACATCTATTTTGTTGTAAAAGGACTGCTCAAAGCAACCTACACCGACATCAACGGCAAAGAATATATCATTCAATTTGCTATGGAAAACTGGTGGATTTCTGACTTCCAGGCATTTTATAATAATGTGAAATCAATCACCAACATCAGCTGTTTAGAGAACGTAGAATTACTCTCCGTTACCAAAGAAAACCTTGAACATATTTGCAGCGAAAGCCATAAGATGGAGCATTTTTTCAGGGTAAAAAACAGCTCTGGCTATGTCGCTTTGCAACAACGAATTTTATCACTGCTCACTACCAGTCCAAAAGAAAGATTCGAACAATTTACAAATCAATATCCGCAGCTCTTACAACGAGTTTCTAAAACGATCATCGCCGCTTATCTGGGTATTTCCCGAGAAACGTTAAGCAGACTTTCAGGCAAATTGTGATTTAACGCACATTAAATTTGTGATTCTGGTCCTTTAACGGGCTTAAGCATTCAACTAAATTTGTTATACAATTAAATAATAGATGATGAACAAGAAAGTTTTATTCGTGCTTACGAGTCACGACGAATTAGGAAATACAGGTTTAAAAACAGGTTTTTGGTCGGAAGAATTAGCCGCTCCTTATTACGCTTTAACAGATAAAAATGTTGAGGTAATATTGGCATCTGTAAAAGGAGGTCAACCGCCTATCGATCCTAAAAGCGAAGATCCATCTTTTCAAACCGATACTACCAGAAGAATGGATAAAGACAATGTTCTTTTAGAAAAATTGAAAAATACAAGCTCCTTGGCGGAAGTAAAAATGGAAGATTATGATGCTGTATTTTATCCGGGTGGCCATGGTCCGTTATGGGATTTAGCAGAAAGCGGTGTCTCTCAAAAGTTAATTATTGATTTTTATGACGCCAAAAAACCTATTGCCTTTGTGTGCCACGCACCAGGCGTTTTAAAAGACGTAAAAATAAACGGAGAATATTTGGTGAAAGGGAAAAACGTTACCGGTTTTACCAACACTGAAGAAGAAGCCGTTCAACTTACCTATGTGGTACCTTTTTTAGTAGAAGATGTACTTAAAAGAAATGGTGGGCTTTACACAAAAATCGACGACTGGAACCCCTATGCGGTGGTGGATGGATTGCTTATTACAGGACAAAATCCAGCTTCATCTGAAAAAGTTGCAGAAGAACTGCTGAAACTAATCTAATGAGTTAAACTGCAAGATGCAAGGAGTTTGAATGCCACATGCGTCTTGCAGTTTGCTACTTAAACGATAAAAGCATCATCGTCTTCATCTTCTTCGGGCACATATTTCTCAATAGCCTGCCCAATTGCGTTTACTTCTTCATCTTCCTCAAAAATTGGAAGCTCGGTTTTATAGTCCATTTTTAACCAAATCGATGAAGTATCTTTCTGAATCTGAATGTACTCTTTGCCATCTTTAAAAATGGTATATGAATCATTTCCCTCAGGAAAAACAGAATAATTTGTCGTTCCTATTTCTATATCAAATGGTTCTTGCATTGTTGATGTTTTTTCTGCAAAGATAATGGTTTAAAAGGTTTTTTGTTTAGGATTCGGAAATGAGTGGTCCAGTTTTATAGTAGCTTTCAGCCCCGCTTTTCCTGCCTGACCGGCAGGCGACAGTAACGCCAGCCCCTGATTTCAGCATCCCTCTTTCTTTTTTTACGGTATGCTTGCTTGTTGCACGGGTTTTCTATCATGGCTACAGCGAAAGGCGGGACAGGTTCAACGAAAAGCTACTGCTATTGCTTTCCAAAAAAATTAATATTAACTTAAATTATGAATTTCACTAAAGCGGAAAATAAGGTGGCAAGAGCTCTTTTTGAAGTTGCTCTTCAAAGAGAATTTGCGAAAGGAATGAATGAATTTTCTACCATATTGCAAAAATGGAAGAGCCAGCGGCCAGAAGATAACCGAGAAAGTTATTATGCGATTTTTTCCTCTGTAAAAGATTTTGATAAACATATTGCACGAAGATATGATGGGCTGAAAAATTCAATGTTTTACAATACAATTATCGGCTTGCTAGTTGATGAAGTTATAAATGCTCAAGATTTAATAGGCTTTACTCAAGAGCGTCAGAATGAATTACTTTCCATTTCAAAACAACACATAGGTTTCCGCTAACCAAAAAATTACTTCCTATTGTTTAAAAATCGCATCAATTGTACTACTTTACACCAAACAATTACGGAGAGAATAGAAGATGAAGTTAACGTTTTGGGGCGCTGCACAACAAGTTACAGGAAGCATGCACCTGCTTGAGGTTGGGCATTATAAAATACTGATAGATTGCGGTTTAGATTATGAAAAGGAAACTTATCAGGAAGACAACCAACAATTCCCTTTCGATCCGGCTGATATCAACCTGGTTATTTTAACCCATGCTCACATCGATCATTCCGGCAATTTGCCCACTCTAGTACGCCTTGGTTTTGATGGCCAGGTGCTTTGTACACCACCAACAGCAGATTTAGCTTCCATTTTATTATTCGACTCTGTTGAGCTTTTTTTAAGAAAACAAATTCGGAAGCCCCGCACCAAAAGGGGCAATTTTAGCGGACCAAAACCTTTGTACCTGCATAAACATGTAATGGATACGATTGACCGTTTTGTAACCATTGCATTTAACAAACCATTTAAAGTAAATGGAGATATCAGTTTATCTTTTATTCCCGTTGGCCATTTGTTGGGCGCTGCGGCAGCAGTTTTAACCATAAATGATAACGGGGAAGAGAAAAGAATTGCCTTTTCTGGTGACATCGGTCGAGATAATTATCCCGTTCTGGTAAAGCCCGAGCCCATCCCCGAAGTTGATTATTTTGTTTGCGAATCTACTTATGGCGGTCGTTACCACACGAAAGACCAAACATTGGAAGAGCGATTGGTAAAGGAGATTGAAGAGGCGTGTATTAAAACGCCGGGGCGATTAATTATTCCTGCCTTTAGCATCGGCAGAACGCAATCGCTGGTTTTCGCTTTGAATCAAATATTCACAAAAAAACTGTTACCTCCTGTGCAAATTTTTGTGGATAGCCCAATGGCTATCCAGGCTACGGATGTTTATCGGAAACACCATAATCTAGTTAACAAGGAGGCAAAAGATTTTTATAAAACCATGGGTGATGAATTTGAATTTGAGCATTTGGCTTATGTTCAAAACATGAAAGAAAGCAAGGATGTTTCGAATTATTTCGATCCTTGCATCATCATTTCGTCGGCTGGGATGTTGGAGGGCGGGCGTATTCAAGATCACCTTTACTATAATATTCAGAACTATTATTGTACCATTCTTTTTATTGGCTACTGCGCCAAAGGAACGCTTGGCTATAAACTTTTAAGTGGTGCGCCGATCGTTAGAATTAAAGACCGCGAAATGATGGTTTATGCTACCATCCGCCAAACCGATTTATTGAGCGGCCACGGAGATCACGATGATTTAGTGCGAACGGTAAAGCAAACCGGCCATCCAAAACAGGTTTTTCTGGTACACGGCGAAGATACAAGTTTAAAAACCCTGGCGGCTACTTTGCTGGAAGATGGTTTTAATGTGGTTGCACCGGAAAGGGGAGAAGTTTTTGAAATTTAGAAGCCCTGCCAGATCCTCCCCTCTGGGAGAATTGGGTGGCGCTTTTTATCTCCTCACTTGCCCATCACCACGAACCACCCATTTATAACTCATTAATTCTTCTAAGCCCATTGGTCCACGCGCATGGAGTTTTTGGGTGCTGATGCCAATTTCGGCGCCCAAACCAAATTGCGCACCATCTGTAAACCCTGTTGAAGCGTTGGCATAAACGGCAGCCGCATCTACTTCGTTTAAAAATCTAGTGATGTTTTCGGCATCTTCAGAGATAATCGCTTCGCTGTGTTTTGAACTATTATCGGAAATGTGATTTAAGGCCGCATCAAAATCATCAACCGTTTTAACTGCCATTTTTAAAGACAGAAACTCCGTTCCAAAATGTTCTTCGGTGGCTTGGTTTAGAAGTGCTTCAGGATAGTTAGATTTAAGGATTTTATAGCTTTGCTCATCGGCAAAAATTTCCACTTGCCCATCGGCCAAAGGGGATAAAAGAACGGGTAAATCTGCTAGTCTGTTTTTGTTGATTAACACACAATCTAACGAATTGCAAACGCTAACCCGCCTTGTTTTAGCATTGAAAATGATGGCTTTGCCTTTATCCAAATCGCCCGATTCATCAAAGTAGGTATGCACAATCCCTGCGCCAGTTTCTATAACTGGAATTTTGCTGTTTTCACGAACATAATTAATCAGCGACTGGCTTCCACGAGGAATTAATACATCAACAAAACCTCTGGCGTTAAGCAAAGCTTCGGTTGAGGTTCGTTCAGCGGGCAGTAAGGTTAACACATCAATGCTTATTTCATGCTTAGCTAAAACGCTATGAATTATTTTAACAATGGCTAAATTGGAAAACTCAGCATCACTCCCTCCTTTTAAAACTGCTACGTTACCCGTTTTAAAGCAAAGCGAAAATACATCTGCGGTAACGTTCGGCCGAGCCTCGTAAATTACGCCGACCACGCCAAGTGCAACCCGAACTTTTTGAATTTGAAGCTTATTTTCTAATGTCTTATCTGAAAGAATTTCACCCAAGGGACTTGCCAATGCGACAACATTTCTAATATCATTGGCGATATCTGCGATGCGCTGATCAGTCAACTTAAGTCTGTCGTATTTAGGATCTTCTGCAGGCATTCTCGCCAAATCTTTTGCATTTTCGGCAATTATTTCAACCGTATTTAAGATCAATGCCTCAGCTAAATCCGCCAACACTAGATTAATGATGTCTTTGCTTAAACCCACCATTGTGCGGGTTGCGTGTTTTGCCTTTTCGAAGTGATGTTTATAATCCATTTTTGTAATATCAAGTATCAAGCTACTGTTGCATGCTTTAGTTTTAACACCAGGGATGCAACATTTTTATAGAGAGAAAGAACTTTGCTTTGTGTAATTGCATCAAATTACCCTTCAGCTTAAATAGCTGAATAAAAGTAATCGTAATGCACCAGCGGCTTTTGTTTTTTCTGTCCGATTCTTTCTTTCGCCTTATCCGAACCGTATTCTGCAATCCCTAAACCAATGAGCTGATTTTGTTCATCGATAATTTTAATAATGTCACCCTTTAAAAAATCGGTTTGTATCTCTAGAATCCCAACGGGCAACAAACTTGTAGCCTTGCCTGAGGTTAACACAGTTTTTGCGCCATCATTTAATTTAACCACTCCTTTTGCAGCAGTTTCAGAATGTGCAATCCATTTTTTCTTTCCTGATTTTGTCTTCTCCGGCACAAATCGGGTATGTACAACTTCATTGTTAAGTAGGCCTGTTAAAACATGATCCATTGTTCCGTTTGCAATGTGAACCGCAATACCAAGTTTCGCCACTTTTTGTGCCATGGTCGATTTTGTAACCATTCCGCCCCGGCCAAACTGCGACTTGCCAGTTTGAATAAACGAAGCCAAATTTGAAACAGAACCAGAAATTTCTTCTATCACTTCTGATCCTTCAAGTTTCGGGTCGCCATTATAAATTCCATTTACATTCGAAAGAATAATCAAGGCATCGGCATTTAGCATTGAAGCAATTAAACCTGCCAGTTCATCATTATCAGTAAACATAAGTTCGGTAACCGAAACCACATCGTTCTCATTTACAACAGGAATTACTTCATTTTGCAGCAAAATTTGCAGGCAGTTTTTCATGTTGAGGTAATGTGCCCTATCTCTAAAATCTTCTTTGGTTACTAAAACCTGGGCGCATTTTATTTTATGCGGGCCGAAGAAATTAGCGTAGGTATTGATTAGTTTTACCTGGCCGATTGCCGCTAAAAGTTGGCGAGTAGTAACGGCGTCTTGCTTTTCTGAAACCTTAATTAAACTTCTGCCGGAAGCCACTGCACCCGATGAAACCAGAATAACTTCGATCCCTTGTTGTTTTATCTCGGCCAATTGGTTTACCAAATGCTGAATTCGAGATTCATCAGGTAAGCCATTCGCCTGCGTGATGACATTGGAACCTACTTTAACAATAATTTTTTTGTACCCTAATTTCATTAGTCCCTCCCAACCCTCCCCAGGAGGGAGGGCATTCTAGAAAATTGATGTGGCAATTTAACATCTATTTTTTTTAATTGGAATGAATATTAAGATCAGGTCAGATTTTTGCGAAAATGATAATAGTTGGGTGGATTTTAACCACAGATGCACGCAGATAAACACAGATTTTGGTTTTTAAACTGCTTTTATCTCTGTGTGTCCTTTTTATCTGTGGTTAATTAATCTAACCAAAGAGCGGATGGCGGGACTACATTCCTCCATGAAAAACCAGACCGTTCTTTTCCAGATCAAAATCTAACCTAAAAAATCGTTAAATTGCATCAACCTGAACCAAACCAAAATGATGAAACGTATTTTACCCGGCATGCTTATGTTGAGTACAGTTGTAGCATGCAACAATCCCAAACAAATAGAAATGAAACCTATAAAATGGCCTGATGCCAAACCGCCTATTGCAGAGATTATTCCACATAAAAGAGTTATTCATGGCGATACTGTGGTAGATAATTACTACTGGATGATTGATTATTTTAAAAAAGGACCAGACAGTACAAAGGTTGTTGATTATTTGAAGGCCGAGAATGCTTACCTGGAAACCATGATGAAGGGTTCCGAAAAGTTTCAGGCTGATTTGTTTAAAGAAATGAAGGGTAGGATCAAGGAAAAAGACGAATCAGTTCCGGTTTTTAGGAATGGATATTTCTACTATACGCGGACTGAAGATGGTCAGCAGTATTATAAATATTGCAGGAAAAAGGGAAGTTTAAGCGCAGCAGAAGAGGTTTTACTGGATGTTGATGCATTGGCAAAAGGACACTCATATTATAGCGCAACTGGTTTTAGTGTAAGTCCAGATAATAAACTGCTGGCTTTTGGGGTAGATAAGGTTTCGCGTAGGCAATACACCATTCAGGTTAAAAACCTCGAAACCGGAGAAATTTATAAGGATGCAATTGCAAATACCGAAGGTGGGGTAGCCTGGGCTAATGATAATAAAACATTGTTTTATACTTCGAAAAATGCGGTTACGTTGCTGAGCGAAAAAATTAAAAAACATGTGCTTGGAACGGATGCAAAGGATGATGTGGTGGTTTATGATGAAAAAGACAATACCAATTATATCGGCGTAGGCAAATCGAAAAACGGTCGGTATATTATGATTTCATCTGCAGGAACACTCACCAATGAATTTAGAATGATTGATGCTGATCATCCAGAGGCCGCATTTAAAATTTTCTCGCCACGATCTAAAGACGTTTTATATGACGTTCTGCCTGTTGATGATAAGTTCTACATCATTACCAACTGGAATGCAAAGAATTTTCGCTTGATGGAATGCGATTTAGATAAGACCGAAAAAGAAAACTGGAAAGAAGTGATTCCAAACCGGAAAGATGTTTTGTTGGAATATGGTGATGAATTTAAGGATTTCTTAGTGCTATCTGAACGCAAAAATGGTTTAACCGAAATGCATGTTTTGAAGACAGACGGCAAAGATTATTATATCAAATTTGACGAGCCAGTTTATGCGGCAGGCATTGGATCGAACCCCGAGTATACTGGCAAAACGCTTCGATACAACTACACTTCTTTAACTACGCCGAGTTCTGTTTATGATTACGATTTGCAGAAAAAAAACAAAAAGTTAATGAAGCAACAGGAAGTTATGGGGGGCTACGATCCGAAAAATTATGTTACCGAACGTTTGTTTGCCAAGGCTAAAGACGGAACCAAAATTCCTATTGCCATCGTATACAAGAAAGGCTTTGATAAAAACGGGAAAGCGCCATTGCTACTTTATTCTTATGGCTCTTATGGTTCAAGTACCGAGGCATCGTTTTCTTCCCAGCGTTTAAGTTTGCTTGATCGTGGTTTCGCGTTTGCCATTGCAAATATTCGTGGCGGACAGGAAATGGGGCGCCAATGGTATGAGGATGGCAAATTGATGAAAAAGAAAAATACTTTTACTGATTTTATTGCTGCCGGAGAATACCTGGTAGAACAAAACTATACATCGAAAGCGCATTTGTATGCCAATGGTGGTAGTGCTGGTGGGTTGTTAATGGGGGCAGTTGTGAACCTGGCTCCAGATTTATGGAATGGTGTTATTGCAGATGTTCCTTTTGTTGATGTGGTAAATACCATGCTTGATGAAAGCATTCCATTAACCACAAACGAGTTTGATGAGTGGGGAAATCCAAAGAAAAAGGAAGCTTACGATTACATGAAAAGCTACTCGCCGTATGAAAACGTAGAGAAAAAAGCCTACCCGAATATGCTTGTTACCACGGGTTTACACGATAGCCAGGTACAATATTTTGAGCCTGCGAAATGGGTAGCCAAGCTTCGGGCAAATAAAACGGATAAAAACGTTCTGTTGCTAAAAACCAATATGGAATTTGGCCATGGAGGCGCATCAGGTCGTTTCGATTACTTGAAAGATGTAGCCTTGAGATGGACATTTTTATTTGCGCTGGAGGGTATAACTAAATAATTTCAGTTTCGTTGTCATTCTGAGCTTGTCGAAGAACATTCCTATCGTGTTTCGACAAGCTCAACATGACAATCTATTTAATCCGACATATTATAAATCCATAATGAACACCAAACTAAAAACACTCCAAATTATTCACCTTGCCTTATGCAGCGGCGTTTTGCTTTTCGCTTTAGTAACTATTTTTTTAAATCGCGAAATCATGTTTTTTGATGCCAACCCGGCGACTACCGCACCATTCAACCCGATTTTTCCAATTATGGGGCTGATCACAATTTCGGCGAGCATTTTTTTCTTTAAAAACCTAATTGTTAAAATTGATAAAACGGAAACAGCAGAAACAAAAATCAATTTGTACCAAAGTGCCTTTATCATTAGCGCTGCACTTTTAGAAGGGGGGGCACTTTTTAATGTTGTCGGCTTCTTCATTACGCACAATTCATTTTTCCTCTTGTTCGCCGCTGCAAATTTTATTTTTCTGGCATTAAAGCATCCTACTAGAGATAAATTGATTTCTGCTTTACAATTGCAATATCCAGATACCGAGGCTTTGTAATCAAATAGCCGTATCTTTGCCTGCCAATGGAATACAATGTTCATACTTTACCGAACGGCATCCGCTTGTTGCATGTGCCCTCGGCGTCTACTATATCTCATGCCTGCATCATTATCAATACCGGTTCTCGTGATGAGCCCGAAGGAAAAGCAGGTTTGGCCCATTTTATCGAACATTTAATTTTTAAGCGAACGGAAAAACGTAGTACAAATCAGATCTTAAACCGTTTAGAGAGTGTGGGCGCAGATTTAAATGCCTATACCACAAAAGAATATACCTGCATCCATGCTTCGTTTTTAAATCCTTATTTAGATCGCACCCTTGACCTTTTTAACGATATTATTTTCCATTCTACTTTCCCTGAGGAAGAAATGGACAAAGAAAAAAGCGTAATCCTTGATGAAATTGCTTCTTATCTAGATCAACCCGAAGAAGCCATTAATGATGATTTTGAAGACATGCTTTTTGCTGGAAATGCTTTGGGTAATAACATCCTGGGCACTGTAGAAAGCGTAAGCAATTTTACCCGTGAGGATGTGATCAATTTCCGCAAAGCGAATTATCGAACCAATGAAATTGTAGTAGCTGTTTTGGGAGATTACAGTTTTAATAGCGTAGTAAAAAAGGGCACAAAACATTTTAGTGATGTAGAAGAAAACTCCCCTTCGCTAAACCGAAAAAAACCTGCTGTTTTAAATTCAACTTCGACCGACATTTATAAGCCTATTATGCAATCGCATTGTATTGTCGGCGGGCAAACGTATTCCACTCACCACAAAAATAAGGCAGGTTTAATGTTACTGAATAATTATTTCGGGGGCAACGGAATGAGTTCGGTGTTGAATCTTCAAATCAGAGAAAAATACGGCATTGCCTATACCATCGAATCTAATTTTTCGCCGCTAAGCGATACCGGAATTTTTTCGATCTATTTCGGTACGGATAAAGAAAAACACACGAAGGCATTGACTTTAATTTTTAAAGAGATGAAAAAGTTAAAGGATCACCCTTTGAATGAGTTGCAGTTACAAAAAGCAAAAAATAAGTTTATCGGTCAGATTGCTTTAAGTGAAGAGAACAGGATCGGATTAATTATTTCAATGGCAAAAAGCCTGATTGATCATGACAGAATCGATTCGTTGGCGCAGGTTTTTGAGAGAATTAATAAAGTGAGCACGACAGAAATGGCTCAAATTGTAGATGAGGTTTTCCTACCAGAGCAATTGAATATTTTTACATTCAGTCCGATACTGGAATAATTGCTATTTTTGTAGAAATTAACCGCAACGCTTGTGGTTGACCTGGCAGTTCGTCATTGCGAGGCACGAAGCAGTAGTAAACTATCGCGATTAAGCATGGTGCATTAAGATTGCTTCGTGCCTCGCAATGACGGCCGACAAGAAAATATATTACACAATGAAATTACCAATAGTAGCTTACGGAGATCCTGTTTTAAAAAAAGTGGGAACCGATATTGATGAAAATTACCCTGAATTAAAAGAGTTGATTGCAAACATGTTTGATACCATGTACTTTGCAAATGGCGTTGGTTTGGCGGCACCGCAAATTGGCTTACCCATTCGTTTATTTATAGTCGATACCGGGGAAGAGGAAGATGGAACGCCAGGCTATAAAAGAGTATTTATCAATGCCCGAATTGTAGAAGAAACCGGTGAACCCTGGAGCTTTAATGAAGGTTGTTTAAGCATTCCGGATATTCGGGAAAACATTATGCGCAAACCCAACATCAAAGTGAATTATTTTGATGAAAACTGGGTAGAACATACTGAAGATGTTGATGGCTTACCTGCTCGGGTAATTCAACATGAGTACGACCATATTGAGGGTAAACTCTTCACCGATAAGGTTAGCATTTTGCGTAAAACAATGCTAAAGAGTAAGTTAGATGCCATTTCAAAAGGAAACATCAAAACGGATTATAAAATGAAGTTTCCGAATAAAAGTAAAAAACGATAGGTTTTTACGGGAAGATTTTGGAGGGAAAACGGAAACGTTGTCCCTTTTTTTGTGTCCATGGCTAACTCAGGCATCCAAGACTTCTGACTCAGGACTGAAGACTCAATTCTCATTTCTCTTCTTATCCCCATCGAATATCTGTTGCATCAGCTTACCCCATGCAAAAGGATTTAACAAAGGGTTGGTTTGCACCATGTTCTTGTTAATCATCCTATCAAAATTATAACGATAATTCTGGCTTCCAATTTCCTGTCCATCACGCGGTAGCGTTTGAATTAAGCCATTGATCGATGATCTGGAGAGATTTTTCTTCGCTATCGCCATATCATCATCCGCTAATTTCATTGAAAGGAACTCCCGGGTAAACTCTTCTGTAGTAGCCCATGGGAAAACCCTTACCGAAGGCAAATCGATTACATTGGCTTTCAGCTTAACCATAATGGTGTATTTACTGTCGGGTGTTCCGGTTGGTATAACTGTTGAGAATTTTTTATAACCTATGGCCGTAAAAAGAATGGTATCACCCGGATTTACAATAAAAGTAAAATAACCTCTGTAATCGGCTGCTACACGTTTACCATTTGCAGACAGATTGGTGATGGTAACGTAAGGAATTACGTTTGTACTATCGATATCAGTAATGATCCCAGAAAATTGTATAAGTTTTTCTTCTACTGATCTTTTTTGTGAAAAAGCAGCGGTAGAAAAAAGAAGGCAAATTAGGGCAATACAATATCTCATTAAGACAAAAGTAATTTTAAAAATAAAACTTCCTTGTTAAATATTGTTAAAGCTAAACTTGCTCTGCCATGTTAACGGCCACTACTGAAGTAATTTGAGGTACGGCTTTCATAATTGCCTGTTCAATGCCCGATTTCATAGTCATGAAACTCATCGGACAAGAACCGCAGCTGCCTAAAAGTTTAAGCTTTACCATTCCTTCTGATGTAATTTCTTCAACAGAAACATCCCCTCCATCAGCCTTCAAATAGGGTCTGATAGTTTCTAATGCCTGTTCTACTTGCTCTGTTAAATTCATTATGTGTATTTTAAAATATAAAAATAGTAATTTTTTAGCAATTAGCCATTTGTGCATTATTAATGGATATCTGCTGTGCAATCTTGCTTGCAATATCTCCAAAGATAACATCCAAAAGCGGATTTTGGTTTAGCGCTACCGGCTTACCATTGTCTCCAGCCTCAGCAATGCTCTGTATTATCGGAATTTCACCCAAAAATGGAACATCAAATCGCTCTGCTAAAATAGTTCCCCCGCCTTTTCCAAAAATGTAATATTTGTTGTCAGGCAATTCTGCTGGCGTAAAGTACGACATGTTTTCTACCACACCTAAAATCGGGATATTAATTCCAGGCATACGGAACATGGCCAAACCTTTATGGGTATCGGCCAAGGCTACTTGTTGCGGGGTAGTCACCACCACGGCTCCAGAAATGGGGAAGCTTTGGGTAATGGTGATGTGAATATCGCCTGTGCCCGGTGGAAGATCGACAATTAGATAATCCAGCTCACCCCAATTGGTGTCGTTAAATAATTGCTTCACCGCGTTAGAAGCCATTGGCCCACGCCACGGCACGGGCTGACCAGGATCTGCAAAAAAGCCAAGCGATAACAATTTTATCCCATACTTTTCAATTGGGATAATTTTAGTTTTCCCATCAGCGGTTTCTTCTGCGCCGGGTTTGGCATCAACCAAATCAAACATGGTAGGTACAGAAGGCCCATAAATATCGGCATCTATTAAACCCACTTTTGCACCATCCTTCGCCAAGGTCACAGCTAAATTACTCGATACGGTAGATTTGCCAACACCACCTTTTCCAGATGAAACCAAA
The DNA here is from genome assembly GCF_026239735.1 of Pedobacter sp. MC2016-05. Taxonomy (GTDB): domain Bacteria; phylum Bacteroidota; class Bacteroidia; order Sphingobacteriales; family Sphingobacteriaceae; genus Pedobacter. Next base: position 192,278 of record NZ_JAPIVT010000001.1, read on the forward strand.
ATGATGTTCTTAATGTTATCTAGTGAAGATGAGTTTGTTGGTTGAGTTACCCTGGAAGTTACATTGATATTTACTTCAGCATCTGCAGATACAAAGTGCTTGACTGCATTTGTACAGGCATTTTTCAGCATGTCCTTCATCGGGCAAGCAGGCGTAGTAAGCTCTAATGTAAAGTTTACCTGGTTGTTATCTATTTGTAAATCCTTAATCATGTTTAAGGTCACTAAATCTTTCTTAAGATCGGGATCCTCTACATTTTTTAAAGCATCTAAAACTTGTTGCGGGCTAATCGGCATCGTATTAATTTAGATTCAAAATTAACAAAACATAGCCACAAATACTTTTATTTAGGGTATTAAACTGTAATTTTAACACGAAATAAACATTTAATTGTTACGTTTAAGCAATTAACCATTTTAACGACTATATGCGCATACCGAAAATTAAAATCCCTAAAAAATATTTAAAAATTGGAGCGTGGGTTTTAGGTGTTTTTTTAATTGCTTTCCTTGCTATCGGTGCTTACGCTTATAGTAAAAGGGAGGCGCTTCTGAAAAAAATGGTGGCCAAAGCCATTGCAAAAGCCCATAAAGATTATGGTTTAGAGGTGAAAATCGGATCTGCAGGCTTTGCAGGGATGAGCACCGTAAAAATGACCAACATTTCGGTGGTTCCGAAAGATAGAGACACGCTTTCCAATATCGGTGAATTGAGTGTTGGCGTAAAGTTATTTCCATTGATTTTTGGAAACGTTAAGCTTGCTGAAGTAGAACTAAGCGATGGTTTTGTAAATGTGGTATTCAAAGATTCGACCAGCAATATCGATTTCATCCTCAAAAGAAAGAAAAAAGACAGTACCGAGAATAAAGGGAAGGCCAACTTACCCGAAATTGCCAATAATTTATTGAATCAGGTTTTGTATAAAATTCCTGATGATATGGACATGAAAAATATGGTTTTCAAGTTCAATGACCACGATACGGCAAAATTGAGTTTTGCTACCACAGCGACAATAGATGACGGCGATTTAAAATCTACTATTAATGTAAATGAAGGTGAATCTACCTGGCACGTCGACGGACTTGTAAACCCAGGTAGTAAGCGCTTAAAGTTTATAGCTTATGCTGATGGAAAAAAACTGGAATTGCCTTATTTAAATAATAAGCTCCATGCAAAAGTAAGTTTCGATACGCTTGAAACCGAGCTTAAAGATGCAGGATACAGTGGCGATAATTACAAAATATCGGGTGCATGGTCGGTCAAAAATATGTTGCTTAACCAGGCAAGGATAGCGAGTAATGACATTATTGTTCAAAGTGCAAAACTTGATGCCGATGTTTTAGTTGGACCAAATTTTGTTGCTTTGGACAGTTCATCCACTGCTTATCTTAAAAATGCCCAAATTCATCCATACGTTAAATACACGCTGGGTACAAACAAAATTTACGAGCTTAAAATAAATGCCGAAGAACAAGATGCACAGGCGATTTTAGATGGTTTTCCGCAAGGTTTATTTGAATCGTTAGATGGTTTGAAAGTGGAAGGAAAAGTAAAATATAATCTTAATTTCTATCTGGATACCAAAGTGCCAGACAGTGTAAAATTCAGCTCTACCTTAACTCCAGTAAATTTCAAGATATTAAAATGGGGAAAAACCAACCTTCAAAAAATTAATGCTCCATTTATCTATACGCCATATGAGTATGGAAAACCGATGCGAGATATCACCATTGGCCCATCAAACCCAAATTTTACTCCTTTAAGCGCAATTTCTAAGAATTTCATCAACGCGGTTTTAACTGCCGAAGATCCATCATTTTATACCCACAATGGTTTTGTGGAAGAATCAATTAGAAAATCGATAGCAGTAAATTACAAGGAGAAGAAGTTTAAACGGGGCGGCAGCACGATCAGTATGCAGCTGGTTAAAAATATCTACCTAAGTCGCCAGAAAACTTTAGCCCGCAAAGCGGAAGAAATATTAATTGTCTGGCTCATTGAACACAATCGTTTAGTGAGCAAACAGCGAATGCTGGAGGTATATTTTAATATTATGGAGCTTGGTCAAAACATCTATGGCATAGGCGAAGCTTCGAGGTATTATTTCGGAAAGCAGCCAGCAGATTTAACCATTGGTGATGGTTTGTTCCTGGCCAGTATTGTTCCAAAACCTAAAGCATCAATGTACAAGTTTATGGCCGATGGAAGTTTAAAACCTTATATGTTCAACTACTTCAGGTTTATGGGAAACATTATGGCGAGAAGAGGTTTAACTCCCGGAGATACGTCGGGTTATGGTTTTTATAATGTTCGTTTGCGTGAAGGTTTACGCCGTTATCTGGCACCAGACACTGTAGAAATTGACACCAGTGCTTTTGAAGATGACGAAGAGGGAATGCCGCCTGTAATTATGCAGGACAAAAACAAAAATTTATTCGACAGGATTTTTGGAGGCGGAAACAAAAAAGATACCGTAACCGCTAAACCTTCCGATACTACAAAAACTAAAAAACAGCTTAGACAAGAGCGAAGAGAACAACGGCGAAGGGAAAAGGAGCAGGAAGAAGGCGGGTAGTCAGTCGTCAGTTTGAGATTTACAATTCAGGTTTTATCTCTTAAGAAACAATAATTGTATATCGAAGCCTATCAAACACTCAACATTAAAAAAAATCCAACATCTCAACATTTCAACAAACAATATAAATGCACAAAATAAAGGTAGACGATAAAGAATTCGAGATTTTTTTAGAGAACGACAACCTGAATAAAAGGATTCGTCTGCTGGGCATCCAGATTAATTTGGATTATGAAGGAAAATGTCCACTTTTTATTGGCGTACTGAATGGAAGTTTTCTTTTTATGGCTGATCTGATCAAAGAGATTGATGTGCCTTGTGAAGTCGCATTCATGCGTGTGGCTTCGTACGAAGGAACTTCAAGTAGTGGAAAAGTTAAAGAACTTATCGGCTTACCTGATGATATAGAAGGCAGAGACATCATCATTGTAGAAGACATTGTTGATACCGGATTAACCATTAACCACATCATTAAAACGTTAAAAGAGAAAAATCCGGCTTCGGTTAGAGTTAGTTCGCTCCTGGTAAAACCCAGCGCTTTGCAATACGATGTGGAAGAGTTAGCCTACGTTGGCTTTGAAATACCAAATGAATTTGTGGTTGGCTATGGCTTAGATTACAATGGCCTGGGCAGAAACTTAAACGATATTTACAGGGCGACTGAAGGATAATTTTTCGGACTGATTAATTTATTTTTCGCACCTTTGTGCAATAATTTTAACGGAATGACCATACACAAAGAAGGCTATACCACCATAGCAATAACTATTTTACTTATTTTCTTGATCAACGCTGTTGTGGATTATAGATATTACGACATGACCTGGTTGCGTTGGTTCATTTATATCTTCTCGGCCTCGTTATTCATCATTGTACTACAGTTTTTCCGTAATCCCAGCCGCAGTTTTTCTGCTGGAGAAGACATGGTAATTTGCCCAGCAGATGGTAAAGTAGTTGTAATTGAAGAAACAGAAGAAGGTGAATATTTTAAAGACAAGCGCTTACAGGTTTCTATATTTATGTCGCCGGTAAACGTTCACATCAACCGTAATCCAATTTCTGGTGTAGTTAAATTTTTCAAATATCACCCTGGAAAATATTTAGCAGCGTGGAATCCGAAATCATCTACCGAAAATGAGCGTACCACCACTGTAGTTGAACATGCAAATGGAACCCCTGTATTGTTCCGCCAAATTGCAGGTGCTTTAGCCCGTAGAATTGTATGGTATGTTAAAGAAGGAGATCAGGTAAAACAAACCGAACAATTCGGGTTTATTAAATTCGGCTCAAGAGTAGACGTTTTTTTACCTGTTGGAACAAAAGTAAACGTAGAGCTTAATCAGGTTGTAAAAGGAGGAATTACTACTCTGGCAACTTTAAGTTAAGCACCATTATACCGCATTAAAAAGCCGATTTGGGATTTTCCAAATCGGCTTTTCTTTTTACCAGATATTTTAATTGGATTTCAGCCTTTAGTCAGTTGCATCATTTCCAACTTCCTTTTCATGATCATTATTAATCGGTCTGTCGCTAATTAAGCGTTGCGTTGGATAGGCAAAACCAGATTTATTTCGCATGACGATATCCATAATTTCAAGATTTATTTCCTGCCTGATTCTTAAAAATTCATTGAAATCAAGGTTGGTAATGAAATAATTAACTTCAATATTTAAAGCTGAATCACCAAAGCTTTTAAAAGATGCATGTACATCAACCGTTCCTGGCCTTTGGTTGATATATGCCTTGATTTCTGATATAATATTCTTAACAGATTCTGCCGTTGTTTCGTATGTTAATCCAATTATAAAATTCACCTTTCTCGAATCACGTAACGAAAGGTTTTCCAATACCCCATCAATCATACCGCGGTTAGGTATAGTGGCCATCGTTTTTTCGGCCGTACGTATTCTGGTGCTTCTGAAGCCCACTCTCTCTACAGTACCTTCAACACCATCAACCTTAACCAAATCGCCAACCACAAAAGGCTTATCTAAAAAGATGGTAAAAGAACCAATCAAATTTTCCAAACTTTCCTTAGCAGCCAGTGCAATAGCAATACCACCGATACCTAAACCCGTAATCAGCGTTAATACATTCACCTCGAAAACAAAGCCCAGCAAAGTAAAAAAGCCTATAAAAATCACCAACGTTTTAAAAAGTTCCTTAAGAAACGGAACCAGTTGATCATCCGATTTATTATGGGTTAGTGAGGCTTTAAATAATAAAACATGACTGATGAAATCGATAATCCTCAAGATGATCCAGAAGACTGACAGGATAATCATGAAAAGAAAAATTCTGTCTATACAATCGCCTATGCTTACTGGAATGGCTTCTTTCGTTTTGCCCACCAATTTGCTGTAATGGAAAATGGCCAGCTCTAGTGGGTGTTTAAGCTGATTTATGGACAGATACAGTGTAGCGAGCAGGATGAAGGTTTCGATCGGCTTCACCAGCAGGGAAACAAAAGCTGCATCATGCGATTGTTGAGAGAAACTTCTGAACAATCTAAACAAAAGTTTGCTCAACAGTTTGGAAAATATGCGCTTGAAAATCAAACCGAACAAAAGTATTCCCCCGAAAAGGCAATAGGCTTTTACGGTGTTGCCCCAAAAAACCTGTTCGAAAAATGCAGAATCTAACATAATAAATAAAGGTATAAACAAAAAAACCTCCACGAAATTAATCGTGAAGGCTATATCTTATAATAAAGAATATTATTTTCTCAAAGATTTGATACGAGCAGCTTTACCAGTTAAAGCACGTAAGTAGAATAATTTCGCTCTACGAACTTTACCATAGCTATTTACCTCTATCTTCTCGATGTTTGGAGAATTAACAGGGAAAATACGCTCAACACCAATACTGTTACTAATTTTACGAACTGTGAAAGTTTCGTTAGCACCTGCACTGTTGCGTTGAATTACAACACCTTGGTAAATTTGAATACGTTCTTTATTACCTTCGCGAATTTTATAGTGTACGCTCACTGTATCGCCAGACTTGAACGCAGGAAAATCTTTTTTCGCGATGGCCTGCTCTTCAACAAATTTTACTAAATCCATGATTTTAAGCTATTAAATCGATATTTCAACCCGTGAAATTCGGATTGCAATATTAGGGATTTTTTTCCAATTATAAAAACTAATTTTATTTTTTCCACAATCTTTTAGAAATCCACATTGTTGCGTGTTAAATGCTTCTATTCCAAAAGATCAGGCCGGCGGGTTTTAGTACGCTCCAATGCCTGTTCATGCCTCCATTCATTCACTTTTGCTTCATGTCCACTCAATAAAACATCAGGCACTTTATGGCCTCTCCAATCAGCCGGCCGGGTGTAAACAGGTGCATCCAGCAGCTCTCCCTGAAAGCTATCAGAAAGGGCAGAAGTTTCATCATTCAAAACACCGGGAATTAACCGCACCACGGCATCAACTACAATCGCCGCAGGCAATTCTCCGCCACTTAACACATAATCGCCTACGGAGATCTCACGGGTAACAAAAATATCGCGAATACGTTGATCTATTCCCTTATAGTGGCCACAGAGAATAATGATGTTCTTTTTAATGGAAAGCTCATTGGCTGTGCTTTGGTTTAGCGTAACCCCATCCGGACTCATGAAAATGATCTCGTCATATTCCCTTTCTGCTTGAAGCTTTTCGATACAGGCCGCAAAGGGCTCAATACTCATTACCATCCCGCTTCCTCCGCCGTATTGATAGTCATCTACACTCTTTTGTTTGTTAGTCGCATAATCACGAAGATTATGAACCACAATTTCCGCAATACCTTTTTTTTGAGCACGCTGCAAAATGGAATGTGCAAAAGGGCTTTCTAACAAAGCCGGAAGAACCGTTATAATATCAAAACGCATGGAGCAAAGGTAAGAATAGTTTGGCGTTTGGCGATAAGCGTTGTGTTGTCATGGCTTAACAAAAACACATCGCCAGTATCATAATCACCATTTTCTATAAAAATTCTGCTAATCGTAATTTACTAATCCGCTATTCCATAAAACTAATCCAGTTGATATTTTGGAGAAAGAGGAATCAAATCGTCCATTGATCGTGAATTACTGCTACCAGATAATAGGCTTGCTCGTGCTTTTTGAAAACGAAACGAAGGCTATTCCAATCAAGCCCTTTATATTTTTCGCCATTTCCTTTAAAATAGTATTCAGTAAAATGGAGCTGCGGATAACTTTCCTTTAAATTGTTGATCGTATTGCCCTGTCCGATAAACTCATCGTAGCTTTTCCGATCTGCATTTAAATAGTCTTCATTGTAAACAAACCTTTCGATATAGGGCTTAACCTTCATCTTTATTGCCTCGCCACTACCATCAAAGTGACCCCAGGTGAGCGTCCAGTTTTTATCGATGGCTTCCAAAAAATCTTTGGCTAAAACATGTTTGTGTGTAGGATCGATGAACCCATAGGGAGAAAAACGAACGCCATCAATGGGGTGAAAGCAATACGCAAATGCTTGGTAGTTCTTTTCTTTTAAAGCTTTAAGCGCTTTAACAGCAACAGCATTAATAGAATCCTGCTGGGATTTTTGCGTGATAACTTCAGCTCCTGCTGACTTATTTTCAGGCTTTTTGGTTTGATTACAGCTTGCGAAAATTAGCAGCATCAAAAAAAAAATGAATAAACCTTTCATCATTGTTAAACGGAAAATACACGAAAAAGGTTTATCTGAGAGATATTAATTCTCCAGATAAATATCAAGTAAGCCTTCCGGCAAATCCAGGGTCAAAATCTTTTCCTCATCATCTATCTCCACAATGAAATCTTCATTGAGCGGAAAAAGAATTTCAGTTTGCTGGTATAAAACGGTGGCAATAAATTGTTGTGGGTATTCATTTACCTCGAGAATTTCACCAAGTTCGCCAAGGCTTTTGTCAACTGCGGTAAAACCCTTAAGGTCTGTATAGAAGAATTCGTTCTCGTCACGTTCTGGCATTAGGTTTAATGGCAGATAGAGCTTTTTCTTTAACAATGGTTGCGCCTTATCGATATGATCAACGTCATCGAAATTAAAGTAACCCGTTTTATTTGCCTGAAGCTTCGCATCGGCCACGAAGTAGGGCACGAGCTTTCCATTCATATCTGCAAACATCACATCAAATGCGAGCTGCTCGTATTCATCAAATTCAAAAAAGATTTGAACTTCACCTTTTAAACCCCTTGTTTTTGTAACGTAACCTACGTAAAATGCTTCTTCGTGTTTCATAACCACAAACCTAATTTATAATCGTCATTGAGACCCTGTTCTCATCAGAGGAAAACCGCCTACTGCAAGCCGGCAATCTCAGTCACACAATCATCCAAAATGAGATTGCTTCGTTTCTCGCAATGACGATATCGAATAGAAAATCGCTTATATAAAAATAGCGTTCCGAAACTCGAAACGCTATTTCTTTGAACAAAACAATTACAATTATTCTGCTCCTTCTTCTTTAGTAGCTTCTGCTGCAGGAGCTTCTTCAGTTGCCTCAGCAGCTGGAGTTTCTTCTTCAACAACTTCTTCTGCAACTGGTGCATTTTTAGCTGCGATTGCTGCTGCTCTGTCTTCTTTTTTCTTAGCTTCTGCCGCTAATGCTGCTTTACGCACATCTGCTTTAGAAGTAGCTAAACCTTCTGTTTTACCAGAGATTTTACCAGCTTTAGCATCAACCCAAGCAGCGAATTTTTCGTCAGCTTGTTCTTGTGTTAAAGCACCTTTTTTAACACCACCTTCTAAGTGTTTTTTGTATAAAACGCCTTTGTAAGATAGAATAGCACGAGCTGTATCAGTTGGTTGTGCACCACTGTTAACCCAAGCTAAAGTTTTTTCGAAGTTAATTTCGATAGTAGCAGGGTTGGTGTTTGGGTTGTATGAACCTAAACGCTCAATAAATTTACCATCACGTGGAGAGCGAGAATCTGCTACCACAACGTGGAAAAAAGGTTTTCCTTTTTTACCGAATCTTTGCAATCTGATTTTAGTTGCCATTTCTTTTCGTATTTATGTATTCAACATAGTTCCCGGAGCTACATGCTGCGGGGCTGCAAAGATAAAAAAATTCCGCAAATTAAAAACATAGTTTAATTAGTTTATTTTCAGGACATTTGGGCAAAAATATTTGCAGATACAACATGAAAAGGATTGCCATTGATATGGATGAGGTAATTGCCGATCCAATTAAGAAATTTATTCAACTTTACAACCGCGATTATAATGTTCCATTGGATTTAAAAATTGATGCCGGCAATGAGATTTACCACCATGTGCCGAAAGATGTGGAACGAAAATGGTTTGAATACATCAACGAACCGGGTTTTTTCCGCGACCTGGAAGTTATTCCAGACAGCCAAAGGGTACTTAAAGCGCTGCAGGAAAAGTACGATGTATTTATTGTTTCTGCCGCAATGGAATTTCCAAATTGCTTAAAAGATAAATACGATTGGCTCACGGATCATTTCCCTTTTATCGACTGGCAACATATTATTTTCTGCGGACAAAAAATTGTGAGTACCGATATTATGATTGACGATAGGATTAAAAATTTTGTGAATTTTCCTGGCAGGCCGTTGTTATTTACCTCTCCACATAATTTATTAGTTACCGAATATGAACGCGTAAATACCTGGGAAGAAGTTGCGGGCTTATTACTTTAATATTTGAAAGTTAAACGGTCATCACGACAATAGCACAGCGAAGCGGAGAGACCTTTATTCATTCTCTGTCCAAAGATTTCTCCACCGCGTTCGAAATGAAGAAAGCTGAAAAACCATATAAGAAAAATATAAGAAAACATAAGACAATCAGGCTTATATGAATCTTAAATGCCTTATATGATCAATTGTACTGTAATGCTATTTTAAAAATTAAACTCCCCAACAAGGTTGCCATTTCGATTATCGGCGGCCATTGGTAGCACAATTACTTTTCTCTGCTGCTTGCCTGTGGCATAACGGGTGTAAATCTCCGCGGTTACGGTTGTAGGTCCGCTGATGTTGATCTGCCTATCGCCATAATAATTAACTTCTATTTTATATTTCCCTTTTATAGCCTTTTTGATCATAAACTGCTCTGGCCCATATCCTGATGTAAAATCGTTACTAATTCTGCCGCCAATTTTTGTCCGGTTGTTTCCGTAATAACCCTTTTCTCCAGTTGGATCTGTTAGCCACAAATCGATATCGGTATCGTTTTTATTCCAATTTAACACCACCCGAACATCAACTGGCAACGCCGAAATTAAACGCTTGTCTATTTTTCTAATATTTAATTTATCTCCGTGTTTGCTGATCAGGTTATTGATTTCAGAAATGATTATTTCCTCAATGCCCTGGTCGCGATCGGCTATTTGTGAATTATAACTTTGCGTTAAAACTTTATAAAAATTATCCAATGCCATTTGATATTGACCAGCATCGGACAAAGCCAATGCGTAATCCCGGTAGCTTTGTGCATCCATCGGGCGCCATTGCAAAACTTTACTGGTAATAAAAATTTCTTCCTGATAATTGCCGGTTTGCTTCAATTTGTAGGCAAGGGTTTTATACAAATCAGCATTTTCCAGATCCAGATCGGCAATGCTGCTTAAAATTGTTAAAGCCCTAACGCTGTCTTTTTGCTGGTAAAACCAGTTGGCTACATCGAAATAAAACATAGGCGTGGTGATATAATCTGGGCGCATTTTCAAATAAGATTGATAAGCGCTATCTGGATTGCCAATCAATTTTTTCATGTAATCCTTGTCACTTTTAAATTCTGGGATAACGATAGCCGGCTGTGTTTCTACCACCCTAGCCGCACTGTTAGTTACACTTATTCCAGCAATCCGACCGTGTAAAGCTGAGCTCGTATTAATGGCTTGAGATCTGACTATTGTAGTTGCACTCGCCGTTTCCATTCGCTTGTATTGTGGTGCATTGCCCACTATCACAACTTCCCGTAAAGCCTGACGATCAGCTGTCTCGGCTTCCCGTTGTACCGCAACTGGAGGCGGCATTCTTACCGCATCAACCCGTGGTGGCGCTGCTTGACTAGCTTGTGGAGTAGAACGCGGAACTTGGCTTGGAGCAACTGCAACACGCGGGGCGACAACAACATTCCCTCCTGGCGCTCCATGGGCTATTCTGTTCTCAGGCGTGGGATATTGCTCGTTTTGTTTTGCCGGTTCTTTGTCATAGAAATCGGTATTCCACCAAGCCTTTAAATCTTTTGTCATCACTACCGCAGCGTTTAACAAATTTGTTTTGCGTTCCTGAATATCAATTATACGTTGTTTTAAAACGGCATCGTAAGCCTGACGCAATTCTGCAGGTGGTGCAATGTCGTAACGTAAATAATCATCTAAATTTTCTAACACAATTAAGCTGGTATTTCGTGTTACAATACCAAATTGTTTGCTTAATAAGCTAATGTCGTATTTGTTCGCCTCATATTGAATGTCCATTTCGGCAATTTTCTTTTGTGCCCAAACGCGGCTCACATCTATACTACTTAAAGCATGTTCCGTTGCATTTAAACGAACTAGTTGCTCTGCAACCACTGTATTTCCATAGCCAAATTGCAATATAAATTCGGTGTTTAAACCGTTCAAAATCCCGGCTATAGATAAATGCCCGTTTACATTTACATGCATTGATGGATAAGTCTGGCGAATATCGGTTGCATTTCTAATTCCTAAAAACTGCAGATTATCCTGGTTTAATTGTTTAAATGCATCTGTTACAGTTGTTGCGTTTAAATTGATAAATTGCCCACCGGTTTTTAAACTAATGTATTTTAAGGTGCTGTAGTCTGCTTTCAAAGCACTATTGATACTATGAACAGGTCTATTTAATGCAATGGTATTTTTCCCGAAAGTGGATAAACCGTCGGTGAAAAGAAGATATTCCTCCGCAGGAAGCAATCTCGAGTTCACTGCGCTGAAGTTTGTCCCGCCGTCATAAACCAGGCTTTCGAGTTTTGCCTTTAAGGCAAACCAGTTACCATTCACAATGACATATGAGCCTTCCTTTTTAAATTCGCTGTTAAGCAAGCCCAATTGAAGCGTTAAATTTTGCTTTTGGGCGATTATTAAACCTAAAAGCTCAATCTCTTTTTTAGTATCCCGCTGTAATCCGCTCAAAGAAACATCCCAAACCAAACCAATTTGATTTGCCCATTGCTTCGACCTGCTTTCTACCTTTGGAAAAACGTTTACCAAAAAATAATATCCATTTGACGCTTTTTGCATTTGCACTTCAGGCAAATCATTTCGTTTTGGAAGATTAATGGTTAAGCCGCTTTTAGGTTGATAGTTTGTTTTTTTAATTTCGCCCACATAAGTATTGCCATTTGCCTGCATGTCGAAATTGCCATCGGGCTGTTCGCTAAGTTCTGGTTTGAGTACACTTTCAAAAACTGTAGTTTTAAGAGAGAAATCTTCAATCTTTTCATTATAATCGAGAGGTAGATGATATTTGAGTGAGGCTCCTTTTTTAAAACTCAGCTCTTCCTCATAACCTACGATGATTGTTCTACTTCCTTTGGCTGGCAATGGGTAAATTCTGGTTCGGAAGTTATTTCCTTCTACTTTTTCTAATAAACCAGGATCTACACGTGTCCTTTCAATACTCTCGAAAACCTCCGTTGCCTTTGCTTTTTCAACCGGAACGGCTTCACGCATTTTGCCATTAATATCTAATGCGTAGCGGCTAACCGTAACGCCTTCAGGCATTGGAAAGGTAAGTTCTCCTTCTAATATTCTGTTGCTATTGTTATGGAAAGTCATGGTCATTACCGTGGTGGAAATGTTTCCCGTAATCTGTACATCGATATTGAGTTTGCTCATTTTTACAGCAGATTTTTCAGCATCGCTATTGGATTGTTGAACCTTTAAAACAGGCATTTGTGCTTTTACAAAAATGGCAATGAAGAATAGAGGGACGATGAGTAGTTGTTTAGATATTTGCATGACCTTGATTTTTAATAGTGATGCAGAATATTTCGCTATTACATAAATTTATTTTTTGGGCCTCATGCCGGCGCTGCGAAAATAGGAGCAGAAACCCGCGTGAAATAAACCAGATTGAGCATAAATACTTTTAATTTTTCAATTAAAAGATTGAAGTGAAAGTGGGACTGCAGCAACCAAAAGGATGCAGGCCATACTTTTTCAGAAAAATGTAACAATTAAATAAAATTTGCTTCTAATTATAAAAACTGAAACTATGTTATTAACCACAACGCCTTCGGTTGAGGGCAGAAAAATAGTAAAATATGTTGGTCTGGTTACTGGAGAGACCATTATCGGTGCAAATATTTTTAAAGATTTATTTGCCGGGATAACAGATATTGTAGGTGGCAGATCGAGCTCTTACGAACGGGTTTTGAGAGAAGGAAAAGACACGGCTTTGAATGAAATGCAGCAATATGCAGCTGCTTTAGGAGCAAATGCAATAGTTGGAATTGATTTGGATTATGAAACGGTGGGTAGCGGCGGTAGCATGCTTATGGTTAGCGCCAATGGCACTGCGGTTATTTTAGAGGATTAAAATATTGCTTATGGCGAAAACTAAGCAAAAAAAGAAAGTCTTTCCGGTGCGGGAAAGACTTTTCTATTTTATTCAAAATTTTTAGAAAGATAAAATATCAATCAATTTTAGCCATTTAGAGCTTACTTTTTCTGCATCGATATGCTTAATGGCATGATTGAAAGGGGTAAAGGTAATTTCCCGGTTAACCTGACCGGCCATTACGCGGTTTTCACCATTAATTAAACCTTCTACCGCAGCAACCCCCAATTGACTCGCCAATACGCGATCCATACAGGTGGGTTTTCCGCCCCGTTGAATGTGCCCCAAAACAGAAACTTTGGTGTCATAATGCGGATATTTTTCCTGCAAAATTTCACCTACTTTAAATGCGCCTCCGGTATCATCGCCTTCTGCAACAATGATAATTTTCGATGCTTTATCTTTTCTGCTATGTTCTAACTTATGCAAAATGTCGTCTGCGTTCATGTTCGCTTCAGGAATCATAATCGCCTCTGCACCTACACCGATACCGCTTCGTAAAGCAATCAGACCAGAGTCGCGGCCCATTACTTCGACAATAAAAAGTCTGTCGTGAGATTCTGCAGTGTCTCTAATTTTGTCAACCGCATCAATAACGGTGTTAATCGCAGAATCATAACCAATGGTAAAATCGGTACCAGCAAGATCGTTATCTATTGTTCCTGGCAGGCCAATGATCGGAAAATCGAACTCCTGTGCGAAAATATTTGCTCCCGTAAAGGTTCCATCTCCACCAATCACAATCAGGGCATCTATATTTTTTTCTTTTAAATTATTGTAGGCAATCTGTCGGCCTTCTTTGGTTCTAAAAGCCTCACTTCTGGCGGTTTTTAAAATCGTTCCGCCACGCTGAATGATGTTCGCAACAGATTTCCGCTCCATGGCGATGAAATCATTGTTAATTAAACCTTCGTAGCCACGTATGAAGCCAGTTACTTGAATATCATAATAAATTGAGGCCCTAACTACGGCCCTAATGGCAGCGTTCATGCCTGGCGAATCTCCGCCAGAGGTTAAAACGCCAATGTTCTTTATCTTTTTCATTTATTCTTCGCTTTGAAAGCTGCCTTTCCTCTATCTAAAAATTCAATGTAATTTTCAGGATTATAATCTGCCCCTTGGGGTGGTACCAAAACATTTCCGTCTCCATCAACAATTACGTACTGCGGCTGCGAATTGCTATTAAATGTTGCCGCCTGAAAATCGCTCCATTTTTTACCAATGGTATTGATTTTTTTCTTGCTGAAGGTAGAAATGTAATGCTCTTCTACCGGCAGTTCTGTTTTATCATCAACAACGAGTTCTGCCATTACAAAGTCGTTTTTAAGCCTTTTTGCAACTTCTTCGTTCGACCATACATTGTTTTCCATTTTGCGGCAATTTACACAATTCCATCCGGTAAAATCGATTAAAACCGGCTTGCCCAATTCTTTAGAGGCCTGCTTTGCTTGTTCAAAATCGTAATAAGGATCGAAACCCTTGGGCGTTAGGCGATGAAATAACTCGGCCCATTTTTTTTCTTTTATGGATGTTTTTGATACCGATGCAGGCTGTGCTGCTGTTAAATTATTCAAATCAAAATCCTGTGTTGCAGTTGGAGGTAAAAAAGCACTTATTGATTTTAATGGGGCGCCCCACATACCTGGGATTAAATAAACTACCCAAGCAAACACTATAATGGCCAAAAATGTACGTGGTACCGATAAATAAGGTAGGTCGCTATCATGCGAAAATTTGATTTTACCTAAAAGATAAATCCCCATCAAAGCGAATATTGCAATCCAGATGGCTAAAAAAACTTCTCTATCTAATAAATTCCAATGATAAGCCAAATCAACATTTGACAGGAATTTGAAGGCGAAAGCAAGTTCAATAAAACCTAAAACAACTTTTACACTATTTAACCAGCCACCAGATTTTGGTAGCGATTTTAATAATGAAGGAAACAAAGCAAACAAGGCAAACGGAATAGCTAGAGCTAAAGAAAAACCGAACATACCAATGGCAGGGCCTAAGCGATCACCTTTTGAAGCGGCATCAACTAATAAAGTGCCAATTAATGGACCAGTGCAAGAAAATGAAACCAAGGCTAAGCTGAAAGCCATAAAAAATATTCCAACCAAGCCCCCCTTGTCTGATTTCGCATCCATTTTATTCACAAATCCGCTTGGCAATGTAATTTCAAACGCACCCAAAAACGAAGCCCCAAAAGCTACCAACATTAAAAAGAAAAACGCATTAAAGATGCCATTGGTAGAAAGTGCATTTAAAGCATCCGAACCAAAAATAATAGTTACCAGCATGCCTAAAGCAACGTAAATACCAATAATAGAAAGGCCGTAAATTATAGCGTTTGCCACCCCCTTGCCTTTACTGCCAGCTTTTTTTGTAAAAAAACTAACTGTTAACGGAAGCATTGGGAAAATACATGGCATTAAAATGGCAGCAAAACCAAATATTAACCCTTGAATAAAAGTACCCCATAACGTTAATTTTCCAGTATTATCACTTTTAACTGGTGCAGCTACTGAAGTTTTAACCGAATCTTTTTTAACGGTATCCGCAACAATTTTATTTGCTGCGCTATCCTGTGCAGAGCCTACCTCTGTAAAAACGATATCGTCGGGTGGAGCCATGCTCGTAGTATCTTGTGTTACGGCAGCGTAACTTTTAACAGCAGGTAACGCCAGAAACGTTAATGCTATTAATAACAATAAAAAAACCTTTTTCATTTGTGTGTTTTGTGTTTGAGGCGTGAAATTAAGAATAATTTCATAAAGACATCCTGCTAATACCGAATGGACCTCAGATTTTACTTTAAAAAGAAACAGTCCCGAAAAATTCGGGACTGCTAGGTAATGCTTTTAATATCAATTATTTAACCGGGATACTAAACTCAACTTCTTCCGGCGGCAGGCATTGTCTATCGTTACAAACCATAAACTCTACTTTGCCTTTAACAGTTGTTGCGGCTTTATTCAATTTAACTTTTTGCGTGAAGATTACCGATTTCTCAAAGTAACTTACATTCATTTTAAATGTGTCTTCGTATTTCGTAATGGCTTTTGGCTCAGCAGTTTTACCCACTAATGAGAAATCTTTCGAAGGTGAGAAAGCAAAAGTTGTTTTTACCGGACCTCCGTCTTTAACATTTTGAGAGTAGATGTGCCATCTATCATCAATTGTTGCTTTTAAATATAAAACGGCTTCAGTTTTATTAACTTTTTTCGCTGCATAAGACCAGGTAACTGGCTTTTCGATTTGAGCAAATGCCGCAACAACAGTAAACAATACCATTGATAACGCCAGTGTGATTTTTTTCATTGTGTGTTTATTTTGTGTGTGTGAATTCAATTTGTTTAAAGTTAAAAGATTTTTGATAATTATCTACCTTCATTATTAATCGCCCCTCATCTTCAACTCCTATAATCTCACCTTCAAAAACCCGTCCATCTTTTTTATAATATGCCGGTTTATTTATGGCGTATAACTTTTCGAGGTATCGATTTTTAAGGCTTTCAAATTTTCCTGATTTCAAAACTAGGTAGTATTTCTCCATAAAGGCGAATAATTTCTCCATAATTACTTCCAGCTGAAACTCTTTTCGTAAAATCTGAATGACAGAGGTTGCACGCTGCGCTATTTCTTCGGGAAAATCGGTTTGGTTGATATTTAAACCAATGCCAATAACGGATGATTTTATGATTGTTCCTGTCAGTGCGTTTTCTATTAAAACGCCACCTAGTTTCTTATCTAAATAGTACATATCATTGGGCCATTTTATACTTATTCCGCTCGTGATAAAATATGATAAAGTTTCACTAATGGCCAAACTAACCGCCATATTGAGATAAAACTGTTTATCAAGAGGCAAGAATGATGGTTTAAGATAGATACTTAAACTGATGTTTTTACCGGCCTGCGTTTGCCAAACGCTGTTCTGTTGCCCTCTACCAGCGAATTGATTATCTGCCATAATTACAGTTCCTTCGGGTAATGGCTCGGATTTTGACACCAGTTCTTTTAAAAAGTTATTCGTAGAATCAACCTCTTTTAATTTGATTAAATTTTGACCAACAAATAGTGTCGAAAAAGTGTTATTTTGCAAGGGTTGAATTTATAATATTGTAATTCCAAAATTAAAGCATTTTAATGGTAAAAAAGAAAATAGTAGCCCTTTCTACATACCTTTCTGAGTTAGCCGTTCATGGCATTCAAGAGAAAAAAGGAGAAGATATAGTGCGGTTAGATCTAAAAAATATTCATACATCTGTAGCAGATTATTTTATAATAACGAGTGCAAATTCCAGTACTCAGGTGAAAGCAATTGCCGATAGTGTAGAAAAAGAAATCTATAAAGCGACTCAAACCGACCCTAGACATAAGGAAGGTTTCGAATCTGCAGACTGGATTATTCTTGATTATTTTGATGTGGTTGTGCACATTTTTAAAACTGAAAAACGCCATTTTTATGGCATAGAAGAATTGTGGGGAGATGCTGAGAGTACAAATTACAAAAGCGCATAACCTCTGGAACCATTTTGAAAAAGAAAAATGAACGATAATCAAAATACAAACGAAAACAAAAAACTGGGAAAAAGAATTCCAAATATCCCGAAAAAGCCGCAGAAGGGACCAAAGTTTAATATTTTTTGGGTTTATGCTGCAATTATTGTTGCCATCATAGCTGCTCAGGTCTTATTTTCTGGAGATGGCGGTAAGAAAGTTGATTATCCAGAATTCGAAAGCAAAATGCTTTTGACTGGAGACGTTGAAAAATTGGTCGCTTATAAAAGCGAAGATTTAGTTAAAGTGGAGGTTTATATTAAAAAATCTGCTTTAGATAAACCAGAATACGAGAAATACAAGAGTACAAGTAAGTTTTCTACTGCCAATAATGGCCCGATTGTATACTTCAATGCCGGTACAATGGATGGCTTGGATAAGCAGTTGGCAGAGTCGCAAAAAAACCTTCCTGCTGATCAACCCAGAATTTTGGCTGAAAAAGATAGCCGTAGTAATCCATTCTTAGGTTTGTTAGTGAACATTGGTTTGCCATTGCTTTTATTAATCGGCTTCTGGATTTTTATGATGCGTAGAATGGGCGGCGGCGGTGCCGGTGGCGGTCAGATTTTCAGCATCGGTAAATCAAAAGCAACACTTTTTGATAAAGAAAGTCAGGTTAACATTACGTTTAATGATGTTGCGGGCTTAGAAGAAGCAAAACAAGAGGTAATGGAGATTGTAGATTTCCTTAAAAACCCTAAAAAATATACCAACCTGGGAGGTAAAATTCCAAAAGGTGCATTGCTTGTTGGTTCACCAGGTACTGGTAAAACTTTGTTGGCTAAAGCTGTTGCCGGTGAAGCACAAGTTCCATTCTTCTCTTTATCAGGTTCTGATTTCGTGGAGATGTTTGTAGGGGTAGGTGCATCACGTGTGAGGGACTTGTTTAAGCAGGCAAAAGACAAAGCGCCATGTATCATCTTTATTGATGAGGTGGATGCAATTGGCCGTGCCCGTGGAAAAAATAGCGTAATGGGTGGAAACGATGAGCGTGAAAACACATTAAATCAATTATTGGTGGAGATGGATGGTTTCGGAACGGACTCAGGTATTATCATTTTAGCGGCAACAAACCGTCCTGATGTATTGGACTCCGCTTTATTGCGTCCAGGTCGTTTCGATAGACAAATTTCTATTGATAAACCAGATTTAGTAGGACGTGAGCATATTTTTAATGTTCACTTGAAGCCTATTAAAACAGCGCAGGAAGTTGATGCTAAAAAACTATCTGCTCAAACCCCAGGTTTTGCGGGTGCAGAAATTGCCAATGTTTGTAACGAAGCTGCATTAATCGCGGCACGTAGAAACAAAGAGCAGGTTGATATGCAAGATTTCCAAGATGCAATTGACCGTGTAATTGGTGGTTTAGAGAAAAAAAACAAAATCATTTCGCCAGAAGAAAAACGAATCGTTGCTTATCATGAGGCTGGTCACGCTATTGCAGGTTGGTTCCTGGAACACGCAGATCCATTGGTTAAAGTTTCTATTGTTCCTCGTGGGGTTGCAGCATTGGGTTATGCTCAATACCTACCAAAAGAACAGTTTTTATATACAACCGAGCAATTAATCGACGGAATGTGTATGACAATGGGCGGACGTGTTGCCGAAGACATTACTTTCGGTAAAATTTCGACCGGCGCCCAAAACGATTTGGAGCGCATTACCAAACTTTCTTATGCCATGGTGAGTATTTATGGTATGAACGAAGCGGTAGGTAATGTTTCGTTTCACGATCCGCAGAACGAATACAATTTTAACAAACCTTATTCTGAAAAAACATCTGAATTAATCGATGTTGAAGTTCGTAAACTGATTGGCGATGTGTATATCAAAACCAAACAATTGTTGTTGGATAAACAGGATGGTTTAGAAAAATTAGCTCAAAAATTATTGGAAAAAGAAATCTTATTCCAGGCAGATTTGGAAGAAATTTTAGGTAAACGTCCTTTTGATACCAGAACCACATACGATGAATTCGTGAATGGAACAGGAGATCAAACTCCGGCAGCAGAAGGATTGATCCACGATGGCGTTAGCGATACGGATATCAATAAAGAAGTATCTGGCTTAAATCCCGCTTCGGAGAAAGAGTAAGTAGATATGCTGAATTGCATATAAAGACAATTATACATAAGTTTGAAACCTTGAACCTTAAAAGTTCAGGGTTTCATTTGTTTAGATACATTGATTAACAAATCAAATACGACATTCAACTTGTTTCGTATCTTAACAAAAGCAAGTACAAAAAAATGAAGGATAATACCACCGCAAAAGAACAGATACTAAAAAAGATAAGGAAAGCGCTTTTGGAGAAGCGTGAAAATCCCTATCCTAATGCGGAGGAAAGTCCTCTTTACAAAAAAAACACCCAAGAACTTGAGGTACTATTTGCCGAGCAGTTGACTGCTATTTCAGGAAATTTTATCTTTTGTGAAGATGGCATCGATTTTTTTGAAAACATGCTTCAATTGGCAGATAAGTTTAAATGGCGCAAAATTTATTGCTGGGAACCTGAGCTTCAAGAGTTTTTGGCTAAATATGAATTTCCTTTTTACCAGACAGATAAAGATTTTGAACAGGCTGAAGTGGGCATCACATTGTGCGAGGCATTGGTTGCCAGAAACGGCAGCGTAATGGTTACCAATCAAAGTGCAGCCGGCAGAAGGCTAAGCATTTTCCCGCATCATCACATTGTAATTGCCAGAACGAGTCAGCTGGTTTTAGATTTGAAAGATGCCTTCCTGCTCCTTAAAAACAAATACGGAAATCAAATTCCATCGATGATCAGCAACATTACCGGACCAAGCAGGACGGCTGATATTGAGAAAACATTGGTTTTAGGTGCACACGGTCCAAAGGAACTTTTTGTTTTCTTGATTGACGATTTTAGTTAAAAAATTTCTATTTCTTATTTATTAACCATATTTTTATACTACATACCGTTTTAGTATGCGGTATTATAATTATGAGCAAAGTAATAAATACGGTTATCGCCGGCACTGGAAGTTATATTCCTGAAAATATTATATCTGGTAACGAATTCCTAAATTCAACTTTTTTTGAGAATGGGAATCGACTAGAAAAGGAGAATTCCGAAATTATACACAAGTTTTCTGAAATTACCGAAATTGTAGAACGACGATATGCTTGTCCGGACCAATTGAATAATCATATTGGCGCTAAAGCAGCTGAAAAAGCAATCGAAGATGCTGGTATTGATAAAGAAACATTAGATTATATCATCTTCTGTCATAATTTTGGAGACATCCCCTTGGGAAGTAATCGTACAGATGTTTTACCTTCACTGGCAGCAAAAGTTAAGCAACAGTTGGGCATTTTAAATCCCGATTGTGTGGCTTATGATATCATCTTTGGTTGCCCAGGTTGGGTTCAGGGTTCAATCCAGGCAGATTACTACATTAAGAGTGGTGACGCTAAAAGGGTGATGGTGATTGGAGCCGAAACCTTAAGCCGAATTATTGATCCGCATGACCGCGATAGCATGATATTTTCTGATGGAGCAGGAGCAGTAATTTATGAGGCAAAAGAAGAAGACTCGGAGCAGAAAGGGATTTTAGCCCACAAAACTGAAACCCACGCGGTAAATTATGGGAATTTACTCATTATGGGTAAAGGTTCACACCCTGAAGAAACCAATGGCAACTATTATCTTAAAATGAATGGCCGTAAGCTCTATGAGTTTGCCGTGGTACAAGTACCTCAGGTAATTAAAAAAGCACTCGATAAGGCCGAACTAAGTGTAGAAGACGTTAATATCGTATTCGTTCACCAGGCTAATGGTAAAATGGATACGGCCATTATGAAGAGATTATTTAAACTTTACGGTAAAGATACTGTTCCAGAAAACCTGGTACCGATGACGATCTCCTGGCTGGGTAATAGTTCGGTTGCAACAGTACCAACTTTATTAGATCTGGTATTGAAAGAACAAGTTAAAGATTACAAAGTGAAGCCTGGTGATGTAGCCGTTTTTGCTTCGGTTGGCGCTGGAATGCACATCAACGCCTTTGTTTACCGTTTCTAATTAAGCCTTTTCAAACCCGCTTTAGCCTGGCTTTCAATACTGCTTTCATATTCATGATTTTTCATGGAAATAGCATTATTGAAAGCCTCTTTTGCTTTTGCAAAGTTCTTGCGCTTTTCATAAACTTTGCCCATTTGTAAAGCAGCATTTGCAGCAAAATAATATTTTGAATTTTTACCCAGGTTGATTGTGGCCTGATAAGCATTTAAGGCATCTTCGTCTTTTCCTAAATCATCATAAATTCTGCCCAAACGGTAGTTAAATTCTGTTTTATCCTTATCCGAAGAAAAATCCGCAGTTTTTTTGTCGCCTAAAAGTTGTAATGCCTTAGTTAAATAGCCGCCATCAAATAACAACCTTGCTTTTAACAAATCAATGGATGGTTGTGGAGATGACGCTTCATTTTTTGCTTGCTTATCTTTCTCATTATAGGCGTAACCGTTGTTAATAGCTTTAGCCGCAAACCCGGAGTAACCATTTTTATCACCTTTTAATAACGCAATCCAGCCTAAATGCAAGTAAGTATCTTTGATATAAT
Organism: Pedobacter sp. MC2016-05; assembly: GCF_026239735.1. Taxonomy (GTDB): domain Bacteria; phylum Bacteroidota; class Bacteroidia; order Sphingobacteriales; family Sphingobacteriaceae; genus Pedobacter. Next base: position 214,560 of record NZ_JAPIVT010000001.1, read on the forward strand.
TTACACCCTTATTACTGCTTAAAAAGTGATTGAAATAGGTAGCTGCAGACAGATCTAGCTTATTTAAGTGTGCTAAACCTTCTAAATAATCCAAATAGGGAAAGGGTTGGTAAAGCGAGCCCTCCGGTTTTTTTGCGAGAATGGCAATCGCTTCATCATTGTGTGCGTTCTTGATGCAAACATAGCTTCGTAAATAGCTTTTTAATAGGCTTGTATCCGCTATCCGATCCGTGTATTTCATTGTCTTTGAATAGGCCAAACTGCTATGGGCAACATCAGTTAATACATAAGCATAGTAAAAAACCACTTCTTCATAAAACGGTTCATAAGATGACTTTGGCAAATTATCAGCCAGCTTTTCGAACATACTTAAGCCCGTTTGAAGATTTCCTTTTATTCCAAAAGTTGATAAAGTACTTTTTAGTGCACCATCGGGAAGATTTCCCAGAACAGCATTAATTAAGCCTAAACCTTTCATGTTCAGGTGGAAGTTGGGAAATTTTTTGCTATTATCCTGCAGCAATCCGTTGGCTTTTTTTATTTCCATGGCGGCGTTGAAATACTCCCCAAAGCGACCGCGAATTAAAGCCCATTGTAAATTGATTTCAGCCTGTGCGTATAAATAGTACGGGGAGCTTTTATCATCATCACTTATTTGGTCCAGCCTTGATGATTTATTTCCTTTTAAACGATCGAAATCTGCCTTGCTTTCGGATGTTAAAATAGTAAAATAATCAACATAGTTTTCCAAAAGGGGAGTGATGGAATTATTTGGATGTTGCTTTTTTTCTGTAGAGATATAAGCTCTTGCATTGCCCAGCTTAAGCTCAAATATACTTTTATAGGCATTTAAGCAATTGGCATTAAAATCGAAATTGGCGAAGAGCGAAAGTGGAAAAACCAGTAAAGTTAGTAGGGTAAGTAAGCGCAAAAATTTAATCATTTGGGATAGTCTTGTTATTATTGCACAGCAAAGTAATTTTCAATTGAAAACAAATATTTAAGTTAACGCATAAATATCATTCTTGTTTTGTGTAGAAACAAAAAACGTCCTGATTTTCATCAAGACGTTCTTTAAAATTTTTTTGAGAAAAAATTAAGCTTCTGCTACTTCGTGAGTTAAAGCCTCATCAACCAAAATACGGCCACAGTGTTCGCAAACGATGATTTTTTTACGCTGACGAATATCCAATTGACGTTGAGGTGGAATCTGGTTAAAACAACCTGAACAAGAATCACGATCGATCGTTACAACAGCCAAACCGTTAATAGCGTTTTTGCGCAAACGTTTATAAGCGATTAATAATCTCTCATCAATAGTTGGCTCTGCTTTATCAGCTTTCTTTTGTAAATCTTGCTCTTCCTTTTCAGTTTCAGCAGTAATTACATCTAACTCGCCTTTTTTAATATCCAAATCTTTCTTTCTACCTTCTAATTCAGCTTTAGCAGCTTCATAGATTTCGGTTTTAGAAGTGATTTCGAAACCATGCTCTTTAATTTTCTTTTCAGAAACCTGAATGTCTAATCCCTGAATCTCAATTTCTTTAGTTAAAGCATCGTATTCACGGTTGTTTTTAACTTCTTTTAATTGAGTATCATATCTTTTGATTGCTGCCTGAGCATCTTTGATTGTATTTTTACGGTTTACGATCGAATCCTCAAGATCATCAAGTTCACCTTTGATTTTTGAGATTCTAGTTTCTAATCCTAAAACATCATCTTCTAAATCGGCAACTTCCATTGGCAACTCACCACGTACCTGGCGAATTTTATCAATTTTGGTGTGGATATTTTGTAATTCGTATAAAGCCTTTAGCTTTTGTTCTACGGTTTGTTCCATTAAAACAAGTAATTTATGGGGTTTGTATTTTGCTCCGTTAAACGGATTGCAAAGTTAGTAAATTTTTTCTGAATAATTTCAAGCAATAAATTAGATGTAAATTGTTCAGTTTCAAAGTGTCCGATGTCGGCGATGATGATTTTTTCTTCCGCATCAAAAAACTCATGATACTTAAAATCTGCACTAATAAAAGCATCTGCTCCTGCGGCAATTGCATCTTTAAGCAAAAAACTACCTGAACCTCCACAAACAGCCACTTTTTTTATCCTTTTTGTAATCACACCAGTATGCCTTACCACTTTGGCCTGCATTCTATCTTTTACCAGGTGTAAAAAATCATAAGCATCCATATCGTATTCCAGCCAGCCCATCATCCCCGATCCTACCAGTTGATGTTTATTTTCCAGTTTATAAATATCGTAAGCTACTTCTTCATAAGGATGGTTTTCAAACAAGGCCACCAAAATTTTCCGTTCTGCCTGGGTAGGATAAACCATTTCAATCCGTATTTCAGATTCTCTATGGCGAACACCTTTTTCACCAACAAAAGGATCAGAATCTTCATTGCCTTTGAAAGTGCCAAAACCTTCAGCATTGAAACTGCACTCGCTATAGTTGCCGATATTGCCTGCGCCAGCATAAAATAAAGCCGAACGGAGTTGCTCTGCTTGCGCTTGAGGACAATAGGTAACCAGTTTTTTCAATAAGCCTGGTTTTGGAACCAATACTTTTGTACCCGTTAGACCTAACCGTTCGCAGATTTTGGCATTTACGCCAGTATGAACACTATCCAGATTAGTATGTATGGCGTACAAAGCAATATTGTTTTTTATGGCTTTCAGCACTACGCGTTCTACATAGTTTTTACCATTGAGTTTTTTTAGTCCTTTAAATACGATGGGGTGATGCGTGATAATGAGGTTACAGCCAGTAGAAATGGCTTCATCAACAACTGATTCTATACAATCTAAAGCAACCAATGCCGCCCTGATTTCCATTTTCGGATCGCCAACAATTAAACCGGAATTATCATAGTCTTCCTGATAATGCAATGGCGCAATGCTTTCCAGATAATTCGTTAATTCTGATAATCTCATGGTATAAAGATATATATTTTGAGGTTTTTGTCTGACGAGAATTATCATAAAAACCACTTTTATTAGAAACCATCCGCAACCCCTCCTTGAAAATAAGGAAGGGAGTTGGATAGTGGGAAAAACTTTGAATGGAGGGATATTATAGTTTTACTGGGTTAAAAATACATACAGCAATTTAAATAATCCTTTATACTGTCTAATCCCCTACTTTTTTAGTTGGGACAGGGGTGATAAACCGAACCAAAGCAGTACAAATTTTTTCCACCTAAACCCGATAGCAACGAAAAGCCCGCAAACCCGATTCTTTATCGGGTGCGGGCTTGGAGTGCATAGCGGGACTAACCTAAAAAAAGTTTCTGTCCTTGCTTTTCAAATGATTGATATTTTACTAATTATTGAAATCCACCACCCATTCTTACCATTTGCAAACTTTCAAAAACTGCTTTCTGGTTGTATTCAAAAGCCAAACTTTTGTGGTTGATCACGTCAACTATGGTTCCGATCATACATAACCCGCCAGTGAAAAAGTATAAAATACCCATTCCAATCTGGCCAATTACAAATCGGTGTATTCCGGCGAAGCCAAGGAACCCGATTAAGGCTAGCAATAAAATTTCTGACGGCTGTTTTCTGCGGCTACCATAAATCATTAAGAAATTACGGAGTTGCTGCTCGTTTAAACCTGTTGTTGCTTGTTGTAAGTAAGCATATTCTTCTGGCGTTATACCTGGTAACGACATTAAAGGTGATTGATATATATCCATGGTTTCTATGTATTAGTGGTTTGAATTTTAAATTTGTTTCTATTTTTTATTAATGTATAAACTCTAAAAAGTATAATCAAAAGCGCTGGAAAGCCAAACCAATGTTGGGAAAAGCTTTCGGTAAACTGGCCATGAAAAATATGGCTTATCGACCTTCCTAAACCGCATCCCGGACACCAACCTGTGTAGCCTAAATTAGCCACCGGACAAAGTGTAAAGTGATGCTCATGACCATTAGCTGTTGCCAATAACACTAAAGCTGTCAGCCAGAACACAAGCTCCACTGGAAAGTTTTTAATGTGTTTCATGCTTTCAATTTATATATTTTAGAGGATTTGAGCCGTGCTTTGTTACAGGGATAGCCGTTTATTCGACCAACCGTAAATATATCCCGACGAATTACGATCAACACCCGAAGAATAACGAACAAACTTAAAAAACCTTTAATAAAGTTTGCGGTTAAATATAAAAGATAAGCTTATTTTTGTGCCTTGAACATTCGTGATTTAATAACCCGTTACAAAAACGACGAGAGGGTAACTGAATTTACCAAAGCGTTAAACTCCACTAAAAACCCAAAGATACAATTGAAGGGATTGGTGGGTTCTGCCGATGCTATTGTAGCACTTTCCTCTTATTTTCTACTCCATAAACCTTTACTTTTTGTACTTCCAGATAGGGAAGAAGCAGCCTATTTTCAATCAGATTTGGAAAGTGTTTTAGATAAACAGGTTCTGCTTTTTCCATCTTCCTACCGCAAATCATTTGATTTTACGCAGGTTGATACCGCAAATGTACTGGCCAGGGCAGAAGTTTTAAATGAGCTTAACCACGATTCGGAATATGGTAATATTGTGGTTTCCTACCCCGAAGCGATTGCAGAAAAGGTAATTGATCGCTCTGCGTTGGAAAAAAACACCTTAGAAATTAGCCTCGGCGCTAAACTGGGTATCGATTTTATCAATGAATTTTTAATTGATTATGATTTCGATAGACGGGATTTCGTTTACGAGCCTGGGCAGTTTTCTATTCGTGGCGGTATTGTAGATATATTTTCTTTCTCTTCTGATTTGCCTTACCGCATTGAGTTTTTTGGTGATGAAGTAGAAAGCATCAGAAGTTTTGAAATTGAAAGTCAGCTTTCGGTAGCCGATGTAAAAACGCTTACGATTGTACCCAATGTACAAGCCAAGTTCTTAACCGAAAGTAACATCAGCATTCTCGATTATATTGATCAGGATACGCAGCTTTGGTTTAAAGATGTAGAGTTTACCCTTGATATTGTTAAAGCAGGCTACAAAAAGGCTGTAGAATTGTGGAAAGCACTTTCTCTTGACGATAAGAATAAAAATCCGGATTGGATTGATCCGAAATTTGCTTTCAGCGACGAGAAATTACTAGGTGACCATTTACATGATTTTCCTTTAGTTGAATTTGGAAAGCAATTCTTTTATAAAACCGACGATCGTTTCGAATTTGAAACCAAACCGCAGCCATCGTTCAATAAAGATTTTAATCTCTTAATTCACAATCTAAAAGAAAATGAAAAAGAGGGAATTGTAAATTTTATTTTTACGGATTCGCCGAAACAAATTGAACGTTTATATGCCATTTTGGAAGATATAGATAAGACGGCCAAGTTTACGCCCATCAACAGCATGTTGCGTGAAGGTTTTGTTGATCCAAAAATTCAGACTGCTTTTTATACCGACCACCAGATATTTGATCGTTACTACAAATACAAGCTGAAGAAAGGTTATCAAAAAAGTCAGGCGATTACGCTGAAAGATCTTCGTGAATTAAAATCCGGAGATTATGTCACCCACATTGATCATGGTATTGGGAAATATGCCGGATTGGAAAAGGTAGAAGTAAACGGCAAAACGCAGGAAATGATCCGCCTGATTTATGCCGATAATGATTTGCTTTATGTAAACATCAACTCTCTAAATCGCATTGCGAAATATAGTGGTAAAGAAAGCGGCGTACCGAAAATGAATAAACTGGGTACCGACGCCTGGGATAAACTCAAAAAAACCACAAAAAAAAAAGTTAAAGACATTGCCCGTGATTTGATTAAGCTTTACGCTTTACGCAAAACACAAGCAGGAACGGCGTTTTCTCCTGATGGCTATTTGCAGACCGAACTCGAAGCATCTTTCATTTATGAAGATACTCCAGATCAGCTGAAAGCAACGCAGGATGTGAAAAGAGATATGGAAGCACCACACCCAATGGATCGTTTGGTTTGTGGTGATGTGGGTTTTGGTAAAACGGAAATCGCTGTTCGTGCCGCTTTTAAAGCCGTTGCTGAAGGAAAACAGGCGGCGATTCTGGTTCCAACTACCATTTTAGCTTTACAGCATTTCAAAACATTCTCCTCTCGTTTAAAAGATTTCCCGGTTACGGTAGATTATATCAATCGCTTTAAAACCAACAAGCAGATAAAAGATACTTTGGCTGAAGCAGCTGCCGGAAAAGTTGATATATTAATCGGTACTCACCGTTTGTTGAGTAAAGATGTAAAGTTCAAAGATCTGGGCATCATGATTATTGACGAAGAACAGAAGTTTGGCGTAACGGCAAAAGAAAGGCTCAAAGCTGTTCGTGTAAATGTAGATACGTTAACGCTTACCGCGACACCGATTCCAAGGACGTTGCATTTCTCTTTGATGGGTGCCCGGGATTTATCAATCATCAGTACGCCACCGCCAAATCGCCAACCAGTAAGTACTGAATTGCACGTTTTTAACGATAAACTGATCCAGGAAGCTGTTCAATTTGAATTGGATCGCGGCGGACAGGTTTTCTTCATCCACAACCGTGTGAATGATTTAATGCAATTGGGTGGATTGATTCAGAAATTGGTTCCTAAAGCCCGCATCGGGATTGCGCATGGCCAGTTAGATGGTGATCAGCTAGAGGATGTGATGCTTGATTTTATTAATGGCGAAAAGGATGTTTTGGTGGCTACCACCATTATTGAAGCTGGTTTGGATATTCCGAATGCGAATACAATCATCATCAATCACGCACATATGTTCGGCCTGAGCGATTTACACCAAATGCGTGGTCGAGTAGGGCGGAGCAATAAAAAGGCTTTCTGTTATTTATTGTCGCCACCACTTTCTACCTTAACCTCAGAAGCTAGAAAACGCTTAAGTGCTATCGAAGAATTTTCTGATTTAGGAAGCGGTTTCAATGTGGCGATGCGGGATTTAGACATCCGCGGAAGCGGGAATTTATTGGGAGCAGAGCAAAGTGGTTTTATCGCTGAAATTGGTTTCGAAATGTACCACAAAATTCTAGATGAGGCTATTCAAGAATTGAAAGAAGCAGAATTTAAAGGTTTATTCGAGAATGAACCTGCAAGGGCTTTCGTAGGCTTTACACAGGTTGATACCGATTTGGAACTTTACATTCCAGATGCCTATATCACCAACATCACCGAACGTTATAATTTATATACTGAACTTTCTAAACTGGAAAATGAAACCGAACTGGCTGTTTTTGAGAAACATTTAGCCGATCGCTTCGGTCCAGTTCCGCCACAGGTTAAAACAATGTTAAGTGTGGTCAGATTGCAGTGGTTAGGCAAAAAGTTGGGTTTTGAAAAGATTAGCTTTAAGAAAAATAGTTTACGCGGTTATTTCCTGAGCGATAAACAATCTGCTTATTTCGATTCAAATACTTTTACCAAGATTTTAACTTTCGCTCAAAATCATCCCCGGATGTGCAATTTAAAGGAGGTTAAAAACACCTTGCGCATCGCTTTTGATAATGTGACTACTGTTGAAGAGGCTATTCAAACTTTAACGCTGATTGATTAGCTAAGTACAGATTTGTTTATTACGGTTTGTAAAGACTACAGACCGAGGCGCATAATTATTAAATGCAGCACAGACTTTAGCCGTGGTCTGTGCCCTCACAGACCACCCATTGCTTTTTTCTTGTATCTACAACTTAGATACTTGCTTAAATAATATAATTAATGGACCCAACCTTACTACTCGATTTAGTGAAAATGCAAATGCCTTATGGAAAGTATAAGGGCTATTTGATTTGTAATATCCCTGAAAGCTATTTGCTTTGGTATAAAGATAAAGGTTTCCCGAAGGGTAAATTGGGCGATTTAATGGCTACCATGTTTGAGATCCGCGTTAATGGATTGGAATATTTGTTAACGCCATTGAAAAATCAGCATAGGTAAAAATGCTGAAATTGATTCAGGATTAATAAAAGGTAATTTTTAATATTCGATTTTTCAAAACAGTTCCCGCAGATTAAGATGATTTACGCAGAGAAAAATGTGCGCTCTTAACGTAATCTGCAGGAAACAGCTTAAATTTCACAACCATTTTCATCACAAATGGCATCATCATTTTTATTTAAAGAAGTTAAAGTTGATTTTGGCTGGTTTGCTTTCCACTCTGTAAAGCTTTGCATTAACGCATCAGTAAAAGCTTGTACAGGTTGTGCTCCAGAAACGCCATACTTTCTATCCATTACAAAATAGGGAACACCTCGAATTCCTAGATTCTGACTTTCGTAAATGTCATAACGAACAGCCTCAGCAAACTGATCTCCGCTTAAAACTTCTTCAGCCTCTACTCGATTTAAACCAATTTCTACAGCAAGATCAATCAAAACATCATTGTCACCAATATTGCGGCTGTTTACGAAATGTGCTTCAAAGAGCTTTTCTTCTGCTAAATCTTGTAAATTATGCTCCGCAGCTAAATGAATTAAACGGTGTGCGTTAAAAGTATTTGCTGGTATGTTGGTGTCGAAATCGATTTTTAAACCAGCATTTGAGGCCATATCTACCACTTGTTGCGTCATTTGTTTGGCTTGTTCAATAGGCATGCCCTTGCTTCGGCTCAGGTAATCGTAAATGGTCTCATTATTGGTATTATGGTAATCGGGATTAAGCTGATAGCTTTTCCAATTTACCTCAATTTCCTCTTTAAAAGGCAGTTTTTCAATTGCTTGTTCAAAATGACGCTTACCAATATAGCAAAACGGACACATTACATCCGACCAGATTTCTACTTTCATGATGTAAAAATAAATCCTAAGCAGCTAAGGATCGTTGTTCTAAAGTAAAAAGATCAAACTATATTAACAGTGAAGATTATATAAAATTTTATATGTTTGAGTTACCAAACAAATATTTCACAATGAAAAAATTAATTTTAATGCTCTTGGTTTCGAGCGCCTGCTTTACCGCGAAGGCTCAATTTTAAGGTTGAAAGCAAGTTTTTGAAAGCCCAAAAACTTAACACAGAAAAGGCTAAACACAAACTGGCGGCCATTTTACCTTTTAGTATAAAAATTTCTTACAAGAAACAACCGAAAGGTTTTAGTGCCGAAGCAAATCGCGATCAGGAATGAAACAATGTACAAATCTATCCAATCCAGCATGTACACATTCTTGTTACGAAAATCAACGAATTCTACGGTTGAATTTCAAGACCCGGATAAAACAAATATTCTCCTGGAAAAAGCAGGTGTTGCAGATAAGCTGGATGAAATTGCTAAAGTTTTAGGTGTTGATGCCTTTTTAAGAGGAAAATTTGAAACAGAACAACCAAAAGTGAAGCATTTGCAGTGTTATTTGTTGGCTTAGGGGGCAAACCCGGAACTATTCTATCTTAAGAAGTACAGTGAAATCAATGAACTTAAACAGGATATAAAAATTTACATCGAATACTATAATAACGATCGAATAAAACTCAATCTAAAAGGAATGAGCCCGATAAAATATCGAGCTCATCCCATTAACAATTAATTTCTAATTTCGTCCAACTTTTGGGGTGCACTTCACCTTGAAGTTGGCGCTCTTTTTTGCCTTATTTATACAATTGGTTAAATATCATTTTAAAAGTTCCGTGGGTTTGCGCCCTAAAAGCAATCTCTGGCCCAAAAGCATATAATTTACCTTTGCCAAAATTTGCTTCGAAAGCAGTTACACCATCTTGCAAATAAGCTTGTCCCCAGGCCCAGCCACTGCGTAAAGGCGCAGCAGATTCAAACCACATTAAAGGTTTAATTTTTCCTGCAGTAATTGCATCGCCGGTTAATTTAAAAACAGGACTGTTATCAAAATAGATATCAGCTTGCTTTTCCATTCCCCAAACGGCGGGTTGTTTGGTATCGACAGCAACATTTAAAACACTACCTGGCACATAATATTTTTCTGCAGGTAACCTTTTTTCCTCTCCGTTTACAATTTCCATCATCGCATTGCGTACAGGAAGTTTTAAGTGATAAGCTAAATTTGTACTGCTACCAATCGTTACAATATTTCCCCCATCTTCTAAAAATTTCTTCAGCTGTGGAATGGATTTATCTGTTGATATTCTACCCAATCGGTTTCTAAACCCTTCGGGAATATCTTCGGCTTTTGGTCCAAAGTTTCTTGAGCCAAAACCACCCGCCTGAACGGCAGGAATGGCGCCGCCAACAAAAATAATCACATCATATTTCGACTTCAAATTCCCGGCATCAATATCTTGAGGATAAATAACTGTGGCGTTATAATGATACTGCTCCATAATAAAACGCATCCAACCAGAAGCCATAGAACCACCATAAGTATCCCAAAGAGCAATTCTTGCGGCAGAAACTTTAGATTTATCTTTAGGAACCGTACCCGTTTTTATTTTAACATTGGCTTTTTCTAGTATTGATTTGCCGGCAGAAGCAACATAAAAATCACCATTTTCATTCGATCGGTAAACTTCTACTTTGTTCTTCAATAAATCGTTAACTGCTGTATAAGAATCGTTCTGTGCGGCACTTAAAACATAATTAGAACCTGCAATTTTATTCTCTGGAACCAATAAGTTTCCATAAGGATTTGTCTCAAACGGTCCGTTGAAATCATCCTGAATGCGGTCGAATTTCACGTCCATTAAATAAGCCAAAGTCCAGCCCGCAGCATCATAAGGAGGAATAGGTGCTCCGCCTTCGTATTTAAAGTCATTCGGGTGATCTTGTGGCTCGAACATATCCAGAACGTGTGGCCGGAATGCTTGATCCGTTTTAACCACATAACTTCCTGCCGGATATTTTTTGTTTGCTACCGTAAACGGAGCGGTAGCCTTATGCACCACTATTCCCGTTCTGATCAATGCATTTAAAAACTTGATGGCAGAATTGAAATCCGGTTGATCTGCCGATAAAATATAACCACGGGGATCTCGATTTACCGGTGCATTCATCACCGTATCAAAATACTTTACGTTCATTGCTCTTCTGGCGCCAAACTCACTATCACCCATATCAGCAGCGCCTGAGCCTCCTTTTTTCGCAGCCGCGTTAATGGCTTCAATTTTCTTTGGAGAGAAAGACCAGGTATCTTTTTTACCTCTATCAATAGAGTTTTTTCCCATTTGATAAATGTTAAACAACAACTCATCAGCATGGCGCTGTGCGTAGTTCAAAACCGCATAATTTAAGGATACAGAGTAATCGATCGAATTTTTGAAATACCATTTGCGTGGGGTAACCGGATTTGGTGAATCGCTATTTGGCAACAACCGCGAGGGTACCAACGGAATTTCTGATGGAGTAGGGCTGCCCACAATTTCCGTAAGTAGACCGATCATGTTATGAAAATAGGTGGTTGTTCTTAATCCGCCATTATACCAGGTAGAAAATACCGAACCCCCTCTTTGGGTATATCCTGGCTTTGCCTCAACATTCAATCTGGTGTGCATCGCGGCACCAACAGCATCTAAACTGGTTAATAGTGTGGGGTCGAAAACATAGTTAAACGGATCGCGATAAGGCGGGCCTGCAACCACCGTTCCTGCCGGACCAGCCTGATGGTGGTTGTACATGATTTGAGGAATCCACTCTACAAAAAGCTGGCGACCCATATTTTGGGTTTCTTTCAGGTTCAACATAAAAAAGTCGCGGTTATTATCATGCCCGGCGTACTTTTCATATAAGGTAGGCCAACCCGAAAGCACTCGTTTTTTAGGGTCTTTTTCTCGCATATACCAATTAGCAACCAGCTCTTGCCCATCGGGATTGGCGTGGGTAAATAAAATAATCACATTATCCAAAATCTTCATTGTTTCCGGATCTGTTTTTGAAGCAAATTCATAGGCAGTCTGAATTAACTGGTGTGCGCCTACGGTTTCATTGGCGTGTAAGCCTCCATCAATCCAAACTACTGCTTTACCTTCTTGCGACAAAGCTTTTGCCTGCGCAGTCGAAAGCTCTGCATGAGCCAATTGTTGCGAAATTTCTTTGTATCTGGCTAATCTTTCAAGGTTGGCAGGCGATGAAACAATTAACATGTATTGCGATCTTCCTTCCTCAGTTTTTCCAATATCTACAAGTTTCACCCGCTTGGATGTTTCTGCAAGCTTTTTGAAATAAGCTTCAGTTTGCGTGTAATTGGCCAGTTGATAATCATCGCCGATAGTGAAGCCAAAATGAGATTTTGGTGTAGGAACATCTTGTGCCAAAGCACTACTACTCAATATCAAAAAGGCAAAACAGAACTTTTTAAAGTAAAATTTAGTCATAGTTAAGGTTGTTTGTTGGATGATCAAATATAATGTAGAAACTTATCGGTTTTTTGCATGCTCTAAATTTGTTACAAGCTAGGCTTTTCGAAGATGCTTAACTAAATTTGCCGATAAAATCATCATCATGACCTTAGAAGAAAGAATTCAGAATTCGACAACCAGTATTTTTAAAGCTGTTTTTCCAAATACAACTAACCATTACGATACTTTATTCGGCGGAACCGCCATGCACATGATGGATGAGGTGGCTTTTATTACGGCTACGCGTTTTAGCAGGCAAATTATGGTAACCGTTAGCACCGATAGAATTGATTTTAAAAAACCCATTCCAGCAGGAACTATTGTGGAACTGATTGGCAAAGTAAGCCATGTGGGCAATACCAGTTTAAAGGTTAATGTGGAAATTTACATCGAGCAAATGTATGCCGAAGGCAGAGCGCTTGCAGTTCATGGCGATTTTACTTTTGTTGCCATCGATGAAAATAAAAAGCCAATCCAAGTGATCAAGTAGTTGTTAGCGTTTATTTCGGGTCAATCATTTTAGCTATGATTTTATGTCACATCAACCTTCTGAAGAGGAATTAAGAAATATCGCCAGGCAATTGCGTCAGCCTGAAGGCGATCACGGTATAAGAACCGGAGAAATGATGAATGTGAGCAATATTGGGATGACTAATTCTGCTATTGAGGCTTTAAATCTATGCGACGAAGAAACCGTACTGGAAATTGGCCATGGAAATGGAGGGCACATCGCAAGTTTACTTAGCAAAGCGCTGGATTTAAAATATGTTGGCGCCGACATTTCAGAAACCATCGTTACTGAAGCGAAGAGAATCAATACTGGTTTTATTGGTCAGGTAGATTTTAAATTAACAGATGGCATTAGTTTGCCCTTTTCAGACGCCCAATTCGACAAAATTTTTTCGGTAAACACTATTTATTTTTGGGGAAATCCTGGCGCTTACCTTTTGGAAATAAAGCGTGTATTAAAACCTGGCGGAAGCTTGGTTTTAAGTTTCGCTGATAAAAGTTTCATGGAAAAACTCCCTTTTACTAAATATGGTTTTACCCTTTACGATTTAGATGCGATTATTGATTTGTTGCAAGAAGCTGGATTTAACGATGGCGAATCGATTAGAAAAACAGAGCAAATAAAAAGTAGTGCGGGGTTTATGGTAGAACGAGATTATTATGTGGTTTCGGCAAGTAGATAGAACACGCTACGACTAACTGAGGAGTAAGTTTTCGTTGAATAAGCAGTATTGTGGTATCGGATAGTTTATTATTGACGACACAACATTAAAAAACAGCACCATTTTGGCGAACTAGCCCCTGGTGAAGCGATACCCTGCAGCAAGGAGGGCACCGACGATGCGAAGCGTATTAGCGAACCCGGGAAGTAGTTAAGTGATGTGTACAACCCTTGCGCTACAAAAAAATTGAATTTATTTAGTCGAATTCGATTTTTCGATCGGATAATTACCGAAAATACCTATGACAAAATTAGATACAGGTAAGCGTACACCACAGGAGCCGCCAGTAACAAACCATCAAAACGATCGAGTAGGCCACCATGGCCAGGCAATAAGCCGCCGCTGTCTTTTGTATCCAAACTACGTTTCAACATCGACTCTACCAAATCGCCCAATGTGCCAAAACAGGCAATAAGCACCGCCATTCCTGCCCAAACCCAGGCTTGGTTTTCCTTAAAAATAAACGATAATCCAAATGAAACTAAAACGCTGGTGAACATCCCTCCAAAAAAGCCTTCCCAACTTTTCTTTGGCGAGTGGCGCTCAAAAAGTTTACGCTTGCCATACTTTACGCCAAAAAGATAAGCGCCCGTATCATTAGCCCACAGCATCAATAAAAAAGCAAGCGGTAAATGGAAGTTATATTCATTCCAATCTCTTAAAAAGCCTAGGGCATGGAAAAAGCAAAATGGAATGGTTACATATACAAAGCCGACAAATGTATAGGAAATATTGGCAAAAGGAATTTTGTTTTTCTTATACAATTCGGTAATAAAAACCGAAAAAATCAAAGGGATACAAAGCAGTAAATATTTAACGTCATACTGCAGGTAATGCAAGCCAGCAGCCATCAAAAAGATAAGTGCCCCGGCTACCAAACCTATGTTACGGTGCGGCCGGATGCCTGAATTTTTGATCAATTTGTAAAACTCAAAAAGCGATAAAATGCTTAATACGAGATAAAATATAGTAAAAGCGTAGCTCCCCAAAAAAATGGAGCCCAGCATCACAATGGTAAAAAAGAAAGCGGTTATTGCCCTGGTTTTCATATTGAAAAAGGTAAGTGGGAAAATGAAGTCTGGAAAATCGAAAACCTATTATTCAATTTCATTTTCAACAATGTATTCTATGGCTTTATCGAAATCTGATTTATTAACCAGAACATTTATTTCGCCAATGTTGTAAGCCGATAATTGCTTATTCATAGTAACCGCAGGAATTCCAGCTTCTGTTAAACCCTGCTTTAAAACCTCTGCAGCAAATGGGTTGCTGGTGGTGTATACTTTAATCCAATTTTCGCTCACGATCTGCGCTATCTTTAAAAAATTTAAACAAAGCTATGGTAATTATTGCACTAATTAAATAGCCATACCATGGAAAACCAATTGGCTCATCTGCTTTATTTAAAGGCATGTTATGTTTCTGCATGTAGAATGCCGCACAAACGGCATAGGCATTATTAATAAAATGAGCAAACATGGCGTACCAAAGGCTTCCGCTGTAAAAATATAAGTAACCAAAACCAGCGCCTAAAAGCATACGTGGTATAAAGCCGTAAAACTGAACGTGGATGGCACTGAATATAATTGCAGTAAGCCAAATGGCTAAATGAGGGCTATTGAAGGCTTTCGTTAGCGACCGTTGCACGCCACCACGAAACATAAGCTCTTCGCCAATTGCTGGTAAAATGGCAATCATAATCAAGTTTATAATAAAATCGAAGTTGCTGCGAACCGTAATGAGCTGAATGGTAATTTTCATTGCCGCGTCCTCCTTTTCTTTCATCCATTGCTCTACGGCCTTTAAATAATCTGGCAATACCATTTTCTGGTTAATCAGTACCGTCCACTCCATAAACGGCATGCTCACGATCATAATCATTAAAACCAGAAAAATTAATAAAGTTTGAGGCTTTTTAAAGCTGTAAAACTGGCTAACTTTTCTGCCTTCAGTAAGCGCCAAGGCGATAGGGGGTAAAATAAATGTGCCTATCGAACTCAGAATTTGAATGATTTTAAATTCGGTAATAAATTTTGGATCGCCTGATAAAAGTAGCTCCAAATTGCTAACCATCCCTAAACCATTAATTATTAAAATAATTACGATAGCCAAAAGACCGAACACAAAACCACCGAGCAAAGCGTAAAATAAAAGTAAAAGTAGTTGTAAGAAAGGATTGATTCCCTCCTTGTTAGGTTTTACAAAAATCATTATTTGTACCTTTGTGTGTTTTTATAAATTGTTTGAAGATAAAGAATGTCTGTAAAGATAGGAAATATAGATTTAGGTGAGTTCCCGTTGTTGCTTGCCCCGATGGAAGATGTGAGCGATCCGCCGTTCCGTTACGTTTGTAAACAGAATGGGGCCGATTTAATGTACACCGAGTTTATTTCATCTGAAGGGTTGATTCGCGACGCAGCGAAAAGTCTTCAAAAGCTAGACATTTTTGAATACGAAAGACCGATAGGCATCCAGATTTTTGGGGGCGATATCGAGCATATGCGTGAAGCATCTGAAATTGCATCTGCTGCCGGACCAGATTTGGTCGATATTAACTACGGCTGCCCGGTGAAAAACGTAGTTTGTAAAGGTGCTGGTTCTAGTTTACTTCGTGATATTGATAAAATGGTAAAAATGACAGAAGCAGTTGTTAAAGCTTCACATTTGCCCGTAACAGTAAAAACCCGATTAGGTTGGGATGATGATAGTAAAAACGTTTATGAAGTAGCAGAAAGACTTCAGGATGTTGGCATTCAAGCCTTAACAATTCACGGCAGAACAAGGGCGCAGTTATACAAGGGTGAAGCTGATTGGAGTTTAATCCGAGAAATTAAGCGCAACCCCCGTATTAAAATCCCCATTTTCGGAAATGGCGACGTCGATAGTCCGGAAAAAGCTGCCAACTGGCGCATGGAATATGAGGTTGATGGCATTATGATTGGAAGGGCGGCAATAGGCTACCCTTGGATTTTTAGAGAGGTGAAGCACTTCTTTAAAACCGGTGAACATTTACCCGGACCAACTATTGAAGAGCGCATAAATGTTTGCCGCACCCATTTGGATAAATCGTTGGAATGGAAGGGACCTAAAACTGGTATTTTCGAAATGCGGAGACATTATGCCAACTACTTTAAAGGCCTACCAGATTTTAAGCCATACAGAATGCGTTTAGTGGCAGAGCCAGATATCAATAACATTTATAGCATTTTGGAAGAAGTGGCAGAAAAATTTGCCAGCTACGATGCTACAAAAGTAATGGCTTGATTTTTGAATTGATTTTTATACATTCGTCACGATCATGGTTACTGCAATTACAGATGGGGTTAAAGTTTCAGTTGAAACTGTTTACCAACCAGAATATTCAAATCCGGTTAATGAGCATTTTATGTTTGCTTATCGCGTAGAGATTTCTAATCTTTCTGATTATGCTGTGCAGTTGATGCGCCGTCAATGGTTTATTTTTGATTCTAACAGTAGCCGCAGAGAAGTTGAAGGCGAAGGTGTTGTAGGTTTACAACCCATTATCCAACCTGGTGAAACACATGTGTATGTTTCTGGCTGTAATCTTAAAACTGACATGGGCAGTATGAGAGGTGCCTATTTAATGAAACGGCTAATGGATGAAGCTGAATTTGAGGTTGATATTCCGCAGTTTCAATTGGTGGCACCATATAAATTGAATTAATCGATTAATTTTTTAGGGTGTCAAGAAGGTAATCATTTTCCCCGCTGATCACGCAAATAAATATCGCAGATTTAGGATGATTTTATTTTTTGATTGATACATAATCTCCATAAAAATATCTTCGATTCTTAGCTGTTTTAATCTGCGGGAGATTAATTTTCGATGTGAATCCTCACAATCATTTTAAAAAAAAGCGGTCAGGAAAATCCTGAACCGCTTTCTTATTGTTCTTCGTAGGTAAGTATTTTAATCTCTGCCTCTTCCAAATAGCATCGATGCGTAGTAAAGCAAGTTTGCCAATGCACCAACCGCAGCTACTACATAGGTCATTGCAGCCCACCAAAGTGCATCTTTAGCCTGGCTATTTTCTTCTTGCGTTTGCATTACGCCCGGGTTATTTTTTAACCAGGCCAAGGCTCTGTTGCTGGCATCAAATTCTACTGGTAAAGTGATGATGCTAAAGATGGTAACCAAAGCTAGACCGACTACACCGATAGCCAAAACAATTGGCGTTACGGCAAATACCAATAACATCACTCCAATAAGCAAAACCCATTGCAACAGATTTGACGAAATGCTCACTACAGGCACCATTGTGCTTCGAAGATTAAGCCATGAGTACGACTTTGCATGTTGTACCGCATGCCCACATTCATGCGCAGCAACTGCCGCTGCCGCTACACTTCTACTGTAATATACATCTGTACTTAAATTTACGGTTCTATCTGTTGGATTGTAATGATCTGTTAATTGTCCTTCTGTGCTCATCACTTTCACATCGTATATTCCGTTATCATGTAGCATTCTTTCTGCTACCTCTTTGCCCGATAAACCTGAGCTGAGTTGCATTTCTGCATATCGAGAAAACTTGTTTCTGAAACGCCACTGTACAAACATGCTCAGCAATAATACCGGGATGATTATTACTAAATAAACTCCCATTTCTTTTCTGTATGTTTTTCAATTTGCAGTATATCAAAAAGCGTTCCCATAATATTTGCAATACATTTTATAGTACATTTATGGTATGGCAGATAACTTTTCTTATTGGGAGCAAAGCAGCTTTTTTAACTATGATGCGATTATAATTGGTAGCGGAATCGTTGGCTTAAATGCAGCCATTCACCTAAAAAAATCATCTCCAGATTTGAATATTGCCGTTTTAGACCGGGGATTTTTACCTTCGGGTGCCAGTACTAAAAATGCTGGTTTTGCATGTTTTGGAAGCGTTTCCGAACTGATTGAACAAGAAAAAACAAGTACCACAGAAGGCCTTCAACATATTATAGAAAAACGCTGGAAGGGATTACTGAAAATGCGTTCGTTATTGGGCGATAATGTAATTGATTACAGGCCCTTGGGCGGCTTCGAATTATTTAAAAGCACTGACTATGAGTTGGTCAATAGCTGTGTATCAAAAATTGAACATTTTAACATTTTGATAGGCGACATTGTAGGAAAGAACGCATTTTCGCTAAGTAATAATAAAATCGATGTATTTGGCCTTGAAGGAATAAGTAACCTCATATCAAACCAATATGAAGCGCAAATTGATACCGGCAAGATGATGGTTGGCTTAATAAAATATGCACAGGCTTTGGGTATTATGATTTTTAATAACTGCAGTGTAAATGCTGTTCAACAAGAAAGCAATGGTAATGTTCTTATTACACCTCATGGTAGTTTCCGTTGTAAAAAGCTGATTGTTGCCACTAATGCATTTATCAAATCATTAATACCAACAGTTAATTTGTTACCCGGACGCGGACAGGTTTTAGTAACTAAACCTATTGCAGGCCTTAAAATAAATGGAACTTTTCATTATGATAAAGGATACTATTATTTCAGAAATATTGGCGATCGTGTTTTGCTGGGTGGTGGAAGAAATATAGACTTCAAGAGGGAAGAAACCACGGCATTTGGCGAAACGAAGGTTGTTCAAAACGCTTTGGAAGAATTGCTAAAAACCGTTATTTTACCCCATCAACATTTTGAAGTCGATTTAAGGTGGAGCGGGATAATGGCTTTTGGCGAACAGCTTGAACCGTTAATTAAACAGGAAACCGAAAATATTTTCTATGCAACAAGGTGTAATGGGATGGGCATCGCCATCGGATCGCAAACCGGAGAAGATGTCGCAGAATTGCTGCTTCAATCTGGGACTTAATTTAAGGAGCTAGTCATTTTTTCTACTCTTTCCGTATAACTGTCATTCGGAACAATCCATCTAAAAACTTCATTTTTCCACTGCTGGAGCTTTTCCTTATTTAAAAGTTTATAATATTTAAAAGCAATATTATAGGCCATATCCGCCTTCGCCGTTTCATCTATACATTCCTTTATCGCATAGTAATACATTTCTTCAGCCTGTTTTAATTCGTTTGCATTGGTTTGTTTAAATACCAAAGATTTATATAATTCACAATTGGTTTGTCTGGCTTCAGACACATCTGCAAGGGCTTCGCCTAGATAAAAACTAGCCAGGAGTTCACGTTTTTTGCCATTATAAGCATAGTAGAATTCTCTATCTAAACCTGGGTACTTTTTATCTTTGCTTTTTACCATTTTTAAAAATTTCAAAGCTTTTTCTGCATTGCCCCACTTGTTGTATGTATGTCCCCACCTAAATAAGCGATCTATATTTTGATCATCGGTTCTATAAAACTTCAACCAATCCGGTACCGGTGTAATTGCCAATTCTTTATATCTATCTTTTGGGATTTCTGCTGCCATCACCTTGTTTGGTGCTATCCTAACCTTAAGCTTATCAACATTTATTTTTATGTAATTTGATGCAGAATTAATGGAAAATGCACCATCCAGATTGAATGTTAATCCAGCTGAATTATCCATATAAACATAACCGTAATAATATTGCAAAGAGTCAATTTGGATAGCGATCCATTTGTCTTCACAATCAACCAAAAACTTATCGAATTTGAGATCAGTTTGAGCCTTCGCTCCAAATGAACAGAGCATAAGGAGGCAAAATAATAGTTTCATAATAGGAATTTCGTGTGCTATTTAAAGATAACAGTTTTATTGCCACTTACAAAAACACGATCTTCAAAAATCAACTCAAGGGATTCCAATAGCACCTTTTTCTCTATTTCTTTTCCGGCCCGTACTATTTCTTTTACACCAAAGTTATGGTCGATATGGGTAGTGTGCTGCGTAATAATTGGTCCTTCGTCAAGGTTATCAGTTACGAAATGAGCGGTTGCACCAATAATTTTCACGCCTCGCTCAAAGGCTTGCCGATAGGGATTCGCACCAATAAAAGCGGGTAAAAATGAATGATGTATGTTAATCACTCTGCCGGCATAGTCCTTAACAAAATCGGCAGAAAGAATTCGCATAAATTTGGCTAAAACCAGATAATCTAAATCAAACCGATTTAAAACCTCTTTTATTTCTGCTTCAAATTGTGCCTTCTCCTTTCCAACATGATCAACAAAGAAATATGGAATACCTAGTTTTTCACTAAAATCGCGAAGCGATTCATAGTTGCCAATGACACATTTAACATTAGCTCCCAGTGTTTTAAACTGATTTTTGATCAGGATTTCGGCCAGACAATGGTATTCCTTTGTCACCAAAACAGCAATCTGCTTTTCTTGCTGAGCAATCACATTTACTTCGGCATCGTTGGGCAACGTTTCCAATAGTTTTTGCTCCAGTTGATTCTTGTTATCGATGTTTCCGGTACATGCTATTCGGGTAAAAAAAGCTTTATTGCCTTCATCCACAAATTCCCTCATCGCAACAATATTGAGCTGTTGACTGGCTAAAACACGAGTAATATTGGTAACTAAACCAACTTGATCGGGGCAGGAGATGAGAATTGTTAATTCGTTCATTGAATGTATATAAAGTTCAATGATAAGAAATTTGATTTGCAGATGGGTAGAATAAATTGCAATTGCAGCTATCTTTAATAAAAAGGTGAACCGCAGATTCACAAATTAGATAGTTTACTAATTCTTTCTACACTGTCTGGCCAAAAATTTAGCAGGTACAAAAAGCAAACTATTTTGGTAAATCTCTTTTTAATGCCGATTTTTACTAAAATTTTTATCATGATGGAATACGCTGCAATTGGCCTTCTCGTTATTATTTTACTGGTTTTGGTATTACTTTTCTTTAAAAAACCGCAACAATCTGTTGCACTAATTTCGATAGAAGATTTTGAGAAAACCAAAGGGGAAAACGATTCACTAAAAATTGCACTGGCAAGAGTTGAGGAAAGGGTTGCTAACTTATCTACGGAAAAAGAGCACATCACGATATTGCTGCAACAAGAGCAACAACGTTTAATAGACGAGCTTCAGGCTGAACGCGATCGCCTGGCTGATGCCAATCGTGAATTGGAAAGTACACGCTCGTTTTATCTTGCAGAAAAAGAAAAATTAGCCGAACAGAAATTAAGCTACGAACAATCTCAGGAAAAATTAAATAAAGATTTTGAATTGATTGCAAATAAAATTTTGGAGGAAAAATCTACTCGGTTTGTAGAACAGAACAGAACAAACCTCGATTTGATTTTAAATCCGTTAAAAGAGAATATCAAGGCTTTTGAGGATAAAGTAGAAAAGGTTTACAAGGCAGAATCTGATGAACGGAATATTTTGAAAGGGGTAATTTCTGAATTACAGATCCAAAGTAAAATGATTCAGGAAGATGCTAACAACCTTACAAAAGCGCTAAAAGGCGACAGTAAAAAACAAGGAAATTGGGGAGAAGTTATTTTAGAAAAAGTTTTAGAGCGTTCTGGTTTGGTTCGAGATCAGGAATATCGCATTCAGGCCTCGCTAGTATCCGCCGAAGGCGGTCGATTTCAGCCAGATGTGGTAATTGATTTACCAGACGATAAACATCTTGTGGTCGACGCTAAGGTAAGTTTAGTAGCTTATGAGCGCTCCGTGTCAGCAGAAACAGAAGAAGAACGTGAGGGCTATGTAAAAGCTCATCTGGCCTCCATAAAAAATCATATTCAAGAATTATCTGCAAAAAACTATCAGGATTTATATAAAATCAATTCTCCAGACTTCGTTTTATTGTTTGTGCCGATAGAATCATCATTTAGTATTGCTGTCCAAAAAGATGCAGAGCTGTTTAACTTTGCCTGGGATAGGCGAGTGGTTATCGTAAGTCCATCAACTTTATTGGCCACTTTGCGCACCATTGCCAGCATGTGGAAACAGGAAAGGCAAAATAGAAATGTGTTTGAAATCGCTGAGCAAGCAGGCTTTCTTTATGAAAAATTTGTTGGCTTTCTTAAGGATATGGAAGATATCGGAAGGCATATCGGATCGACACAAAAGGCTTATGATGGCGCTTTCAATAAACTAAAAGAGGGTTCGGGAAATATGATTTCTAAAATTGAAAACCTTAAAAAATTAGGTGCCAAGGTGAAAAATAACAAACAGATTGATAAGAAGTATTTGGACGGAGAGTAGGTTTATCGGTGGTGTGATACTAGCCGATAGGATAATATTCCAATTATTTATTAATCTCCAATTTATCTAAAAACGACTTTAATCCATTGACAGAACTCGGGGAAAAATAAGTCTTTTTAGAATCCGGGTCAGCGGTTCTACCAGATACAATCCCAACAACCTTTGCATTTTCATCAATTACAGGTGCCCCACTTAAACCCCCAAATAGTTCTGGAACAATAACGTCTTTTAATAAAATTCGTTTGCCAACTGTTTTAAAATATTCGAATTCGTAAACTCGCTGCAAACCGCTTTCCATTTTTCTAGTCCAACCCACCACGTAAAGTTTTTCTCCCTCATTAAGTGGTGTATCTCTAATTTCAAGCACTTTAACTCTAGTCTGGTTTTGCTTGATTGAAAAGACTAACCAATCATCTTCATAAGATGCCTTTTCAGCTATTGATTCGTTCTTGTTTTCATTCAACAATTTATCAACCACAACATTTGCTGATGGTTTGTTTAAATTAAATAGCATCCAGTTTTTGATGCCATTATCGAATGAGATGCCTTTCATTTCATCAGACTTTATGAATTTGATTAAATGTTTTGCTGTAACTGCAAAGGTATCTTGATTGAATTTGAGTAAAAATCCGCAACCGAATTTCGTTTGATTGAATTTACTATCGAAGAAATCTATTTTATTGACCAAAGCAATATCTTCGAACTTTTTTGATGAAGTTGCTTCCTGTCCATAGCAGCTTGAAACAATTATAAATATTGCTACAGTTAGGATGATTGATTTCATTATTTTACTTATTAAAGCGTTCCAACATTATGCTTTCAACTCATGAATATTATTGGGTTTTGAAACCATTTACTCTTCAATAAGTTGTTTTAATTTCTCTTTACTCGGTAAAACTGTAGAGTATTTACTTGCAAAAATTTGTTCATTATTTTCTGGCAATGTAAAATTGTACAACGGCCTCGCTCTTATCCTGACAAAGTATTATTCCGATGGTTTTATTTTCTTCAGATAGTTTAACTTCTCTATCATAATAATTTACATACATCTGCATTTGTCCAATATCCTGATGTTTTAACTCCCCAATTTTTAAATCGATGAGTACAAAACATTTCAAAATTCGATTATAAAAAACCAAATCTATTTTAAAGTGCTTCTCTTCAAAAGATATTCTATTCTGCCTGGCAACAAACGTAAAGCCGGTTCCAAGCTCCAAAAGAAAGTGCTCCAGTTTATCAGTTAGCTTTTGTTCTAATTCATTTTAGAATAGCTTTTTTCATCTGGCAAACCTAGAAACTCTAAAATGTATGGATCTTTAATGGCATCTTTTGGCTTTTCTAATATTTGCCCTTTCGTTGATAATTCAAAATATTTCATCTTGATTTCTACTTAATGATAAGCGGGTATATAGGGCTGCATCATACTGTCTTTGTAGTTCTCTTAAACTCCAATTATTTTAGATGATTCTACTATTTCATAAAAATTTATTTCCTTTTCATCATCAATTCTCATGAGCTTCAGATAGTGAGACCAGCTTAATTTGAATTTGTCAGACACTGTCTGACCTTTTGCATACTTGATATAAAAACTCCTCATTTGTTTAATAGTGGTTTCAGAAAAACCTTTACCAAAATCCTGAGTGAGTTTATTTGAAAGAATCACTAATAACTTTTTTCCATAATCTGCCCTATCTTTCCCGTTTTGTTCGTCCTCAACAATCATCCTACCAATTTCATAATACGTTAAAACCATTGTTTGGTTAACTGTATTAACAATTTTATTGCGAGCTTTATTTAGCAAATCTGCAATACGCTCAATAAAATTTAGTGGGATAAATTGCTATTCATAGCATTTATTTATTAAAAGCATTCCAGCCTTGTGCTTTCAATTCATGAACATTATTGGATTTTGAAACCATTTTACATCCGGAATTTTTGTCAGTAACGTGACCAATAACAGTAATATCTACGTCGTGTTTTAGTTTCTTATAATCTTCCTGGCTGATTGTAAACAATAACTCATAATCTTCACCACCACTCAAAGCGCAAACGGTTGGATCAATACCTAATTCACGAGCTGTTTCATAAGTCATTGGATCTAATGGAATTTTCTCCTCATAAATGGTAATTCCCTTATCAGATTGTTCAGCAAGATGAAGAATTTCAGAAGCCAGGCCGTCAGAAACATCGATCATCGATGTGGGTTTAATATCCATATCTTCCAAAAGCGCCACAATATCCATTCGAGCTTCAGGTTTCAACTGTCGTTCGATGATATAATCCTTTCCTTCCAAATCCGGTTGAATTTGTGGATTCTCCAAATAAATCAGCTTCTCTCTCTCTAAAATCTGAAGACCAACATAAGCGCCGCCCAAATCGCCTGAAACACAGAGTAAATCATTTTCCTGAGCGCCATTTCTGTAGGTAACTTTATCTGCATCAGCGTAACCTATACTCGTAATGCTAATCACCAACCCTTGCTTACTGGATGAAGTATCACCACCGATCAAATCGATATTAAACTTGTTGCAAGCCAATTCAATTCCTTTATAAATTTCTTCTACAGCCTCCAGAGGAAATTTGCTCGATAATCCTAATGAAACGGTGATCTGACTTGCCTTACCGTTCATGGCATAAATATCACTCAAATTAACCTGAACGGCTTTGTAACCCAGATGCATCAAAGGCACATAAGCCAAATCGAAATGAATTCCTTCCAAAAGCAAATCGGTAGAAACCAAGATTTGTTTGCCTTTCGCATCCAAAACAGCAGCATCATCACCCACACCTTTAACTGAGTAATCGTTTCTAATTTTAAAATTAGTTGTTAAGTGCTTGATTAAACCAAACTCTCCTAATTCATTAATATCTGTACGCTCTTTATTTTCAAACATATGTTGTAGCAAGGGGCTTTGCCCCCCATTTTTTTTTAAAATTAACTGTCATTCAGAGAAACCAAAGATCAGCTGGTTAAAAGCAAAAGCTTTCATCGTTTGTAGATATCCTCCCTGCGTCATGATGAGAAACCCTTACTTTCCATCCAATTCTTTCCTTCTGTAAACCTGGCAATCAGCATCGCGGCAACATTATCTCCAGTCGCATTTAGAAGTGTCGCCATTGGATCTACCAAAGTTCCTATAATCATCGCTGGAGGTAAAGCTTCTGGTGGCAATTGATAAGCTGAAATCATTAATAACTCTCCAATATAACCCCCATTGGGAATTCCACCTTCTACAATACTCACTAAAACGGTGATGCCCAATGCCAAAATGATGGTATCTACATGAACCAAATCCTTTCCAAAAATAGCAAATACTACTGCGATTTTAATTATAGAACTAATGCTAGAGCCATCCTTATGTAACGTTGAACCCAATGGAATAGTCACATTTGTGATGTAAGCCGGAACACCCATTTTACTTGTTCCTTCTAAGTTCGCCGGGATTGTTGCAATGCTGCTACAGGTTCCAATAGAAGTTAAGGACGGTACAATGTTATTTTTCCAGAATACTTTTATTGCTTTAAAACCACCCGCAATAAAGGCATATAACGTAAAAAATACAATGAAATAGAATGCCCCGACTCCATAGTATAATCCCAATGCTTTAGCATAAGTACCAAAAAGCTGCGGTCCGAACACACCAACCTGATAAGCAAAATAGGCACCCAAACCGATCGGCCCAAGTTTCATAATTAAGATGATGAGTTTTTTCATCACTTCATTACCCGACACCAAAAAGTTTTTAAATCCATCACCTTCTTTTCCCGAGTATAGGGTAGAAAATCCTACTAAAACGGAAAAAATAATCAGCGCCAGCATATTTTTTCTACTGCCAATCTCGTAAAATTCTCCAACGGTTAAGAGCTGTGTCATTTGCTCTCCGAACGATTGAATTTTTTCGGGTTCAGTTGGAATTGGGTTATTTCCCAACGCCTGGTGAATAGGAAAAACCCATGTGGCGGCCAGAGTTAGAATTGCTGCAATAAGAATAGTTGATAAAAAAACCAATACCATAATGGTTAGTAGTTTTCCCAACTTTTTTGTTCGATCTATGTTTGCAATGGCCGAAGAGACTGCAAAAAATACCAATGGAATAACGGCAGTAAATAACAAATTCAAAAATATATCACCCAGGGGTTTTATACTTTCAACCTTTTTTCCAAAAATTAGCCCGATGATGCTTCCAGCAGTAATCCCTGCGAGTAGCCAAAGCAAGCCTGAGTAATTCTTTAAGATATTAGTTGTTTTCATTCTTATCATTTATCTGTCATTGCGAGTTACGAATCAATCTCACTAAATAGAATGCTTCGTACCTGGTAATGACGATTTTTTTAGAGCCCCAGCTCTGCCGAAATATCTAACATTCTTTGAATAGGTCTACGTGCCTGCTCAATAATATGCCCTGGTACAGTCACTTCTGGCGAACTATTTTTAAGACATAAATATAGTTTTTCTAAAGTATTTCTCTTCATGTAAGGACAATCATTGCAAGCGCAACTGTTATTTGGTGGCGCTGGAATAAATGTTTTATCAGGACAAGCTTTTTCCATTTGGTGGATAATTCCACTTTCTGTAGCTACGATAAATTCTGTTGCTGGATTGGATATGGCATACTTCAAAAGCCCAGTGGTAGAACCAATATAATCGGCCATTTGTAAAACGGCTTCTTCGCATTCCGGATGTGCGATAAACTTTGCGTTAGGATGGCGTTCTTTAAGCTTCGTAATTTTTTCTTTCGAAAAAATCTCATGTACCATACAGGCGCCATTCCAAAGCACCAAATCTCTACCGGTCTTTTTGGCAACCCAAGCACCTAAATTCCTATCGGGACCAAAAATTATTTTTTGATCTTTCGGTAAACTTTCTACAATTTGAACAGCGTTTGTAGAGGTACAAACAATATCGCTCAAGGCTTTTAATTCAGCTGTGCAATTCACATAAGTGATGACCAAATGATCAGGATATTTTTCCTTAAATTTTCTAAACAAATGTGGTGGACAGCTATCAGCCAAAGAACAGCCTGCTTTTACATCTGGTAATAGAACTTTTTTTGTGGGAGATAGAATTTTGGCAGTTTCGGCCATAAAGTGTACTCCTGCAAAAACAATTACCTCAGCATCTGTTTTTGCTGCTTCCTGAGATAAGCCTAAACTATCACCAATATAATCTGCAATATCTTGTATATCAGGTTCTTGGTAATAGTGCGCTAGTATAATAGCATTCTTTTCCTTCTTCAGTTTTTCGATTTCAATAAATAGGTCGAGCGTAGGGTCAATTTCTTCTTCTACGTAACCTTTTTTGTTTATTTCTTCTAAGACATCTATGTTCATTTTTAAATTTTCCTTTTTTGAATTTTGACGTTGGTCAAAGATAAAGCTTTCCACGTCTCAATAATTAATAAGTTATTTTAAATAAATAAATCTTGTTTGTTTATTAGTGTGTTGGTAACGTTGGTAAGTTTATTAAAAACGTTCTTCAATGTAAGTTGTTAATCGTTTACTAACATTTAGATTACATTTTTGTAATATGATGAGATTGATTTTCAGCACTATCGAAAAACCGGTTAATTTTTCTCCATAGTGGAATGTTAATTGTTTATAAGTGTGTGAAAAGTTAATTACTTGTACAAAGGTGCTTAAAAATTGAGTAAAAGATTGTGGCAAATTGTCTTTTTAGAGTAGCTTTAAACATTCAAATTTATTTGTTAGTCTTATTTCTACATAAAGCTAACAGTTGTTCTATAGTTATCAACAACGTTGATAAAGTAAATGTTTTTTAGATGAGAAAAGTAGATTTTCTGGTAATTGGTTCAGGGATAGCGGGTTTAAGTTTTGCACTTAAGGCGGCCAAATTTGGTAAGGTTTTAATTGTTACCAAATCAAATGAAGATGAATCAAATACAAAATATGCGCAAGGTGGTGTCGCAGTTGTTGTTGATAAAGATGATTCTTTCGACAAACATATACACGATACCTTGATTGCCGGCGACGGTTTATGCGATGAAAAAATTGTGGAAATCGTTGTAAAAGAGGGGCCTCAACGTATTCAGGAGATTATTGACTATGGTATAAATTTCGATAAGGATAACTCAGGTTTCTATGATTTGGCCAAAGAAGGGGGCCACTCCGAACACCGTGTTCTACACTATAAAGACATCACCGGATATGAAATTGAACGGGTACTCCTAAAAGAAATTCATGAGAATCCGAACATAGAGATATTAACACATTACTTTGCACTAGAGTTGATCACTCAGCATCACCTGGGTGAGTTTGTTGATAAACGTACTGAAGATATTAACTGTTATGGGATATATGCCTTTAACACAGAGCTTAACGATGTGGAAAAGATTGTTGCAAACGTTACAGTTATGGCTTCGGGCGGTGCCGGGCATGTCTATTCTGCCACAACAAACCCTGTAATTGCCACAGGTGATGGTATGGCGATGGTTTACCGAGCAAAGGGAAAAGTAAGGAATATGGAGTTTATTCAGTTCCACCCAACTGCTTTGTACCATCCCGGAGAGTATCCTTCCTTCCTAATTTCTGAAGCCGTTCGTGGTTTTGGAGGTGTTCTCCGCCGTAAAAATGGTGAAGAATTTATGCATGAATATGATGAGCGTAAATCATTAGCACCTCGTGATATTGTTGCTAGGGCAGTTGATAATGAAATGAAAAAATCTGGTGATGAATTTGTTTATCTAGACATCACGATGCGGAAGAAGGCAGATATTTTAAAACACTTTCCCAATATATATGCCAAGTGTTTATCTATTGGTATTGATATGACAAAGGATTATATACCAGTCACGCCGGCATCCCATTATATGTGCGGAGGAATTTTAGTTGATGAATACGGAAGATCTTCTATCAATAACCTTTACGCCTGTGGTGAGGTTTCTTCCACTGGTTTGCATGGTGCTAATCGGTTGGCTTCTAACTCGTTACTGGAGGCAACTGTTTTTGCACATCGAATTTATCAGGATGCCGTTGAAAACTTCAAAAATAATGTAATTCCTGAAAATATTCCAGAATGGGATTCTCAAGGGGTTACACAAAGCAATGAAGACGTTCTAGTGACCCACAATTTAAGAGAGTTGCAGAAAGTAATGGGTGATTATGTTGGTATAGTTCGTTCTGATTTTCGTTTAGAAAGGGCACACCGGAGACTATTTTTAATTTATCAGGAAACCGAAGAGTTCTATAAAAAGAACAAGGTTTCGGTGAAGCTTTGCGAACTGAGGAATGTAATTCAGACAGCTTATTTAGTCATAAAATCAGCCATGAAGCGTAAAGAAAGCAGAGGTTTGCATTTTACAACTGATTACCCTGAGCACGCTAAAGAGTTAATTGATACTGTGTTTTAAACTGATACTGCCTGCTTGCTAATCGACTTCAGCAACAAAAGCGAAAATAAATGATGATTTAAAAGACCCGAAGTAAATTGCGGGTTACCAATATAGAAACATGCCATTAATACTTCCAGTAAAAGATAAATATCCTGAAATAGGAAAAGATAATTTCATCGCTGAAAACGCTACAATTGTGGGCGATGTCACCATAGGGAACAATTGTTCGGTTTGGTTTAATGCGGTGATTAGAGGCGATGTAAACGCTATTACGATTGGAAATGAATCCAATATACAAGATGGCGCTGTAATTCATGCTACGTACTTAAAAGCTTCTACACACATTGGAAATCGCGTATCTGTTGGTCACAATGCAATCGTTCATGGTTGTACAGTTCAAGATCATGTTTTGGTAGGTATGGGTGCAATTGTAATGGATCATGCCATTATTGAAGAGTATTGTATCATCGCTGCTGGATCAGTGGTGTTGGAGAATACGGTCTGTGAAACAGGTTATTTGTACGCTGGCACCCCAGCAAAAAAAATAAAGCCCATTACTGATGAGCAAAGGGCTTTATTAAATAAGTTACCAGATAATTATATCATGTATTCCAGCTGGTTTACAAATCTATAATTAATCTTTCGGTGGGGCTGGGATAGCTAAGGGATCTTCTCTTTCCCAATTCGGTTTAAGATCCAGAAGTGCTTTAAGGTACCACACTTTCTCTGGTTGAGTACCTCCTTTTACATCTCCAGTATCCCAGATTGCGTTTCTATTTTCGTCATAAATTACTCGAATCATGTATTTTCCGGCGGGATAATTTGCGAAACGAAGCTTCGTATTTCCTTTTATCGGAAATGATTTGATCAGATCCTTTTTCTCTGTCAAAAATTGAACGATATAGTTTTTACTTGAATCTGGTACAGTTACATTATATATTAATGTGGTATAATTATCTGTTGGATCTAGCTTAAAGGTTTTATTGATTTCCTTATTTTTTGCATTAAAAATCGCTGTGAAAGCTCCTGCAGCATATTTTATATCATAGGTTCGTTTTTGTTTCCAGGGATATCTGATGTAGTATTTCAAGAAATCGGTACTATCTTTTATCAGTTGAAAAGTTGTTCTTTTAACAGAATCTTCTAATAAAGTAATCTTAGAAGCATCTGCTGCTGTTATTGGGAAAGGAAAAGTTAAGGTGTAAGTTTGGTAGGGATTAAGTTTACCACCACTTGCGTTATCATTAATGTTTACATCGCGAACGTAATTATCCTTTTTTCCTTTGCTAAAATTAAGTGTTTGTAAAACCTTGCCTTCATCTTGAATGGCTACTTTAACAGAGTCGAAGCCCAGGTCAGTAAGCCATACTTTGGCGGTATCATTAGTTTTATTAAAGTGAACAAATTTACCCACATCTACTTTCGGAGGATCCGTAACGGTGATTTTCGGTTCTTTAAGTTGTTTGTTTGTTGTAATGGTGATAATGCCATCGTTAGCAAGTTTACGATCTGTAACACGAAAATCTGTCGCCAGCTCTTTGAACACCTGCAGATTTATATTATCCAGGTTCTTATCAATCGTGATTGGATCTTTCAAGAAGCCAACTTCATCAGATACCTGCTGATATATTTTATCTCCACCACCACTGCCTTCTTTAAGTGCATAAATTTTATACTGACCAGCTCTTAGATTGTTAAGCTTATAATTTCCGGAACTATCAGTCAAGGTATATATTGATGGCCTTTTCTTTCCAAACAGGGTGTCACGTGCTAATGGTAAGATGAAAACAGTAACGTCTTTCTCAAATTCATCGTTTAGCGAGCTTTTCACATTTCCACTCACAGATAAGGAATCAATTTCATTTCCCGTAGAAAACACATAAGATAAATTTTTTACCACATTACTCTCATTGATATCGGCAACTGCCTTTCCAAAATTTAGGGTGTATGTAGTATTTTTCTCTAATGTATCCTGAAGTTCAATTTCCAGCCGCTTGGAACGAATTTTTAAAATAGGCGCTCGTTCCTGCTCTGGTGAAATACTAAATTCTTTCGATTCATCCACAAGCTTAAAATATTCATCAAACTCAATTGTAATTTTTTTTGCGTTAAAATTACGGGTTTGATTTTTCGGCGTCATAGTTAAAATTTTAGGTGGAGTTGAGTCTTTCGGTCCTCCCTGTGGGGTTTGCATACTTGCACAACCCATGAATAGGAGCGAGATAATAACAACTGCTGAAATTTTTTTGTTAAAATACTGAGCTTTTAAATTTGGCATATTTTAAACGTTATGACGAATTTTTGATGTTTTTGGAAATCTGATATTAAAAAAAGTTTTTACGCTCTTATATCGCTTTATTTTAAGTCGATATATTTTTTAAATAAATTATTGATAATCAATTACTTACCAATGTAGACCATTAATACAGAGATATCTGATGGTGATACACCAGAAATTCTTGATGCCTGGCCTAAAGTACGTGGTTTTATTTTGAATAACTTTTCACGGGCTTCTTTTGAGATGGAAACAATTTTATTGTAGTCGAAATCAGGTTTGATTTCCTTATCTTCCATTTTCAACATTTTGGCTACTATCTCATTTTCTTTTTCAAAATAACTCTCATATTTAATTTTGATTTCCGCTTGCTCTATTGTTTCATTATCTAAATCTTTGGTGGCTTCAGCCAATGGTTTACTTACTTTTATAAGATCTTGTAAGCCCACATGTGGACGCCCAGCTAAACTATGAATTTTTACATTTTGATTTAAGATACTCGAACCTAAGCCTTCTAACATAGGATTAGCATCAGCCATTTCTATGCCCTGACTTCTGGTGAATTTGACCAAGGTTTCTGCTGCTTCGACTTTACGTTTAACTTTTTCTAAACGTTCATCAGATATAAGACCTAACTCATGTCCGATAGGAGATAAGCGAATGTCAGCATTATCTTGTCTCAACAATAAACGATGTTCCGCTCTAGAGGTAAACATTCGATAAGGTTCGTCAGTTCCTTTGGTTACTAAATCATCAATTAAAACCCCAATATAACTGTCTGATCTTTTCATAATCAGCTCATGCTTGTCATTAATTTTTTGATGCGCATTGATACCAGCCATGAAGCCCTGGCAAGCTGCTTCTTCATACCCTGTGGTTCCATTAATTTGACCAGCTAGGAATAAATTATTTATTAACTTAGTTTCTAGGGTAAGTGATAATTGGGTAGGAGGGAAGAAATCGTATTCGATAGCATAGCCAGGTCTGAACATTTTTGCATTTTCAAAACCTGGAATTAATCGAAGAGCTCTTTGCTGTACATCTTCTGGAAGAGAAGTTGAAAAACCATTTACGTAAATTTCGCAGGTGTTCCATCCTTCAGGCTCTACAAAAATTTGGTGTCGGTCGCGTTCTGCAAAACGGTTAATTTTGTCTTCAATGGAAGGACAGTACCTTGGGCCTAAACCTTTAATTCTACCCGTAAACATTGGCGATTTTTCGAATCCTTCTTTCAGAGTTTCGTGCACATCCCCATTAGTATAAGTAATCCAGCAGCAACGTTGATCTGTTGAAACTTCAGTATCTGTGAAAGAAAACTTACCGGGATTTTCGTCGCCCCACTGTTCTTCCATTTTGGTATAGTCTAAACTTCGGCCATCCACCCGTGGAGGAGTACCTGTTTTCATTCTACCAGCTTCCATTCCGAGTTCCACTAATTGTTCTGTAATTCCAGTTGATGCTCTTTCTGCTGTTCTGCCTCCACCAAATTTCTTTTCACCGATATGCATCACACCATTTAAGAAAGTGCCGTTAGTAAGTACTACTGCTATACTTTCGATCTCCATTCCCAAAGATGTTTTTACTCCATAGATTGTATTATCTTTAACTAACAAACCAACAACACTGTCTTGCCATAAATCGACGTTGGGAGTTCTTTCTAACGCTAAGCGCCATTCCTCAGCAAAGCGCATTCTGTCAATTTGTGCTCTCGGACTCCACATCGCAGGGCCTTTTGACTTGTTTAACATTCTAAATTGAATGGTTGATTTATCAGATATAATTCCTGAATAGCCACCCATCGCATCTACCTCGCGAACAATCTGTCCTTTCGCTACACCACCCATTGCTGGGTTACAACTCATCTGGGCTATGGTACCCATATTCATTGTGATCAATAGAACTGATGAGCCTAAGTTGGCGGCAGCGGCAGCAGCTTCGCATCCTGCATGTCCAGCACCAACAACAATCAAATCGTATTTTGAAAACATTTTCTCTTTCTATTATGTTCCACGTGGAACAATTGTGTTATTTATTTGGTATGTAACCTATTAAAGCATTCTGAAGATTTGTAAATAAACTTGTATTAGTTGCGGGTTAAATGTTCCACGTGAAACGTATCAATGGAATAACTAACTAATTTCCTTATTTATTCTGATAATTCTAACCATCGCATTGTATAATCATCCTGCTTAATCTTTAACTTTTCAATCTCATCCGAAATTTCTTGAATCTTCACATAATCGGAAGCAGCAACTTTTAGTAAACTTTGAGATAATTTAGCTATCTTTTGTTCGGTATCTGTCATTCCCTTTTCGCATTCATTAAGTTCCTTTTGTTCTTTAAAACTTAATTTTTTTGCGCTTTTTATTGGAGCTTCAGCAGCTATAGGAGTGAAAGTTTTTTTGGCTTCGGCTTTAACTTTCGGTTGTTCTAAACTTAAACGGTACTCAGAATAATTACCATTATATATTTTTACTACTCCTTCACCTTCCATGATAAATAGCTGATCACTCATCTTGTCTAGTAAGTATCTATCATGAGAAACTAGCATTAAAATGCCAGGGAAGTTTTCTAGAAATTCTTCCAGTACATTTAACGTATCAATATCCAGGTCGTTTGTTGGCTCATCCAAAATTAAGAAGTTAGGATTTTGCATTAGAACCTTCATCAAATTCAAGCGCTTCTTCTCGCCACCACTTAATTTTTCCACCATGCCATGTTGTTTCTTAGGCGGGAAAAGAAAAAGTGTTAGTAGGGCAGAAGCAGTAATTACCGATCCATCAGCCATCTTAATATACTCGGCGTCTGATTTCACAATATCAATTACCCTCTCTTTTGGATCGAAAGTTAAACCGCCTTGTTTGTAATAACCAAAAACTGTCGTTTCACCAGTGTCAACTGTTCCTGCGTCTGGTGCTAGTTGGCTAGTAATAATATTTAATAGAGTAGATTTGCCAGTACCGTTTTTACCTGCCAAACCAATTCGATCTCCTTTTTTGAAAGTGTAGCTAAAATCATTAATAATTGGACGACCATCGAAAGACTTTGCTATGTGACCGATCTCAATAATTTTACCACCCTGACGAGACATTTTCATTTGGAGGTTAATAGTCTGATTATCAGACTTCTTCCTGGTTTTTTCCTCCAGATCGTAAAAAGCATTGATCCTGGCGTTAGATTTCGTTGCACGAGCCTGTGGCATGCGCCTCATCCACTCTAATTCTTTCTTTAATAGCTGCTGGTTCTTATGTTGAACAGTGGCATCAAGCGCTTCTCTTTCTGATTTCTTTTCCAGATAGTAAGCATAATTTCCATTATAATTAAAAATCTTTCCTCGATCTAATTCAACTATAGTATTACAAACATTGTCTAAAAAGTATCGATCGTGTGTAACCAGGAGGATGGTTTTTTGCCCTGTTGTTAGCAGTTTTTCTAACCATTCAATCGTATCGATGTCCAAATGATTGGTAGGCTCATCCAATACTAAAATTTCCGGATCTTCAATTAATAGCTTTGCTAAAGCTAAACGTTTCTTTTGTCCTCCAGAAAGTGTAGCTATCTTTTGTTGAAGATGAGTAATCCCCATTCTATTCAAAATGGTTTTTATTTCATGTTCATATTCCCAGGCATTGTGTTCGCTCAGTTCTTCATACAAACGATTAAGCGTTTTCTCATCGGGATTTGGATCCTCAATTAATTCCTCATACTCCTTGATCAGCTGTTGCTGTTTATTCTCCAAAGAAAATATATGGTCACTTATAGAGAAACCTTCAGTAAATTGTGGTTCTTGATCCAAAAAGCCGATTTTAACTGCTTTATTTTTAACAATCTTACCTTCAAGCGGAGGGAATCTTTCAGCTAATAGTTTTAAAAGCGTACTCTTACCAGCGCCGTTAATTCCAACCAACGCTACCCGCTGCCCAGAGTTGATACCAAGTGTTAAATTTTTAAATAGCCATTCATCATGATAACCATGACCTAAGCCTTCTGCCGCAATTAGTGTGCTCAATTTTTTTGTATTTCGGTTTTATAAAGGAAAATTAGTGCAAAAGTAAGGATAAAATATTTGGTAGATTGTATAGATGTTTTAAAGCGGCTAAGTATCGATCAAAAATGGCAAAATATTGATATGTAATTAGCTGGAGAATTGCAAACTAATTAAATCAGAGATCATAACAGGGTATTGCTAAAGGAAATTCAAAAACGAAAACAGCGACTGGAATCGCTCCGCCGCTGCTTCAATCATTAACTAAAACTAAACTTTATCTTTTGAACGGATTAATCCTTATCTTATATTTTGTATTCAACAGCCTGAGCTGTTATTTTAATATAAGACCGTATTATGATTGTATTGTTGCAGCTGAATAGCCAGAAATATACCAGCATGGGTAATTTATCGACCAACACTGTTAACTATCAGACGAACAGAACCAAAATTATTTGAAATGGTTGCTGTCAAGAAAAGGAGAGCATGATCATGGTTCTTTTATGAGCTAACAGTAGGTGTTTATTTTTATTCTAATTTTCGGTAATTGTACAAACCAAAAACTATTATGAACCGATCATCGAAATTTATAAAGCCCGAAGAGCTTTTAAGAGTTTATTTTACATAATAATTAATGAAAGTAACAGCCTTAGAATACTATATTTTGTAAAAAATGGCGCCCAAGTATTTGCCACAATGGATAACATTCAAGGAAGAAAGGCACATCTAGTAAATTTAAAAAATAATACGCTAACTTTCGATGCTGAAGACGGGAATAAAGTTTACAAGTTTGTGCTTAGTAAATCCGTTGTTGGCCAGATTATAAAGCTGAAATCATCGAATATAGAAACCTAAGCCTTGATACGGCATATCTTCAACATGCTCAAGTTGATAAAATTTACACTGCTACAAAGTTTGAAGATAGAGCATACCAAATGATGGACATGGTAGATCTACCCCAACCCACAAAATGTTTGGTATTTAATGGTGTTAAATGGTCGTGGACAATATTTCCGTATCTAACAGAAGATGCAAGTTCGGGCTATTACAAGGTTACATCAAGAGCCTGGAAAGGTAAATCATGGGGCGTGGATTGTATAGGAGTTAGCATCAATAAATATGAAGTAAACCCTGCCAAAATCCTGGTACAAAAAGTGATTCTCCTTTGGTATTTTTATTTACAGAAAATTGAAATCTACTCTGAAACTTAAATATTCATTTTCTTTTTGCGTCATTAGAGTTTTTGCTGCTTTACCCTTGTCTTTGTAGCCCAGTAAGTGCAAAGTTCCATGGATCATGATGCGGCAAACTTCATCAAATTCTGTTATTTTGAAAGTTTTTGCATTTTCTTTTACACGTTCAATGCTGATGAAAATATCACTGACAATCAACTTTTCCTCATCAGAGTTGTCGAAAGTAATAATATCAGTGTAAGTGTCGTGATTTAAATACTGTTGATTAATACCCAGCAAATATTCATCGCTGCAGAAAATGAAATTGAGTTCTTGTAATCTAAAGCCCTCCTTTTCAATCGTTGCTTTAATCCATTTCTTAACCTTAAGTTTTTGAGGAAGATTGTAAGTAACCGATTCTGTAAAAAATGAAATTGCAGGCATGTGGATATGTTTAAAGCCGCAAATTTAAGAAATAAAAATTAGGGATGAGTAGGCGTTATGCATGAGGTCCTCATATGGAATTCATTTCAGGGTCTTTCTACATTTCGATACTGAAATGAATTCAACATGAGGAATTGATTTATCCTACCTCACCATATTCAAAGATTTTAAATATTCGGCGATTTTATTTTTATAATAATAATTCAAACTGGGAGGCAATTTCTGTAACATATCGTTTCCATTTTGTTGTTGCTTTTTAAAGTCATCTATCATTTTTTGGTAAGATGGTGGAAATTCCTTCGCTGCTTTACTCTCTCGTTTTGAATCCTCTTCCTGGTCGCGTTCTGCTTTTTCTGCCTCCAAAAGCTTGGTTAACAACTCTTTCTGTCGATTTAAGGTTTCTTGCTGTAAACGCTTATTCACCAAGTCGCTTTCTGTTTGTTTCATTTCTTTAATGGCCTCATTAAGGTTGCCCATTTTGCCCGAACCGTTTTTATTTTCTTCACGGTTGATTTTTTCCAAAGCCTGGCGAATCATTTGCTGTTGCTGTGCCATTTTTCCAAACTCCTGACTCATTTCTCCTTTGCCCACCTTGCCTTGGTTGCCACCAGATTTCTGCATCTGCTCACGAGCCTTTTGCATACTTTTATTCAGCTGCTCCTGCATTTGTGAGAGCTGCTTCATACCTTGTTTCTGTTTTTTGCCACTTCCAGGCTTAGCGTTTTTTTGCATGTTTTGCAATTGATTCAAAGCCTCACTCAACATCAAACTCAAATTATTAATTGATGTCATGGTAAACTGCTGATAGCGATTGGCCTCTGGCGTTCTTCGCTCGCCAAGACTTTCCAAACTTTTATCGAGATTGAAATTAATCTTATTCATCTCCTCGTTCACCGTTGATTCAATTTGAGGAACACGTTTACTCAGAGCGTACAAACTATCGGCAATCGTTTTAAGGTTATCTTTAATATTGCGTTGCTTTTGAACGTTCCCAATATAGGATGGATCAGCTGAAGTGGTTTTTTTTAACGTTAACATCACCTTTTCCTGCTCAAAAGAAGTATTCAGCAAGTTTTCAAGGAGCTTACGTAACTCTTTCGCATTCAGGTTGTTTTCCATTTCCTCACCTTGCTGCTGCATTTCTCCCATTTTTTTCGAAAGTTTTTCCATCTGCTCACCAGCTTTTTCTTGCTTTTGACTAGCGCCTTTCGAATCTTTTTTATCTAGCGCATCCTTACTATCTTGTTGATCTTTTTCAATATCCTGCAGCTCCTTTTCAGGGTTTTCGAAGGGATTAGGTTTTTCTAACGACTTATTTTTTTCTTCCAGTTTCTTCAAATCATCCTTTAAATCTTTCATTTCCTTATTCAAGGCATCCTGCTTTTGTTTAAGCGATTCGTTATTCTGCTTTTTATCAGCCGTTTCCTTGCTCAGTGCCGTTTGCTCTTTAGCCAATGCATTTAAGCGATCGATGTCGTTTTGCAAGTTTTGCTCAAATTCCAGCTGTTTGTAAAGTTCTAAAATTCTATCGAGTTCATTTTTGAGTGTTTTATTATCCAATTGCATCTTTGAAAGTTCATTTTGCGTTTGGTCTTTATTTTTCTCATTCATCAGGTTTTGAAGCTTCTGTAGAAGTTCCTTTGTTTTTTCATCCAATACATGATCAAACAAATCCTTAATCTGGTTCTGCTTCTCTAAAAGCTCTTGCGTTTGTAATTGGTCTTCCTGCTGCTGAATATTTTTGTCATTTTGCTCCTTTATCTGTTTTACTGCCTCATCCAGTTGTTTTTGTTTATCCAGCAAAGCCTCAATTTGCTTTTTATCCTCAAATGAGATCTGCTTTCTATCGATTAAACTTTCGGCAACTTTTTTACTCTCTTTTTCAATGGTATTGGCTAAACGAATAGCCGATTGTATTTTTTGCTTAAGCGCCTGGCTGTTAGCGCTTACTTGCTCAGCAGTTTCTTTTTTTGTAGGCTGCTTAAATGTTTTAATTTCTGAACGGGTAATTTTTGAGCCATTAACACCATCATTATCAGCGACTTCAAAATAGTATTCTATTTCTTGGCCAGGCTTTGCCAATGCCGCTTTTAAATCCCAGAAGAAGAAAAATCTATTTGCAGTTATGTTGGTTTTGATGGGAATATTTTTGCTGACGGTACTAATTACCTTATTGTTTTCCCTAATGTTATACTTAAAACTCAATCTGCTAAAACCATAGTCATCCGTAATCTGTCCACTGAAATAGATGGCTTTGTTGCTAATTGAATCGGGCTTTTCCTCAACCTGAATAGCTGGAGATTGGTCTTTAATTACTATAATTTGATGCGATAAAGAATCGGTAAGTGTTACAAAATTATTTTTTGGGCTAATTCTATATTTTGAATTATTGCGGATCGTGGCATTATAGGCTGATTCATCATCATCATCAACCTTCAACACAATTTGCTTACCATTTAGTGTAAATAGTAGCGAGTTGCTTTGGCCAGTTTTGAAACTCCAGGTAACACGAGTCCCTTCGGGTAGAAGGATGTCGCCAACGTTAACAATCACTTCCGGTTTTTTGCCTAAGTAAGATGGATAATTTAAAGTTGCCGATGCATTCAATAACTCCGGACGAGGCTTAACGCTCACAGTGAAAACTGAAGAACTAAATCCGCCGCCCTTGAAAATCAGTTTTTTATCACTCTGAATATTTTTGATGCTGTAACTAAACTGGCTGATGGTTTCTTTAACCAATTTATAGGTGTTTTTTCCGTCTTCTACATAAACTTCGGCTGGCAATTCATCACCAGCCAATTTCAAATTTATCGTTACATCATCGCCCTGCGTAACAGTTAGATTTTTGTTAAGAACAGCGAAGCTAAAAGGTGCTTTGGGAGCGATGAATTTATCATATTTAAAGAAACTATTAGTTCCCTCGCGAAGAATGGCAGGTGCAATTAGGGCAATTAATAGAATAATAGAAAGCGGAATGAACAGGTATTTCAAGTATTTCCGATTATCGTTTATCCGAACGGCGGTATAAAATGGCACGGGTTTCAGGTCCAGAATTTTCTGATCGATGCTCGCCATAATTAATTGATTATTTTCTGGCAAATTTTCAGAAAGTTTATGAAGTTGTAAAGTATTTAAAAGCTTATCCTTAATATCGGAAAAGTGGTTTCCAATAATTACCGCAGCTTCATCGAAAGACAGATGTTTGCCTAATTTCAACATCGAGAGCAGAGGTTTTATAATCAGAAAACCTATCAATAGTAAGCCCAATAACAAGTAAGCGAAGAAAATAAAAGTTTTTAAGCCTGCCGTTGGGTTTAGATAATATAGACTTAAGAAAACAAGCAAATATAAGCCGAGTAATATTGCGGCTGCATAAATGGTACCACGTAAAATCTTGTTTAAATAAAATTTACGGATAAACTCATCTATCTTCCTCAACAAATCGTTGTAATTATTGCTTACCATATCAACGTAAATGTAAAAATTGTTCGCATCAATTAAAAGAAACCCCATTAAGGTAACGCGTTTATTTCAAATTGTTTATTTGAAAGATAGAATAAAGGTTTGGAAAACAATGTTTAGTGTTTCATAGAGGTTTTCAGTCCCCCTTTTTGCTGCTCCCGGTGAAAAATCGGGATTCGCGACAATCGGGTTTATTTAACAAAGGTTGGTGCTTTTGGCGTACCAACCACTCAAACCCCTCCTAATTTAGGAGTGGAGTAGTACCGGCGTGGGCAAATTTTGCATCTATCATTGGCTTTATGGGTCAACCCACCAACTTAAATATTGATTTCAATGTGCAACAAGCATAGATCAACTCCCTTCCTTATTTCGAGGAGGGGCAAAGAGTATTTTTCATTGCCGGTTGGCTTCAGCCAACGGCCACAATTAATCTAAAAATATTTATCTTGGATAATTAATACAAAGGTTACATAGATTTTAAACTGCTATTCTAATAAAAATCTACTTTTGATTTTTTGTACAATCACCCCAAATATGAAACGAGCACTTATTTTAACAAGCATGGTATTTATTTTTACCACCTCTTTTGCCCAAAAATTTAACTGGAATAAAAATCAGGTGATCGCACATCGCGGCGCATGGAAAAAAAATAAATTTCCTGAAAACTCCATCGCATCCCTGAATGAAGCGGTAAGGTTAGGTTGTTATGGTTCGGAATTCGATGTATGGATGACCGCCGATAAAGTGCTTGTTGTAAATCACGATGCTGAATTTCAGGGCTTGACCATTGAGAAGGTTAAATACGAAGAATTGTTAACCAAAACCATGAGCAACGGCGAAAAAATTCCAACATTAGAAGCTTACCTTAAAGAAGGCAAGAAACAAAAAACAACCAAATTGATTTTAGAGATAAAACCTTCTCTGATTAGCAAAGAACGTGGTATTGAGCTTACAAATGCCTGCATCGATATGGTTAAAAAAGTTGGGGTTTTAGCGTGGACAGAATATATTAGTTTCGACTATGATTATTGCAAACGGATTCTGGAGGTTCTTCCAAAAGCAAAAGTTGCTTACCTGAGGGGAGAGATTAGCGCTGAACAAATGAAAGCAGACAAACTTACTGGCGTTGATTACCATTATAGCATCTATCAAAAAGATGGCTGGATAGAAAATGCACATAAATTAG
The DNA here is from genome assembly GCF_026239735.1 of Pedobacter sp. MC2016-05. Classification (GTDB taxonomy): domain Bacteria; phylum Bacteroidota; class Bacteroidia; order Sphingobacteriales; family Sphingobacteriaceae; genus Pedobacter. The sequence continues at coordinate 257,077 of NZ_JAPIVT010000001.1, forward strand.
GCTTGACAGTAAATGCCTGGACAGTAAACACTGCGCCAGAAATGCAATGGTTATTAGCGCACAATGTTGATTATATAACTACGAACGAGCCAGAATTGACTTTTGAAGAAATAAAAAAAGCACCTGCTACATTGGGGTGGAAGTTAAAATGGGCAGATGAATTTGATGACAAAGGCTTGCCGCTAAGTAATAATTGGGGTTATGATGTTGGTGGAAAGGGCTGGGGAAATAACGAGCTTCAATACTACACTGAAGCTGATACTGCTAACGCCAAAAATGTTAAAGGAAGTTTGAATATCACTGCAGTTAAAGCTGTTAAAGAAAGCAATAAATACACATCTGCCAGGTTGGTGAGTAAAAACAAATTTGATTTCAGATATGGCAGGGTAGAAGTGCGGGCAATGTTGCCAAAAGGAAGGGGTTTGTGGCCGGCGATTTGGGCACTTCCTACAGATTGGAGATACGGCGGTTGGCCGAAAAGCGGTGAAATAGACATTATGGAACATGTAGGTTATGAGCCCGATAGTGTTTATGGAACTGTACACACTGAGAAATTTAATCACGTACTTAAAACCCAGGTAGGCAAAGGCGTAAAGATAAATCCTTACAACACTTACCATATTTATGCTGTAGAATGGTTTAAAGATAGAATTGAATTTTTTGTAGATGATCAGAAATATTTAACCTTCAAAAATACAGGTAAAGGCCCTGCCGATTGGCCATTTGATCAAAACTTTCATGTGATTTTGAATTTAGCTGTAGGTGGAAACTGGGGAGGAAAAAATGGGGTTGATGATGCTATTTTTCCAGCAACCATGAAAGTGGATTATGTGAGGGTTTACCAGAAGTAGAGTTTTAAGTAATAATCACACGCATTCCCCTCACAAGTTTTTTGCAACAATAAAAAGACATTACCAGCAGAACCGCAACTTATTTATAATTTGAAAGGATCAAAATGATATCGTATAATTTATGGACTCCCGTAGAGAATTTTTAAAAAAGGCGGCGCTTTTCACTGGGGCTACGGGTATGGCTAATGCATTTCCCAGCTCGGTATTAAAGGCTATGGCAATAAATGCCGAACCTGGTAGTACTTTTTACGATGCCGAGCACATCGTGTTTTTGATGCAGGAAAACCGTTCCTTCGACCACATGTTTGGTAAAATGAAAGGGGTACGCGGCTTTAATGATCCTCATCCACACATCCAGCCCGATGGTAATAAAGTCTGGCTGCAAAAGGACGGTCAGGGTTATACTTATGCGCCGTTTCATGTAGATATCAATAAAACAAAAATTACCTGGCAAGGCGGTTTACCTCACTCCTGGAACGATCAGGTTGCAGCCCGAAACGGAGGACGTTATGATAAGTGGTTTCCTGTTAAATCGGCGATGACATTATCGTATTACGATAGAGATGATATCCCTTTTTACTATGCTTTGGCTGACGCATTTACCGTTTGCGATCAACATTTTTGTTCATCCTTAACAGGAACAACGCCCAATAGACTATTTTTTTTTACAGGAACAGTTAGGGGAGAAAAGAGTGCCAATCGTGTGGCCATAGTAAATAATGACCAGGCGGAATCGCAGAACAATGTGTTTGTCGATTGGCCAACCTTTCAGGAAACTTTAGAAGATAATGGTGTTGATTGGCGTATCTATCAAAATGAACTTTGGACTTCAAAACTTCCGGAAGGTGAGGTTGATGATTGGTTGGGCAACTATGGCGATAATCCTGTAGAATATATAAAAAGGCACAATGTTAAGCTTTCTGCTTATTTCAGAAAAAATGGCGATAAGACAGTTACACCAGCATTAACTCCCGAAGAAGTACAAGCTAAATATGCTAAATTATCTCAGCGGGATAAAAACCTGATTGATAAGGCTTTCCAAACAAATATTAGCGAGAAAGATTATTTAGCTTTAGCGCCATTCACATTCACTAACGATGAAGGAGAATCTGAAACGATAAATATTCCGAAAGGCGATATTTTTCATCAGTTTAGAAAAGATGTTGATAGCGGAAAACTTCCGGCAGTTTCTTGGTTGGTGGCACCTCAGCGTTTCTCCGACCATACGAGTTCGCCGCTTTATGGCACCTGGTATGTTAGTGAAGCGCTGGATATTTTAACCAAAAACCCTGAAGTGTGGAAGAAAACCATTTTCGTTTTAACCTATGATGAAAATGATGGTTATTTTGATCATCAACCCCCATTCGTTGTGCCGAACCCAGATGACAAGTCAAGCGGAAAGGTATCTGAAGGGATAAATTATGCAACGGATTTTGAGGGAAGAAAAGGCAGTCCGATTGGCTTGGGTTACCGTGTACCCATGGTTATTGCCTCACCCTGGAGCAAAGGCGGGTTTGTAAATTCGCAGGTCTTTGATCATACCTCTTCCTTAATGTTTATGGAGAAGTGGTTAAGTAAAAAGATAGGAAAAAACATCAAAAGTAATAACATTAGCGATTGGAGACGAAACATTTGTGGCGACTTAACGTCGGCTTTTCGGCCATATAATGGAGAGGAAATTAAATCGCCAGAACCATTAAATCGCGAAACCGTAGTCGCAAATATTGGTAATGCAAAAAATAAACCGGCACAGGTTGGCCCAACTGCTTTAAACAATAATGAGGTTGCGAAAATTAACAAGTTCGAATCTTTTTCAAGCCAAACTTCTACACATGCGCCAAAGCAAGAACAGGGAACAAAACCTGCTTGCGCCTTACCTTATCAAATAAATGCAGACGCTTCTTTTGTAAACAGTGAGGTAGAGCTCACTTTCCAATCTGCAAAACCGCTTTTTGGAAATGAAACCGAACCTGTTGGTGTACCTTTTACTATGATTACTACAGAAAGTTTCAAGGGCGTTAAAGGCAAAGTTTGGGCTTACGCCGTTAAAGCTGGAGATAAATTATCAGAAAAAATTAATGTTGAAGACTTTGATAATGGTATTTACGATTTCCGAATTACTGGTCCGAATGGTTTTTACAGGCACTTTAGAGGGAATAAACAAAATCCGCAAATATTCATAACGGCAATGTCTGAACAAATTGGACTGGTGAGCAAAAAGTTAACTGGTAATTTGATTTTTACTATCGAAAACAGAAGTTCAAGCGCCATAAACATTCAAATTCTAGATAACAAATATAAATCTGCCACCAGAACTGTTTTGCTTAAGCCAAAAGCCACCACCAATTTGCTATCAAACGTTTCAAAAAATGGTGATTGGTACGATTTCAGTATCATAAACGCAGGTAATTCAATTTTTAAACATCGTTATGCAGGGAAAATAGAAACCGGGGAAATTACGACAAGTGATCCTTATATGGGTAATGCGTAAAAACTGCGCCCATTTATGATCGATGGTTTTGGAAAGGAATTATATTCATTTTGTTTAGATGTGGGGCAATCTGTTTATCAAAAAGATGAAATGTTTAAAGTTTCGTTCGGATTAAAAATAGCCCCCGATTTTAGTCGGGGCTTTACTATTTATAAATTTTTATTCTAAAACGTTATTGGCAGCTCTGCCTGGGTTTTATCCCAGCCGATAATTAGATTTGCGCCACCATCCTTTGCAACAAAAGTTAACGAAAAGTACTCTATTGGTTTTGCTAATGCTCTAACAGGTACATTTGTCCTCACAACATCCTTGGTTTGATCATAAGAAAAAGCGCCCCATTTATCTGTTTGGCTATTTACAATGATTGTCCAGCTGTCTTTATTTGGAATGGCAAATAAACTATACGTGCCAGCTTTTATTTTTTTTCCTCCAATGGTTACTTTTTTGAAAAACTGAACTTCGGTATTTTCATTAGCACCGAAACGCCAAACCTTTCCATACTGCTCTAAAACACCAAAAATATCACGACCTTTTCGCTGCGGCCGTGAATAAACAATTTTGATGACCGGCTTTGTGGCATCCTTCGCTTTTGGAGCATTTAAAGGAAAGTAAACTATATCTGCCGGACTCGGATCTGCCGCCGGAAACCTAACCTCATTTGAGGAGGTTTCTTGAGCTTTTACTCCGAAGCAGAAAAGAGCGAAAACAACAATGAATATTCTTTTCATTTGCTGTATGAGTTATTAATGTTTAAAAAAGGGATGTTAAACTAATTCGGGATGGATTAGTATTTTCTGCCTTTTACTATCGCATTTAAAAATAAGCCTGCAGTTAACAAACCCAAAACGCCCCCTAATAATGCGAAAATATAATTCTGCGTAATTACAGCTCCAGTTAAAATCCCGAAGAATAAACCTAAAGCATAATATAACCAGTTGAAATTATTGCTGCTGTTTTCTTGTACACTCATGTTTTTTGTTATTTGGAGGCAAAGTTAATATTTATTTTAAAATTTGGTTCTTCAATGATTATCAATATTCATAATTAATTGTCAATTCTACTTAACTGGTAACCATCTTTTTTCAAATAGCGTATTAAGTCGGGCAGGCGGTCGTAAAACTTATCCTTTCTTTTGGTATCAGTGCCAATGTGTAACAACAAATAAAATCCGTTTAAGCCATTGGCCTTTTGTTCTTTGAAGTTGGTAATGGATTTATAGATCTCGTCTGTTGTACGATAACTGGTGCCCATTTCAGGAAAGGTGTAATCTGCATTAGATCGGGTTCCTGGTGTAAAGTTGATAAGCTGCAAGCCTTTTAAATGGGTCCAGCTGGCTATCTTTTCGTTGTACCACTCATATGGAGGCAGAAAGTAGGATGCATCACTTTTCTTAATTCCAAAACTGGTCATCGCTGCGTAATTCGCATCCAAATCTTCATCAAATTGTTTTTGGGTAACAAGCAGGCTATCGCGATTTTTCCAGTCGCAGTAAAGCAAATGTTTGTCCGAATGTGCTCCCAGATAATGCCCGGCCGACTTTAATCTTTTTATAAGTAATTTAAACTTGGGGTTTCTATAAAAATTTCCGGTCAGAAAGAACGATGCTTTTATATTTTCATCCTTCAGCGTTTGGAGTATTTTCTCTCCGCCATCAGCAAATTCATCACCTGTAAACATCAGCGAAATCTTTTTCATAGTCGAATCTCCGCGAATATTGGCACCTAAGCTGTAGGTTTTGTTGCTGGCTGTTTTCGCCTGAGTTTCTTTTGCCGCCATCAGGTAAATTAACGAAGCCGTACCATCCATGGTGGGTTCGTTGGTACTGTAATCACCATAATCATCGTGATAAACAGCTAAGTCGCTTTGAAATTCGGCGTATTCATCAGCCTCTGATAATTTGATGCCAATTAAACTATTGTAGATGTTGGTGTAAACCGGGCCGTCAACTAAACCTCCGTCGGTGGGATAATTTTTTAAATGGGTAAATGCCGAATGTGGGTCGGCAGGGGTATCATCCCAGTTGGGCAAACCATAAACCATGCTTGTTCCCCATGGATTACAACCAAAAATCCAGTCGAAGTTAGCTTGCTCTAATGCGGTAAACTGATTATCTCCCGTTAATTCTTCATACCATTTACATTGCATGGCAAAGGCCACGGTTAAATTATTGCTACACCAGATAAAAGGGACGCCACGATAAAAGGCATTTGTTTTTGCCCGAGCCCAAACTTGCTCGATCCCTTCCTTATAATAGCGTTCAATTTTCTGTCTTTCTGCTCCGGTGAGTTGTTTCGCAAGTTCATAATGACCGAGGTTGATGAATGGGTAATATTGATAATGTGCTGCGGTATCTTTAGCTAACCAGGGTGTTACTTTTTCCTGGTCGGCGTAAGCCATCGCCGACTTAGATGCTTTTAAATCTGTCTCTGCAAAGCCAACTGAAGCCATAGCCAGTTCCATATCGTCAACCCAATTGTCTTCCGCATAAATATAGGGCGATTTAACAGATGCAGTTTGCGTAACGCCCGGTTTCTGCAGTGCGAAACTCAATGCAGAGTTCCCTTTCCTGGCAAGCAGAACCGAGTATTTCTGATCGGTACTATTAAATAATTTTGCACCTAAATTAAAAGCGCTGGCGAACTTTGCTGCGGTAGAACTTGTTCCCGTTGTGGCATTCAAAAATTTGCCACGTTGCTGCGGTTTACCGTTGATGAAATATAGCGGTCGTTCGAAGCCCTTTCCGTATTGGCTATCTTCTTTCGGAATTCTCATCGAAATATGGTCACGGTCATCGGCCAACTGGTTAAACATCACGTTTTCCTTCGGATGCATTTTTAAAAGCCAATCCAATCCCCATTTTGCTTCGTCCAAAACATCGGCCTTGCCGTTTTTTCCGTCTAAACCGTTTGCTTGTTTTTCATCCGTAAAAACAGCAGGAAAATCCCGATAGGCCATCAGTAAATGATAAGTGGCATTGGCCGAAGTGGTGGAATATTGGAGATAATCACTCGCATCATGCCAGCCGCCAGAAGCATCGAAATGGGTACTATCTTTTATTCCAGCTTTAGCGCCGTATAGCGAAAAACCATCATGGGTATGGCAGCTATCTTTTAAATAAGGATTAAAACCACTCCTTTGCTGGCGCATGTAACGAAGACAGAAATCGGCCGCACCTTTGTAAACATCATCGTTAATAATAACCAGCGGCGATAAAACACCATCGGCCTTGATGTAAAATCTCCCTGATTTATTAAAGCCAGAAAAATTAATTCGTGCAGTTTGTTTGAAAGGGCCATAGGCGCCGAATGGTTTAACGTTGAGCGAGGTGTAAACAACCTTTTTAGTTTTTTCCTCGATCAACTCAAACAAGGCAGGAGTTTGATCGGATTTACTAGCCCAAACCGCCACCTTTGATCCATTTACCGGATAACCAAGCAGGTTAATCCTGATCCAGTTTTGCTCCCGATTTTTATCCCGAAAGGAGAATAATGAAAGAATACATAAGAGCACTAACATTAATAGAGAAGCCTTTTTCATCATAGCAAAATTTTTATAGCCTTAAAATTAGGCTTTTATCAAGATAATGTAAAAGAAGTAGTATTTGATTTGGAAGTTAATCAAACGATTGATTAATTTTGTGCCATCAAAAGATGAAGACAGAAAAAGTAGATAAAAAACAAGCCATTTTAGATGCAGCCGAAAAACTGTTTTGCGAAACAGGATATGAGGGCACGTCAACCAGGCAGATTTCAAAGGAATCTGGAGCCAACATGGCAATGATCAATTATTATTTCGGGTCGAAAGAAGGAGTTTTTATAGAAATAATGAATAATCGCATTGAGGGTTTCGCTTCTCAATTAAAGATTATTAATGAAGATAAAATATCGTCCTTAGAAAAATTGCACAAAGTGATTGAAGGTTATGCAAACCGGATATTTTCGAACATTGCATTTCACAAAATGATGCACAGAGAGCTTTCCCTTACTCAACGGCCAGATATGTATGATAAGATTAAAAATGCGATGAGTAGAAATATGTCGCTTCTGGACAGGATTATTATAGATGGAATTGAAGACGGAAGCTTCGGCAATGTTGATGTGAGGATGATTATTGCCACCATTATGGGGACCTTAACAAATGTTGTAATTGCTCCACATAAAATTTCTAACGATAAAGCGATCGACTTATCTAATCCAAAAGAGAACAAAATTATTAAAGAGCGAGTAGTCGCCCATTTGCAAAACCTTGTAACAGTTTATTTAACATCAAAAAAATGATACCCAAATCGATTAGATTAATGCTTGCGGCATCATTAATTCCTGCAGCCTTATTTGCTCAAAGCTCAAAGGAGTTAACCATCAATCAAGCTATTGAACTTGGCATTGCCAATAGTAAAAACCTAAAACTTTCCCAAAACAAAATAGACCAGGCGGTGGCGCAATTGGAAGTGGTAAAAGACAATGTTCTTCCAACGGCCAATGCCAGCTTTATGTATAATCATGCCGAAATACCAACGCATACTTTTAGTTTAGGCGAAGGTGCAACTGCCTTTAATTTACCCCGCAGAGCCGATGCGTTTGTAGGTACTGCAGCCGTACAGGAGCTGGTTTATGGAGGAGGAAAGTTAAAATACGCAAAAGAATCGACCAAATTATTAGCAGATGTTGCCCGTTTGGATGCCGATAAAAGCAAAGAGGAGATTACTTATGCGGTAATTAACACGTACTATAACCTGTACAAAATTGAGCAAAGCAAAAAGGTGGTTCAACAAAATTTAGAATCAATTGCAGCACAAATTAAACAGGCACAACGGTTCTTTGAGCAGGGCATTGTGACTAAAAACGATGTATTGCGATTTCAGTTGCAACAGGCTAACGTAACCCTTACGCAAATGGACATAGAAAGCAATCGCAAAGTAATTAACTATAATCTCGATATTTTGTTAGGCTTGCCCGAAGATACCGAAGTTAAAATTGTAGATCCGTCAGCAGGTTTGAAAACAGCAAGTTCGCTGGCCGATTACATAAATCTGGCCATGGCAAATCGCCAGGAGTTAAAACAACTTGATGTTCAGAATAAAGTTGCTGACTATAACATCAAAACCATTAAAGCCAATACTTTACCAACCGTTGGCGTAGGTGCGAATTTGTATTATATCAATCCGAGTGGCAGTTTTATCCCTCCGGTAAATCAATATTTGTTACCAGTAACAGTGGGCGCAACCGTTTCATGGAATATTGGTAGCCTATGGACAAACAGAAATAAAGTGAGTGAAGCTAAAATTCAACAGAGCGAAATTTCTATCCAGAAAGATATTCTATCGGACAATGTAAAAACCGACATCAATAAAAACTTTCAAAACTATCAGGTAGCAATGAACAAGATCCAGGTGTTGGAAACTTCTATTGCTCAGGCTACTGAGAACGATAAGTTATTGGCTTCGAAATACAAAAACAATGTGGCTTCAGTTACCGATAGAATTGATGCTGAAACTTTACTATATCAGGCAAAAATAAACTTAGAAATAGCAAAAGCCGACGCTGGTTTGGCTTACTACACCTTATTAAAATCAACAGGAAAAATAACGCAATAAATACAGCAATGACAACTGAGAAGAAAAAAAAGAATTTAGTAGTACCTATTATTTTAGGTGTTTTATTAGTTATAGGTATCATATTTGGTATCAAAGAATGGACTTATTTTAGCAAACATGTAGATACCGACGATGCCCAAATTGACGGAGATATCAGTCCTGTTGTTGCCCGTGTAGGGGGTTATGTAAAGGATATCAATTTTGAAGAAAATACTCATGTTACAGAAGGGCAAATTCTGGTGAAACTTGATGATGCCGATTATAAAGTAAAATTAGAACAGGCACAAGCTGGTCAGAAAGGCGCTAACGCTGGGGTAGGTGTAGCTCAATCGCAAATTATCGCGACACAAGCAAATACAAGTACTGCAAAAGCAAATGTTGATGCAGCGAAAGTGAAATTGAACTTAGCAAACAAAGACTTTGCCCGTTACGCAAATTTGGTAAAAGACGGTTCAATTACGCAGCAGGCATTTGATCAGGCTAAAGCGACTCAAGAATCTGCTCAGGCAGCTTATCGTGCGGCTGTAGATCAATATCAGGCTGCGGTTAAACAGGTTGGAACTACTCAATCTCAATTAGCGGTGAGCAGCAATGTAATTAGTCAACGCCAAAGCGATATTGATTTTGCAAAACTACAACTATCATATACTGATATTAAAGCACCCGCAAGCGGCATAGTGTCTAAAAAGAATGTTCAAAAAGGACAACTGATTCAGCCAGGGCAGTCGTTATTTTCTGTCGTAAACGATGGAAGTATTTATGTAACGGCAAACTTTAAGGAAACACAGTTGGAGAAAATTAAAACAGGATCAAAAGTTGAGATTGAGGTGGATGCTTATCCAGATGAGAAAATTGAAGGGGAGGTCTATAATTTTTCACCAATTACTGGCGCAAAAGGTTCGTTATTGCCTCCTGATAATGCTACAGGTAACTTCGTAAAAGTTGTTCAGCGTATTCCGGTAAAAATTAAAATTCATCCATCAAAAGAAATGTTAGCTAAACTACGCCCTGGAATGAGCGTTAAAGCTTCGGTTTCTACTAATTAATATCAAAATGGCCGAAGTAGGTTTAAAAAAATGGATTATCACATTTACAGTGATCACCGCTTCTTTACTGGAGCTGATTGATACAACCATTGTGAATGTGGCCATCCCACAAATACAGGGAAACCTGGGCGCTACCCTGGAGGATATCGCCTGGCTATCTACTGGTTACGCCGTTGCGAATGTAATCATCCTGCCGATGTCGGGTTGGTTGGGAAGTCGTTTCGGGCGTAAAAATTATTTCTTAACCTCGATTATTGTTTTTACACTCGTCTCATTTTTGTGCGGTAATGCCACATCATTAAATGAGCTAATTTTATTTAGGATTTTACAGGGTGTAGCCGGGGGAGGTTTAATCTCAACGGCACAAGCTATTCTGATAGAAACATGGCCTCGCGAAGATGTGGGTATTGCAACCGCCTTGTTTGGTTTAGGAGCTGTTGTTGGCCCAACCGTTGGCCCAACCATTGGGGGTTATATTTTGGAAATTGCCGATTGGCCTTGGATTTTCTACGTTAATATTCCCGTCGGGATACTCGCGGCCTACTGTACCTACACGTTTATTCGAGAAACGCCTAAAGATGGACAGGGTAAACCTGTTGACTGGTGGGGAATTGCCTTACTGGCCATAGCGGTAGGTAGTTTACAAACCGTATTGGAAAAAGGCGAGAGTGAGGATTGGTTTTCTACTCCATACATTACAGCATTAGCGGTAGTATCGGTTTTTGGGTTATTATTATTCATCTGGCGGGAAACTGCCACCGATCACCCCATTGTGAATCTTCGGATTATGAAAAAGCGAAGTTTCTCCATCGGGATGTTCACATCCTTTATTTTAGGATTTGGATTATATGGTTCTGTTTTCGTATTCCCGGTTTTCGCCCAAAACTTGTTAGGGTTTACCCCTTTACAAACCGGAAAGCTTTTCATTGCTGGGGGTATTTGTACCATTGCTATGATGCCTTTTATTGGTATTATGCTCAAAAAGGGTGTGCCAGCACAATTTATGGCAACTGGAGGAATGTTTTTATTCTTCGTTTTCTGTTGGATGTTAAGCAATTCTACACTGGCATCAGGAACAGGAGATTTTTTCTGGCCACTGGTAATCAGAGGATTTGGTATGGCATTGTTATTCGTTCCATTAACTACACTGGCGATGCAGGATTTATCTGGCGCTGAAATTGGACAAGGATCTGGTTTGAATAACATGAGCAGGCAATTGGGAGGATCATTCGGTATTGCGGCATTAACAACATTAATTCACGTTCGTTCAGGTTTTCACAGAAGTAGTTTACTGGCCAACATTAACGAATACAACCCCGCATTTATTCAAAAATTGAATGCCCTAACAAGTGGTTTTATGGCCAAAGGTTCATCCTTTATTGATGCTAAACTTATGGCAATGAAAGCAATTGAAGGAACTGTTATTAAGCAAACCATGTTGCTCACTTATAATGATGCTTATTGGGTGGCAGGATTAATTATGTTGTTCTCGATCCCACTTTTATATCTGCAAAAATTTAAGAAAAACGCAAATATTGTTACTGATGCACACTAAAGTTGGCAAAAAATTAGCGTAAAAAATATCAGAAAACAAAAACAGCCGGTGTATTTTATTACATCGGCTGTTTTAACCCAAAAAATTAACAATCAATGCAATGCCCTTAAACATTGCAAATGTTCTTATGTAGCCACATAGTAGCCAAATAAGATTCTAAAATTAAAAATTATTCTATAATTATCCAAATTGTAAGCCCTAGAATTTTAATACCTTATGCATTTTTTGTAGTATTACCGTATACAAAACTATTGTTTAAGCTATGCCAAAACTTCGTTTAACAACACAACGAGAATCAATTTTTAATAATGAGGTTATCTCAAAATTCGAACTCTTTAATAGTCTGTTTTTAACCCTTCCGTTTTATAAAATAAAGGATACCGGAACATTATTGCCCCTGTTTTTTAAGAGTTGCGAAGAAGGGATTGGAAGCGGCCAAAAACCAGCTCAAATTATCGAAGAATTTTTTGCCAAGTTTACAAGTTATATAGATAGGAAAGACATTATTGATTTACTATTCCGCTTCATTCAATACATAGAGCGCCAGGTTGTGCTTTTTGATGCTGTTGAAGACGCCTCATTTACGAAGTTAAACACTACAGATGAGCAAAGTACACTCGCTTTTATTTTAAAAAAGAATGCAGATAACAAGCCCATGTTGGCTAAAATTGAAAAACTTATCGATGAGTTATCACTACGTTTGGTTTTAACGGCTCACCCCACTCAGTTTTATCCTGGAAATGTTCTGGCAATTATTACTGATTTAACCAAGGCCATTCGCGATAACGATATTACGGCGATGAATTCTTTGCTGCAACAACTCGGTAAGACACCATTTTTTAATAAAAAATCGCCGACTCCGGTTGATGAAGCTTTAAATCTTGCCTGGTTTCTAGAGAATACTTTTTACTTCGCTGCTGCAAATATTCAGGAGGAAATCGATCAAAATTTAGATGAATATAATCTTGAAACAAAGAAGATTTTGGAGCTAGGTTTCTGGCCAGGGGGCGACAGAGATGGTAATCCAAACATCCATGCTGATACTACGCTGGAGGTTTCCAAGATGTTGCGACAAATCCTGTTCCGCTGTTATTATCGTGATTTTAGAGTAATTAAACGCCGCATTACCTTTAGGGGTGTTGAAGAAAATATTTCGAAATTACATGATGTGCTTTATCAGAATGCTTTTGATCAGAGCTGCGAACTGCATGATATTTCTGATGAGTTACGCGAAAACCTAAATAAAATTAAGGATACCCTCTTAAAAGAGCATGAAGGTTTATTTGTTGATTTAGTTAACGATTTAATCCGCAAAATTGATTTGTATGGCAATTATTTTGCTTCATTAGACATTCGCCAGGATAGCAGGGTGTTAAGAAGTGTTCATGCTTATTGTCGTCAAAATAAACCAATATCATCTTTATTCCCTGAAGATTACGATCAATTATCAGAAGCCGAAAAACTGAAGTTAATTTCTTTTAAAGAAGCCAAGCCTGTTTATGCTAGTGAAGGAGATGCTTTGATTGAAGATACCATTCAAACCATCAAAGAAATTAAGGGCATCCAGAGGCGCAATGGCGAAAAGGCTTGCCATCGATTTATTATTAGTAATTGTCAGCAAGCCAGCGACATTTTACAATTGATTGAGCTTTTCCTTTGGAATGGCTGGAGCAAAGATAACTTGACCATTGATTTTGTACCGCTTTTTGAGACTGTAAATGATTTGAAAGGTGCTGCGGTTATTATGGATACGCTGTATAGCAACCCGTTTTACAAAGCGCATTTGGGTAGCCGTGGAAATAAGCAAGACATTATGCTGGGCTATTCAGACAGTACCAAAGATGGTGGTTATCTAATGGCAAATTGGTCAATTTTTAATGGTAAAACCTCACTTTCTGAGGTTTCCAAAAAACATAATATTCAGCTGGCATTCTTCGATGGTCGCGGCGGTCCGCCTTCTCGTGGTGGAGGTAAAACACACCGTTTTTACGCTTCAATGGGGAAAGAAATTGCCAATAAAAACATACAGTTAACCGTTCAAGGCCAAACCATCAGTTCGCAGTATGGTTCAATTGAAAGCGCGGAATTTAATATCGAGCAATTAATTAATGCGGGTATTTCTTCTGGATTAAAAGAGAAACACAACGTTTTGTTAGACTCTGATAATAAAGCCTTACTTGATGAAATGGCCGATGATGGATACAAGGCATTCGTCGATCTACGCGAGCATCCTCTTTTTGTGAGTTATCTCGAAAAACTTTCTCCGTTGAAACTGCTTTCGCAAGCAAATATTAGCAGCCGACCAGTTAAAAGAAACGGTGGCGGGGAAATGAAACTGGAAGATTTAAGGGCAATTAGCTTTGTCACCGCATGGAGTATGCTGAAGCAAAATGTTCCTGGTTTTTACGGAATGGGAACGGCTATGAAAAACCAGGAGAAAGCTGGCAATTGGAGCAAAGTAGTTAAGGTTTACGAAGATTCTGATTATCTAAAGACCATTGTGGATAACTGCATGATGAGCATGAGCAAATCAGACTTTGTGATTACGGCTCATTTAGCTAATGATAAAACTTTTGGCGCTTTCTGGACTCAGCTACATGATGAATTCCAATTAACCAAAGAGATGCTTTTGAAATTATCAGGCCAAGAAACTTTAATGGCAAATTATCCAGTGGATAAAAAATCTATCGCTACCCGCGAAAAGATTATATTACCATTGGTTTTAATTCAACATTTCGCTTTGGAGAAACTGCAGCATGATCAAAATGAAAAGGATCAAACAGCTTTAGAAAAACTAGCGGTTAGAACGGTTTTTGGTATTGTAAATGCAGGTAGGAATTTGGCCTAAGAGATTTTGCCGCAGATTAGCTTAACACATAAGGCATTCAAGGAAATATAAGTTTTAGCTACCGAGGTCTGTGTTTTTCACAGACCTTTTTTTGCACTTGTCATTCTGAACGCAGTGAAGAATCCCCTCCCTAGTTGCAGAAAAGGAACGTTCAGAAATCATCCAAAATATGGTATTTTTTAGGCACAAGATTCTTCGTGTAACTCAGATTGATAATATGAATGGTCGTCACCCTGAATTCATTTCAGTATCTTAATGACAAGGCGGCCTAGCAGAAAAGATGCTGAAATAGATTCAGTATGACTGCTATCAACAAAGAAGATCACAAAAAACCCCTTGCGTTTCGCAAAGGGGTTGATATTTTAAAGCGCCTGATAAAGAAAATTATCTATCAATCGAGCCCATTACTTTCTGCCCGAAAGCGTTAAGTGCATCTTTTTCAGCCGCACCATCGTTTACCATCTGGTGCACCTCAAGTGCACCACAAATATTGGTAATCATTTCGCCAGCAACATCAACTTCATGCTCGCTAACCCCTCTAAACTCACAGAAAGCCTCTAAAACTTCCAAAGTCGTCTCCAATTGAGCAGGAGTGGTATTTTGAAATAATTGTCTTATAACCGGAATTTTCATTACTTAATCTTATTAAAAAGTTCAATTAAACCTTCCGCCTTGTTGGTTTGTACCTGATCTACCAAATTACCGCCTTCGAAAGCTGCAAACGTTGGTAAATTATCAACGTTTGCAAATTTGCGTGAGTTTGGAAGTTTTTCGGCATCAACAATTAAGAAAGCTACATCTTCATTTTCAGCAGCCAGCTTTTTAAACTTCGGTTTCATGATTCTGCAGTTTCCGCACCAAGATGCAGCATACTGAACCATAACTTTCGGGTTATCGGCCAAATACTGTTGAAGATTATCTTCTGTTAATTCTAAAAACATAACGTTTTATTTAATTAGTTAGCAGCTAAATATTCAGCAACGCCAGTTCTGTTTGCGTTCATTGCTTCTTTTCCTTCTTCCCAGTTTGCAGGACAAACTTCGCCGTGTTTTTGAACGTGCGCATAAGCATCAATTAAACGCAAATATTCTTTCACGTTTCTGCCAAGAGGCATATCGTTAACACTTTCGTGGAAAACTTTACCAGTTTCGTCGATTAAGTAAGTTGCTCTGAAAGACACATTTGAACCAGAGAATGATTCATTTCCTTCTTCATCGTAGTTAACTTCTTGATCTAAAATATCTAAAATTCCAGATAATTGTCTGTGTGTATCAGCTAAAATCGGGTATGTAACACCTTCAATACCACCGTTATCTTTCGGTGTATTCAACCATGCGAAGTGAACTTCGTTAGTATCGCAAGATGCACCAATTACAATTGTATTTCTTTTTTCAAACTCAGGTAAAGCAGCTTGGAAAGCATGTAATTCTGTAGGGCAAACAAAAGTAAAATCTTTTGGATACCAGAATAATAACACTTTGCTATTCTTATTTACAGCCTCTTCAAATACATTGATTTTCAAGTCATCACCCATGTCTGACATTGCATCAATACTAACACTCGGAAATTTTTTACCTACTATTGCCATAATTTTTGTCTTTAATTTTATAGCGCAAAGGTACGGCGAAAACAAGTCCAAATCAACCCGGATATAGTAATTGTTGATTGTATTTATTGATGACGATATAGTCAAAAACTATAATGATTAAAATATATATAATTTTTGATATTTGGCTTTGATTTTGTCGTCATTGCGAGGTACGAAGCAATTTTAAAGCACTGGGTTAACCGCGATTGTAGTAGGATTGCTTGGTACCTCAGCATGTAAGCCTATTCGGTTGCTGCTTATTAAAAGAATTTTCGCATCTATCAGGTTGGCTAATAGAAACCCGCAGGTCTTGAGATTAAATTAATGTAGGTTGCCAAGTTTACCATCCTCTTACCCCTCCTAAAAAAGGAGGGAAGTTGTTACTCTTAGGCAGATTTTCCTTAAAATTTTAGTTCAGTAGGTTAAACCTACCGCTAATAACTTAGGCAGCAATTTTTATCATGCAAAATCCAACTCCCCTCCTTATTTTTATTGGGGGGGAATGGGGGTGGTTTATTTAATAGTTCTAACCCTATTCCTTCAATGTATCTTCATACAATTTGAATATCCTTTTATATTCATCCGTCCAGCTGCTTGGCTCTATGAAGCCATGGTCTTCAACTGGATAAACAGCCAGTTCCCAATTATTTTTTCCGAGTTCGATGAAGCGCTGTGTAATCCTAACAATATCCTGGAAATGAACATTCACATCAACCATTCCATGCGCCATTAATAAATTGCCTTTCAATTTATCAGCAAAATAAATCGGCGAGCTTTGTTTGTAGGCAATCGGGTCGTTAAAAGGTTCGTTTAAAATATTGGAAGTGTAACCATGATTGTAATGCGCCCAGTCGGTAACCGAACGCAAAGCAGCGCCGCTGGCAAAAACGTTCGGTTCATTAAACATCGCCATTAGCGTAATAAAGCCGCCGTAAGAACCACCATATAAACCCACATGTTTAGGATTAACACCATAATTTTCTACCAGAAACTTAACACCATCAACCTGGTCTGTTAAATCTTTTCCACCCATGTGGCGGTAAATACCTGTTCTGTGATCGCGACCGTAACCTGAACTTGCAGTGTAATCAATGTCGATTACCGTGTAGCCATTGTCGGCCAGCAAATTGTTGAACATAAACTCCCTGAAATAGGTACTCCAACCAAAGTGCACATTTTGTAAATAACCAGCTCCATGAACGAAAACCACTGCCGGGTGGTTTGGATGCGGATGATCAGATTTATAAACTCTTGCGTAAACCTCAGCACCGTAGCGGTTTTTAAACGAAACCATATCGGGTTCACGCCATTTATATGAGTTAAATTCTTTCGTGGTAGACTCCGTAACTTTTACTGCTTTTGCCCCAATTTTGTTTGGTTGAATATATAGCTCGCCTGGTTTATTTAGATAAGAATAATTGATGGCAAGATACTTTTCATCGGGCGACAGTGTGATATCATTTAAACCTTTCATGGTTGTAATTTGAACCAGCTCACCACCGTTTACACCAATTCTAAAGAAATTTGTAATGCCTGGATGTTCCTTATTTGCTTTAAAATAAAAGCTTCGTTTGTCTTCTGCTAACTGAACCGATTGAACTTCCCATTTACCAGAAGTGAGTTGCTTTTTAGCGCCGGTTGAAATATCTGCAACATATAAGTGTGAATAACCGGTGGCCTCGCTTTGATAATAAAAATGGTTGTTATCTACCCAACCCGTGCTTCCTTGAAAAAAACCGCTAATGCCGGGGCCACCAATCCATGCCTCATCATGCTGACGATCTATTAAATTGAATTTGCCTGTCGAAGCATCTAAGTTTAAAATCCAGCGGTCCTTATTATCTGTAGAAGTTGCTACCATAACTGCAGCACTTCCATTCTCATTCCACAATGGGCCGAAAAAATTCACTACCCTATCATTATTTTTCTTCTTTAAAGAATCCAGTACTTTTGGATAATCCTTATAAAAATCAGGAATATCTTTAATCCCTGGAATGGTAGCGGTTTGAATGGCATATACTGAATCCCTTTGCGTATCGTAAATAAATCCTTGGGATACACTTTCATTTTCGCCAACTTTGGTTCTGCCGGGAATATCTTCCGTATAGCCAGATGCCGTTACATAATTTGGTATTACGGTATTGTGGTTATTTTGAGCCGGAGCCGTTAATTTGTAGGTTACAAAACGACCATTAGGGCTAATGACGACATTGTTTAAAAACCGATCATCAGTGTAAAGCGGTTTTAAAGCTTTTGTATCGCCAGATTGTCCGCTGAAGCGACTTCTGCCTCCACGACCTGTACCACCACGAGTTTCTGCATTTCTTTTTTTAATGATATCGAACAGCTCTGTTTGCTGAGCCTTAAGCCAACCATCTTGTTCGGTAGCAGGCTTGGAACTTATTTTTCCAGAAGCTTTACCCTTAACGAAATTGGTTATTTGCTTAGTCCCAGCTGTATTCAAATCAAGCTGAAATAAATTCTCACCTAATTGGTAAACTACATCTCCGTTGCTTAAAAAAACAGGGCTGCTTTCCCTCTCCAGGGTATTGGTTAACCGATTTTCTTTCTTTGTTTTAAAATTTTGAAGATAAATATCACCGCTCTTTTCTACCAACCCCAACGATTTATCTTTGTTGTAAACATAATTTACGTTGAGTAATTTTTCATCTTCCTGATTAACGGCTTTAATTGGGTTTGAATTCGAAGTTGATATTTTATATAATGCCTCTTTTGCATTGTTTTCAGGATTCCAGTTAAAGTATAAAGTTTTGCTATCTGCCGTCCAGCGGAAATTTGTAGGCGAACTTCCCATCCATTTTGGGTCTCGCATAATTTTTTCTACCGTTAATGGACCTATTTGTTGTGCGAAAGTGTACTCACTTGAGCAGATCAATAAGAAAAGTATATATTTTTTCATGAATTTTTGTTTGGATGCTGCAATTTAGACAATGCCCGAGCTAATGTGCCAAGGAAATGGAAATGTTACAACGCTTCACCGTATTAATTGAGTGTTGATTGCAAAGACTTTTAACCCACTTGTTTTTCCTTAGCGTCCATCAAATCCCTCTCTGAAAAGTGACGGGATAGTATTGTTCTATATTTCATTACTTCCGCTGATAGGGGAGGAAAAAACTGGCTAAATTTTTTGAAATAATTTTGTTTAATAATCTGCGAATCTGCGGCCAGTTTTTATCGCATTACCCGCCCAGTTCTATCCACGTTCACATCATCAAAAGGCTTTAAAAATTCGTTGATGATCACTGAAAATTCTCGTCGTGTTAAAACCTTTTTCAAATCGTATTCGGAAGAAAATTTATAAGTCTTGTTCCACTTCTTCTCAATTTCATTTCTGGTTGCAACAACGGCTTTATTCCCAACATAACAGACCATTGAAATGGTGTTATCTAGATTGATTGGAATGTTTTGATGATCATCAAACCAGATTTGAGCTTTGTAGTAGTAATTTTTTAGAGGTTGCTTTATTTCATTGTAGTTAACTGCCTTTTCGGGTTTAAAATAAACCTTCCCATTTTCTATATCCGCTTTTAAAATTCCGGTAATGCCCACTTTTTGAATCGCCAGCCAATTTGAATCAACGATTTTAACATCCTCAAAAGGCATTAACGACAATTTGTAAGCTAATAATTTCCCTTGAATGCTTTTTAAGTTTGATAAGCTAGTTTTGGTTTTATAAAATGCTGCATACGCTGCGGCGGCACCAGCCGCCTGTCCGATTTCAAAATTATCAGTTTTGATGTATAAAATATTTTCCTGGTTTGGAATCAGCAAATTATAAAGCGAAAGATAATTAGATGTTCCATTTATGCCAGCAATTGTTGTACGATATAAGTTTTCAGCATAATTAATAGTATTTGCTTCTGCTGGTTTTAAAGTTTCTATTTTTAAAGCTGGAAGTATCTTTTCAATCTGATCAGTTACAACCAATACCTTTGCTTTAATACTTTTTTCTTTGGTCAATTTAGCTTCCCAACCATTTCCAGAACGTTTAATATGATAGTATGGCGTATTGTTGATAACATCAAGAAGTTTAGCGCTATCAGCCCAATTTTTAATTACTGCGTTTACAATTTGATTGGTCATTTCGGGTAATGAAACACTATCGGCAAGTTTTAAAGACTTTCTGGCTCTCTTTTCGAACGCCCTCACAACGCCATTTTGAGGTAAACTTTTAAGACCACTTAGTTTGAAACCATCACGCTGTGTTAAAACAATTGCATTTACACCCGATTCGGCAGCTTGAACGCCTGCGGCAAAAGCAGCATTTGAATTACCTAAAACAAGCACGTCTGTTTTAATGGTTTGAGCATGAATAACCAAGGGAACTAAAAATGCGAAGGCAAAAAACAACTTCTTCATTGGTGGTGTCTAAAATTAATTGCAATATGCTTTAAATGAATGAATTTTTAATGAAATGAATTGATTTTAAGTAAATTTAAACACAAAGACAATGCATAAGATATCTATATGCCATATAGTTCAATAACTTACATTTTCTTACCTTCCTAAATGGTAAATTTCTAAACATTTTTACAAAAATTCATTGAAAAAGGCATAATTTGCTTTTATGGATTTAGAACAACTTAAATACCCAATCGGGCAGTTTAATATGCCTGAAGTTTTTGACGATAGGCAGACTAAAATCTGGATAGCTGAGATCGAGGCTTTGCCAGAAAAAATCAAAAATGCAACTGAAAATCTAAGCAAAAAGCAACTAAACCAGGCTTATCGCCCCGAAGGGTGGACATTAAGGCAAGTTGTTCATCACCTTCCGGATAGCCACATGAATGCCTACATTCGTTTCAAACAAACTATCACAGAAGATATGCCAATCATCAGGCCTTATTATGAAGAACGTTGGGCAGAGTGTGAAGAAGCAAAAAATGGCGATATTGAGATGTCCATTATTCTTTTGGAAGGTTTGCATCAGCGCTGGGTGGCTTTTTTAAAAACGCTAAAGTTGGAAGATTATCAACGAAAATACATTCACCCAGAACATGGAAAAGAATTTACCTTGGCCAATATGTTGGGTAATTATGCGTGGCATGGAAAACATCATTTAGCACATATTACAAATACCATATCTCAAACTTAACCTCGTAATCCTCTTCGATAAATGTCCATCAGCATTAGCATCCCATATCGCTATGCATGCGTGTAATAATAGAACTGTATAGAATTTAAAGCAGCATTTTAATTTGCCTTCTGAAGGTGGTGAAGAAGTTTTCAATCTTCCTAAGATGCTTTCAATATCAACATGACAGCAGTTTATCCCACTAAAACAGAGGTCATGGTTAATGAACCACCAACTGCTTTATCGTTAAAGAAAGACACCTCTTCTTTATCATTTTTCAATCCTAAATTATAAATCAAGGGCAAATAATGCTCTGGCGTAGGAATAGCCAACATGGCCTTGGTGCCTAAGTTACTGTAATTGATGAGCGGTTGGTGATCGCCATTTGCTATAAGATTTTTGAATTTGTCATTCATCTCATTTGCCCAATCGTATCCGCCTCCATTAATCATTTCCCAACTTATCATGCGGAGATTATGCACCATGTTTCCGCTGCCGATCACCAAAACGCCCTTCTTGCGTAGCGCATACATTTCTTTAGCGATTTCATAATGTTGCTCTGGAGATTTTGTATAATCGATACTCAATTGAAGAACTGGAATGTTGGCTTCGGGATACATGTGTTTTACAACGGTCCAGGTGCCATGATCCAAACCCCAATCGTGGTCTAAGCCAATAGGTGTAGAATGAACTAAAGTTGGAATTTCAGTGGCCAGTTTAGCATCGCCCGGTGCAGGATATTGAACATCGAAAAGTGCTTGCGGAAATCCCCCAAAATCATGAATGGTTGAAGGAAAATCCATCGCGGTAACAAAAGTACCATGGGTATACCAATGTGCAGAAACCACCACGACCGCTTTTGGTACCGGAATATTTTTTGCAAGGTCTGCCCAGCTTTGGCTAAACTCATTGTTTTCAATGCCGTTCATCGGCGAGCCATGTCCAATAAAAATCGTTGGCATTAAATCGGTTTGTGGCAAACGTTGGGTAAAGCTTCTAAATTGTGATAATGTTGACATGATGTTAAAATTATCTTTAAAGTTACTTTATTCCATCTTCCGACAGCTTGATGTATGTTAGGAAAAAGGGTTAGCTAACTATTTTCATTTTTATCCGTTAAGTTAAATTGTAGACAATCAAAAGCGAGGCGCTTGATAAGCGACTGTGGTTTATGGCGGCCGAACGGTCTAAGCGAGAGATAAAAATTCCTATTTAAAAAGTAAAAGCCGGGCTTTTTGAGCTCGGCTTTTACTTTGATTTTTTAAAGGTTGCACATCATGTTTACGATGTGCAGTTTCACTAATTTGATTTTATCGTTTCAGAAACGTCGCCACATTCAAACATCATGCTTCCATAATACGGGTTTTCAATGTTTTCTTTTTCATTTAACCAGCTTGCTTTCGCCATTGGGCAGTGTTGAACGTAAACCCTAGCATTGTTAAACTTGATGTTACGTACGGTTTTAATCATCGCTGAAGAAATTCCTTCAAAAGATTTTCTTTGTGCTTTGATATCTTTTCCTGCAGCCAATTCAGTTGCTTTTGCTTTAATTATTTTTGCCTGTTCCATCCACAGTGTGTGTTGTGTGGCTGGCAAATCTTTGTGCGGGATAGCCTCAACTTTGGCTGATAATGCTTTCACTTTTTCTGCTGCTACATCTTTCTTATCGGTTGCTAGCGCATTCTTCACATCGTAATAAGCCGTTAACACTTGGTTAAAAGCAGCATCAGTTTTACTTTGTGCGAAAGTTAATTTCGTTGTTGCAATGGCAATAATAGCCATCATGATCATTATTTTTTTCATCTTGAGTATATTGTTTTGTTTGCGCTGAAGCTTGTATAATCAACAAAATTAATTTTAGTTGCTTACTTGACGTTCAACTTTAATTTATTTTAAAGCATTAAAAAAGTTAAATTCTGCTCTCAGCAGATACATGTTTTTGGTATATCTATTGGCCATATTTCCTGTCGCCTGAAAGCGGTAGCCCAAGTCGATCCTGGTTGTGCTATTCAAAATAACCTGAAAGGCAGGGGCCAAATCCAAATACGATTCGCCTGAGTTTGGATCTGTCTTTCCCAATATTTCAAAATACAAATTAAAATTAGGTTGCTTGTAGTCTTTGTACACGAAAGGCAAAACCAGATATCCGGAAGATAAACTATAAGAAAGCATCTGGTCAGGTTGTGGCGTATTCAGTCTTAGCACCTTATCGTTTTTTTCAAAAGCGTTTGAATAACCTAATGTTGCTGAAATTGCCAGTTTATGCAACAGTTGCGTAAATATTAACCCCGCTTGCCATCCACTATTATCCCCTTCTAAATTAATATCCCTGCTAAATCCCGGCCTTTTGCTTGTACTTATTCTACCAAACGCAGCAGCCCTGAAATGACTTTGGCTTTCGTCAATTGATAAAAAACGATATTTGGCATATAAACTTCCACCCTCCACACGAAAACGGCCGTCGAAATCTGACAGAAAACCTTGTGCATGCATCATCAGGTTTTTGTTGAAACCAAACATGACTTCTGGAATAGTTCTGCTCATAAAACCAGGATTGTTAAACATGCCCTCATTGGTAATACGAACACCAATTGATTTGGTGGGCATATTGCTTGCTGGCTCCGTGAAAACGTATAACTCCTGACTAAAAGCCACACCAGCGGCGCCAATCAAAATCAGCGCCGTTAAAAAAATCCTTCTCATTTTAAGAAAGAACCAGATGATAAACACGCATTTTTTTACCATTTACAACAGCAGTTCCGTTTGCATACGCATCAGAATTTACGGTAGCCGACTGTTTTTTAAATGCAGAACCTGAAATGAAATTCTTATCAATAACCGAGGCTTTTACCGTTCCGTTTAAAGTTTTGTTTTTGGCGTTTACAAAACGATAAACATTACCATCAACAATTGCCTGACCTTTATCATCTATTTTTACCTGATTAAAAGTGAAATCCGCGGTTAAACCACCAACTGAAAAGCCCGCATCCTGTACTTTTTTGCGCACCATATCTAAGTTGATATCAGCGCCTTTCTTGAAATTTAAAACGAAGATGTTTTTGTTTAAATCTGGTTTAACAGAGTTGATGAAACCCAAAGTTTCTAAAGATTTTTGAGTGGCGTTGGAACACATTGAACAGGTTAAACCAGTTACCTGTAAATCGGCTGTTGATATTTGTTGTGCCGAAACCTGTGCGGCGAAGATTAGCATAATAATGCTGAATAATTTTATTGTTTTCATGATTTTTGGAATTAGAATGTTTAATTACTCGTCATTTCGAGTGAGTGATCCACGACGGAGAAATCTAATTCATATAGATCTCTCTCAGTCCGTTACACTTCTTTCGAGGTAACAGACATGAAGAATAATCCTAATTCCTAAAAATGCAATTGAAAACATGCAAAGCAACGCCTAAAGAAAGCGGAGGTGCTTTATTGCTGATTTTGCTAAAATATGCGGGGGTGATATTTGAAAGAAATTCTAAAACCGGCGGATGTAGAAACAGTTGAATAGAAAATAACTTTGGCATTTGTGTTTGTGCCTCAGTTTGGTGACTATCCTTAACTTTAACAGTTAACTGCGTGTTTTTGCAACAGCCATCATCCTTAATTTTTTCAGCAGGAATATCTGCACAAAACTTACAAGAAATTTCATTGCTAAACAGCTTAACATTCTCTAGTTTGCCGCCGCAAAAATGCAAACTTAAAGCCAAACCCATAACACTAACCGCATAGAATACGGCCAAAGAAAGTGCTATTTTTTGTTTTAACTTCATTTGTACAAAGATATGGCAAAAAAAATTGAATAATGCCACTCATTATTTATTGAAATTCATTTTTTAGTTTAATTTAGCCTCAAACATAAATAAATGAAGAAATTATTATTATTCGTTTGCGCTTTTTCGATGTTTTCGGCCTTTGCTGCGAAGCCTAAAAATCAATATATCAGAATAAAAACGGAGTTTGGAGAATGCATTGTAAAACTTTATAATGAAACCCCTTTACATCGGGAAAACTTTCTGAAACTTGCAAAAGATGGTTATTACAACGGAACGTTATTTCACAGAGTGATAAAGGATTTCATGATTCAGGGTGGTGACCCGGATTCGAGAAATGCTAAACCGGACTCTTTGCTTGGAGAAGGCGGCCCGAAATATACCATTCCAGCCGAATTCAGCGACAGTTTATTTCATAAGAAAGGCGTTCTGGCTGCGGCAAGAGAAGGCGATATGGTTAATCCTAAAAAAGAATCTAGCGGAAGTCAGTTTTATTTAGTGCAAGGCAAGGTTTTTACTGATGAGCAGTTGAATTCTCTCGAAGAAAAACGATTGAAGTTTAAAATACCAGAATATCAGCGGCAGGTTTATAAAACCATCGGCGGTACACCGCATTTAGATAGAAATTATACCGTTTATGGCGAAATTGTGGTCGGCTTAGATATGGTTGATAAAATCGCTATGCTACAAACTGATAAAAATAATCGCCCTAAACAAGATGTTAAAATGGATATTAGCATTTTGAAAAAGAGGGAAGCGAAGAAATTGGAAAAACAGCTGTTGCAGGATTCTTTGAAAGATAGAATGATAACAAAACATTGATGAAAATCATCTCCTATAACGTTAACGGAATTCGAGCGGCAAGCACCAAAAACTTTTTCGGCTGGTTGCAGGCTACTAATGCTGATATGGTTTGCCTGCAGGAAGTGAAAGCATTGCCTGTACAAATTCCAGAAATTATAGCTTTAATTGAGCAACTCGGTTACCATCACTATTGGTATCCAGCTGAAAAAAAAGGATATAGTGGTGTCGCGATTCTAACTAAAATAAAGCCCAATCATGTTGAATACGGATGTGGAGAAGAATGGATTGATAAAGAAGGTCGAGTTATAAGAGCTGATTTTGATGATTTTTCCCTCATGAGTTTGTACATGCCGTCAGGTTCGAGCGGCGACGAACGGCAAGTAAAAAAATACGAGTTCATGCACTTTTTTGATGGATACATTGGCGAATTGCGGAACGAAATACCTAATTTAATTGTAAGTGGGGATTATAACATTTGCCATACTTCCATTGATATTCATAATCCAAAGTCGAATGCCAATTCATCAGGATTTTTGCCCGAAGAACGTGAATGGATGCAGTTATTTCTCGAAAATGGTTTCATAGATACTTTCCGTCATTTTAATAAAGATCCACACCATTACACCTGGTGGAGCTATCGTGCGGGTTCGAGAGGGAAGAACCTGGGTTGGCGCATCGATTATCACCTGGCCACAAAGTCTCTCGAAAGTAGGCTGAAAAATGTGAGGATTTTGCCTGATGCCATCCACTCTGATCACTGCCCTGTTTTATTGGAATTGGAATAAATCTGTCGGTAACAAGTCAGGATTTTAATTCGCTTAACTCATCACAGCTTGAAGAACAGGTAACCAACTCCTTAAATATCTAGCGGAATCGCTTTTAGAGGGAGAAGATGTTTTTATACTCGGTCAATTTGAAATTTAAGGAACCATGTTTGTCAATTTTCGAGAAATTTGTTTCCGCGAAAATCAGCGTAATATGCAGAAGCCTAAAAGGCAATAAACCATCTGCCTACTATAAATCTATCTTGAGTGGAAATCATTCCCCGCAGATTCGGGGGTTTAAGCAGACTTTATGCTGGTAAGAATAGCTAAGTAAAAGGTTAATCGACCGAAGAGGACAAATGATTGACCAAGATTTAAATAGAAAAATTCCTATAAATGCTCTTCCTCGTATTTCTCGCCAGCTTTCAACATCAGCTCAATTTGCTTTAAATCCTCAGCGGTAAGCTCTTCTTTTTCCTGCAATTCAAATACCGCAATCATGTTCTCTTCATACTGTTTTTCGGTTTTGATAACGATTTCCTGTGCCATGATTAAAGCTTAAAATTTGATAGTTTCTGTTGGTATGATGCAAAAATCTAAAGCGATGTCATGTTCATTCACATCATCGATTTTATCAATCGCAGGCGACAAAGATAGCCCTATTTTTTGAGCATTTATATTTTGGAGAAAACGGTCGTAAAAGCCTTTGCCGTAACCTACGCGATAACCCCGCCTATCAAAAGCCAGCAATGGGATTAAAACCATATCTATTTCACCATTATGGATGATGCCTTTTTGAGGTTCTAAAATATTGTACAAATTTTTCTGTAAATCGTCCACACCCAGGTATTCGTGATTGGTCATTAAAGCAGTTTCAAAATCAGCCTTCGGAACAATGATTTTGATTTGGGGATGTTGTTCTGCCAGCCATTCGATGAGCAAGAAAGTATTTGGTTCTTTTTTTTCGATGATGGGTAAAAATATATGTAGCGTTTTCACTGCGCTAAAATCCAGCTTAATGAATTGATTTAGCAATCCAGTATTTAGCGATTCATATTCCATATCGCGAATCGCTAATCTATCTTTCAAAGCTTGTTTTCTGATTTCGGATTTTAACATGGCTTTACGTTTAGACAAATATAACAATTAGAAATAGCGCTAGTTTCTGCGCTTAGCAACGGAACATAGTTGTGCTGGCTATATTTCTAAACCCTTTGCCTGCGGCAGGCAGGCGATAGTAGTCGAAATACTTTTTTATGGCAGCAACGCTGAATATGCTGTCATGCTTAGGCACGAAGCATCTGCAGCCGATGAAACAGATCCTTTGTGCCTACCATTGACGTTTTTAACTTTTCGTATTTGCGAAATCGATTTTCTCGATTGAAGCAATCTCATTTGTTGTCTGATTTTATTAAAGGAGATTGCTTCGTGCCTCGCAATGACGGCCGTTCTTAATAAAATTCTCAGAGTAAATCTGCGGTTCCGTAACAAAAATTTTTAACAAAAAAGCCCTTGAAAATAAATCCAAGGGCTCGTTTTAAGATTTTATAATCTATTTTACACGTTCTACATACTCACCTGTACGCGTATCAACTTTAATTTTATCGCCTTGGTTTACGAACATAGGCACTTTAACCTCCACGCCATTTTCAAGTGTTGCCGCTTTTAATGCGTTGGTAGAAGTATCGCCTTTAACTGCTGGTTCAGAATAGGTAATTTCAAACTCAGCAAAGTTTGGCAACTGACCCATAATCGCTTCGTCGCTTTCCATTGAAACGATAACACTCATGCCTTCCTTTAAAAATTTGATTGCAGAACCAAAGAGCGTTTTCTCTACATTGTATTGCTCGTAAGTGTTATTGTCCATTACTACCAGATAATCGCCATCTTCGTAAAGATATTGATAATCGCTAGTTTCCACACGGCAAATTTCAACAGCCTCGTCTGTACCCATACGAGCCTCAACAATTCTGCCCGATTTAATATTACGGAATTTACCGGTGTAAAAAGCGCCGCCTTTACCTGGTGTACGGTGATTCCATTCGTCAACAGTAACTAACTCGCCATTTACACGTAAGATGTTACCGTTTTTAATTTCTGATGCTTTAGCCATATGATGTGATCCTAATTGGATTTATATTTCAGTTTTTTGTGTCGGCAAAGGTAAAATTATTTTAGTAAAAACCTATAAAGGATTAAGGGATAAGGCTTAAGGTTTAGGGAAATTTCGAGCTCAAATTTTTACTTCACCCGCTCCATGTAATCGCCTGTTTTGGTGTCTACTTTTACTTTATCACCCTGGTTAATGAACAATGGAACCCTTATTTCGGCGCCAGTTTCTACAGTGGCATATTTCTGAGCACTTGTAGAAGTGTCACCTTTAACGGCCGGCTCTGTGTAGGTGATTTCCAGCTCTACATTGTTCGGTAATTGCGCAACAATCGGCTCGTCACTTTCAAAAGCAATGGTTACATTCATGCCTTCTTTCAAAAATTTAATTGAGCTTCCGAAAAGTAATTTTGGGATGTTATACTGCTCAAAAGTGTTGTTATCCATTACCACAAGATAATCGCCATCTTCATATAAATACTGATAATCATTGGTTTCAACACGGCAGATGGTCACTTCTTCATCGGTACGGAAACGGTATTCAACAATTTTTCCTGTTTTTACATTGCGCATCCTGGCTTGATAGAATGCCCTCAAATTGCCTGGCGTACGATGAATATATTCTTCTACGCTCACTAACTCTCCGTTAAAACGAAGCACGTTTCCGCTTTTTACTTCTGATGCTTTTGACATTTTTGTAATGTGTTATCTTTAAAAATTTTTGAACATCAAAGTTAAAAAAATCAATTTTGATTTGGAAAGTTCCAAGGGAATTCCTTTCGAGCAAAACCTCTGATTACGGGATTGCTTTCCCGCATTTTCTTTAATATTTTTGTGAAAATAGAGGTATTGTCGGGCAATCGGGTTTAGATAAAGCGGGCTTGGGCAAGGAACAAGATCTTTTTTCTATACTTTACGGAAAAAGAAAAACCTTCGTATAAAAGAAATGCCTTTGGGAACCACTCCAAAGGCATAATCAACCTAAACCTCAAACTAAACTATGAAAAAATTTTTTCGCTTTTTAAAGCTGTATATCTTGTTTCCGTATTACGGAGAATATGATCGTTTTCCTGGGAGAGATAAATTAAAATTTCTTTCTCTTTTTGGTGGTGCAAAGGTAAGAAGTATTCATCAATTACAAAATATTTTTATTAAAATTAATTTATAATACAAAGTGATGACAAAAGAAGTGTTTTCTTCTAAATGAGTTTTGGGTGTAAACTATTTAAAATCAGCTATTTGAATCTGTTCTGTACAGAAATCGTATTCTTGAATTTGGTTTGAACCGATTATTGTCAACCTGCGTTTTGTAAAGTTTTCAATTAATTCTCGGTACCAGGTTATCCCCTGAACGTCTAAATTACTCGTGGGTTCATCCAAAAATAATATTGGTGAGTTAGAACAGCAGGCCAAAGCCAGTTTAGTTCTTTGTTTCATTCCCGATGAGAAGTACTTAATTTCTTTGTTAGCCGATTTCTCTAGACCCAAAATGGAAATCAAAGATTTAGCATCAACTCCGGCTGCGAAATTCTTGAACTTGAAATGGAAATCAATTATTTCTTTCAAAGTAAAAGTTTCTACCAGTTCTAAATAAGGAGCAGCTAAACTGATGTGTGTGTAAATATCCTCTATGGCAATTTCTTTATCATCCGAAAACGAGAGTGTTCCCTCCGATGGTGTTAAACTTCCAGTTAAAACACTCAATAAAGTAGATTTCCCTGAACCATTGGGACCTAAAATAGCATAACTGTTGCCAGTGCTGAATTCGGTGCTGAGATTTCTAAAAATCCATTCTTTATTAAACCTTCTGCCAACATGATTTAAAACGATCTTCATTAAAGGTTTTGTGATTAGGATTAAACGTTCAGCAATTTGGCCATGCAAACACTATTGTCTACACCAATATACTGACCATAGTTTGGTGTAACCTCGTAGCCACTTTTCTGGTATAAAGCAATGGCTTCTGGTTGCTTTTTGCCTGTTTCTAAAACCGCTTGACTAAAGCCTAATTCGGCAGCCCAATTTTCCAGTTCAGATAAAACTGTGGCTGCAATACCTTGTTTTCTATAACTAGGATGAACAAACATGCGTTTAACTTCGGCTGCTGCTGTAGAGAAGGGTTTTATTGCGCCACAAGCAATAGGAATTTCTTTTTGATAGGCAACAACAACTTCTTTAATCGCATCTAATTTATTAAATTGAGCATAAAAGGCATGTTCACCACCATCTTTAATGGCTAAATCTTTATCTAACAAAATAACCAGTTCTCGAAAATCAGCGTTGTCTGAATGGGTTCTGATTAGCGTCAAATTGCTCATGAATAATTGCTTTAAGCTTTGGTCTTTCTGCTGTAGCCTTAGCTGCCCATTCCGAAACCTTTCATCACACCACGGTTAGAATTGCGAATGAAATCTACAATTTCATCACGAATTTCCGTTGGTTTGAATTCGGCCTCGATCATGTCTAGAGCCTTGGTTACGTTATTGTGTTTTACAAAAAGAACACGGTAAATTTCCTGAATCTCATCAATCTGTTCGTTGGTAAAACCCCTTCTGCGCAAGCCAACGGAATTAATACCAGCATAAGAAAGTGGCTCACGGGCAGCCTTAACATACGGAGGAACATCTTTACGAACCAAGGATCCGCCAGTCACAAATGCGTAAGAACCAACCTTAACAAATTGGTGAATAGCCACCAAGCCAGCAAGAACAACATTGTTTCCAATGGTAATGTGCCCGGCAAGAGTGGTGCTGTTAGAGAAAATACAATTGTTGCCTACCTCACAATCATGTGCGATGTGGGAATAAGCCTGGATTAAACAGTTGCTGCCAATTGTTGTTTTCCATTTATCTTTTGTTCCCCGGTTTATCGTTACGCACTCACGAATGGTGGTATTATCACCAATTTCGGCAGTAGTAACCTCGCCGGCGAATTTCAAATCCTGAGGCTCTCCAGAAATTACTGCTCCTGGGAAAATTCGGCAGTTTTTGCCAATACGAGCACCGTCCATAATCGTTACGTTCGAGCCAATCCAGGTTCCTTCTCCAATGACAACGTCTTTATGTATCACTACAAAAGGTTCAATTACCACATTTTCGGCAATTTTGGCTTGAGGATGTATGTATGCTAAAGGTTGTATCATTATTGGGTTGGTTCTGCTTGTTTAACTTTTGAAATTTGAGCCATCATCTCGGCTTCTACAACGATTTTTTCCCCAACCATGCCAACACCTTTCATCTGAGCAATACCTCTTCTGATGGGTTCCAGCAAGTCGCAGCGGAAAACTATCGTGTCGCCTGGAAGAACCTGAGCTCTAAAACGAACGTTATCGATTTTTAAAAAATAGGTAAGGTAATTACTTGGATCTGGAACGGTACTTAAAACTAAAATGCCACCCACTTGTGCCATCGCCTCGATTTGAATTACACCAGGAAATACCGGTGCGCCAGGGAAATGCCCTTTAAAAAACTCTTCATTCATGGTTACGTTTTTAACACCCACAACATGGTTTTTAGAAAGCTCCAGAATTTTATCTACAAATAAAAACGGCTGCCGATGAGGCAAAATTTCCATAATCTGTACCACATCATACAACGGCTTAGCACTTGGATCGTACACTTTCTGAATTTTTTTGTTTTTTTCCTTTTTAATAGCGGCTTTTATCTTTTTAGCAAAAGCTACGTTAGCGGCATGGCCCGGACGAGCTGCCATAATATGACCTTTTAAGTGCATACCAACCAAAGCTAAATCGCCAATCATATCCAATAATTTATGACGAGCAGGCTCGTTTTGATAGCGTAACTCCATATTGTTTAAAATACCTTGTGGAGCCACATCAATATCGGCACGGTTAAAAAGTTTAGCTAAATGGCTTAACTCGTCCTTAGTAACTTCTTTGTCAACAATAACTATGGCGTTATTTAAATCTCCTCCCTTAATCAAGTTATGAGAAAGCTGATATTCTAACTCATGTAAGAAACAAAAAGTACGGCAAGAAGCAATTTCTTTTTTAAACTCGGCAATGGTGTTGATGCCAGCATGTTGGCTGCCCAAAACCGGCGAGTTATAGTCAATCATACAAGTAAAGCGGTAGTCATCTAAAGGCATAGCCACGATTTCAACTTTTCTGTCTTCTTCTGTATAAGTGATGTTATGAGGAATGGTAAAATATTCACGATCGGCATTTTGTTCAACTAACCCAACTTGTTCCAATAAATCAATAAACTGGATGGAACTGCCATCCATAATCGGGGTTTCCGGACCATCAAGCTTAATTAGAATGTTGTCTAAGTCCATCCCTACAAGCGAGGCCATTACATGTTCAACTGTACTGACGCTTGCACCATTTTGTGTAATAGTTGTTCCACGAGAAGTATCGGTTACATTATCTGCATCAGCATCAATAATCGGTTGTCCATCTAAATCAATACGTTGAAATTTAAAGCCATGATTTTCAGGCGCAGGGCAAAAAGTAAGGGTAACATTAGCGCCTGTGTGTAAACCGACACCTGCAGCTGATATTTCTTGTTTAATCGTCTTTTGTCTAACGTTCATTGTGTATTGTATTCTTTTCCAATTCGGCGGTGAGCCTTTCCAATTCTTTTTCTAAAGCGTTTATTCTTTTTTCTACATCTGGTAGATGTTTAAAAATTACCGAGGCACGCATCCAGTTACGCAGGGGTTGCGCCGGACTACCATGCCATTGTTTATTTTCTTCAGTGATGTTGAAATTAATCCCGGCCTGTGCACCAATTTGAGTGCCTTTAGCTAAAGTTAAATGCCCTGCAATACCAACCTGGCCGCCAACAACACTGTTAGGACCGATTTTCGTGCTTCCAGATATACCAGATTGCGCTGCCAAAACGGTGTTTTCCCCAATTTCCACATTGTGGGCAATCTGAATCAGGTTGTCGATTTTTGCGCCTTTTTTTACAATAGTCGAACCCATTGTAGCGCGATCTACAGTTGTATTTGCACCGATTTCGACATCATCTTCTATAATAACATTTCCAATTTGAGGAATCTTATTGTACGTTCCATCTTTCTGCGGAGCAAATCCAAAACCATCACTTCCGATTACGGTATTGGAATGAATGATTACCCGATTGCCAACAATGGAGTTGTGATAAATTTTTACACCTGGAAAAAAAATGCTGTTTTCGCCAACTTTGGAATTTGCTCCAACAAATGTTTGTGCATTTAACCTGCTGCCATCGCCTATTACCACATTTTCGGCAACATAGGCAAAGGCATCAATAAAAACATTTTTGCCAATTTTAGCCGATGGATGCACGAAAGCTAACTTATCAATACCAGATTGGGCCGCTTGTGCGTTTACCGCTTCGTTGTATTTATCCAATAAAACAGTAAATGAACTATATGGATTATCAACACGAATTAATGTGCTTGTATAGGGTTGTGTAGGGGCGAAATCCTTTGAAACGATAACTACAGACGCCTGCGTAGAATACAGGAAGTTTTCATACTTCGGGTTAGAAAGAAAAGACAAGGAGCCTTCTTTACCATCTTCTATTTTGGAAAGTTCGGTAACGGCTGCATCGGGGTTACCATCGATGGAACCGTTTAAAAACTCGCTTATCTGCTTTGCAGTAAATTGCATCGTACAAAGGTATATGTTAAATTGATATGAACAAAAAAACCTATCAAGGTTAAACCGTGTATATTTTACACAATAGTAAGACTTAAAACGGCAGTAAAAGTTAAATATTTTGTTAATTAATCTTAAATCCCCCTTGGGTAGCAGAGAATATATTTCTCTACTGTTTTCTGCAAGGATTCCAGGTTCGATAAATCCGAAGCTTTGGCAATATCAACAATATCGTTATTTTTCATTAAAATTTTGATGTTTCCAACCCCGGCATTGTAAGCCCGGTTTTGTATCGCATCGGTAAACACAAAATATCTGGCTTCTTCAGGCTTAATTCCAAGTAAAGCAACGGTAGCGTCTTTTAAGAAATTAACCCGATCTACAGGTGCCCTTTCATTGCTCATTTCTACTTTATATAAATTTCTTGAGGTAAGCATCTGGCAAAGAGTTGATAGTATTTTATCAGGATGTTTTACCCAAACCTTCACTGCGGCGTATATATCCTGATCATCCAGATTGGTGAAGTGCTCCAGATTTTCGTGCTGCGAAAAGAAGTTGTTTTCGCTGATATCATGATCGAAAAAATACTTTAATGAAGGCGCTGCAAATAAATCTTCGCCTGCGGACGATAGTTCCTTTGCCCTTTCCAGTAATTTCACCAGAATCATCTCCCCAGCGATAACCGTTTTGTGCAAATAAACCTGCCAATACATTAAACGGCGGGCGATAAGAAATTTTTCAATTGAATAGATTCCTTTTTCTTCGATCACTAAATCATCATCAAATACATTAAACATTTTGATAATCCGATCGAAACTGATTACCCCTTCACTTACTCCAGTAAAAAAGCTATCGCGGTTTAGGTAATCCATCCTATCTAAATCCAGCTGCCCAGAAATCAATTGATGAAGAAATCTTTTCGGGTAGGTGCCATTAAATACTTCAATTGCATGAGTTAGTTTGCCACTAAAATGATCATTCAAATCATACATCAGCTTTGCTGAAATATCTTCGTGTTTAATGCCTGTAACCAGCGAGTGTTCTAGGGCATGCGAAAATGGACCGTGGCCAATATCGTGTAGTAAAATAGCCAGTATAGCCGCTTCTTCTTCTCCCTCGGTTATAGTATTGCCCTTACTTCTTAAAACTTCGATAGCCAAACCCATGAGGTGCATGGCGCCTAAAGCGTGATGAAAACGGGTATGTAAAGCACCTGGATATACCAAATGCGTCATTCCAAGTTGTTTTATATAACGTAAACGCTGGAAATAGGGATGCGAAATGACATCGTAAACCAGTTCTGAGGGAATGTTGATGAAACCGTAAACCGGATCGTTTATTATTTTCTTCTTATTCAATCGTTAAAAATAGTTAAATAGATAGATACGGTACAAAAATTGCTATTTTTATTTATAGATTGATTTACCCGCCAAAATAAAAAGGCAATACATACCTATTTTTACAAAAACATGCAAGAAACTAAAATATTGTGGGCCGATGACGAAATTGACCTATTAAAACCACATATACTTTTATTAAATGATAAAGGTTACGCAGTAACCACTTTTACCAACGGTAACGATGCCCTCGAAGCTTTCGGAAAAACCCATTTCGACCTTGTTTTTTTAGATGAAAATATGCCTGGAATGAGTGGCATTGAAACCCTGTCTGCCATCAAAAATCTTAATCCGGATGTGCCTGTTGTACTCATCACCAAAAGTGAAGAAGAAAACCTTATGGAGGATGCGATTGGAAGTAAAATCGACGATTATCTAATCAAACCGGTAAACCCGAAACAGGTTTTATTAACGATTAAAAAGTTGATTGATAACAAACGTTTGGTAAGCGAGAAAACATCAATGGCTTACCAACAGGATTTTCGCCGTTTGGGGATGACCCTTGGCGACAGATTGAATTATGAAGAATGGGTAGATGTCTACAAAAAAATAGTTTTCTGGGAACTGGAACTGGAGAAGCTGGACGACCCACAAATGCATGAGATTTTAACCATGCAGAAACAGGAAGCGAATACACAGTTCACCAAATTTATTGAAGAAAATTATCTCAACTGGATTAAGAACAAGGACCAGGCGCCTTTGCTTTCTAACGAATTGTTGAAGAAAAAAGCTTTCCCACATATTAATGATACCACGCCGGTATTTTTTATTCTGATCGATAATTTGCGTTATGATCAATGGAAAATTATTAACCCCTTAATTTCTGAATATTTTAGAATTGACGAGGAAGATATGTACACTAGCATTTTGCCAACAGCAACCCAATATGCCCGTAATTCGATTTTTTCAGGTTTAATGCCTTTGGATATGGAAAAGCGGTTTCCACAGCTTTGGCAAAATGATGATGATGAGGGCGGAAAAAATATGCATGAAGAGGCTTTCCTGGCCGACAACATCAAGCGTAGCTTAAGAAAAGATTGCAAATTCAGTTATAATAAGATTTTAACATTTGAGCAAGGGAAAGATTTGGTTGAGCAAACCAATAACCTGCTTCAGAATGATTTCAATGCAATTGTTTTCAATTTTGTTGATATGCTAAGTCATGCCCGTACCGACATGCAGATGATCCGTGAATTAGCAAACGACGATGCGGCTTACCGTTCGCTAACGTTATCCTGGTTTGAGCATTCTCCGCTTTGGGATTTATTAAAGAAAATTTCGCAGAAACAAGTTAAAGTGATCATCACCACCGATCATGGAACTATTCGTGTTAAAAAACCGGTTAAGGTTATTGGCGACAGGGCGACGAACACAAATTTAAGGTACAAACAAGGCAGAAACCTGAATTTTAATGCTAAAGAGGTTTTTCTGATTAAAAACCCTCATGATGCATTATTGCCAAAAATCAATATCAGCAGTAGTTATATTTTTGCCCGTGAAGATAGCTATTTCGTTTATCCAAATAACTACAACCAGTTTGTAAATTACTACAATGAAACATTTCAGCATGGAGGAATTTCGTTGGAAGAAATGATTATTCCGGTGGTAACCTATTCGCCAAGATAATATCTAAACCCTAAAGCGGAATAAGAAGGCAAAAGCAATGCATTTATGTATTACTTTTGCCTTTATTAATTTAAAATGGAGATAGCAATTAACGGTTTATCAGATTTGCCTCAGGTAGCGCAACAACTTTTAGAATTTTCTAAGGGGGAAAAGATTTTCATTTTCGATGGGGAAATGGGCGCAGGCAAAACCACTTTTATTAAAATTTTTTGCAAAACATTAGGCGTACAGGATGTGGTTTCGAGCCCAACTTATTCTATCGTAAATGAATACGAAAGTCCTAACGGTTCGGTATTTCATTTTGATTTTTACCGCATCAAAGATATTCAGGAAGCATACGATTTAGGCTACGAAGAGTACTTTTATGGTGGAGGCATTTGTTTGATTGAATGGCCTGAAAGAGTAGCCGAGTTATTGCCAGCTCATCTTGTAAAAGTTGAGATAGCTATTGTCGATGAGTATCGGAGAGTATTCAGTTTCAGTAAGGTATAACATTTAGTTTTCCAATAATTAATAGATTTTCCGTACCTTGAACAACCTAAAACTAACATATTTTTAAGCAGCATGGCTACAGGATTACGCGAAGGAATGGCCGATATCGCTCGTCAGGGTTTATTGCAAACACAGGAGGCGACACTAGAAACCAGAAACAGGAAAAATAGCCTGAACATCGGAATACCAAAAGAAATTTCTTTTCAGGAAAATCGAATTGCGCTAACACCACTTTCGGTTGCGCTGTTGGTTAACAATGGCCATAGGGTAATATTAGAAAGTGGCGCAGGAACAGCTGCAAATTTTTCTGATTCAGAATATGCTGAGCAAGGTGCAAAAATCGCTTATGATAAAAAAGAGGTTTTCGATTCGGATATCCTGGTGAAAATTGCACCACCGATGCTGGAAGAAATTGAAATGATGCACAAAGGGCAGACCTTGATTTCTTCACTGCAAACCGGAACTTTAAAGCAAGATTATATGAAAGCATTAATGCAGAAAAAGATCAATGCTTTGTGTTTTGAAAACCTGCGTGATGAAGGGAATGTGTTGAGCGTGGTGCGGGCCATGAGTGAAATTGTAGGCTCTACGTCCATTTTAATTGCTGCGGAATATTTAAGTAATGTTACGGGGGGAAAAGGGTTGATGTTGGGTGGTTTTACAGGGGTTCCGCCGACAGAAATTGTAATTTTAGGCGCTGGAACGGTAGGAGAATATGCCGCAAGAACAGCATTAGCACTTGGTGCTGAAGTAAAGGTTTTTGATAGCTCGATTTATCGGTTGCGCCGTTTACAAAATAATTTAGGGAGTCGTGTTTTCACCTCGGTAATGCAGCCGATTGTTTTAAATAAAGCCATTGTAACTTGCGATGTAGTCATTGGTGCCATCCGTGCCAGTCATGGCAGAAGTCCTTGTGTGGTGATGGAAGAAACGGTTGCTAAAATGAAACCACATTCGGTGGTGATTGATATTAGCATTGATCAGGGCGGTTGTTTTGAAACTTCGGAAGTAACTAACCACACCAATCCAATTTTTAGAAAGTATGATGTGATTCATTATTGCGTTCCGAATATCGCATCCCGTGTTCCGAGAACTGCATCTTACGCATTGACGAATATTTTTGCTCCAATTTTACTGGATATTGGTGAGTTTGGAGGATTGATGAATATGGTTTGGAATAACCCAGGAATTCGCGAAGCACTTTACATTTATCAGGGAAATTGTACCAATAAAGATCTGGCCGATATGTTTAATTTGCCATTTAAAGATTTAGAGTTGCTCGTGGTTTCAAATCAGTAATTATATACTTTTGCCTCGCAATGACGGCCTAAGTGCAATATCCATTAACATGAAAATCAAACTCCTCTTTTTATTTCTGATCTTTTCATTTTCTACTTTCGCTCAAAACAGTTCGCCATCAAAACTGACTGTTGTAAGTTCGTACAACCAATACCTGGCATCTGTAAAAACCAATCCGAATAATGAATTGATAGAAATTAAAAAAGCAATCCCTAACATTAAGTTAGATATTCGTTACGCTACGAAGAATAATTTTATGAAACAGGTGATGTACAAACAGGCGAGGGCCTTTGCCCGAAAACCGGTTGTAGAATCGCTAAAAAAAATCCAGAGGGAATTAAATAAAAAAGGTTACGGAATAAAGATTTTCGACGGTTATCGCCCTTACGACATAACTGTTGAGTTTTATAAAAAGGCCAGCGATAAAAACTTTGTGGCTAACCCTGCGAAAGGTTCAAAACACAACAGAGGTTGTGCTGTAGATTTGACACTAATTAACCTAAAAACAGGAAAGGAATTGGCAATGGCGACCCCTTACGATAGTTTTTCAGCAGCAGCTGCAGCCAACTATGAACCGGTTTCAGCAGAAGTTAAAAAGAACCGCGATTTGTTAATCTCCACAATGAAGAAATATGAATTAAATGTGTTAGATAACGAATGGTGGCATTATGATTTTTCTGGCTGGCAACAATATGATTTGATGGATATTCCGTTTGAGAAACTATAGCAAGGCTCTAGTTCATTAGCCATTTGTGCGATTACCATTCCTAACTTGTTTAGAAAGTTTGTAAACAAGCTCTCAACTCCAAACCGACAACTCCCTACTACAGATGATGCGGTCTTCCGTACTGATCTTTTTTCACCTTGGCTTTGTCATCTTTCACCGTCAATCGAAAAATATAATCGTAATCGTCAT
This sequence comes from Pedobacter sp. MC2016-05, assembly GCF_026239735.1. Lineage (GTDB taxonomy): Bacteria > Bacteroidota > Bacteroidia > Sphingobacteriales > Sphingobacteriaceae > Pedobacter. Next base: position 296,935 of record NZ_JAPIVT010000001.1, read on the forward strand.
CAGTAAGCATTTCCATTGGTCGTTTTCCACCAAAAGCTTCAATAATTCCTAAAACGGTATTCGAGTGGGCGGCAATAATTACCGTTTTACCGCTATAGTTTTTTTTAACGGAGTCTACCAATGATTTCGGATCAGTGTAATTAATAACCTTCGGGATAATTAACGAATCTAATGTTTGATGTGTTCTTTTATATGCTGTGCTGTATCCTACGTCAAACTTCACATTCTTCAAAAAAGTAGCTAAGTCACCGGCTCTAATTCGGCCTTCATCCGAAAGGTTTGGATCTTTGTCTTCAGGGTTCGATTTGTCTTTTTCAGCATGGCGAACTACCCAAACTTCGGTATTTTGCGCTAAAACAGCAGTTGACACTAGCAGACATAGGGAGAAGAAAAAAATCAATCGTTTCATTTTATAAAGATTAGAAAATTTATTGGCTTGTGCCATACTTGTCTTAGTTAGACTTAAACCAGGCCTCTTATTAAAGTTTCGATATCCTCCGGCTCATGCCAGCTACTCAGCACAATCCTGTTTATGGAGTCACTATCTGCGTTTGGATAAGGAAAAGAAGAGATCAGAATTTTTTTTAATAACAAATCATCGCTCAGCGTAGGGTAATTGAGAAAGTAAGCAGGAAAATCCTGCTCAAACTTCCAGGTTGGATTTAATGAATTTCTAAAACGAGAGATGTTATTCTGAAGCTTCTTCCATGCATGACGATAAATTTCTTGGGCATGGATAAATGCATAAATTCCAGCTGCGGCAGGGGGAGAGGCGCCAACAAATATATTGCAGCTTTTAAGTTGCCTGACTATTTTTTTGTCGCCGAGCACTATTCCTGCGTCTACCCCAAGGGCTTTTGCCATAGATGCAACAACCACGCAAGTTAAGTTTTTAAGTTTCGGTAAGTTAGCAAAGGCGCCTGAGCCATTGTTGTTTACCCCAATTCCATGAGAATCATCAACAATCAGTATTATATTTTTATCAGATGAGATTTCTTTCAGGAAGTCGAAATCATAAATTTCAGGGAAAAGATTGTTCATCGAATTGCTAATCAGCACCCAGTTTTGCTGCTCAGCCTTATTAATTAATGCAACAACCTCAGTTTTCCATTCCAAAAAAGACGACGACAACACCTCTGGCGATTCGTTTAACCACAACGCAGGATGAGTTAAAGGCGCATAAACGACATTCCCAAATGTGGCTAAAGTTTTAACGGTAAGTTGTGCTGCCAAATAACCGCTGGATGTAATTAAGGCATCTTCAGCACAAAATCGCCGGGCAGCTTCACATTCCCCTACTTCATAAATGCCCAATTGAATATTATTACTCCGGCTGGTGCCGTTATTCAAACCGAATTTCTTAATGCCTTCGATATATAAATCAATAAAGTCCTGATTTTGTGGAATGCCGAGATAAGCCGTTCCGCCGAAATAAAGATAGGATTCTCCATCAATGGTAATTTTATTAGAGAATGGCCCCTTAACCGATCTGAAATTGGTATTCATTTATTAATTGTAATTTCTGCCCAATTCATCATTGGCTGCTCTAATAATTGATTTGTTGCCGTTGTCATCATGATAGAATTCCCAAAACATTATGCCATTGGCAGTTTCTTTTGCGAGTTTGGCTTTTTTCTTCGTAGTCATTAGGCCATTATAATAATACTGAACATTATCAATTGTAGCATAATCCAAATTAACATCAGCATTGGCAGCTACAAAATCCCGGTAAGCTTTTGAAGCATTTGAGGCATTTTTTCCATAGGCAGGAATTCCTAAAACTGCCTTTTCTTTTGGCATACCACGTGTACCCATCCAATAATTTAAGCTGGCCACCGCCATGTTGTAAGAAGCATGTTGAATGGGTTCATTCTTGTCCCAACCGACGCCATCATAGACCATGATGTTGAAGAAATCAACAGTAGGAAAAACCTCGTTTTTTAATCCATCGCGGATGCTGCCGGCATAAACTCCGGGAGTTATGGCAGCACTTAAAAACTTGTGATATTTGTGCAGCGAATCAGAAAGTTCTTTCATCAATAACACATAATTATCTGCAGATCCATCTGCGGTACTTGGATATTCCCAATCCATATCTACGCCATCAAGGTTATTGGTTCGGGCAAAGGCTAGAACGTTCTTTACAAAAAGCTTTCTCGCTGTTACTGAAGTAGCCATTTCAATGAAAATGCTGCGGGTGCCCGAAACTGAAATGCCTGTTTTAACACCATTTGCTTTTGCTTTCTGCATTACCGCCGAAAATCGTGAGGCTTGTTCCAAAGTGGCTAAAGATCCATCCGTATTTGGATTTAGGAAAGCATAAAATAAATGCGTAATCATTTTATATTTTGCATCAGCAATTCCATTTGGATCGCGATAGCTTGGAAAATAGGCTACAACTTTAAAACTGTTGTCAGCAATATAAGGTGTTGTAGGGACAGTCGGGTCTATCGGTGTAGGCGGTTCAACAACACCCTCACTTTTTTTGCAGGAGCTAATTCCAAGCAACAATGCGACGCCTAGCAATAAGTAGATTTTTCTCATAGGATTAGCGGTTTATTAAGGCTTATATATTCTGCACCAATTTAATTTTCTTAGGCTTTGGATTAAAAGTTTTCATGGATATAAGTCATTATTCTGACCATTTCTGCCCTTACTTCGCTAGTAGGATTAATAAAATTATTATTCATAAAAGAATAGATATACGTTTTACCTTTTTTAGTGAGCACATAACCACTTTGATTGTGAACGCCACCTAATGATCCGGTTTTGCCATAAACAAAAGGCTGATCAGTTTTAGGATAGGCATTTCTGAGTGTTCCGCTTTTTCCTCCAGCCGGGAGCATATCAAAAAGTTTTTCTCTGTTATTTACCAGGTGATAAATGGAATCGAGTAAATAAATATTATCTCGTGGGGTAAATAAATTCTGACGGGACAGGCCAGATCCATCAGCCCATTTTACCTTATCTGGCAAAAAAGATAAATAGTTTTTAGTGATATGCTGAATGGCTTTTGTGGTGCTTAAAGTGTCGCTAATTTGATTGGAGCAAACCAATAATAAATGTTCGGCAATAAAATTATCGCTTGGTAACATCATGTGCTTTAAAACGGAATCGCGTTTGGCGCCTGGAAGTGTTTTTGCATTTGCAGGGATTTTCATTTTTACAACGCCAACACTTTTATGTAGTGTATCCGAAAGTACCTCCACGGTTGTTTGAACGCTGGTTTTGTAAGGGTTTTGCTGATTGTAATTGGGCTTCACCTCAACTAAAGGATAGCGGAAATGGTTGGTTAAAAAATCTCTGGTTACCTGGAAGCCGCCGGTGGTTTTGCTCGAATCTACCTCGAAGCAATGTGCAAAAACCTTTGGCGAAATATTGATTTTACCGGGAGATTGATAGGTGGAAGTAACCATATTATCCATTATAGGCATTTCTGTAATTTCGGGTTGATAATAATAATCGTAGTCATCCCAACTCCAGCCATCGCCAAAAAAAGTCCCGGAATATCTACCAGGTGCAAAAAATAGTTTTTTATTCGATGCTTGAAGGAAATTGTATGCCGATTTATCTTTAACAGCAAATTGCAGAAACGATGGGTCGCCGGTGCCCCAGAAAATTAAGGAGTCGTTACGTTCAATGTATTTCAAAGCCGGCATTTGCTCTGGCAACATTTTTAAACTGGCAAAAAAAGTATAAAGCTTGGTATTAGATGCTGGCGAGAAGTATTTATCTGCGTCTTTCTCATAAATCATCTTTTTATCGTCCATGTTATAAAGCGCAAAGCCCACTTGGTACGGCTTTATCACCGTCGAATTTTTGAATTCTTTAGCTACTTTTTTGGCAACCATTTTATTGGTAGAGCAACTGGAAATTACCAATACACACGCAAGAGAAAGTGTAAGGAGCTGAGAATGGATTTTATAAATAGGCATGCTGAAAGTTTAGAAATGATAATTACCAACTAATTTATTAAATTTAATTTAATGTTAACCAAATATGCTTCTGTTATCTATTTTGATATCCGCAAATTCGCCATTTGTGTTGCATTTATTTTTTTCGGTTTGCATTCAAAGGCGCAAGAATTTACCTTTCCTGGAAATAAGCAAAAGCAATCTATTCAGTTTAAGTGCATCAGAAACTTGATGATCATTCCAGTTTTTGTAAATGAAAAAGGACCCTATAATTTCGTGCTAGATACCGGTGTAGGGCCAATGATCATCACCGACCCATCAATTATTGATACTTTAAATTTTGGTCTAATGCGAAAAATTAAATTATCGGGCTTGGGGTTGGAAACGGTTGACGCCTATGTATCGCAAAATAGCACGGCTAAAATAGGAAGCGCCAAAGTTAATCATATCCCCACAGCTATACTTAAAGAAGATTTGTTCAATCTATCTGGTCATTTAGGGATTAAAATTTACGGTTTAATTGGCTTTAGTTTCTTCAATAGTTTTATTGTTGATATTCGTTATAGCGAGAATAGAATCATATTTAGCGATGTAAGCAGGAAGATAAAATATAGAGGCACCAGGGTGCCGATATTTATTGAGAACTTAAAGCCTTATGTGGATGTTCAACTGGACATTCCTGATAAGGGAAAAGTAAGTACGCGGTTACTGATGGATACCGGGGCCAGTCATGCTTTATCAATGGAAATGTTAAACGGAGGTGCTTTCCCGCTGCCGGAGAAAACTATTAAGGCGAATTTAGGGATGAGCCTGAGCGGACAAATAAAGGGTTATATGGGTAGGATTAGCACTTTTTATTTGGGGGGTCATATTTTTAATGATGTAGTATCGGGTTTCCCGGATTTTGAATCCATTTCAAAAAAGATTGACTTAACTTTTCGCAATGGAAACCTAGGTGCTGAAATGCTACGGAAATTCGATGTACAGCTAAATTACCAGGATAAGTTTATGTACCTGAAACCAAATAGCCTGGCTAGAGTTCCTTTCCAGCATGACATGGTGGGCATGGTAATTTATCTGGATCAGGCAGAGTATAAGAGGGTGATTGTTGGCGAAATTGATGAAGGGTCGCCAGCCGAAAAAGCAGGATTATGCCCGTACGATGAAATTATTGGCGTAAATTTCAAATCCATCAATGCCTATACTTTAAACGATCTGACGGAGATGTTCAAATCTAAAGCCGATAAAACAGTCATATTAGAGGTTTATCGCGACAGCAAAGTTTTCTTTAAAGTGGTCAGGCTTGAAAAAAGGATTTAACCTATTAGTAATTTTATAGTTACACAATATTAATCAGGTAACAAGGCTATAACTTCGGGCTCTTATTATCATAAAGATCTTATAAACATATAAATGAAGAAACAAGTGAAAGTACTGGCATTAGCTGGTATTATGGTGCTTGGTTTAGCTGGTATTGATTCAGCACAAGCACAAAAAAAACCGAAAAAGGGCACAACTAGCCCTGCAACCCCGGCAGCAGCTGCTGCGGCACCCAAAAAAGAAGGAATTAAACCCTACTCAGAGGTCATTACATCAAAAGCCAGAACCACTAACGGATTATTCAAAACACACAAAGTGGATGATAAATGGTATTTCGAAATACCAGATTCAATTATCAACCGTGAAATGCTGGTAGTTACGCGATTGGCAAAAGCGCCTGTGGGTATTAAAGTAGGCAACCAGCAATACGGTGGTGAAGAATTAAACGAGCAGGTTTGGAAATGGGAACGTAGAGGGAAACAGGTTTACATCCGCGTACCAAGTTATGCTACAAAGGCAGATTCGACTAGCGATATGTACGAGTCGGTGCAAAACTCTAATTTGGCGCAGATTCTTGCAAGCTTCGAAATCAAGGCATACAATAAAGATACTACGGGTATCGTAATCGATGTAACTGACTTTTATAACGGCGATATTATGGCGATTGGTGCTACCGATCAAATCCGCAAAGCTTACAAAGTGATTACTTATGATGCCACTCGTTCTTATATCGATACCGTAAAAACCTTTCCGATAAATATCGAAGTTAAAACGGCTAAAACTTATCGTGCTGCAGAATCTCCAACTGATAACAGCAACGGAGCGGTAACTTTCGAATTTAATACTTCGATGTTATTGTTGCCGAAAATCCCTGTGAAAGCTAGAATTATGGATAGTCGGGTGGGCTACTTCGGTCAATCTCAAATTGACTACGGTACCGATGCACAAAAGGCAGAACGTACGGCTTACATTCACCGTTGGAATTTGGTTCCAAAAGATACAGCGGCTTATAAAAGAGGCGAATTGGTGGAGCCTGTTAAACCCATCATCATTTATATCGATCCGGCTACGCCGAAAAAATGGGTTCCATTTTTAATTCAGGGAATTAACGATTGGCAAGTGGCTTTTGAAGCGGCAGGTTTCAAAAACGCTATTTTTGGTAAACAAGCGCCTACACCTCAAGAAGATCCGCAGTTTAGTGTAGAAGACTCGCGGTATTCGGTAGTCCGTTACTTTGCTTCTGATATTCCAAACGCATACGGACCGCATGTAAGCGATCCGCGTACGGGCCAAATTTTAGAAACACACATTGGTTGGTATCACAACGTGATGAGTTTATTACGCAACTGGTACTTCGTTCAAACGGCAGCCATTAACCCTGAAGTTCGTAAAGCTAAGTTTTCTGATGCGCAAATGGGAGAATTAATCCGCTTCGTTTCGTCGCACGAAATTGGCCATACACTAGGTTTGCCACATAACTTCGGTTCTAGTTACGCTTACCCGGTAGATTCGTTACGTTCGAAAGCGTTTACCGATAAACATGGAACAGCACCTTCTATTATGGATTATGCCCGTTTCAATTATATTGCTCAACCTGGAGATGGTGTAACCAAAATGCATCCACAAATTGGTGAATATGATAAATGGTCAATTAAATGGGGTTACTCCTGGATTCCAGGAAACAAAACTGCCCAGCAGGAAAAGGAAATCTTAAACCAATGGACTTTAAAAAATGCGGGTAACCCGCTTTATTTTTATGGTAGACAAGGTACATCGCTAGATCCTCGTTTGCAAAGCGAAGATTTGGGTGATAATGCGATGAAAGCAAGTACTTATGGCATTGCAAACTTAAAACGCATTCTTCCAAACGTAGAAAAATGGACCTACCAAAAAGGTAAAGACTACAGCGATTTGAAAGAAATCTATACTGAAATTGTTGGTCAATATAACCGCTACATGGGCCACGTACTTACCAATGTTGGTGGGATGAGCGAAAACTTTAAAACCTATGATCAAACTGGTCCGGTCTATAGTTACTTATCAAAAGCAAAACAAAAAGAAGCTGTTTCATTTTTTAATCAACAATTGTTTACTACCCCGCTTTGGTTAATTAACAATGATCAATTGAGTAAATTTGATAACGGTACACTTTTAAATAGAATCAAAGCAGTGCAGGCCAACACTTTGGTTAATCTTTTAGCGGCACCACGAATTGCCCGTTTATTAGATAACGAAACTAAAAACGGCACTGCAAAAGCTTACACCTTGCCTGAGTTATTTAAGGATATTAAAACTTCTGTTTTCGCCGCAGGCAGACCAGATGCGTTTAAACGTAATCTACAAAGAGCATATGTAGATCGTTTAGGCTATTTAATGACAACTGAATCGGAATTGCCTGCAGGTTTCCCAGTTGAAGCTGCTGCAAGTTATGGGTTAACGCCAATCAATGTGAGTTTATCAGATATTCGACCTTTAGTGAGAGCAGAATTAAAAGCTTTACAGGCTACAACAAAAGCCCGTTCGGTAGCTGGAGATGCTATTGCAAAGGCGCATTACGATGATCTGACTGTTCGAATTAAAGATATTTTAGATCCGAAGAAATAAATAGATGGGTTGGAGTGTTAAAATGTTTAAAAGTTGGAAGGTTTCAAGCCGATCATCTGAACACTTAATTATTCAAACCATTCCTAAATTTAAAAACGGAGTAAGCCCATTAAGGTTTACTCCCTTTTTTTTAATTTTATAGCAAATCCTAAATCCATGCTTAAAAAATTATTTTCTCTCATCCTGATCACATCGATTGCATTTTTTACTTACGCACAAAATGTAGATTCGGCAACAGTTGTTAAAACCAAATGGCAAAGAACACGTGTTGCCAAACAGGTTCGATTGTTTCGTCATCATTTTGATCAAAAAAACCTCTTTGCAGCAAATGAAAATATTTCATTTCTCGAGATTAAAAATACAGGAAGAAAAGCCGTTTTTGCTTTAGGTGCTGAAGAAAGGGAATTAATTACCACCAGTAATTTTGGTATTCGTGATACCGCGATTGCAGCTGTGAACGGAAATTTTTTCGATGTGAAAAACGGAGGTTCAGTAGATTTTGTTAAAGTGAAGGGTAACATTATCAATACCAATCGTTTGGATAAAGAAGGGAATAGGGCAAGGCATCAGCAAGCAGCTGTGGTGATTGATAACGGGAAAATTTCAATTAAAAAATGGGATGGAACAGCAGACTGGGAAACAAAATTAATGGAACAAAACATCATGCTCAACGGACCGTTATTAACTTACAATGATGTTGATGAGCTTTTAGATACGACCTCGTTTACCCGTCTGCGCCACCCACGTACCTGTTTGGGTGTTAAGCCGAACGGAAGAATAATTTTGTTAACAGTAGATGGGCGTAACGAAAAATCGGCCGGCATGAGTTTGCATGAGTTAGGTAAACTGATGAAATGGTTGGGCTGCGAAAGTGCCATCAATTTTGATGGTGGAGGATCTACAACTTTATGGGTAGCTGGAATGCCTGATAGCGGTGTGATAAATTATCCAACTGATAATAAGAAGTGGGACCATGAAGGCCAGCGTAAGGTAGCCAACGTGGTTTTAGTAAAAAAGAAATAGTTATTTTAGCCTTTACATGATTAAAAATACGATACAAGTCTTTTTTTTAATATTGTTACTCTCTGCTTGTAGCAATAAAAACAAAAAAAATGATGCCAGCTTGAGGGATTTTGAATTTGCGCCCGTAAAGGGAATTCGTTATGAGGAAGTAAAACGCCGTTTTAGTAATGGGTTATCGTTTAATGAGCAAGGATTTATGCAAAAACCTTCCTGGATTATTGAGGTAGTTTCTGAAGATACGATGTCGGCCTGGAGCCCGCAAAAACAGCGTATGCAAAACTTTTACCTGCAATACGATCATGGCAATGTGTACAACTTCGCAGAAGAATTTTTCAAAGTAAAACACATCAGTAAAGATAGTTTGGTATTCCAACGCGTGCAGGTAGATGGAAAGGAAATAGCTGATGATATTCGATCGGATGTAAACATGACTTTTTATGCGCAGAATTACATCAAAAATAAGCTTAAAACCACCCCGGAAATTCTGCAACGACCTACAAAGGCAGATACAATTTATATCGAAAAAAGAGCTGCAGAAGTAAACCGCACCGATACAACTGCATTCGCGGCTACAGAGCCGGTTCAGTTTCTGCCCAAAAGTAAAATCGTTAAAGTAGAAAAGTTTAGCAGCGTGGATAAATTACAAAAGAGGACTTCTGCTTATGATTATATTTTTCCGAGATATCGGATAGAGGTCAATCGGGCTTATAAGGATTTTGCTTATGAGTGTTTGGCAGTGGTGGATTATACCGGAACACTAAAAATTTTGTCGGTAAACGGGGTGCTACCCGAAGCTGCAGAACCTAAGAAAAGAATGATGCAGGGCGTGGCAGATATCTACATCAGAAATCTGTTTGATGTGGCTCCGGGAACAACGCTTGGAATTCCGCACAATAGCGAAATTACGGTGATGATTGTTGGGAAGGCAATTAAAAAGCCTTAGTAATCTGCTGTTTACAAAATTTTAACGTTAAAAAAATGTTAAAATTTATTTTGATTTTAAAAATTAAAACTTACCTTGCAGACTTAATTTTAATATTTAATACAATGCAAGAAGGCACAGTAAAATTCTTCAATGTAACTAAAGGTTTTGGCTTTATCGTACCTGCGAATGGCGATAGCGAAATTTTTGTTCATTCAACAGGTCTTATCGACGAAATCCGTGAAAACGACAAAGTACAGTACGAAGTTGCTAACGGTAAAAAAGGCTTAAATGCCGTTAATGTGAAAGTAATTTAATTAACTATCATATTTACATTGAAGCCCTGATTGCATAAATCGGGGCTTTTTTTTATTTTGAAAATTTAGGATTTCTCTCTGACTAATCTCCATTATGACGAATTACTTCAATATCCCTGGTTTGGGCAATTCTGGCCCTGACCACTGGCAAACACATTTCGAAAATTCGGGCAATAATTTTTGTCGGATTAACCAGGAAGAATGGGATGCGCCGGCTTCAAAAGACTGGATTGAAAAAATTGAATCAACGCTATCAGAATACGATTTATCTACAGTGATTTTGATCGGACATAGCCTCGGTTGTACTGCCATTGCCAATTGGGCCAAGAAATATAAAAAAGTAATTAAAGGAGCTTTGCTGGTTGCGCCGAGCGATCTTGAGGCACCACGCTACAATTTCCCAACGGTAGGTTTCGATCGTGTTCCGGTAGATAAAATAAATTTCAAAACCATTGTGGTGGCCAGTTCAAATGATGAATGGGTAAGCCTGGAAAGGGCTCAGTTTTTTGCGGCGCATTGGGCAAGCGAATTTATCAATATCGGAGAAGCGGGTCATATCAATGCGGTTTCTGGCTTTGGCGAATGGCCCGAAGGACTAGAAATTTTGAAAAGATTAGCCTAACGGAGCTCTCGCAGATTTATACAGATCCAGCCAGCATATTGCTGCGTAGAACATTCGATTTCTGCGAAGCAGATTTATTTATGAGTCATCTTTTTCCTCAACAAATAATCCATAAAAATCAACCCGATAACTAAATCAGCAAAGAGAAAAATATAAAGTACTGTTGGACTGATGTACTTCTCCCAGTTAAAATCAGCATTTAATTTCAAGTCGAAGTCAGTAGTTTTAAAATCTAGGTTAAAAAGGGCATAGCCAAAAAGCGCCACCAAAGATAAAATAAAGAAACCCCCAATGCCGTAAATAATACGGGTGTTCACTTTCGTTTTTAAGGCAACCGGAGCCGGCGCTAAGGATATACTTTCGATCACATTTCTGGTAAACGACATCGAAGGTTCGTCAAGCTCAATTTTACCAAAAGCTATATTCAAACTTAATAATTCTTCATATTGAAGTTTGATTTCGGCACTTGTTCTAATTTTTTCTTCGATCGATTTAGCTTCGGTAGCATCCAAATTCCCATCAATGTAATCCCAAAGCTGTTGTTCTATTGTGTTCATAGTAACTCCTTTACTTCATCATGTAACAAATATTGTAATTTTTCTTTTAGCCTTTGCCTCGCCCGATGCAATTTCACTTTGATTGTATTGGCCTCCATATGTAAAGCTTCGCCAATCTCCTCCAGACTTTGTTCTCCCTGGTAAAACATCGTTATAATTGCCGCGTCATCCGGCAACAGCAACTGTATGGCCTGGTTCAAAAATTTATGACTGTCTTGCTTTTCGTATCCATTTGAATTGAAGCTCGAGATATGGTTTTCCAATTGCAAAAAGGTTTCTTCATCGTTAATCGAAGAAGTGTCCAATCGCTTTTTGCGCAAGAAAGTCATGGCTGTTGTATAAGTAATGGTGTACAGCCAGGTGCTAAATTTTGCCGTTTGTTTAAAGGTTCCTAGTGCTTTATAGGCTTTAATAAAACAATCCTGGGCAATTTCTTCTGCATCTTCCCTGTTTTTTGCAAATCGTAAAGCAAGCGTAAACACAAATCGTTGATGCCGTTTTACCAACAAAGCATATTGAGCGGAATCTCCGTTCAACACATTTTGAATCAGCACCAAATCTGTAAGTGTTTGTTCCATATTTGAATGTAAGACTACATTCATGATGGCGAGGTTACAGAGATTAGAAAAAGTTATGAGTTATCAGTTGCCAGTTACCGGTTATGTGTTACGGGTTGCAAGTTGGGCGCAGTGGCTATCATTTATAAAAGTCTTTTCACACAGCCTTGTAACTTTTAACATTCAAACCTCAACGCATAGCCACCCAACTATGTATCCAGCCCCTTAACATTCAACTCTCAACGCCTAACGACCCAGGTATACACCCAGCCTTTTAACTTTTAACATTCAACTTTGAACGCATAACCACCCAGCCCGGTAACCTTTAACAGGTAACCCGTACCCACTTAGTGCGATGCAAAAAACTTCAACCCTGCGATAGATCCAATTAAGGTACAAATGAAGAATATCCGCCAGAAGGTTGCAGGCTCATTGAAATAAATAATGCCGATAAGTACCGTTCCAACAGCGCCAATTCCGGTCCAAACTGCATACGCCGTACCCATAGGCAGCGTTTGAGTGGCTTTATTAAGTAAAACAAAACTTAAAGTTATACAAACGAAAAAAGCGATACTCCATTTAATATTCGAGAAATTATTCGAGAGCTTTAAGCAGGTAGTAAAGCCAACTTCGAAAAGGCCGGCAATAATTAAAATGATCCAGTTCATAACGTAATGATTGTTTCGGCAAAAGTACAATACCTTGCTTCGTCTACATTTTACAAATGTTAAAAAATAGATTTATTTGCAGGCCGATCTAATTCTGCTTAAGGTAACCTGCGTTACGCCTAAATAAGAAGCAATATGTTTCAAGGCTACTCTTTTAATCAGATTTGGAGATTGAACAATAAAATCCCGATATCTTTCTTTGGCATCTTTAAACGACCGGTCGATTAATCTATTCTCAGTAGCAATTAATTCTCTTTCAGCAATTTTTCTACCCCAATTAGCAAGCGCTAAATGTTGGTTATAAAGCTCAAATAAATCGTGGAGATGAATTTGATATAAAACCGAATCCTCTAAAAGTTCGATATTTTCATAGCCAGGTTTATTGTTAATGTAACTATTATACGAAAGCAACACATCACCAGCTTGCCCAAACCAGAAAGTGATTTGTTGGTTTTCCCCATCAGAATATGCTCTGGCAATTCCAGTTTCTAAAATGTAAAAATAAGGTTCAACTTTTTCTGCGTGGATTAAAATAGTGCCTTTTTTATGATTGACTACCTTGAAATAATTAGCCAGCAAGGATAAAGCATCATCGCCTAGTACACTAAATAATTTGATATTTTTTAATTTCTCTTGCAAATCGTGAAGTAATTAAATAAAGCTATAATTTTTTTTGGGCAAGCCTGTAACCTGATTAAAATTTATGTAGTCATAATGCACAGAACACGGTTCAGTAAAAGATAAATAAATTATTAACATTTAAAATACAACACCATGCTAGGTATATTAGTTCCAATTTCACTTTTTTTAGGCGCATTCGCGATGATATTCGGAATCCGCTATTTATCAAACAAAGAAAAAATGGCCATGATCGAAAGAGGAATCGATCCAGGCGTACAACGGGCCACCCCAAAACCATTTTTGAGTTTAAAATTTGGTTTGCTTTTTATGGGTTTAGGTGTAGGATTATTAGTTGCTTTATTTACCGTTAGAGGCGTTTTCGGCAGCGATATGACAAATGGTGAAATCAGCCAGTCGGTGGCCATTTATTTTGGCTGCATCGGAATCTTCGGCGGCTTAGGTTTAATCATTTCATACGTCATCGAGAAGAAATGGTTAGATCAGGAAGCTTCTAAGTAATTTATTGCTAAAAGTTTTTCTCCCGCAGATACGCTGAATTTTGCAGATTTTGTTCTGCGTGAATCTGTGAGATCAGCGGGAGCTTTTTTTTGGCAGCAATATCTTAAGCCATATTTTTTTCTCCCGCAGATTACACGGGTTTTCGTAGATTTTTCTTGAAATAATCCACGACAAATTATTATCAATCTGTTTATAGCAAACATAAATTGCATCTTTTGCAAACGTTTCGCCTAATAATTACCTACAGGAAACTGATTAACTAAGTCGGTTTATTTATTACCGCAACAGTGAGTCTGCTGATACAGCTCATTTTACCGCGATCGTTAAAAAGCTTAATATCCCAAATATGGGTTTTGGCACCAATATGAATGGGCGTACACATACCTTTAACCAAACCGCTTTTTAAAGGGCGCAAGTGATTTGCATTTACCTCTAACCCCACGGCAACGTACTTTTCAGGATCAATAAGCATGTAAGATGCGATACTTCCTAATGTTTCTGCCAAAACAACCGATGCTCCACCATGTAAAATTCCTGCAGGCTGGTGTGTGCGTTCATCAACAGGCATCGTCCCCTCGATAAAATCATCACCAATTTTGGTAAATTCGATACCCAACAATGCACCAATATGGTTTTTTGGTCGGCCATTCAGTTCCTCAACGGTAAAATCTCTAAACCACTTCATAACGTTCTGCTAAAACTCCAACATGATGAATAATATGACCGGCAGCTATAAATAAGATCGATTTTACACTGATTTCTCTGGTTGAGGCAATTCCCTTTCTGTTCAATTCTGTATCGTTTAAGCTTTTGAAAAAGTAAAGGTTCGCTTTTCTTAAAGCAGAAAACTCTTCGATCATGTCTTCATAGTTGCGTTCATCGAAGCGGGCATTTGCTACGTATTCATCTTCGTCAAAACCCGGTAATTGCTGCGCTTCATTTCTGGCGAAAGCGGTCATCCGGTAAACAAAAATCCTTTCGCAATCTATAATATGGCCAAGCATTTCTTTTACCGTCCACTTGCCATCGGCGTAAGCAAAATTTTCGTTGTTTTTATTTCTTTCGAACAAAGCTGGTATGGTGAAAACCTGTTCTTCTAAAACGTCAATAATATCGCCATTCACTTTGCTGATATAGGTTTCGCCCCAGGCAGGGTATTCGTTAGGTTGTGGTCGGTTCATATCTTAAACTGCTTTTTAAAATAATTCTGAAGGTTGTTCCTTTGCCGAGCTCAGATTCTTTTACAAAAATTTCGCCGCTATGGTAATTCTCAACAATCCTTTTAGTAAGTGATAAACCAAGTCCCCAGCCACGTTTACGAGTGGTATAACCCGGTTGGAAAACGGCATCAAATTTCGACCGTGGAATACCTTTTCCACTATCCGTAACATCGATAAAAACCTGTTCTTTTGCCAGGTTCTCGATTATATTTACCGAAATCGATCCTTCATTTTCAATGGCATTAGCTGCATTTTTCAAGAGGTTTTCAATCACCCAATCAAACAGTGGCACATTCAATAAGGCTCTTACCTGTTCGTCGCCGGTAATACTAAATTTCACTTTATCGGATGTCCTGACTTTGAAATACCTGATAAAGTCGCTGATTACGATGTAAACAGTATGATCCTCCAGTATAGGTTTCGATCCAATCTTAGAGAAACGGTCGGTAATAATTTCCAGTCGTTTGATATCATTTTCCATCTCAGCAATGAGCGGGTCGTCTTCTGCATCAAATTTGGATTTCATTAATTCGACCCATGCCATGAGCGAGGATATGGGGGTGCCGAGCTGGTGAGCAGTTTCCTTTGCTAAGCCTACCCAAACATGATCTTGCTCGTCTTTTCGGGCAGAGCTAAAGGCGGTATAAGCGGTTAACAGGAAAAGAAAAATTACACCCATTTGGATGTAAGGGAAATATCGAAGCTGTGTGAGGATAAATGAATCTTTGTAGTAAACCAACTTTTTGTCTCCAAAAATATTCATGGTCTCTGGCTTATGCTGACGTTTCATTTGAGCCAATTGTCTTACAAAATATAAACTATCGTAAACCAGTTTATCATTACCAGGATAAAAGGTTTTGGTGCTATCAAGTCCGAAATAAGCAGAGATAAAATCAGCAGAATCGGCTACGATCACAGGTAATTTATTATTGTTTCTTACGCTTTCCACAACAACTCTAAAGTCATCATTATCCATGAGTAACATTGACCGCTCAGTAACCTTCACCCAAAGTTGAAACTGATTTGCTTCCTCACGTTCCATTTTTTTCACAAAAGAATCGGTGTAAAACACTGAAGCAATGCCGATTAGAATGGCAAATATGAGGAGGAAAAACTTCCAGCGGCGTTTCTTTTGATAAGGGTTCATGCTTTAGATGGGCAAATTACAATAACAAAACGAAAAATTCGCAAAAACTGTATCTTTGTACCGTCATGCGTTTTGCGTATGGCGATAAGCGTTTGAACCGCTAATCGCTTAACGCCAACCGCTCAACAAGCCAATGATGGATAAGAAAGTTAGAGTTAGATTTGCCCCAAGCCCAACCGGAGGACTGCATTTAGGCGGTGTACGTACGGCGTTGTTTAATTATTTGTTCGCAAAAAAGAATCATGGAACCTTCGTGCTTCGGGTAGAAGATACCGATCAGAATCGTTTTGTAGAAGGTGCAGAACAGTATATCGTTGATTGTTTAAACTGGTGTGGCATTGCTCCAGATGAAAGTCCGCAGAATCCTGGAGTTTATGGACCTTACCGCCAGAGCGAGCGCAAACCAAGCTATAGAAAGTTTGCCGAACAATTAATTAGCGATGGCTATGCCTATTACGCCTTTGATACTCCTGAAGAACTGGAGGCGAAACGGAAAGAGCTTCTAAACTTCCAATATGGGCAGGCTACCCGGATGCAAATGCGCAATTCATTAACCTTAACCATTAGTGAGGTTGAAGATCTATTGGCTTCAAAAACGCCTCATGTGATTAGACTAAAGGTGCCTGAAGATGAAATTGTTCATTTTAATGATTTAATTCGGGGTGATGTAAGTTTTGAAACTTCATTGGTTGATGATAAAGTTTTATTAAAAGCAGATGGTATGCCGACGTATCATTTGGCGGTTGTGGTAGATGATAAAGCGATGGAAATTTCTCACGCTTTTCGTGGCGAAGAATGGTTACCATCGGCACCAATTCATATTTTGCTGTGGAAATATTTAGGTTGGGAAGCTGATATGCCAGCTTGGGCCCATTTACCTTTAATCCTTAAGCCAGATGGACATGGAAAATTAAGCAAACGCGATGGCGACCGTTTAGGTTTCCCGGTGTATGCTATGAACTGGACGGACCCTAAAACTGGCGATGTAACCAAAGGTTTTAAAGAGATGGGTTTCCTGCCAGAGGCTTTCGTTAATATGCTGGCTTTATTAGGCTGGAATGACGGCACAGATCAGGAGCTTTTCTCGTTAAAAGAATTGGAAGAAAAATTTTCGATAGAGAGAATAAGTAAAGCAGGAGCGAAGTTCGATTTCGAAAAGGCCAAATGGTACAATCACGAATGGATCAAGCAGTCGCCTGTGGCCAGTTTACAGTTACCAGTTAAAGCTGAGCTGCAAAAAGCGGGCATTGAAGTTCAGGATGATCATTTTTTAAATACGATTATCGATTTAATTAAAGATCGTTGTACACTGTTGCCTGATTTTGTGGCGCAAAGCGGATATTTTTTTGCTGCCCCGAGCCAATACGATGAGCAAGCAGTTAAACCAAAATGGACTCCAGAAAAAGCTGAATTCTTTAATGCTTTTGCAGAAAAACTGGCTTTAACTGATGCTGCTAGTGAAGAAGTAGCTTTTAAAGCATTGGCTGAAGAAAAAGGTTTTAAGCCTGGCGAACTGATGTTGCCATTCCGTGTAATGTTGGTTGGTGGTAAGTTTGGTCCTGGTGTTTTTGATATTGCTGTACTGTTGGGTGTAGAAGAAACTAAGGCTAGAATTGCAAAAGCAATTGCAGTGTTTAGTAACTAGATTAAAAGATACGATGTGTAAGCCAGGGAGAAATTTCTGGCTTTTTTATTCCATCAAAACCTAAAAGAATAAATCAGGAAAATAATTTCTACTTTAGTCTAACAATTAACTATGGTTTAAGGTTATTCATAAAATCAAAAATTTAAAAATATGCAGTGGTTCGGAAAAGGTAGCAGCAACATGGAAGATGGTAGAAGCGGAGGTGGTGGTAAAACCATTCTTGGCGGAGGTATCGGTATCGTTGTAGTTATACTCGGTTTAATTTTCGGGAAGGACTTAAGTGGTGTAGTGAGCCAGCTTCCAACTTCACAAGGTACAGAAGAAGTTAAGCAAGGCGTTCCGGCAAATGATCCACAGGCGGTTTTCGTTTCTGGCGTGTTAGAATCTACCGAGCAGGTATGGGATAAAGAATTTCAGGCCATGGGAAAACAATACGAATATCCAAAGCTGAGGTTGTTTAGAGATGGTGTGCAAACTGCATGTGGAAATGCAAGTTCGAACGTGGGTCCGTTTTACTGCCCCGGCGATCAGAAAGTGTACATCGATTTATCATTTTATGATGATTTAAAAAACCGTTTTGGTGCTGCTGGCGATTTCGCTCAAGCTTATGTAATTGCACATGAGGTTGGCCATCACGTTCAAAATTTGCTGGGCATTTCTGCAAAGCTTGATGAAGCCCGCGGTCAGGTTAGCGAGAAAGAATATAACCGTTTATCAGTAAAATTAGAATTACAGGCCGATTTCTTTGCTGGATTATGGGCACATCATGCTCAAAACCTTAAAGATTTTAAGCTGGAAGAAGGTGATATTGAAGAAGCCCTTACAGCAGCAAATGCTATCGGCGACGATAAATTACAGAAGCAAGCCACTGGAGATGTTCAGCCAGATTCTTTTACTCATGGTACTTCACAACAACGTATGTTTTGGTTTAAAAAAGGTTTCGAAACAGGCGATTTTAACCAGGGCGATACTTTTAATCAGCTCTAGAGGTTATTGATAAAGGAAAGTTTAATAGCTGAAATTATTGGCCCACCTAAACCTGATCATAATAAAAAGATCCCGGTTTTTTCAACCGGGACTTGAAATGGAGAGCAGGAATAAGTGTTAATTGTAGTAGTTTAAAACCTTTTCGAAAAAAAATTTTAAAAACCCAAAACCTTTTTAAAACTTTGTTGTTTGTCCCTAGTTAAGGAGATGCTGTCTCCAAACCAAACATAATTATCCTAGCTTCCTATTTGTTTTAATAAAGATGATCCTTATAGTTGATGACAGACCAGAAAACCTCATTTCGTTACAGAAAGTACTACAGGCTCATAATTTTGAGGTAGACACGGCATCATCTGGAGAGGAAGCGTTAAAAAAGGTTTTAAAAAATAATTATGTGCTCATCATTCTGGATGTTCAAATGCCAGATATGGACGGTTTTGAAGTCGCCGAAGCCATTTCGGGATTTAGCAAGGCAAAAGACACTGCAATCATTTTTCTATCGGCAGTAAACACCGAACTTAAATTTATAACCAAAGGATATTTAAGTGGGGGATTAGATTATATCATCAAGCCTGTTGATATCAATATCCTTTTACTTAAAATAAAGACTTTTTACCGCATTTATGAGCAAAGTAGAAAGCTCAATGAGGTTCAAGAAGAGTTATTAAAAGAGATAGAATTTAGAAAACAGGCCGAACAGAAAAAGGACGAATTTATCAGTATTGCCAGCCATGAGTTGAAAACCCCACTCACAAGCGTGAAAGGTTATATCCAACTATTGCAACGGAGCTTGAATAAGGACAACAAAGAAATGGCTCAAAACCACTTGGAAAAAGCCAGTGTTCAGCTTGAAAAACTTAACGAATTGATCGTTGATTTATTGGATATTTCGAAGATTGAAAGTGGCAAGATGAAGTTTAATATGCAAACCTTCTGTGCCGATAACATGGTTAACAATGCCATTGAAATGTTGCAACAATCTAATCCTGATTTTAAAATTACCAAGCTTGGCCAAACCAGCGAAAATATTTTTGGCGATGAAATGCGGTTGGAACAGGTAGTCATCAATTTTATAACCAACGCCATTAAATACGCGCCAGGTACTAACCAGGTAAACGTAACTATCAATATTAGCGACGGGAAGCTTTACCTGGCAGTTAAAGATTTTGGAATAGGCATTTCCAGTGAGCAGCAGGACAAAATATTTGATAAATTTTACCGGGTTGAAGAAAATAGCCATCGGTTTAACGGCTTAGGTATTGGTCTGTACATTTGTGCAGAAATAATTAAACGTCATGGCGGTACTATTGGGGTAAATAGCGTGCCAGATGAAGGCTCCGAGTTCTATTTCATTATTCCAATAACAGAAGAAGAAATTCTGCAAAATCAAATCTAATCATCTCCAAATTATAGAATGAAAACTACCCTTAAAAATAATTTACGTTTAGGTCTGGGCTTATCGCTTATTATTCTTTTTATCAGTTCTTTGGCTTCCTATGTAAGCATCAGCAACCTGATAAAAAGTACGGAGTTGGTGAAACATAGCGATCAGGTAATATTGGATGCTGAAAACATTATCTCTTACCTAAAAGATGCTGAAACTGGGCAAAGAGGATATTTACTTACAGGGAATAAGGTTTTTTTAACACCTTATTATGGTGCCAGCGATTCTGCAGCGGCGATACTGAAAAAGGTAGAGAAAGCAACTGAAGATAACCCTTTACAGCAGAAAAATGTTGCCGGACTTCGCAATATTTTAACTAAAAGAATGGGGATTATTAAATCCACTATTGAGATTAAGGAGCTTGGTGGAGCGGTAGATCCAACGGTATTGTTTCAAGGAAAAGTATACATGGATGAGGCACGGGAAACTGTGAACGCCATGGTTAAAGAAGAACGCAGATTACTAGAGGAACGCACTGTAGAACTCAATAAACTCACTTCTTACACTCCTATTTTAATTTTGATAGCCGCTGCCTTGGCCATTTTAATTACTTTATTTTTCTATAGAAAAGTATCAGTTGATTTTGATGAGCGAGTAAAGTTGCAGGAAGAAATTGAAAGCAAAAAGTACGAAATGGAGAAACGTATTGCAGCTATCAAAGAAATTGCATCCCAAATATCAAACGGCAATTATGGTGTTAAGCTTGATAGCCAAAGCCAGGATGATATTGGAGAACTCTCCGAATCGCTAAATACCATGTCCTCATCGCTGAAAAAATCGTTCGATACGCTCGCAGAAAATGAATGGTTGCAAACTGGTGTAGCTAACTTAAATGTTAAAATGGTTGGTGAAAAGGATGTTTTTCATTTGGCTGATGATATTATTGAGTTATTGGCTACTTACACTAAAAGCCAAATCGGTGCAATTTATTTGTTCAAAGATGATGGTTATCTTCATCTAAAAGGAAAATACGCTTTAGAAGGACAAAACCTTAAAGAAGTTTTAGAGCTTGGACAAGGGTTGATCGGACAAGCTGTAAAATCGGGCAAAAGCATTTTGTTGGAAGATGTACCACAAAGTGAATTAACCATTACACACGCGACAGGAAATATTAAACCCGCACAATTGTTGGTGTTGCCTATTATTAGAAATGGAATTTCAATAGGTGGATTAGAGTTGGGTACCATTACAGCATTTAGCAATTTGCAACTGCAATTTTTAAACTCAGTACTTTCGGATATAGGTACTGCATTATTGGGTGCTCAAAACAGACAAAAATTACAGCAATTGTTAGAAGAAACCCAGGCTCAATCTGAAGAGTTGCAAGTTCAGCACGGGGAGTTGGAAGGTATGAATGCTGAATTGGAAGCACAGGCACAGAAGCTTCAGGCATCAGAAGAGGAACTTAGGGTACAACAAGAAGAATTGCTCCAAAGCAACCAGGAATTAGAAGAACGGAGCAGTTTACTGGAAGAGAAAAATGAACTGATTGAAGAGAGGAATGTAGAAATTCAGCAAAAGGCCGAGGCTTTAGAATTGAGCACAAGGTATAAATCGGAGTTTTTGGCAAATATGTCCCATGAATTGCGTACGCCATTAAACTCCATTCTATTATTGTCGAGATTAATGGCAGAAAATGATGCCATGGACAAAGAGCATCAGGAATATGCTTCTGTAATCCAAAGCTCAGGACAAGGTTTATTGAGTTTGATAGATGAAATTTTAGATCTTTCAAAAATCGAGGCCGGAAAAATGGAGCTCGACCGTTCAAATGTGAAGATTGAGGAAATTGCACAGAACATGCAATCACTGTTTAATCCGTTAGCAAAAGATAAAGCTTTAGAACTTGTTATTGAAAGGGCTAGCAATCTACCCGAATTTTTCAATACCGATAAAATGCGTTTGGAGCAGATTTTAAAGAATTTATTATCAAACGCAATAAAGTTTACTTCAATAGGTTCGGTTAAATTTAATATAGAAAAAGATGAACATTTAAACGCACTTATTTTTAAGGTTAAAGATACTGGTGTGGGCATAGCGCCTGAAAAGCAAGGGATGGTGTTTGAAGCCTTTCAGCAAGCCGATGGTTCTACCCGACGTAAGTTTGGAGGCACGGGTTTGGGTTTATCCATTAGTCGCGAACTGGCTAAGCTTCTGGGTGGTTACATTGAATTGAAAAGTAAGGAAAACGAAGGAAGTGAATTCATTTTGGTTTTACCTATTGATAAGAACAAGGGCTTTGAAGCTTTAAAAGATCAGTGGAAAAAACCTGTTACAGTTTTGCCAGAACTACCGAAAATTCAGCATCTAACGGTAAGTAATATTCCACAGGAAATTGAGGACGATCGGAATAATATTACGCCTGAAGATAAGGTGATTTTAATTGTTGAAGACGATACGCCGTTCGCTAAAACCCTGCTTGATTTTACCCGGAAGCGAAACTATAAAGGATTAGTGGCCGTACGTGGTGATGTTGGAATTGAAATGGCAAAAGCGTATAAGCCACAAGCTATTTTATTGGATATTCAACTGCCAGTTAAAGATGGTTGGCAAGTAATGGAAGAGTTAAAATCCGACCCGACAACGAGGCCTATACCCGTGCATATTATGTCCTCACTGCAGGTTAAAAAGGAAAGTTTGTTAAAAGGTGCAGTCGATTTTATTAACAAGCCCTTCGCTTTCGAGCACATGCAAGAGATATTTTCTAAGCTGGAGAATGCATTAAGCAGACATCCAAAGAAAGTGTTAATTGTGGAAGAAAATGAACAACATGCCAAAGCACTAAGCTACTTTTTAAGCAATTTTAGTATCCAAACGGAAATTGTTAACCAGGTGAGCGAGGGAGTTTCTGCCTTGCACAAATCAGATGTAAACTGCGTGATTTTGGATATGGGCATCCCTGATAAACATGCCTATGATACACTGGAAGTGGTAAAGAAAACACCTGGATTGGAAAATTTACCCATCATCATTTTTACGGGCAAAAACTTATCTAAGGGTGAAGAAAATCGGATCAAGCAATATGCCGATTCGATCGTGGTGAAAACGGCACATTCTTACCAAAGAATTTTAGATGAAGCAGGATTATTTTTGCACTTGGTGGAAGAAAAAAGTCGCGAAAAAACGAAAACACCAAAAGCATTTACCGAACTTCAGGATGTACTAAAAGACAAAACGGTGTTGGTTGCTGATGATGATGTGAGGAACATTTTCTCTTTAACAAAAGTACTGGAGCAACATCAAATGAAAGTTTTGGCGGCGATAGATGGTAAAGAAGCCTTAAAGCTGCTTCAGGAAAACCCGAAAGTAGATGTCGTTTTAATGGATATGATGATGCCTGAGTTAGACGGTTACGAAACTACAACGGCCATTCGGCAAGATATAAAATACCGTAATCTGCCAATTTTAGCGGTTACCGCGAAAGCCATGATGGGCGATAGAGAAAAATGTATTGCTGCGGGTGCTTCAGACTATATAAGCAAACCTGTAGATATGGATCAGTTAGTATCTCTTTTACGAGTTTGGTTATACGAAAATCATCACAAAGCTTAAACCTTTTTAAATAAAATATGCCTCAGAAATTAATTCTCATTATTGATGATGATAATAGAAACATTTTCGCTTTAAAAGCTGTTTTAAAGGCCAAAGGTTTCGATTGTCTCTCTGCCACAAGTGCCCAGGAAGGTTTTTCCATTATGGAAGAAAACGAAAAGGTCGCTGTTGTATTAATGGACATGATGATGCCAGAAATGGATGGTTATCAGGCCATTTCTGTGATCAAAAAATCAGATAAAATGCAAAATATACCTGTTTTAGCGGTTACCGCACAGGCAATGGTAGGCGACAAAGAGAGGTGCCTGGCTGCTGGTGCAGCTGGCTACATATCTAAACCTATAAACGTAGACGAATTATTAACCCAAATAGAAAAAGTAACGCAATAAGTGATCAGCGAGGCGATAGATAATGAACAAATTGATGCATTATTAAGCGATGTATTGGAAGTTCATGGCTACGATTTTTTGGAGTATTCTCATGCCTCTATCAAGCGTAGAATAACCAGATTGTATACCCTTGACAACTTTGTAAGCTTCGCCGAGTTTAGGTATGCGGTTAAAAGTGATAAGCAATATTTCAAACGTTTTTTAGAGGAGATTACTGTAAATGTAACTGAAATGTTCCGTGATCCAGGCTTTTACAGATCGCTGAGACATGATGTGTTACCTGTGTTAGGCACGTATCCGTTCATTAGAATCTGGGTAGCGGGCTGTTCCACAGGAGAGGAAGCTTATTCGCTGGCAATCTTACTTAAAGAATTAAATTTGTTGCAGAAGTCACTGATCTATGCTACCGATATCAATCCTTCAGTTTTAGAAAAGGCCAAAAAAGGCATGTTTCCATTGAATTATTTGAAGGGATACTCGGAGAATTATTTGGCTTCTGATGGCACCAAAGATTTTTCATCGTACTATACCGCAAATTATTCTTTGGCAAAGTTTGATGAATCTTTAAGCAGTAAAATGATTTTTTCTACACATAATCTGGTATCTGATCATTCGTTTAATGAATTTCAGCTTATTTTGTGTAGAAACGTACTGATTTATTTTGATAAGGAATTGCAGCATAAAGTGTTTCAACTTTTTGATAATAGTTTAGAAAAGCTGGGGTATTTGGCTTTGGGCAGTAAAGAGAGTTTAGATTTTTGGCCCAAGGCAAAAGAGTATAAACGCGTTAAACTAGAAAAAATATGGCGCAAACTATAGCAGAGGAAAAGTGCAGTGCTTTGGTTATTGGTGGATCTGCAGGCAGTTTAGATGTGTTATTGGAAATTTTTCCTGATTTGAAAAGTAATTTGAGTTTTCCTATTATTTTGGTCACACACCGAAAATCGGGGAACGACTCACTGCTAACGGATTTATTGAAAAGCCGAACCCATTTGATTGTAAATGAGGCGGAAGAAAAGCAGCCAATTTTGAGAGGGAACGTATACATTACGCCTGGCGATTATCATCTGTTAATTGAAGAAGACATTACGATTTCTTTAGATTATTCAGAAAAAGTGAACTATTCACGACCATCGATTGACGTTACTTTTCAATCGGCAGCTGAAGTTTTCAAAGATGAACTGGTATGCATTTTATTGTCAGGATCAAACGCTGATGGGGTAGAAGGATTAAAGATAGTTGAAAAATGGGGTGGAAGAGTGATTATCCAAAATCCGGATACCGCTATAATGCCGTATATGCCACAGCAAGCTTTAAATGAGATAAAAACAGCTCTTGTTTTAAATAGTTTTGAGATGGCTGCGTTTATAAACAAACTAAATAATTAAAATTAACTGCCTTTAGGAGATAACTTATGGCTGATGCAAAAAAAGTGTTCGTGTTTGATGATAACAGAGATATTTTAGATCTCTGTACTTTCATTTTGGAAGATGCGGGCTATGAAATTAAAACTTCCGAAACGGCAAATGATATTGAAAACCAGGTAGCTTCCTATATGCCAGATATTATTTTCATGGACAATTGGCTTCCCGATTTAGGCGGTATACAGGCAACTAAGGCCATCAAGAATAATCCTGATTTGAAACACATTCCTGTGATTTATTTTTCGGCAAATAACGATATCTCAGCCTTGGCTGATGAAGCGGGTGCAGATAGCTATCTCTCCAAACCTTTTGATATTGAAGCTTTAGAAGGGATTGTAAAAAAATATTTGAGTTAATTTTTACCCCATATTCTCGTATTCAAATCAAGCTCTTTTACAATATCATACATGAATTTGATAGTAGAGATATCTTCATTTAGTAAATCCGGATTAAGCAAAGATTTAAAGATGGGCGCCTCAAAATAGTTTCGATCCAAGGGGAAACCGATGTATATTCTAGATTGAATAAACGACAGCGAGATGGAGTATTTGGAATTATGATTCAGTCTGAGAATGCGTTCCATCATTGCTGGTGTTAACAAATAACGAGATTCAACCTGATCGGTGCCGTAGGTAATAAATGTTTTGTCGAAATCTACATTTTCTAGTTTGATCACATCCTTATCACTAAAAGAAAATAAATTTGTAGAAAACCATGCGCTGATTGCACTACCAAAACCTTTAGGCCGAACGATGGTTGAGCCATTAAAGTTTTTGTTAAAATCGGCTACAAAAATGATTCCTTTAAATATATCATGCCATTCTGTTTTTCTTCCGTTTTTGGTTTGTGTAACGGTTTTGTATTCAGCATGAACTTCCGCAAAGTAAAAGGCGGTTTTCTCCGCTCTTCCACTTACTAAATCTTCAGTCTTGTATCGATCGGGTTCAGTTGTAAAAAGCTGAGAATGGATAAACTCATGTGCTACAATTCCATTTTGAGGAGCAATAGTCAGGCTCGAATCCAGAAACCGAAGTGCTTCACTAATTACATCACGTTTATAGGTATGTTTATAAGCCTGTAATTCATCATTAATTTTAAAAAGTACAATTCCACCGTAAATAACCGGAGCCAAACCCGCGATTATCGATGGCATGGGAAAGCCTAAAACCGAGCCAATTATGCCTAATAAAATGCCACCTCCGATGAAATAGTAACCTTTTTTTTGGGTGGAAGCAATTTTTTTGCGCTCCACTTCCATGGTAGCCAAAATGTTTTGAAGGGCTACATTTCCTGCTAAACTAGAAAATTGCATTAATTGTTAAATAAATCTTTTGCGCTGATATTTTTTCGTTCTTCCACAGCAGTTTCAAGCACCGGAACTGGATGGAAGTTTAACATTCCGGCAAATAAACTTCCTGGAAACATCATAATGGAATTATTGTAATCAGTAACAGCAGCATTATAAGATCTTCTGGCAGCAGCAATTTGTTCTTCACTTTCCGCCCAGGTACTTTGAAGATTAATAAAGTTGGTATTAGCCTTCAGATCAGGATAATTTTCTACATTAACCATCAATCCTTTCACGCTTGTACTTAGCTGACTGTCAATTTGTGCTTTTTCAGCATCGCTGATATTACCGGCAGAAGCCCGAGTCCTAAGTTCTACAATTTTAGAAAGGGTTTCCGACTCGTAATTGGTGTATTGCTTTACCACCTCTACTAGGTTGGGAATCAGGTCAAATCGTTTTTTAAGCATTACATCGATTGCTGAAAAAGCATTAGTAACCTGATTCTTTTTACCGATTAGTGAGTTGTAAAAGAAAATGCCGATAATGATTAAGATAACGAGAATAATTGCGATAATCATGATTTAGTTTTTTGGGTTTAGATATTTAAAGATATAAAAAGGTTCGACATTTTTTCTATTTAGCGCTTTTCCTTTTTAGCGGCTTCCTTTTCCCGTTTTTGCCTTCGTTGTAACCTTTTTTGTTTTCTAATGCGATGATTTTCTCGCATTTCGTTAAAATTTTTAATATGTTTTTTAATTTCCTGTTGCTTTTCTTCGGTAATTCCAACGCTGTTTTTAATGCCTAAAAAAAGGCTTTTCCAAATCATGTTAAAAAATGAAGTGTTTTCTACCCTTTCATAATCTACTTTCGCTGGGGTAAATTTCCCATTCCTATCCGGGTTTTCTGAGTTGATAACCAACGCATTGGCTAAAATAGAAAGCAGCCCACGGGTAACCAAATGATCTTTAGAGGGATCGTTTTTCATTAGCGCTACTGATAAGTCATAGTAGTAGAAATTAACATTGCCCTTTGCGCCATCATTATTGGCTTTGAAATTAAAGTTAAGCTTATCTACAATTCCTCTATTGATGCGCACAAGTCCTAAAGGTTTCGTTATTTGGTTTAAAACTCTGGCATTAAAGGTCCGTAGTTGCCCTTTATACGTAAATGCCCCGTCTTTGGCAATCAGATCGAAGTTGAAAGCCAAATCAAGTTCTCCCTGGCCGAGCAAATAAGTTTTTAGCTTCACTTCCATGTTCGGGTTTATCGCTTTTATTCTATCGAGATTAGTTACATTTTTAAAAGTTCCCGCTGTTTTCTCGAATGAAATTTTACCTCGCTGCTGGCTCTCCGCATTATAAATCGCATAACTTACATCAACATCTTTTAAGTTAATTTTTTGAACAAGTACAGGGACACCCATTGATTGCAACAATTGATGAGGAAACCTTCCTACTTGTTTCTGAACGCTATCTGCAGGGTTTCGGTTGCTCCCCATGCTATTATCGTTAAAAACTGAAACAAAGCCATTTGCTATATTCATTTCGTTGGCTCTGAATTCCTGTTTACTGATGTATATGGGTAAGTCGATTCCTTTGATTGAAATATTGCTCATTTCTACATGAAACCGATCTTTAGAATAGCCTGCAACTTTCCCAAACTTCATTTCATCATGAAGCGGTTTAACCTCAAATCTATTTATCCTTAAACTTCCAGTCGATGCTTTAAAATCAAGTTGGTTCAGTTTGATATGATACATCTGATCAGGAGTGGGATATGTATAATCTTTTAGGTTGATGATTACATCCTTAAGCAGGTAAAAGCGATCAGGATCTTCTGCGGAGGTTGAATCGACCAACAAATCTTTAAGCGTAATATTCAAATCATCAATAATAAAAGGTACTGAATTTGGTATATTCTTATTGACATATTTAAAGCTAGCATCTCTGAAAAGAATGTTATCGATACGAAACTCCTTTAGGTTTTGCGAAATCATCCCATAAGGAGATTTTATAGGTCTGGGTGGCCGGTTCTCATTAAATTCAAATTGACGATTCATCATACTAACCTCGGGTTTATCGAAAATCACCTCTTCGAGTTGGAGCTTCTGATGCCGATAAAGTGTAATAGGATGGAAATGTTTAACCTGAAGTTTTTTGAGGGTAACGGTGTAAAGATTGTTAGGCGCCCTTTTTAAAGTGATCAGTTGGTTGAAACGGTTGGTGTCAGGCGTAATTTTTACATTGTAAAGGGTAGCACTACCAGTTAAAATATTGGTGGTAACTTTAGAAAAACTAATGGTATAAAGGCTATCTGTTGATTTATATAAAAGTGTTTTGATGCGGCTGGAAAGTAGCGGCTGCGATTTCACATTTAAAAACCAGGCTAATCCTGCAAGTAGGATAAGGATAATCAGTAATATTGCGGCAATCCATTTTAAAAGCTTATATCTGTTTGATTTTGTATCAGGCATTTAACGAAAGGACTTGTTTTCATAGCAATATACATTTATAATCGTATTGTAAAAAATGTTGCCTAATTTTTCTCCCTTCTGGCTTTCCGTGCTTCTTTTCGATCTGCTCTTTTTTGTTCTCTTATCTTCTTTGCGATTACTTTTTGCTGTTGAACAGGGTTTTTTTCAGGCACAATACCTACACCAACAATATCTTTTATACCCACAAATAGGGTTTTCCACATCAAATTGAAAAACGATCCCGAATTAATTCGCCTTGTACTTATGTTAGCGGTTCGTGCAGGGTCGCCCTTACTTGGGTTCTCATCTTTAACTAGAATAGTATTGGCTAGAAACGATAATAATCCTTTTTGCTTTGTGCCTTCGCCGTCAATATTATCAGAAAGTAATTTAACTTTTAAATTGTTATACAACATGGTCATCGAGCCAGAGGCCGATCGTAGGTTTCCATTTGCTTTAAATGTTATATTTTGGATATTTCCGCTTTCCACCTCAATTAAACCTAAGTTTTTTGATAATGAATTGAGATTTTTCAAATCGAATTTTCCCAGGCTACCGCTATAGCTGAATGCCCCATTATCAGCTGTGAGATTAAAATCAATTTTTACATTCAATTTTCCTGTGCCCATTAACATGGTATTCAAATCAGCAATTGCATGATTTTTTTTAACTAAACGTAAACTATCATTGGTAACGTTGTATATATTTCCCTTCAAAGATGTAAATTCAACTGAACCTGTTTTTTTACTTGCAGGGTTATACTCTGAATAGTTAACATCTACATTTCTTAGTTTTACAGTGTCGATAATGATTGGAATGTTTAACCGCTTCAAAGCCAGATGTGGATAGTTCTTTCCTTTATCCAGGCCTGGGAGAGGTGGTGATTCTCTGCTCATGAATACAGCAACATTGGCGGGCCCGATTTTAATGGAATTTGCTTCAATTTTTTGATCAGTATTCAGTTTTATAAAATCTATTCCGTTAAATTCTATGTTGCTAAAACTTAAGTCATACCGATCCTTTTGAACCTTGTATTTTCTTGAAAATTCCAGTTCAGGATAAAGCGGCTTCAATGTAAATCCTTTAATACTAAGTTTTTTTGATGAATAAGAGCCACTAATCGTATCGATTTTCATGGTGTACATCCTATCCTTTGTATTGGATTTATAGCCGGCAACATGAAACGAAATATCTTTCGTATAATAAAATCTGGAAGTGTCTTTTCCGGATAATGAATCTAAAAGGAAATCTTTAACCGTAACGTCGAGGTGTTTAACGCTGTTTTTTGCTTTAATAGAAGTGCTCTTGTTGAT
This sequence comes from Pedobacter sp. MC2016-05, assembly GCF_026239735.1. GTDB lineage: Bacteria > Bacteroidota > Bacteroidia > Sphingobacteriales > Sphingobacteriaceae > Pedobacter. Next base: position 327,461 of record NZ_JAPIVT010000001.1, read on the forward strand.
ATAATCGAAATCGGCATCTATAATTTTAATAGATTTTATAGCTGCGGATTTAAAGTTTTTTGAAATCTGGTCGTAAAGTGATTTTTGAACCTTACTGGTATCTATTTTTTTAGGAACCTTATTAAAAGTTACATTGATGGACGGCCGATCGAGTAGGATTTGGTTAATGTTCAATCGTTTTTTGAAATAGGCAGTCAAAATGCTCACCCTTGTGATTTGAAGTTTTTTAAGCTTTATTTCGAAGGTATGAGCAGGGGCTAATCTTTGTTGTTTTAAGGAATCGTAAACCGACGAGTCTGCTTTAAGCGTTACATCGCGAAGGGCCAAACTTCCGGTAATTACGTTTAAGTTAATACTTTTGAAATCTATTTTATAAAGATGACTAGATGCATTATAAACCCCTTCTTTAATTTTTTCGGTTAAAATTGGCTTCCAGCGGGCACTAATAAACATTGCCCCAAAGGCTAAAATGAGGATTAATCCACCAGCAATACTACCTATCCAAATCCAAAGGTTGTTCCTGTTTTTAGCTGTCATTTTTTTGGTTTATCGCTATAGAACAGTTGATTCCTAGAAAGGTTTGTTTTACTGCGTTTTCTGATTGCACAAACCCTTGTTAATAAACCCTATTAACGCGTAAATACTTTTTAATTGTAGTAATTTTTGGAGTTCCCAATGGCTTTCATTATGAAAAAGATTGTAGCATAAAGCGGGCTGGCGTTACCGAAGAGATACAACGAGTGCTTTACCAAATGACAACGAGCAACGTTTCCGCTAACATCATCACTTATAATTACTTAGTGTAGGGCTTCAATAAGGAATAATTCCTTAATATAATTAGTGAATTAACATTAACTTAACATTGGGCTTGTAGCTTTGCAACATATTAGAAATTAACATGAACAATATTTTTAAGTTCTTTACACCTCAAGACAGAAAATTTCATCCTCTTTTTGAGCAAGCTGGTAGCAATGCATTAAAAATTGCTGAAGCATTATTAGAGATGGTCAGTACTGCTGATGCTGAAAGCAGGAAAACAATTTTTAAGGAAATTGAACGCTTAGAGCATGTAGGAGACGATATTACGCATTCAATTTTTCTTGAATTGAGCAGGAACTTTATCACACCCTTTGATAGGGAAGATATTCACCAGTTGGCTACAGCTGTTGATGACGTTGCCGATTATATTTACGGTACAGCTAATCGGATGCAAATGTATAATATGAATACCATTAGCGAGCCAATTGTTAAAATTGCAGAACTTTTAGTAGAAATGTGTACTGATATTGATAAAGCAATTAAAGAGTTACGCAGTTTCAAAAACATACGTGTAATTGCTGATGCTTGTATCCGTATTAATAGCGGCGAAAACCAGGCAGATTATGTATTTACACTGGCGGTTGCCCGTTTATTTGAATACGAAACCAATGCAATTGAATTAATTAAACAAAAAGAGGTTTTACAAACGATAGAAAAAGCGACAGATAAGTGTGAGGATGTAGCAAATGTGCTGGAAACTATCTTAGTTAAAAACGCTTAATAATAAACAAACATGGTAACTACCTTATTGGTTGTTGTTGTAATTCTGGCTATTGCTTTCGATTACATTAACGGTTTTCACGATGCCGCTAATTCGATTGCAACAGTTGTTTCTACAAAAGTTCTTACGCCTTTTCAGGCGGTTTTATGGGCTGCGCTTTTTAATTTTGCAGCTTACTTTTATTTTACCGATCATAAGGTTGCCAACACGGTTGCCAAGACAGTAATTGAAAATTATATTACCTTAGAGGTAATTCTGGCTGGTTTAGTGGCCGCTATTATATGGAATTTGTTAACATGGTGGTACGGTATTCCCTCGAGTTCCTCGCATACACTAATTGGTGGCTTTGCTGGCGCCGGTATGACACATGCTTTGCTTATCGGCGCTAGTCCGATGGATGCAGTGAACATGGGTTATGTAATTAAAATTGTATCCTTCATTGTACTTGCTCCAATTATTGGTTTGGTCATTTCAGTAGTATTAACCCTAATTATCATTAATATTTGTCGCTATGCTAAGCCTTCAACGGCGGAGAAGTGGTTTAAACGTCTGCAGTTATTATCATCTGCTGCTTTAAGTTTCTTTCATGGCGGTAACGATGCACAAAAGGTAATGGGTATTATTGCCACTGCATTAATCGCTGCTAAAGTGATTCCTGATTTTGATTCAATGCCAGCTTGGGTACCAATTGCTTGTTATTCGGCAATTTCACTAGGGACCATGAGTGGTGGCTGGAAAATTGTTAAAACAATGGGGTCAAAAATTACCAAAGTGACAGCATTGGAAGGTGTCGCCGCTGAAGGTGCAGGTGCCATTACCTTGGGTATTACTGAGCATTTTGGTATCCCGGTTTCTACAACGCATACCATTACAGGTTCAATTGTAGGTGTTGGAGTGGTAAAAAGTGTATCTGCTGTTCGTTGGGGTGTAACCATTAACCTCATTTGGGCCTGGGTGTTAACCATTCCGGTTTCAGCAACTTTAGCCGCCCTTATTTACGGAGCGATTTATTATTTCAAATAGACAAATTAAAAGACATTTTGAAAAGACTAAAGCACTTTGCTTTGGTCTTTTTTTAACAATCTTTTGAAGAAAAGTTCGTTAAATAGCTAAGATAAACTTTTGCGCTACAATCTTATTTGCGGCTTGCCAGAAACCATATTGATTATGGTCATATATAGCTTTTACGCTTTCAATATTTTACCTAAGTGTATATCACTCCATACCGGCCATTAAAACCTTATACTCATTTCTACCATGTCGCTGCCGTTTTTAGGTAAAACCCAATCTGGTCCGGTTTGAATGAGTCGCTTTGCCTCTGTATCAGCTTTAGGAGTTAATGACTTAATAACTTTAACATTTGTAGGACGACCGTTTTTCTTAACCTTAAAACTTACAATCACAAATTGTTCAGGACCTTTTGCGTTGTAAAGTCTGTTATTCGTTTCTAAATATTGGTTATAGTTGATTATCGATACAGGAACAGGTTTAGTGATTTCCGTTAATGTCTTTCCATCCAAATTTTGTTCTGCTTTCAACATAATTTTGGGTGCAGGAATATTTTCCTTTTTACGACCGTTTGAACCCATTATGGCAGCAATTTCATTAATTGATTTATCTCCTGTCATCGCGTTTCTAATCGCATTCGGGTCGTTCACATTGGTAATTGGCCGTTCTCTAAAACCAATAGCATTAATTATCAAATCTTTGTCTTTTGGAATGCTATCTGCCGGCAGGGCAAAATAACCTTTAGCATCTGTAGCTGTTACCCTATTTGATCCAGTAAGCTTAACCACAGCGCCTTCAATGGGTTTACCATTGCTTTGGTCGATTACGTTGCCACTAAAAACAACATGGTTGGCGCCCAGTTTTGGTGCCGTTGCAATGGCCACTTCGCTCGTAGCATAAGCCTGCTTTGCCTTGCTCACTGCTGGTGCAACCTCTGTTTTTTCTCTAGCTAAACCCATTACCGCTTTCTTCTGCTCGGCTATTAAAGCTGGCTCATCGTTAGCACTAACACGCGTTTTTTTAGTGTTTTTTGCTAAATCGCCTGTTTTAGCATCCACGATTGCTTTATCAATTAAAGCTGATCTGGTATTGGCAGTATTTGAATCATTTTTAGCGGCTTTTGTTGTAGCAAGAGTTGTAGTATCCAAATTAACAATAACGCCGTTTTCTTTCCTGGCTGCAGTTTCAGCATTTTTACGGCTGGTTTCCCGCATAAAAAACAAAATGCTCACAGCAATAAAAGCTACAGTAGCTGTTGCTGCAATACTTAAACGATGTGTAGTTATGCCCCACATTTTACGTTTAGCGGGTTTCTCCGAAATTCTATCGTAAAGTTGTTTTTGTAAAATAGATAGCGTTTGCTTGCGTTTTGGCGATTGTTTCAAGCCTTCCAAAGCTTCGGCTACGAAAGGATCTTCCAATGCCTGGCGCTCTACAAAGTGCATCGCCTTAGCATCAAGTTTACCATCCAGGTACTCTTCCAGAACATCAATATCTAACCAGTCGTTATTCACTACTATTTTTTTCTATACAAATTTTTAAATTCCGCTTTCCATTCTGGATGCAGCTTTTCACCTTTAACATGTCGTAGCCTGTTATCTCAGATACCTCCTTATAACATTTCTCTTGCAAGTAAAATAAATCTACGCTTTTCCGCTGTTCTTCGGGCAAAGTTTCCATGCACTTTTCCATTATAGTAAGCTGCGTTTCTTTTGTGTCGTCAATATCCAGATGCACAAATTCGCTGTTTTCCACAAAAGTATCATCAATAGATACATTATTTTGCTTCGAAGATTTCCTCAACGCCATTAAACAATGGTTTCGGGTTAATACGTGAAGCCAGCTTTTAAAATTCTGTACTTCATGTATTTTTAGCTTTTTTACCAATTCTTCGAAAATCTGCATCACGGCATCTTTGCTCAGCTCTTCATCTTTAAAATAATTGAGGCAAACCCCGAAAACCAGGTGCATATATTTATTGTATAGCGTACCCAACGCATCTAAATCGCCAGTACTTTTATACTCAGCAATTAAATCTGCATCATCCTTCTGGTTAATACCAGCTATGTTTTTTATAAACTTCAAAAAATGGGGTAGCTATTTAAATATCTTTCAAGTATAAAAAATATTTTTCAGTAAGGGCGGCAATAAGGTGAAATGGTTTTCAGTTTATCGTTCATCATCTTTTTTTTGAAGCGCAAAGACAAAGCCGCTGTTAAAGTTTGTTCCCGTTTTCCGCTCTTACGTTTCGCTCGTCATGCTTCCTTCGCTGCAGGGTAACCGCTTCAACCAGGGCAATTAATAAAATTCGGTGCTTTTTTAAAGGTTTTCTGGCCTTGGTGTAGCATTAGCATTTCACCTTTTATGTAGTAACCGGTGTATTTAAACCCCTGCCTGCTGGCAAGCGACCGAAGTGGCAGCCCGGAGCTTTTTGGAGAGGGCTACAACAAAGGGCGGGACTACTGTAGCCAAGAGCTTTAAAACAATCACTTTCAAATCAATTAGAGGATGAAAAAACAGACGACTTAGTTTTTAAAAGTCTAAGCGGCATTGGCGTTTGCTATTCGTTTTAATTTGAGGTACTTTTGCTAAAATACATAAACACAATAGATTGAATTTTAACGACTTTAAGTTTAACCCCGATTTACATGAAGGCCTAATGGCTATGGGGTATAAAAGCGCTACCCCAATACAACAACAAGCAATCCCGGTCATTTTGGCCGATCATGATCTGATTGCTTGCGCGCAAACGGGCACCGGAAAAACCGCTAGTTACCTTTTACCGGTAATGGATAAAATTGCCCGTGCTAAAGACAGGCACAATAACACACTCATTTTAGCGCCAACAAGAGAGCTTGCCCAACAAATAGATTTACAGGTAGAAGCTTTGGCTTACTTTACCAACATCAGTTCGCTGGCGGTTTATGGTGGTGGCGATGGCATTGCCTATGAACAACAAAAACGCTCGATGCGTGAAGGCGTGGATATTATTATTGCCACACCAGGCAGGTTAATGGCACACTTATCATCAGGTTTATTGAAGTTGGAACATTTGCAGCATTTAATTTTAGATGAGGCAGATAGAATGCTTGATATGGGCTTCTATGATGATATCATGCGTATTGTAAGCTACTTGCCGCAGAAAAGACAAACGCTTCTTTTTTCGGCCACCATGGCGCCAAAAATCAGAAAAATGGCGGGCAGCATCTTAAATAATCCTCAGCAGATTACAATTTCCATCGCTAAACCAGCAGAGGGCATTGATCAGCAAGCTTATAACATTCACGATCAGCAGAAGCAAGCTTTATTAACCGATCTTTTTAAAGACGGTACTTACAAAAGCAGCATTATTTTCGCTTCAACTAAAGAGAAGGTTAAAGCTCTATACAAGGCATTTAAAGGTCTGGGTATCAAGGCTGCCGCTTTTCACTCTGATTTAACGCAAACAGAGCGGGAAGATATTTTACTGGCTTTCAAAAATAAAAGACTACCAATTCTGATTGGTACCGATGTTTTATCTCGTGGTATTGATGTAGAAGGAATTGATTTGGTAATTAATTACGATGTTCCTGGCGATCCGGCAGATTATGTTCACCGAATTGGAAGAACGGCAAGAGCGGCAACCAAGGGCACTGCCATAACTTTAGTTAACAGTAGAGATAAGCGTAAATTTGATAATATCGAAAAATTGATTGAAAAGGAAGTTCCGCGAATGCCATTACCGGAACACATTTCAACAATGGAGATTACACATGTGGAAGAAAAGCGCCCCCAACACCCAAGAAATAATGCGAAGAAAAAGGTTTGGAATAAGAAAAAGCCTAAGCCCAGCAATCCTGCTATATAAAATATCACGAACGCCATTTAGACAAAACTATTTGGCGTTTTCTTTTATCAGTATATTTGCGCTAATATGGCAAATTTCATTCTAATCGGCTTATGTATTATCGCAGGTATTCTTTTTAGGAAAAGTAGAACACTACCGAAAGATGCGCATAAGGGCATTAATGCGTGGATTATCTATATTGCATTACCCGCAGTTTCTTTCAAATACCTGCCGCACATTGTGTGGACAAAAGATTTGTTGTTTCCGGCGTTGGCACCGATTTGTGTTTGGCTTCTTGGATGGATATTTATCACCTTCTACGCCAAATTTACCCACGTTAGCCGGGCAACTTCTGGTGGTTTAAAATTGGTGAGTTCGTTAAGCAATACCTCATTTATTGGCTTTCCGTTAATTATTGCCTACTTCAGCGAAAAGGAACTGGCAATCGCTATTATTTGCGATCAGATTACTTTTACTTTATTATCAACCATTGGAATAATTGTAGCCATTCGTTCATCGCAGAAACAGAAATTAAGTGCAAAATTGGTTATTAAAAAAGTACTTACTTTCCCGCCATTGATTAGTTGTGTATTGGCATTAATTTTACCCCTTTATCTAAACCTATCATCTTTAGATACTTTATTCGATAAACTAGCCGGAACTGTTGGTCCGCTAGCATTATTTTCAATAGGCCTGCAGCTGAAATTTGGTGGTTGGTTTAGCGAAATTAAACACATCAGCTTCGCATTGTTATATAAGTTGATATTTGCACCGCTTTTTGTTCTAGTTATAGCTATGCTATTGGGAATGAATGGGATGATCACAAAGATTACAATCTTTGAAATGGCCATGCCAACCTTACTGACAGCCGGCGTTGTAGCTGATCAATATAACTTAAATCCTAAAGTTTCTAATCTGGTCGTCGGTATGGGGATACTGCTGTCGTTTGTTACTACAGGCATTTGGTGGATGGTACTTAAATATTCGGGATTCGTTTAGGTAACCGCAAAGAGAACGCAATTTTTTTTTGTATTTAAGAAAATATAAACTGGAAACAGGTTAAGACCACAAAGCTTAAATAGAATTTATCCGTAAATATTAGAACGCAGGTTTAAATTTCTGTCCGATAAAGCCATCTCTTCCCGGAAAGGGAACGCTCCTAATTGGCCGACACATAGACTTTGACAGGGTGAAGCCAATTAACACTCAGGCAAACTAATTGGAATATTGGTAGCCAGGCCACCATCTGATGTTTCTTTGTATTTTGCATTCATATCAAGAGCAGTTTCCCACATGGTATTTACCACCGCATCTAAACTCACCTTCGCCTTATCGGGGTTACTTTGCAACGCTAGCTGACTCGCTGTAATGGCCTTAATGGCACCCATCGTATTTCTTTCAATACAGGGAATCTGAACCAAACCACCAATCGGATCACAGGTTAAGCCCAAATGATGTTCCATCGCAATTTCAGCAGCCATTAAAACCTGTCGCTGAGAACCGCCTAAACACTCTGTAAGTGCTGCTGCTGCCATTGCCGACGAAACCCCAATTTCTGCCTGGCAACCACCCATGGCTGCAGAAATGGTAGCGCCTTTCTTGAAAATGCTTCCTATTTCAGATGCGCAGGCAATGAATCGGATAATTTTCTCTTCCGAGTAACCGTCGCAAAAGGTGATGAAATATTGTAAAACTGCAGGGATAACACCAGCTGCCCCATTTGTTGGTGCAGTTACTACTCTTCCGAATGATGCGTTCTCTTCGTTTACCGCCAAAGCAAAGCAGCTTACCCAATCCAAAATATAGTTGAAGCCGTTACCACCTTTTTTGATGGCTTCTAACCAGGAGTTATAGTCTGTATATTCGGCTTTGCCGATTAATCGTTTGTTCAATGGGAATGCTCTTCGGGCAACATCTAATCCGCCCGGTAAAAAACCTGTAGTGTGGCAGCCACGATAAATACAATCTCTCATTACCGCAAAGTGCTGAAGAATGCCCGCTTTGGTGGCCGCTTCTGGTCGCCAGGCCAGTTCATTTTCCATTACAATTTCGCTCACTTTTAGTCCGGTTGATAAACACCAATGCAAAAGTTCTTTCGCTTTTTCTACAGGAAAGGGTAAATCGACCTGAGGTTTTTGACTATTGTCTTCTCCTTCTTTTACCACAAACCCCCCACCAATGGAATAGTAGGTTTCGGAAAAAGCCTTGCCATTTTTTAAAAACGCCTGAAAGGTAACCGCATTAGGGTGAAAGGGTAGGCTTTCTGCGAAAAGGAACAATAAATCATTGTCGTAATCAAAATCAATTATGGCTTGGAAAGCAAGATTAAGTTTTTTTCCCTTCTGGATATTTTCAAAGGTTGGTGTAACGGCATCAACATCAAAAGTTACCGGATCTGCGCCGGTTAAACCAAGTAAAATGGCTACATCAGTTCCATGACCTTTGCCTGTTTTGGCAAGAGAACCATAAAGTAATATCTTTACCATTTCCACATCATCGAGTAAATCTTGTTGGGTAAGCGATGAGGTAAATTGTTGAGCAGCTCTCCAAGGACCAAGTGTATGGGAACTCGATGGGCCAATGCCTATTTTAAAAATATCGAAAACTGAAATCTGTTCCTTAATCATGAAGATAGTGAGTTATACAAAGCTATGATTTGTTTTTATTAAAATATCTCCTGAGTCGTTTTGATGACAAAAATAAAGTGATATTTTTCTTTTTTTTGCTAATTCTGCATAGCTTTAAGCGATGAAATTACGCTTATTGATATTATTCATATCGGCATTTGCCTTTTTTGCTCAAGCTCAAGTAAAAAAAAATATTTACTACTTAACAGAAGCCGGAAAAGAAGTGGGTACCAGGCAGGAGGCCGATTTTATAAGAGTAATAGAGGAGCCTGATTCGGGTGATAACCGATTTAAACTTTTGGAATTTTTTCAAAATGGGAAACGAAAATCACAGGGTTATGTCAACGCATTTGAGCCGAGGCTTGTTTATCAAGGTGCGGTTCTGAGCTTCGATAGTTTGGGTAATAGAACACAAATGATGAATTATGAAAACGGGGTTCTTGCAGGGATATCTATTTTTTATCATCCTAACGGGAAAGAGAAGCGGAGGGCAGAATATATTCAAATGAACCCCGGTACTGACCAGATGATTGGAATTAGCTCATCATTAAATCAATTTGTTCTTAATACAAATTCTAGAATAATCTACGATGCAGACTCTACAGGTCATGTAAATATTTCGGAGGGAAATGGCCATTTAAAAGAAACAACAAAATCAGGAGATGACGAACTTTTTCAAGAAGGTGATTATATAAATGGATTTAAACACGGTGTTTGGTCAGGCAGATATGCTAAAAAAGGCGATACTTTTATCGAGAAATTTGAAAGCGGGAAGCTGATCTCTGGCGAAACGATCATAGAAACTGTAAATTATCCCTATACGGCAGCGATGGAAGCGCCCGAATTTCCTGGTGGGCAAACCGCATGGAATAAATATCTGGGCTCTGCAACCAGATATCCATCTGATGCGCAAAAAAATGGCGTTCGCGGAGCTGTAATGTTAAGTTTCGTAGTTAATAAAAAAGGAGATTTAGTGGAAATCAAGATTGATAAATCAGTTTATCCTTCCATTGACGAGGAGGCCAGGAGAGTTTTAAGTTCATCCCCGAGATGGAAACCGGGTAAACAGAGGGGTGTTCCGGTGCGGGTAAAGTATAACCAGCGAATGAATTTTAACTTTTAGAAGTCGAACTCAATAATGTCTTCATCCTTTAACATTTTCTCTACAAATTTCCGATGGTTTTTTGGCGTGCCAGTGGCAGTCCAATTCCCGGTTATGATATTATTTGCTAACTGATGTTTCCCCCGCTGGGGCTTTAGTTTATTTTCTCTAAAAACTTCCTCATAACTTTCTAAATCGCCCTGTGTATGTTGTTTTTTAACAATGCGATAAATCCTTTTTGTAAACCTCCGGTCTCCAATTTCTTCCAAAAAAGGAAAAATAATTAAAGCTAATAGTACAACGCCTGTTACGCCAATGGCCTGTTCATAATACCCACCACCAATAGCCATTCCAATGGCAGCAACGATCCAGATAATGCAAGCCGTGGTTAATCCTTTAACCCGATTTTCCTCCTTAAAAATCACGCCAGCACCAAGAAAACCAATACCAGTAACAATATTGGAGGCAATTCTGTCCTGACTTGTAGGCCCGATTTTTACGGACAATATGGTGAATAGAGTGGCGCCTAAGCCAATCATCATCATCGTTTTTAGACCAGCAGATTTGCTTCTGTATTCGCGTTCTGCACCAATTAAGCCACATAATAATGTTGCCAATAAAAATTTATTAACCTCACTTTGTGTAATAAAATGGCTATTATCTAGAATGTCGTTCATTGCTTTGAATTAACAAAGCCAAATTAATAAAAATCGTAGCATCTTAAGCCATTTGCTCGCCCACCATTTGAACTATTTTGAAAATATTTTTCGTAACCTAAACCAATTTCGGATGTTCCTCCAGTGTTGGAATAATTAATTTTCGAAGAAGTAGCATCGTGACTAATACCAACCCTGAATTTTTCACCATTGGTTCTTCGGTTAAAAATGTCAAAGATTACCGATAATACAATTGCATCGTTTCCGCCAGCATTGCTTCCACCACGGTACCAGATACCAGCGTTTATGCCTGCATATTTGTATTGCATCCCTGCGCTATATGAAGTGATATTTTGCTGTTTGTAGACAACTATAGAAGGGATAAGATAACTTCCATCTCTGTCGTACTGATCTGGAATTAGAGTCAGTTTGTAACTCATATTTCCGGAAATCCGCATTGGCAGCTTAGCCTGGAAGCCCGATAGAGATTCATCGGGACGATTGATGTGATGGGCCGCCACACCAAGCATAAATTTTCCATAAACCAAATTGGTTCCAGCGTTGGCATCCAGGTAAAAGCGGCTATCAATACTCGGCTTTTCTGCACCTGAAATACTGCCCGGTATGTAACCAGTCCCAATACCGATTTGATCGCCAAAAACTAATTTGTCCCAGTTTAGTTTCTGGTTGGTTATTCCGGCCTGCAAGCCAAACGAAAGTGTAAAATCATCACCATTTATGATGTATGAATAACTGGCTGCTACATTGTTTTTAACCAAATATGCTGTTCCTTCTGTACTTCTATTGAAGATTAGTCCCACGCCACTGTTTATCCTTTCCAAGTTCAAATCGCCAGAGGCGCTGATGTAAGAATAATCGCTGGCCAACCCTGACCATTGATTCCGGTACAAGGCATTAAACCGAATATCTCCTTCAAACTGACCGGTGAGGGCAGGATTAAGGTAAATTGGTGAATTGTAAAACTGTGAATAAATATGATCTTGAGCCATCATCAAGAGTGGCAATAGCAAAGTAAATGTCAATAGCAGTATCTTTCTCCCCATCATCTTATTAAATATATTACGCCTGTCTTTCGTGGTGGAGCAGAATCATAAGTCATTCCTTTCCAATCACCTCCATTAATAAATTTTACATCTATCTTCCAATAATAAACACCTTGTGGCTGGTCTTGTCCTTTGAATGTACCATCCCATCCCTCTGCTGGCGCGCCATCATCCAATTTTGTTGTTTCCCAGATCAATTGTCCCCACTTGTTGAATACACTCATTTTCCATTCTTGAATGCCCTGGCCTTTTGCCTTAAAAGTTTTAATTTCGTTTTTGGCACTTGCAGGCATGAATGAATTGGGCAAATTTAAGTTCCCCGGTACGCCTATAATCCTTACCGATTGTGTTGTGGTAGCCGAACAGCCTTCTTTATTTAAAACTTTCAGCGTAACCGAATACAAACCATCATTTGCATAGGTGTGATTTGGATTTCTCAGCGTTGATCTCGATCCATCACCAAAAAGCCATTCCCAGCTAACAGCGTCATTACTAACGTCTTTAAATCCAAAAGTGAAATTGGGAATGGATAATTCATTGCCAGGGCTAACAGTAAATGCTGCAACTAAAGGAGCTGCCACTTTGATATATCCAGGAATGCTTACTGTATTTTTACAGCCCAGAATGTTTGTTGCCGTAAGGGTTATGGTGAAGGTTTTCCCCGAACCGGTAAAAGTATGCGTTGGCTCAACGGTAGTCGAAGTAGTGCCATCGCCAAAATCCCAAACATAACCAACCCCATCTTGACTGATATTTTTAAACTTTACAATTACACTATCACATCCACTAGTCTTGTCTGCCGTAAAACTGACAATTGGCTGTTCTAAAATCTCAATTTCTTCTGTGGTCGAGACATTGGAACATCCGTTGGAAGCGTGAAGTGTAATGGTATATTTGCCAGGTTTGGTAAAAGTGTGAGAAACAACTTCTGGAGCAGAGTAGGTAATTGCGGTGCTCCCATCGGCGAAGTCGTAAACAAATGAAGTAGCTCCTGATGTATTGTTGTAAAAGTCTACCTTAAATGGTGCACACCCCTTGAGTTGGTTGCTATTTACCACCAATTCTGGAACAATAGAATTTGGTGAAACCCTTATGGTGTATTGAGATTCAGTTGATCCACATTCATTCCTAGCAATCATTTTGACTATGTAATCTTTAATTACAAGTGTATTATAAGTATGCGAAACATTGGCTTTATCGGTGGTAGTTAGCGTCTCTCCATCCCCAAAATCAAATGTATAGCTTGTGGAATTACCGAGTGTTGTATTGCTAAAAGTTACTTTGAATGGTGAGCACCCTACCGTTTTATCTGGCGAGAAGGTAGCGACTGGTTTGGCTTTTACCAAAACCTCCGAAGTTTTGATGGTTATGCCGCAAGGTGTAGTGGAGGTTAGTGTAATGATGTAAGTGAGGTCTTTCCCTGCTGGGTCAGGTTGGAAAGTTACTGCTGCAGGCTGAGCTAAATCTGAAGTGTTGCCATTCCCAAAATCCCATTTAAAAGTAGCCGCCGTTAGTGAAGTAGAGGTGTTGGTAAAGGAAACATTTAACGGTCCACAGCCACTTGTTATATTCTGCGTAAATGATGCAGTAACATCTTCCCTGGTTGTAAAAATATGTGTAATCTCATCATTATTACAGCCGTTATTACTGGTTACTGCAAGCTTGATAGTTACGGTCTCGTTTTGATTTAAAATGGTATAACCGGGGAAAGTGGACCCTGTACCAATTTGTGCTCCATTTGCAAACCAGGTGTAAATAGCATTTCGATCTGGATACAAACCTGCTGATACATTGTTGTTTGTAAGTTTAAATGGTGCACAGCCTTTATCTTCATTAAAAATAATTTCTGCTTTGGCAGGAAGATTTACGGTTAGCTTTATTGCGCTACTGACATTAATTGAACAAGAACCGCTAGTCACCACTCTCCGGTAATAAATGGTTACTGTTGGTGAAGGAGGTGTAAAATTTATGGTATTTGCTTCAAGTACATCACTCCAGTCTGTTCCATTTAAACTAGACTGCCATTGATAATTAAAATCCCCATCGCCTCCAGTTGGTATAGATCCACTTAATGGAGCTGCTGCTGAACCTATACACACTTGTTGATCTGCGGAGATGGTATTATTTGCCAAATCAGGCAATACATTTATTTTTAATACATTACTTACCGAAGTGCAAATGGTGCTATTAACCAATCTTCTATAAAACAAGGAAGCGGCCGGACTAGCTATTAAATTTTTATCGATTGATGAAGGAATATTTACCCATGTGCTTCCATCAGTGCTGCTTTGCCATTGATAATCAAAACTTCCTGAACCTCCCGTTGGAACATCCCCGGAGATTGTAATCTGCTGGCCAGAACAAATTATTGCCTCGGTGTTATTAATATTATTTGAAATAGGGGAGAAGTAAGTTATTGTAACCTCTGATGAGGATGGCGCGCAGCCGGTAAACCCGGTGATGGTCCACATGAATTTATAAACTTCGCCAGGCATTAATCCGGTTACATTGGTGTTAAATAAAGTAGGGTCTGCTATCGTTACTCCTGTTTGATTAGATATGAGTGTCCATAAGCCATTATTGGGAGCTGGATTATTTCCACTTAATGTTATTCCATTTCCACTACATAAACTTTGATTAATGCCTGCGTTTGCGGTAATTGTTAAAGCGTTGATTTTTATTATAGAAACGGATGAAATGGCTTCTGTGCAACTTCCACTTTTAACAATAGCTCGGTATTGTGTAGTTACCTCCAAATTCGAATAAACCAATGGATTTACAGTAGAGTTTATGGCCGACCAATTTTGGCCATGATCAATAGAACGTTCCCATCTTATGATACTGCCAACCTGGTTAGACAAAGAGATATTCCCTCCGTTCGTACCAGCACAAAAAGTATTGCTGCCAGAGGTATTTCCGCCAACACTCTCCGGACTAACGGTTATTTGCACCTCGTCACTTGATGTTGAACACGTATTATCGCTAATCGTCCACCTTAAAACATATGTATTACCGGCCTGCAGGCCTGAAAGTTCAGTATTGTATTTGGTATCATCCTCGAAAGAAATTATCGTAGGGGCAGCTACAATTGTCCATTTCCCTAAACCAACTACAGGAGCGTTGGCTTTGAGTGTATAGCTGTTCAAATTACAAAGGGCCTCATCGGCACCAGCATTTGCCAATGTTGCACTCGGATTAACGGTGATGGTAATTGTAGCAGGGACCCCTGTACAATCACCTGCTGAGACTGGGGTTATGGTGTAAGTTACTGTAGCAGGCGTTGTACCTGAATTCGTTAAAATATCATTTATTAACGTGTTAGATGATGCGATGGTTTGGTTGGTATTTCCCGTGATTTCTCCACTAATAATGCTGCTGTAAACGTATTTTACATTGCTCATTAGCGAAGATAAACTTATAGCCGCACTGGTTTTATTGCAGATATTAAGGCTTGGAGCGGTAGCGGTTATCAAGGGACTCGGATTTACAGTCACTTTAAATATAAAGGGGGTGCCAACACAGCCATCAAGAGTTGGGGTGATCACATAGGTAACAGTTGCATCGGTATTCAAATCAGTATTGATCAAAACATCATCGATCTTTCCACTTCCACTTGCTGAAAAGCCAGTTACACTTGAACTTCCACTTGCTGTCCAGTTAAAAACTGTTCCGGCAGCTGCGGAAGTTGGGATGTAATCCACATTCTTGCCTGTACAGATTGATTTGCTTGCTGGACTTGTAATATCAATATTTGGCTTGATAACGAGTAGTATATCATCATCAATCTGATCACATGGGGGAGCCAAAGGGGTTGTTACCCTAAGGCGCAGGGCTACACTCCCATTAGCTCTTTCACTAGCCGTTGGCATATATACTGCATTTAGTGTATTTCTATCCGGAGTAAAAGCACCATCTCCACCAATCCAGGTTTGCGATGTTGTGGTTCCGGTAATGTTTGCTGCTAAAGTGAAGCTTGGATCGTTGAAACAAATACTTTGATCAATACCAGCGCTAATTGACGGAGCAGTAGCGAATGTAAGTTTTTGGGTTTTGGTAATGGTTCCACAGTTATTTTTCTGCGTTACGCTAATAGTGTATTCATCATAGTTATCGAATTTAATTGATGGATATTTTGTATTGGCGGAGGTTCCATTTACAAAGCTATAAGTTCCGGTTCCGGCAGCAGTCACAGTCCAGGTATAAGTGTCAGCTTCATCGAGCAGTGTTCCTTCAAGTAGGGTTTTTGTGGCGCCAACTGTTACCGGATTAAAATCGTAAGTGGCGAGATTGCAAAGTATAATATCTGGAGATAAGGTAACAGTCGGAAATTTGTTAACCACAACAGTTTGTGGTGTAGATGAAACCAGACCGCAAGATGGCGTTGTTATGTTTAGCGTAATGTTATAAATACCGGCAGTATCGAACAGGAATTCTGGCTCTTTGCTTTGTGAATCTGTGCCATTAATAAAGGTCACCGCTGGCGATACTATCCAAGAGTAGGTATTGGCTGGGTTACATATACTATCGACCAAGGATTTATCCGTAACTTTTATAGATCCACCTGAACATATTATATTGGTAGGTAGAATAAAATCTGGTTTTGGAGGATCTTGTATACAAATTATTTTTTCTAAAGGTTCTGCCTGACAAGCTCCGGAACTGTTCGACTCCAGTCTGATGGTGTGTTGACCATGTGTCAGAAATTTCGTAATAAAATTATAAGACCGGGGTTTGTTTGCCTCCACAGGAACCCCATCAACATACCAATTATAGGTTAGTATGTTTTCTGTACAGCCTGAGGAATTAGTGTTCGGATTTTCTCCTGAGCTCGAGGTATTGATAAAAGTAATATCGGTGTTGGTACAGCCGGGGTTGGTGAAGCTGAAACTATTTACAGGCTGCGCTACAACCTTTGCTGATGATGAAACGGGTGTTCCCAGATCGCCGCAAAATACATTCGAAACTTTTATGGTTACATCAAAAGCATTAAAAATAGTCCCTGCGCTTGATACGGAAGTGCTACCGCATGATGACCGGAGATAATTATGTTTCACCTTACCCTGTAAAGCGGCAATATCGCAGAAAGTGTAAACGGATGTCGAATTATCACCCCAGGTGATGGTGTATTTGTCGCCCGGAAAATTGTTCTGTATTCCGCCAGGTGAGGTATAATCTACACTAAACTCTAAAGCGCCCAACGGCAAACAAACGAGGTTATTGCCAGAGCTACCAAAGGCTGTGACTGTTTTATTATTTATTAAAAAATATGCTTTGGTGGCCAGTGTTCCGTCTGAATTAACAGCTTTCGTCAATATAGTATAATGCGCCTGGTCGGCGGTAAACTGTTGCAGCTTTGAGGTAAAATTTAATCCGGTAACAGTTCCCGTTAGCTCATTGGTAACAGTTGCTGTAACAACTGATGCAGCAGTAGATTCATTCGAAAAAATAAAAGGATTATTGATGGTACTGGTGCAAGTGCCAAATGTTTCGGTATCGTTTGGATTCAGATAAGTCGATATTAACCTCGCTTCTGTTGCTACTCCAAGTTTGA
Organism: Pedobacter sp. MC2016-05; assembly: GCF_026239735.1. Taxonomy (GTDB): domain Bacteria; phylum Bacteroidota; class Bacteroidia; order Sphingobacteriales; family Sphingobacteriaceae; genus Pedobacter. The sequence goes on from NZ_JAPIVT010000001.1 coordinate 344,835, forward strand.
TTTCAAAAGCTGCTGATTCGGTACTAATAATATCAGGTTCAGTAGATTTAATCCTTAACTTATACCCTGTGCCCGGGAGGATGTCTGTGGTGGGGATTATGCCATTTACGTAAGTGCTGTAAAAGCCAGTATAGCTTCCAATTAATTTTTCAGCTTCAAAGTTTCCATTTTCGTCAGATAGATACAGCTGAAAAACATTGTTTTGCCCAAAGCAATTCGCTGGCAATTTAAATATTGCAGCAATAGTGCTTCCAGGTGTATATGGTCCTGGATTTACTGGCCCAATAGTGATTTGAGCGAATGATGTTTTACTACCAAATAATAACCCTAAAATAAGGGCATATAAAAGCCATTTCCTTTTCAAACAGGTCTACATTAAGAAATCGATAACACGGGAGGAATGATTTAGTTGCGGTAATCAGTGTCTGGACTGACTGTCATACTTACATTTGTGTAATAAGTAATGCTACGCTTTTATAAATATTCAAGTACAAAATAGGTAAATTCTGAGTTACACTCCCAAATATTTACACCAACCGCTTCCGATAGGGTGACTTGTAGAAATAAAAATGGCTTTTTAACGTCTTTGGGGCATAAAAAAGCCCTCAAGGTTTATAAACCTGGAGGGCATATTTTTACACGAAAAGTTTCGTGAGGAGGGTTTAAGACTACATCATGCCGCCCATGCCACCACCACCCATAGGAGGCATTGGAGCACCGCCCTCTTCAGGTTCGTCTGCCAATACCACTTCGGTTGTTAATAGCATTGCCGCGATAGATGCTGCATTTTCCAATGCTACGCGAGAAACTTTGGTTGGATCGATAACACCAGCACCAATTAAGTTTTCGTAAACATCAGTGCGGGCATTGTAGCCATAATCTGCTGTTCCTTCTTTAACTTTTTGTACAACGATAGAACCTTCGATACCAGCATTTTCGCAAATCTGACGTAATGGCTCTTCAATAGCACGACGGATAATCTGAATACCAGTATTTTCATCCTCGTTTGATCCTTTTAAATCAGCAATTGATGCTACTGCGCGAATAAAAGCAACACCACCACCTGCAACAATACCCTCTTCTACAGCCGCGCGGGTTGCATGTAAAGCATCATCAACACGGTCTTTCTTCTCCTTCATCTCAACTTCACTTGCCGCACCAACGTAAAGAACAGCAACACCGCCCGCTAATTTAGCCAAACGCTCTTGCAATTTTTCTTTATCGTAATCAGATGTAGTGGTTTCAATTTGAGCTTTGATCTGGCTTACGCGCGATTTAATATCTTCAGAGTTCCCAGCACCATTAATCACAGTAGTATTATCTTTATCAACTACCACTTTTTCAGCAGAACCTAAGTAAGTTAAATCAGCATTTTCTAATTTGTAACCTCTTTCTTCTGAAACAACGATGCCGCCAGTTAAAATCGCGATGTCTTCTAACATTGCTTTTCTTCTATCGCCAAAACCTGGAGCTTTAACTGCTACAACTTTTAACGAACCACGGATTTTGTTAACTACTAAGGTAGCTAAAGCTTCACCATCTAAATCTTCGGAAATGATAACCAATGGTTTACCAGTTTGAACAGTTTTTTCCAAAACAGGCAACAATTCTTTCATGTTGCTAATTTTTTTGTCGTAGATTAAAATGTAAGGATTATCTAATTCAGCTTCCATTTTATCTGCATTGGTAACAAAGTATGGAGATAAATACCCTCTATCAAATTGCATACCTTCTACTGTCTTAACTTCAGTTTCAGTACCTTTTGCTTCTTCAACGGTAATAACACCATCTTTACCAACTTTACCCATTGCCTCAGCAATCAGTGCGCCGATCACCTCATCATTATTAGCTGAGATAGATGCAACTTGTTTGATTTTGTTATTGTCTTCACCAACAGTTTGAGATTGCTCTCTTAAGTTAGCCACAACAGCAGCAACAGCTTTATCTATACCGCGTTTCAAATCCATTGGATTTGCACCAGCGGCAACGTTTTTAATACCAGTAGTGATGATTGCCTGAGCTAAAACAGTAGCAGTAGTTGTTCCGTCACCAGCAATATCAGCTGTTTTAGAGGCTACTTCTTTAACCATTTGAGCGCCCATATTTTCAACCGCATCTTTCAATTCGATTTCTTTAGCAACCGTAACACCATCTTTAGTGATCGCTGGAGAACCGAATTTTTTATCGATAATTACGTTACGGCCTTTAGGTCCTAACGTTACTTTCACTGCATTTGCTAGAATATCAACGCCTCTTTTCAGGGCATCACGAGCTTCTACGTTATATTTTACTTGTTTTGACATTTGATTTAAGATTTTAGAATTACGATTTACGATTTACGATCTATTAAATCGCATTTACTTATGACTTTTAACTTTCTACTTTTAACTTAAATTACCCTACTACAGCGTAGATATCGGTTTCACGCATGATTAAATAGTCTTTACCTTCGTAAGGAAGCTCAGTACCGCCGTATTTACCATAGATAACAACATCTCCAACTTTTACAGTTGCTTTTTTACCTTCAGCATCTTCTTCAGAAACAGATACTACAGTTCCTTTTGATGGTTTTTCTTTAGCGGTATCAGGGATATACAAACCCGATGCAGTTTTCTCTTCTGCGGCAGCTGGTTCTACAATTACTCTGTTCGAACTGCCAGCAATTGGTTTAAGGTTTAACGCCATAACTTTTATTATTTTTTATTTTGATTTGAGTTTTTTAACTACGCATACAATTAACACTTTTTATGCCAAGTGGCTGTCAGGGACAAATTTTCACTCGTCCTGTCAAAATATAAACAAATTGAGAATATTTGGTGTCAGCTTGGCAGGACGAAATTGGTGTTAATTGTCAAATCAAGTGATAGGCTTTCATCATGGTGAGGTTAAGGCAATCTTGATGCGATCTGTTTATAATGAGAGTTGCAGGATGCCTTCGTGCTCATAATTATGGAAATGCGCTTGGAATGCAGGGTCCTGATATTAGAACTTGATGAATTGAGCTTAAAAAACACTTATTTGAGCGATCTTTACCACAAATAAGCGGTCAAGCCCAAACCAAAAGTAATGTGGTTAAACTTTACTTTCTCCATACCTTGGTTTTTGAAGGTGTAATTACCGGACGAATTTATTTGATCGATTATAGCGACTGTAAAGTCATTATCGGAGTCAAAATAGCTGAGGTAAGCTTTTACACCAAGGTTTCTCTTTATCTGTTTTTGTATCCCTAAACCCGCAGACCAGCTGAAGGCAGATTCGGGCTTGTAGCGAAAGTATGGCAACTCTTTTCCCAGAAATAAATCTTGATATCCTTCTTTGATGTTTAAAATTACTTCACCTTGTGCACCTGCCGACGTGCCTGCATTCAGTTTTCCGGTGATAAACCAGTTTTTAGCCAAGGGAATACTAAAGTAAGGACCGACATGGATATATCGAATGCCCATTGGTTGGGTATAGAAGCCATCACTCACAGTTTGTATATCAGGATCTTCAAAATCCAGTTGGTCATCATTCATTGGGAAGCTAGAGAAAGCAAACTCTCCACCAATACCTACATTTTTAGAGAAAAACCATGCGCCTTCCAAACCAAAATTAAATCCGGTTTTAGCAAAGAGGTCACTGTTTTTATCTGTTAAATCTTTGCTTAACGCTTCGGCATAACCCAAACGGAGCTCAATAAAGCTAGGCTTTAAATTCACCGGAACCGGATTATTGTTAAGCTTAATATGCTCGCCATGTTCTTTAAAAATTTTATCGGCAATAACATAGCCCACCTCTGTCGATAAAACTCCAATACCTGCTCCGGCCAAAACATCCGAAATCCAATGGCGATTATTTAGTTCTCTGCCGACAGCTGTAGCCGTTGCTGCGGTATAAGCACCAACGCTGTACAAAGGCGAACGAAATTGGCCATATTCCTTATGCAGAAAAGTGGCATTCATAAAAGAGTTTGCAGTATGGCCCGAAGGGAAGGAATTTCTGGTGCTTCCATCTGGTCGCTCTACTTTAGCCGTGTATTTTACGGTATTTACTACCGATGCCATAATTACAGCTGAAAAAGCATAGGATACTAACGCCCTCCCCATTTTATGCTTTCCCTTTACACCAGCTCCATTTAAGGCAAAAACTGTAGCCAAAGGTGCATATTGAAGATAATCATCATAGTGATAACGGAAAGTTGGTAAATAACGGTTTCGAAATTCACGCACATCTTTTCTAATTCCCCAGGTAGCTGCGCTGCCTGCAAGCAGTAGTGCCGGAACAGCAGAAATACGAACCGCCTTCGATTTAAAAAAATTGTCTTTTACAATGCTACTATCTAAAACTTCTATTTGCTGAGCAACGGCATGTTGGGTTAAAACAAGAAGGAGTACTGTAGTTAAAACTTTTGAGTAGCGTTTTTTCATTTTAGTAAGCTGAACTGGGAATCTCTAAATTAAAGATACAGATTTTGCAACTTAATGGAATACGTCTCGCTTTTTTACTAAGTTTGGGGGGCTTTTTTTAAGGTAAAACTTGCTAAATCGTCAAGAGAAACCTATTTCAAACTGGCTAAGTCGGCGGCCCCTCATCCTTTTAAAGCTGCGCAGATTAGTTATAAAAAATCCAGAGGCTACTTTAATGCTCCTGTTGGATTCGAACCCTTATCTACTATAGTTTTGATGTTTCCCTTCAGATCCGAAAAGTAGATTTTGCTTTGGATATACGGCTTTTCTCTGCCGCTATAAAAAATCCTGTCATCTGCAGTTACGAAAATATAGGGAACATTAACTCCTTTTGGCAAAAGTCGCTCGACCTTTTTGCTGGAAATATCCAGGATGTAAGCAGCTTCGCTTGGTCCAGTTGAGCCATCAGGAGCGTCGGAATTGCCTGCGTTGAAAATGAGTTTTTTGACATCTTTTGAATAGAAGAATCGGTTACTGCTGGAAATTGAAAAATCCTTGCCAATCATATCAGCAATCGCCCTGGAATCAACTAATTTTCCATCAACACTAAACGTATAAAGGTTTTTTAAATCATGTGCCACCAACTCCTTTTCGTTTTTCCATGTTGGTGAATAGAGGTTTATTGCCGAAGCACTGTCCAACATCACATAACCCGTATTGTCTGCTTTAATTACACCAACTTTCCAAAGGTTTTTACTGCTAAAAATGTTAAAAGCAATTGCATTTCCATTCGGCGACCACATGGCTTGGTAGTAATTGATACTGTTAACCTGCAACTTCGATTGACTTTTGTTTTCTAAGTCGGCAATCCAAATCGTCCTCTTGCCTGTTGTGTCATTCACTGTGTAAGCTAGCTTGTTTCCATCTGGTGAAATAGCTGGGTCCGTAGCGCCTCCGAAGGAGATTTGTTTCATGGTATCGATACTCGTGGCTACAATTTTTTCTCCATCCTGGTAAGCCAGAGCAAAATTCTTATTGCTCAGAGAAATGCTATCCAACATAGCTGTTGATTCCGATTCTTCATTTTTATTTGAGGTGCATGACGCAAAACTAGCGAGGCAAAGGATAATTATGGTTGCAAAACGTGATTCAAATCTTATCATATACAATTTTACGAATTGTTTTAAACAAAGCAGGCCCGAGTTTTTTCAAAACCCGGACCTGCTGTCTTTTATGATTTTATTTAGACCTAAATCTTCTTTTTATCAGCGTATCCAAACACCTTTTGTAGTAAAGTTGTGCTACGTGAGCTTAAATTACCTCTTATTTTAAGTTCTTCTTTAGCAACTTCAATAAATAAACCATCAATCGCTTTTTGGGTAACGTATTCTGTGAGGTTTGTATTTACCGGTTTTACTAAAGGAAGTCGGTTATATTGCGAGGTTAAATCAGAATAGTATTTAGTGGCATTAACCTTGTTTAAGCTCGTGGTTACTATCGGACTAAATTTTTGCATCAATTGTGCCGTGGTCACACGTTTAAAGTAAGTGGTCGCCGCGTCGTTGTTTCCTAATAAAATATTAGTAGCATCTGCCAATGTCATTTGTTTTATTGCAGATATAAAAATTGGTTTGGCTTCAATAGCAGCATCTTCAGCAGCACGATTTAAACTGGTGATTACGTTATCGCAAAGTTTGTTCAGGCCAATTCCTCGCAAGGTTTTCTCGACCTTTTTTGCTTCGGGAGGCATTAGAATTTTTACCGCTAAATTTCCTAAGAAACCATCTTTCGCCGATAGTCTATCGGCACCTGCAGAAACGCCAATTTGCAAAGCTTCTTTGATGCCCTGGCCAATTTCAAACGTACTCGGTGTGCCAGTTGCGCTTGTTGTGTTCGCTGGTTTTTCGGTAATGATTTTAAAAATGTCGCTTAATTTAATCTGTGCTTTGGCGTTAAAATTGGAAAATAATATTAATGTTAGGGATGCAGTTAAAATATTGATTCTTTTCATCGTCTGTGTTTGGCTTTTTAAAGCAAAATGGCTGCCACGAATTTTAGCAGCTTAATTGTTGCGGAGATAAAGGTCTGATCCTAGGATTAATTTTAAATTCATCAAAGTAAAATCGAAAAAAAATAAACCCCGATTGTAAAAACAATCAGGGTCTTTGAAATTATAATAGACGAAACTTAATTTACTGCGATATCTTTTGCAGGCACATTCGTTTCGGGATTTTTAGGCAGAATAATTGTCAAAATACCATCGGCATATTTCGCTGTTATCTGATCAACGAGAGCTTTTCCATTTAAAGCAAATGCTCTTTCAAAAGCACCATTGCTAAATTCTCTTCTGCTGAAGTTTTTTTCGCTTTCTGCCGGTCCTTCGTTCGGGGCGTAAGAAATGGTTAAAACATCGTTTTTGGTTAATACTTTCAGGTATTCTTTTTCCAGGGCAGGAGCAAAAACGTAGATAGTGAACTTATCATCAGTTTCTTCAATGTTCGCTGGCACACGTCGGGTACCATTCCGAAACATCTCGTGTGCATGGTGGTGTCTACCAAATCTTGCGCCTCTTGTTCCGCAACTGTTATTTATTTTGCCTGTATGGCATCTATTTTCGTTGTACATGTTATTAAAATTAATTTTTATTAACTCGAGATCATTTGCTGGGTTCTCGAAATACCCAGTAATTGTGTAATGATGTTGGCATAAGGATAGGATGGAGAAAAAACGGCGTAATCGAATTTTAATCCACGTATCTGCACCACGATGTCATCAATAAACTTCATTGGCTCAAGCAACGCACTTATCAAACCAGATTTAGGTTTTTCATCTTCCGAATTTGTTCTGAAGATATTTAACTCCTCATTATAGGCTTTAAAATCTGCTCCAATATTTTCAATTGGCGACCTAAATTCCTGAGCACCGAAAAAAGTAACTTTTTCTCCTTTGGTAATCAACTCGCTTGCAAAACCTAAAATAGGATTAACATCATTTTGAGAAGGACTGCTTAAAACTAAAACCTGCGACATCTGCTTACTGATTTAAACTATCAATTGGAGTAATCACGCTATCAACTGCTTTCCGGTTGTGATGGCCAGAACCGTGGTTTTTGCGGTGTGATTCGCAATCGTTTTCCCGGTAATTCCTGTTCTTGAAATCTAACCGATCCGGATATCCGTTTTGAATGGCCAACACATTCAAGCTGTAAAAGGTTGCACCTGCTACAACCATGGCTAATAATATTCTAAATGCTTTCATGGCTTAGTAATTGATATTGATGTGATTTGTTGGGCCGTTTCCTTGAATGTTTGGTTTGTACCATTGATTATCAATGGGTACAATTGGCGAGTAATTTGAATTGAACTCTTCGAATCGATCTGCGAGGTGACGACGACGGCGACCGAAAATCATTTTGAAGAACAGACCGATAACGATCAATCCCAATATAAACTTGAATATGAAGGGCACGAAAAATACGGCTGCGCCAAGTAAAATTCCGAATGCTATAGCTTTAAATATTTGTTTCATTTTTTGATTATTTAATAGGGTAGACGGTGGTGATTTATTTTTACTTTAAATAATTTGAAAAAATTTATTTCATGCCATGATTGGTATTGGCTTGTCTAAACAACATTTGAGAAGGTCGTTAATAATGAATTGGAAAGCTCCTCGCTGAATAGCATCCCTTTGGGACAAAGAGGTTGAAACAAAAAAATCCAGCTTTTCAGCTGGATTAAAATTATTCTTTATTTCGATGCCCCCATCCTCCGCAACGGCGGCGGTATTCTTCTTTAAACCTGGCCCTTTCTTCCTCATTCATGCTATCCCACTTCGAGCGCATTTCTCTGGCTTTTTCGCGAAAACGGTTGTTGCTACCACCCTTATTAAAATTGCCAAACAACAAGCGGCAAAGGACCAGTAAACCCAATGCCTGCCAGAAATTTAATTTACCGGCATGTACCACTTCTGGTAAAATCCAGTTCCATAAAAACATTACAACATAGCCTAAGGCCGCTGCAATTAGCGCTACAACAGGGATAAAGAAAAAAAATTTCTTGCCTTTACTAAACTTTCTATTTCTCATTTCCTATTCAATTAATAGTTAATAAATTCTTGATATAAATTTTGCAAACGGCTACGCAAATGTTTCACTGCATAACCCTTTCTTGATATTAAAGTCTTAATGTTTTCGCCGGTTTCGTCGGCCATTTCTTGAAAAGTGCGTTCTTCCAATTCATTCTGGATAAAAACATAACGCTGGTTTTCCGGTAATTCCTTGAGCGCCAGAAATAGCTGATCCCAGAAAAGCTTTTTCAAGCCTTCCTGCTCAGGAGAATAGGCATCGGACAATAAAATTTCCTTAAAATTGATTTCCCCATCCTCCCCTTCGAAAGTAAAATCTTCCAAATGATCTTCTTTCTGCTTTCGGTATTTATCCGTGATCTTGTTTCGGGCAACGCGATAAAGCCAACCACTAATTTGCTCTATGGCACCAGCTTCTGGCTGATTGCTTAACTGGTACCAAACATCCTGCAAAATATCTTCCGCGTCCTCATCGGTATTCACCCGCCCGCGGATGAAACTGAATAAGCGTTTCCCATAGTTGGAAACCGTAGAAATAATATTTAAAGATTCGTTTGTTGGCAAAATTATGGGGGTTATAAACCAGTAAACGGATGAGTTTGCATATTACTTTAAATTACGCTCATTTTTTTAAAAAAAAATTAACTCAAAAAAAAAGCTTTCCCTTTTGAGGAAAGCTTTTTGAAATATTATAGTCTAAACTATTTTTTAGTCGTGTCAGTTGTAGCTGGTTTTGCCGGAGCAGTGTTGTTTAATGATCCACCAAGTGGAGATGGAGCTGGTGTTTTATCCAAACGCTCTTGAATAGCAGAGTTTCCTACAGCTGTAGCGCCACCGCCATTTTTAGTAATTGTAGTAATGCCTAAGGTTAAAATCACAATGGCAGCTAGTAAAACCCACGACCCTTTTTCTAAAACATCGCCCGTACGTTGAACCCCAAACATGTTGCTTGTGCCACCGCCCGTTGCTAAACCACCACCTTTAGGGTTTTGTATTAATACAAATAAGCCTAAAGCTATACACACAACAATTAATAAAATGATTAAAAAGGTTACCATGGTAATATTATATTTTAAAATTTCTTTTCTATAGATTGGATAAGGTCGGCAAAGTAACGGCTTTTTTCTGGATATTTCAAACTTAATTTTTTATAAGTATCTATGGCTTTGTGATAAAGCATTTGCTCGATGTAAATTTTCGCCAAAGTTTCCGAAACGAGGTCGTAGTGATCTTCTGCGCTCTTTTTTGCCTTGTTTTCGTTATCGATTTGTTCTGGCTTCGGTGGTTTAATAGTAGGGTCTTCCTTCAAAAACTTCTCGATAATTTCAGCGCCTTTGGCATCTTTAACTTCTGGGGTAGGGTATTCTGCTAAATGATCTGCTACTTCGAAAGGAGTTTGAATATGGAAGATGTGCTCCACATATTGCTGCTGAAATTCTGCTCTTTCCTGCTGCTGGTTAGTTTGCTGCTGTTTGTGAGCTAAATTTGGCCGAGGTTGCGCATAAGGCTGAAATATCTGTTCGTGCTCTTTTCTTGTTTTGGCCAACCACCACAAAAATGTGTAAGGAAGTTGATCATCATCGTATTTAGAAACACGGTGAATTTCCGGTTCATCGGGAGTGACGGTTTCGATTTGTGGCGGCTCAGGAACAACATCTGTACTTAGTTTCTGTTCAAAAGCAAAGAAGTCCGTTGCAGCTACGCTTTCAATAAAGTTATTTTCATCTGCAGGCAAGTCCAATAAATGGCTATCGATTCCAGGCAAATTTTTTGGCGTTTCTATTTCCGAAGGTGGAACAATCTCAGTTGCTGCTGTATTTTCATCTTTAATCTCTTCAGAAATTAATTCTTCTTCAACAATTTCTTTCCCGATGATCTCTTCTTCCGCTTCGGCAATGGGTACTATATTCAAGATATGAAATAAGGTATGCCCCTTAGTATACAAAGCTGCTTTAGGAACAAACGATGCCTCTGCCTTGGCCAGTAACAAGTGGATGGGTTGTGCATAGGGAAACTGCGCTGCCATTTCTTTCAACATCGGCACATGCGCTAATCCAACCTTTCCGGGTTGAGCAAGTAAATCTGCCAGTAGTTGTTTGTTATCCATTGTTGAGGTTTGTCGCTAAGTTAAAAAATGTAAGCGGTTTTTAAGAAAAGATTACGCTGTGAATTGGATATTTACCACTGCGCAAAAGCCCTGTTAAAAATATCTTCGGTAAGTTGTTTGTTAATTTGATCAAGTGCATTTGGTAAAGCAGCTTGAATGGAAGCCCCATTTAAAGGAAAATCGAAGAATTTAGTAAAGCTTTCTTCAAAACTTTCTTTTTCCTTCCCAGCTACGTTATTTACGTATTTCACGGACACCGTTACGGTTAATCGGTTAGCGCCTGCAGTTGGTGTAGAACTAGATTGCAATGCAACGGGCTTAATATCGTAACCTGTGATTCGTCCTTCAAAAATAGCATCAGCTTCGGTAGTGGAAACACTCAGGTTTGTTTGGTTCCGAATTCTTGTTTTTAGCGCTTCAGTTAGCTGATTATTTAGATTTGGAACAACAAGTGGCGCATTATTTTCAAAAGTACGCACAATAACCGTTTTTAAACCTTCGGTTGATGCACCACTAAACTTATAGGTGCATGAGCTTAAAGCAGCAATGAGTAGGAAGGCAAATATTTTGATTGTCATTAAATTGAAGATTTAGGTTGTTGCAAGCTTTTTATAAGTTCAACTCTTTAATTTTTCTGTATAAGGTTCTCTCTGATATGCCTAACTCTTGAGCGGCGAACTTGCGTTTGCCTTTATGTTTTTTCAACGCTTTCTTGATCAAATCAGATTCTTTATCAATTAGTGATAAGGATTCTTCAACTTCTTCGGCTTCGTGGGCAAAATAATCGCCGTTATTATTGTTGTTACTGCCGTTGTTATTGTTGCTTTGGGTAGGCTGTTGGATAGTAAAGCCATGTTCCTGTCCGGATGGGAGCTCCACATCTCTGTAAAGTTGGTTGATGTACTGCGGATTATCAGCTAAAACGGTTGCCGTATTGCCACCATGCTGGATAATTTCAGCCACTAACTTTTTAAGTTCAACCATATCTTTTTTCATATCGAAAAGCACTTTATACAGAATATCTCTTTCTGTAAAATCTTCTTTCGATTGAGAATTGATCGCCATTGGTAAATTGCTTCCGGCCTCATTTGGAATATAGTTTAAAATGGCTTGTCCGGTTACATTTCTATCCTTCTCTAGAACGCAAATTTGTTCTGCAATATTTTTCAGCTGGCGAACATTTCCTGGCCAACTGTAATTGGTTAAAATCTGTACAGCTTCAGGCTCTAAATGTAAGGCTGGACTGCGGTATTTATCACTAAAATCGGCAGCGAACTTTCTAAATAAAAGATAAATATCTTCTTTACGCTCTTGCAGCGCAGGAATACGTAAAGGAACTGTGTTTAAACGGTAGTATAAATCCTCACGGAATTTGCCGTTTTTTACACGATTGTAAACATCAACGTTGGTAGCGGCAATAATTCGAACATCCGTTTTTTGTACTTTCGATGAACCTACACGAAGGTATTCACCACTTTCTAAAATTCTTAATAAGCGGGCTTGAGTACCCAGTGGCAATTCAGCAACTTCATCCAAAAAAATGGTTCCGCCGTTGGCTACTTCAAAGTAACCTTTGCGGGCCTCGTGTGCTCCGGTGAACGATCCTTTCTCATGTCCAAAAAGTTCTGAATCGATGGTGCCTTCCGGAATGGCACCACAGTTTACGGCAATGAATGCGCCGTGTTTGCGGGCGCTCATTTGATGGATAATTTGCGAAAAAACCTCTTTACCGCTTCCACTTTCGCCAGTAATCAATACCGACATATCCGTTGGTGCTACCTGGCTTGCAATATCTATAGCACGATTAAGCAAAGGTGAATTACCAATAATGCCAAAACGTTGTTTAATATTTTGTGTATCCATTCTTTAAGGTTGAAAGTTAAAGGTTAAAAGCTGATAGTCCTTATTCGCATAACAACGCTTTGAAACCTCACTATAATCAATAACTTTTTTATTTTGTATAGGTTTGAATCAGTACCAGCAATTTAGTTAATGGTTGTCGTGCAGACACATAACCCGCAACTAGTAATAGGCGATTAACTAAACTACTCTTCCAATCAGCGTAGCTGAAGTACATCTTTCGATATAAACGTTTGCATATTGCCCAGGTGTAATACCTTCAACAGCTGGAAAAATAGCCATTGCACCGCTATCTCCGCGTCCGCAATAATCCAAGTCAGATTTTTTTGAAGTTCCTTCGATCAAAACCCGGATCGTTTTTCCCACCCATGCCTGTAAACGCATTAATGAGTGCGCCTGTTGTTTGGCTAAAATTTCTGCTAACCTGCGTTTTTTTACTTCTTCCGGAATATCGTCTTCTAGCTTACGGGCAGCTAAAGTTCCTGGGCGTTCAGAGTAGGTAAAGTTATAAGCAAAGTCATACTCCACATAATCCATCATGCTTAATGTTTCCTGATGCTCTTCTTCCGTTTCTGTACAGAAACCCGCAATGATATCGGTGGAAATTGCACAGCCTGGAATAATTTTTTTTATCGCATCGATACGATTGATATACCATTCGCGGGTGTAGGTTCTATTCATCAATTCTAACACACGTGTATTACCCGATTGAACAGGCAAGTGTATGTAATTGCAAATGTTATCGTATTTGGCAATAGTGTATAGAACTTCGTCGGTAATATCTTTTGGGTGAGAAGTAGAAAACCGAACCCTTAAGTCAGGATTTACCAGAGCGGTTTGTTCTAAAAGTTGAGCAAAGTTCACAGTTTCAGTCCCATCCTCTGAAGTCCAGGTGTAAGAATCTACGTTTTGACCTAGAAGTGTTACCTCGCGATAGCCAGCCTCAAATAATGATTTTGCTTCTTCGATAATGGAGTGTGCATCGCGGCTACGTTCGCGGCCACGGGTAAAAGGCACAACACAAAACGAACACATATTGTTACAACCTCGGGTAATGGAAATAAAGGCAGTTATTCCATTGCTATTCAGGCGCACCGGACTAATATCTGCATACGTTTCCTCCCGAGATAAAAGTACATTAACAGCTTTGTGGCCACTTTCTACCTGCTCAATTAAATTTGGCAAATCACGGTAAGCATCTGGCCCAACCACTACATCTACCAAACGCTCCTCTTCTAAAAATTTAGATTTTAAACGCTCGGCCATGCAGCCCAAAACACCAACAATTAATTTAGGATTGCGGCGTTTTTCTACCCCAAACTGCGAAAGACGATTTCTAACTCTGGTCTCTGCGTTTTCACGAATAGAACATGTATTTATAAAAATAACGTCAGCTTGATGATAATCTCCAGTGGTTTCAAATCCGGTTTCTGAAAGAATGGAAGCAACAATTTCGCTATCAGCGAAGTTCATGGCACAACCATAGCTCTCAATGTATAATTTGCGTGCGTCGGCTTTTACAGGAACATCTAAAATTAGTGCTTCTCCTTGTCTTGCTTCGTCATGCGTTTTATCTGGTATTTGTAAATCGATCATTCTTTAAAAAGATTTTGGGGATTGCAAAAATACACAAATATATTTAAAAGTGACAAATTGGCACGTTTAGTTTGAATGTTTACAAAAGAATTGGAAATGGTTATTCGAGCTTAGCGTATAATAATTTAGGACTCAATTCTTATCCAATTTTTTGGAGGGTGAAAGCGAAAGTAGTTCCTATTCCTGGAGTGCTTCTTACCGAAATGGTTTGCTGATGAGCTTCCAGAATGTGTTTTACAATGGCCAGGCCTAAACCCGTTCCTCCAACTTCTCTAGCCCTGTGGGTGTCGATTCTATAAAAACGCTCAAAAAGACGAAGGAGGTGTTTTTCCTCTATTCCAATGCCATTATCAGTTACTTCTATCAAGAACTGATCATGCAGTTCGAATATTTTGATGGCTGTTTCCCCGTTTTCTACGCCATATTTAATGCTGTTTACAATGAGATTGATCAGCACTTGCCTGATTTTCTCTCTATCAGCATTTACAAGAGTAACGGCGGTATATTTATCTTTGAAAAACAATTTAATATGTTTGGCTTTTGCCCGGTCATCGAGATTTTCCATCACCTCCTTCGCCAGGGTAACAAAATCAAATTTTTGATAATTTATTGGTGACTCACCTGTTTCGAGCTTGGAAATGGCATCTAAATCATTGATGAGGTAACTCAAACGTTCCACATTATTTTCAGCTTTTTTCAGGAATTTAACAGCCATGTCGGGATCGTCAACGATGCAATCTTGCAGCGTTTCGATGTATCCTTGGATGGCAAAAAGTGGCGTCTTAAACTCGTGAGAAACGTTTGATAAAAATTCGCGGCGAAATTGTTCCTGTTTTTTAAGTAGATCAATTTCCCTTTTTTTAGCCCCTGCCCATTCCTTAACTTCCTGTTCTACATCGTTAATTGGATCAGAGCTTACATATTCGCCAAGTGCATCTTTTAAATCTTTACCCAGTTTTAAGTTATGAATGAGTTTATAGATGAGTTTGATTTTATTGTAAATGTATTTCTCCAGTAAATAGTAAAAAACCAGGAAGCTGGAGAGAAATGAAACGCCGAAAGATATTCCGAAATAATACCAGCTACGCTCAAAATAGAAGTTAACCATCCCGATGGAAAGCGCCACAGCAAGCGCAGTAATTAAAACCAGCACACTTAATTTCATGGTGCAATTTAAAGCTTTTTATGTTAAAGGAATGTTAACCCAATTGCTTTTCAGTTAAATATTTCCAATATCTTTTCGGTACATGTTTAACATGAAGTTTTGTGTTTTTTCGGGCTACAATATTGGCGCTTTTAAAGTAATCTTTCCAAAGAAGGGAGTAAAGCTCTTCCTTTTCATCCATCAATATGGCCGATGGGTTTTTCTTATTTGCTTCTGTTGTAAAATCGATTGTGATTTCTTCAACTGTGTTTAAGTCATAATGAAGGCCATATTTTCTTTTTAGATCGTAAATAATCCATTGCTGATCGGCATATCTATTTTTAAAATGGTTATTAATTAGTGGAAGCACATTAAAATCTGGATCAATGGAGGCGTAAAACATGCCATCGCCAGTTTTTTGAAAGCGAATAAAAGCTTCCATTCTGTGCTTCTCCCGTTCTACGCTTTTGGCATATTTAGATAGTGCCATTACATGCTCGTTACCATAATTCGTTTCGGCGCCATCCTGATTTTGAAATATATAAATAGTGAATTGAAACAGGTGTTGATAGGCCTCAGGAATTTCTGATAAATAACTGCAATAGAAATTACGCAACCAGGTTTTTTTCATTTTTTTCTGAAGTCCATCCCAAACGCGATCTGCTTTCTCGGCATTGGTATCTATAACCATTACTTCTGTAAAAGCCTCTGGTTGAAAAATCTCCATAGATTTTAACGAAACGAAGCCTGGCTTTCGTTCAAACCATTCAAAAACAGCAGTTAAAAGTCCAGGCAAGGATCCATCGAAAACGTAAATCATTAAAATAAAATCAATTGATTGCTATCGGTTTTTAAATATTTGCTCTGACTTTCGGCTAAGATAAAGGCTTTAATTTGTGTGCCCTGATAATCTTTTATTTGATAAGGCGTATCTACACAGGTGATAAAATGCTTCGCTCGGTTATAGGCCACGCCCATCTTTTTAAGCTGATCGATCCTCAATTTTCCAAACTTCCTTGCTTGTACTATTTTCTGAGCCGACATGACACCGATGCCAGGAATGCGCAAAATCATTTTATAGTCCGCTTTGTTGATGTCAACGGGGAAATGCTGCATATTTCTGATGGCCCAGCTGAGTTTAGGGTCGATGTCAATATCCAGATTTGGATTGGCATCATTTAGAATTTCCTGTACTTTGAAACCATAAAATCGCATCAGCCAATCAGTCTGATACAACCTGTTTTCTCTTAAAAGTGGAGGTTGAGTGCCAAGTACAGGCATCCGGGTATCATCACTAATGGGTACATAACCAGAATAATAAACCCTTTTTAGCGAAAAATTTTTATAAAATGTATTGGCGGTATACATAATATCTTTGTCGCTTTCAGGCGTTGCTCCAATTACCATTTGAGTACTTTGTCCTGCCGGAACAAATTTTGGAACATGTTTGATTAATTTTTTATCGGCAGAAAATTGAGCAATGTTTTTCTGTACAAAATCCAAAGGCTTAATCACATCGGCATGGCTTTTCTCTGGAGCTAAAAGTTTTAAACCGGCCTCAGTGGGCATTTCAAGGTTTATACTCATCCGATCTGCATATAAACCTGCTTCTTTAATTAGCTCATCGCTCGCACCCGGAATAGTTTTCAAGTGAATGTAACCATTGTACTTTTGCTCTAGCCGTAGTTTCTTGCAAACCAAAAGCAAACGTTCCATCGTAAAATCTGCATTTTTGAAAATCCCTGAGCTTAAAAACAGACCCTCAATATAATTGCGGCGATAAAAATTCATGGTCAGCTCCACTACTTCATCTACAGTAAATGCAGCACGTTTTACATCGTTACTTTTCCGCGATACACAAAAAAGACAATCGTAAATGCAGTGGTTGGTTAACAATATTTTGAGTAACGAAACGCATCTGCCATCTTCCGTATAGGTATGGCATATGCCTGAGGAATGACTATCGCCTAGTCCTTTATTATTATTTTTTCTGGTGCCACCACTAGATGAACAAGACACATCATATTTAGCAGCATCAGCAAGAATATTTAACTTTTCACGAATACGATCGAATGACATAGTAAATGTTTTGCTAACAAATATAGCTTTAAAAACTAAAAATATTAGTATAAAAATTACTCTTTTAAAGAATATTGGTTTCTCCGCAAGATCAAGGAAATCTTTGCTAATTTGGCTTTGGTGATGAGTGTAGAGCTTATTTTATTTTCCTGATAAGAAAGAGTATTTTGGAAAAATCCTCTGCCTCATTTTCCTTCATACTAAAATTTACTTTAAACTAGGTGGCAGTAAAAATTGAATCATAAGAGTGATTTCCCATTTTGAATACTAAATTTTTTCTTCAATGGATAAAATGTTTTCCCATAGAGCAAAAATTTCTTTGCTATAAAATAAACGGTTTTCTGTAATCTCGAACTTTAATTCTTGTTGATCAAGTTTTACGGTACAGGGAACAAAAATTTGTGTTTTTATTACCCACCGCAAACAAAAATCATGATTAATAAGAAAGTGGTGATCAGCATAGAAATAAGCCAAAAAGAGGTGTTAATTAGCAAATGGTAGAGCATCATAAACATTAATAGGGCGCCGATTGTGGGTACGCCAGCAAGTGTAGTGACGAGCACGCTGCTCTTATGATAGTGAAGATGAAAGACATTCATTAGATATACTTGAGCTAAGTGATCGCACAATGTCTTTCTATCCAATACCGAAATAGGAGTAATTTGATGGTATTTACTATCAAAAGCCTAGTTGCCTTCCCACTCGCTGTAAAAATGCGCTAAGTAAAGTAGCATAAACTCGTGGCGTTCCTCTGCAATAGTCTTCCCCGCTGCGGTATTCATCAAATCTTTTAACAACAGCAGTTTCTCGTAAAAATGATTAATGGTAGGCGCCGTTGTATTTTTATAGGTTTCTTTTGATAAATGTTGTTCAGGTTTGATAGCAGGATCATAAAGTACGCGATTTTTAAAGCCCCCGTAAGTAAACGCTCTCGCTATTCCTATGGCTCCGATTGCATCTAATCTATCAGCATCCTGAACAATCTGCATTTCTTTAGACGTAAATACATTCTGGTCAAAACTATTCTTGAACGACATATTTTCAATAATCAATTTTACATGATCAATAATAGCCTGGTCGACATGAATAGATTGCAGAAATACCGCAGCCATTTCTGGTCCCAGCGTTTCATCTCCACCGTTAAATTTTGGATCTGCGATATCGTGAAGGAGTGCTGAAAAAGCTACAACTAACTCATCGCCATTTTCTTTTCTGTTGATGTTTTGGGCAGTTTTATAAACTCGTTCTATATGGAACCAATCGTGCCCAGCTTCGGCATTGGCTAATGTTTGCTTGACAAAATCTATGGTTTTTTGAATGGATGAATGCATAAAAAGAAATTTCTCAAAGATATTGGAAATTTATGCAGACCAGCAGAAATGATTTCAACAGCGGAAGTTTTTAACTTACCGCTGTTGTTCTGCTTTCATCTTCAGCAATAATTTTTATCAAATCATTGTGATTTAAAGTAAGTAAGTAAGTAACCTCAACTTCTAAAATTGTAGAAATCTGAAATAACCGATCAACAGTCAATTTACTATAACCCAGCTCAATTTTACTGTAGGCATTTTGAGAAATTTTTAATTTTGCTGCCAAATAATCCTGAGTGTAATCTCTGTATTCTCTAATTTTTCTGATATTCCCAGCAACATTCTTTGTCTTTAAAGCTAATACATCTTCCATAAAAAGGGATAATTTTTAATGTTTGAATTATTTACGAAATTCTGAACGGCTTAGATTTTATAGGAATTATTCTTCTTCAAATAATTGAATACGCAAACGTCAAGAAACATTACTATGTACTAACAAGCCAATAACTTAAAAGTTTAACGAATTCTGGTTTGCCGTTGATGGACGGCACGATGAGCAAGAGTGTGGTAGTTAGCTGTGATTGTCTATTGACATCGCCCAAGGATAATAAAACAGTTGGCGAACACCTCAAATGAGGTAGGCATAAATAGGTTAGACCATTGCAAAATCAAGCATTAAATTTAAGGAAGCAGATGTAGAATCAATGAAATTTCATAGAATTTACACCAGCCTTTGGGATAAAAGTCCCATTGATCAATATAGAAAGGATGGAAGGAGCCTTGCAATTAACAAATAGCTTACCAGGCTCCAATAAATATTGCATTAATTTGCCTCTTCGGTTTGAATTAAGGGTGCTCTTCGTGATCCATCATACAACTCATATTCAAGCATTCTGCAGTCTAATTTTCCATTATAAAATTCGATTTTCCGAGAAGCTTTTAATCCGATTTTTTTAGCCAAATCTGGATTTCCAGTGAAAATATAACCTGAATAACCTTTGCATTTGGTTTTCATAAAGTCGCCCATGCGTTTATAGGTTAATTCCAATTTGCTGTGAACACCCAAACGTTCGCCATATTCAGGGTTGAAAACGACCACGCCTTGTCCGCCTTCGGGCACCGGAGTAAGCTCGAAATCACAAACTTCAAATTCGATTAAAGTATCAACACCGGCTGTCTGGGCATTTCTACGCGTAACCTCAATGGCATCTTCCGAAATATCAGAAGCAACAATTTTTAAATCAATATTTTTAATTACCTGATCTTTCAAAATTCTTCTTTCAGTGAAAAATTCCTGTTCATCATAGCCTAAAATGTGCATGAAGCCATAATTCATCCGGTATAAGCCGGGAGCACGGTTTGTTGCTATTAATGCAGCTTCGATAGCCAGTGTTCCTGAACCACACATCGGGTTAATGAAAGGCGATTTTCTATCCCATTTGGTAGCATAAATTGCTCCAGAAGCTAGTGCTTCAAGCATTGGCGCTTTCCCCGGAATTTTACGGTAACCGTGTTTGGCCAAGGTTTCGCCAGAAGTGTCCATAAAAACATCGGCATCAGCATCTTTCCAGTACAAATGCACTACTGCTTTATTGGCATCAGAGCCAGAGTTAGGGCGAATGCCTTTTTTCTCTTTCATGCGATCGACAATCGCATCTTTAACTTTCAGATTGGCAAATAATGGTGTAGTAATATTTGGATTATCCACATTGGAGGTTACCGAGAAATATCCTGCAAAATCGATTAATTCTTCCCATTCAATATTCTTAATTTCGTTATAAAGGTCATCAGGTGTAATGGCCTTAAAGCTTTTAATCGCATATAAAATCTGACTGGCGCAACGCAAGTTTAAATTTAGCTTGATACACTCTGTAAGGGTGATATTTAGCTCAAGACCGGTTGGAAAGGCTCTTTCTATTTTATAACCTAGTGCCGTAACTTCATCTTGTAAATAAGGAGAAAGGCGCTTATTGCAGGTAATAATTACCTTGCTTTTATTGTGGAAAACTTGCATCATAATATATGCGAAGTTATCAATAAAATTATAGAGATTTGATTCTTTAAGGTACAATATTAGTATTAGTTATGGAAATTAAAGGAAAAGTACACGAAGTAGGTGCAACGCAGCAGGTAAGTGAAACGTTTAAAAAACGTGATTTAATAGTAGAATACGCAGAAAATCCAACATACCCAGAATATATCCGTTTTGAGGCTTTACAAGATAAAACTGCATTATTAGATACATTTAAAGCGGGTGATGAGGTTGAGGTTTTCTTTAATTTACGTGGCCGCCCTTGGACAGATAAAACAGGGAAAACGTCATATTTTAACAGTTTAGTGATTTGGAGAATCAATGCGATTGCAGCAGGCGCTCCGGCAGCAGCTACTCCAGCTTATGCAGCTCCGGTTGATGTGAGCAATACACCAGGTGAAGATGATGATTTGCCTTTCTAAATAAAGAATCTTTTTAAGCAAACAATTTTGAACCATGCCGAGGCTTTTGTCTCGGCATTTTTTTTCCCCCACCTTTGCTTAAATCTTCATTTACAATCAGATAAGTCATGTTAAAATATGTTAAAAACATGCTGTTAACTTAGCTATTCAGTATTTTTGCTTCTGGTTTTAGGTTATATTGTAGTGCCTGAAAATAACTCGGCACAAAATCACATCAATGAAAAAAAGGAGTTTTTGGTTTATTACTGTGTTGATGACGTTGGCTTTGCTCGGCGTTTTTGTGATGCAGTTGTATTACATCAAGGAAGCCTATAACTTAAAATCTCAACTGTTTGACGAACAGGTAAATCAAACTTTAGCTACTGTAGTTAAAAAGGTAGAACGACTAAATGTTGCCAATCACATCAACAGGAAAGACGCCGAAAACAAATTAAAGCGTATTCAGGATGCTCGACAAAGAGCACTCGATATTAAAGATTTAAGGCAGCAATATGTTCAGGAATCAGAATTGAGATTTGCCGAACGCGAAAATTTAATCGAAAATTATCTCAATCAACAGGATACTCTAATAAGAATGTCATTTCGGGCACCTAATGTAATTTCTGAACGAGAATTTCTTTCTATATCATCGCAAAATGGTAAAAGCCTTGATTTGCAAATGGATGCAATTGTGGATATGCGTAGCTTGGTTTTAAAAAGTTATAATATGCGTACAAAACCTTATGCCCCAGCGCCTAAAACATTTGAATTTAAAAGTTTGCAAAGCCTGCCGGATACATTAAGATATTTGGTGTACGATCCTATAAATGCCAAACCATTAACCGTTAGTTTGCCAAAAATTCCTGAAGATTTAGAAAAGAAATTTAAACGTGAGGATGAAATTGCCAGGAAAAAACTCGAAGTAAAAATTGCTGCTTTGGGTAAAGATACTTTGCCTTATTCTAGAATGAGTTTAGTAGAAGATGTTTCCAAAGAGCTGGAAGAATCGAATATTCCGATTTATAAACGGATAAACTTCGAGGCGCTAGGCGATGTTTTAAAAGAAGAATTGTTAACACATAATATCACTCAAAAACCTTATTATAAAGTTTCGCTGGCCAAAAAAGATTCGGTTTTGTTTATCGAAGCCTCGAATGCCAAGGGAGAGTTTTTGCCCGAAAACACCTATAAAACGCCTCTGTTTGGAAACGATTTATTCCGCGATCCTGGTACATTGATCGTCACTTTCCCCAATAAAAATTCGGCAATTTTAGCCAACTTGAGTTTTACCCTGGCTACATCTGTGGGCTTATTACTGGTGCTGGTTTTTATTTTCTCTTATACGCTCTATGCCATTTTAAAGCAGAAGAAAATTTCTGAAATGAAAACTGACTTCATCAATAACATGACGCATGAATTTAAAACTCCGGTTGCAACCATTATGATCGCAAGCGAGGCACTAAAAGATCCGGAAGTTACTGAAGATAAAAGTCGGTTGAAACGCCTGGCTAATATTATTTACGATGAAAACGTTCGTTTGGGCAGCCATATTGAACGCGTTTTGAGTATCGCACGGCTAGAAAAAGGGGAGCTGAAAATGGAGAACACAGAGGTTGATATGAACGACTTGATTGTAATTGTTCTGGACAGTATGAGTCTTCAATTGCAAAAAAGAAATGCGATTTTGAATATCCACACGGATGCTGAAAAATCTGCCGTTTTTGGCGATGAACTTCATTTATCAAATGTGCTTTATAACCTAATTGATAACGCGAATAAGTATAGCTCCGAAACACCAGAAATTACAATCACAACAAGAAATACCAATAATAAACTGATCATAGAAATTGCTGACAAAGGCATCGGGATGACCAAAGAACAATCTAAACGAATCTTTGATCAGTTTTACAGGGTGCCAACTGGTAACTTGCATGATGTTAAGGGATTTGGTCTTGGCTTAAATTATGTTCAGGATATTATAAAACAGGTTAATGGCAGCATCAAAGTGAATAGCGAAAAAGATAAAGGAACAAAGTTTGAAATATCGTTACCTTTATATCAAAGCTAACATCGGCGAATAAACATCATTGGTCGATACGTTGTATAAATGCGTTTAAAATTGAGTTATTATAGCAGACAACTTAGCAATTAAACCGTTGTACAAGTGCAGAATCAAACATTTACGGTAGAATGCTACCCGCGTCAATAAAATAACGAAAATGAAAAAAATACTTCTGGTAGAGGACGATCCAAATTTAGGTTTATTGCTACAAGATTATTTGCAGCTAAAGGGCAAATTTGATGTGGTGCTTTGTATAGACGGAGAAGAAGGTTTGCGGGCTTTTAATAAACAAAACTTCGACCTGTGTATTTTAGATGTGATGATGCCTAAGAAAGATGGATTTACTTTGGGTAAAGATATTCGCAAAGTGAATGCTCAAGTGCCAATCATTTTTGCAACGGCAAAAACCATGCTGGAAGATAAATCTGCCGCTTACGATTTAGGCGGCGATGATTATATCACCAAACCCTTTCGTATAGAAGAACTATTACTGCGTATTAATGCGATGTTTAAACGAATATCGAGCAAGAGCGATGGGGCAGAAGAAGCACCTGAAACACAGTTTAATATTGGAAGCTATATTTTCGATTATACTACTCAAATCATTACAAACGGCGATCAGCAGCAAAAACTTTCTACCAAAGAAGCAGAGTTACTCCGTTTGCTTTGCTTGAAAAAAAATACAGTTTTAACCAGAGAAGAAGCATTATTGAGCATTTGGCACGACGATAACTACTTCAATGGACGCAGTATGGATGTTTTTTTGAGCAAACTACGTAAATACCTTAGAGGAGATTCGAGCGTTGAAATTATTAACGTTCATGGCAAGGGCTATAAATTGCTGGTGAGTTAAATAGAACGTTCAAAGGTTGGACTGTTGTAATATTGAGCTGTTTTGGTCGCTGAAATGAATTCGACCTATCGGTTGGTGTCGCACCAACCGATATCTATGCAGAAGATCATTTAGTTTTATTGCCCAATTTTCAAGGGTCGGTGTGGATACCGACCACTAGCATAAAATTGCTTCGAAAGAGCGCTGCTACAGATACAAATTTTCTTGAATTGGGGGAATGATGTTTCTTTCTTGTGCTAATTTAAACAAGGTATCAACCGCTTTTCTGCCTTCTTCACCCAAATTTATGCTGTATTTGTTTACGTAAAGCTCAATGTGTTTGTACATCACGGCTTCATCCATAGCTTGCGCATGTTCTCGGATAAAATCGATGCCCGATTTAGGATGGGCAAATGCAAATTCTACCGATTGACGAATCAAGCGGTTGACCTTAAGCTGAACCTCTCTATCCAGATTTCTGTTAATTACAATGCCACCCAAAGGGATAGCACAACCTGTTAGTTTTTCCCAATAATCACCCAAATCAACAGTTTTATTCAGGCCTTTATCTTGGTAGGTAAATCTGTTTTCATGGATAATCAAACCCAGATCTATTTGGTCTTCCAGCAAAGCTGATTCAATTTCAGAGAATACCATTTCCTGCTTATTTTGCAATTGCGGATAGGCAATTCCAAGCAAGAAGTTCGCAGTGGTGTACTTTCCAGGAATTCCAATTCTTAACTCCGAACTCGGAATTTGGAAACGGGAATCATTTTCATCGAAAGGATTCTTACTAATTAAAAGCGGTCCAACGCCAAAGCCCAAAGCGCTTCCGGCATCCAATAAAGCATATTGGTTAGCCACATAAGCAAAAGCGTGAAAACTTAATTTAGTGATGTCGAGCTGTCCTTTCAACGCCTTCTGGTTAAGCGTTTCCACATCATCATAGGTTACTTCAAATTCTAAACCTTCGGTATCAATTTTATGGTGAATTAGCGCATCGAAGATAAATGTGTCGTTTGGGCAGGGCGAAAAACCAAGTGTAAGCTTCATGTTTTCAAAATTAACTACTGCAGAAAACTAATCCGTCATAATCAGTTCATTTCTGATATAAAAGAAATAAGCCAATCATTTAAGTTTTTAATAGCTAAACCCATTTTCCAGTTGTCTTTGTTTCGGGGTTCTACATAATTTGATACACTTCTCACTTGCAAACAATCAATACTCTCTTGTTTACAGGCATAGAAAACTGCCGCACCCTCCATGCTTTCGGTGGTTGGATTAAGCCTCCTTTTGAGGTTTTTAATGCTTTTTTCATTTCCAGTAACACAGTTTACAGTAATTCCGGTTATGGGTGGTAAATCAATATTTTTTTTATACCTTGATTTAAAATGATTTTCGCCGAAACCAAGGTCGGTGATTGTTAGAAACTCATCGCCATTTTCAGCTCCAAGTTCAGCGAAAACGTCTTCGGTCACATTTAAAATACTCCCCAACTTCACACTCCGATCAAAACAGCCAGCAATGCCCACATTTAAAACCAAACGGTATTTGTTGGAATTTAAAAACTGTCCTAAAGAATAAGCGGTAGCAACCATTCCAACTCCCGTTATCAATAAATCGAAGTTTTTACTTTCGATAAAATCCCCTTCGGGCAAATTGAAATGCTGATAAAAAAATGTAACCTCGGCTTTGGTAGCGGCCACAACTAGAGTTTTCATAAGGTAAATTTAAGGGATTCTTTTCATTAAAATGTCTTTCTTTAAGCTTTGGCCCTTTGGCTTAAAGCTTTATCAGTATATTTGACCCTTTATTTTATTGTAATGATTTATATAACGAGAAAAGCATCATTTAATGCAGCACATAAACTTGCCAGACCCGATTGGAATGATGATAAAAATGCCGAAGTCTATGGCAAATGTGCCAACCCAAATTGGCATGGTCATAACTATTGGTTATATGTAACGGTTAAGGGCGAAGTAAATCCAGAAACGGGTTTTCTTGTTGATTTGAAGTGGCTTAAGGATGTAATGAATATTTATGTAGTTGATAAAGTTGACCATAAAAACTTAAATCTTGACGTAGATTTTATGAAAGGGAAGCTGGCCTCTACAGAAAATTTAGCTATCGAAATTTGGAAGCAATTGGAAGCACCGATTGCAGAAAGCGGAGCGATTTTACATTGTGTAAAAATTTACGAAACCGAAAATAATTTTGTTGAATACTTTGGTTAAAACCACCGAAATTAATGAGCACTAAAAACGTATTAAAAGAGGAATCGATTGATGGCTATGTAAAAATAGACCGTTATAACGACGAGAAAATCGAAGCTGTTGCTACCCATTACAAAGATATTCTTGGTCAATTAGGTGAAAACCCGGAGCGTGAAGGTTTGTTAAAAACGCCTGAACGAGTGGCTAAAGCACTGCAGTACTTAACTCATGGTTATGATTTGAAGCCGGATGAAATTTTAAAATCGGCAATGTTTGAAGAAGATTATAGCCAAATGGTTGTGGTTAAAGATATTGAAGTATATTCAATGTGCGAACACCACATGTTGCCATTCTTTGGAAAAGCACACATTGCTTACATTCCAAACGGACATATTGTTGGGTTAAGCAAAATCCCCAGAGTGGTTGATGCTTTTGCCCGCCGTTTACAAGTTCAGGAGCGTTTAACGAACGAAATTAGAGATTGCATTCAAAATACTTTAAACCCGAAGGGCGTTGCAGTTGTAATTGAATGTAAACACCTTTGCATGGCCATGCGTGGCGTACAAAAACAAAATTCAGTTACCACCACATCAGCTTTTACCGGTAGTTTTTTAAGCAATGATAAAACCAGGGCTGAATTTTTAAGATTAATTACGGCAAGTTTGGATTAAAAAGTATCGAGTAGAAAGTACCTGGTATCAAGATAAGGCACTATAAATACGCTAATCGCCAGGCGCTTAATATCAAACGAATCATTATGAAAGCATATATTTTTCCTGGACAAGGAGCACAATTTGTAGGCATGGGTAAAGACCTTTATGAAAACCCACAGGCTGCAGCATTATTTGAAAAAGCAAATGAAATTATCGGTTTCCGCATCAGCGATATCATGTTCGGCGGAACAGATGAGGAATTGAAACAAACCAATGTAACCCAGCCGGCAATTTTCTTACACTCTGCTATTTTGGCAAAGGTTTTAGGTGATGATTTCAAACCTGATATGGTTGCTGGTCATTCTTTAGGCGAATTTTCATCATTGGTAGCTGCCAATGCTTTGAGTTTTGAAGACGGCCTGAAATTGGTTATTGCCCGTGCAAACGCCATGCAAAAAGCTTGTGAAGCCCAACCTTCCACTATGGCAGCTATTTTAGGCCTAGCTGATGATGTAGTAGAAAGAATTTGTGCTGAAGTTGATGCAGTAGTGGTTCCGGCAAATTATAACTGCCCGGGCCAGTTGGTTATTTCGGGTAGCATTGAAGGAATTGATTTAGCCTGTGCTAAATTAACAGAAGCGGGAGCAAAAAGAGCCTTAAAGTTAAATGTAGGTGGTGCTTTTCACTCGCCGTTAATGGAGCCAGCCAAAATTGAATTGCAGGCAGCAATTGAGGCTACAGCTATCTCGGCGCCAATATGTCCAGTTTATCAAAACGTAGATGCCAAACCTTATACTGATCCAGCCCAAATAAAAGAAAATTTAATTAAACAATTAACGGGTGCGGTACGTTGGACTCAAACTGTTGAGAATATGCTGGCTGATGGTGCAACTGAATTTGTAGAAGTTGGGCCAGGTAGTGTTTTGCAAGGTTTAGTTAAAAAAGTTAGTCGTGAGATACAAACCAGTAGTGCTGCTATTGCTTAAAACCTTTATACTATAAATTATTTTCAGCGCCATAAACAAACCGTTTATGGCGCTGTTTTTTGTCAATATTTAATATCTTTATCAAAATCGATGAAATTGAGCTTTGGTGTAAAAATTAGATTTCTACTGCTGGTTTTAGGTTGCTGCCTCATTGCAACGTCTATTTCATTAAGCAGATTTACTACCAAAAGTGATTTGCTGGAACGCGATGCCAACGAAGTCCAACAGAACTTATCGGTAAAAGAAAGAGACGTTGCTGCATTTTTGGCAAATAAAGCAGAGGTCGCTAAAGCAAAACGGTTCCATGTAAATCCAAATGATGCCATAGATTTTTTAAATACTTATCGAGAGATAAAAGGGATTAACCTCCTTACTTTTAAAAATAATCAATTAAATTTCTGGAGTACCTACCGCGTTACCGATATTGATCCCCGGACGATAAAAGAAGGAAGTTCTGTGCTGTTTTTTTCCAATGGATGGTACGAGGTAATTAAGAGTACGCAAGGTAATTTTAGTTTGGTTTTCCTTATTTCGATACAATCTCAATATCCATTTAAAGAAACACAGTATTTTCGAAATGATTTAGATCCGCTGTTATCTAATTCAAAATTACTTACACTGGCATCATTTACTGATAAAGAAGTTTACAGCATCAAAAGTATTGATAATAAGTTTTTGTTCGGACTGAAGGTGAAATCTGGATACATAGAAGACTATTATTCTGTTACTCAGTTGTGGCTTTTTGTTGCAGGATTGGTAAGCATTTGCATGTTTTTCAATTCATTAAGCTCCCTAATTGCAAGACGAGGACATATTTTTTGGGGTACCTTATTCCTGATGATATTCTTTTTAACATTTAGGCTTTCGGATTTGTATTATGGATGGTTTAATCACCGGTTTCCACTCGATCTTTTCGATCCAAGGATATATTCAGAAAGTTTCTTCATGCCATCACTGGGCGATTTTTTATTGAATGTAATTACGCTTACCTGGTTACTGCTCTTTATGTATAACCACAAAGAGCAATATAAATTTGCCAAATGGATCAGAGAAAGCAAAATTTTAGGCATTATTATTCATATTCTGTTCTTGGCGTTTATTGCCGCCATAGCCTATTTTAGTGACGAGGTTTTTTTTGGATTGATTTACAATTCAAAAATCAATTTCGAAATTATCAATATCTTAAAGCTAAGTGGCTCTAGCTGGGTGAGTATTGTAATCCTATGCCTTGTTTGGTTTCAGATTTACTTAATCACCATCATTTGCGTAACAGTCAGCAAGCAACTAGATGTAAGCAATAGGGAAAGATTAATCATCTTTTTAACCGGTTTTGCAATTGTTTTCTTCTATAAACTAACAACAGATTTTACTGCTTTTTTTATTGTTTTTGCACTTATCCTTTTAATTGTTTGTAGAAGTATTTATATCGAAAAGGCAAAGTTTTCTATAGGCTTGTTCGCCATAGTATTTTTTTGCCTTGCCTTTAATAGTTCTATTAAATACATTAAGTACAAAGATATTACCGAACGCAGCCTTCGCGAGCCGCTTGCCCGGAAGGTACAATCATCAGAAGATCCAAATGCGATTGTAGCTTTGGGCAGTTTGGAGGGGAATTTATTAAATGATCAATTTTTGGTTACATATTTTGCTGAAAGCGGAAGATCGAACTATGCAGTATTAAAAAACCACCTTAAAAATTATCTGGATGGTTATTTAAGCCGCTACGATTATCAGATTTATCCTTACGATAAAAGCGGAGTCGATATCAGCAACCCTAACGGGCAGCGTTTTAAGAAATATAAAGGGCTGGTAGAATCTGGCTCAGTTAAAATCGAGGGTTCGAATTATTTCTACCAGGTTAATAACACCTTTGGCTATCAGGACTACTTTGGCATCATATCGGTGGTGAACAAGGGGAGTTTATTGGGAAACTTAGTTATCGAACTCCGCTCAAAACCATACAATTACAACAATAGATTACCCGATTTGCTCGGAGATCAAAAACTGGTGAGAGATGAGGATTTCAAAGGATACTCCATTGCGTTATACAGTAATAACCGCTTATTAAATCAATCCGGGAATTATACTTATCCATTGGATGGCAATATTTTCAATGGCAAAAAGGATAATTTTATTACGAGCAATGATAATAAATTGAATTATAGCCATCTAATTTATAAGCCTACTGAAAGCAAAATGGTTGTAATAAGTAAGCAGAAGGTGAGCTATGTAGAGCGATTG
This sequence comes from Pedobacter sp. MC2016-05, assembly GCF_026239735.1. Taxonomy (GTDB): domain Bacteria; phylum Bacteroidota; class Bacteroidia; order Sphingobacteriales; family Sphingobacteriaceae; genus Pedobacter. Next base: position 374,819 of record NZ_JAPIVT010000001.1, read on the forward strand.
GCGGCCTTATCCTTCTTTTTTTTAGTATTTATTATTTTCTCATTGGTATTGTATGGCTTAATCTGGTTAATTAAAAATCTGGATGATGAACGTGTAGGTTGGTTCAGTATCAATAGATCTTTGATGATTAATGCCAATAAAATTCTTTACAAAACACGTATTCAGGTTTCTATCGTGCTATCGGTGGTGGCTACTTTACTAATTGTGGGTTGGGTAACATATTATTACATGAATAATGAGTACCGTGGGCAACAAACCATTTCTATAAAAGATAAAATCAGAAAGGTACAGCAGAATTATGAGAAACAGGTTTTTAGCAGGGGTATAGTGGAAGATGAAGATGCGGTTGCTGATTTTGTAAATTTTGCTGATGTGAACAATGTTGATCTTAATTTATACAGTACGCAAGGAAACCTGCTCATGACTACCTATCCTAAACTTTATAACCTAAAAGTAATAGGACGAAAAATGGGGCCTCTAGCTTATACCTACCTGGATAAATTAAAACGATCTGAATATATCAATCCCCGTGAAAAAATTGGTAACTTAACCTATGCCGCAGCCTATGCGCCTATTAGAAATGCACAGAACAAAACAATTGCTTATATCGGTTTGCCAAACTATTCCAACGAAGAGGAGTATTCAGACAAAATAGCGCTGTTTGTAAGTAATCTTATAAATATTTATGCCTTGGTTTTTGTGGCTGTTGGAGTTTTAGCAGTGTTTTTAGCAAACCAGATTACCAGTCCATTAACGTTTATTCAAGAGAGTATTAGTAGAACCCGGATTGGGCAAGGTAATGAACCCATTGTTTGGCGTAGGCACGATGAAATTGGCTCTCTAATAAAAGAATATAATGGAATGATTGCCGCACTTGAGGCTAGTGCAGCTAAATTGGCCCGATCGGAAAGGGAAAGCGCATGGCGGGAAATGGCCAAACAGGTAGCCCATGAAATTAAAAACCCACTTACACCTTTAAAACTGGGTGTTCAATTGCTTGAAAAATCATGGAAGGAGAATGATCCGAATTTTGAGCATAAGTTTAATAAATTCAGCAAATCTTTCATTGAGCAAATAGATAGCCTATCTAAAATTGCATCAGAGTTTTCCAATTTTGCTAGAATGCCAGATACCAATTTAGAGAAATTGGATGTAATGCCGGTAATAGAGCAGGCTCGTCAGGTATATAAAAACAGCGATAACGTAGAAATAAACGTGCTGAACAAATCGGAAAATAGTATCCGGATTCTTGCAGATCATGATCAATTATTAAGAACGTTTAATAATCTTTTCAAAAATGCAATTGAGGCCATTGATGATGAATCTCACTGTTGCATTACAGCGGTGCTTTACCATGATGATGAATACGCCTATATTGAAATTAAGGATAATGGAAAAGGAATTCCAGCGGTGTTACACGATAAAATCTTTGTGCCTAACTTTACTACGAAAACCTCGGGAACCGGCTTAGGCTTGGCGTTTGTAAAGCAAGCGGTAGAAAATGCAGGCGGAACCATTAGTTTTACCTCTGTGATTAATGTAGGAACCACATTTTATCTAGCATTTCCGCTGGCTTAGAACTGTTAGGATATTAACGCAGATCTACCTGGGCTTTACCCATCGTATTGCCATCAGCATATAAAATTACGGTGTAAATCCCTTTGATAAAAGGTTTTGGATTAGCCCAATCTATCACATAAGTGCTATCATCATTATTATAATTGATATAGATAGAGTGGCTGAACTGCATTTCTTGACCATCGGCTTCAAACCTATTGCCTTCGTCGGCAAGTAAATTTCCCGCTGGATCGAAAACCCGTAAATAGATGTTGTGGTGACCTTTTTCTGCCAACTCGTTGGCAATAATGTTAAAGCGAACGCTTAGTTTTTCGGCAGTTGATGATTTGGTAACCTCAACCTTTTTGCCACTTGATTTTGTTCTGAAAGCTACAATATCAGCACTTTGAAGTTTTAATGCAGCTGCGGTTTTAACTTTTGCATTCAGGTTAGCGTTTTCGCTTTCTAAACCCGAAGCTTTATTGCTCATGTTTTTGAGCGTATTCTCTAAACTATCACGGCTGTTTTTGAGGAAAATATTGTCTTTTTGAAGCTGGATAACCTGATCATTATAGTTTTTTACAAAAGTTTTTAGCTCGTTGATTTGGTTATTGGCTTTGTCTAATTCGCCTTGAGTAATTTCTCCTTTCTCTAAGGCCACCTTTAGTTCGGCAATTTTTTCTCTAGCCAACTTTTGTTCTTCAACCAGTTTTTCATTTAAATCCAGATTTAGCGCCTCAACTTTATCAAGCTCAACCTCGATTTTTTCTACTTCTAATCTCAACTTATCCTTCTCAGTACTCACGGTAACAAATCGTTCGCTCTGCTGTCGATCTTTAAAAAACAGGTAAGCATTTGTTCCAATAAGTGCAGCTATAACTATGACCAGGAAGTAAATTTTGTTTCTATCGCCTTTATTAATCTTTTGTGGTTCCATTTTTTAATAATGCTGTATCTTCTTAAATTAATATACTTTTGTTATTCCATAGGTAAATGGAGTACACAATTAATTTTAGCAGGGCGCAAATTATAATTTTTAATAAAAATTATAAGAGATTTTAAAAAAAATCGTTTAATTGCTAATGTTTGTTTGTATTAAAATTAGCACAAGTACGCATCCTGAATCAAAAACAAGACAAGAATAATGCTTAAAAACTTCCTATACGCACTTTTATATTTAACCGTATTACCTTATATATTAAATGCTCAACCTTTAACAAAAATTGCACCAAAAAGAGAGTTTAGAGGTGTTTGGGTAGCTACAGTAACCAATATCGATTGGCCTTCCCGTCCCGGATTAACCATTGATCAGCAGAAGCAAGAGCTGATTGGTATTCTAGAAAGACACAAAAGTCAAGGCATGAATGCCATCATTTTGCAGGTGAGGCCCGCTGGCGATGCGTTTTATGCTAAATCGCGTGAGCCTTGGAGCCAATGGTTAATGGGAAAGCAAGGTTTAGCGCCCGCACCTGGTTACGATCCCTTGGCTTTCGCGATAAAAGAAGCGCATTTTCGGGGTATGGAATTACATGCCTGGTTTAATCCTTATCGTGCAAGTATGAGCAGCAGTACTGTTTTTCACGAAGATCATGCATTTCGGAAACATCCAGAATGGTTTTTCATCTATGGAGGGAAAAAACAATTTGATCCAGGCATTCCAGAGGTTAGAGAATATATTGTGCAGGTAATATTAGATGTTGTCAAAGGATATGATGTTGATGGAATTCATTTTGATGACTATTTCTATCCTTACAAAATTGAGGGGCAAACGATTAATGATGCTGCAACTTTTAGCAAGTATCCAAACAATTTTACTGATGTTAGAGATTGGCGTAGAAATAACGTCGATCAGCTGATTAAACAATTAGATGATAGCATTCACCATTACAAAAGTTGGGTAAAATTTGGTGTCAGTCCTTTCGGAATTTGGCGTAATAAATATGAAGATCCTGAAGGCTCGGCAACAAGTGGTTTATCCAATTATGCAGAGCTTTTTGCTGATAGTAGAAAATGGGTTAAAGAAGGGTGGGTAGATTATATCAATCCGCAAATCTATTTTACTTTTACCAGAAGAGTTGCTCCGTTCGGTACCTTGCTCGATTGGTGGAGCAATAATAGTTATGGTAGGCATGTCTACATCGGTCAGGGAGCGTATTTGGTAAACTCCAGAGCAGAAGCAGCTTGGAAAAATTTGACTGAAATCCCTCGGCAGATACGATATATCAGAGAGCATAACCGCATCCAGGGAAGCGTGTTTTTCAGTTCAAAATCATTAAGTACTGTGGCAAGATCGGTAGGTGATTCTTTGAAAAATGATTTTTATAAATATCCGGCCTTGCCTCCGCAAATGCCATGGTTGGATGAAACCCCTCCAAATGAACCACAATCGTTAACAGCTGATGCCCATAAAGATGGCGTACATTTAAAATGGCAAAATCCACTCAAAGCGAAAGATGGAGAAACGGCCTCGGGCTATGTGATTTATCGCTTTGCTGAAGGCGAGAAAATAGGAGTGTTGGATCCAAAAAATATTCTCAAAATCAGCTTTGAAGATTATCTAACATTTGTTGATACCTCTGCCGAAACAGGTAAAAGATATAGTTATCTGGTTACAGCACTTGATCGGTTAAAAAATGAAAGCGAACCAAGTGGCCCGGTAGGTGTAGAAATACCGTTGGCTAAGGAATAATATCCTAAAACAGCGGAACAGAAATATTTTATATTTTTATGCAACCGATTGCAATTTCTTTGCAAATTAATCCTAACTTTAGTCATGCAAATATAACATAGATTGTGTTGGCGTATTTATGCAAGAAAAAGAAATAACCATTTATGATTTAGCAGAGCGATTAAATATCTCTGCGACGACGGTGAGCAGGGGCTTGCAGGATCATCCGGCGATTAATAAAAAAACAAAAAAGAGAATATCTAATCTGGCTGCTGAATTAGGTTATCGTTCCAATAAGTTTGCCGTAAATCTCCGTAAGCAAAAAACTAACACTATTGGAGTAATTGTGCCCCGGTTAAACAGTTTGTTCATGTCATCTGTCCTTTCTGGTATTGAAAGGGTGGCAAACAATGCAGGCTATAATTTAATTATCAGTCAGTCTTTTGAACAGCAGGCTAAAGAAAAAACTAATGCGAATACCATGTTCAATAGTAGGGTAGATGCGCTTATTGTTTCCTTGGCTGCAGATACGATAGATTTCAGTCATTTCGATACTTTTACGAAAAAGAACATTCCTATCATATTTTTTGATCGGGTGGAGGAAAGTATTCAGGCTACCAAAGTGTTAATCGATAATTTTAAAGCGGGATATAATGCTACAGAACACCTGATCAAGCAGGGCTGCAAACAGATTTTACACCTTACAGGCAATATCGCCAGAAATGTATACCACGACAGGTTTGCGGGCTATCAAAAAGCTTTATCTGATTACCACATCGAGTATGACCCAAATTTATTTATCTCTACTGATTTAACTGAACAAGCGATTCAGAATGTGTTAACAAATGATATTTTGAAACGGGACAAATTCCCTGATGGATTATTTATTACAAATGATTCTTCTGCAGCTTTTGCGCTCACCATTTTTAAGGAAGCAGGCTTGCGTATTCCAGACGATATAGCCATCGTGGGTTTTAACAACGATTTGATATCAAAGGTAACAGAGCCAGCAATTACCACCATAAATTATCCGGGTGCAGAAATGGGCGAAAACATCGCTAAAATTATGTTAAACCATTTATCCGGAGAGAGTGATTTAAGCTTTACCGATACGGTTTTGCTCAATACAGAACTGATTATCCGAGGATCATCATTGAAAAATCGAAATTAAGGTACCAGTGCAATAAAAGCAGGCTGCCGTTCTGCTTTAAAATTAAACGGCAAAGCATTAACCAGATATCGTATGGGCAAGGATTATAAATTCTGGAAATTTATGGGCGCATTATGGATTTGCTCCTCTGTAGTGCTGTACATCAATTCCTGCAGCGCTCAAATTCCAGCAAATCGTGACCAAACATCACGCGGACTTAAAGATTTTTATCAAAAATATTTTTCTATTGGTGTAGCAGTGTCATCGAAAAATCTTAGTGGCGATGAGGCGAAACTAATCAAAAAACAATTTAATAGCATTACGGCAGAGAATGCCATGAAAATGAGTTCTTTGCAACCTAGAGAAGGCCAGTTTTATTGGATCGAAGCCGATTCCATCATCAATTTTGGGCTGAACAATAACATTAAAATCCGCGGACATAACTTATGCTGGCACGAGCAAACACCAGATTGGATTTTTCAAGATAAAGATGGCAAAGAAGTAAGTAAAGTTGTGTTGTTGCAACGATTAAAAGAACATATAACAACTGTTGTTAATCGATATAAAGGCAAAGTATATGCCTGGGATGTGGTCAATGAAGCAATTGACGACAATCCATCACACTATTTAAGGGATTCGAAGTGGTACAAAATCTGCGGCGAAGATTTTATTGCTAAAGCATTCGAATTTGCGCATGCTGCAGATCCAGATGCTAAACTTTACTACAATGATTACAATACCGAGCGACCAGAGAAGCGCGACCGGATTTATAGATTGCTTAAAGATTTAAAAGAAAAGGGCATTCCTATAGATGGAATTGGCCTGCAGGCACATTGGTCGTTGCAGGAACCTACAGAAAAACAGCTTACAGCAGCAATTGAAAAATATTCATCACTGGGATTGAAAATTCAGTTTACCGAGGTTGATATGTCTATTTATCCATGGGAAAAAGAAAGAAGGGAACGTAAATCTGGAGAATCAGATCAATTTACCTTAGCGCTCCAGCGAAAACAGGCTGCGCAATATGCCATGGTTTTCAAGGTATTCCGGAAATTTAAGGCTGCAATTACCAATGTCACTTTCTGGAATATATCCGATCGATACACTTGGCTGGATGAGTATCCGGTTAAGGGGCGGAAAAATTATCCGCTACTTTTCGATACAAACCTGGAACCCAAAAAAGCGTACTGGGAAGTGATCAATTTTAAAAATAAATAACATGAAGAAACTTGTCCTCCTTATTGTATCGTTAGCTTTCACGACTATCTCCTTAGCTGCAGGTACCGACCCTTTTATTTTTAAAAAGTATACCCCCGGAAGCTTTTCTATTGCCAATAGCGGTATGGTGTCATCTATATTAGTGAGCAGAAACGATTGGCCGGGTGTTACCAGAGCAGCAAGAGATCTTCAAAACGACCTACACAAAGTCACAGGAATTAATCCAGTTTTTTCTACCGATAAAGCCACTGGCATTACAATTATTATCGGGACTATTGGCAAAAACACAATTGTTGATGAGCTCATCAGAAACAACAAAATTAATGTTGCTGGTATCGCTGGAAACTGGGAAAGTACATTGATTGAAGTGGTTAAAAATCCAGTCCCTGGCGTAGATTCTGCTTTGGTTATTGCTGGCAGCGACAAACGCGGAACCATTTATGGCATTTACGAACTGTGTAGCCAAATCGGTGTTTCGCCATGGTATTATTGGGCAGATGTTCCTGTACAAAGAAGTAATAGCTTATTTGCTATCTCGGGCAGGCATATAATTTCATCGCCGGCGGTGAAATACAGAGGTATTTTCTTAAATGATGAGGCGCCAGCTTTATCTGGTTGGAGCAGGAAAGAATTTGGAGGCTTCAACAGTAAGTTTTATGCCAAAGTGTTTGAGCTTATTCTCAGGTTAAAGGGCAATTATTTGTGGCCTGCCATGTGGGGCAGTGCTTTTAATGATGATGATAAAATGAATCCGGTTTTGGCCGATGAATATGGCGTGGTTATCGGAACATCACACCACGAGCCTTTAACCCGAGCCCACGATGAGTGGAAAAGATATCAGGGAGGCAAGTGGAATTACGACCAAAATCCAGCACAACTCAGGGAGTTTTGGGAAAGTGGCTTAAAACGGGTGGCCGATAAAGAGCAACTCATTACGGTTGGTATGCGTGGAGATGGGGATGAGCCGATGACAGAGGGAACAGCTACCGCTTTGCTTGAGAAAATAGTGAAAGATCAAAGAGATATTATTGAAAAAGTAACCCGAAAACCTGCTTCGGAAACACCACAGCTCTGGGCGCTTTACAAAGAGGTTCAAGCCTACTATGATAAAGGAATGCGTGTTCCTGATGATATTACGCTGCTGCTCTGCGATGACAATTGGGGCAACATCAGGAAACTCCCAAAGCTAAATGAAGCACCTAGGAAAGGTGGCTACGGTATTTATTATCACTTTGATTATGTGGGTGATCCGCGAAATTACAAATGGATTAATACCAACCCTATTCAAAAAGTTTGGGAACAAATGAATTTAGCTTACGAGTATAATGCCAACCAAATTTGGATAGTTAACGTAGGCGATTTAAAGCCGATGGAATTTCCTATTTCGTTCTTTTTGGATTATGCCTGGGCGCCTGATGCTATTCCATCAGAGAAATTAAAACAATATACAATCGACTGGTCTGCAAAGCAATTCGGCGAAACTTATTCTGCCGAAATTGCCGATATACTCGATTTTTATTCCAAATATAACGGGCGCATAAAACCAGAGTTGTTAACGGATAGCATATACAGCTTAAACAATTACAACGAATTTGAAAATGTAGTTTCTGATTACAAAAGGTTGGAGCAAAAGGCAAAATTTATATACGGTCAAATTTCTGCTGATCAAAAAGATGCCTACTACCAATTGGTGATGCATCCGGTAGAGGCAAGCGCCAATCTTTATGATTTATACTATCATGTGGCTAGAAATAAACTATATGCCAAACAAGGTCGATCGGCTACAAATGATATGAGTGAAAAAGTTGCAGAATTGTATAAACGCGACGAGGAAATATCCAATTATTACAATAAGATAATGGCCGGCGGGAAGTGGGATCACATGATGGATCAAACCCACATTGGATACACTAATTGGCAACAACCAGAAAAAAATTCCATTCCAAACACCATGGTTTTGACATCAACCGGAGATTTGAGCAAAGCTGAATCGGGATTGGCAATTGAGGGTAGCGATGCCTATTGGAGTAAAAATCAAAAAGTGAATATTGCGCTACCAACCTTTAATTACAGTAATCACCAACATTATATTGAATTGTTTAACAAAGCAAAAGGGAGCTTTAGTTATCAGATAAAAGCGCCATCTTATATCCTGGTACAGGAGCCGAAAGGAGAAATAACTACTGAAAAGCGAATTTTGCTGAGTATCGACTGGGCAAAAGCTCCAAAAGGAAAATCGCAAAACAACATTACAGTTTCGACAAGCGATGGTACTAAGTTAAACGTTCCAATTTATTTGGATCATACGCTTTCAGCCGATCAAAAATTTGTTGGCTTCATCGCTCAAAATGGCTACATTTCTATGGAAGCACCGAATTATACAAGAGCGGTAAACAGTAGACCAATTTTTTGGAAAACCTTGGCAAATTATGGCAAAACTTTGGGTGGTATGATTACAGTTCCTGTAACTTCGGCAATTCAGAAAGTTGATATTTCTACTCCCCGTTTGGAGTATGATATTTACTTAGATCAGACAGGAACTTTCACTCTGAACAGCTTTATTTCTCCAACCATTGATTTTACAAATTCAGAAGGTTTAAAATTCGCGATTTCTATTGATGATGACGTGCCGGTTGTTGTCAATATTAGTGCTGATTATAAAACTGAAACCGCTTGGCGAAAATCGGTTGCGGATAATATAAAAATTTTTAAAACTCCTGTAACTATAAGCAAACCAGGCAGCCACACGATTAAATATTGGATGGTAACTCCAGCTGTGGTATTGCAAAAGATGGTGCTGGATTTGGGTGGTTTAAAACCGAGTTTCCTGGGGCCCCCAGAAACTTTTAGAAGCGAAATAAATTAATCCAACCTTTTTATAAATTGAAAATATGATGAAGAATTTTAAAAAAATGCCTGGCCTGGCATTAATTATGGCAATAGCAGCCACAAGTTCTTGCCAGCAAACCAACAAAACAGCAAGTAAAGCAACTGCTGATACCTCCAAAAAAACAATGTATTTGTCACAGCCTTTAATTAGTGAAATATACACAGCCGATCCATCAGCGCATCTGTTTAATGGTAAAATTTATATTTATCCATCTCACGATATAGAGGCAGGAACTCCTGAAAATGATAATGGAGATCATTTTGACATGAAAGATTACCACATTTTAAGCATGGACAGCATTAATGGTAAGGTAACCGATAATGGAATTGCCTTGAGCATTAAAGATATTCCTTGGGCTGGTCGTCAACTCTGGGCACCTGATGCTGCGCTCAAGAACGGAACTTACTATTTATACTTTCCTGTAAAGGATAAAAGCGATGTGTTTCGAATCGGTGTAGCAACATCTAAAAATCCTGTAGGTCCGTTTAAAGCGGAAGCGAAGCCAATTGAAGGGAGTTATAGCATCGATCCGGCAATTTTTACAGATACAGATGGCTCTACCTATATGTACTTCGGTGGAATTTGGGGTGGACAACTGCAGCGTTGGAATAATGGAAAGTATGATGCAAATGGTTCAAAAACTGATTCGCAAAAAGAGAATGAGCCATCACTAAACGCAAAAATTGCTAAGTTGACCAACAATATGCTTTCATTCGATGGCAGTCCAAAAGATGTGGTTGTTTTGGATGAAAATAATAAGCCCTTACTAACTAAAGATCACGATAGAAGGTTTTTTGAAGGTGCTTGGATGCACAAATACAATGGAAAATATTACTTTACCTATTCAACAGGAGATACACATTTTCTGGCATCAGCCATTGGTGATACACCTTACGGGCCATTCAAATATCAAGGTACTTTTATGAATCCCGTAGAAGGCTGGACAACTCATCATTCCATTATCGAAATAAAAGGCAAATGGTATATTTTCTATCACGATACGCAGCTTTCTGGAAAAACACATTTAAGAAATGTTAAGGTTACCGAGTTAACGCATAAAGCAGATGGTACAATTGCATTGATTGAGCCGATAAAAAAGTAATGCTGATCAACTAACCAAGTCTCAAAGGTTAATAGTTTGAAAGGGGCGGTGGATTTTGAAATCTGAATTTTGGAATAATTTGGAGACTGGCCAAGTTTTTCCCAGCACGCAAATGCCAACTCAGCTCCGCAAATTTAACTAACTTACCGATTATCAAAGGCTGAGATTGTGAAGGAATTTTATTGATTTTAAAGAGGTGTCTTTGGGATTTTACTCCGCTAGTCGGGATTCGCCATACCTTCTTGATAAGCCTTTTAGTGAGACGGAAAAGACTCACCACCTCAGCGATGCGAAGCCTAATTAAACGTCGTTCATCAATTATTTCACTATCTTAAAACAAAGCCTTAATTTAGTTAGCGTAAATTGAACCTGAATCATGACCGAACCCAAACGACGCCTGCTATCACTCGACTTTTTTAGAGGATTAACCGTAGCCGCCATGATATTGGTTAATAATCCAGGTAATTGGGGACATATTTATGAACCGTTGGAACATTCGCAATGGAATGGCTGTACACCTACCGATTTAATTTTCCCTTTTTTCTTGTGGATTGTTGGTGTCTCTATTGCATTTGCCATGAGCGCTAGTAAAGCCGATCCGTCGACTCATGGAAAAACGATTGTTAAAGCCATTAAACGCGGTCTAATCCTCTACTTTTTAGGTTTTTTCCTAGCGATTTTTGGTAAACTTATGGCGGTAATAATCGATGGAAAAAGTTTAATTGAAGCCTTTCAAACTGTTAGACTATTGGGTGTTTTGCAGCGTATAGGAGTTGTTTTCATCATTGGCAGTATTATTTTCCTAAAATTTTCAACTAAAAGTTTATTCAGAATATTCACAATTATACTTGCTGTTTATTGGGCATTAATGACTTTTATCCCGGTGCCAGGAGTAGGTTATCCCAATTTGGAAAAAGAAACTAATTTAGCGGCGTGGATTGATAGAGGCATTTTAACGGAATCCCATATCTGGGCGGCAGCAAAAACTTGGGATCCGGAAGGTGTATTAAGTACTTTGCCTGCAATTGGGACTTGCCTATTTGGTGTTTTAGTTGGTGTGTGGATGCGTCGAAAAGATGTAGATAATCCAACAAAAGTAGCTTGGTTGTTTACCACAGGGATTGGTGCAGTAATCTTGGGGCTGCTTTGGGATCTTCAGTTTCCGATAAATAAAGCTTTGTGGACAAGCTCCTACGTGCTTTATGCGGGGGGCTTGGCTTCCTTGGGTCTCGCACTTTGCTATTGGCTCATCGACGTTCAGGGCTATAAAAAAATTGCCACTCCTTTTGTCGTTTATGGGGTTAACGCAATAACTGTTTTCTTTTTAGCCGGATTAATGCCGAGGGTTTTAAATTTAGTAAAAATTACAAATGCTGATGGTTCCAAAACGGCTTTTTTAGAAAAATTTTACAACACATTTTATACGCCATATTTTACGCCTGTAAATGCATCGTTGGCTTGGGCAATAAGTTACGTACTGGGTTTTTACGTGCTGCTCTACATCATGTATAGAAAGAATGTAATCATTAAGGTATAATTACTAAATTGCCAGAACAATCGATTGAACTTATCTTGTCAATTTACAGGTTATAAATTATCCGATCAAAATTGAAGAAAAAAACGACCATATACGATATAGCGAAAGCGCTTAACATCACCGTCTCTACCGTTTCGAGAGCGCTAAGTGGTTTCCCTGCAATAAGCGATGCAACAAAAAGAGCTGTCGTAGAAACGGCTAAAAAACTAAATTACAGTCCAAATAAGCTGGCTTCTGCACTCAAATCCGGCAAAACGCATATTATTGGTGTTATTGTACCGAGCGTCCAGGCTCATTTTTTTGCATCTATTATTCATCGTATCGAAGATGGTCTAAAAGATAGCGGCTATCGTGTAATTATTTATCAATCGAATGAATCTGTAGAGAATGAAATAAACGGCGTTCGCACTTTGTTGGAAGCTCAAGTAGATGGCATTATGGCTTCTATGTCACTAGAAACAGAAGATATTTCTCATTTTGCAGAAATTGTTAAACAGAATAAACCACTCATTCTGTTCGATAGGGTTCATGAAGATTTAGCGGTACCCACTATTACGCTTGATGATTTTAGAGCAGGTTATGTGGCCACGCAACATTTAATAGATAAAGGATATAAAAAAATTGCATTCGTAACCACTGTTCATCAGATTAAGATTTTTGATGATAGGTTAAAAGGTTACAAGGCTGCTTTGGTAGATAATAATTTGCCTGTCCTTGATGGACATATTATTTTCGGTGGGTTATCGATTAAAGATGGGAGGTTTGGAGCAGGCAAGTTGATGCGCTGTAAAGATCGGCCTGATGCAATTGTTGCCGGAGATGACTTTACCGCTTTGGGCGTAATTAAAAAGCTTAAGGAAATTGATGAAACGCCACCAGAAATTGGGGTAATCGGTTTTGCAAACGAAGCGTTTTCGGCTTACATTACACCTAATTTGTCTACCATTGATCAACATCCTGCTAAAATTGGCAAAGAGTGCGCAAAGATGTTTTTGAAAATGGTAAATCAGGAAGATCCTTACAAGATTATTGAGCACATTGTACTTGATCCGACTGTTGTAGAAAGGCAATCGACAGATAAAAAGGTAGATTAGTCTACTCAAATAAGCTTTTTCGAATACCCATCTCCAACCCTCGAAGTTCAGCCAGGCCCTTTAATCGACCGATTGCAGAATAACCCGGGTAAGGATTTTTAACAAGATCGTCCATCATTTGATGTCCATGGTCTGGTCGCATCGGAATATCTCGATTCTCAGCTTGCATTAATTCAATAATTTCCTTTACTACCGAGTACATGTCGGCGTTTCCTTCTAAGTGGTTAGCTTCGTAAAAATTGCCTTCTTCATCTCGATGTGTACTTCTTAGGTGTAGAAAATGAATTCTCGATCCCAGTCTCTGAATCATACCAGGTAGATCGTTATCCGGTCTGGCGCCAAAAGAACCCGTACAAAAACATAAACCGTTTGATTTTGCAGGTACACTGTCTATTATATATTGTGCATCACTTTCAGTGCTCATAATTCGTGGCAAGCCTAAAATAGGGTAGGGTGGGTCATCGGGATGGATGGCCAGCTGCATACTTTGCCCATCGGCTATAGGTGTAATCTCTGATAAAAATTTCACCAAATTTTCTTTCAAACCTGCCGCTGTAATTCCCTTGAAGCCCTCTAGCAAAGCAAGCACTTGTTGGGGGGTGAACTGATCATTGCTGCCGGGTAAACCTTGCAGGCAATTATCTGTTAACGTTTTGCGATCCTCTTCATTTAAATGATTAAAATAAGCTGTTGCCTTTTCTATTTCTTCCGGTAAGTAATCTGTAGCTGCATTTGGTCTTTGAAGCAAAAACAAGTCAAATGCTATAAAGGCCGTTTTTTCAAAGCGAAGCGCTAAGGCGCCTGTTTCGGTTGTGTATTTCAAATTGGTTCGCATCCAATCCAAAACGGGCATAAAATTGTACGTTATAACCTTCACGCCGCACATAGCTAGGTTTGTCAAGCTTGTTTTATAATTATTTATCCAAGTTTGGTAATCTCCCGCTCGTTTTTTAATGTCTTCATGTACTGGCAAGCTTTCTACTACACTCCAAACCATGCCGTGGTCTTCGATTTCTTTTTTTCTTTTTTCAATTTCTGCAGTTGGCCAAATTTCGCCTACAGGAATGTGGTGTAAAGCTGTAACTACCCCGCCGCAGCCCGCTTGTTTGATATCGGTTAAAGTTACAATATCGCTTGGTCCGTACCAGCGCATGGTTTGAATCATTTTCATTTTTCGCAGTTTATATGTATAGTTTATGCAATCGGTACACAATAAAAATACAGCGTTTTTTATTGTTTAAGATACAATAAAAATAAATTTAAAAATTTTTATGCAATCGGTTGCAAATTTATTTTTTAATTTCTACATTTATCATAACCAAATATCCCTAAGTCTTGAATACCAAAATTCTAACCCGGTAAATTGAGCTAAGATTATTTAAAGTGGCAGCTAATAACTGTTAATTAAACTAAACCGTTTATGAGAAAACCTAGACAAAAAATCTTTTTGCAGCTTATGGTTATGCTAATACTTTTATTAGGCTTAACCCCAACATTGCTTTTCGCCCAACAAAATTTAAAGGGCAAAGTAGTGGATGAAAAAAATCTTCCTTTGCCTGGTGCAGGGGTCAAACTAAAAATTTCTGGAAAATCGACCGTTGCTGGTGACGATGGAAGTTTTACCATCAATGCGCCGGAAAACGAAACAGCATTGATTGTTTCTTTTATTGGCTATCCATCACAAGAGATTGAAATTAAAAGTGGTGTTTCAGTTTATAATATCACCCTTACGCCAGATTCTAAAAACCTCAACGAGGTAGTGGTAATTGGTTACGGTACACAAAAGCGTAGAGATGTAACCGGCTCGGTGGTTTCTTTAAGTGGATCTGCCATTAAAGAAGTTCCCGTAGCCAACATCCAACAAGCATTGCAGGGGAGAATGGCGGGGGTTGAGGTACAGTCGGTTGGTACACGTCCGGGTGCAGGCGCACAAATTAGGATTCGTGGAGAAAGATCAATCAATGCTTCAAATGATCCGCTTTTCGTTGTGGATGGTATACCTTACGGAGGAACCTTAAATGACATCAATCCTGATGACATTGCCAGTTTAGATGTATTGAAAGATGCTTCTGCAACCGCCATTTATGGTTCTCGTGGGGCAAATGGTGTGGTTTTAATTACCACTAAACGAGGTATTGCTGGCGATACCAGAGTTTCATTTAACACTTATTATGGTATTAGCAAAATCACGAATAAGTATAATGTTTACGATGCCGATCAATATAGAGCGCTTCGCGATTACTCCATTTTTAATCAAGATTATTTGGCCGATGAGAAACAAGGTATTGCAACTGGTAGAAATACCGATTGGCAAGATTTGTTGTACAAAGATGGCTTCATGACTGATAATAATCTAAGTATTTCTGGCGGTAGCGAACAAAGCCAGTTTTCAGTTGGGGGAGGTTATTTTAAACAAACATCGGCATTGCCTAGTCAAGATTTTACTCGTGCTTCACTGAAAGCCACAGGCGATTTCAAAGCAGGTAAATATGTGAAAATAGGATTCAATAATTTAACCAATTACAGCATTACCAATGGTTCGCAATTTGGTTTGAATGTATTTCCGCTGCTTTCTCTAAGTCCGTTAAGTTCTCCATACAATCCTGATGGATCGGTGAATATCAAGCCTGCAGGAAACTTGGATGATTTAAACACCACTTATAATCCATTAATGTTGTTAACAAACGATAATCAATGGGTGGATCGTGTTCGCCGTTTCCGTACTTTTAATAGCATTTACGGGGAAGTCCAAATTTTGGACGGGTTTAAATACAGGTTAAATGCTGGTTTGGATTTCAACCAAGAAGAAGGTGCTCAGTTTAGAGGAACAAACAGTTATTTCAGGCCAGGTCTAGGAAATACAGCCTCAGTTAATAATGGCACTGGAACAAAATATTCGTTAGATAATTTATTAACCTACGAAAAAACGTTCGCAAAAAAACACCGTGTCTCGGTAACGGCGTTATTTGGATTCGAGCGTGAGCAATATCACAATACTTCAGTGAGTAAGGATTCAATCACTGCTGATTTTGTACAATTCTACAATCTTGGTCAATCCTCGGTGGGTCCGGTAGCCGTATTGGGCGGGAGTGAATCATCGGCCACTTTAATTTCGATGATGTTGAGAGCGAACTATGTTTATAATGATCGATACATGATTACCGTTACCGGTCGTAGAGATGGCTCATCCCGCCTAGGTAACGGCAATAAATGGAAACAATATCCGGCAGTTTCGGCAGGGTGGAGCATTAGCAACGAGGATTTTATGAAAGATTTCAAGGTAATTTCTAACTTAAAACTTCGTGCAGGTTTTGGTATCACGTCCAATCAGGCGGTACCAGCTTATAGTACTTTAGGCGGTGTGGCTTCGAATGGAGTTCGATATAATTATGGCCCTTCATCACAAATAGGTTATTATGTATCGCGTATTGTCGATCCTAATTTGGATTGGGAATACACCCGTACCACTAACATTGGTTTAGATTTCGGGATTTTAAACAACCGCATAACGGGTAGCATTGATTATTATACTGCAAAAACAGACAAGTTACTATACGGCGTTCCACTTCCTCCAACATCAGGAATTTCAGAAAACTATTTAACCAATATTGGTAATGTAGAAAATAAAGGTTTAGAGGTTGCCCTATCCAGTCAAAACTTTAAAACTGAAAGTGGTTTTTCCTGGGGAACGGATTTGAATTTCTATTTCAATAGGAATAAGTTAATCGCTTTAAATGGAAATATCACTCAGGTAACGAATGCACAACTATTTGTTGGTGAACCATTGACTGCAATTTTCGATTACAATAAAATTGGTATCTGGCAAACAGATGAGGCTGCTGAGGCTGCGAGATATGGTTTTGTGCCGGGACAATTAAAATTGGAAGATTACAATCGCGATGGCAAATTAACGGTCGATGATAAACATGTAATCGGAAATGCTCAAGCAAAAATTCAAGGGGGTATCACTAACCGTTTTAATTTTAAAGGGTTTGATTTTTCATTCGTGGTTTACGCCCGCTTCGGTGGAACATTGATTAGTCAGGTACACCAGCCATTGGCAGGTTATTTAACCATAAACGATGGCCGTAGAAACCAGTTGGCTGTTGATTATTGGACACCAACCAATCCAACTAACGTCTTCCCTTCACCAAATGTATCTGGTGGACAAATTACAACAGCGCTTACTAGCGATGCAGGATCAACTTTAGGTTATTACGATGCAAGCTTTGTAAAAATGAGAAGTATAAATCTTGGGTATTCTTTCACCAACAACATCGCGAGGAAATTAGGTGCTCAAAAAATTAAGGTTTATGTAACCGCACAAAACCCTTTCATTATCTACTCGCCTTATGTTAAAGCTGGTGGTATGGATCCAGAGGCCACTGGAACGGGTAATCAAGGAGTTTCAAACCCTGGAAACATTTCAAACAGGGCTTTAACAATTGGTGCGGCAATACCACCAACAAGAACGTTTTTGGCAGGCTTAAATGTTACTTTTTAAATCTCCTCACTACTTAGATTGATAAAAATGAAAATAAGATATTATATACAAGCCATTCTCCTCTCAACTATAATTATGTTTGGAGGATGTAAGAAAGCACTTGAAGAACGCCCTTACACAGCATTTACTACAGATTATTTTAAAAGTCCAGAGGGTTTACAGGCAGCTATCAATTCTGTTTATGCAGGTATGCGTTACGATTATGGCCCAATTGGAGCTGTTTTATTAGCAAATATGGGTACCGACGAATGGACTTTTGGGGACCAGGGAAACTCTGGACAAACCCTTGAGTTAGGCACCTACCAAATTCCGCCAACCAATGGATCAATTCTAACCCCATGGAATAGAAACTACTCGAATATTAACTTGTGTAACGCAATTTTGCAATTTGCACCGCAGGTAACCATGAGCGATGCCGCAAGAAATGTAATCATGGCCGAAGCCCGTTACTTGCGAGCACATTATTACATGTTATTAGTGATTCAATTTGGCGCTGTGCCATTGGATTTAGGTTCTGGTGATCTGGTTTTTACTGATGTAGCATATTATGGCTTCAACCGTATTCCATTTAACGATGTCTTGAAAAAGAATTATCAGGCGATGATTAATGACCTGACTTTTGCTAGTCAGAACCTCCCGGTTACACGCCCAACAAATGCTTTTAAACTTTCGCAATCTGCAGCTTTACATTTGTTATCAAAAATCTATTTGTACCGCGGATATTCTGATGCTAAAGAATCCTCAGATTTTGCCAATGCTTATAAAACAGCAATGGAATTAATCAACAATAAGGCGAAATACGGAACTGATTTACTGCAAGATTATAGTCAAGTGCATAAACAAGGCAATGACTACAACAGAGAAATTTTATATTCTGTTGAGCGTTTGCCATTAAACAATGCAAATAATGAGGTGGCAAATCCAGGTAGCGATTTCGCCGATAAAGTAAACTTATCAAATAACTTGTTTAACTGCAATTATCAAAATGCGGTTACTGTAGGTGGAGTTTCATTAATTGATGATCGGCCATTGCAATATGGCCGCCCATTAAGGCAATTGGCACCAACGGCGAATGTATTTAATCGTGTTTTTGCTGATAAGGGAAATGATAGCCGCTACGATGCAACCTTCAGAACAATGTGGAGGGTAGCAACCTTGCGAACTGGTGCAGAATTGGAGACCTTTAAAACCAGATTGGCTGGTGTAGGTTTCGCCATTGGCGATACGGCAATCTATCTGGCGCCCAGTGATGCCAGAGCGGCGCAATTGAAAGCGCTAGGTAAAAAGTATAAAGTTTTAGGTCCATCGGAATACTGGTCGAACCAAAACAAAACCAACCAATTGTATCCAAATTTGAAAAAATACGACGATAGTGTGCGTAACAACTTTCAAGATGTTTCTGGTAGGCCATACATCGTAGCGAAACTTTCGGAGGTTTACTTAATCGCTGCCGAAGCTGCCCTTCAGGATGGTCGTGCAGGTGATGCGGTTCCTTTAATTAACACTTTGAGAGAAAGAGCTGCTTTCCGATCGTGGTTTAGTGCTGGTGAGTTGGCAACGAGAAAGGCAGCAATGACCATTACTGTAGCCCAGGTTAATTTAGATTTTATTTTGGATGAACGTACAAGAGAATTGTGTGGAGAAGGTTTAAGATGGGCAGATTTGGCTGTACGTAAAAAATTGGTTGAGCGTGTTAAAGCTTACAACCCTGATGGTGCACCGAATGTGAAAGACTTCCACAATTTGCGTCCGATTCCTCAAAGTCAAATCAACAGTGTTGTAGATCCGGGTGGAGATTCGAATAGAAACAAATACCAAAACCCGGGATACTACTAGTCAAATAATCAAAGGAAATTAACATGAGAAAGAAATTAATTATACCTGGCTTACTGTTATTGACAGTAGTTGGGATGTATTCTTGCAAGAAAGATATATATAAAGGAGCAGATAGCTTGGCCGATGTACAATTCACTGATAGTGCAGCTGTACTAAAATCGCTGGTGTCTTTCCCATTGGGAATGGCTGCAGAGTACCCGCTTTCGTCAACCAACAACAGTTATTGGGCTGTTGTAAAACGCGAAGCAGGTTGGATTACATTTGGCAATGAATTGAAAAATGATGCCGTAGTGAAAGCGGATGGAAGTTACGATTTTACAAGGGCTGATAACTTTTATAATCTTGCCACAACAGCAGGAATTAAAGTTTTTGGCCATACCTTGGTTTGGCACTCGCAGCAACGAGCATCTTATTACAATGGGTTAATCGGTGGTGGCGGAAGTGGTTCTGGGCCGACAAATTTGGTTGTAAATCCTGGTTTTGAAAGTACAGCAGTCGGCACGACGGCCGAACCTGCAGATGGTTGGCAGGTTTTAAATGGTGCCGGGCAATTTGTAAGCACCGGCAGTAATGTAAATGCTGGTGCAAAAGCACTTCAGGTTAATGTGCCTGCTGGCGGACAAAACTATAATACACAGATAGCCACAAAAGCGCAAATTCCAGTTACAGCTGGTAAAACTTATACCATTTCTTACTACATAAAAGGTGCTGCGGCACAAAATATTCAATTCGAAATTCGTCCATATTTAGGGGCTGCTGCGGGTTCGGTAAATTACCAAGGAGGAAAACCTGTAACAACTGCTTATTCAAAAGTTACTTATGATTATGCTATTCCAGTTGGTGTAACCGCAATACAGTTGGCGTTTGATTTAGGCGGTACTCAGAATACCCTTTATATCGATGATGTAAGCATCACCGATGCTTCAATTGTTGCACCTCCATCGGGCGGTGCCTTAACTGTACTTGTAGATAACGCGATGAAGAATCACATTCAAACAGTAGTTTCTCACTATGTGGGGAAAATTACGGCCTGGGATGTAATTAACGAACCGTTTAGTGACGCGGCGGAATTGAGAAATAATTCAAATACGCCCTCGACTGGAAGAACTGATGTATTTGTTTGGCAAAATTATTTGGGTAGAGATTATGCCGCAAAGGCATTTACTTATGCGAGAGCATCTGATGCTAAGGCAGATTTATACATGAATGATTATAATTTGGAGTCCAGCACCGCTAAACTGGATGCGTTTGTAGCGATGGCTAAAGAATTAAAAGCTGCGAATACTGGAATTACAGGTGTAGGTACACAAATGCATTGCAACATCAACACATCATACAATATGATTAACGACATGTTTCAAAAATTGGCAGCAACTGGATTAAAGGTGAGAATTTCAGAACTCGACATCAGGTTGAATCCTTCAGAAAAGGTGGGTAATGTAGGTTCCTCAACTGCACTTCAAAACCTTCAGGCAGCAATGTACAATTACGTGGTAAAAGCTTATTTAAAATATGTTCCGGAAGCGCAACGCGGCGGAATAACCGTTTGGGGTGTTGCAGATACTGATAGTTGGATTACTACCAGCTTAGCTAAAAATGATGCACCACTTTTATTCAATGCTACTTATGGAAAAAAACCTGCTTTCTCGGGTTTTGCCAAAGGATTGAAAGGACAATAAACTAAATATGTAGTAATTAAGCCATTCCGGTGAACAGGAATGGCTTTTCTTTTTTAATTTATTTTATGCGGACCTCAAATGGAGAAGCTGGCAATCCTTCTATATTATATAAGTTGGCCCCTTCGGGATTATCTGCCCAAGCATAACGTACAAACATGGGTTTGGTGACTTCTTTGTTAAAAACAATCAGTTGATTTCCCTTAATCTCAGCATCAGCCCAGATAAATTTTTGGTCAGCGCCCGCGATGGCGAAGTATTTAAGTTTTGTAGCTCCTTTTGCCACGAGCCCTTTACCAATATTTTCAAATGTTAAAATGAGTTTGCCATTTTCCGCCTTTATCGTTTTTAACGTAGGACCGGAATGTACGGTTTTCTTATCGCCATAAATGAGATTTACAGCTTGTAATGCCAATCGTTTGCCAACATCTTTTTTATTCAAAGGGTGAATGTCGTTCCATTCTCCCAAATCAATTGCAACGGCCATCGCAGTATTATTTTCTGATGATAAACGGCGTTGTTCTTCTCTCAGTTCCGCCCAATTGCTTTCCGTCGGGTTCTCCTTTGCCTCCATAAAATTGGGCAATTGAACATACAAAAATGGAAGATTTTGGTTATGGAATGTTGCTCTCCAATCCGAAATTAAGCTTTTCATTAAAGCGTAATATGCTTTCGGATCATAAGTATTCGCTTCACCTTGATACCATACAGCGGCTTTTATCTTTAGGTTTGCCAAAGGTGCAATCATGGCATTATATAAGCCTACGGGTTTCCAGCGCACAAAAGTTTGTGAGGGTGAAGGTTTCGATGCTACTCCTAACTTATATTTCCACTTACCGGTTAAATTAACAGTATCGTTTCCTGCTAGCAATAAATACTCTTTATCCATTACAAAACCACCGTTTCCTGAATTATTTACAATACGGACGGTAATGGTGTTCTTCCCCGCTTTTAAAATTCCACTATTAAAGAGATATCTTCTTGGTGGATATTGATAACTGGTGGCTCCAACAAATTTTCCGTTAATAAATACCGAGTCGGCATCAACTATTCTTCCCAGCAACAATTTCGATGATTTGCCCACCATATTTTGGGGGATAGTGACCTCTTTTTTAAACCAAACAATACCATTAACTTTTCCCATTGGCTCATTTGCCCAATAACCAGGGATATTCATTTCTGACCAATCCTTATCATTGATGTTGTTTCGCCAGTTGTTTTTCAATCCTTCATCGCCGTTATTTAATTGGGTATACCAAGCTTTAGATGCCGCCTGATCTGAAGATTCAATTCGTTTAATGAGCTGATCGTCTTGAAATTCCAGTAGTTCTTTTTCTAGTTGGGGAAAGTTTTTAATGGCGCTTTCGCTAATCCAAGATTGTGCCGGAGAACCGCCCAATGCAGCATTAATAATTCCAACCGGGACTTTGTTTTTTTTATAGATATCTAAAGCAAAAAAATAGGCTACACCCGAAAAGTCAAGTAGGGTCGTAGGATTGGCTGTGTGCCAAGACCCAGCTGAAAAATCTTTCCGTTTTGCCTTAAAGTCATATTCATCGGGTACTAAAAACTGCCTAATATTAGAGTTGTTGCTGTTGGCTATTTCATTCGGATATTGGTCTACTAATCTGCCCATCGGCAGTTCCATGTTGGATTGTCCGCTAAATAAAAAAACATCACCAAATAAAATGTCTTTCAATATAATTTTATTACTTGCCGAAAACACCATTTGATACGGTCCACCAGCCTTTTGTGGTGGAAGTTTAATGCTCCAATTGCCATTTTGATCGGCTTTGCCTAAATAAGGCTTGCCCTTAAACTGCAATGTGACCGATTCGTTTGCCGCAGCCCAACCCCAAATTTTTGTGCTATCATTGCGCTGCAGAACCATCCCGTCGCTAAGCAGTCTTGGAAGCTTAATTTGTGCGTAACAGATTGAATTACTCAAAAAGATAATTGGAATTATAAACCACTTTTTCATTATTGATAGGAGTAAAGTTTAATTTTTTGGATACTGTAATCGCCTTCAGCAATTCTTAAATGTCTGCCTTGATGGTTTTGATCTCCATTTAACCTCAAGCCTGGAATCCACTTTCCATTTTCAAAAACACCTTCGTCTATCTGGGCAATGCCGGCTCTAAAGTTATCTTTTAGGGGTTTAAATGTGGCCACTATTCCAGTTCCTGCAATGATAAATTCATCAGGAGCCAATTGGATAATCAATCCGCCTGTAATTGGCCAATTTTCATCTTTTGCTTTACCCGACCAACCCAGATTTAAATCATGAGAAAAGAGAAAGATGTAGTCGCCCAAACGAATTTCCTGTTTAGAATTGGCTTTGTCGAACAAGATACCATTGATGGTTTTTTTACCCTGATGCTGTAAAATAAGCGGACTTAATTGATCTAGTAATTTATATGCAGAACCAATGTCGGCATTCATTTTTTCATCCCCGTTCTCAATAGAAAATGGAGAAAAGCCCATGGAATTGTAATGGCCAATGGCATAAAATGCTTTTGCGCCAACGCCTTGTTCAAAACGAATTTCTGGGATAAATAGCGTGTTTTCACCACGAACATATAAATCATTCCAATATTTAAAGTCTGGATTATAAAAATCTGGAGAAAACATGTCGATGCTTGGTGCGCCTGCTTTCCAAATATCCATAATATGAGGTAGCGGACCAGCGCTTGGATATTCTCCCGGTTTGGCTTCTTTTTTATAGTTTAATGCTGCATTTAAATACATTGGTAAGTTATATTTTGCTTTTCCAGCTCTGGTTAACTTATTGATGAAGTCCGCATAGTTCCAGGCCATAAAAATCTCCTCGGTAGCCAAATTCTTGCCAAATACATCTTCCCAGTTACCGATAGTCTTCGATCCATTCTTTGTCCAAGCCGCACTAAACTCTGGTATTAAATTATTTTTATTTTTTTTTAAATAATCCGCTAATTTCACCGGAATGGGTTTTTTGAAGGCTGCATTCGCCAATATGCTATGGTCTCTGGCGTCCGGCAACATGCCAATTTCATTTTCCACCTGTATCATAATTACAGTCTGGTCGCTACTATCGATTTTCTTTATGAACGATGTGAGCGCCTCGAAAGCTTTGATGTCCGCATTTAAACTGTTATCAGAAAATGGACTTAATATTTCTTGCCCTATTCCGTTTTTATCTGTTGCTCTGGGAAACCTTTTCTGATCTTTTTTTACCCAAACGGGGGCATAACAAGACATACTATTCTTCCAGGCCCCGAACCATAAGAATATTAATTTCAGATCATTCTTTCTGGCATTAGCAATTAAGTCATTAACCAAATCAAAATTAAATTTTCCTTCTTCGGGCTCAATTAATTCCCAATATACAGGCGCCAAAATTGTATTTGCATTTAAGCTTTTAACTTTTCTCCAAATGGGCTTCATGTAATCGGTATTGGATGAACTTGAGTTGCCTAGCTCGCCGCCTAAAATTAGGTATGGTTTATCTCGAACATAGAGTTGCTTGATGTCTCCTTGTTGTTTCAAGTAGGGCTGAGCAAATAAACTTAATGTAGAAGAAGTTAATAGCGTAAACAATAACATGCGAGTCTTTCTCATAAATATTTTAATGGTTAGAATGATTTTCATCAAAATGGAAGCACTAAAATAAGAAAAAAAATAGTTTCTGCAATCGGTTGCATTTATAGGTTTGATTTTTTACCTTTCAATATTCAACCAAATAATTACTATAAAATGAGAAAGCTTCTTCTAGTTTTTTTCTGCTCAATTGCAATCGCTGGTTCAGCACAAATAAAATTCACCAATCCGATCCTTGCTGGCTTCTACCCAGATCCAAGTGTAACAAAGGTTGGCGCCGATTACTATTTGGTTAACTCTACGTTTTCCTACTTCCCTGGTATTCCTGTTTTTCATAGTAAGGATTTAAAAAACTGGCAGCAGATCGGAAATGTCATCGACCGGCCAAGTCAGATGAATTTTTTGGGTGATGGTGTATCCAGAGGACTATTCGCTCCATCAATAAATTTCCATAAGGGGTTGTATTATGTGACCTGTACCCTCATCGATCGAAAGGGAAATTTTGTAGTTACCTCTAAAAATCCTGCCGGGCCTTGGAGTGATCCGGTTTGGTTACCGGAGGTTAAGGGTATCGATCCATCTTTATTCTTTGATCAAAATAGGGCATACATCGTTTACAATAGTGATGCGCCAGATAATAAACCATTATACAGCGGACATAGGACCATTCGCGTTTATGAATTTGATCCCATTAACTTGAGGGTTATAGGAGAGGAAAGCCAATTGGTGAAT
This sequence comes from Pedobacter sp. MC2016-05, assembly GCF_026239735.1. GTDB lineage: Bacteria > Bacteroidota > Bacteroidia > Sphingobacteriales > Sphingobacteriaceae > Pedobacter. The sequence goes on from NZ_JAPIVT010000001.1 coordinate 400,359, forward strand.
GGGGGAGTGGATATTAGCAAAAAACCGGTTTGGATTGAAGGGCCTCATATTTTCAGGCGTGGTGATTGGTATTATTTATGTGCTGCCGAAGGCGGAACTTCAGTTAATCATTCGCAAGTTATTTTAAGAAGTAAATCGGCTACTGGACCATACGTCGCTTACAAAAATAACCCCATTCTTACACAAAGAAACCTTGATCCGAACCGGAATAACCCCATTACCTCTGCTGGCCATGCCGAGCTTGTCGAAGGACCGGATGGAAAAACTTATGCCGTATTTTTAGCTGTTCGTCCCTACGAAGGCGATTTTTACAATACCGGTAGGGAAACTTTTATTGCGCCAGTAAAGTGGGTAAATGAATGGCCGATAATCAATCCTGAAAGTAAGGAGATTAAATACAGTTACTCAGCAGATTTTAAGGAGGTAAAGAATAAATACGCAAGGCCTCAGAGTGGTAATTTTTCATATCGGATTAAATTTAAAGATAAATTTGATCCTGCTTTGCTTTTCTTAAGAACTTTAGATAATTCTTGGTATAGGCTCAATCAATCAGGGCTGACGATGAATTTACTTTCAGAGACGGTAATGGGAAATGGTAACCCAGCATTTATTGGCAAACGCCAGCAACATTTAAAATGCGAAGCTAGTACAGAATTGATTTTTAATGCTAAAACCGATAATGAAAAAGCAGGAATAACGATATTTCAAAGCGAATACAACTTTTATTATTTGTGTAAATCTATATCGAATGGACAACCGGTTTTACAATTATACAAAGGAAATAGAGATTCAAAATCGATGGATTTACTTGCTGAAACTAATTTTGCCGGCGTGAACGTTTATCTTAAAATAGAAGCAGATAAGGATAAATATAACTTCTATTATACCACTAAAGCAAATGATTGGAAACTCCTTCAGGCCAATGTTGATGGTAAGTTTTTAAGTACAAAAGTGGCAGGTGGTTTTGTGGGTTCATTGTTTGGGCTGTATGCAACTTCCTCTGGTACTCCTTCCATTAATAGCGCCAACTTCAAATGGTTGGATTATCGTGGAAATGATCTGTAATTGGCTCACGAAGTTTTGTTTGCCTTTCATTTTGTATGGAAACTTCGTCAGCTCCTCAGTTAAAATCTGAAAACGCAATTTGAAAAACTGTCAGGTCTTTCTGTGTTCCTGGACATTGAGACTTCACCGGTCAGTAAACCAAAATCCTCACTTTTTCAAGTGAGGATTTATATTATAAAATTCTGCTAGTCAATAAACTTCCACCTTACAAAAGCTTCCATCGCTTCGTATTCTGCCAAGCCTAGTTCATCATAAGCTTTTGCCGTTTCACGGTTTCTGTCTTCTGCACGTTGCCAAAATTCTCTTGCATCGTCGCCAGGAAAAACAGCCCTATCTTTCTGACTTTGGTGTTTAAATATTGCATTTCTTTTGCGTTCCAACTCCTGCGGAGAAATAGGCACAGCCATTTCAATCTCATGGGTTTCAAATTCATGCCAGGCACCACGATACATCCATAACCAACAATCTTGTGCCCACGCTTCTGTTTTGCGAAGACGTGTCAATGCAGCTAAAATAATATTAAAACACACGATATGTGTTCCGTGAGGATCTTCAAAATCTCCGGCTGCAAAAACCTGTTGTGGTTTTACTTTCTGTAGGAGGTCAATTGTCAAATCGATGTCAGCATCGGTAACCGGATTTTTTTGATTTTTACCACTTTCATAAAAAGGTAGCGCCTGAAAATGAATATGGTCATCTTCCAATCCGCAATAACGAGCACCAGCTATCGCCTCACCTTTTCTAATCAAACCTTTAACGGTTTGTATTTCTGGGGTATCAACCTGGTTAGGTTTCTTCTGATCGATAAAGGTTCTCATCTTATTGTATAATTCCGTTAGATATGAATTATCCATACCCATCTTTTCTGTAAAATCTACATTAAATTCTACAAAACGAAGGGCATCATCGTCCCAAACCGCAGTATTGCCAGAGGTCTGGTAAGCCACATGAACATCATGTTTTTGATCCACCAAACGAATAAAGGTTCCGCCCATTGAAATTACATCATCATCTGGGTGCGGAGAGAAAATAATCACCCGTTTTTTAGCTGGTTCTGCTCTTTCCGGACGTTGAGAATCATCCGCATTTGGCTTTCCACCTGGCCAGCCAGTAATGGTGTGCTGTAACTTGTTAAAAATATGGATGTTGATATTGTAAACCGGCCCTTTTTCAGTCGCCAATTGCGCCATACCATTATTGTTGTAATCGTCTTCAGTTAATTTTAAAACCGGTTTCTTCAATGTATTGGCCAGCCAAATCACTGCTTTACGAATCAAGTCTTCTGTCCAAACGCAATCTTTAACCAACCATGGGGTATCAAAACGGGTCAGTTCTGCTGCCGCCGGAGTATCTAAAATAAATTCAACATGCTCTGAAAGCTGAAGGTAAGTCGCCGGAACATCACCAGAGATTTCACCTTCTACCGCTTTTTTAATAATAGAAGCTTTTTTGCGGCTCCAGGCCATTAAGATAATTTCTCTGGCTTTAAAAATAGTACCAATCCCCATGGTAATGGCTTTGGTAGGTACAAACGTTTTTCCACCGAAATCCCGAGCGGCATCACGACGGGTTAAATCATCAAGAGTAACCAAGCGTGTGCCGGAATTTGGTGCCGAACCAGGCTCATTGAAACCAATGTGACCCGTACGACCAATACCCAAAATCTGGATATCCAGTCCACCAAGATCTCCGATTTTTTTTTCGTAATCTAAACAAAATGCAGGAATATCTTCCAAAGGAAGCGTTCCGTCAGGGATGTGAACATTGCTTTTATCAATGTCGATATGATCGAAAAGATTTTCGTTCATAAAAGTAACATAACTCTGTGCGGCGGTAGGCTGCATTGGATAGTATTCATCCAGGTTGAAAGTTATTACGTTTTTAAAACTTAAACCCTCTTCTTTGTGCAGCCTAACCAGTTCGGCATAAACTGCAATGGGGGTAACACCTGTTGCTAAGCCCAGTACTGCAGGTGCGTTGTTTGCTTGTTTTGATTTAATGAGGTTGGCAATTCTGTGCGCCACATTAATGGAAGCAATTTTTGGATTTTCGAACACGCTCACAGGGAGTTTCTCGAAACGTGTCTCCTCCAGTAGATTTAATCTAGCCATTTTATTTATGGTTTTTAATGTACGGAGCAGTAAATATAGAGAGTTATGCCCAATTTCTAACAAAGGTTATTTACTTTTATTGCAAGTATTTCCTTAAAATTCGATTAAGGCTATAAACAAACGTTTGATCAAAATTATCATGAACATCCAAATTCAAAATCTTTATCACAAGGCGCAAAAAGACCAGCGTTTAATTATCGGGTTAATGAGCGGGACATCAATGGATGGTTTGGATATTGCATTATGTGTGGTAAAGGGAAGTGGCCCCGAAACGGATATTAACATACTTGAATTTAAAACCGGAGAATATTCTGACGATTTCAGAGCAAAGATTAAAGCCATTTTTTCTAAAAAGCAAGTGGATTTAGAGTTGGTGTGTTTGATGAATGAGCACATTGCCAATACACATGCCGAGCTGATTAATCAGGCTTTGAAAGAATGGGGCTATACAAATGATCAAATTGATTTTATTGCCAGCCATGGGCAAACCATTTTTCATGCGCCCAAATCTCTTCATCAACTTGTAGATTATCCAAATGGAACACTTCAGATTGGAGATGGCGATCACATTGCTGTAAAAACAGGAATCATTACTTTATCTGATTTTAGGCAAAAACATTTAGCCGCTGGAGGTGAAGGTGCACCCTTAGCAGTTTATGGTGACTATCTAATTTTTTCGAAGTGGGGAGAAGATCGGGTGATGCTCAATATTGGAGGTATCGCTAACTTTACTTATTTGCCTGGAAATCTAAATGCATCAGAAATTTTTTCAACTGATGTTGGTCCGGGGAATACCCTGATGGATCAATTTATGCAACACTACTACAATCAGTTTTACGATAACAATGGTGCTGTTGCGAAATCGGGTAAGTTAAATGAAGCCTTGTTGAAGGAATTATTAAAATGCGACTTTTTTGAGTTGGATTTTCCAAAAACTACAGGTCCTGAACTGTTTAATCTGGATTACTTACAGGCAGCGCAAAAACAGTCTTCAACATTGGACTTAGCAACTGAAGAGGTGATGACCACATTATGCCATTTCTCGGCAGAAACCATTTCGAATGCTGTGAAACGATGCTTTGGCAACGAGCCTAATGCACAAATTTTCATGAGCGGTGGAGGGATGCATAATCCACTTTTGGTAGAACTGTTAAGAGAAAAGCTCCCTCATTGTAATTTCTTCACCACTGATGACTTAAACATTAATCCCGATGCAAAGGAGGCTGTTTTATTTGCTGTATTAGCCAATGAAACGATATGTGGTTCGCCCATAAATTTCGGCGATAGAAAAGGTGTACCTTCTATTTGCATGGGGAAAATAAGTTTGCCGGAATAAACTTTTTGCCTCCAAGAAAATTTGCATTTTCAACAATTTCGTTACATTTGCTCAAACCCTAACTTAACTACAAAACCAATATTTTATGGAAAAAAGTTACCTCAAATGGTCAACAAGATTTTTTGCAATTTTGTTGATCCCATTTCTGCTGCTTTTGTTTACAGAAATGGCACAGGCACAGACTAAACGCTATACCATCAGCGGTAAAGTTACCGATGCCGCCAACAATGACCCGATTCCGGGTGTTGTTGTGAAAATCTTAAACACAAATTTAGCAACGAGTACCAACGCCAACGGTGGCTATTCATTTTCTGTTGATTTAGCTGCGGGAACTGCCCAAATTCAATTCTCGTTCGTGGGCTACAAAAGTAAAATCCAACCGGTAGGCCTAGCCACAGGCGATCAGGTTCAGGTAAACGCGACCTTAAGTGCTGATGCAGTTGGATTGGATGAGGTGATTGTTACGGGAACATCAGCTGGTACTACTCGGAAGGAACTTGGAAGTTATGTAAGTACGGTTAAGGGTGATGATTTGAATAAAGCACCAAGCGGAAATGTACTTTCTTCTCTTCAGGGAAAAACTGCAGGCGCCCAGATTAGCCAGAATTCTGGTGACCCGGCGGGCGGCATGTCAGTGCGCCTGAGGGGAATAAGTTCAGTAAATTCATCTTCTGAACCATTATATATTATTGATGGAGTAATTGTAAATAATTCGACTACTCGGGTTACCAATACCTCAGCAAATTACGATGGTGGTAATTTTGTAGGCAGCGTTGGCCAGAATAGAATGGTTGATATTAATCCTGCTGACATTGATCGCATTGAGGTTTTAAATGGTGCTGCAGCTGCCGCTATTTATGGATCTCGTGCAAACTCTGGTGTAATTCAGATTTTTACCAAAAAAGGTGCAAGTGGTAAAACCCAGGTAAGCTTTAATACCAGTTTGACCATTAGCGAGTTGAGAAAACAAGTTGAAGTAAATCAATCGCCTACTAAATTTGGTGGTTCGGTAAACTCATTTACGCAAGACGTTATTCAAACGGCAATTGTTCCTCCTGCTACCACAGCCGCATTGCTTACCAATACTACTGCAGTTAACAGATATAATTATCAGGATTATATTTTCCAAACCGGTTACGGAACTGATAATACGGTTTCGATAAGTGGTGGTAATGACAACACAAAATTTTATACCTCTGCCAGTTATTTTACCAACCAGGGAATTATTAAAAATACCGATTTTACACGTTACAATTTAAGGGCAAATGTAGACCAGAGAATAACAGATTGGGCTTCCTTGAGCGTGGGTATGAACTATATCCGCAGTGCAGCAAACGAAAAACCAGATGGAAACTCATTTTTTTCTCCAATGAATTCGGTTACTATTATTGGTAATTTTCACGATATATTTGCCAGAGATGCAAACGGAAACTTATTGGCTGTAGGAGAACGGGGCAGAGTTAATCCCGTATCAGTGATAGAGGATATTAAGCAACGGCAGCAAACCAATAGAATTATCGCCAGTGCAAATCTAAAATTGAATCCGGTTAAAAATTTAACATTAAATTTCTTAATCGGAGCTGATAATTCTGGTGCAAATGGATCAACTTATATTCCGCCTTTTGCTTATAATGTTAATCCAGATTTCTTTGGGGGTGGCGCCGGACTGGATGGTACTTTAAACGGATACGCCAGTTCTGCAAGTAACGCTGCCTTTCAGTTTAATAATGAAATCAATGCAAATTATCAGGCCAAAATATCTGATCTGATAACCTCTACAACACAATTAGGCTACTCATTTCAGTATGAACAAACCCGTTATCAATTACTTAACGGTCGCGGTTTAGCACCTTTAATCGAAACCGTAAATGCTGCTGCTACCCAGTTGCCAAGTGTTGATGGCCGGACGCAACTTTCTGTAACTGGTGGTTACCTGCAACAAACATTTAAATATAAAGATCATTTCTTCTTAACGGGCGCAGTAAGGGTAGATCAATCTACTGTATTTGGAGCCGATAATAGAACACAGACTTATTTTAAAGGAAACGCCAGTTACGTTTTATCATCAGCTGACTATTGGAAAGATCTAGGCGTTTCATCGTGGTGGGATACTTTTAAAATCAGAGCTGCCTATGGCGAATCTGGTAACTTAACTGGAATTGGCGCTTACGATCGAATCAATGCTTATTCTACACAATCATTTTTAGGGAGAGCCTCACTGTTCTCTAGTGCGCAATTGGCAAATGAAAATGTGAAACCAGAACGTCAACGCGAACTCGAATTAGGTACCGACATGTCGTTTTTCAAAAACAGGTTAGGCATTCAGTTTAACTGGTATAATAAAAAAGTCAGCGATTTGCTAATAGCAAGTGTTACTGCTCCAACTATCGGTTTCTCGAGCTTTTTAGATAATATTGGCTCATTAAGAAATAAAGGCATTGAGTTGGTTTTAAGCGGAACTCCTCTTAAAGCAAAGGACTTTAGCTGGAACACATCAATCGTGTTCAACAGAAATAGAAATGAAGCTTTGGATGTTGGTGGTTTAAGATTGTTTAGTACTAATCCAGGCGCTCCCGTGGCCATCATTAATGGAGAGGCAATTGGTGTTTTTTACGGAACATTTTTTGCCCGCAAACCGGATGGTAGTTTGTTAACAAATGCTGCTGGAATTCCATTACTTGAGCGAGGCATCCAAACATCGGCAACCACATTTACACCGCAACGTGATGCAAATGGTTTGCCAACCGGAACAACGCTAAGGAAGGTTTTAGGAGATCCAAACCCAGATTATACTGCTTCTTTCGTGAATGATTTCACTTACAAAAGATTTAATCTTCATGTTCAGTTAGATGCTGTTCAAGGAGGTGATGTTTGGAATGCAGATTGGAGAACCCGCCAAGGTGTTGGTAATGGAAAGGTAGCCGAAGCAGAACAATTAGGTCAACTGCCTAGGGGCTATGTTGCAGGAGTTTATGCTACAGAAGAATGGAGAATTGATGACGGATCTTTTGTTAAGCTTAGAGAAATTTCACTGAGCTACAACATTGGGAAAGTGAAGTATTTAAGAGATTTAACCGTTACGTTAAGCGGAAGAAATCTGATTTCATGGGACAATTATAAAGGATATGATCCAGAATTAAATTCAGGTGGCCAGTCGACGATATTAAGAAATATCGATTTTGGAGCTGTTCCAATTCCAAGAACCTTTAGTTTAGGTTTACAAGTTAAATTTTAATCGTTAAAGGAAATTTTATGAAAAATTTAAGAAATAACACCTCAAAATATATTACCTGTTTCGCTTTCTCGTGCATGTTGTTTTCGGCATCATGTACGAAAGAATATTTAGACCCATCAAGAGCTAAAACCGATGTTGCATTAACAACTCAACAAGGACTGACAGCCGTTTCTATAGGCTTACAGCGTGTTTACACTTTGGGCAGAACTGGCGTAATGTTCAATTCTATTGCAGCAAACGGCTTTGTAACCAATGAGTTTTCACTGCTCAATTCAGGAAATATTCCAGAGTTGCAGCTAAGTACTGGTGGTAATGCGGTAGATGGAACCAACACCATTTTATTTAATCTTTGGACAAGCGCCAACAAGATTATCTATGATGCAGATTTAGTTATTGCTAACGCCGGTAATCTTGGAGATAAGGGTTACGCATCAGGATTAATTGCTTATTCAAGTATTTTTAAGGCTCTTGCCATTGGTAATATGGCGCAGTATTGGGAAAAAATCCCGGATGGAACAGGTAAGAATGTTCAGTTTATCACTAGAGCTGCAGGATTTACAAAAGCAATTGGCGTTTTAGATAATGCGCTAAGCGTTATTGCAGCAAACCCAATTTCTGCAGGTTTTAATAGCAATGTACCTCCTGCTGTTAATATTGTGAATACTTTACATGCACTAAAAGCAAGATATGCGCTGTTCTCGGGTAATTATCCATTGGCGTTAACCGAAGCTAACGCAGTAGATTTGACAAAATCATCTGCTTTTGCATTCGATCCAGCCTCACCAAACATTTTATTTTCTATTATTTCTTCCAACAATGTTTTTCAGCCGTTAAATGTTAACTTGGGCTTAACTGGCGCTAACGTACCAGATGCGGGAGATAAGAGAATTCTATTCTATACATTCTTTACAGGAACACCAACTGCAACAATTCGTATGGGCGGCTTTGCCACGGCAACTTCGACAGCGTTTCCAATTTATTTACCTGGGGAAATCATTTTGATCAAAGCTGAAGCTTTTGCAAGACAGCCAGATTTAGCTAACGCATTAATTGAGTTGAATAAAGTGGTTACCAAAACATCAGATTTATTTGGTGTTACGGCAGCTCTGCCGGCATTAAGTGGCACTTATACTCAGCAGCAATTGCTTGATTTAATTTACAAACATCGGTCAATTGAGTTATTTGCTTCTGGCTTAAAGCTAGAAGACATGAGAAGATTTAATCAGCCACTGGCAGATCGGAAAAGGAATTTTTTCCCTTATCCTTTCCAGGAGCGAGATAATAATCCCAATACTCCAGCAGACCCCACCTTCTAAACAAAGGAGGCTTTCTCAAAAGTCTCTTTTTCACAAGAGACACAAAATAAAATTTTTATCAAATCTTTAATAATACCAAAAGGGCAATTTTCGATTTCAAAATTGCCCTTTTTATCTTCGTTTTCTGGCTATTATTGGTGTTTAGCCAAATCAAATTCCGAAACGACTATCTCGTTTTTACCTTTGATACAGCCTCTTTTTTGTTATAATATATTTAAATCTTTTGTTCGATAGTTTGCCAAAGCTTCGTTTTGGTGATCTAATTCTGTTATTAAATAGCTGATGCTTTCAATCGGGCAAACCCGTAGCCTCAAAGAGATATCCAGCTTTTCAGATATACACAGCACCGCAGTTTTTTTGGAACAGGCAATCATCGCCTTTTTTAATTGATTAATTTCCCAGTAAGTATCTGTCAAGCCATCTTCCGGGTGGATAGCACTGGTGCCCATCACACATAAATCAGCTTTGATTTCAGAAAGCTGTGTAATTACTTGTCCACCATAGGTAATCTGCGAATTTTTAGAAAACAAGCCGCCGATGAGTATCACTTCCAGGTTATCGTATTTTGCCAATTCGACAGCCACCAAAGGGCTAATGGTAAAAAAAGTTCCTGCGATATTTTGTGGAAGTTGTTTTACCAGTTCTAAAATAGTGGTCCCACCACCAGTTAAAACCACCATCCCATCTTTAAAAAGTGAGGTCGCTTTTTTCGCAATTACTATTTTTATGTCCCTGGCATAAACCGTACTATCATCGAAAGAACTGTGGTATGATTTAGACAATGCACCTCCATGAACTTTAAAAAGCAAGTCTTCATCTGCCAATTCTTGTAAATCTCTTCTTATGGTATCTTCCGATACATTAAGTAATTGAACCAAATCAGAAGTGAGTACACGATTGTGTAAATTGATTTGGCGCATAATAAAATCATGGCGTTCTTTTTTGAGCATATTGATGTTTGGTTTGTACTAAAGTAAAAATACTTTTCAATAATTTGCGTGTTTATGCGTTTTTAAGCAATTATATATCGTAATAGTTGCATGAAAATCTTTGTTATTTTGTTTTTTTATTAAAAAACAATCAGCATATTTACATAACTATTGCTAAACATGCGTTAATCTGCATGTTTGGATAAGCCGGAAAACAAACAACTACAACCTTTTTAAACTTCTTACTAACTAATTATGATGAAAAAACTACTTTTTAGTTTTATCGGTATGGTTATGCTGCTTGCGCAAGTATTTGCGCAACAAGCCACCATTACTGGTAAGGTCACATCAAGTGACGGACCCATTCCTGGTGCATCAATTCGTGTAAAAGGAACCTCAATTGTATCGCAAAGCAATAGTGATGGAAACTTTACTATAAAAGCACTGAAAACAGATGTACTTACTTTTTCTTACATTGGTTATAAAACCGTTGAAAGAACTGTAGGTAATAATACAACAATCAATGTTTCCATGCAAGCTGATGCCAGTAACCTAAATGAGGTGGTAGTTACAGCCTATGGGATTGATCGTGATGTAAAATCTTTAGGTTATTCAACCCCAAAAGTATCAGGTGATGAGGCTGCTGCCACTCAAAGAAATGACTTTTTTGGTTCACTACAAGGTCGTGTTCCAGGGTTGTCCATTAACAGTACAAATGGAAATCCAGGTTCTTCCGCTCAAATTGTTCTAAGGGGTTTTGTATCTATAAGTGGAGACAATAATGCCTTGATCGTTGTGGATGGTGTTCCTATAAATAACAGCACACTTAATCAAACAAGGGAGCTTGTTTCTGGTGCGGCGAACAGAGATCAGGATTATTCCAACCGAGGAATGGACATCAACCCGAATGACATTGAAAGCTATGTGATTATGAAAGGTCCTGAAGCTACAGCATTGTATGGTAGTGCTGGTGCAAGTGGTGCAATTTTAATCACAACAAAAAAAGGAAAGGCCGGTAGAGGAAGCATTAACTACAATAATTCTTTTAGGGTAGAGGAATTAAATAAGTTCCCTGAAATTCAAACCAAGTACAATACAGGCCTCTCAAACGGCGTTTACAACATTGGTACGTCTAACTTTTTTGGTCCCGCATTTTTGCCAACTACTCCTCTTTATGATAATATGCACAACTTCTTTGAGACTGGATTTACTCAAAAGCACAATTTATCATTTGAAGGCGGTACAGATAAATTCTCTTATCGCTGGTCTAACGAGTATACCGATTCAAAGGGAACGATTCCGACAACCAGTTATACAAGGATTTCTTCGCGGGTTACCGCAGTGGGGACTATTTCACCCATATTAAAGCTAACTACAACTTTTAATTATATCAATTCGAAGAATGATAAGGCCAACAAGGGGGCGAATGGTTCTTTGCTTCAATTAATGCGTTTTAGTTCGGCCTACAATGTCCGTGATTATCAGGATGCAAATGGAAACCGAATTTTACACCATGCCAGTATCTATGCAGAGTTTGATAACCCTCTTTGGGATGTGGTTAAAAATGTGAATAATGATAAGGACAATCGTTTTATTGCCAACACCAATATTGAGCTGACCCCTACAAAATGGCTTAGGATTAATGGGATTATTGGAGCCGATATCGCCAATACAAAAGGGCTTTCGGTATACCATGCACAATCTTATAGAGGTTCTGGATCTGCTGCAACCCCGACAGGTGGAACAGTTATGACATATGATAAACTTGCAAAGGTTTTTAGTGGATCATTAACGGCGTCAGCCAAACATAAGTTCGGAGATTTTAACAATACTTATGTTATTGGTACATCATTTTACGATTTTAATGCCGTTACAGATTCGCAGCGTGGAACAAACATGTATGACCCCAACTTTTACAGTATAAACAATACTTTACCCACCACCCAGCGAACCCTTACTTACGTCAATCGGTATCGTACGGTAGGCGCCTTTGCCCAAGCTATTTTAGGGTATAAAACCCTGTTATATTTAACCTTATCAGGAAGAGTTGACGGGGCTTCTAGATTAATGCCGAACAATCCATATTTCGCATATCCATCGGCTAGTTTGGCTTTTAATTTTACAGATATCGAAAAAGTGAAAGAAAATCTACCATGGATGGATAGCGGGAAGCTGAGAGCATCCTTCGCATTAACTGGTAAAGAGCCTTGGAGAGAATATTCGACAGGTACAAATTATGAAGCCAAAAGAACTACAGGAGGTGGCTATGCTTACTCATACTACGGAGGTAATCCAAACTTAAAGCCGGAAGTATCTCAAAATTTCGAGATTGGTACTGAAATGCAATTTTTAAAAAACAGGATCGGTTTAGACTTTAACTTTTATAATCTCTTGAGTAAAGACCAGATCATTAACCCCCGTTTAAGTTATGGAACCGGGTTTGTACTTGAAATGATGAATGGAGGTACGGTTCGAAATCGTGGTATTGAGGTGCAATTAACTGGTACGCCAATTAAAGGCAAAGATTTCAGCTGGAATACAACTTTCAACTTTACGCGGAACCGTGGTGTAGTATTGTCATTAGCAAATGAACTTCCTGAGCTTTATGAATCAGATACCTGGGTTATCGGTGAAATCAGAAGTGCAGTGCACCCGGGATATAGTACCGGAGCGATTAGCGGAACTAGGTTCGATAGAAATAATAATGGAGACATTTTAATTAATGTTTCATCTGGGCTACCGACAAGTTCTGATACACAATATTATCCTATTGGCGATAGAAATCCTAAATTCACATTAGGTTTTGTTAACAGGTTTAGTTACAAAAGCTTTAATCTTTCTTTTTTGTGGGATTTAAGATATGGTGGTGATGTTGTCAATGGTACAGAATATGCCTCTTATATAAAAGGAATAAGTGTTAAAACCCTTGATCGGGAATTACCGAGAGTAATTACCGGAGTTTTAGCGGATGGCTTGCAAAATACAGCAAACCCAACGCCAAACACAATTGCGGTAACACCTTATTATAATTCGAACTATTATTCGTTAAATGTTTCGCCAGAAATGTTTGTAGAAAGAAACATTAAAACACTTAGACTGAGAGACGTTACCTTAGGTTATGATTTTCCTCCATCATTGGTTAAGCGCATTAAATTTATTCAGAGTTTTGGCGCATTCTTAACTGTTACTGATTCGGTTTTGCTTACAAATTACTCTGGTGGAGATCCTGAGAGTAATGCAAATTCACCAGGCGTTGGTGGTATCGGCGGTTTCGGAATTGATTATGGTAATGTTGGAAAGCCAATCGGTTTCAACATTGGATTTAGGGTTAAATTATAGTGAACGACATGAAGAAATTATTTAAATTATATATTGCTGCGGCAGTATTATTGCTGATGGGGAGTTGTAAAAAATATTTGGATATTAATACTAATCCGGCTGTTCCTCAAACAAGTAAAGCGGAGCTATTGCTTCCACCCATTCTTTTCCAAATGACAAACGGAACATCACAAGATTATCGTTTTATCTGGAAAATTACACAAAACCTAATTGGCTCATCGACAGATGATGGCGCTTTGGCTTTTGAAAAACACACCTTTGTACGATCAAGTGATAATGGAGGGGTTATCTGGAGAATGACTTATGTTGATCTTGGAATAAATCTGGAAAACCTCATTAACGATGCGGTAACCAATCAAAAATATGAATATGCGGCAATTGGTTATGCCATTAAAGCTTGGGCATATCAACAAACAACAGATTTATATGGCCCAATTATCCTTGATGAGGCTTTTACCCCAGGATTGCTAAAGTTTCCTTATAAGGATCAACCAGATGTTTATGCAAAAGTGAGGTATTACTGCGAACAATCAATCAAATATTCCAATATGAAAAGCCCGCTAAATTATTCCACTCAATTGGCAAGTATTACGGGCGATGGTATTTACAAGGGCGATATGGCTAAATGGCGGAAGTTTGTATATGCAATTTATGCTTTACAATACAGTCACCTAGTAAACAAGCCTGAATTTAAAACCCAATATGCTGACAGCGTAGTGAAGTATACCAACCTTTCTTTTGCGAATGAGTCTGAATCGGCTACAGTTTACTTTTCTGCCGCCAGTACGGATGATACCAATCCATTCGGACCAACTTTAGGTTACATAAATACAGCAGGTACTACATCAACTTATTATGGTCGAATATCAACAACTATCTTAAATTATTTAGCGGGAGGAGTAAGAGGTACGCCGACTACAAATCCAACCAGCTCTGTTGATCCAAGATTGAGCAGGATGTTACCTGCAAGTACAGCCACAGCCACACTAGGACGTTATATTGCTGGTGTTCCAACGCAAGGGAGTAGTACGTCCGGCTTGCCAATAGTATTCGGATCTATTCCTGCTGGAGCAATAACATACAATGGCAAGTATATTTATGCTGATGCAGCAAGATATCCATTGATGACTTATTCACAATTACAGTTTACCAAAGCTGAAGCACTATTGTGGCAGGGAAAAGCAGCTGAAGCCTATACTGCATATAGAGCTGGTATTTCAGGTCACATGGATTTTTGTAACACTTATGGGAGGGCTTCAAAAGCGCCGGATCCTGTAATAACAACAGCAGAAATTGATGCTTATTTAGCATCATCAGAGGTTGCTCAAAGCGCTGCAACACTCACCATTGCTGACATAATGGGTCAAAAGTATATCGCCCAATGGGGATGGGCAGGTTTAGAACAATGGTCCGATATCAGAAAATATCACTACGATCCATTAGTCTTTAAGCAATTTTATCAGATTCCAACAGCCGATCTTGCGCTAGGAGGAAAATATGCTTACCGGTTCAGGCCACGCTACAATTCGGAATATGTATGGAATCCTGAAGAGTTGGCTAAGTGGGGTGGTTTAGACATAGATTATATGACTAAGGAAACTTGGTTCAGTCAGCCGTAAATTTTACATTTAAGATTATTAACATGAAGATATTTTCTAATTTATTCGCAGCACTAACCATCCTTATAGCAATATCTGGATGTACCAAAAATGTTTTGGATTATGGCGAAGTTGAAAAACTGAACAGTGATCAAGCTTTATTAAAAGTAAACTATGCCTCTTATTATTATAACAATAGGGCGATAGCGATAAAAATAAATGATAAACGTGTGAGTAGTGTCATCACTGCTCGTACTCCGTTTCCTGGTGGAGGTTATAATACTGGTGGTAGTTCAACTGCCGATTTTTTAGCTGTAACTCCAGGAAACTTAAAGATTTCTATTATTTTACCTAAAAAGAAAGATGATGGAACAGATTCTCTTGTACTTTATTCTACTTCTTTTCAAATTCAGCCGGGTAAAAACTATGTGGCTCATATTACAGATACCGCTGAGACAACCAAAAGCGTTTTAACGGAAGAAAATTTTGTAAGGCCTGACACTGCCTATTGCAAATACAGATTTATCAATTTAATGCCTAATGTGCCTTCCGTTGATTTATATTATGGCACTAGTGCCACAGATAATACAAAGGATTCTCTTTTAGCTGGAAATGTAAGTTATTTAAATATAACCAATGAAATCAGGCTAAGGTCTGCCCAATCTAAGACATGGAAAGTTAGGCCCGCTGGAGCAGCGATTACTACTGCTACCGTGTTAGCGAACTACACAAGTGCGAGCACCTTTCTAAATCAGCGGGTTTACACGATTTTTGCAAGCGGTTATAGCGGAATAGCGGCTGCGCCACGAAGGCCATACGTGTCATTCTTTTTGATTAGATAGTCTAATTGCGCTATTGGTATTATAAAGGCCAACCTCTCCGGGTTGGCCTTTATGGTTTAACTCAAATTGATATTCTCAAGTTGTTTAAAACTGGGTGCGTTTGCGCTTTTTTGCGTTTTTGTGCAGGGTACAGAAATATTGATAACTAAAATTTGTGTATTTCAAAAAATATTTCGTGATATTTACTTCAATATTGCCGTTTTGTGCAGTATTAAAAAAGCTAATCATTCAAACAATATTCTAAACTTACGTTTATGAGAAAAAGGTTACTATTAATTTTTCTTGGTACGTTTTTGTTGCTGGCTCATGCCATAGCGCAGCAGATAACTGTTACCGGTAAGGTCACATCGGAAGATGGACCGATACCTGGAGTTTCTATTCGGGTTAAAGGAGGCTCTTCAGTTGCACAAACTAATGCCGATGGAAGCTATTCTATCAAAGCAGCGAGTGGTGATATTCTAGTTTTTTCTTACATTGGATATGTCACTGCCGAAAAACCAGTTGGCACAAGCACCACCGTAAATGTAAGCTTAAAAACAGATGCACAGGGCTTGGACGATGTGGTGGTAGTTGGTTACGGAACCCAACGCAAAGGTAACTTAACCGGCGCCGTATCTACCATTGATGTTAAAAAGACCTTGGAAGGGAGACCAATAGCTGATGTTGGAAGAGCATTACAAGGGGCAGCCTCTGGCCTAAGCGTGGTGGTTCCAAGCGGCGAAATTGGATCTGATCCGGTAATTAAAATTCGTGGACAACTGGCATCTTTCGCAGGTGGTAGTTCGCCATTGATTTTGGTGGACAATGTGGAGATTCCGAGTATTCAATTGGTTAATCCCAACGATATTGCATCGATTACCATTTTGAAGGATGCTGCGGCTGCATCGATTTATGGTGCTAAGGCTGCGTTTGGTGTGGTATTGATTACTACAAAACAAGGTTCAGGAAGCGATAAACCCTCTATCAATTATTCAAATAACTTCTCTTTCCAAAATGTATGGAAGGATCTAAAAATGGCTGATGTTAATGGTTTGAAATATACAGTCGATGCTTCTGAACGTGTTGGCGTTACTACGCCAACCGGGGCATTCTATTATGTGGATAGAGCAAGTTATGAAAAAGCTGTAGCCTGGAAAGAAAAATATGGCAGCACTATAGGGCCTGATGATCCTACTGTCTTTGGCAGAGATTGGTATGTTCAGGGTGCAAATCAAAAAATGGGTGTAAGAACTTATGATCCATACGATTACATGATTAAGGAATGGGCGCCTACTCAGCAACACAACCTATCTGTTGGTGGAACCACCGGAAAAACCTCGTATAATTTAGGTTTAGCCTTATTGGATCAAAGCGGGATGTTGAAACCTGCGAAGGAAGACCGCTTTACCAGATATAATGCTTCGTTGAAAATTTCGAGTGAAATTAATAAGTATTTAACCATTCGTGGAGGTGCATTATATTCACGGAGAAATAAACAATATGCCTACGCGACTAACTCTACAACCGCCGATCCATGGTTATATCTTTACCGTTGGAGCTCATTGTATCCCTTAGGAAAAGATGAAAATGGCGATATGATTCGTAGTCCGGAAAGTGAAGTTGCGGCTGCAAACACGGCAAACATTTTACTCAATTACGCTAACGTAAATTTGGGAACAACGGTAAACATCATGAAAAACTGGAAGGTTGATTTTGATTACACCTTCACCAATCAAAACGAAGATTGGAAGCGACCAGGAACCAGATTTACGGCCAGAAATTCATGGGTGGCACCGAAAGCTCGTTTAGATGCAAATGGTGCACCGGTTTATGTGAATGATATGGGGCAGGTGGTATCTAGCACTACAGCTGGCGCTATTGCAGCTTATGATTTATCGCTTGATATGTACACCACACCAGGTTCAAGTCCGGATCATTTTGCCAGAACAGCAACAAACTTTTTCATGCATACCATTAATGCATTTACTACTTATAATTGGAACATCAAAGAAGATCACGACTTTAAATTTATTTTAGGTTTGAACCGTGTGGCCTCAACTACCGAATCGCAATTCGGAATGATCACCAATCTTGCTGATATCATCAATCCGCAGTTTAAATTTGGTACAGGTGTACAAACGGTTATTCCGTCATCAAACATCATGGGTACTATTCCAGGAGGAGTAAGCATTCCAGGTTCTGACAAAAGATGGGAGGCACAGCTAGGTTATTTCGGTCGCGTGAATTACGCCTTCAAAAATAAATACCTAATTGAAGGTAACCTCCGTTATGATGGTTCCTCGAAATTCCCAACAGATTTACAGTGGAGATGGTTTCCATCATTCTCTGCAGGTTGGGTAGCGAGTGAAGAGAGTTTCATGTCGTGGACTAAGCCTGTTTTGGACCAATTGAAATTCAGAGGTTCATGGGGGTCTATTGGCGATCAAACTGTTCCTAATGGCTTGTATATTGCAACAATGCCTAGCGGACAATCAACTTGGATTGGGGCAAATGGTGCAAAAGTAAATTTTGTGGGTACCCCTGCTGCGGTAGCTGCAGATATTCAATGGCAAGATATTGTCACTACAAACATCGGTGTCGACGCTACTTTATTGAAAAATAAAATGAATGTTTCATTTGATGTTTTTCAAAGAAATACGAATAATATGATTGTGCCTGCAGAGGGGATTCCGTTAACGTTTGGGGCAGGCGCACCACAAGGAAACTACGGCTCATTACAAACCAGAGGTTGGGAGTTAACGGTTGACTTTAACCATAGATTCAAGAATGGTTTGGGCATTAACTTCAGAGGAAATATTTCTGATGCCAAAACAAGATTAACAGCTTATGGCTCGGGTACACAGGTTACAGGTAACTATAACGGTAAGGATATTGGTGAAATTTGGGGTTATCGCACAGATAGATTATATCAGTTAAGTGATTTTGAACTGGATGGTGCTGGAAAACCAATCCTAATTACTTTAACCGCTGCCGAAAGCAAACTGAATGCTGGGAAACAAACTTATAAATTGAAAGCTGGGCCTAATGGTGAAAAGCCCGTTTATCAACCTTTCTTGCAAAATTCTGCCAACTTCCGTTTTGGTCCCGGTGATGTAAAGTTTCAGGATGTTAACGGCGATGGTGAAATCAGCAATGGCGACGGAACTTTAGCTAATCATGGCGATTTGGAAGTAATCGGAAACTCAAATCCAAGTTACGAATACGGGTTTAGATTAGGTGCCGATTTTAAAGGTGTTGACATCAGTGCTTTCTTCCAGGGTGTGGGCAGCCGTAAAATTTGGGGAGCAGGCTTTTTGGCTATTCCAGGTTTCAACTCTGCTGATGGTGCAATGCCAGAAGCAATTGCAGGTAATTATTGGACGCCACAAACACCTGATGCTTTCTATCCAGCTGCCTATAACAATGCGGCAAGCAGTACAACAAACAACATGCAGGTTCAAGATCGATACTTGTTAAATATGGCTTACATCAGGCTTAAAAATTTAACGGTAGGTTATACCTTCCCACAGTTGTTAACTAAAAGGGTGGGTATAAGTTCACTTAGAGTGTACACAGCATTAGAAAATTTCTTTACCTGGGATCATTTAGGTGATTTACCGATCGATCCGGAAAGTATAAGTGGGTATTCCGTTTGGGATCAGTCTAACTATAATGGCGGTCGTACAGGAACAGGAATTCCAGCTTTCAAGAGTGTTTCTTTTGGTTTACAGTTAACATTTTAAAATGATGAAGATGAAATATTTCAAATATATATATGGCCTGCCTCTTTTGGCAAGTCTATTAATTACTTCTTGCAAAAAAGATGTTTTGGATCGTCCACCATTAACAGATTATGTCGATGGCCAATTCTGGCGGGGTGAGGATGATATTCGGATGTATGCAAATGCTTACTATCCAAATTATTTTAATGGCTATAATTCTGGGTTTGGGGTAGATTATACTCCTGTTAGAGGGTATACTTTTTCTGATGATGTAACAGGGAAAAACGTTCAAACCAATTTTGAAAGCAGTGTACCAACCAGCAGAGGATCAACTCTTGAATCGGCAGATTGGTTAGGTACTTATGCTGGTCCCACCTGGGATTTTGCCTGGGTCCGCAAGTCAAATGTAATGATCAATAGATTGGACAATGTGGCTAAACCTAAAATTTCTACCGAGGCTTATAACCATTGGTCGGCTGTGGCAAGGTTTTTTAGAGGTTTTGAATACAGTCGATTGGTAAGCGTGTTTGGCGATGTTCCATATTTTGATAAAGAAGTTTCGGATACGGATTTAGCTACTTTATATAAAGATAGAGATGCTAGAGGAGTTGTGATGGATAAAGTATACGATGACTTTAAATTTGTGATGGCCAACATGCGTGAAAATGATGGTGCACAATACTTGAACAAGTATATCGCCGCGGCATTTATCTCTAGATTTATGCTCTTTGAAGGAACTTATGAACACTATCACGGTTTAGATGCTGCAAGAGCTAAAAAATATCTTGAATTTGCAGTAGAAGCTGGAGATTATGTAATCAATAGCAATAAATACAATTTTACCCGCGATTTCAAATCTATTTTCTCAAGTGATAATCTGGCCGGTCATCCAGAGGTGCTATTGTACAGGACTTATGATGCCGCTTTGGCGGTAACCCATAGTATTGGCTCATATCAAAATGGAACAGAAGTCGTTGGTGTAGATGCGAACCTGGTTTTAGTTAAATCTTTTTTGTTAAATGATGGTAAGGTTTGGCAAAATTCTGCTGTTACTGGGGCAGATTCATTTACCATTGCCGATTTGGTAAAAACCAGAGATCCACGATTTGAAGCGTCATTTTATGATAAAGCACTCATTCCCTCGGCCACTTTGTTGTATGGCTTTAAGTTCGCTTCAAGAGATGCACTTACTTATATTGGTAAAACGTATCCGGCAGCTTGGGGAAGTAATACCAATACCAGCGATGCGCCAGTAATCCGTTTGGCAGAAGTGGTGTTAAATTGGGTTGAGGCAAAGGCTGTTTTGGCACAGTATTATGGGGCGGCGGCAGTTACTCAGGCAGATTTAAATAAATCGGTAAATGCGATTAGAAACCGTCCGTTAGATGCTGCTGCAATTGCAAAAGGCATTTTGAAAACGGCTCCGCTTACCATTGGCGCTCTACCCGTAGATCCTGCCCGCGATACTGATGTTCCGGATTTGATATGGGAAATTCGTAGAGAAAGACGCATGGAATTTGTTTTCGAGCATACCAGGCTATTAGATTTAAAACGCTGGAAGAAATTGAATAACATGAACTTTAGTACGAATCCAGATTATTTCTTAGGACCATGGGTAAATGTACAAACAGAGGCACCAGCCTATTTAACTTCAGCGAATGCAACAGCCGGGAATGTTAAAGTAAAAAAAGCCGACGGTTCAATTGTAACTTACAATGGAACAAACGCTGCGGCAATGGTGGGTTATTGGATGGTAACCAATGCAACAAACCGAAATGCATTTACCGACAGAGCTTATTTGGCGCCAGTTGGTCAGGCACAAATTATTCAATATCAAGAAAAGGGTTATAAACTTACCCAAACCACAGGTTGGTAACTAGGTAATAATAATCAGCAATAAAAAAGGGAGCCTTTGCAATTGGCTCCCCTTTTTGTTGATTAAAAATTTAAGTATTACTTCTTGGCATTTATCCAAACCACTTTTCCATCCATAGTACTCATCACAAGATTTTTTCCGTCAACTACATTTACGGTATTAATCATCGAGTTATCAATTTTATGTGCCCATGTTGTCGATTGCTTTTTTGGATCAATAGCATAAACAACACCGTTTTTGGTTCCAAAAAATACATTGCCGTCTTTCTCAATTAACATAGAAGGTACATGCTCATAACCGAAGCCTGCATTATATCGCCAAAGCACACCAGGATCTTGAGGCTGAGCCTTATACGCCACAATTTCATCCTGCATTGTTTTGCCGTAAATAATCGTGCTATCAGTGGATAGACCAATTGATTCACGAACGGTGGCTTCTTTATTCCTCCAAAGCGTAGTGCCATTATTCACATCAATTGCTGTCAAATATCTATCTGGAGCAGAAATATACACAATACCCCTTGCCGCTACGGGGGTAACCATTGCCGGAGAAAACATTCTGTTGCCCTGGCCATTGTTCCATTTCCAAAGTAAACTGCCTGAATTGATGTCAAGCGCATATAAATGCCTTCCCCATGAACCAAAAATTATTTTACCTTGATAGATAAGTGGCTTACCCACTATTGTGCCTTCAACTTCTTTAAATGCCCAAATTTCTTTGCCGGTTTTAGCTTCTAAGGCCCTGAAAGTATTATCACTACCTCCAAGATAAATATTTTTGCCACTAACAACAGGCGATCCTAAAATTGAGTTTGGAGTTTCTTTTTTCCAAACCTCTTTGCCTGTTTTTTCATTTAGGGCATAAATGCTTCCATCGCCGGATCCGAAAATCACTAAGTTTTCAACAACTACAGGCGAAGAATAAATGGCGCCCTTGCTATGAAAAGTCCATTCTTTTTTTCCGGTCTTTCTATTTAGTGCCTCTACCAAGCCCAAACTATTCCCAAAAATAACCCGGCTGGGGGAGCATGCAGGGGTATTTACCACATTGGCATTCGAATGATAAGACCACAATTCTTTCGTATCCGCATATTTATTGTTGATGGCAAAATCTGGCCTTTCGTATTTCTTTTGGTCATCCTGAAACGTTTTCAATGCTATTTTTCTCCAAGCCGGAGTAATGAGCTGAGTCGGCTTTTTAGTTTGAAAGAAAACACTATCCTTGGTCATTCTCACAATGTTATAACCACCAATGCTATCTTTCGCCCTTAAGTTCGAGCGACCCATGGTCGCTTCTATACCTTCAAAATTATAGGGTTTATTGTTATGACCATGGCCGCAAATGGCATACTGAATGTTGTATTTTTTTAAACGATCGGTTGCTTCGTACCAATTATCCAAGCTGTTGTCTAGCGGATAATGATTGGCAAAAACAATGGGCATGTTTTTAGGAGTTGCTTTTAATACACTATCCAGCCAAACAGTCGCATCTCTTGGAATGTGCCCATCGCTCATTCTTACATAAGGGCCAGACGCACAAGCGATAAAACGATATCCATTATGATCGAAAGTGAATTTATCATTCCCAAATTCTTTTATAAATCTTACTCCACCAGATTCTGACCAACCTGTATCATGGTTGCCAGGAATAATATGGTATGGCTTTTTTAGGCCTGATAGGATTTGTTTTGCTAAACTTAATTCATTATTGGTGCCCATTTCGGTAATGTCGCCAGTAACCATAATAAAGTCTATGTCAGATAATTCATTGATATCGGCCACCGTTCGACGAAGATCTTCTTCTCCTGTTGATGATCCGACATGTGTGTCAGTCACAAATGCGTATTTGAAGTCTTGGGCCTGAAGTCCAAAAGACATCAGCAGCGCAAATAATAAAAAGATGGGGGTCTTCATTGTTGTTAGTTTAAAATGCAGATATAAAAATCGTTTTTTTTTAAGCTAACTAAGTGCTGTAATGCCAATTTTACAGAGGTCCGGATAGGGGAAAGCTTACCGGAGGCTTAATCTTTGAAATAGTTAAAGTGCCGGAAAAATTATTCCGGCGCTTATGTCAATTACAATATCTTAAAGCCCAAACTTAACTGAAATAAGTTAGGCTTTTGAGTATACTTTTCACTTTTACTAATGTTTGATAGGCCCGCTTCATAACGTAGATCCACAGAAATTGACCCTACATCTACCCCTGCACCAGCTTGGATTCCAATAGCTTGATTTTTGTAATTGTCAAAATCTGTAGCTTGATCGTAGGCACTGCTAAAGCTAGAATTTTCATCCAGAACAAATGATACCACTGGTCCGGCCATCAATCTGAAATTTAGGTTCTTTGCACCGAATTTCGTTCCCAGTAAAACAGGAATATCCAAGGTGGTGAATTTTACTTTACCTTCTGCAGCAACCTCGGTATTGTTATTATTGGTAAAGCTGATAAACTTATTGCCTTTGCTGCCAATGTAGGCTTCTGGTTGTACATAAAAACTTGCACCACCAATACGTGCCCATGCACCAATTTGATAACCTAATCGGTTTTCTTCGCTAGCGAAATCGGCATTGAGTTTAGCCAGGTTTACACCCGCTTTGATACCTAAATTAAAGGTTTGTGCCTGAGATGTTACCCAGCCAGCGGTTAGGAAAACAATAGAAAGGATGATTCTTTTCATTTTTTTGAGTGTTTAAATGTTTGCGTGTTTAATCAATTGGATTTTATAATCCGCAGTTCAGCACAATTATCGTGCAAAACACTCCTATTAACTTTGTTTTTTGTAATGCCATCACAAAAAAATGGCGATGTGAGCAAATATTTTTTACTTTTGCATCAAATAAAATCTGCTATGGCTAATTTTCAACTTACTTCTGAAACTGCTTTTAAAGTAAAAACTAAATTTTTAAGGAAATACCGCGATCTAGCGAACGAACCTTTAGAGTTTACCCCTGGTAAAGAAGATCAATTGATTGAAGATTTAATGCGCTTGGTAAAACGTGACCGGACGTATATCGAATTTACCATTCAGAAAGCATTAGCGGATACTAAAGGCAACAGACTTTAAGTTACTATCCGTTTTTCGCTTTTCTGCCTAAAGCACTTCCAGATATCTATTTTTAATGTTTAGGCGTTTTCGTACATTTACCTTTATAAAATACAATCATCCATCAGCTTGCTGTTTTGGATTCCAGAATTTAAGGTATGAAGAAACTAAAATATTATGTTTTAGCAGCAGGCTTGACTTTGGCTGTTTTCTCTTTTTCGTTTAGGGAAGATTTATTTCTGGTATCTAAAAACCTAGACATTTTCGCGTCACTTTACAAAGAAATCAATATCAATTATGTCGATGAAACCAATGCGCCTCAGTTAATGAAGACAGGGATTGATGCGATGTTGGAAACCCTCGATCCTTACACAGAATATGTTCCCGAATCGGAAATTGAAGATTATAAACTAAAATATATCAGTACCCAATACGGAGGAATAGGCGCAGCAACGGTACTGATCGATGGAAAACTTTTTGTAAACGATGTCAGTGAGGGCTATCCGGCTAACAAGGGCGATGTTAAACCTGGAGACCAAATATTAAAAATAAATGGGATCCAGATTAAAGGTAAAGATCGTGCACAAATTAGTCAGTTGTTACGTGGGCCAAAAGGTACACCTGTTGATTTAACGTTGATGAGAGACGGTAAAGAGATTGCCAGGAAATTAAATCGTGATGAAATTAAGCAACCCAACGTATCCTACTCGGGCATGGTTGGCGATGGCATTGGGTACATCAGATTGGATAAATTCTTAGAAAATTCTGGTCAGGAAGTAAAGGATGCTTTGGTTAACCTTAACAAAGAAAACCCCAAAGGCATTGTTTTGGACTTGAGAAATAATGGCGGTGGTATTTTGCAGGAGGCTGTTAAAATTGTAAACCTATTTGTAGATAAAGATCAGTTGGTGGTGATTCAAAAAGGCAAAAATGCCGAAAAAACCATCACCTATAAGACGCAGATGCTACCTGTGTCTCCCTCAGTTCCTTTGGTTGTGTTGGTAAATGGAAATTCTGCGTCGGCTTCCGAAATTGTGGCCGGTTCGCTACAGGATTTAGATCGGGCGATTGTAGTTGGCCAACGTAGTTACGGCAAAGGTTTGGTGCAGCAAACATTTAATCTTCCATATAACAGTTTGGTAAAAGTTACCGTAGCCAAGTATTACACACCCTCGGGCAGATGTATTCAAAAACTCGATTACACCCACAAGGATATCAATGGACTTGCTGAGCGATTTGCCGATTCTACAATCGCTATGTATCAAACGAAAGCTGGCAGAAATGTTTATAGCGGGAATGGTGTTTACCCAGATTTGGTAGTCAATGCAGATAAACTTAGTCCGGTTACTATTACCATGATTAACAAAAGTTTATTCTTTAACTATGCTAATATCTTTTCAAAAAAAACTACAAAGTTGGAATCAGCTAAAACTTTCCAGGTTTCAGATGCAGATTACGCTGCATTTGTAAGCACCTTGGCTGATAAAGATCTCGCCTATCAAAGTAAAACAGAAAGACTGTTATTGGACTTACGTGCGGAGGCAGAAAAAGAAAATAAATCAGTAGAAGTGAAAGCCGATTTAGAAAATTTGAAATATAAGCTTACCTCATCTAAAAAGAATGATCTGGCTACACATAAGTCGGAAATTAAAAGGGTTTTAGAAGCGCAAATTATAAGCAGATATTTTTACGAGAAAGGTAGAATAGAGCAGAGTTTCCAATACGATAAAGAACTTGCAGCAGCGAAAACCTTGTTTGCCAATCAAACTCGAATGTTGGCAATTTTGAAGGGCGATGGCAATTACAAAGTAATTGGTAAGCCAGTTAAGGAAGTAACAGGCATAGATTAAATCATCCTTTCGGAAACCAAATTTAACCTCAGTTATGAAAAAATTATGCCTGATCATTACATTAATTGTAAATGGATTACTTGCTGGTGCGCAAAATTATGTGCCTGCTCCATCCAATATCGAAGCACGTAAGTGGTTTGCTGATGCTCGCTTCGGACTTTTTATTCATTGGGGTCCTTTTAGCATCCCAGGCAGTGGCGAGTGGGTAATGAACGAGCGAAAAGTTACCGTGGAAAACTACACCCGTTTGGGGAAATTCTTCAATCCCATCGATTTCGATGCGCAAAAATGGGTTGCTACGGCTAAAAATGCCGGAATGAAGTATATCACCTTAATCACCAGACACCATGATGGTTTTAGCATGTGGGATACCAAATATTCGGATTTCAATATCATGAACACCCCTTACAAGAAGGATATTGTGAAGATGATGGCAGATGAGTGTAGAAAGCAAGGTATTAAACTTTTTCTTTACTATTCCATATTGGATTGGCGTCGAGAGGATTATCCGCATGAAACGGGCAGAACCGGCCAGTTTAGCGGTAGAAAAGGACATGGGAATTACGCAAGTTATCTTCAGTTTATGAAAAGCCAGCTTACCGAATTGCTCACCAACTATGGCCAAATTGGCGGTATTTGGTTTGATGGTCATTGGGATCAAACCGCTCCGGAAGGGGAGAAAGACCGAACTTCTAGACTCGATTGGAAGTATGAAGAGATTTATGGTTTGATTCACAAGCTTCAGCCTCAATGCATGATCGGTAATAACCACCACCTTTCTCCCTTACCAGGAGAGGATTTCCAAATGTTTGAACAAGATTTACCCGGAGAGAATAAATCTGGATTAAGCTTTCAGGAAGCAAGTGTGCAAATGCCTTTGGAGGCTTGCCAGACCATAAACGGTTCGTGGGGGTTTAGCTTAACCGATACATCTTATAAAAGTGAAACCAGACTTATTCAAACCCTGGTAAAGGCAGCAGCTTTAGGTGCTAACTTATTGTTAAATATAGGCCCTATGCCAAATGGAGAAATCCAACCAGAGTTTACTGATCGATTAAATAGTATGGGCGATTGGTTAAAAATATATGGAGAAAGTATTTATGGTACCAACGCAGGTTATTTAAAACCGCAAGATTGGGGATGCATTACGCAAAAAAGCGATAAGCTATATATTCATATTTTTAAAGCTCAGCCTGAAATTTTGCTGAACGGTTTCCCATTCAAGAAAATACAAAAAGCTTATTATTTGAAAAATAAGAGAGTGGTAAATGCAGCGTTAAAAAACGGTTCGCTACATATTCCTATTTATGGGAATATCAACAAGAATGATGAGGTAATTGTGCTAGAAATCAAGAAATAGACATTGTTGGATTACTGAAAAATATTTAGTCATTGACAACCTTCGTCAGTAAAAGAAGCAGGATTAATTGAGTAAACGTGATCAACTTTTCCCGAATAATTCTCTAAGTCCGTTTATAATTTATTAATTTGTAAATCGATTTAGCTTATCCTATTTAGACTATGAAAATTTTTAGTGCAAAATTAATCTTTTTTGCTGCGTCCATATTATTCACAAATGGAATCAGCGCCCAGCAAAATTCAAAACTAACCCAGTTTGTAGACCCCATTATTGGTTCTGCAAAACACGGGCATGTATTTGTTGGCGCAAATGTTCCTTTCGGAGCGGTGCAACTTGGTCCAAACAATATTATGGAAGGCTGGGATTGGTGCAGCGGCTATAATTACGTAAGCAATACCATCACTGGTTTTTCGCATACACACTTAAGTGGAACCGGTATTGGCGATTTAGGCGACATTTCAATTATGCCCGTAACCGGAGCAACTACTTTAGAAAAAGGTAAAAAGGGAGAAGAAGATAAAGGCTACCTTTCTACGTTTTCGCACCAAAATGAATATGCCAAAGCAGGTTATTACAGTGTTTTACTCGATAAGTACAAAATCAAAGCAGAATTAACGGCTACTGAACGTGTAGGTTTTCATCAATACACCTTCCCGAAAAATGCCCCAAGGCCACATGTTATGATCGATTTGGTGGAAGGTATTGGTTGGGATGCACCAACAAATGCATCTTTTAAACAAATCGACGCCAATACCATTGTCGGGAATAGAAATTCTAAAGGCTGGGCAAATGATCAGCGCTTATATTTCGTCATCAAGTTTTCTCAACCCTTAAAAAGCTTTGATATTTATGAAGATAATCAGCTGAAAGAAAGCAAAGATAATGATGGCAAAAAGCTCAAAGCAGTAGCCAGATTCGCATCAATTAACAATAATAAGCTTCAAATAAAAGTTGCCTTATCTCCGGTAAGCATCGAAAATGCCATCTTAAACCTTTCAACAGAATTGCCAGGATGGGATTTTGCATCCACAACGAAGAAAGCTGATGGGAAATGGGAAAAGGAATTGTCGAAGGTTAAAATCAATGCTTCTGCCAATACAAAAAAAATATTCTATACCGCTTTATTTCATACCATGACGGCACCTTCACTTTTTAACGATGTGAACAACGATTATTTGGGCACCGACAAGAAAGTATATAAACAGGCAAATTTCACCAACTACACTACTTTTTCACTTTGGGATACTTACAGGGCAGCGCATCCATTATATACTATCTTGCATCAGGATCGGGTGAGTGATGTGGTGAATACCATGTTGGCGATTTATAAGGAGCAGGGCAAACTTCCGGTTTGGCATTTAATGGGCAACGAAACCAATACCATGGTGGGCTATCACGCTGTTCCGGTTATAGTAGACGCTTATTTAAAAGGCTACCGCGGTTTTGATGCAAATCTTGCTTATCAAGCAGTAAAACAATCTGCTATGCAAAAAACGGAAGGCATCGATTACATTC
This sequence comes from Pedobacter sp. MC2016-05, assembly GCF_026239735.1. Lineage (GTDB taxonomy): Bacteria > Bacteroidota > Bacteroidia > Sphingobacteriales > Sphingobacteriaceae > Pedobacter. The sequence continues at coordinate 429,475 of NZ_JAPIVT010000001.1, forward strand.
AGCAACTTAAGTACATTCCAGCCGATAAGGTTAATGAATCTGTTGCGAAAGCCCTGGAGTATGCAATCGACGATTACTGTATAGCCATGTTCGCAAAGGCGCTGAATAAAACTGAGGATTATCAATATTTTAGCAAAAGAGCACAGCTTTACAGACAATATTTTGATCAGGATGTTCAGTTTATGCGTGGTAAAATGGCTGATGGCAAATGGCGTATGCCTTTTAGTCCGGTTAAAGCCAAACACCGTGAAGATGATTATACAGAGGGTAATGCCTGGCAATATACCTGGTTAGTTCCCCAGGATGTGGAGGGTTTGATCAATCTTTTTGGTGGCGATAAACCTTTTGTAAATAAGCTCGATTCCTTATTTATCGTTCCTGCCGATTTAGGTGAAAACAGCTCACCTGATATCTCTGGTTTGATAGGCAATTATGCTCAGGGAAATGAGCCCGGTCACCACATTCCTTATTTATATGCTTATGCTGGTCAGCCCTGGAAAACAGCCGAATTGATTCGCAAAATCGATAAAGATTTCTTTACTGCGAAGCCGGATGGTTTGTGTGGAAACGAAGATGTAGGTCAAATGAGCGCCTGGTATGTTTTTTCTGCGCTTGGTTTTTATCCTGTAAATCCCGCCAATGGAACCTATGTTTTCGGTACGCCTTTAATTAATTCGGCAAGCATTAAGTTGGAAGGAAATAAAAACTTCGACATTAAAGTGCTAGGAAACTCTGTGGCAAATAAGTACATAGAACGCATTTTAATTAACGGCAAGCCTTATAATAAATCGTTTATTGAGCATAAAACCATTGTAAATGGCGGTTCAATGGAAATTTACATGGGCAGTACCCCATCAAAATTATGGGGCATTAATGCTGCAGATCGACCAGTTTCAGGTAAATAGCGATTTGGACATTTACGGGAGATCGTTTTGGCCAGGGTAGCCCTGCTTTTCTTCCGATCTTTTTGGTGAAAGTATGCAGATAATTAAAATCAACCTGAACAAAAAGGATTTCCATACCGTCAGGTTTATAATTAGCGTTTGGGATTACTTAGGCCACCTCAACAAAAATTAATTTATACTACATTTAAAAAACTCATTTATGAGGAAATTATTCTTCTCGCTTCTATTTTTAGCTGCTTTAAACACCCAGGCTCAACGTTATGAGCTTAATTCTGGCTGGCTTTGTGCCAATATTAAAGATGCTAATGCGACCGGAAACCAAATTTCCAGTTCGAACTTCGTGCTAAATAACTGGTTACCCGCTACAGTTCCGGGGACGGTTTTAACCACTTTGCTCAACAACAAAATGGTTCCTGATCCATTTTACGGAATGAACAATGAGAAAATTGCCGACATCTATAAAACGGGGAACGAGCATTATACCTATTGGTTTGTGAAGGACTTTGATGAAAAAGCTATCGGCAACGAACAGGTATGGATACAATTTCGTGGGATAAATTATAAAGCTGATTTTTTTCTCAATGGGAAGAAGATCAATGCGAAAACGCATGAAGGCATGCATATTCGTGCGAACTACAATATCACAAAATTTCTTTCTGTCACCGGCAAAAACCGCTTGGCCGTAATCGTTTATCCACCAGATTTTCCCGGCAATCCAAACGGCGGGCAAGGTGGCGACGGAACAATTGCGAAAGGATTAACCACGCAATATACGGCGGGCTGGGATTGGATTCAGCCTACCCGTGATCGAAACACAGGCATTTGGGATAAGGTAATCATCGAAAAAACAAGATCCATCAACTTAAAAAACCCTCACATAGTTACGCTGGTTCCTGGCAAAAGAGTACCGAATGCCAAGCAACAACCAGCCACTATCAAAGTTTCGATTGAGGTCGAAAACCCAACAGCTAAAGCCGTTGCAGGTATCTTGCAATATCAGATTGCTGGAAAAACGGTTAGTAAAACCGTATCTATCGCTGCGAATAAAAATGCAGAAATAACATTTGCAGATTTAGCTTTGGAAAACCCTAAGCTTTGGTGGCCTAGTGGTTATGGAAAGCAGGACTTATATCCTGTAAACATCAAGTTTTTAAGTGCGAGCCAGGTTTTGGATCAGGAAAATTTACAGGTTGGCATCCGCCAGATCAATAATATCTGGAATGAGCGTACACAAAGTATGGGCGCTTATGTGAACGGCCAAAAGATTTTCATCAAAGGCGGTAACTGGATCATCTCCGATGCGATGCTGCGTTTCTCCGATGCCCGTTATGATGCTGAAGTTCGTTACCACAAGGATATGAACCTAAACCTGATCAGGATTTGGGGCGGTGCCATTTTAGAAAGACCTGAGTTTTATAACGCCTGTGATAAGTATGGCTTACTCGTTTTTCAGGATTTTTGGTTCAGTGGCGACTGCAATGGCCGTTGGGTTGATCCCTTAAAAAAAGAAGATCAATGGACGAGGAGGAATTATCCAGACAATCATCCATTGGTTTTAACAGCGATTGAAGATCAGGTAAAAATGATTCGCAATCATGCTTCACTTGCTTTCTGGTGCGGCGGAAATGAAATTACGCCTCCAGAGGACATTCTAAATCCGATTAAAAATGATATTCTGCCACGATTGGATGGAACACGGAGGTTTTTCGATTTCTCGAATAGTGATGAGATGTCCTACAATTCGATCGGTGGTAATGGCGATGGGCCTTACGGTATTCAAGATCCAAAAAGCTTTTGGGCGGAAAAAACATTTCCCTACAACTCCGAAGTGGGTTCAGTCGGCGTAGGAGATTACGAATCACTGGAGCGTTTTATCCCGAAAGAAAATAGGGTTGCACCACAATTTAAAAGCAAACCTGATTCGGTTTGGGATTATCATAAATACATTGGTTACGATCAATATATTAATCCTTACGGTAAAGCTAAAGATGTAAAGGATTTTGCAATGAAGGCACAGCTCGTTAACTATGATCAATATCGTGCTTTGATGGAAGGCTTCTCTAACAAAATGTGGGATTGGTACACGGGTTCTATTATCTGGAAAACACAAAACCCATGGACGGCCCTTCGTGGTCAAATGTACGATTACTACCTCGACCCAAATGCCTGCCTTTATGGTTTGCGCAAAGGAAGTGAGCCACTTCATATCATGATGAACCCCCTTGACAGCATGGTAACGGTAGTGAATAACGGCTTTACAGATCGTAATAATTTAATGGTTCAGGCCAAGGTGTATGATATGGACGGAAAGGATTATTTCTATTCGCAGGTTTTCAACTCCATTGGTGCATCTTCCGTTCGTCGATTTTTTCCAATAAATGATTTCCTGAAGAAACTTGACCAAAAGGATGGCGTTTTTGTCTCACTCAAACTGTTGAATGAAAAGCAGGAAATTTTAAGTGAAAATATTTACTGGCTGGCCGATAAGGATGGGAATTATAAGGGCTTGCAAAATTTAAAACCAGCGGCTTTAAAGGTGACTGCGCTCAAAAAATCCGATGAGAAGGTGGAGGTAACATTGACTAATCCCGGAGGCAATCCGGTGGCTTTTTTCAACCGTGTTGCGTTGATCAATAGCCAAACAGGCAAGCGGATTTTGCCAGCTTTTTATGATGATAACTACGTGAGTATATTGCCTGGAGAAAGCAGGTTGATAACAGTGGAATATAACGGAGACCAAAAAACTGCTATTGAGGTTTACGGCTGGAATGTAGAGAGACAAAAAGTAACTGTTCAGTAATACTTGGTTCTATCCTTAGTTTATTAACTTCAATGGTCTGAATAATCGAAAATTAATCTGTGATTTTTGTATTCTGTTATTAAAACCTTCTTTTTATAAGGAATTTAATTGGAATTGTTAGACTATATATAAACTTTGCTCACGGTATATCGGTTTTAGCTAAGTTTTTTATAACTAAGTAATATTTTAAATGTTATTTATAATATTGCGTCGATAAAAATTAACTAAAAAGTTAGTGTTAATATTATTTTAACCATAAGATAATATTAATGTCATAAATTCTACAGGTCGTCAGATTTACCGCAATTTCCGGATTAATATTTGAAATTATTTTTCATATCCCCTAAATTAGTTGGCTTAAACTAATAAATCAAACAACTAATTTAAATTCATGAAAAAACTTTTACAAAGTTTGTTCGTGCTTTTGTTTTTTGCATCTAATGCAATGGCTCAAGATCGAACAATTACTGGGACAGTAACATCAAGTGAAGACGGTCTCCCAATTCCAGGAGCGTCCGTAAAAATCAAAGAGACAACAGGTTCAGGAACGTTAACAGGTAACGATGGTAAATATTCCATTCGCGTTAGCCAGAGTGCAAAAACACTTGTCATCTCTTCTCTTGGTTTTTTAACACGTGAAGTAGCGATTAGCGGAACAACCGTTAACTTAGCATTAACAACCGATACCAAATCATTGGATGAAGTATTAATTGTTGGTTATGGTACCGCTAAAAAGGAAACTTTTACTGGTTCAACTGCTCAAATCAACGCTGGTGAGTTCGAAAAAAGACCGCTTACAAACGTACTTAGTGCAGTTGTAGGCGCTGCTCCTGGTATTCAAACCAATCTTGCAGGTGGTGCACCAGGCTCTTCTGCCGCAATTCGCGTAAGAGGATTTGGTTCTATCTCTGCCTCAAACTCTGCTTTAATTGTAGTTGATGGAGTGGTTTATGATGGTGGTATGTCAAACATTAATCCGGACGATGTTGAAAATGTATCTATTTTAAAGGATGCTTCGACAACTGCGCTATATGGCTCAAGAGCAGCTAACGGAGTAGTAATGATTACAACAAAAAAAGGTAAGAAGAATTCTGATAATTTAACTTTTAAGGCATCAGTTGGATGGTTGGATCGGGGTTTACCAGAATATGAGCGTGTTGATGCCAATACGTACTATCCATTAATGTGGGAAGTGCAAAGAAATACTTTACAATATGGTTCTTTAGCCATTCCTCGTAATATCGCGGGCCAGATTGCTGCTGGTACATTAAGTAGTTATAATGGTGCAAATTACACTGGTGTTAAATCACTGTTAGGTTACAATCCTTACAATGTTGCTGATAACCAAATTGTATCCGCCGATGGTATTTTGAATCCTAATGCGTCATTGTTATATGGTGATGACTTAGATTGGGCTGATGCAGCTAGTCAAGGTGGCAAGAAAAGACAAAATTATAACATGACTTACTCAGGTGGTAATGAAAAATCTGATTTTTTTGCTTCAGTTGGTTACACAAATGAAGAAGGATTTCTTATAAAATCTGGATTAAAAAGATACAACGGTCGTGTGGCTGTGAATTCAAATCCAGTAAAATGGTTTAAAACGGGGTTAAATTTGAGTGGGACTTACAGTAAATCATTAACAGATAATGTTGGTGATGGCGGATCTTCAGTGGTTAATCCTTTTTATATTTCCCGTTATATTGGCCCAATCTATCCGGTATACCTTCACAATGCTACAACTGGTGATTATGTATTGGATGCCAATGGACAACGTCAGTTTGATTTTGGTAACGGCCGTCCGTTCTCTCAAGGTCGCCACACTATTTTTGAAAATATAAATGATTCGCAGAGATCAGTAAGAGGCGTTATCAATGCTAGGACTTATGCAACCGTTAATATCACCAAAGATTTAAAAGCGACTACTAATGTAAGTTTCGATTTGCAGGATATTCACGAGCGCTTATATGATAACCCGATTGTAGGTGATGGAGCTCCAGCAGGTAGGGCTTATCAATATTTATACCGTACAACCAATATTACCTTTAACCAATTATTAGAATATAATAAGCAATTCGGTAAACATAACGTTAATGCCCTTGCAGGACATGAAACTTTCACGCGTAAGTATAATGAACTTTCAGGTAGCAGAAGTGGACAAAGTTTTGATGGAATCACAGAACTATCAAACTTTGCAACTGTTTTAGGTACAAGTTCTTTTGAGGATAATTATGCTCTTGAAAGTTATTTAGGTCGTATTAATTACGATTTTGATGGAAAATATTTATTAAGTGCTAACTTTCGTAGAGATGGTAATTCGAGATTTTCATCAGCGGTACGTTGGAATAATTTCTATGGTATAAGCGCAGGCTGGAATATCCACAAAGAGGCTTTCTTTAATGCTAAATGGGTAGACCAACTAAAGCTAAGATCTTCATATGGAGAATTGGGTAATGATGCTGGGATCGATTATTACGCTTACAAAGCTTTATATAATTTAGGCAATAATAACCAGGCTGAATCCGGATCTAGACAAGCTAGGTTATCAAATCCAACTTTAACCTGGGAGACTGCAAAAAACTTGGATGTAGCTTTGGAATTTGGCTTGTTTAAAAACAGATTAACAGGTACTGTCGAGTATTTTAACAGAATTACCGATGGTTTAATTTTTGATGTACCCCAACCATTATCAAACGGAGGATCAACTACAAGTCCGTATTATTTCGCTATTCCTACTAACATTGGAAGTTTGTATAACAGAGGTTGGGAAGCGCAGATTACCGGAGAGGTTGTTCGCAATAAAGATTTCAAATATACAGCAACCATTAATTTAACCAAATTCAAAAATCAAATCACTAAAATGCCAGACAACCAACCATTGATTCAGTCGTCAACTGGTTTTAAAGCTTATAGTGTTGGCCACTCGATTTATGATTTTTATTTAAGAGAATTCTACGGTGTTGATTCGCAGACTGGTGAGGCATTGTACAGAACTAATAGCCTAACAACGAATGCAAAGATTGTGAATGGAACTGACACGGTAACAAAAGTAATTGGAGAAGCAAATTATAGATACTCAGATAATTCTTCAATTCCTGATTTGTATGGATCAATGACAAACACTTTTACCTATAAAAACCTAAGCTTAAGTTTCTTGTTTACCTTCCAATTCGGTGGTAGAGTTTATGATAGCGCATATCAGTCGCTAATGCACGGTGGTAATTACGGTACGGCTATGCATGTTGATGCGTTGAACCGTTGGCAGAATCCTGGTGATGCGACTGATGTTCCAAGATTTGATAACAACCGCATTGCAGATTTTACAGGGGCGAGTACGAGATGGTTGACTAATGCTAGCTATTTACAACTGAATAATATCACGCTAAACTATCAATTCCCTGCACGTTGGTTAGGAGAGATTAAAGCTAAGTCGGCGAACGTATTTGTAACTGGAGAAAACTTAGCGTTATTCTCACACCGTAAAGGGATGGGCGTATCAAGTACTTTCACAGGAATAGTAGGGAACAATTACTATTTCAGTAAAGTTGTTTCAGTAGGTGTTAACATAGGCTTTTAATTCATTGTATAAAACATTATGAAAAAAATTATAAGTAAAGTGATGATTGTGGGTGCTTTGTTAACCACACTCAGTTCCTGTGAAAAGGGATTTTTAGAAACTAACCCAACAGATCAAGTTTCTACGGACGTACTTTTTAGTACTACAAAAAATGCCTGGACGGCAGTTAATGGTATCCATAGATTAATGTATAACCAAATTTTCGGTGCGCAAGCACAAGGTGGGCAGAGTGGAAATATGCTTTACATGGATATCTTGGGTGAGGATATGGTGTTTAATATCGCTTCTAGTACCTGGCTTCTAAGTGAAGGTAAATGGATATCACACCGTAACCCAAACAGCGGCATGTTGTTTTATAATTACCAGTTTTATTATGTAATTATAAGTAATGCAAACATGATTATCGCAAATATTGATAATGCAGAAGGTAGTGCTGCTGATAAAGCAGCTATAAAAGCAGAGGCACTAACTTACCGTGGGTGGGCATATTACCAAATGGTTCAATTATTTGGAGAGCGTTATGTTGCTGGTCAGGCAAATAGCGGTTTGGCTGTACCATTAGTATTAACGCCAGCTAACGAAAAAACGCCAAGAAGTACTGTTGCACAAGTGTACGCACAAGCTAATAAAGATATTGACGATGCTATTGGTTTATTTGCAGGCTACACAAGAACAAATAAATCTCATTTCAATATTGATGTGGCAAAAGGTATTAAAGCGAGAATAGCGCTGACGCAACAAAACTGGGCTGATGCAGTAAAATTTGCTAAAGAGGCTAGAACTGGTTATACTTTAATGAATAATACAGCTTATCAGGCAGGTTTTAACGATTACAGCAACACCGAGTGGATGTGGGCGTCACGAATAACTTCTGATCAAACAAATTATTTTTATTCGTTTTTTGCGTATATGTCTGCGAATTATAACTCTACAGTAATTAGAACCAGTCCAAAATCGATCAATTCATCATTATATAACTGGATTCCTGATACTGATGTGCGTAAAAAACTTTGGGATCCAACTGGAACAAACACCGCGGAGTTCCCAATTCCAACTTCAGCATCAAGTCGTTACAGATACATGAGCCGAAAATTTAAAGTTGCTGACGTTTCTTTAAGTATTGGTGACGTTCCATATATGCGTGCTGCTGAGATGTATTTAATTGAAGCCGAAGCTGAAGCGAGAAGAGGAAATGATGTTTTAGCTGCCCAGGCATTGTTGCCTTTGGCTGTTAACCGTAATCCTTCTTACACACTGTCAACAAATACAGGCGCAGCCTTAATTACTGAGATTATGAATCAAAGAAGAGTAGAGCTTTGGGGAGAAGGATTTAGATTCTACGATTTGAAACGTACAAATTCAGCTTTAGATAGAACTGGTGCTAATCATAACGTATCTTATGCTAATGTTTTAACCATTCCAGCTGGTGATAAGCAATGGCAATTTTTGATTCCTCAAGACGAAATTAACATTGGAAATGGTGTTGTAACACAAAATCCATTATAGTTTACACGCCCCAATACAAAAACAAAGGAGCTGTTTCGTACATATATATGAAATAGCTCCTTCTTCAGAGATCAATTCCTGCATTCGGGCTCTTTAAATGAATCCACTCATAACAACAAAGGGCGATGTTTTTCAACATCGCCCTTTACTTTTATCTATCTTATAAACTTAACTTACTCCGTGTAATTTCACTTTTAGGCCATCCATATTGTTGTTTAACTGTAGCTGGCAAGCTAAACGAGAGTTGGGTAACAAATCAGGCAAGGTATCTAACATTGCATATTCATCATCACTCATTTCGTTTAATTTCTCTTCGCCTTCTAACACATCAACGCAACAAGTGGCACACAAAGCCATCCCGCCGCAGGTAGCTAAAATATCGTATTCTGATGCTTTCAAAAATTCCATCAAACTCAAGCCCATATCGGTTGGTGCCTCGTGAAGGGTAACAGAACCATCCGGTTCTTGCATGTATATCGTAATGTTGTTTTCCATTTTTCTGCTCGCTTATTAGCGCAAACTTACTTAAAATAGTTTTTTATTGAAACAATATTAACGCAAAGCCTAAAATTCTGAAACTCCGTTTACGGTGGTATATTTCATCGTGTATTTTACACCCGGATTCATATACGAATAAGCACTGTGACTCATTAAAGCGGCCTCGTGGAAACCACAAAGTATTAATTTTAACTTATTAGCGTAAGTATTGATATCGCCAATGGCATAGATACCGGGAATGTTTGTAGAATAATCATCGGTATTAACCTCGATAGCACTTTTGCTGATGTTTAAGTTCCAGGCTTCAATTGGGCCTAATTTTGGACTTAAACCAAACAAAGGAATCAAATGATCTGCTTCTACAACCGTTTTTTCCATGGTACGGTTCTGTACAATTTCTACTTGCTCTAACTTATCTGATCCGTGAACAGCTTGTAAATTACTGTTTAAAATCAGGTTAATTTTTCCGCTTTCGGCCAATGCCATCACTTTAGCAACAGAATCTGGAGCACCACGGAAGCTCTCACTTCTATGCACCAACGTTAATTCAGAACAAACTTCGGCAAGGTAAATCGTCCAATCCAAAGCAGAGTCGCCACCGCCAGCAATAACCATTTTCTGATCACGGTATTTTTCGGGATCAAGAATCATATAGTTAACACCTTTACCGTTTTCAAAATTTTCGAGGTTTTCAACAGCAGGTTTACGTGGCTCAAAACAACCTAATCCGCCAGCAATAACCACCACTTTAGCTTCGATAACGGTTCCCATGTTCGTGGTTAAAACGAAATCAGCTTCGCCACGTTTTTCCAATCCTTCAATACGTTCACCTAAGGTAAAAGTTGGATGAAAAGGCTTTGCCTGCTCCATCAAATTATCAATAAGCTCTTGCGCCAATACCGAAGGATAACCTGGAATATCGTAAATTGGTTTCTTTGGGTAAATTTCAGAAAGCTGACCACCAACCTGAGGAAGGTAATCAATTAAATGGCAACGCATTTTTAATAAACCGGCTTCAAAAATGGCAAATAAACCAACCGGACCAGCGCCAATTACGGCTATATCAGTAGAGATCATTCAAAAAAATTTGATGCAAAGTTACAAAATAAACTTTTATCAATTTCTCTATTTAGAAATATTCTAGATAATTCTGTAATCTTATCTTATTCAGTATTTTATATGCTTTGAAGTGATTAAATTAAAAAGATAAGAGTTTTAGTCGTTCCAAAGCGAATTATAATTGGTCTATAGATTTAATAGAGTTAACTAATTTTTATATTTTGAGATTAATTTATATGTTAGCCAAAAATGGTATCTTCAATAGCGATGGACTTGGGAATTCTTCTGCCAATTTTAGGACTGCTGTTTGTGGTTTGGGCGATAACCTTTATCGTTTATAGTGAAACATGGCAACTCCCAACTGCGTTTATGCCTGTAGGTTTAGGCGCCTATATTTACCTGGAGCATCATCCATGGAATTGGCTAATGCTTTTGCCCTTGCTTTCCGCTCTCGTTTTTAATGTTAGTGCTGTATTGAGTAAGCCGAAATTTAGAGGTTGGGTAAGTTATTTGAATTACATCCTCCTTTTGCCCATAGTCATTTTATACCTTTTTAACTTCCGCTCCCTCTTTAAAGATGATAGCCTTTTAAGAACTATTTTCGCTGGTCTGGGAATCCTTGCCTTGTTAATTTACGTCTCAAAATTTTGGCTATCGGATGTTATTCTACTTTTGATTAATCAACTCTACACAAAAGAAAGTAGGAATTTCGAAACAACTATTGCAAATCGGTTCATAAAGGGTGTCGGTAAAACGAGAACTTTCCATGTAACAATAGGTGGTTTGGGCACTGTTGAAACTTCAGGATTTTTCTATTTATATGTCGGCCTTAAAAATATAACACCTTATGATAAGGTGAGGTTAAAATTAAAAACAGGGTGTTTAGGCACTGAGTTTATTTCTGGTTTTCCCAGGCTTATATCAAGAACTTAAATAACGTGAAGAATTTTCAGAAGTACTGATCAGGTTAAAATATCCTCACCACTCCATTCCCAGGTTTTGAAATACAAAACTCCACACATCAGCAGCTTCCTCAATCATTTTTGTAGTCGGTTTCCCCGCGCCGTGGCCGGCATTGGTATCCACTCTGATCAATATTGGATTCTCTCCTTGGTATTTTTCCTGAAGCGTAGCTGCAAACTTAAATGAATGTGCAGGTACCACACGGTCATCATGATCTGCAGTTGTAATCAATGTTGCCGGATAATTTACGCCAGCCTTAATATTATGCAATGGCGAATATCTGATCAGATAATCAAAGTCTTCTTTTTCTTCGCTGCTGCCATACTCAACCACCCAACCCCAGCCAACGGTAAATTTATGGTAGCGTAACATATCTAAAACGCCTACGGCTGGTAATGCAACTTTAAAAAGTTCCGGCCTTTGAGTCATGCAGGCCCCAACCAGTAAGCCTCCGTTTGATCCACCTGAGATGGCAATTTTAGATGGATTGGTATAATTTTCCTCAATCAAAAATTCGGCTGCCGCAATAAAATCGTCAAAGACATTTTGTTTCTTCTCCATCATTCCGCCTTTATGCCAGGCTTCGCCATACTCGCTTCCGCCGCGTAAACTCGGCTGAACATAAATTCCGCCCTTTTCCAGAAATAGCATTCTTGATAAACTAAATCCTGGTGTTAGGCTCACCTGAAAGCCTCCATAAGCATACAGGAAAACAGGACTATCGCCATTTAATTTAATTCCTTTTTTATGAACGATGAACATCGGTACTTTAGTTCCATCTTTTGAAGAATAAAATACTTGTTTGGTTTCATAGTTGTCGGTGTTAAAATTTAGGTCAGGTTTTCTGTATAGTGAGGAGGTTGCCTTTGCGATGTCATAGCGATAGATAGTGCCAGGCGTGGTGAAATTTGAGAAGGTGTAAAAGAACTCTTTATCCTCCTTGTAAGCGCCGAAACCGGTGGCGGTACCAATGTCCGGCAAGTCAACTTCCCTAATTTTTTTTCCTGCTAAATCATATTGAACAATGTTTGTACTGGCATCTTTGAGATACGACGCCCACAAAAAGCCCCCTCCCGTATCTACGCTTTCCAGTGCGAGGTTTGATTCGGGAATGATGGTTTCCCAATGGGCTGGAGCATTGTTTTCCGGATCTACGAGCACTACGCATTTATTTTCTGCATCCAGATCAGTATTCAATAAAAGCTTGTCGCCAACACTGTCTATAATACTATAGTTGTTTTCATAACCTTTAACCAAAAGAGAAACTTTGCCGTTAGGTATCCTCAAATCTTGATAATGTAAAGCATTACCAGATGTTCCGGCACTTGCATAAATAACTAAGAAGCGCTCATCTTCTGTAACAAAAGCTCCAAAATATAGGTTGGGATTGGTTTCATCCTCAAAAACAAGTTGATCATCCTCTTGTGAATCGCCTAATTTGTGATAGTAGATTTTTTGAAATTTATTGGCGGCAGATAAATCCGAACCATTTTCAGGCTTATCGAATTTACTGTAATAGAAACCATCACCTCTCCAGGCCGCACCAGAAAATTTTGTCCATTGCAGCTCGTCTGCTAATTCCTTTTTTGAAGCAATTTCTATGACGTGAATACTGTTCCAATCAGATCCAGCTTTAGCAACGGAATAAGCAACATATTGTTTGTTATGAGAAAAACCGATTAGAGAAACAGCTGAGGTACCATCAGCAGTTAACTTATTGGGGTCTAAAAAAACTTCCTCTTCTCCGTCGAGACCTTTTTTAATATACCAGATACTTTGGTTCTGAAGCCCGTTGTTTTTGGTAAAAAAGTAATAATCACCAACCTTAAACGGAGCACCATCTTTAGGGTAGTTCCAAATTTCGGTCAGCTTTTTTTTAATCTCATCGCGGTAAGGAATTTGAGACAAATATTGTTGCGTCACTTTATTTTCAGCGCTTACCCATGCTGCAGTTTCAGCTGATGTATCATTCTCCAGCCAACGATAGGGGTCGGCAACTTCGGTTCCGAAATAATGATCAACTGTACTGTCTTTTTTTGTTGCGGGATATTTCATTGAGGTCATTTTTTTTCAGCCTTGCAAGCTAACGAGACTACTGCAAATAAGCCAAATACAAATTGCTTTTTCATCTCGAAATGGATTTATTTACTATTATATGTTTTTCCTTTCGAGATGATTGCACAGATGCTTAGAATACACAGATTTTTTCTCTTATGTGATTTTTTGCATTCGAACTTTGGCCTGCATACTATGGACTCCAAACTTTTTCCTTCGGACTTTTTCCACTACCTTTGAAGCCTTACATGAGCAAGAACATTTATTTCGCTTCTGACTTTCATTTAGGTACGCCGAGTTACAGCGAAAGCCGTGCCCGTGAAAATCGCATTGTAAATTGGCTGAATTTTATTGAGCCAACCTGCAGCGAATTGTTTTTAATGGGTGACATTTTCGATTTTTGGTTTGAATATTCTAAGGTTATCCCTAAGGGATTTATCCGTTTGCAAGGTAAGTTGGCCACAATGGCCGATTCTGGAATTAAAATCTATTTTTTTAAAGGCAACCACGATATGTGGGTTCGCGATTATTTTAGCCAGGAACTTGGCATGGAAATCATTGGCGATGAGAAAATTATTGAACGCAATGGTAAGAAGTTTTACCTCCATCATGGCGATGGGTTAGGACCAGGCGATCATAAATATAAATTCTTGCGTAAAATATTCAGAAGTAAACTTTGCCAGTGGTTATTCGCTCGTTTACATCCTAACTTTGGAATTGGTATTGCAAACGCCTGGAGTCAGGGAAGTAGGGCAGCTCAAACTGAAGAAGAGGTTTTTTTAGGTGAAGATAAAGAATGGCTGGCCATTTATGCCAAAGAGCAGTTAAAAAAAGAGCATTTCGATTTTTTTATTTTTGGTCATCGGCATTTGCCCTTGGATATTCATTTAGGTAGTGGAAGCCGCTACGTAAATCTTGGTGAGTGGCTCAATTACAATTCCTACGCAGTTTTTGACGGGGTAGAATTAAAACTGGATTATTACAGATAAAATTTACAGTCTTGTTTTATATTGCGTATCAGAAAGATTTATTAAGTTTTGGAAAGCAAAATCCGCAGAATTTATAGCGTCCCTCTGGCTTTTCATTATAGTTCCGATTAGAAGAGAATCGATAGTTGCCATTTCAATCCGGGTTAATTGATTCTGCACTTGTTGCTATTTAAGAAACGTAAAGGTCAAAAAAGGTAATTACCCTCGTTTCCAAACTTGATAGAAGTGTAAAGCCACCACTTCTCTCGGTGCTTGAACGTTAGCGGGACTGCTGACCGACATATTTACAGAACCATCCCAAATCCTTTAAAACTGTATCAGCCTGTTCCAAACAAATTCAGCTTTTTTCCTGACTTTGTCGCTATTTCTTCAGTCAATTCATAAATAATTGATTCATTGCTATTTACAAAAAACGCATCACCAATTTGGGTGACGCAAAGCGATTAAGCGCTATATTTATGAATGTTTGTCCGAAAGAAAAAGAATCGTTCTGGCACTACCAGCATCGTTGTAGCGGTAAAGATCCAGGGTAAATTTAAGGAAGTTAAGACCATCGGTGTATCAAGGGATAATTTGGAGATTGACCGCTTCTATAATGAAGCTAAGGTTTGGGCAGATAATCAGGTGAAAGGAGAAGATTTATTTAGGCGGCATACTCAGGATACTGAGGAAGCATATGTTACCAATCTGTTCCTCTCAAATATAGAAAATATCCTTCATAATGGTGCTCAGCTCATATTAAATAGAGTCTATGAATCTATAGGATTTGATACTATAGATGATTATATCTTGAGACAACTGGTTATCTCAAGATTAACTCAACCGATGAGTAAATCCGCAACCATTGAATATCTAAAATCACATTTTGATGAGGATCTTCAGCTCGGTAAAATTTACCGATATATGGACAAGCTCTATAATACCCAGCAGGAATCTATTCAAAAAATCAGCGTTGAGCATACCAGAAAGATTCTTGGAGGTAAGATCGGTTTAATGTTCTATGATGTAACCACACTATATTTTGAATCAGATTACGGGGATGGTTTCAGAGAACCCGGCTTCTCCAAAGATGGTAAGCATAGTCAACCACAGATAGTTTTAGGGTTGTTAGTTAGTCAGGATGGCTATCCATTATCATATTCGATGTTCAATGGAACGCAATACGAAGGGCATACAATGATTCCGATTGTAGATGATTTTGTAAGGCGTTTCAAACTGGATGATTTTGTATTGGTCGCTGATTCTGGTCTTATAAATAAGAAGAATATAGATTTTCTAAAGGCACATGGATATAAATATATCATAGGTGCCAGGATAAAAAATGCAAATAAGGTTCAAAAAGATTGGATACTTTCCCAGCAGAAGATCGAAGGTGGTTTTAATGAGACCACCGTTGGACAAGGTAGATTGATAGTGGGTTATTCGGAAAAGCGTGCAAAAAAAGATGCTTATAACAGGATCAAGGGAATTAGTCGACTGGAAAAAGCTTTTAGGGCAGGCACCATTTCTAAGGAAAATATAAATAAGCGTGGCTATAACAAGTTCCTGGTGATATCAAAAGATGTACAGGTGAGCATTGACAAAAGCAATGTTGAGGAGGATGCAAAATAGGATGGATTGAAAGGATACATCACCAATACGGACCTTCCTGCAGCAGAGGTATATGATCAATATAGCAGTTTATGGCAGGTAGAAAGAGCTTTCAGAATTACCAAAGGGACGGTTGAAATGAGACCGATGTTCCATTTCACATCTAAACGAATAGAAGCCCATGTATGCATCTGTTTTGTTGCTTATAAAGTCTACAAAGAACTTGAACGCATATTAAATGAAAATCACTATAAAATAAGTGTGGATAAAGTCTTGGAAATCGCTAAAACCATTACTACGCTAAAAATAAAATTGCCTCAAAGTGGGAGAACCATCAACAAAACAATGATTATTACTGAAAGGCAAAAGGAAATTGAGTTGTTATTTTCAGACGACTTTTGGAAAACTCAATTTGGGTGACGCATTGGCGAAGTCAGGAGAAGAGAATCGATAGTTGCCATTTCAATCCGGGTTAATTGATTCTGCACTTGTTGCTATTTAAGAAACGTAAAGGTCAAAAAAGGTAATTACCCTCGTTTCCAAACTTGATAGAAGTGTAAAGCCACCACTTCTCTCGGTGCTTGAACGTTAGCGGGACTGCTGACCGACATATTTACAGAACCATCCCAAATCCTTTAAAACTGTATCAGCCTGTTCCAAACAAATTCAGCTTTTTTGTTTATTTTTGCATTTCCTAAATTTTTGGCGAATACCAAACTAGGAGCATTTCAATTCGAATAATACTATGTTAGATAAGTTAGAAGCCATAAAACTACGTTGGGAAGATGTAGAAGAATCGTTGAGTAATCCGGATGTGATTCAGGATATGAAACGTTTTGCGGCTTTAAATAAAGAATATAAAGACTTGGGCAAAATTGTAGATGAGTATAAAATCTACAAAAATGTAATGAGTAATATTGATGCCAACAAGGAAATTTTAGCGGTTGAAAAAGACCCTGAAATGCGTGAAATGGCTAAAGAGGAGCTCGATTTGTTGTTGAAACAACAAGAAGAAATGGAAAGCAATATCCGTTTGATGTTGATTCCTAAAGATCCGGAAGATGCTAAAAATGCAGTTTTTGAAATTCGAGGTGGAACAGGTGGCGATGAGGCAGCTTTATTTGCTGGTGATTTGTACCGTATGTATACCCGCTTTTTTGAAACTAAAGGATGGAAAGTAGAAACGGTTGATGTAACTGAAGGAACCGCTGGCGGTTATAAAGAGGTGATTTTGAAAGTGAGTGGTGATGATGTTTATGGTCAGCTAAAGTATGAGAGTGGTGTACACCGCGTTCAACGGGTGCCAGATACTGAAACGCAGGGACGTGTGCATACTTCCGCCGCTTCTGTAGCTGTTTTGCCGGAGGCTGAAGAAATTGATCTTTACATTAACCCAGCTGATATTGAGCTGCAAACTTCTCGTTCAGGTGGTGCTGGTGGACAAAATGTAAACAAAGTAGAAACCAAAGTGCAGTTAACACACAAGCCTTCGGGCATTGTAGTAGTTTGCCAGCAAGAGCGTTCTCAGTTAGGTAATCGGGTGATTGCTATGGAGATGTTGCGTAGTAAGTTGTACGACATCGAATTGCAGAAAAAGAATGGTGATATTGCTGCTAAACGTAAAACGATGGTTTCTACAGGAGACCGTTCTGCCAAGATTAGAACTTATAACTACCCTCAGGGGCGTGTAACCGAACACCGTATTGGCTTAACCATGTATAATCTACCGGCCATTATGGATGGAGATATTCAAGAAATTATCGATGCGTTACAGTTTGCTGAAAATGCTGAGAAAATGCAGGAAGGTGCTGGAAACTAGGCAATTAAAATTATTTTAAAATAAAATTTGCAAATAAAGATATAGTCTCTATATTTGCAACCTCGAAAGAGGAAAGAGGTTCTGACTTTAAAGAAGAGCAAAAGGAGTGGTAGTTCAGCTGGTTAGAATGCCTGCCTGTCACGCAGGAGGTCGCGGGTTCGAGTCCCGTCCATTCCGCAACAAAAGCCTTAACTTGAAAAAAGTTGAGGCTTTTTTGTTTTTTGAATGAAGAAAATGAAAATATACCAAATGAGATTCAGCAGGTTACAGATTTGATCTGCAAAATTTTGTTTAAAATAGCGATTAAGTAAATATAGTGCCTATATTTGCATTCCCGAAAGGGAGAGAGGTTCTAACTTTAAAGAGGAACAAAAGGAGTGGTAGTTCAGCTGGTTAGAATGCCTGCCTGTCACGCAGGAGGTCGCGGGTTCGAGTCCCGTCCATTCCGCAAAAAGAGCCTTAACTTGGAAAAGTTAAGGCTTTCTTGTTTCTAAGGTATTAAAGATGAGCGAACTATTTATTTCTTCCCAGCTTTTGGAGCTAGTGTTAAGAACATTCTCTTGCCCTCTAACTTTGGTAACAATTCTACTTTTCCAACATCTTCAAGTCCCTGGGCAAATTTTAGTAATAATATTTCACCTTGATCTTTATAAACAATTGATCTACCTTTAAAATGAACAAAGGCCCGAACCTTTTCGCCGCTTTCTAGAAACGAAATGGCATGCTTCAGTTTAAACTGAAAATCATGGTCATCTGTATTAGGACCGAATCTGATATCTTTTATAATGGTCTGTTTTGCTTTGGCCTTGATTTCTTTTTGCTTTTTCTTTTGTTCGTAAAGAAACTTGCTATAATCAATAATGCGACAAACTGGTGGACTGGCGTTTGGTGATATTTCAACCAAATCTAGATCCTGGTCTTTAGCTAATGCTAAAGCTGTTTCCAATGGATAAATATTTGTTTCAACATTTTCTCCGGTCAACCTCACTTCAGGCGAAGTGATGTATTGGTTAATTTTGTGTTCTGCTTCTTTTTTTCTGAAGGGCAAGCGTGGCCCCCTATAAAATCCTGCTTTTTTTAATGCCAAATTTGAAAATTTTTAGTTTAAAATTAATTATTTTGAGTTCCCATTTTAAGGATCTTTTTTAAGATACGATAATTTGAAAGCAAAAACGATTTCGAGCTTAATGATGACGTTGGAGCGACTTTAATTATAAGAGATTTGTAGCCGTGTCGGTTTGATTCGAGGGTTGGCTTTCCATTCTTAAAGCTTCGTAAGTAATAATGACAAAGCCAGATAGTAGTAAAACCAAAGCGATATATCGAATCGCTTTTTCCATTTTTTTAGTATTAACCATTCTATCCGAACAGGTAAATTCTGCTAAGCCTGCAACTTGTTTTCTTTGATCCTTACGTTTAATCGCAATGATAAATAATGCGGTTCCGAAAATGAATAATACGATACCGATAAGCAGAGGCATCGTAATAAAATGATATGCTTCTTGTGTGTTAATCATACATAATAGACACACCTTGATAGAAAAAGTTTAAATTTTATAGCAAATCTTATATTTAAAGGAGAGATCTAAGACTATTTAGCATACTCAAATCCATCAACATTTATCGACTTTGTTAAGTTTATGAATGGTAATTTTTAATTCGCAGGGTAATTTATATTTCCAGCGTTTTTTTTGCGGTAAGTGAAGATCCCGCTGTAGCAATAACAACACAGGCAACAGCGGCACATTCTACCACCGTGAGGTATTCTTGCAAAAAGACAAAAGCTGCAAGCGAAGCCATTGCTGGCTCCAAACTCATAAGTATACTAAAAGTTCTCGGAGGTAATTGTTTCAGGGCAGTAATTTCAAGCGTAAAAGGTATAGCGCTTGAAAGTAAAGCAAGCGCAGCGCCCAGCGCTAATAATTTAGGGTTGAGGTGATTTAGACCTCCTCCCGCAAATCCAAACGGCAGGATGAGAATAGTTGCGAATAACATGCCTACCGCTACAGCTTCACCGCCTTTCATTATCTTTGAAATTCTACCACCCAATAAGATATAAGCAGCCCAGAAAGCGCCTGCAAGTAGTGCCAGTAATACGCCAATTAAATCTAATCCTTTATCAGTCCAAGGTGCAATCAGCGCAATCCCCGCTGCCGCTAAGATTACCCAGATAAAATCGACAGCTTTTTTGGAGCTAAATATTGCTACAACCAGTGGGCCAACAAACTCTAGTGTAACGCCAAGGCCAATAGGAATGCGCTCTATGGCAAAGTAAAATATCATATTCATTGCGCCAAGAGAAAGGCCATATAAAATTACATATTTCCATTGCTTAGCGTTAAGTTCGCTCAGTTTGGGACGGAAAGCAACAAGTAAAATGATGGCAGATAGGCCTATTCTTAACGAAGCAGTTGCAGCAGCTCCGATCTCCGGGAAAAGACCTTTTGCTATCGCCGCACCACATTGAACACTAACGATGGCAGATAAAACTGCAGGAATCGGTGGAATGATAAATTTGCTTTTCATCAGAAATGATAAATAAGCGGCAAAAATACATATAATGGAAAGAGGAAGCACATAATGCTTAAGGCATATTAATAAAAAAGCACGAATGATGTCATTCGTGCTCAATCAAGTAATTTCAATAAGTTCTTTTAACAGAATAGCTCTTGTTCATCCCGGTTTTCAGTCGGAATTTTCTTAAGAAAATCATCAAAACCTGAACCTATATTATCCGAATAAATACCATAAGCATCTAAAATATATCCAATATTTTTATCCTTATCTTCTACTAAATAAAGTACGGAGTTGTCTCCAGGATCGGAGTCCCCCTCAAATCTATAAGTTTTAACTATTGTCAAATCTTCTGGTTTATAAATCTTGCTAAGCGATTTGCTTTGCATTTTACCATGATCAGACATCTTTAACTCATTATCTTTTCCTTTCAGCCTCAACTTTTCTAAAATTTGACTCAAAGTATTCATCGCAATTGGCCGTTCCATAATTCTATGATTTTATACTTGTTAAACATGTGGCTTCTTAAATGGTTTTAATGTGTTCAGTTTTTTAATCAAACCAAATGATTGCCAATCTGTTTCATATGAAAACTAAATTTAAAAGTATGAAAAAATATTTCTTAGGATTAGCGATTGCTAGTATTGCATTATTAAGTGCTTGTGGTCAGAAAGAAAGCAAACTTGCTACAGCAAGCTTAGCAGAAACTGCAGATCCGTCAAAAAGTATCGGCAAAGCTACCTTTTATGGGTTAAGTGATGGAAAAATTAAAATGGATTTAGAGTTAAAATTTGCTTCAAGAGCAGATAGTAACGTTGCTGTACATTTTCATGAGCATGGAGATTGTGGCGATATGGGAGAAAACACTCACGGGCACTGGAATCCAACGAAGGAAAACCACGGCAAGTGGGATTCTGGAGCATTCCATAGTGGTGATATAGGCAATATAAAATTGGATTCGAAAGGCGAAGCAAAAATTTCCATTACTACCGATCGCTGGAGTGTGCAAGATGGCGATGTTAAAAATATTATAGGAAGAGGTATTATTGTTCATGGAGGAACAGACGATTATAAAACACAGCCTACAGGTAATTCTGGCCCGCGGGTCGGTTGTGGTGTAATCGAAGCTGTTAGGTAATACACTTCACCAATTCTTTACAGCGATTAATTTTTAATCGCTTTTTTTATGCAATCTCTATTCAGTTGGCATCATCATTAAAATCCAAAACTTATGGCAACTTTAAACGAAACTACAAATGGCAAGCCTGCTAAAGGAAGAGCCCAAAAAGCAGCACCAGGAGTCGATTTAACGGCGATGGTCGATCTGATGTTCTTGCTAACCACATTTTTTATGTTAACCACGTCGCTGGGTACCTTGAATGCTGCAGATGTAGCCAAACCAGATGAGTGTGCTGGCTGTACAATGGATTATCCTGCTTCACGAACGATGACGGTTTTACTTGGCAAAAACAACCAGGCGGTAAGCTATCTGGGCACAGCTGATGCATCAATAATGACAATTTCGTCTATTGATGATCTTCAGAAAGAAATAGTAGGAAATAAACTTAAAGTGGCAAAAGTGCATGCAGATGATCCATCAAAATACATGATTGTGATCATCAAACCAACTAAAACTGCTAAATTTCAAGATTTTGTTGATGCGATTGACGAAATGAAGATCGCAGATATTAAGTCTTATAGTATTGACGATAAAAATATATTAAAACAAGAAACAGATTTTTTAAAATCGAAAGGTTTATAGTAACTCTCAAAGCAAAAAAGCTTCCCGTCTATGATTACGTGAAGCTTTTTTTTATATTTCTGTTGAATTAAATGCCGAATGCCGCTTTAACCTGATCTACATAATCCAATTTCTCCCAAGTAAACAGTTCAACACTAACGGTTTTTTCTTCACCGTAAGGGTTTTTAAAAGTTTTACTTACAGTTTCCGGGGTTCTGCCCATGTGCCCGTAAGCAGCTGTTTCACTATAAATCGGGTTTCTTAATTTTAAACGTTGTTCAATGAAATAAGGACGCATATCAAAAATTTCTTCCACTTTCTTGCTTATTTCGCCGTCAGTTAGGCCAACTTTTGCAGTCCCGTAAGTTACTACGTTAATTGAAGTTGGTTTTGCAACACCGATAGCGTAAGAAACCTGAACCAACACCTCATCGCATAAGCCAGCAGCAACAAGATTTTTTGCAATATGACGAGTAGCATAAGCAGCACTTCTATCTACCTTACTTGGATCTTTGCCAGAGAAAGCGCCACCACCGTGAGCACCTTTACCACCATAAGTATCTACAATAATTTTTCGGCCAGTCAAACCCGTATCACCGTGTGGACCGCCAATTACAAATACTCCGGTCGGATTGATGTGGTAAGTGATGTCATCATTAAACAAATGAGCGTACTGCGGATATTTTGCTTTGATTCGCGGAATTAAAATGGAAACCAAATCACTTTTAATTTTGGTCAACATTTCTTCGTTGGCAGCGTCTTTATCTGCTTTGGATTCAGAATTAGGCTTCACAAAATCGTCATGCTGTGTAGAAATTACAATGGCGTCGATACGCTGAGGTTGGTTATCGTCAGAATATTCTAACGTTACCTGCGATTTTGCATCTGGACGTAAATAGCTGATTTCAGAATTCTCTCTTCTTAAATTGGCTAATTCTCTCAATAAAGCGTGAGACAAATCAAGTGCCAATGGCATGTAGTTTTCAGTTTCGTTTGTAGCATAACCAAACATCATTCCCTGGTCGCCTGCACCCTGCTCTTCTTTACTGCTTCTGTCTACCCCTTGGTTAATATCTTGCGATTGTTCGTGAATGGCAGATAAAATACCGCATGAGTTAGCCTCGAACATGTATTCGCTTTTTGTATAACCAATTCTTTTGATTACATCACGGGCAATCTGTTGAACATCTAAATAGGTTTTTGATTTGACCTCTCCAGCTAAAATTACTTGTCCGGTAGTTACTAAAGTTTCACAAGCTACTTTAGATTCTGCGTCAAATGCTAAGAAATTATCAATTAGTGCATCCGAAATTTGATCGGCAATTTTATCTGGATGGCCTTCAGATACAGACTCTGATGTAAATAAATACGACATTTATTAAATATTATTAGTGAAATGTAAACAAAATAAATAATTGCCAAAACCCCTTGAAAACAGGTTTGTTATGATTGGAAGGAGGCATTAGCAATTTTTTTAAGTGGTTGCAATCCGGTCCCGATGATCGGGATAGCAAATCAATCCACTTTTAATGCCTGCAAAATTAGCATATTTTCTTTATTTCAAAAATTATAGATTATTTTGTACGCTCATTCTTACACTTTGCACACAAAGAACAATATACTTTTCATTATTAATCCTATTTCCGGTGGAAAGGGAAAGCTGCGTATTCCTGATTTTATCGATAAGTATCTTGATAAAGAAAAGTTTAATGCAAATTTCGTATTCACAGAATATGTAGGCCATGCTTCGGAACTGGCAGATGAGGCCGCCACGAAAAATTTCGATGTGATTGTTGCCGCTGGCGGCGATGGTACCATTAATGAAGTGGCCACCAAAGTTTTAAAACATAATATTACATTAGGGGTTCTGCCGCTAGGTTCTGGAAATGGTTTGGCCCGTTTTCTAAATATTCCTAAAAACCTGCGCCACGCAATACTAGCTATAAATGCATTTAAGGTTGATAGAATAGATACTGCTGAATTCAATAACAAATGTTTCTTTAATTTAGCTGGTATGGGTTTTGACGCACATTTGAGCTCAGCTTTTTCAAGAGATAAAAAACGTGGTCTTGCAGGATATGTTAAGCTAGGGTTTCAAGAGGTCTTCAACTATAAGCCCGAACAATATCTACTTGATATTGATGGCAAGGAATATAGAAGAAAAGCCTTTGCCGTTAGTATCGCAAATTCTTCGCAATATGGCAACGATGTTTACATATCGCCCAACGCATCAGTAAAGGACGGTTTGCTCGATGTTTGCATTATTAAGCCTTTTTCTATCTTGAAACTACCTATGTTAAGTTACATCATGTTAAAAGGTATGGCAGAAACTTCTGATATGATTGAAATTATACGCGGAAAAAACATCAAAATTACAAGAGAACATGCGGGACCGGTTCATGTTGATGGCGAACCATTGCAGATGAGCGCCGATATTAAAGTGAGTATAAACCCACTTTCTTTAAAAGTTATAGTTCCTTAGCTTTACAAAACCTTCCATTACTTTCTACCTTTGTATAATGAAACCAAAAAAAAATAGCCTGAGTGATCTTGGTGGAATTATGTATTCTACAAATCCGGAATTCGAATATGAAGAGGAAGTAGACGATACAGTAACCTCACCAAATAACCAGCAAGATTTACGGGTAATGCTCGATAAGAAAAATAGGGGAGGAAAGGCAGTAACGCTTGTCACCGGTTTTAGAGGTAAAACAGAAGATCTAGAGGTTTTAGGAAAAATGCTAAAAACCAAATGTGGTGTCGGTGGATCTGTAAAAGATGGTGAAATTATGATTCAGGGCGACGTGCGAGATAAGATAATGGTTATTCTTCAAAAAGACGGTTACAAGGTGAAAAAAGCTGGGGGATAATTTAGTAGTAAACCTTAGCTTCTAAAACTGGAACATAACATCATTGGAAGGCTCCGTCGATCCATCCTCTTGAACGCTGTTTCTTCCAGCGAAGAAAATCTGAGTTATTATTTCTTTATACGGGCCTGCATCTTAGTGTATTTTTTTCATTTTTTTAAGGCTTTAAAATGGTATTTAAAATACTGTAAGTAAGATAGTTGTGCAATAGTGTAATTGCTACAATATGTAAATAATTACTTAAAAATACTAGTTTGTTTCATCAATTACTCTTTACCTTTGCCTCACTAACTAACTTATTGTTATGAGCAAAAAGAAACTGCATGCGCCAGATTTAAGCTATTTAAATTTAGGCGAAAACAATGCCGTAAAGTACCAATTATCTCCAATGGAATTAATTGATGAAGCCTTATTAAATAAAGAGGGCGAATTAGCATCATCTGGCGCATTAGCTGTTGATACTGGCAAGTTTACCGGTCGTTCTCCCAAAGACAGATTTATCGTGAACGACGATATTACTGAAAGCACTGTTTGGTGGGGTGAGGTAAATATCAAAATTAGTCCGGCAAATTTTGATCAATTGTTTGCCAAAATCACAAGCTATCTGATAGATAAAAAAATCTACGTTCGTGATGCTTCCGCATGTGCCGACCCTGATTACTCCATTTCTATTAGGGTAGTGACAGAAACCGCTTATCAAAATCTTTTTGCAAACAACCTTTTTCTTAGACCAGAAATTGATGATTTAGGATCTACGCCCGAATGGACAATTATTGCAGCGCCGGGCTTTTTAGCAGATCCAATGTCAGACGGCACGCGGCAAGAAAATTTCTCCATTATCAATTTCACTAAGAAGATAATTTTAATTGGCGGAAGTGGATATACTGGAGAAATTAAAAAAGGAATTTTCTCTGTTTTAAACTTCATCCTTCCAATCTATAGAAATACACTTTCAATGCATTGTTCGGCAAATGTGGGTAATGATGGCGATACTGCAATATTCTTTGGTCTTTCCGGAACGGGTAAAACGACTTTATCGGCTGATCCTGAGAGAGGATTGATAGGCGATGATGAGCATGGATGGGGAAATGATTCTGTTTTTAACTTTGAAGGAGGTTGTTATGCTAAATGTGTAGATTTAACAGAAGAGAAAGAACCACAAATATATAAAGCAATAAAATTCGGGGCACTTTTAGAAAACATTAATTTCTTCAATAATACTAAAGAGGTAGATTTTTCAAATATTCAAAAAACAGAAAATACGAGGGTAGCTTATCCGATTGATTTTATTGACAATGCGATTGTACCATCAATTGCTTCTGTTCCTAAAAACATATTTTTCTTGACAGCTGATGCTTTTGGCGTGCTGCCACCAATCTCGAGGTTGAATGTTGAGCAGGCCATGTTTCATTTTATGAGCGGCTACACAGCTAAGGTGGCAGGAACCGAGGCGGGTATTAACGAGCCCCAACTCACCTTTTCAGCTTGTTTTGGCAAGGCTTTTCTTCCATTGCATCCTTCAAAATATGCGGCGTTATTGGGTGAAAAAATGAAAGCCCATAAAGTAAATGTTTGGCTAGTGAACACGGGTTGGAGTGGCGGTCCGTATGGCGTTGGAAAGCGAATGAAATTAAGTTATACCAGAGCAATGATTTCTGCTGCTTTGAACGGAAATTTAGATCACCACCACTACAAAATGCACCATGTTTTTAAATTAATGATTCCTTTACATTGCCCTAACGTTCCCGATGAAATATTAGATCCATCGAAAACCTGGAGCAGCCAGGAAGAATACTTTTTGAAAGCTTATGAACTGGCAAATGCTTTTGCCGATAATTTTAAACAGTTTGAACAACCCAAAGTGTCAAAACTACACCAAGAAGAGTTAAAAGCGTGCTAATTTGTACTTAAAATACATTTTTTGGGCGAAAAATTTGCAATTAGGTTTTTTTTTAGTTTTTATTGTGAAAGAATTGCCTCTAGCTGGGGCAATTCTTTTGTTATACGCCTAGGTGGTTACCGTAAACTAAATGTTAAGTAACGATTTAATTGTTTATTGATTTATTAATTTGTAATTTAAAATCAATTTATAAATTTGTTTTTCGCAACAAAACCAGATAACAATCGTTGTGTGTAGTACAAAAGTAAAAACAGCTAAAAATTAAAAACAAGAACTAAAACTAAAAATTAAAAAAAAATGGCAAACGCACCAAAACCAACAACTGTTAAAAAAGAGAGCTCTTCAAGTGCTTCAAATGTTTTTGCAACATTAGTAATTCCAATTTGTATTGTAATCGGCTTTATCATTTGGAGATTTGTATTAGGAGATCCATCAAACTTTATCGACAATAACAACGAAAATTTACCATTACCAAACAACTATCCTGGTACAGCTTATAAAGGTGGTCCGATCGTAGCTATCCTAATCGGTTTATTATTAACTACAATCGTTTTCTCAATCGAACGTTTAATCGTTATTGGAAAAGCAAGTGGTAAATCAAGCTTAGATACTTTTATCATCAAAGTAAAAGGTTTCTTAAACGCTGGTAACATCGAAGCGGCAAAAGCAGAATGTGATAAACAACAAGGATCTGTTGCTAACGTAATCAAATCTGGTTTGAAAAAATATAGCGAAGTTGAAGCTGACACTAACTTAGATGTTGAGCAATCAATTGTTGCCATCCAAAAAGAAGTTGAAGAAGCTACAGCTTTAGAAATGCCTATGTTAGAGCAAAATTTAACTATTATTGCTACTTTGGTATCTATCGGTACTTTGATCGGTTTATTAGGTACAGTAACAGGTATGATCCGTGCATTCGCAGGTTTAGCTAACTCTGGTGCTCCAGATCAATCAGCATTAGCAGTAGGTATCTCTGAGGCACTAATTAACACAATGACTGGTATCGGTGTATCTACATTAGCAATTATCATGTACAACATATTAACTTCTAAAATTGATAAGTTGACGTATGCAATTGATGAGGCTGGTTTCAGCATCGTTCAAACTTACGCTAGCTCGCATAAATAATATTTTGAAAATATTTTTACCGGCTTTATGGAAAACCGGAAAAAAGATCATCATTATTAAAAAGTAAAAATATTATGCCTAGAATTAAAGTTAAAAGAACCAGTACAGTAACAGATATGACCGCCATGTGCGACGTAGCTGCACTGTTACTTACGTTCTTCATATTAACTGCTACGGCGAAACAACCTGAACCATTAGCGGTATCCACCCCTTCATCAACGTATGAATTTAAGGTGCCCGTTGAGAACAATGCAATTTTAACCATTGGTCAGGGTAAGGTTTTTTTCGAGGTTGCAGGTCAGAAAGTTAAGGCTAGAACCTTAGAGTTGATTGGACAGCAGTACAACATTACATTTTCTCCTGAAGAAATTAAAAAGTTTTCTTTAGTTGCATCATTCGGTGTTCCTGTATCAAGTCTAAAATCGTTTCTTGCACTTGATGGAGGTGAGCGTATGAAGCCGGGAGTACAAACTGGTATTCCAACAGATTCAACTGATAACCAGTTAAACTCGTGGGTACTACAAGCCCGTACTGCAACTGCAGAGGTTAATTCTCAACCAATGCGTGTAAGTATCAAAGGAGATTCAAAAGAAGAATATCCGGTAGTTAAAAAAATTGTGGATGTATTGCAGAAGCAAAAAGTAAACAAATTCTTATTGGTTACAAACGCTGAAGCTAGAAGAAAATAAGAAATGGCAGAATTAAACACAGGCGGGAAGAAAGCCACGCCAAGAGTCGATATGACGCCGATGGTAGATTTGATGTTCCTTTTGGTGACATTCTTTATCTTAACAACTTCAATTTCTACGCCACAGGCAATGGATATTGTGAAGCCAGATAAAGATGATAACAACAAGGACAATAGATTGGAACTGAAAGCTTCTAAAACCATGACTATTTTATTAGGTAAAAACGATAAGGTAGCTTGGTATATGGGAGAGGCTGGTGCAACAGCTCCAACTTTTGAAAATTTATCACAAGTTGAAAAATCGATCATCGACAACAGAAAAACAGCAGATGCATCTGGTGTAAAAGGAGAATTTGTGGTATTGGTTAAACCAACCAGCGGTTCTAACTTCAAAAACTTTGTTGATATCATGGATGAATTAGAAATATTGAAGGTAAAAGTTCGTCAGATTGATGATGACAATATCTTGGATAACGAAAAAGAAGCTATGAAAGCTCAAGGTATTTTATAATTTGTTAAATCAGTAACCATGTCAAAGTTAGATATTTTAAGAAGTCAGTGGATTGAAGTGGTTTTTGAAGGTAAAAACAAAAACTACGGCGCTTACCAGTTGCGTAAAACCAACGGGTCCAATACCACTAGGGCATTGATTATTGGTTCAATAGTATTTCTTGCATTCTTCTTCGCTCCTAAAATCTATGGCCTTATCAAAGGTTCAATAGATACCGAAGAGAAAGTTGAAAAAGCAAAAGAGGTAATTATTGCTCCACCGCCCCCAGTAAACCCAGAAACACCACCACCGCCACCGGTAGAGCCACCGCCACCAAAAGTGGATCAGGTAAAAATGCCACCTCCAATCGTAAAGCCAGATGAGCAGGTACGTGATGAGGAACCACCAACGGTTGAGAAATTAAAAGAAGCTGATCCAGGTCAGCGTGATATCAAAGGTGATCCAACTGCTGATATCGTGATTGCCGAACCAGTAGGTGAGGGTCCAAAAAGAGAAGCTGCTGTTGCTGTTGATGATAACAAAGTTTATGACTTCGTTAGTATCGAGAAACAACCAGAATTCCCGGGAGGTATTTCTAAGTTTTACGGTTATTTAAGTAAAGCTATTAAGTACCCACCAATGGCGCAGGAAAACAACGTTCAGGGTAAAGTATTTTTATCTTTCGTTGTGGAAAAGGATGGTAAGTTAACTGATATTACAGTTACCCGTGGTTTGGGTAGCGGTACTGATGAAGAAGCTATCCGCGTACTAAAGGCAAGTCCACGTTGGAACCCAGGTATTCAAAATGGTAAGCCTGTAAGGGTAAAATACAACATCAACGTTAACTTTACATTGAACTAATTAGTAAATGTTAAATTTTGATATTTTTAAGCAAAAATCGCCTAAACAGCGGTTTTTGCTCATTTTAGGCCTAGTCACCTTCGTGCTTTATGTAGTGATGGGTCTAGCGTTTATCTTATGGGAGCCCCTGGCCATCAGGTTTAATTTAATTCCAGCCTGGGGAAGAATAGCCATTGGTATCTTTTTAATCTTTTATGCTTTCATCAGGCTTTTAAGTTTGGGGAGACGAGAATAAGACACATGAAAAACATTCTTTATCTATTTATTGTACTGGGTTTACTTTCTTGTAAGAGAAAAGATAAACCCGCCGAAGTGAAGGAAACACGTACAAGCGGTACATTAAGAATTCTGGTAGACGAAAGTATAAGCCCGATTATAAAGGAGCAGATCAATATTTTTAATTTGGATTATCCAGATGCAAAATTTAAGCTAACCGTAAAACCAGAGGAGAAAATAATCCCTGCATTTCTAAACGATAGTGTTCGGGTAATTGTGATGCCGAGGTTACTCACTAAAGCGGAAGAAAAATACTATACACAGCGAGGAATAAGAATTAATTCTACAAGATTTGCAGTTGACGGAATAGCATTAATTACAAATAAAGACAATATTGATAGCACAATTACCGTTAAAGAAGTTGTTGATATTTTACAAGGTAAGGGTTCTGGAAAAAAATTGGTCTTTGATAACGCTTATTCAAGTACCTTTCAATACCTTAAGCAATTGGCTAATATAAGTCAGTTTCCAGCTCAAGGTGTTTACTCAAAAGATTCTAGCGCTGAGGTGATTAAACTTATTGCAGAAGACAAGACTTTTATCGGTATTTTAGGCGTTGATTGGGTTTCCGATAAGAATACACAATTATCAGAATATCTATCCAAAGTAAAAATGCTAGGCGTTAAAAACCTTAAAGGTAAGCCAGGTGACGATAAGTTTTATCAACCCACTCAGGATAATCTTATTAATGGTGTTTATCCATTCTTAAGAAATGTGAACATAATAGATTGCGAGGGAAGAGATGGTTTAGGCACAGGATTTGCAACATGGTTAAGAAGTCAGAGAGGTCAATTGATTGTACTTAAATCAGGACTAGGTCCGCACAAGTTAATGCCAAGACAAATTAATTTGACAAACGGAAAATAAACTAATAAATTGAACCACGAAGTTGTAAAAACACTTCATTTAACTAAAATGGAATATCCGATGTATAAGACGTTTAACAAGCTTATATATCACTATTAAAAAACAATAAAGAACTATGAAAATTTCAAAGAAAGCAATAACCTTAAATCTAGGTTTGGTGTTGATGGGTTCTGCAGTTTTTGCTCAAAATTTAAATGACGCGAAAAAAGCCATTGACGCTGAACAGTACCAAAAAGCATCATCTATGTTAAAATCATTGGTGAGCTCGCAAGCATCAAACGGTGAAAATTATTATAATCTCGGTTTGGTTTACTTGAAAACTGGTTACATAGATTCGGCTCGTGCGGTATTTACCAAGGGTGTTACAGCAGATCCAAAAAATAATTTAAACTTAATTGGTTTGGGCGAAGCAGATATGTTGTCAAACAATCCGTCTTCTGCAAAAACTAATTTTGATAAAGCCGTTGCCTTAGATCCAAAAGATTACAAAACTTATCTGTATATCGGTAAAGCGTATTTAGCTCAAGATAAACCGAGTGATGACGTATCTAAACCTGATTATACTAACGCATTGGCTAATATTAACAAAGCCGATGAATTGGATTCGAAAGATAAAGATGCTGAGATCTTTTTAGCGCAAGGTGATGCGTATGCATTGCAGAAAAAGAATTCAGAAGCATTAGGTCCATACTTCCGTGTAAATGATATAGATCCGACCAACCGTAGAGCAAAAACTCAGATTGGTAAAATGTATAAAGAATCGAGAGCATTTCCAGAAGGTGAAAAAGAATTACAAGATGTAATCGCGGCTGATCCAAATTATGGTCCTGCCTACCGTGAACTAGGCGAGCTTTACTTACAGTGGAGTAGCTTTGGTACCGATCAGGAAAAAGCAAAAAAAGGAATTGAGAACTATAAAAAATACATGGATTTAACCGATAAATCTTTGGAATCTCAATTGCGTTACGCTCAGTTCTTGTTTTATGCTAAAGATTATCCTACTTTAGAACAAGTAGCGTCATCTATTCAGGCGCCTGCAGGAAGTGCAAAGGCAGCTGTTGTTGATAGAATGAAAGGTTGGGCGGCTTATGAAAATAAGAACTATCCTGCAGCCTTAACTAGCATGACTTCTTTCTTTGCAAAGGAAAAAGACACAACCAAAATTTTAGCCAACGATTACCTTTACCTAGGTAAAGCACAGCTACAAGCTGGACAAGATAGTTTAGCTTTAAACAATATTATCAAGGCAACAAGAGTAGATTCTGCTAACGCTGATGCCCTGTCGGAAGCTGCTGCTGCATTATATAAAGCAAAAAAATATGCTAAATCGGCTGACGTTTACGAATTAGCTGCTAAATATAATCCAAATGGAAAAGGGTCTCTTTATAACTATTTATATATCGGTATAAACAGGTTCTTAGAATCCTATTATTTGAAAAAAGATAAAAAGCCACTGAATATTGAAGGTTTAGTTAGAGCTGATACGGCTTTAGGTCAACTATCTAAAGCTTCACCTGATTTTGCTTTAGCATATTTTTACAGAGCTAGGATCAATGACTATATCGATCAAACCAAAAATGGCGAAGCGACAAAAGGTTTGATGATTCCTTATTATGAAAAATATGTTACGTTAGTTAAGCCAGAAGAACAAGCTTCGGCGAAAAACAACTTAATTGAATCATACAGATTATTAGGTGCATGGTATGCTGATAAAGACAAACCAAAGGCAATTGATTATCTTAATAAGTGCTTAGCATTGGATCCTGCAGATACATACGCAAGTGCGAAATTAAAGGAGTTAAGTGGAGCTGCGGCACCAAAAGGAAAAGGTAAGTAATTAACAAGTTAGATAATTTAGAAAAGGCAGAGTTTGGTTACTCTGCCTTTTTCTTTTACTTTTGCATCAGAAAATAATGATTATGCAAGCGCAAAGTACCTCAATAGATTTTTTACCGATAATATTTCAGGTAATCGTAGCCCTGGGTTTCGTTGTTACCACTCTAGTGGCTACACACTTTTTAGGACCAAAACGTAAAACACTCGATAAATTAGAAACATTTGAAGCAGGTGTAAAATCTGTTGGTAATGCTCGTCAGCCGTTTTCAATTAAATATTTTGTGGTGGCAATATTATTTGTGCTTTTTGATATTGAAGTTATCTTTATGTATCCTTGGGCAGTAAATTTTAGAGCATTAAAAATGGATGGCATGATTGAGATGTTCATCTTTATGGGAACCTTATTGTTGGGTTTCATCTATGTGATCAAAAAGAAAGTATTAGATTGGAACTAAAAGGCTAAAAGGTATTGTTGACAAGTAGCATAGTTGTCGGTTTAAAGGGGTTTAAAATGAAAATTACCAGCTGCAAACTGGATGTGTATCATGCACACTAACTAATAGGAGTTTTAGCTATTTAGAAAGGTTCTAAATCGAGTTAAGCTAGTTTAATTGCCTTTAAAATATTGTAAATTTGTTGCTCATTCTGCAAAGGGATGAGCATTTTTTGTTTATAAACATGAGTGAAATTAATATAGTTGATGCGCCTCCAGGAACCGAGGGACCTGGATACTTTGCCACTTCGTTAGATAAAGTGATAGGTTTGGCTCGTTCAAATTCATTATGGCCTCTACCGTTCGCTACTTCTTGTTGCGGAATTGAGTTTATGGCAACCATGGGTTCTCACTACGATTTAGGTCGTTTCGGTGCAGAACGTTTGAGTTTTTCTCCTCGTCAAGCCGATGTTTTAATGGTCATGGGGACTATCGCTAAAAAGATGGCGCCGGTGTTAAAGCAAGTTTATATCCAAATGGCGGAGCCGCGTTGGGTAATGGCAGTTGGAGCTTGTGCAAGTAGTGGAGGTATTTTCGATACTTATTCTGTTTTGCAAGGTATTGATGAAGTAATCCCTGTGGATGTTTACGTTCCGGGTTGCCCACCAAGACCAGAAGCTATTTTAGACGGTTTCCAACGCATTCAGGATTTAGTAAAAAATGAATCTGGCAGAAGAAGAAATTCTGATTATTACAAAGAACTTTTAGGTCAATACGGCATTAAGTAATGGAAGAAACGACGTTGAATAACACCATCCACGTTAAGCTAACTGAAAAGTTTGGTGAAAAAGTTACCGCCGTTTCTGAGCCTTATGGTTTATTAACCTTCGTAACCTACAAAGATGTAATCGTAAATGTACTTTCACATCTTAAAGAGGAGTTAAAATTTAATTTCCTTACTGATATTACAGCGGTTCATTATCCTGGTAAAGACCATGGTATTGCTGTTGTATATCATCTGCATAACATGGTAGAGAAAGTGCGGATTAGAATTAAAGTTTTCATTTCTGAGCAAAATCCTACCATACCAACGGCGACAACAATTTGGAAAGGTGCGAACTGGATGGAGAGAGAAACCTACGATTTCTTCGGGGTTAAGTTTGAAGGTCATCCCGATTTACGCCGTATTTTGAATATGGATGATTTAGGTGTGCATCCAATGTTGAAGCAATATCCATTGGAAGACCCGAACCGAGTTGATAAAAAAGATGAATTTTTTGGAAGGTAATTTATATGAATCATAACCATCCGGTATATACAGATAACGACCCGCAAAGTGAGCTGGTAACCTTAAACTTAGGTCCAACGCACCCTGCAACACATGGGGTTTTTCAAAATGTTTTGCAGTTAGACGGCGAGCGTATTGTAAGCGGCGTTTCTACAATTGGGTATATCCACCGTGCTTTCGAAAAGATTGCCGAGCATCGCCCTTTCTATCAAATTACACCATTAACCGACCGTTTAAATTATTGCTCATCGCCTATTAACAATATGGGTTGGCACATGACGGTTGAAAAGTTGTTAAATATCCAGATGCCTAAACGTGTAGATTATCTTCGCGTAATTGTGATGGAGCTTTCGCGTATTGCCGATCACATTATCTGTAACACGATTATCGGTCAGGATACTGGAGCAACAACTACTTTCCTTTACCTGTTCCAGTTCCGTGAGCATATTTACGAAATTTTTGAGGAAGTATGCGGCGCCCGCTTGACAACAAACATTGGCCGTATTGGTGGTTTTGAAAGAGATTTCAATGAAGTGGCCTTTGCGAAGATTAATAAATTTTTAAAAGAGTTTCCGGTTGCTTTGAAAGAGTTTGAAAATCTTTTAACCCGTAACCGGATTTTCATTGATAGAACAGCTGGTGTTGCGGAAGTAACTCAAGAGGCTGCTTTGGAGTATAGCTGGACTGGCCCACTTTTACGTGCAACGGGTATAGATTATGATGTTCGTGTAAGCGACCCATATTCTTCGTATCAGGACTTCGATTTTGAAGTTCCGGTTGGAACGAGTGGTGATATTTATGACAGATATTTGGTTCGTAACGAAGAAATGTGGCAAAGTTTGCGAATTATTGAACAAGCCATTGTGAAGTTGAAAACAGAGCCAAAAGGTATTTTTCATGCCGATGTTCCTGAATTTTATCTTCCTCCAAAACAAGAAGTTTATAACAATATGGAAGCATTAATTTATCACTTCAAAATTGTGATGGGAGAAATTGATGCACCAAAAGCAGAAGTTTATCATGCTGTAGAAGGTGGAAATGGTGAATTAGGTTTCTATTTAATTAATGATGGAGGTCGTACACCATATCGTTTACACTTCCGCAGGCCAAGTTTTATAAATTACCAGATGTTTGCACCAATGAGCGAAGGCATGTTATTGTCTGACGCCATTATCAACATGAGTAGTATGAATATTATTGCAGGAGAATTAGATGCTTAAAGTAGAAGAACAAACACCTGTAGTGTTCTCATCAGAATTGCTTGCCAAATTTGATGATGTTAAAAGTCGTTATCCTGTGGGTAAGGAAAAATCAGCTTTGCTGCCATTATTACATTTAGTACAAGCAGAATTTCTTTGGGTTCCTACATCTGCGATGGATCAAGTTGCTGAGTATTTAGATATTCAACCCATTGAAGTTTACGAGGTAGCAACTTTTTACACCATGTATTTCTTAAAACCTCAGGGAAAATATGCTTTAGAGGTTTGCCGTACTGGTCCTTGTTGCTTAGTTGGTGCAGAAAAAATATTAGACCACTTAGAAAATAAGTTAGGTGTTAAAGAAGGGGAAGTTACAGCAGATGGTTTATTCAGCTTTAGAGGAGTTGAATGTTTAGCCGCCTGTGGTTTTGGTCCGGTACTACAAATTAGCCCGGAATACACTTTCTACGAAAACTTAACTACTGAAAGTGTAGATAAACTGATTGAAGATTTGAAAAATAAATAAGATTTGAGAAACTAGATATGAGATATGAGAATTGGCAATTTGTCTAACATCTCAAGTCTCACATCTCACATCTAAAAAATAATGAGTCGCAAATTATTACTTGAGCATATAAACGTACCTGGCATCAATACACTTGAGGTCTATCGCCAAAAAGGCGGGTACCGTGCTGTGGAAAAAGCCCTTAAAACTTTAACCCCTGAAGAGATTGTTGAAGAAGTTAAGAAATCAGGCTTACGCGGTCGTGGTGGTGCGGGTTTCCCAACGGGAATGAAATGGAGCTTTTTGGCTAAACCAGAAGGTGTTGCCCGTTATTTGGTTTGCAACGCTGATGAGTCTGAGCCAGGAACTTTCAAAGACCGTTATTTAATGACCTATATTCCTCATGCTTTAATTGAGGGAATGATTGTATCTAGTTTTGCTTTGGGTGCAAAGGTTTCATACATCTACGTTCGTGGAGAAATGATGCCTCAAATCCGGATTTTGGAAAAGGCAATTGCAGAAGCAAAAGCTGCTGGATGGCTAGGTAAAAACATTTTAGGAACAGGTTACGATTTAGAATTATATGTTCAGCCGGGTGGTGGTGCTTACATTTGCGGTGAAGAAACTGCATTGTTAGAATCACTTGAAGGAAAAAGAGGTAATCCAAGAATTAAACCGCCATTCCCAGCTATTGCAGGTTTGTATGGTTGTCCAACGGTAGTAAATAACGTAGAGTCGATTGCAGCAGTTGTCCCTATCATAAATGATGGTGGTGATGAATATGCAAAAATAGGTATCGGTAGAAGTACAGGTACGAAATTGATATCAGCGTCTGGAAATTTAGTAAAACCTGGTGTTTATGAAATCGAGTTAGGCTTACCAGTTGAAGAATTTATTTATTCTGATGAATATTGTGGTGGTATTGCCAATGGCAAGAAGTTAAAAGCAACGGTTGCAGGTGGTTCATCCGTTCCGGTCTTACCTGCTAATTTAACTTTGAAGTTGGCTAATGGGGAACCTCGTTTAATGAGTTACGAATCATTATCAGAGGGCGGATTTGCTACAGGAACGATGATGGGTTCGGGCGGTTTTATCGCTTTCGATGAAGACCAATGTATTGTCCGCAATACCTGGAATTTCTCTCGTTTCTATCATCACGAAAGTTGCGGACAATGTTCGCCTTGCCGTGAAGGTACTGGATGGATGGAAAAAGTATTGCACAAAATTGAGCATGGCCATGGTTCAATGGATGATGTAGATTTACTTTGGGATATTCAACGTAAAATTGAAGGGAATACTATTTGTCCATTAGGGGATGCGGCAGCCTGGCCAGTGGCAAGTGCCATCCGCCATTTCAGAGACGAGTTTGAATGGCACATTAAAGAACCCGTGAAGAGTCAGCAGCAAAATTATGGTTTAGCAAGCTACGCTACGCCGATAGAAAAGGCTCCGGTAACGGAAGAAAAGTAGACATACCAGGGGGAGAGCAATTGGTTCTTAAATTAGCGCGAGATCCTAAGCCCTACGTCGTTGCGAGGAACGAAGCAATCCTAATGCAATGAGTATAAAATAAGAAAGATTGCTTCATGCCTCGCAATGACGGCATAAAAGCAAAAAAATAAAGATTATCATTAACCATGAGTGAAAAAGTTAAGGTTACGATAGACGGGATAACAGTAGAGGTTGATAACGGAACCACTATCCTGAATGCTGCAAGGCAAATTGGGGGTGATATTGTTCCGCCAGCAATGTGCTATTATTCCAAGTTAGAAGGCAGTGGTGGTAAATGCCGTACCTGTATTGTTAAGGTAACAAAAGGTTCAGAAAAAGACCCGCGGCCAATGCCTAAATTGGTTGCATCTTGCCGTACAACAGTAATGGATGGTATGGAAGTGCTGAATATTACTTCACCAGAAGTTTTAGAAGCACGTGCAGGTGTGGTCGAAATTTTATTGATTAACCATCCTTTAGATTGCCCGGTTTGCGATCAGGCTGGAGAATGTGATTTACAAAATTTAGGTTACGAGCACGGATTGCAGAAAACACGTTATGAATTTGAGCGTCGTACTTTCGAACGTATCGATATTGGCGATAAAATCCAGTTGCACATGAATCGTTGTATTCTGTGCTACCGTTGTGTTTTTACTGCTGATCAAATTACAAACAAACGTGTTCATGGGATTTTAAACCGTGGCGACCATTCTGAAATTTCAACTTATATTCAACAAGCAGTTGATAATGATTTCTCAGGAAACGTGATTGATGTTTGCCCTGTAGGTGCTTTAACCGATAAAACCTTCCGTTTTAAAAACCGTGTTTGGTTTACTAAACCGGTTGATGCGCATCGCGATTGCGACCATGAAAAGTGCAATGGTAAAGTAACACTTTGGTACAAGGGAGAAGACGTTTTACGTGTTACTGCCCGTAAAGACCAATTTGGCGAAGTAGAAGAGTTTATCTGTAATACTTGCCGTTTCGATAAAAAAGCAACATCAGATTGGGTTATTGAACAACCTACTCACATTGATGATACTTCGGTAATTGCATCAAACCATTACGAAACCTTGAAACCTTTGCATGTTATTCAGCCAAATCAGGCTTTGCAAGCAGCAAATGAAATTGAATTACATAAAACAGTTAAATACTAATGGATACAGGTTTTATCATTGAAAAATTTATTCTGGTTGCCGTAATTTTCGGTATCAGTTTGGTAATTGCCATGTATTCTACCTATGCAGAGCGTAAGGTGGCTGCTTATCTTCAAGATCGTTTAGGTCCGGATAGAGCTGGTCCTTTTGGTATTTTACAACCTTTAGCCGATGGTGTGAAGATGTTTATGAAGGAAGAAATTATTCCAACCACATCAAACAAATGGTTATTTATTGTTGGGCCGGGTTTGGCTTTACTCTGTGCCTGTATTGGTACAGCGGTGATTCCTTGGGGTAGCCCGATGGAAATTGGTGGCAAAATTGTTCCGCTTCAGGTTGCTGATATCAACGTAGGTGTTTTATACATTTTCGGCGTGGTTTCTTTGGGCGTTTATGGCGTAATGATTGGCGGCTGGGCATCAAACAACAAATATTCTCTGTTAAGTGCTATTCGTGCCGCGTCACAAAATATCAGTTACGAAATTGCAATGGGGCTATCTATCATCGCTTTGCTTTTGATGACAAACACTTTAAGTCTTAAAGAAATTGTTGATCAGCAACATGGCTGGCATTGGAATGTGTTATATCAACCACTGGGGTTTTTGATCTTCATGGTTTGTTCTTTTGCTGAAACCAACCGTGCGCCTTTCGATTTGCCTGAGTGCGAAACTGAGCTAATTGGTGGTTATCATACCGAATATTCATCGATGAAGTTAGGTTTTTACCTTTTTGCCGAGTACATCAACATGTTTGTTTCATCGGCAGTAATGGCAACTTTATATTTCGGTGGTTACAACTACCCGGGAATGGATTACATGGCAACATTGCTTGGACCTACCTGGGCCCCACTATTTGGGGTTGGGATCTTATTTGTGAAAATAGTTTTCTTCATCTTTTTCTTTATGTGGGTACGGTGGACAATCCCTCGTTTCCGTTACGATCAATTGATGAATTTAGGTTGGAAAGGTTTAATACCTTTAGCCATTGCCAACATTATAATAACTGGGGTTGTGATTGCGATTATAGAGAAGTTTTAATTATGGAATCATTAAGTAACAAGAAAAAAGTACTGGAACAGAAGCCTTTAAGCTTCATGGAGCGTATGTACCTGCCTGCAATTGCAAAGGGAATGGGCATAACCATCAGCCACTTATTCAAAAAAGAGGCCACAGTAAGATATCCGGAAGTAGAACGTGAATTTTCTGCCAACTTTAGGGGGATGCACTCCCTTAAGCGTGATGAAAATGGAAAAGAACGTTGTACAGCTTGCGGTTTATGTGCTTTGTCTTGCCCTGCGGAAGCAATTACCATGATTGCTGCAGAGCGCAAGCCAGAAGAAAAACACTTATACCGAGAGGAAAAATATGCAGCGACTTATGAAATTAACATGTTGCGTTGCATTTTCTGTGGGTTATGTGAAGAGGCTTGTCCGAAAGAGGCAATTTATTTAGACGGACCAATTGTACCAGCTGATTATTTACGTAAGGATTTTATTTACGGAAAAGATAAATTGGTTGAGGCTCCGTTAGAGATGAAAAAATAATAAGACCAGTCCGTCATTGCGAGGAACGAAGCAATCCTAAAGCAATGGCAATAAAAATGAGATTGCTTCGTGCCTCGTAATGACGAGGAGTACAAACAAATAACAAATTAATGAGTACACAAGTATTCTATTTCGTAGCCACATTAAGTATAATCTTTTCGCTGATGGTGATTTTTGCAAAAAATCCAATTCATAGCGTTTTATACTTAATCCTTACCTTTTTTACCTTCACGGTACATTATGTACTGTTGAACGCACAATTTTTGGCAGTTGTAAACTTCATCGTTTACATGGGGGCCATCATGGTATTATTCTTATTTGTACTGATGCTCCTCAACCTGAACAAGGAAACCGAGCCTGTGAAATCACCATTGATTAAAATTGTAGGTGTAATTGCAGGATGTTGCCTTGTGGTAACCTTGGTTGGGTCTTTTAAAGCAGCAACAATTAACAGTCCCTTAATTTTAAAAAATCAAGGATTAGGTTTGGTAGAGAATTTGGGAAAAGAGCTTTTCGGTCCATTCTTGTTGCCATTTGAATTATCATCTCTGTTACTATTGGCAGCAATGGTTGGAGCAGTTTTATTATCTAAAAGAGATGAGGTAGAGGCATAATGGAAAATTTAACTACACAAATGGCAGGCGTTCCACTAAATCACTACATCTATTTATGTGCAATTATTTTCACAATTGGTGTAATTGGCGTATTAACCCGTAGAAACGCAATCGTAATTTTCATGTCCGTTGAGTTGATGTTAAATGCAGTTAACCTGCTTTTAACAGCTTTCTCTGTACATAGCAATGACCCCTCAGGACAGGTTTTCGTATTCTTTATTATGGCGCTTGCCGCGGCAGAAGTTGCAGTTGGTTTAGCAATTATCGTAATGGTTTACAGAAATACAAAATCGATAGATATTAATGTTTTAAATCGCCTTAAGTGGTAAATATATATTAAGAATGACAATAGAACAATTGATTTGGTTAGTTCCTTTACTCCCTTTTTTAGGATTTGTAATCAACGGACTGGGCAGAAAATCTTTATCTAAAGGACTTGTTGGTATCATTGGAAGTGGTGTAATATTAGCTTCTTTCATCATCAGCATAGTTATTTTCTTTAGTTTACAAGGCGATACACAAAAATCTCACG
The DNA here is from genome assembly GCF_026239735.1 of Pedobacter sp. MC2016-05. Taxonomy (GTDB): domain Bacteria; phylum Bacteroidota; class Bacteroidia; order Sphingobacteriales; family Sphingobacteriaceae; genus Pedobacter. The sequence continues at coordinate 471,166 of NZ_JAPIVT010000001.1, forward strand.
AAGTATTTTTATTCGATTGGATCACCGCAGGTACGCTGCATATTCCATTATCATTTCTGGTTGACCCATTGAGTTCGATCATGCTTTTGATCATTACGGGAATTGGATTCTTAATCCATTTATATTCTACCAGCTACATGCATGATGATGAAGGATTCGGAAAATTCTTTTCTTATCTGAACCTGTTTGTGTTCTTCATGCTTTTATTGGTATTGGGTTCAAACTATATCGTGATGTTTATCGGTTGGGAAGGTGTAGGCTTATGTTCATACCTGTTAATCGGTTTCTGGTATACAAACAGCGCTTATGCCTCAGCAGCTAAAAAGGCTTTCGTAATGAACCGTATTGGTGATTTGGGCTTTTTGTTAGGGGTATTCTTAATCTTTACTACTTTCGGAAGTGTGGAATTTGCTAAAGTTTTTCCTCAGGCAGCTAATATGTTACCTGGACAAAATACTTTGTTTTTAATTACAATTCTATTGTTTGTTGGTGCGTGTGGTAAATCAGCTCAGTTGCCATTATTCACGTGGTTACCAGATGCAATGGCAGGCCCAACGCCTGTTTCAGCCTTAATTCACGCAGCAACGATGGTAACAGCAGGTATCTACATGATTGCCCGCTCCAGCGTATTGTTCGATTTAGCACCGCTTACACAAAACATCGTTGCCGTTGTAGGTATAACAACTGCTTTAGTTGCCGCAATTATTGCGTTAACACAAACCGATATCAAAAAAGTATTGGCTTATTCAACGGTATCTCAATTGGGATATATGTTTTTAGGCTTGGGCGTTGGCGCTTATACAGGTTCATTCTTCCATGTATTAACCCACGCATTTTTCAAAGCATTATTATTCTTAGGCGCTGGTTCGGTTATTCATGCCATGCACCACGAGCAAGATATGCGCCACATGGGCGGATTAAGGAAGAAACTTCCGGTTACCTTTTTAACGATGATGATTGGTACCATCGCAATTGCAGGCTTACCACCGTTTTCAGGGTTTTTCTCTAAAGACGAAATTTTAGCAAATGCCTACCAGGCAAGCCCAATTCTTTGGGGAGTTGGTGTGTTAACCGCATTCTTAACTTCCTTTTACATGTTCAGAATGATGTTTTTAACCTTTTCTGGAAAATACAGAGGTACACATCACGAAGAAAGTCATGTACATGAGTCGCCAAAAGCGATGACTATTCCTTTAATCATCCTGGCAATATTAGCTGCAATAGGTGGAGCGATTAATATTCCTCACGTTTTCGGTGGAAACGAATGGTTGGCACATTGGTTAAGCGGTGCCGGCGTTGCACAACACGGATTGGAATTAAGTCATTCAACGGAATTTACCTTAATGGGTGTTTCAGTTGTTGCTGCGATCATCGCTTTGCTTTTCGCTTACATCAGATACGTTAAAGGTGCTCGTGTTCCTGTGGCTGATGAGGCACCACGCTCTGCTTTGGCAAAATTATCTTATAATAAATTTTATTTAGATGAGATTTACGATTTTATCATCACCAAACCGTTAGATGCTTTCTCTAGATTTTTCTACAGAATTATCGACACAAAATTTATCGATGGGATTGTGAATGGATTAGGCTGGAGTACAAACGAGGCGAGTAAGGGAGTTCGTTTATTACAAAGTGGAAACGTGGGTTTCTATATATTTATGATGGTAGCTGGTATCATCGCATTGCTTGCTTATACATTTTATTACATATAAAAAGGGTTCAAAAATAAATAATGGAACAACTTTTACTACTTATATTTCTTCCGCTTGCGGGTGCTATCATTACGGCATTTGCGGGTAAGTCTGCTAAAATAGTCTCGACGGTAATTTCAGTCGCTTCTTTAGGCTTGGCCTTGTTCATCGCCTGTAACTTTATTCCAAATGCAAGTACGCAGTTTGAAGCGAACCTGCCATGGATTTCAGATTTAGGCATTCGTTTTCATGCAGGTATCGATGGGATCAGCATGTTGGTGGTATTGCTTACCAATTTGTTAATTCCGATTATCATTTTATCTAGTTACAGACATGACTATAAAAACCCAGCTGCTTTTTATGCATTGATTTTATTCATGCAGAGTGGTTTATTATTGGTTTTTACTGCTATGGATGCTTTCTTATTCTACATTGGGTGGGAGGCTGCATTAATTCCAATTTACTTTATCTGCGCATTCTGGGGTGGAAAAGATAGAGTTCGAATTAACATGAAATTCTTCGTTTACACGATTGCTGGTTCATTGTTTATGTTGATGGGGATTATTTATTTGTATTTGCAAAATCCTGCTCACAACTTCGATATTCAGGCATTTTACGCTTTAAACCTGGATCGTGCACAACAAGGCTGGATTTTCTGGGCGTTCTTTATTGCTTTCGCGATTAAGATGCCAATTTTCCCTTTTCACACTTGGCAGCCAGATACTTACACAGTTGCTCCTACACAAGGGACCATGTTGTTATCTGGTATCATGCTAAAAATGGGTATTTATGGTGTAATCAGATGGTTATTACCAATTGTACCCACAGGCGTTCAGGATTGGTCTGGCCTGGTGATGGTTTTATCTATTATCGGTATCGTTTATGCCTCACTTATTGCCTTTACGCAGAAAGATGCTAAACGTTTGGTGGCTTATTCGTCTATTGCTCACGTTGGTTTAATTGCTGCAGGCATATTTGCATCCTTTAATCTCGGAGGCCTTGGTGAACAAGGGATGCAAGGAGCCATGGTGCAAATGTTAAGTCACGGAATTAACGTGGTAGGTTTATTTTTCGTTTTAGATATTATCTTTTCTCGCACCAAAACCAATAAAATCGAAGAATTGGGTGGTATTGCTAAATCAGCACCACAACTGGCGATTGTTTTCTTAATCATCGTTTTAGGTACAGTTGCCTTACCAGGAACAAATGGTTTTATTGGGGAGTTCTTACTGTTGATGGGCGTTTATAGCTACGGCATTTGGGCGGCTGCAATTGCAGGATTAACCATCATTTTCGGAGCAGTTTATATGTTGCGTATGTACCAAAATGTAATGCTTGGAAAAACAAAAGAATTAACCATCACGTTTACCGACATTCAAGGGACTGAGAAATTGGTTCTTTATATTATCTGTGCTTTAATTATTTTTTTCGGTGTTTACCCGAAACCATTATTGCACTTAACAGAGGCATCTGTACAACATTTATTAGAACAGGTAAATCAAAAATTAACATCAGTAAAATAAGCAATGAATATTATTATAACCATTAGTATAACCGCTTTTATTGTGCTTTATGCAGGTTTGTTTAAAGCAAAGAAAGCATTATTGCCGCTTACCGTTGTTGGCTTACTTACTGCATTAGGCTTTACTGCTGCTGCATGGGATGGCAATGCTGTTCACTTCGGAATGATGCAAACTGATAATTTCGCTTTGGCATTTTCCGGTGTTTGTATTGTAGGCACATTATTGATTTTCTTATTAACGCAAAACTATTTTCACGCTAAAAGCGATAACATAGCAGAATATTACACCTTAATTCTTTTCGCGCTTGCGGGGATGATTATGATGGTGTCGTACAAAAATATGGCTATGTTATTTGTTGGTTTGGAAATCATGTCGGTAAGTTTATATATCCTTGCGGGTATTCGTAAAAAGGATTTTGCATCAAACGAAGCTTCATTGAAATATTTCTTAATGGGTGCTTTTTCAACAGGTTTCTTGTTGTTTGGGATCACATTAATTTACGGAGCCACCGGCTCATTCGATTTAGATAGAATTCAAGCTTACTTAGTTGATAATAGCAAAGCAGTTTCTCCAATCTTTTATCCAGGGGTTATTTTGATGATGATTGGCTTGTGCTTTAAAGTAGGAGCGGCACCTTTCCACTTCTGGACTCCGGACGTTTACGAAGGTTCGCCAACTTTGATCACTACGTTTATGAGTACAGTGGTTAAAACGGCTGGTTTTGCAGCTTTTTTAAGATTGTTTGCCGATGCTTTTGCACCGCTTCACGATTTCTGGGTTGCGCCACTTATCGTGATTGTTTGTATAACCTTGTTCATTGGTAACGTTACTGCATTATTCCAAAAGAATTTCAAACGAATGTTGGCCTATTCAAGTATCTCTCATGCAGGATACTTGTTATTCTCTTTGATTGTAATTGGTCCGCACTCGCAAAACAATGTTTTGGTTTATGCCGCTGCCTATACTTTTGCATCAATTATCGCTTTTGCGGTATTAATATTAGTGAAACAAAAAACCGGTAGCGATAGCTTTGAAAGTTTCAATGGCTTAGGTAAGAAAAATCCTTTAGTGGCCTTATCGCTCACGGTTGCCATGTTATCATTAGCAGGTATTCCTTTAACCGCTGGTTTTATCGGGAAATATTTAATGTTTCTTAATGTTATGGGCGAATACAAGATGCTATTGGTTGCTTTCGCTATATTAAATGCATTGGTAGGTTTTTATTACTATTTCAAGGTTATTGTGGCCGTATGGTTTAAAGATGGCGCTGAAACCGAGCTTTCTACACCTGCACAATACAAGATTGTTTTAGCTGTCTCAGTGGCGATTACGCTAATTTTGGGTATTTATCCTTCAATCGTCTTAAACCTGATATAGGTATGCACTTGTTAGATAATTATTTGTAGTTTTACGAATAATTGAAATATGCAGGATTTCTGGAACCACCTACAACATTTAATTGACCCCGAGAAATTATTGAGGGAGGGCGGTTTCTATCTTGTAGTATTTGTCATCTTTGCAGAAACTGGCCTATTCTTTGGTTTCTTCCTTCCTGGCGATTATTTACTGTTTCTTGCAGGAATGTTCGTAGCAACTGGAAAACTTGATGTTAACATTGCAGTCCTTTTAGCAGGCTTATGTGTAGCCGCAATTTCTGGGAATTTCACGGGTTATTGGTTTGGGCGGAGAACTGGTCCACTACTGTATACCAGAAAAGACAGTTTCTTTTTCAAAAAGAAATATTTAAAAGCAGCAGAAGAATATTATAACAAACAAGGTGCCTTCGCACTGATCATGGGCAGATTTGTTCCAATTGTAAGAACTTTTGCACCGATTTTTGCTGGAGTAGTAAAATTAGACTTTAAAAAGTTTGCTTTCTATAATATTGTTGGTGGAATTTTATGGATCTGCTCGCTCACTTTGTTAGGCTACTTTTTAGGTAAAAGATTTGAAAAAGAGATAAACGATTACTTATTATATATTATTATTGGCTTCATCGTTATTACAACTATACCTTTATTGATTACCTTTGTAAAAAGTAAAGTTAAAATCCCGGAAGGGGAAAAAAAGATTTAAATTAAAAATGGCAAAAGACGATCATCACGCATGGCATAGCGTATCTCCTGGTAAGAACGTTCCAGAAATTGTAAACGCAATCATTGAAATTCCTAAAGGCTCAAAGGCTAAGTATGAAATAGATAAAGAATCCGGACTAATCAAGTTAGACAGGGTTCTTTTTTCATCAGTAATGTATCCAGCTAACTATGGCTTTATCCCACAAACTTATTGCGATGATAAAGATCCATTAGATATTCTTGTACTTTGTTCTGTTGATGTTTACCCAATGACATTAATTGAAGCTAAAGTTGTTGGCGTAATGCACATGGTTGATAATGGAGAGCAAGACGATAAAATTATTGCGGTTGCAGCACATGATATGTCCGTTAATTACATTAACGATCTGGATGAATTGCCACCACATCAAATGAAAGAAATTGTTCGTTTCTTTCAAGATTATAAAGCACTGGAAGATAAAAATGTTACTATCGAACATTTATTAGGTGTTCGCTATGCTCATAAAGTAATTAAGGAAAGTATAGAACTTTACAACACAACATTTAGAGAATTAGCATAATGGATTTACCCACGGCCTGCTTGTTTTTAAATTTAGAGTTAAGTGCAATATTGCCCACCAATACCATTTTGGTTGCTTTAGAAGAGCCTGATACTGCATCTGTAGGTTGGAGGTTGTTTCTAGCATTATTTTTAGTTTTACTAAACGGATTCTTTGTTGCAGCAGAATTTGCAATTGTAAAAGTCCGAGCATCTCAAATTGAAATAAAAGCAAAAACAGGTAGCCGGGTTGGTAAAATGGCCAAAACGATCCTCCATAATTTGGATGGTTATTTAGCGGCCACGCAGCTAGGTATAACGCTTGCATCACTTGGCTTAGGTTGGGTTGGTGAAGGCGTTATGCATACTATTTTCAAAAATCTTTTCGATAGCCTCGAATGGGGGTTTAGTGACGCCACTATTCATACCGCATCAACAATTGTAGCTTTTTCGCTAATTACTGTAATGCACATCGTATTTGGTGAGTTAGCACCGAAATCATTTGCAATACAAAGACCGGTAGCCACTACTTTGTTTGTTTCTGTTCCACTCCAAATTTTTTACGTGGTTTTCAAACCATTCATTTGGACTTTAAACAGCCTGGCAGCAGTGATTTTGAAGCCATTCGGTATTGATACTTCTGCGGGCCACGAATCCTTACACAGTACAGAAGAACTTCAATACTTGTTAGATCAGGGAAAGGAAAGTGGTGCATTGGATAACAATGAGCACGAACTTATTAAAAATGTATTCGATTTTAATGAGCGCGTAGTAAAGAATATTATGGTTCCGCGTACCAAGATTTCAGGTATCGAATTATCTTCGTCGAAAGAAGAGGTAATCGATAAAATCATTGCTGAGGGCTATTCTCGCCTCCCAGTTTATGATGAGATAATGGATAAAATTGTCGGAATTATTCACGCCAAGGATATTTTGCCATTAGTTGCTTCTGGTAACCAACATTGGACGCTGAATGATATTATTCGCAAACCTTACTTCGTCACTGAAACAAAAAAAATTAACGATTTAATGAGCGAACTGCAAAGCAACCGCATCCAAATCTCCATTGTTTTAGATGAGTTTGGTGGTACGGCAGGGATGGTTACGCTAGAGGATATTGTGGAAGAATTGGTAGGCGAAATTCAGGATGAATATGATGAAGAAAAGCCTTTAGTTGAAAAAGTATCGGATAACGAATTTATTGTAAATGCCTTTGCAACAGTTTATGATGTGAATGAGCATTTACCACATGATTTGCCAGAGGATGAAGATTTTGATACAGTTGGTGGTCTAGTTTCTCATGTTTTTGAACGGATTCCAGAGGTTGGAGAAAGCAATGAATCTTATGGTTATCTGTTTACCATCTTAAAGAAAACAGAACAAAACATTGAAACTATTAAGCTCGAATTGGTAATAAATAAAGAAGATCAGGTTGATAATCATTAAATTCAACAATGCATATTTTTTATACGCCAGATATTACCCAGGATACCTATACGCTTAACGAAGAGGAAAGTAAACATTGCGTTAGGGTATTACGTTTATCAGTTGGGGCTGTAGTAAACTTAGTTGATGGTAGAGGGGGTTTTTACACCGCTGAAATCATTTCAGATAACCCCAAAAAGGTAGGTCTATCCATCCTTAAGGTAGAAACCGAATTTCATAAAAGAAATCACTATTTGCACCTTGCGGTCGCACCTACAAAAAATATAGACCGAATGGAATGGTTTTTAGAGAAAGCAACGGAAATCGGAATAGATGAAGTAACCCCGATCATTACCGATCGATCTGAACGACGTGTTGTTAAAGGAGATCGATTAAGCAAAGTTATTACTTCTGCAGTGAAACAATCCATCAAAGCCTACCATCCAACACTAAATGAAGCAATTTCCTTTAATGCTTTCCTTAACCTTCCTTTTGAAGGGAGTAAACTAATAGCGCATTGCATTGATGAAGAGAACAAGAAATACATCTCTGACCTCGTTGTCCCGCATCACAAATATTTAATTCTTATTGGTCCAGAAGGAGATTTCAGCCCCGAAGAAGTGAGTTTAGCTTTGAACAAAGGTTATAAACCATTAACTTTAGGAGATAACAGGTTGCGCACCGAAACCGCTGCATTATCTGTTTGTTTTGAAATCAATTATCTTAACCGATGAAAAGAGTTGAAATTTATAAATTGAAAATCATAGGTTTATTATCATTAAAACGGTTACTCTCGTGTTCGTTTATCTTTATTCTTTGCTCATTAATCTTTGTTCTTACTTCTTTTAATGTTCCTTCTTACCGAATGGGCAAGCTGAAGTATAGTGGTGGCGGAGATTGGTATGCAGACAGGACTGCACTTCCAAATTTAATTTCATTTTGTAATTCCAGTTTAAAGACTAATTTTTATCCTGAAGAAAGTATTGTCGAAGTAGGTTCGAAAGAACTATTCAATTACCCGTTTGTCTATATGACAGGCCATGGTAACGTGGTTTTTAGTGATCAGGATGTTAAAAATTTGAGGCAGTATTTAACAGGAGGAGGTTTTCTGCATATTGATGATAATTATGGGTTGGATAAATTTATCAGGCCTCAAATGAAAAAAGTTTTTCCAGAACTGAATTTCGTAGAGTTACCTTCCAATCATGCCATTTACAACCAAAAATTCAAATTTCCGGGTGGGTTGCCCAAGATTCATGAGCATGATAATAAGCGGCCACAAGGTTTTGCCTTGATATACAAAGGGAAAGTGGTTTGCTACTACACCTTTGAGTGCGATTTAGGTAATGGTTGGGAAGATTTTGGTACATATCCCGAGGATAGCCGGGAAACTCGCGATAAGGCGCTTAAAATGGGCGCTAATTTAGTTCAGTATGCTCTAACGCAATAATTTTATGTATAAAGTAAAAGTTAATGATCAGCTTCATTATGATATTCGAATCAACCATAACGGGGTTAAATTAAACGGAGAAAACATTTCTTTGGATTCCATTAAGTTGAGCAACAATTCTTCGCATCTGCTTTATAAAAATAAATCATATAATGCGGAGGTCATATCAGTTGATAGCAGTAATAAAACCTGTGCAATAAAAGTTAATAGAGCAATCTATCAAATTAAGGTTGAAGACCAATTTGATCAGTTGCTGAAACAAATGGGCATGGACAATCTTGCCGGAACTAAAATTTCGGAGGTTAAGGCGCCAATGCCAGGTTTGGTATTAAATGTAATGGTAGAAGAAAATGTAGAAGTTAAAAAGGGTGACAGCCTATTGGTTTTGGAGGCCATGAAGATGGAAAATATATTGAAATCTTCAGCTGAGGGGATTGTTAAAAAGGTGCTAATTAATAAAGGTGATAAGGTAGAGAAGAATCAGGTACTTATTCAATTTAAATGATACAAGAATTATAAGGTAACAAAAAACTCCCAATTCGTTAGAGTTGGGAGTTTTTTGTTACTTGCCTTTACTTACCCGGTATGGTCTGGGAGGAGGCGTTTTAAAACTTCTTTTTCCTGAGGTGCTAATTTCTGGAGCACCTAACATGGTCATGGCGCAACGGAATCCTATTTCTGCTGATGATTCATCTTGTGATAAGAAACGTCTGGTTGCTGGATTTAACCAATAAGCCATATCGTTCCATGAACCGCCTTTATAAACCCTGGATTTATCATTTATCAACGTTACCCCTTCTTCATTCAAAAGAAGATTCTCTTTATCTCTATAACCTCTCTGATCGGCCTGGTAAGTTGTAGCTGCAGTTGTGCTCTGCGGATCAGTTGATTTTGAAATTGAATCGATACGTTTTGCCTGCGCTTGTTTTTCTGCCCAGGTTTGTTTTCTTCCTGAATATGCATTCTCTTTTATCGGATTACCATATTTATCCAAGGCAATTTTTCCAGTTTGCGCATTATCCAGCTTCTTGTTCTCGAAATAGTTACCACGATAAGGATTAAAAGCATCTGCATCAGTGAATGTACCAGTTCTGTAAACATCATTTACCCACTCATTCACATTTCCAGCCATGTTATATAAACCGAAATCGTTAGGGGTATATTGAATTACCGGAACTGTTAAATCTCCTTTATCATTCAATGATCCGCCAACACCCATGTAATCACCAGGTGCTCTTTTGAAGTTGGCTTGTATCATACCTCTAGTTTTCTTGGCTGCAGAACTCACTCCTAGTCCATTCCAAGGATAAATTTTATTCTGATTGATGTTTTCGTATTCAGTATTGCCGATTAATCCCAATGCAGCATATTCCCACTCTGCCTCTGTAGGCAAGCGGTAAGGCTGCATAATTACACCATCTTCTAATGTGGCAGTTCTTCTTGGTTGATTATTGCCCCTGCCACCTGCTGTAGCGCCTGCTGTCCCCGTAGCAGCACCGGATTTAGTATTATAATCTATTGGTGCATTTCTACCTTTATCGTCGTACTGTCCGTTAAGGTAAGCATCAGTGTTAAATGGTTTATCTGGTCTAGGGGTTGCTGCTGTTGCTGCTCCATTCTTCCCCGTATTTCCACCAGCCAAAGTTTTATAATCTGTTAAAATACCTTTTTCCCGTAAAATAAACTCATTGGCCCGAGAGGTCCTCCATTGGCAATAACGCGAAGCTTGCTCCCATGAAACTCCAACTACTGGATAGTCGCGGTAGGCCGGGTGACGTAAATAATTATCTACATAAGGCTCGTTATATGATAAAGCACTACGCCAAACTAAAGTATCGGGCAGCTCATTGTAGTAAAACTCTTGATCTTCCGGAAAGTTATATCTAATCCAATGCAGGTATTCCAACCAATCGGTATTAGAGACTTCAGTTTCGTCCATGTAAAACGAAGGGACTGTTACCTGTCTTTTGTAGTTATAAATATTCGGTTCAATACCAGGAACTTCAATAGCACTTCCACCTACGACTAAAACCCCACCTTCAATGGGAATTAATCCAGGTCCCGGGGCTCTTTTATACTGAGTAGCCACAGCAAAAGCGCCCGATTGATTCGTTTTGCTTTTCCGATCTGCGTAGGGAACACCTGTTTTGCTAGAACTGTTTCCTCCCTTGGAGCTACAAGCACTTAGCAATGCCGCTAATGACAAACAAGTAAAAGAATAAAGTATAAGTTTTTTCATAAAGTACAGGGGACGATCGCCAAATGACGATTCAACTGATAAAATTAAGCAATTTTAGTGGATATATAAATATTGTGGCAATAAAATACCGATTATATTTTTATCCCATAACGTATTATTTTATGAGGTATTGTGCCTTTTAAATTTTTGATTGATTTATTTGATATTCAATTGCAGGTAAGGTTTAATGATTTCATTCGTTTATTGAGAGGCTACATGCGCAAACCTATATTATGATAGGGATTAACCCATGTTTAAGAAAATTTCCATAATAATTATTATTGTGATTCTACTTACCTCTGCCGCTGCCATTCCAACATTGTTTAAAAGAGATTGATGCCAAACTAAAATCAATAATAAATATCATAAAGCCCAAGTTAGATTTTAAAGACCTGGATTTAAGTTTGGACACTCTTTCCCAACTTGGGGTTAAACGCCCACGATCTGTCGATAATCGCGGCGACAGCTTTGCGAAAGATACACCTGCAAATGTTAAACAAATGCAATAAATGTTAGTTTTTTAAGTATAATTAAGGGTGGAACCTATTGAAAGAACCGTAGATCTTAATGAAGCCACTATTTATGCCATGATTTTAAAAAGTAGGAAAATGAATTGGGATATCATTTGCTGATAAATCAATAACCTTTTTAAAAAAAAAAGAATAAATAATAAACACGCAAATGCCTAGTTAATCAATAGTTATGACTTCTGTGGTTTCACGAAACTGTAAAAATCGCAGCTGAAGCGATTAAATAATCGCATATTTCGTAATTTGGTAAAATATAATTTTTAGTTCTGCGTTATCAAACCAATCTCCAGAATAACAATGTCCCGAAAATCTAAAATTACGTACCTTTAAAGAATGAATTTCAAGTATCTCATTAAACTTGCTTTTTCTGCACTCTCTTTGACCTTGATATTTGGTAAAACAAATGCTCAGGTGGCTATAGGTACAACTCAAACGAATGGCAGCGAATCGAACAATATTGTAACAGCCGTTCCTTTTTTATTAATTACACCCGATGCTCGTTCAGGCGCAATGGGTGATGCGGGTGTTGCCGTTGCAGGCGATGTAAATTCGGCAAGTATAAATGCTTCTAAACTGGCATTCATCGATAAACCGTACGGGTTTTCAGTTTCCTATAGTCCGTGGCTGAAAAGTTTGGTGCCTGATATTAACCTGGCTTATTTAAGTGGTTTTTACAAACTTGATGATCGAAATACGATCGGTGCTTCCCTACGTTATTTTTCTTTAGGCTCGATTCAGTTAACAGATGTTAATCAGCAAGATTTAGGTACTGCAAATCCTAACGAACTGGCATTTGATATTTCGTTCGCTAGAAGCTTTGGCGAGGAATTTTCTTTAGGCTCATCCGTTAGATATATTTATTCAAATTTAGCTTCTGGTCAGTTATCATCATCCGGTCAGGTACGTGGGGGTACATCAGTAGCAGTAGATGTTTCTGGCTTATATAAAACAGCTACAACCATGTTCGGAAAGCAGGCTGTGCTGTCTGCGGGTGCTAATATTTCAAACATTGGTACTAAAATGAGTTATTCTGATGGGGGCGAGAATTTTTTCTTGCCTACTAATTTTAAATTGGGTGGTGCCTCCACTATTGTTGTTGATGATTACAGCACCTTCACCTTAGCCCTTGATTTTAATAAGTTGTTGGTACCAACCCAACCTATTTACGATTCGAACGGTAATATTATTAGTGGTAGAAACCCAAACCGCTCCGTTCCTGCCGGTATTTTTGGTTCATTCTCCGATGCACCGGGTGGTTTCAGCGAAGAACTCAGAGAGGTTGGAATATCAACGGGTTTAGAGTATTGGTACAACCAACAATTTGCTTTGCGGGCAGGATATAATTATCAAAGCCCCTCAAAAGGCGATAGTAGATATTTTACTTTGGGTTTAGGTTTGAAATACAACGTTTTCAATATAGATTTCTCGTATTTGTTAGCAAACACACAAACAAGTCCATTGGCAAACACGCTCCGTTTCGGCCTTTTGTTTAACTTTGGCGATAAGAAGATCATCAGATAAGATTTTCAGGAATTTTGCCGACAATTAGTTAAACACTTAATCATTTACAATGAAAATTAAAGTAGGCTTTGGCTTCGATGTACATCAACTAAAAGATCAGCACCCTTTTGTAGTTGGTGGTGTAACATTAGATCATCATAAAGGTGCTTTTGGCCATTCGGATGCCGATGTTTTGCTTCACGCCATTTGCGATGCTTTATTAGGTGCTGCCAACCTTGGTGATATTGGTTTTCATTTTAAAAATACCGATGATCGCTGGAAGGGGATAAGCAGTATTATCCTACTAAAAGAAACAGTTAAATTATTAGCCGATAAAGGCTGGCAAGTGGGAAACATTGATTCCATGCTTTGTTTGGAGGCTCCAAAAATTAATCCTCACATACCCGCCATGCAAGAAAATATTGCCAAGGCTATTGGGATTAGTACAGAAGATATTTCGATTAAAGCGACCACAAATGAAACAATGGGTTTTGTGGGTAGGGAAGAAGGCGTTGTGGCCTATGCCGTTTGTTTAATCGAGAAAGTATAAATTCAAATAAATATTTTGAAGCGCAAAGCCAGTTCAAAACACAAAATTTGTTCCCGTTTTGCGCTTTTACGCCTGCCTGCGGTAGGCAGGCTTCGCTCGTCATGCTTCCTCGCTGCCGGGTAATGCTTCAAACTGGGGCTAAAAAGCAGCAATAGTATTCATTTCCAAGGGTTGCAAGGCGCCAACACTTTATTGCAAAAGTTCTGGCTAACCTAGTTGCTGAGCGATGGTTTCCTAATTGATCTATCAAATAAAACGAATTGCCGCTTTGATTAATTCAAATGAAGATCATGAAACGTTCCGAGGGAACGAAATTGAAAAATATAATCTTTCGTCTACCCAGGATCCGTCCCTACGGAACTGACAACCATTTCTTCTAGCATTTGGCATGAAAGGTGCTGAAATAAATTCAGCAAAACGAACAGTGTTATTAGGTTGTGAGCTCAGATGTAGCACAGATATGGCACCTATTCTATAATCTTTATCACAAAGAACTAATTTCAGGGTTATAATCATGGGTAATATTTTTTGCGGATACCAAACTACGAAATCCGGCTCGTGTTGAAATTCGTTCCGTAGGAACGTTTTATGAAGACAATAAAATCAATTGGAAATTTATCAAATTGATTGTTCATTGCATCAAGCAACAGCTTCCTTCACATTTCCTGTTCGTTTTAGCGTTCCCCAGGATTCCAGCTCTCCTTTAATGGCTTTTCTTATTGATTTAAAAAGAACCAGGTACATCAGCTGCCGCCAAAAAAATCGTTGAGGAACAAGGTAAATCAGGTTTTTTAGCTTCTCTTTTTCCATTTTAAATGCAATGGCTGCAAAAATTATATCAACAAAAATGAAGATCAAATAATAAAACAATACTTGACCAAAACCATTGTGTAGGCTTAAAATTCCGGAGAAACCTGTTAACGTTAAATTGTTAATGGTGCTTAAAGAAAACAGGCCACTTACCAATGAAATCAGCATAAACAAATCTGCCAGAGGGGAAAACAGGGGCAGAATGATTTGATAGATTAGAATATTAGGCATGCCTATCATTCCGAAATAGCCATATTTTCTATTTAATAGTGTTTTGCGATTTTTCCAAAAACTTTGCATCACCCCAAAGCTCCAACGAAAACGTTGCTTTAAAAGCATATTTACAGTTTCTGGTGCTTCGGTATAAGCTATGGCTAAATCACAGTTTTTCACTTTATGCCCTGCTCTTAAAATCCGCATCGTTAAATCGCAGTCTTCAGCAAGCGTATCGATGGTGAAACCACCAACCTCCAACACTACCGCTTTTCTAAATGCTCCAATAGCACCAGGCACAACTGTTATCGTATTCAATAAATCGAAGGCTCTGCGATCCATGTTTTGCGACGTGATATACTCTATCGATTGCCATCTGGTGATGAGGTTTCGCGTATTTCCAACCTTAACCGTGCCGGCAACAGCAGCAATGTCTTCCCCATAGAAATAACGCATCAGTTCTGTTACTGCATTTGCTTTCAGTTGCGTGTCGGCATCAATACAAATGATAAACTCAGCATTGGCTCTGGCAATTCCATAATTCAGCGCAGAAGCTTTGCCGCCATTTTCTTTTTTAAAAACTTTAACCTGGGCATGTTTGCCGAAGCGGGTATTGATAACCTGGAAGGTGTTGTCTTTCGATCCATCATCCACAAAAATCAATTCGAAATTCGGATAATCAATTTTCAGCAGACTTTGGATGGTTTGTACAGCCGTGATCTCCTCATTGTAAGCCGGAATAATAATACTTACCATTTGGTTAGGATTTTGAACAAGCTCCGCCGCATTTATTTTAGCCAGTTTACGTTGTTTAATTGCCAGGTAGGCAATAAAAATCGTCCTTAAAATGGCCAAAACAATAGCTACTGAAAATATGGCGTTCAAGATGATATTTCCGTAATAAAAGAAGTTTATGAAAAAATAATCTCCCGATCCGGTAAATCCGCTATTGGCTTCAGAATTTACAGCAGGCATCAGCTCTGTTCTTTTTTTGCCCATTAAATCGCCAACAGTGATGAAAGTATAACCCTGAGATTTGAAAAATCTGATAATTCGTGGCAAGGCTGCAACGGTTGCTTCGCGGTTCCCGCCAGCATCATGTAAAAGCAGGATGTTTCCGTTATCTTTTTGTTTTACCACCTCGTTGAAGATCTGATCTGCTGTTTTGCCAGGCTCCCAATCTTCAGGGTCGATATACTCACCAATGTTTATGTAGTTTTCTTTACGACTTTGCGCCACAGGCAAAATTTCTGATATATTTTGCGGCTCGGCATCTGCATTGAAAGGTGCACGAAATAAAATGGTGCTATGGCCAGTAACGGCCTCAATCAATCTTCTTGTGGCATTAAGCTCAAATTTTACCCTTCGAGGGCCAATGGCTGACATATCAGGATGAAAAAAGGTATGGTTTCCGATTTCATAACCTTCATCATATTCTCTCCTCAACAATTCCATGTTTTTTTCGGCCATGATGCCTACAACAAAGAAACAACCGGGCACTTTTTCTTGCTTTAAAATTTGAAGAACCTGTGGCGTGTAAACCGGATCAGGACCATCATCGAATGTAAGCGCAATTTTTTTGTCGGCTTCTCCAAACCGTTTAATCACATATTTTTCTGGCAAGCGAATGTACTTTTGGTTTGCGATGCTGAAATCAGTTTTATCAAGCGTAAACTGAACGGCACCAGGTTTGGGCGTAGAAACCAAATCCAATATTTCTCCGTCGCCAATGTAAGAGACGCCAGTCATGTTCAAAGTGGACATCTTGCGTAGATCAAATGGCTTTTTCTCTAAAGCACTCAAGCTCAAGTCTTCAGAAATGAAAGACCATAACCTTTTATCTTCTGATCCTAAACGCCACAAGGCAATACCTGCGATTCCCCAATCATCAGCTTTGCGTATGATGTTAAAATACGTAGCCGCATCTGTAAAATATACATCATGTTGAATGCCGCTTCCATCTTTAAAACTGTAATTCAAATTTGCGGAGGAAGGATTGTAGGTTACTGTACTTTTGTAATTGACAGCAGAAGTGATCGCTTCTTCATAGGTTACAGATTTGCCAACGCTATTTTTTGGCCAGTCATAACCATAACAAGCCAATGCTAATATTACTTTATCCGCATCAACTTTAGTGCAAATATTATCAAGCTTTTCTTCTACCCATTCCTGGTTTGATACATCGCCGGAATTGCTTAAATCTGTATGCTGATCATAAGCCATAATCACAATGTAATCATTGTATTTCTGCAAAATATCGGGTTGATAATCATCATTTTCAGGAGAAATATCTTGAGATACAATGAGTTTTTTTGCATGAAACTGATTGTACAGATTTTTCATAAAGGAATTGAAACTATTGCTGTTTTCAAGATTCAATTCTTCAAAATCAACATTTATTCCTTTGTATCCATATTTTTGAACGATAGAGATTAAGTTAGAAATCAACTTTTGTTGAGCAGGTAGATCATTCAATAATCGTTTTACAGCATTGCCATCCCAATGGTCTTTATTAAAGTTAGAAAGCACGGCAATTGCTGATTTTTTACTGTCGTGAATAACTTTCAGTGCGGCAGTGTCGGCCTTGTCAACAATAGAATCGCCATTTAGGAAAAAAGATTCTGTAGCAACCATATCCAGATGGCCAATATTTCGCTTAAGGTCTGATATGGATTCGTTTTTTGTACCTGCCCAACTCACATAAAAAGCCATGTTAATGCGTTTGTGGTTGCCACGTTTATGAAGCGCTCTATTCTCCCGGTCCTTTTTTATTTTTTGCAGCTTCGTTTTCGCTATAGAGAAAGCTTTGTATCGTTGCGATTTTTTTAATTTATCTAGCTGCCTAGCCGTAAGCGGCGTATTGGTATTGATAAAAGGCAATTTTGGCGCCTGAACCGACGATAAAGTAAACGCAACGCACACAATTGCGATGATGAAAACTAAAAAAAACGATCGACTAACCCAGGTAAAAGTATTCCAGCGTCTTTTGTTCTCAGTTTGAAATATTTGTTTTCCGGACATTTTTCTTCTGATTTAATAATCAAATGTCACTAACGAATATGAAGATTGTATGAAAATGATTTGGAGAGCAATGCCTGCAACATTTCTTAATGTTCCTCCTGCTACGCTATATTCCCGATGAAGAAAGGACCGGGGAGATACCGCTTTAATCAGGGCTAAGTACTTAGGTAGGTACAAAAAAAAGCCGGCAATTTTTATAAAAAAGCCGGCTCAAAATATAAATTATAAACCTGTATTATTCTTCTAAATAACCAAATCTGCCTTGGTTGTAGTCTGAAATTGCCTGAGTAATCTCAGCCTCCGTGTTCATCAAGAATGGACCATATTGAACAATTGGCTCATCAATTGGTTCACCGCTTAAAATCAATACAACGGAATTTTCAAGCGCTTCAATTTTAATTTCTTCTCCTTCATTTTTGAAGTAGATGAAATTATCGGCAGAAACGATTTCATTATTATCTACCTGAATTGAACCCTCAATCACCATAAATCCGGTGTTGAAGTTTGCCTGAAAACTAAATTCGGCTTTTCCGCCTTTGTTTAACCTTGCATTGTACAATTCTATAGGTGTGAAAGTACTGGCGTTGCCCTTAATTCCATGATAGCTTCCTGCAATGATTTCAATTTTTCCCCCATCATCGCTTAGATGATAATGGGCCATTTTACTTTGCTGAATAGCCTGATATTTTGGCTTATTCATTTTGAATTTTGCCGGAAGATTAACCCAAAGTTGGACCATTTGAAAAGGGCCGCCCGCTAAGCTGTAGTTCTCTTCGTGATATTCTTTATGAAGAATTCCACTTGCTGCCGTCATCCATTGCACATCTCCGGGATAAATAACGCCGCTATGGCCCGAACTGTCATGATGAGCAACTGCTCCATGGTAAGCAATAGTAACTGTTTCAAAACCACGATGCGGATGTATGCCAACGCCCCGAGGTTCTTTCCTGGCAGAGAATTCAATTTTAGAGCCATAATCCATTAAGAAAAAAGGACTCATATCAATTTCATAACCGCCCGGGAAAAAATTATGCACTCTAAATCCATCTCCAACCATGTGTGGTGCAGGTGCTTTTAGAATATTGGCTATTTGTTTAGTTTCCATACTTGGAGATTTTGTTTAGCGTTTGGAGGTAAGCGATTTGAACGCTTAACACCAAACGCCTATACACTTAAGCTTGTTTTACAAACTGCAATTCTCCAAGAAGGCGTACTTCTTCACTCACCATAACGCCCCCCGTTTCCAGTGCAGCATTCCAGGTTAAACCGAAATCAGAACGGTTGATTTTTCCGCTCAAGGTAAAACCAGCCTTAGTATTTCCCCATGGGTCAGTTGCAATACCTCCAAATTCAGCAGTTAATTTTACAGGTTTAGTTTCACCTTTAATGGTTAAGTCGCCTTTAACAATATAATCGCCGCCATCTTTCTCTACTGAAGTAGATTGAAATTCGATGTGTGCAAACTTTTCAGCATCAAAGAAATCGCCACTTTTTAAGTGGTTATCACGATCTGTATTTCCTGTATCTAACGAATCAATATCGCCTTTAAAAGAGATTTCGCTGTTTTCAAATTCGTCGCCCTCTGAAGTTAATTCAGCTGAGAAAGATTTTAAGCTACCTGTAACGGTAGTAATCATTAAGTGTTTTACTTTAAATTGTAATTCACTGTGTGTTGGATCTAATGTCCATTTAGTAGTTGCCATATCGTTTTGTTTTTTGAGGTGTTTAATATTTACACTACAAAATTACAGCAAGGGCGTGAAATAGAAATTGATGTATGTTAATTAAATGAGTGAATTAGAGAAACATAGATTTATTCGAACGGATTATGGAGTGATTGAATTAAGAATATTTACAATTTTGGCATTCTCTCATTTAAAACTCAACACTCAAAATTTCTATGATGGCCTGAAGTGTTTATTGGCCAGTTCTTTTCTTACACGGCTTAAAGATTCTGGAGTAATTCCCAGGTAGGATGCAATCATCCATTGGGGAACGCGGAGCGTAAGGTTTGGATAAAGTTTTATAAAATCAAGGTAACGTTCTTCAGCGGGTGCACTTAAAAGCATATTAATCCTTTTTTGCATAAACCGGATAGAATTATTGAGCAATCTTGTGTGCATGGGCTGCAAACAAGGAACTTGTATAGCGGCTTGTTCCATAAAGTCGTTTGGCATTATCACTACCTCTGTCGCTTCAATGGCATCTATAAAAAAAACAGATGCTTCATTGTTCATGCTATTGCGATCGGATATCAACCAGTTTTCGGGTGCAAATTGAAGAATGTGCTCTTTGCCTTTTGCATCGATGGAGTAAGCACGAAGCAGACCTTTACAAACAAAAAAGCCGTGTTTCGTGATGTCGCCGGTGTATTGAACGATTTCGCTTTTTTCGAATTTTTTTATTTTTAAACCAGTAGAAATACTGTCGAATTGTTCATCAGTTATTTGAATTTTTTCTTTGAGGTAATTTTTAAACTGATCAATCATAACGGCTGAAATTACTTTTTCGCAGGCTTAATGTCAGAAAAATCTACGCCACACTTGCAATTACCACCACATCCATCTTTTTTAACCTGTAAAGATTTATAAACCAAACGGCCAACATACACCAATGCAACCGCAAAAAGTAGAAAGACTAAAATCGTTTGAGTATTCATAAAACAAATATAAGCTGATTTTGCTATTTCGAACTCAGGTTAATGTAAAAAGGTTATTCTTCCATAAGACCAACTGTTCCGCCAACCCAGTCAAAATCTTTATTGTAACGAACACCAATCATTTTTCCCTTGCTTAACCGGCCTAAATTCGTGCAAAGCTGGGGTTCGCCACCATCAGGCCACAAATACATCATTCTAATTTCGGCCTTTACACCGCCATCCGGCGATTGAACTACGGGTTCGTAAGTAACTTTTCTTTGTAAGATCCAATTTTCTGGATCAGAGATCTTATTAATATCAGCTTTGGTAACATCTATAATCACCCCCATACCCGCAAAAGAGAAAAGTGGCTTTAGAACATAATTTTCCAGGTCAGTTGGTATTGCAGAAAGCTCATTTAAAAAACGGGTTTCAGGAACAAACTCGCTTTTTAAAAATGGCATGGTATACTTGCTTATTCTGTAAAACCAGTTTGGGTGCGTCACCCACTCTATGTCGAGCTCTTCCCTCGGGTCGAAACTGTTTTTAAAAATTTCGGTATTGCCAGCTACTTCATCGAATATTAACCTGTTATAAATCCGTTTCAATTGGATTTGCTGACCATTTTCTTCGTAAAATAATTGTTTACCGTTTTTCTTGATATCCTCTAAAGCCAGGATTTTAATACCGAGCATTTTTTGAGTTACGAAAAAATCAATAGCTGTTTTTTGGTTTGGAGCATCTACATCCATCAAAGCAACTTCATGCGGTTGATGTTTGCCTATAATTACTTCTTTAAAAAGGTTAATGTATTTTTCTTCGTCAAAACCATTTAAGAAATGATTCACGGAGTGATCAATGTCAAAACACTTTCTAAAGGTGTTTGCCAAATGAATCTGAAAGCCATAAAGCGAAGGGAAGCCTTGCATTTCGATTAACATGGGGGTTAATTCGCCAGCTTCATTTTTACAGATTCCGAAATCAAAAGTTAAAAAATGAGGCTGTTTGTTCTCATTCGGAACATTCCAATCTGCAGGAATCGATTTTTGTGTTAACGCCTTAAAGTTCGGCTGTTTTATGAGATTAATGATTTCTTCACCTGCCGCAATCAGCTTTTCTTTTAGCGCTCTGGGTACAAAAATTGGCGTTTCGGCAACTCGAAAGGGAATTTGGAAATAGTTGCTTTCCAGATCCGTAATGAATTTTTTGTATTTTTCTTCGGTAAACTGTTCGTTATATTTTCGGCGTTGAGCTGGTATCATAATGTTATTCTTTTAATAATATCATCATTGCGAGGTACTAAGCAATCTATTTAGAAGAGAGGTTGCCTCGTACCTCGAAATGACCACAGATTACCTGTCTTAGCCCCGTTAGGGGTTCGGAGCTACGCCTCCTGCAGATTCCCAATCGCTTTTTTTAGGAAATTAGGAAGGATAATGCTTTGGGTTAATACAATTCTGGCAGGATCATCAAGGCTGTTAAGCATGTCCAAATATTTCGGCTCACCATGTAGATCGATGATCGCTTTCTTCTTTTCATCTTGTAGCAAGTACATTTTCATTCCAACAGGGTCTGCCTCAGGGTGAAATTGAGTACCGATAATTTCATCAGAAAAGCGGATTGACATCATGCATCTTTCCAAATCTACGTGTTTACGTTCTTTCTCTATGGCCAGCAGTTTAGCACCTTTAGCCTCAAAAGCAGCGAAATCTGGCTCTATTACCTGCCAATCTCTACTGTCGACTGAGAAAAAAGGATTCGTGATGCCACTGAAAATTTCATCTTGTTCGCCATCTTCAGTTAAAGTAATGGGGAAAATTCCGAAAGCATTCGATCGCCTTTCCGTTACATTTCCTAAGCAGAACTTCCTACAAGCCAGTTGGAAAGAATGACAAATTAAAAAAGCATATTTTTTCTGTTCGTCGTTCGATGCGTTAAAAGCTTCAATATGATCTAATAGGTTAAAAAAATCGTTTTCCCATTTTTCACCCTTACTTTCAATTGGGCTACCCGGACCACCGCTCGATATGTAGGCATCGTATCCAATACCTGGTATTTCACCTTTCTGTCTTAAATCGAAAATATCAAAAGAAAGGTTAATGTTGTTGTCGTTTCTGAATCGGGATAAAATTTCCTGAATACCCCGCATACCTTGATTAGGTGCGCCGTTATTCATGTCAATAACGGCGACCTTTAACTCTCTTTTATCCATTTTAAAATTACTTTGCGCCTATAAGTGTTTGAGTAGTAATATAGTCTACCACCGATTCAAAGTTACCGGTTTGTTGGTAAACTGCCAACTGTCTGTCTGCACCTGTGCCATGCTCAAGTATTTTATGAACGTATTCCAAATCGTTTCTGCAACCTAAATCGTCCACCACATCATCAACAAAATCAAGTAACTCAAGCACGAGGTTGCGGCAGTTTACCTCCATTTCTTTACCAAAGTCGATTAAATTTCCGTCGATTCCATAACGGGCAGCACGCCATTTGTTTTCGTTAATTAAGGCTCTGGAATAGCTGATAAATTCCATGTTTTGCAAACGAAGTTTATACAGTTTGGCACATAAAGCCTGAAATAATGCCGTAAAAGCCATTGTTTCATCAATCAACATCGGACAATCGCAAATGCGAAATTCAACTGTATCAAAGAAAGGATGTACGCGGATGTCCCACCAAATTTTCTTGGCGTTATCCATGCAATTGGTTTTAATCAGGAGCTTTACGTAGTTATCATAATCTTCAATGCTATTGAAAATATCAGGAATACCTGTTCGTGGAAACTTATCAAAGATCTTCGTTCTAAAAGATTTGTAGCCTGTATTCCTAGATTCCCAAAAAGGAGAATTTGTTGACAGAGCAAATACGTGAGGCAGGAAATACCTGACCTGATTTGCAATATGAATAGCGAGCTCGCGAGATTGAAAACCGACGTGAACGTGTAAGCCAAAAATTAGATTGGAGCGAGCTGCTTCCTGCAGCTCATTTACAATTTCATTATAACGAGGATGTTCTGTGATTAATTGTTTTTCCCAGTGGGAAAATGGGTGAGTACCAGCTGCGCCGATTCTTAAACCCTGCTCGCCGGCAAGCTGAGAAACCGTGTATCTCAATTGAGAAATTTCTTTACGGGCTTCTTCCGTTGTTTTGCAAATGCCTGTTCCAACCTCGACCACAGCCTGGTGCATTTCTGCCTTAACCTGGTCTTTATGTATTTTTTGGGCGGCTTCTACGATTTTTTGGTCATGCGAGGTAAGTTCCCTGGTAACGGGATCAACTACCATGTATTCTTCCTCTATGCCCAGCGTAAATTCGTTCATCCTAGTAATATTTGGTTATATAATCCCGGTTATTTTATTGGTTTTTTCTTAGCCACAGGTTTTGCTTCGGTTTTAGGCTCAGCTTTTGGTTTGGCAGGCGCTTTTTCAGCTTTTACTTTCTCTATTTTTGCTGCCGGTGCCTCTGCTTTTGGCACCACAGGTTTAGCAGCTGCTTTTGCCATTAATGGTTTTCCAGCAACAGAAGTTTTAATGTATTCGCCCCAGGTTAAATTATCCTGACCAGGTTTTTGCGCTTTTGCTCTTTCGATTGCATAATTAGCAGTGGTTTCTACTACCCAATCAAAGTTTTCCTGTCCAACACTTTTGATGTCAGCATCAGGTGCTGGGTTGCAAAAATCGATAGCGATAGGCACACCATCACGTACCGCAAATTCTACTGTATTAAAATCGTAACCTAAATATTGGCACAATTTCAATGTGTATTCTTCTACGGTTTTTAACAATTTTGGATCTGGTTTTTTTCCATCAACAGCATATCGCAAATGTTGTGGGTTGCGAGGTTCGTACTGCATGATGCGAACATGTTTTCCGCCGATGCAATAACATCTGAAATACTCATCGAAAATGATTTCTTCTTGCAAAAGCATCACCAATTGCTCAGTTCCACTGTGTTTATCAAAGAAATCTTCTTTATCATGTAATTTATAAACATCTCTCCATCCGCCTCCATCATATGGTTTCATGTATGCCGGGAAACCTACGTAATCGAAAATCGCATCCCAGTTTAAAGGCATCGTTAGGTTTGAGAAAGATTCGCCAGTTGTCCCGGTAGGGTGTTGACGTGATGGAATCAAAGCTGTTTTAGGAACCGGAACTCCGATTTGTTCAGCCAATGCGTTATTGAAGAATTTCTCGTCGGCACTCCACCAGAATGGATTATTAATTACTGCGGTACCGGTAATGGCTGCGTTTTTTAACGAAGCCCTATAAAAAGGAACATCCTGGGAAATGCGGTCGATAATTACTGCATAATCCAGCGGAGTATTTTGCAGTATTTTTTCTATTTTAACAGGTTCGGCACTAATGCCGTTTTCTGCTTTTTGGTTAATTCTCTCTACAACGGCTTCAGGAAAAGAGCGTTCCTGGCCAAATAAAATCCCTATTTTTTTCATTGGTACTTTTTATGTTTAGGTGTATAATCAGTATAACTGATTAATTGTTTTTATCGCTAAATTGTTTGACTGCCGCAGTTATAATTGCGCAATATAATTGGGAAACATTTCTCTCCAAATTGGCCAGTCATGGTCGGCATTCTGGCGGATATCAAGCCAATGATTGATGCCTTTCTGTGCAAGTATGCCCGATAACCTTTCGTTGTCTGGCCGGCACATATCTCTATCCGTAGTACCTAAAACAATTTTCATGTAATGAAGTTCAGGATTGCTGTTGTTCATCAAATTATCAACCGGATTGTTGAAATAAACATCATCATTATAAAATCCGTCTAATTGGCCACTGATATCAAATGCGCCACTCATGCTAAACATGTGGCTCACCAGCCAGGGATGTCTGAAAGCAAAATTGGCCGCATGGTATCCACCAAAACTACAGCCAGCAGTAATGATCTTGCTGTGCCCGGTTTCATGTCTGGCTAAAGGTGCAACTTCCTCCAGTAGATACTTGTCGTACCAAATGTGATTTTTTACTCTGTCTGCAGGATGGATGCTTTTGTTGTACCAGCTTAATTTATCAATGCCATCAGGACAATAGATCTTAATTTTTCCTTCATTGATAAAACCCTCAACAGAATCTATCAATTTGAAGTCTTTGTTTTCGAAATATCGCCCCATACTTGTTGGGAACAGTAGAATAGGGATACCACTGTGACCAAAGATGAGCATGTCGATTTCAGCACTTAAATTTGGGCTGTACCACTTTTTATGTTCTTCTTTAATCATATATAAAATTGAATGTTTTAAGATAGAAATTTAATTCAACAAAAAGAATGTAATCGTTTTAAAATAAAGGATTTTGTAAAAATTGGCCGCCTTTAATTGATAGTTTATCAAGATTTGTACCTTTGTACTTTTATCAAACTGTGTCAATCGATTGGGGGTTAGAATATCATGTACACAACAATTTTATCAGTAAAAGTTAATACCAGTAGTTTTAAGATACCATCTGCTTTTTTGAAGCGGGAGGTTGAAATAGATATATATGCACCTGAAGGCATTTTGGGCAATGAGAAAATAGAACTCCTTTTGCTAAACGATGGGCAAGATGTAGCCAAGATGGAATTCAGTAGAATTTTGCAAGAAGCACATCACAATAAAAGAAATCATAGGTTAATTGTTGTTGCCATTAAGGCATCTACCGAACGATTAATGGAGTATGGAGTTGCAGGCGTTCCTGATTTTAAAGGCCGCGGAGCCAAAGCGGATTTGTATACCGACTTTGTGATTAAGGAGCTTTTGCCTTTTGTGAAAAAGAAAATTGCCATGCCTATTACCGGAAGAGTTGGTTTTGCCGGTTTTTCTTTAGGTGGTTTGTCAGCTTTTGATATTGCGTGGAATAACCCATCGGTTTTTGATGTAATAGGTGTTTTTTCGGGAGCTTTTTGGTGGAGAAAGAAAGATTTGACCGAAGGCTATACAGATGCAGATCGAATAATGCACTCACTTATTGATTCTACATCTACAAAACCTGATATGAAATTCTGGTTAATGACTGGAACTGAAGATGAAAAAGCAGATCGGAACAAAAACTTAATCATCGATTCTATTGATGATACCATTGATGTAGTAAAATCTCTTTTAAGGAAAGGTTATAAGCGGCCTGAAAATATATTTTACTATGAAAAAGTTGGCGGCAAACATGATGTTGCTACCTGGGAAAGCGTGATGCGTGCCTTTTTAGACTGGGCTTTTGAAGTTTAATAAGCTACTGATATTTATTGAGAATTGGGGTGTCGAAAATTGTCCATAGGCAGGCCTTTTGGTCGCAGCTTTTTAATGCGCTATTCGCCCAGGTGTTGCAGGTTTTAAAAATGCTATAACTGCCTTTCGCTTTATAAAAAGCGTCGGTCTCATCATAGTGGATTTCCGGACCAATGTTTATGAAGTTCCCCTTGTCATCGGTAAGGAAGCTAGCAGTAATGTAGTTGATTAACTGCTGATACTGTTTGTTGCTGATGATAATCTTTTTACAATGCTGATCCTCAACAGGAGTATGATAGTAGCTGGTATGCATTGCTGAAGTACTTAAGCCTGTAATTGCACGCAAGCCGGTGCTCAGTTTAAGATCTGAAAATTCAGGGGTTTCCAGATAAAACTTTTCATCGCCCCAGCCAAAAGAGAGGTAATTGTAGGTGCTGTCTGCATGCACAGTGTGATTGTATTTAATTTCTTTCGTCCAATCTCTTAGCAAATGCGTTGCTGGTACGGCAATATCAGTATGAATTCCATTGCTTATGATATAGATGGCAATGCCATTGCTTGGTACCGACTTCCCGTTTACCGTAATCCGCGAGAGTATAAAAGCAGCAAGGAAATAAAAGGCTATAAGCGATAGAAATACCACTGTTAGCCTTGCTGCGTAGGTTAAAAATCTTTTGTTCATTACTGTTAATGCCAGAAATCATTCTTCGGTAACCCATAATTCTTATATCGATATTTCTTATAGGCACATCAACAAAGGTGATTTTCAATAGCTTTTATAAAGCCATACCTTCAACACATGATTAAAGGACTATTTGAGACGCATATTTATGTAGAAAACTTAGAAATATCTATCGATTTCTACAGTAATGTTTTAGGACTCACTCAATGCCATTACGAGCCAGAGCGCAAAATTGCTTTTTTCTGGGTAGGTAAACCCAAAGAAGCGATGTTGGGCATTTGGGAAAAACCAAAAGAAGAAATTGACATCCGTCATTTTGCATTCACATGTGATGTTGATGATGTACTGGAAAAATCGGTACATTTTTTAAAAACGAGAGGATTGCAGCCTTATAATTTCCTTAAGTCTAACGATAGCCAACCGATGGTTTTTGCATGGATGCCCGCTATCGCGGTTTATTTCAATGATCCTGATGGCCATGCTTTGGAATTTATTGCGATTTTAAAAGGTGATGCTAAACCGGAATTAGGGGTGATTTCTTTTACAGAATGGTTGAGCGCTCAGTAAGGCTGATTGTACTTTCCTTTAAAAACATCAATAGTTTGAATAGGGTTGCGATTTAAACCCAATGGCAACGGCGCTCCGGATTTTGATGAGGACTATAGTGTACAGCGGGCTGATGCAAACCTAAGTGCTACATCATTGGCTTTTCTATTTAGAGATGAGATAATTACAACATTATCATAGCATTAAATAGTGGCTCGTATAGTAGATTTCCCATTTTTAAACACTATCTTTGCGCCAAATTTATAGGCGCATTTTATGCAAAAGATTAGAAATATAGCTATTATAGCTCACGTTGACCACGGTAAAACCACTTTGGTTGATAAAATTTTACACTCTTGTTCTGTTTTTCGTGATAACGAACAAAAAGGAGAATTGATATTAGATAACAACGATTTAGAGCGTGAACGTGGGATCACTATCGTATCTAAAAACGTATCAGTACAATATAAAGACGTAAAAATTAACATTATCGATACACCTGGTCACGCGGATTTCGGCGGTGAGGTAGAGCGTGTATTAAAAATGGCTGATGGTGTACTTTTACTTTGCGATGCTTTTGAAGGTGCAATGCCTCAAACGCGTTTCGTCACGCAAAAGGCTTTGGCGTTAGGTTTAAAACCAATCGTGGTGGTAAACAAAGTGGATAAAGAAAACTGTCGCCCGGAAGAGGTTTATGAGCAAATTTTCGAATTGTTCTTTAACCTTGAGGCAACTGAAGATCAATTAGATTTTCCGGTAATTTATGGTTCATCTAAACAAGGATGGATGAGTACTGACTGGCAGAAACCAACTACAGATATTTTCGCATTGTTAGATGCAGTTGTGGCTAACATTCCACCTGCACCGATTAACGATGGAACTTTACAAATGCAAATTACTTCGTTAGATTATTCGTCTTTCGTAGGTCGTATTGCAATCGGTCGTGTTCACCGTGGGACTATTAAAGAAAACCAACCAGTTACTTTAATTAAACGTGATGGCAAAATTGTTAAAACAAGAGTTAAAGAACTTTATACTTTCGAAGGTTTAGGAAAAATCCGTACTCAGGAAGTTAGTTCTGGTGATATTTGTGCAGTTGTAGGTATTGATGGTTTTGATATTGGTGACACAATCGCTGATTTCGAGGCGCCAGAGCAATTACCAGTAATTAGCATTGATGAGCCAACAATGAACATGTTGTTCACCATCAATAACTCTCCTTTCTTCGGTAAAGAAGGTAAATTAGTTACTTCTCAACGTATCAAAGATCGTTTGATGAAAGAAATGGAGAAAAACTTGGCATTAAAAGTTGTTGAAACTGAAGGTGCTGATTCATGGTTAGTTTATGGTCGTGGTATTCTTCACTTATCTGTATTAATCGAAACGATGCGTCGTGAAGGTTATGAATTACAGGTTGGTCAGCCACAGGTTATCGTTAAAGAAATTGATGGTAAAAAACATGAGCCGGTTGAGACATTAATTGTTGATGTTCCTGGTGATGTTGCTGGTAAAGTAATCGAATTGGTAACTCAGCGTAAAGGTGAATTGTTAATTATGGAGCCAAAAGGCGATTTACAACACTTAGAATTCGAAATCCCGTCTCGTGGTATTATCGGTTTACGTAACAACGTATTAACGGCTACTGCTGGTGAGGCGATTATGGCACACCGTTTCAAAGCTTACGAGCCTTGGAAAGGTGCAATTCCAGGTCGTTTGAATGGAGTATTAATCTCTATGGATAAGGGTACAACTACCGCTTATTCTATTGATAAATTACAGGATAGAGGTCGTTTCTTTGTAGATCCAGGAACTGATATTTACGAAGGACAGATTTTGGGTGAGCACATTCGCGATAACGATTTGGTGATCAACATCGTTAAAGGAAAAGCATTAACCAATATGCGTGCTTCTGGTACAGATGATAATGCTCGTATTGCACCTGCGATTAAATTCTCTTTAGAAGAATCTATGGAGTATATCCAGGCTGATGAGTACATCGAAGTTACGCCGCAAAGCATGCGTTTGCGTAAAATCCTCCTAACAGAGCAACAACGTAAAAATAACGGTAGATAGTTCGCTAACGCTATTATAAAATCAAAAGCCTCGATGTAAATCGGGGCTTTTTAATTTTGAGGGGTTTTTGTTGTTCAACATGGAGGTAAGGATTCAAACCATTGCTCTTGGTTTCCCTTTCCTCGAGGAGCGGGATGACTACGATTTTGCGAAAGCACAAACTTAAAGAGAGTGAGTTTTTTGATTTAAGAAAACCTAAGCTGATACTCATAAGATTTCCTATCAGGAAATCCTCATAAATTAATCAATCGATTGATTTTCTGTCAGCTATTTTTCATAAAACTTTTAAGAATAAAAAACTAACATTTCCATGGCAGATGGATTTCATTGTCCTTTTAATTTTGCTGGCATTACCAAACTAATCAATCCCTTTATGATTAATAAGAGCCTATCCTTTCTGGGGATATTTTTATTAAACGCACTTTCTCTTTTACCACTATTTCTACTGTATAGATTAGCTGATGCTTTTTATGTATTGATTTTTTACGTTGTTAAGTATCGTAGAAAAGTGGTGAATGAGAATTTATACAATGCTTTCCCAGAAAAAAGCGCATTGGAACTTAAAGCCATAGAAAAGAAATATTACAAGTTTTTATCCTCGCTATTTATTGAGATCATCAAAATGAAAAGCATCTCAAAGAAGGAGCTTAGTAAACGGGTAAAATTTAAAAATGCTGATTTAGTCGAGGCTTACCTTCAGAATAATGAAAGCGTACTGTTTTGCTCGTCGCACTATGGCAATTATGAATGGGTGTGTATGGCAATCGGTTTAAATTTTTCGGGTCAACACTATCCCATTTACAAGCCGCTAAGCAGCGGAAGTTTCGACCGTTGGTTTTTAACCATGCGAAGTAGATTTGGTAATAAAATGGTAGCCATGCGTCAAACTTTGAGAGCCATTCAGGCTAGTAAAAATTCAGCCAGTATGTTCACTTTTGGAAGTGATCAAGCGCCCGCAAAAGACGAATCAATCTATTGGACCCACTTTTTACATCAAGAAACTTCTGTTCAGTTGGGCATAGAAAAAATTGCCAAGAAAACAAATAGACCAGTATTTTATTTAAAAATCAACTATTTGAAAAGAGGCTACTACGAAGTGGATTGTGTTCCTATCTGCTTACATCCCAATAAAACTAAAGAATTTGAAATCACAGAAATGCATACTCGTGTACTGGAAGAAATGATCGAGGAAGAGCCGGCTTATTGGTTGTGGAGCCACCGTAGATGGAAATATAAACCACAGCCTAAGCCAGTTAGTTTATTAGAGAATGAGGGAGGCATTTCTGCTAGTTTGGCTTAGGCTTTCAATGAGAATGACAAACACATAAATCTTTTTGAGTTTTTATCGTGTTTTCAGTTTTTGAATTAATTAATCTGATATGATTAAAAAGGGCATTTCCCATTTGGGAATATTTTTTTTAGGCGTATTATCGTTGCTGCCATTACCCATCTTGTATACACTAGCTGATATGAGCTATGTGCTAATTTACCGCGTTTTCGGTTACCGTAAAAAAGTAGTTAGAACTAACTTAACCCGTGCCTTTCCAGATAAAACATTAATCGAAATCCAGCATATTGAGAAACGTTTTTTCAAATACCTGTCTACACTTATTTTCGAAATTGTTAAGATGGGTAGTATTTCGAAAAAAGAGATCGAAAAACGATTCATTTTCAGAAATAAGAAAGTCGTACAAGCCTATCTTGATCGAGGCGAAAGCATTCTAGTATGTTCAGCACATTATGGTAATTGGGAGTGGGGCACTTTAGGAATAGGTTTAAATTTCTATGCAGATCATTATCCTATTTACAAGCCTTTAAGCAACAAAACCTTCGATAAGTGGTTTAAAAAAGTGCGTAGTCAATTTGGAAATAAGTTAGTACCAATGCGCCAAACCATGCGGGCGCTTGCAGCCAGCAAAGGTACCGCCAGTATCTTCAGTTTTGGAAATGACCAAGCGCCATCAAAAGATGAATCGCATTATTGGACAAGCTTTTTGCACCAGCAAGCCTCTATTCAGCTTGGTATCGAAAAAATTGCGCGGAAGACCAATCAACCAATTTTTTATTTCAAGGTTAGGGTTTTAAAACGGGGCTATTATGAGGTAGATTGTGTGCCGCTTTGCTTAAATCCAGCAACGACAAAAGAATTCGAAATTACAGAATTACACACCCGTTTTCTGGAAGAAATTATCCGGGAGGAGCCTGCTCATTGGCTATGGAGTCACCGCCGGTGGAAATATAAACCAAAAAAGAAAGCGGCTAGTTTTTCACATAAAGAATATCGGCAACAAGCATAATCTTTTATATTTGTCTCTGGAATCTATATTGATGAAAATCTTCAAAAGGGCATTATTTTACTTCTTCCTTACTGTACTTCTTATTTTCGCAGGTTTATTTATCTGGCATCCATATTTAATGCGGGTTTTGTGGTATCGTACGCCCGATGCCAATACTTACAAGGCTTTTCCACAAGAAATCGTACATAAAAGCGATTCGGTGTTTCGTTTCTTTTCTGCTTCGAAAATGAGAAATGATCTTGATACTTTGAAAGTTCGTGATGGCAATAAACAGTTTGTTTCTTTTGCTGATTATTTCCAGAATGGGAAATTAAAAGCCTTTATCGTCATTCGGAATGATAGCATTCTCTATCAGAAATATGCTGCGGGTTATAGTGAAAGCACTTTAACTTCTATATTTTCTGGCGCTAAAAGTATGGTTTCTGTTTTGCTTGGTGTGGCTTTGGCCAATGGCGATATCAAAAGTTTAAACGATAAGGTTACCGATTATCTTCCGGAGTTAAAATCCAATCAGGCATTTGATCATATCACCGTTAAAAACCTATTGCATATGAAATCGGGATTGGAGTTTCAGGATGCATTTGGTGGTGTTCTGAAAGCATTTTTTTCTGACGAAGCCAAATATTATTATACCCACGATATGAAAGCTGAACTGATGAAAGTGAAGCTGGTAAATAAACCTGGTACCGTTTGGAAATACAAAAGTATTGACCCCATGTTATTGGGCTGGATTTTGGAAAGGGCAACGGGTAAATCTGTAGCTCAGTTTTTTGAAGAAAATATCTGGCGAAAAATAGGAGCTGAATACGATGCCTCTTTCGGATTAGATCACATTAACGGTTTAGCCAACACTGCAAGCAGATTTCAGGTTACCGCTATCGATTTAGCTAAAATTGGTCGACTGTACCTTAACTACGGAAAATATAATAATAGTCAGATTCTTCCAGAAGAATGGGTGAAACAATCCATTAGTATAGGCGCTGAGCAACCGGCATCGGCAAAAGGCTGGCAGAAATCTGCTCATCATTATTTGTGGTGGGTTCCGCAAACGGGCGAAAATGGAGATTATGCGGCTGAAGGGATGTTGGGGCAGCGACTTTATATCGATCCTAAAACGAATACCATTATTGTTCAGTTTGCTGCGGGTGGTGCTGGCGATTATCCATATCGGAAAATAAGCAGGTATTTAGCTGGATTGACTTTCAGTTACCCTTAGAATTATTTAACCGCAAAGGGTACAATGTTTTTCGCAAAGAAACACGAGGTTTGCATATAGCTCTGCGTTATCTGCGCTTGCTTTAAATTCTTTGCGTTTAATTTTAAAATCCTACATTGCTTTTCAATGGAAAACGAAGACGTAAAAATCCTGAAAAAGAAACCGATTTTTCCGGTTACGCATGCATTGCAAAAGTACCTTCGTACTTATCAGCGTGAAGCTAAATTGCCTATTGGCTACAATGATTTGATGCAGTTTAATGAGGCTTTTCCGTTAATGGATAAATTTGGTAAAGACTCCCTTTGGGAGGGACCGATTTATGCTCAAGATCTTATCGAAACCTTGCATAACGGTTTAAAAGAGATATATGCCAACCTCAAAGCTTCTGGAAATCTTCGTATCGTTGAACATAAATACATTGATAAGATTGAGTACTGCACTTTTGGCAACACACATCCTTTCCGGATCAGGATCGTTAATCGCTTAAATGACGTTTACGATTATTTTTATATTAAAAAAGCAGATGCTTCGCGAATTTATGGTCTTGAAATGGAGGAAATTCTTTCTCCAAACCAGGTGAATTATTTAGTTGATGGCGATACTCTGGTAGAGGAGCACATTGCAGGCATCCCCGGTGATGTTTTTACCAAAGGACAATTATATACCCCGGAATTCAATCCGACGCGAATTGCAAAAGAATTTGTAAAATTTAATGAGCGTTGTTTAATTATGCTGCTGGGCGATATGCGGGCGTACAATTTTGTAGTTCAAATTACTCCTGACTTTGATGATATTCAATTTCGCATTCGGGCAATCGACTTTGACCAGCAATTTTACGAAGGAAATCTGAAGGTTTACCTGCCGCAGTTTTTTAAGGAAAATTTGCCTTATGTTAAAATGAGTATGGAGCAGCTGACCGAAAAAACCGTACTTCAATATCAGCAGGAAGAACGTTCTTCCATTGTACACCGCGTACGCAGTGAGCGTCACCGGTTAACCGATTTGCGTGATGTTTCGAACAAGGAAGAGTTAACTACGCCAGAAAATATTGCCATTTTGAAACAAAGCATGAGCGAATATTTTAAGGACACGAACTATTTAAGGTGCAAAAACATGACGGATATTATTGAATTGAATATCAAAAATATCATCCGGCAGGTTAAGTTATAAATAAAACGGTTGACAAATTGCCAACCGTTTTTTGAGTGAATCTAGAAAGAGCGTCCAAAACATTTAGGCGTGTTGCCCTTCGTGTACGCCTTCGGCAAATTCCTCTACAATTTTATCGTTGAATGCAGGCAAATCTTTCGGGGTTCTACTGGTCACCAAACCTTGGTCTACAACCACTTCCTCGTCGCTCCAAAGTGCTCCAGCGTTTATTAAATCCTGCGAAATATTTTTAACTGATGTTAATTTTCTGCCTTCCACAACATCAGCATTAATTAATGTTTGTGGACCATGGCAGATGGCTGCAACAGGTTTTCCAGCTGCAAAAAATGATTTCACGAAAGCAATTGCATCTTCATTTACACGCAATTCATCTGGATTAATTACACCACCTGGTAAAAGCAGGCCATTGTAATCATCAGCATTTGCCTCCGAGATCGTTTTATCTACATCGACTTCTATCGACCAGTGATCCTGATCCCATGCTTTAATTTTTCCACTTTTAGAGGAGATGATGTGAACGGTTGCCCCCTCTTCTTTTAACCTTTTTACTGGCTCGGTTAATTCAACTTCTTCAAATCCGCTTTCTGAAAGTACAGCTATTGTGCGGTTACTTAATTGTCCCATAATCTTTCTGTTTTTAATAGGTGATGTATTAAATACAGCTTTATGGGAATTTTTGTTTTTTGAATTTATGATTAACCTTTAATTTCTAAGGTTGTTACGGCATCCAAATCGTGATAGAAAAATACTTCATAAATAACTCGGCTAACGATTGTTTTTATAAAAATCGAATCTTTAAATTGCACTAAAGGATATTTGTACCGAAGGTATTTCTTAGATTTATTTTTCCTGAATCCAATCTGCTTTAAATTGACAATCTCTGATTTATCTACGCTAAGATAATCACGAAGCTTCGAAAATGGAGTTAACTTTATCCTTAAATAACTATTTTTAATAGAGAAATCCAAATAGAGATTTGCCGATTCTTTTAAGCGGAAAGTGAAACCTTTGACCCGTTTTTCAACCAGGTCGAAAATGACATCGTCAAATTCTTGTCCATCATTAAAATATTTAGGTTTGTGTTTATGTAACTTGTCGAGTTTTTTATCAATTTGTGCAAGCATAAATATCCTATAGTCATTAGATTCACTTAGATCGGCTTGTGTTAAGAAAAATTCGATTTGACTACTTAGTCTCTTTTTTTCATCCGCCAGTGGGTCTATTAATGATTTTAGTAATCTTGTTTGATTTTCGATTTTAAAAAGAACCTTAGAATGTAACCCAGCAGACTTATAATCATAATCAATAAGATCTTCCTTAATTAATGAATCTAGTAATGCTTTTTCCTCTTCATAATAATTGAGGAGCTCTTTAAGTTCTTCATTCATATGCTAATCATTCGTTCTTCTATGCTTAAGAAAATAAAAAGCCAAATTACCTGCAATAATCAAGTGATTAAAAATATTTGGGATTAACCCATAATATTTGGTGAAGATCTTAAACCGCTCTTTCAAGCTTTCACGGTGTTTCTTCTTACTCATTCCGCCAACCAAATATTTGGCCACATAGCGATGAACATTCACAATGCTTGAAGCTTTTTTGGCAGCCTTAATAATCCAATCGATATCTGAACTGTATTTGTAAGCTAAATCATAGGGGGCTATAATGTTCCGGCGAATATAAATAGCCTGATGGCTGATGTTCATTCCATATTTAAAGCTCGTCCAGTCGAATTTTTCCGGTGCCTCATGCCTTCGTCGTCCCAGGCTTTCCCAATTATCATTATACATTTCCGTTTCACCATAATAAATATCAGCACCTATGGCCGAAGCAAAAACATCCTCTACAGTTTGCTCATCATATATTTGATCGCCCGAATTCATAAACAAAACATAATCTCCTGTAGCCAAGGCCAGTCCTTTATTCATCGCATCATAAATCCCTTTGTCAGGTTCAGAAACGATTTTGGAAATATTGCTTTTGTATTTTTCAATAATTGCTAATGTGCCGTCTGTAGATTTACCATCGATAATAATGTATTCTATTTGTGTATAGGTTTGATTAAGCACAGAGTTGATTGTTCGCTCAATATCCCGGACATTATTGTATACGATGGTGATGACAGTTAGTTTTGGCATTGTTAGTCCATTAATTTTTTAAGGGTTTCAACATCTGGCAAAACGCCTTTGTATGCTGCCGGTAAAACATGACTGGTTTTATAGGTAGAAACACCCATTGCCTTATTAAAATCTCTAAAAGAAAACTCTACAATCTTATTTTTCTTTTCTTTACAGAGAATAATTCCAATTGATGGTTGTTCGTGAGGTTGCTTTACATATTCATCTAAAGCTGATAAATAAAAATTCATTTTGCCCATATATTCTGGCTTAAATTTGCCGGTTTTCAGCTCAAAGACCACCAAACATTGTAAACGCCGATTAAAAAATAGAAGGTCTAAAAAGTATTCTTCATCTTCTATAATTAACCGATATTGATTGCCAATAAAAGCAAAGTCTGATCCCAATGACATTAAGAATTTCTTGATATTTTGAACGATTTCGCTTTCTAAAACCCGTTCATCTTTCTCATCATTATCTTCGATATTAATGAAATCTAATAGGTACTCATCTTTAAATGATTGCAAGGCTTTTTGCCTAGCTTCATCATTGGTAATTGTTTTTAAGAAATTATTGGGTAAGCTGCCAGTTTTTTGAAAAGTTTGGTTGTTTAAATGATTTTTCAATGTGCTTAGACTCCAAAATTCTGAGGCTGTTTTTTGAATATAAAAGATTCTCTCCTCTATTTTTTGAGTGCCTTGTATGATTTCTAAATGGTGTGAAAAACTTAGCCCAAAAAATGATTTTTCTAATTGGGCCGACACTGTTGGTCTAAATTTAATCTCCTCTAAATCAATAATTTGTAATTTGGCCGACACTGTCGGTCTAATTACAGTTTGTTCTTGCCACGACTCAAAAAAGAGTCTCATTCGTTTCATGTTGGTTGCGGAAAAACCTCTTAAACCTGGCAACTCAACTTGTAAATCAGCTGATAGATTTTCGATAACTTTTGCACCCCATTTTTCCTCTTCAATTTTTTGGGAAATAAATTTACCTACCGCAAAATAAAGGGATAGAAGTTCTTTATTAACAAGAGCCGCTGCCCTGTAACGACTCTGCAGAATTGCCGATTTCAAGGCCTTAATATTATCAAGATGGCTTTCAGCGAGTTCCATATTATTTCGGCTGTAAATTGATCAGGGTTTCATACAAGTGAATGTGTTCAGCTGCAATTACCTCTTCAGAGAAATCAGATAATATGCTTAACCTTGCAGCCTTTTGTATCTCTTCTTTATTTGGGCGATGATACAACCACTCGATGCCATTGGCTAAATCTTCTGCATTTTCATATTCGGCCAGGTATCCGTTTTGCATGTGCTTTACCATATCTGGGATGCCGCCTGTAGTAAAAGCGATTACTGGCGTGGCACAGGCCAAACTTTCCATCACCGTATTGGGTAAATTATCTTCCAAAGATGGCGTGATGAAAGCATCAGCGGCTGAATAACATTTGGCCAAATGATCATCTTTATTAATGGTGCCAAGGAAAGTCGTTTTGAATGGGAACTCAGGCATTTCTGCGTTCTCCTTATTTCCAAAAATAACAAGTTCGATATTTGATTTTTGAATGCCTGTGCGCCGGGATAAAATTTCGAGCCCCTCGATTAAATAAGGCGTTCCTTTATGTTTGTCGTTTTTTGAGGGCATAAAACCACTCATTAATACAAATTTATCAGGGTTAATTTTCAATATTTTTTTTGCCTCCGATTTTACATAAGGCTTGAACACATTCGTTTCGATGGTGTTCGGTATCACTGAAGTTTTCCGGGTACCCAACAAGCTGCTAAACTTTACAGATTTTGCCATCCAGTTGCTGGGCGCTATAATATGGAAGTTTAATTCGCCGTAAGCTTTCTGTTTGCGCAACCAGGTTTTATGAGAGATATCATTATCGCCACTTATCTTCAAAATAGGGCAGTTTCCGCATTGCTGATGAAAATTTTCACAGCCATACCTTACATGGCAACCGCCTGTAAAAGCATTGCTGTCGTGAAAAGTCCAAACGATTGGTTTTTCCAATTCATCAAGCTCTGCTAAAAACTTAGGCGTAAGAAAACCGTGGTTTATCCAATGCAAATGAATAATATCTGCATTTTTAACATCAGGATGGTTTTTAATAGATTTACCAAACCACTGCAAACTAAAAGGGGTTTTAACCGATTTACTTAACCATTTTGCATAATATCTCTCTGATAAGATGTTATAAACGGCCATCGCTTTCTGAATCGGTGTTTTGCTGAAGGTATCAATTTTTGGATTCTGCCCAAACTTATAGTAAACCAAAACCTTTGAATCAATTCCGCTGGCTTTTAGTGCATCGCTTAAGCGTAAACAGGCTCTGCCAGCTCCGCCATTCCCGTCATAAGTATTTAGGTGTACAACTTTCAAATCAATCAAAAATACATTTTATTGTTTACGAATGTAAAATCTGTTGTGTAATTTCATCCAACCAAAGCCAAACTAACAAAATCATGATCAAATCCCTATTAAAATCGCTCACAGCAATGGCGTTTTTGTTGCCTTGTCATTCATTTGCTCAAAATCAAACGTATTTTGCATCTTATCCAGCTTTAACGCCCGATGCGCAAACCATAGTATTCAGTTATGATGGCGACATTTGGAAAGTGCCGGTAAAAGGTGGGGTTGCCGACCGGATTACAGCCATGCAAGGAGAGGAGATCAATCCAAAAGTTTCTCCTGATGGGAAATGGCTGGCATTTTCTTCCAACCAATTTGGAAATAATGATGTTTATTTGATGCCAATAAATGGGGGCGAGATTAAACAAATTACCTTTAATGATGCATCTGATGAAGTGGATAACTGGAGTTGGGATTCAAAAACAATCTACTTCACTTCAGGTAGATACAATTCTTTTTCCAGCTATAAGGTTGGTATTAATGGCGGTACGGCAACACGTTTATTCAATAACTATTTCAATACTACGCACCATATTGCAGAGTCGCCTACGGGAGAATTGTTTTTTAATGATACCTGGGAAAGTATGCGATTTCCTAACCGCAAGCATTATAAAGGCGCTTACAATCCTGATATTCAATCTTACAATCCTAAAACCAAAACTTATAAGCGCTATACCGATTACATCGGAAAAGATTTTTGGACCAGCATTGATCGGACAGGCAACGTATTTTTCGTATCTGATGAAGGTAATGAAGAATATAATCTTTACACCTTTATTGGCGGACAGAAAACAGGCTTAACAAAATTCGAAACTTCTATTAAGCGTCCATTTGTTGCTGCAAACGGAACGATTGTAGTCTTTGAGAAAGATTATCAGCTCTACACCTATGATGTTGCTGCTAAGAAAACAGAAAAAGTAAGCATCAGTACATCAAGAAATCAGGTATTGAGTAAAGAGCAAGAATATGATGTGCGGGCAAACATTTCTGCTTTTGATGCCTCAACAGATGGAAAAAAAATCGCCTTTATTTCTCGCGGTGAAGTTTTTGTAAGTGATGTTGATGGCAAGTTCGTTAGGAAAATTACCAATAGCGGCGAAAGGGCTATGGAATGTAAGTGGCTTGCTGATAATAAAACTATTCTTTTTAGTCAAACAGCAAATGGTTTTCAAAACTGGTTTACCATTACCGGCGATGGAAAAGGGACGATTAAACAACTTACAAAAGATAAAGCGAACAATAGAGATATCACCCTAAATAAAGCCAAAACGATGGCGGTTTACTTAAGTGGGAGAAACGAGTTGAGGTTAATGGACTTGAAAACTTTTGATAGCAAAACCCTTGTAACCGATGAGTTTTGGGCTTTTCAAAATTCAGCGCCAAGTTTTTCTCCAAATGATGAATATCTTTTATTTACCGTCTATCGAAATTTTGAGCAGGATATCGTAGTTCATCACTTAAAAAACAATAAGACAATCAACCTCACCAATACTGGCGTAACAGAAACCGGCCCGTCATGGTCGCCAGATGGCAAATACATTTTCTTCACCAGTGCCCGCACAAAACCCTCTTATCCAACAGGAATGTCGAATGCGCACATTTACCGAATGGCTTTGAACAATTACGATGAGCCTTACCGTTCGGATAAATTTGATGATTTATTTAAGGAAACCAAACCTGCCGAGGTTAAGCCAGCAATTGTTGAAACGAAAACCAAAAAAGGAAAGGCAGATACCGCTAAAAAGAAAACTGAAGTAAAGCCAACGCCTAAACCCGCGGCTGTGATTACCATCAATACGCAAGATATTTTGGACAGAATTGAACTGGTTGGTCCTGCTTTTGGAGGTCAGTTTGGTACAGATGCTTATGCTAAGGGCGATAAAACCTACGTTTTTTATTCATCGAATCATGAGGGTGGCGCACCTGGTATTTACAGAACAACTATTGAACCTTTTGAAGCGAATAAAACGGAAAAAGTTGCAGATGGGGGTGATTATTCAATGGTTCAAGCCGGAGATAAGTTTTTTGTGCTTTCCAGAGGCGTGATCAATAAATATACTTTAGAAGGGAATAAGCTTGATAAGATCGATCATGGCTATAAATTTACAAGGAACCTAAATGCTGAATTTAACCAGATGTTTTACGAAACCTGGGTGGGTTTGGATGAAAATTTCTATGATGAAAAATTTCATGGTGTGGATTGGGAGAAGATGAAAAACCGTTATGCGGCCTATCTTCCCTATGTAAATAACCGCAGCGATTTAAGGATTTTACTGAACGATATGCTCGGAGAATTGAATTCATCGCACATGGGCTTTAACAGTGCAGGTGCCGAGGAGAGAAAGAATTTAACTTATACCACTAACGAAACCGGGATTATTTTCGACAATGACAACCCTTTGAAAGTAGAGCGGGTTGCAGCAAAAAGCAATGCTGCACGTACAGGAACCAATATTTTACCAGGAGATATTTTAACAGAGGTAAATGGCGTTAAGGTGGATGAAAATATTGATCGAGATTACTACTTCAGCAAGCCATCATTAGATAAAGAGATGACTTTGACCTTTGATAGAAAAGGCAAACAGATTTATGTAAACATCCATCCTGAAAGTGCCGGAATTTTACGTGGGAATCTTTACGATGAGTGGATCTCGAACAACCGTAAGAATGTAGATAAATGGGGGAATAATCGCATTGCCTATTCTTATATGAAAAATATGGGAGGTGGTGAATTGGAAACTTTCCTTTTGGATATGGTCGCTCAGGA
This sequence comes from Pedobacter sp. MC2016-05, assembly GCF_026239735.1. GTDB lineage: Bacteria > Bacteroidota > Bacteroidia > Sphingobacteriales > Sphingobacteriaceae > Pedobacter. The sequence continues at coordinate 512,872 of NZ_JAPIVT010000001.1, forward strand.
AGAAAACAAAGATGCCATCATTTTAGATTTACGTTATAATACAGGGGGGAATGTGCATGATGAAGTGTTGAAGTTTCTTTCTCAACGTCCGTATTTGCAGTGGAAGTACCGCGGTGGTAAATTGGCACCGCAAAGTAACTTCGGTCCGGCAGCAAAACCTATTGTACTGCTGATAAATGAACAATCGCTAAGCGATGCAGAAATGACTGCTGCTGGCTTCAAGCAATTGAAATTGGGTAAAATCATTGGAACCGAAACCTACCGTTGGATTATTTTTACTTCAGCTAAAAGTTTGGTCGATGGATCATCTTACCGTTTACCTTCATGGGGATGTTATACGATGGATGGCAAGAACCTCGAAAGCGAAGGTGTTAAGCCAGATATCTTCGTAAAAAACACCTTCGAAGATCGATTGGCTGACAAAGATCCGCAGTTGGAAAAAGCTGTTGCGGAGATTTTGAAAGATTTGAAGTAAGCTAGCTGTGAGTTACTGGATTGTTTTTTGGTTTAAATACCTTGGCAATTAAACGGTCCAGTACCTCACATTTTATTAATTTACCTTTCCAATCACTTTTCTTTTCCGTTTCTTTGGCCTTTGGAATTATTTTAAAATATGGCGAATTTATTAACCGACAGAAATTTTTGGGTAAATTATTGGGAAAGTAAAAAAGGACTTGCAGTCCAAATTCCAGCAAATTATGTATTCCATCGCCAGCTCGGAGAAATTGTTGCTCAAAATAATGTTAAAACAGCTATTGAACTTGGCGGGTTTCCAGGTTATTATGCCGTTTTTTTGAAGAAATATCTTAAGCTGGAGGTAACGCTGTTGGATTATTTTATTCATCCGCCAGTGGTAGTCGATTTGTTGGAAAAAAATGGCTTGAAAGAAAAAGATATTCATATTATAGAAACCGACTTATTCAATTATCACCCAGATCAGCAATATGATTTAGTTTTAAGTTGTGGTTTAATTGAGCATTTTAACGATACTGCTGATATTATAAACCGCCATATTGCCTTCGTAAAGCCAGGTGGAACACTTTTCATCACTCTTCCAAACTTTAAAGCGGTAAATGGCTGGTTCCAAAAAAACTTCGATAAAGAAAATTACGATAAACATAACATCGATAGCATGAACCCTGAATTTCTAAAATCCATTTGCGAAAAAGCAGGGATGAACGAAGTTAAATCAGGCTACTTTGGCAGGTTTAGTGTTTGGCTAGAAAACGAAAGTCAGAAATCTGCCGGAGTTAAGCTTTTCAAAAAAGCTGTATGGTTAACTGGTAAAGTTTTTACTAAAATTATTCCTTTTGAAAGCCAGGCCTTATCGCCCTACATTATTTTGCAGGCAAAAAAGCCTTTATAAACTTTTTTTATACAATCCGATTTCGCTCAAGGTAATACAAACCGGAGATTGAGTAATGTTGATTTTTACTTTGTTTGTGGTTACAGGCTGATCAAATTTGATTAACCTTTTCGCGCCAATACTGGTTCCATCATAAATCTTTTTCCAGCTGTTATTCTCCAATATCTCAATATTATAAGCTTCTACTCTTTGCCCAAGCGGGATATATTCTCGCAGACTTACAATATCAAATGTTTTAAGCGATTTCAAATTAATCTCCAAACTTGCAGTATGGGTATTGTCTGTTGTGGCCCAATAAGTTTCCTTATTATTATCAATCAACTTATTTACGAGATAATCTTTTCCCCGCGTATTATTGGCCGTTATGCTTGCATTTTTGGCAAAGTTATTCGCAAACGTGTTTTTAACCATTTCCCCAAACGTTTTTAGTGCTAACACATCATCATCGTGTAGCTGCCCCCGTGTGTCTGGCGCTAAGCCTAAATCCAAGCCGGCGCCTCGTCCCACGCTTTTTAGATACAGGTCGAAAAGCATTTCAGGAGTTTTTGGTTTTTCGGTAGGATGATAGAACCAGCCTTTTCGCAAAGGAACATCACATTCTGCAGGCATCCAAAATTTGCCGTTTCTTATTCCCTCCGGACTCTCAGGATAATTTGCCTGACCAGGTACTGCAACATTTTTTCCTTTCGGTGGCATGGGCGTAAAAGTAGCCCAACTGGTCTCCGCGGCATGCCCATCTTCGTTTCCCACCCACCTGATGTCAAGTCCGATATCACTAAAGATATTGGCCATAGGTTGCATTTTTCTGGTAATCGCCCAGGTGTTTGCCCAGTCATAATAGGTCGTGTTATCAATAGACCTTTTTTCTCGGGCTCCGCCATAATAACCATCACCACCATTTGCTCCGTCGTGCCAGCTCATAAATAATTCTCCGTAGTTGCCGTATAATTCTTTAAGCTGCGCTTGATAGATTGCTAAATATTTATCGGTGCCATAAAGCGGATTATTCCTGTCCCAGGGCGAGCAATAAATGCCGAATTTTAAGCGAGCTTTTCTTACCGCCTGCTCCACTTCTCTTACCAGATCTCCCTTTCCATTTCGAAACGGACTTTTAGTAATATTATAATTTGTTGTTTTGGTGGGCCATAATGCAAAACCATCGTGGTGCTTAGCTACCAGAATAATTCCTTTTAGTCCACCTGCTTTAGCTGCGGCAACAATTTGTTCAGCGTCGAAATTAGCCGGATTAAAGGTTTTTGGGTTCGCATCACCAAACCCCCATTCTTTATTCTCAAAGGTAGTAGGTGTGAAATGAATTAAGCCATACACCTCTACATCATGCCAGCCAAGCTGCCTTTTTGAAGGAAGGGCGCCATAAGGTTCTGGCGCATGTTGAGCATAGGTAGTTATTGAAAGGAATAGTAAAAGCAGGGATGTTATTCTCATATTATTAGCTTCGGGAAGCCAAATTACTAAGAATAAATCTGATTATTTAGTAAAATATTGCGCTAACTTTTCTCTTACAAAACGTTTCACCCTCAAAACCATATTTCCTTTTCTGGTAGATAGAAAGCTTTTGATGATTTGATAGGCTTTCTTATCTTCTTCTATTACCTCTGGAAATTCAGTAATGGGTTTTGGGTTGATTACCACGTTATAAATATCGTTGATTCCAGAGTGTACACCGGTTCCGTCATGCCCAATATTATTCACCAGAGACTGGGATGGGTTTAGTGTTAAGCCGCCTTTCAAAAATATCGAGGCATACCAGCGAATGGCCCAACTGTTGTTTTTGCCTTTTTTGAATTCGAGCATCTGCTTCCAGAAATTCATTTTATTTTCTATGGAAAAGGCCGATTTTTTCTTCTTATCAAATTGTTTGATTAGCGTTTCAATGTTCGGCTCGAAATTCTTCCATGCTCTTCCCCAGGTCGCCCATCCCCAGCTGGTGGCGGCTCTGTAAAAAAATGACTGTGGTAAGCCCTCTGCTTTCAATGGATACATGTAAGCGCCGATATGCATTACCTTTACTTCATCGCGATAGCGATTTAGCGCATCGTTAAAATAGCTTAAAGTATGTGGTGAGGTAACCAAATCATCTTCCAGAACAATTGCCTGATCATAATCCTTGATCAGTTTGGTTACCCCCTCTATAACAGAGTTTGCTAAACCAGCATTTTCTTTCCGCTCAAATACTTTTACAGATTTAAAACCATCAACTTTATTGATAATGGCTCTTACTTCTGCAACATTTTCTTCGTCGTTTGATGTTTTTGCTCCATCAGAAAAAATAAATAACCTACTCTCTCTCGCCAGATTATTTTTCTGCAGAAATTTTATTGTTCGTTCGGTATGTTGCGGACGATTGTAAACAAAAAGGGCTATAGGGGCGAGGTTTTGCATTGATTTATTTTTTCATCATCTATCCGATACGTCCTGCTGAATTTATTTCAGCATCGCTATTTTAAGATCCTGAAATAAATTCCGGATGACGAGCTCATGAGGTTTACTAATTAGAAAATATGCAGATTAGAATCTGATTTCTGCGTTAAAACGGTATAGGCGTTTGCAAATTGTTCTTGTTTTTTTCTTCCCAGCAAATTCCCTAAAGTTTTTTTAATCTTGTACTCCAGTTCGATTTTTAAATTTTTTGTAAAGGTTTTAGGCGCTTTCCTATTGATAAATTCATTAAATTTTACAGTTTCTGGCGCAGTCATCGAAACCTTATCTTCCAGAATTTCCAATCCCTCGCTTTGCAATAAAAACCTCAATGAGGTTGGCGTGTACATATTAATGTGTCCATAATCCAAAAAGTGTTTCATGCGGTTATCTACACCAAAACGGTAATCTTTTGGTACTTCTACTACAATATACTTCGCTACCCGTTTTAGTTCGCGAAGAAGGATGCGCTCATGTTCCACATGCTCCAAAACGTGTGCGAGAATAATTAAATCGAAGCTATCATCTTCGTAGGGAATTTTGTACCCATCGAAAGTCCGCGCTTCCTTTAAACGAGATAATTTTCTATCCTTAATGATATCGACACCACTTTGAGCAATTTCCAAGGCATAAAGCTCCGGCGCGAAGTTCCAATCATTTAGAAAATGTAAGATACTCCCATCGCCAGCACCAACCTCCAAAACCTTTTTCGGCCTGATTCCTTCACAAACATCAACAATGTTTTTTGCCTTATATTTAGCACCAAGCATGCGCCAGGCTACATCACTATTGGTATAAAAATTATCGTAGGCTGTTTTAACTTCTTCGCTTAACATAACATTGGGGATTAAATGCCCAGACAGTTGTCGGTTTTATAAAAAACCGATGTTGCTTTTTCATAGAAAAATCCCGGAGAAATTCCACTGAAACTAAGTTCCTTAAAGCCTTGTTCTTTTAAAAAAGTACGTGCATCATCATAAAATTCACGTTCGCTATCATCTAAAACAATCACGCCCGTTGGGTTTAGAGCCTCTAAGCTGTATCTGCAGCATCGTACGCGGTCGCGACCATCAACAATAATGATATCGAATTTTTTACCTAACAACGCTGCCTTTTTTGCGTATTCTCCATCGCGTTGGAGCTCGCAAAAGATCATTTCTGCGTTTGCCGGACTTGTTCCTTTTACCTTATCAAACCAGCCTTTATCATGCTCAACAGAGGTGACAGATCCGGCTTTCTCTGCGTAGAAAATTGTAGAATTTCCAGAACCATATTCGAAAATATGTTGAGATTTATTGAGCCGTTCGTTAATAAAATCGATAAAAGAATAAGTTACCCACGGAAGGGCTTTGCCGTTCCCATCAACCGCTTGTTTTTTATCAAAGGCCGTGAACCAGCCAATGCTGTTCAAATAACCTTTATGTCCGTATGATAATAATGCTTTTAGCCTGTTAGGTTTTGCAATTAATGTAGAAAGTGCTTTTAAAGTGCTCAACGTTTTAATATTTTTTGAAATGCTGTGATCAAAAATAACGATTTTAACATCATTATTCCTTGCTGACGGGTTTTAGGGATAAGTAAAAGATAAAATGCGGAGCTTGCGCATGCAATTAATGTTGCAATAGATGCACCAACGCCTGCATACAGCGGGATTAGCCAGAAATTAAGAAGTATATTTATTATTGCACCAACTGCAGTTCGGTAAAAGGAGATTTTGGTAAATCCTTCAGCAAGAAGAAATTGTGAGCTGGCACTACCTAAGAAAACAAACACGCCTGACCAGATATGGATGGGCAACATATTTTCTGCTTCTGCAAAGCGATTGTCATAAATAATATCGATAATGATAGTGGAGCTGAAGGTGATTATTAGTGCCACAGGTAAGCTGATTGCCACTAGTAAATCATACAAGTTTTGCAGTCTTTTAATATATCGGGCATGATCGGTTTTCCTGGCATGAATTAATGCGGGAAAAACTGAGGTTACAATCGCAACCGGAATGAAATACCAGGCTTCGCTAATTTTTGCTACAGCACCATATATCCCGACGGCGGCACTTCCTTCACTTTTTAACATCACCAGATCGATCTTCATGTAAATAGAAACCATTACCGCCGATAGTATTAACGGTGCTGATTGTTTCAATAAGGATTTCGCCCGTTCTTTTTTAAAATGCCATTTAAAGATGCTAAATCCTTTGGAATGATACCTGATCGTTAGCCCTAATGCCAGGATAAAACCATCGAAAACGAGTGCCCAGGCAAACCAAATCACCGGCACCTTTAAATACACGAGGATAATTTTGAAAACAGCAGAAGCGATTACACAAATATTTTGGACCTGAACAACATATTTTGATTGCACCTGCGATTGAAAATAAGAGTCGATTACGTTGAAAGATTTAAAAAAAGCTGCAAATGAAAGCAACGCCACTACATACGTTAAGGGTTCTCCGGGCTTATCGGAAAGATGATGGAACAATAAATATAAGCCTATTGAAACAGGGATCAAGAGTAAATTAACTGTTAACCTTAATAATAATGAAGTTCCCAGTATTTCATCTTTTTTGGTTGGGTCATTTATAATTTCCCGAATCACGAAGGTGTCCAATCCTAACGCTCCAATTGCAGCCGCAATTGCAGTAAAAGCATCAGCAAAGCTTAAATCTCCAAATGAACTCGGCCCCAGAAATCTGGTGACCACAAAGCCAACAATCATACTCAGGATGCGGCCAAACATCAACCACCCTGTATTTTTTAAATACTTATTAAATGCTTCTTCATCAAAACCTTTTAGGGCTGGTAATTTCATTGGCGCAAAGATGTAAAAAAATGTGCGTTAATCAACTGAATGGTGCACCACTGCAATATCGCATCAGTGGTCTGCTTCACCATGTTTTTGATTAGTTTAGCCCCCGGTCTGGTTTTCAGCAGTTTTTACAGTTGCTGGCGCAATAGTAGTTGGAGGTGTGGTCACTGTCGTTGCCGGCTGAACCCCTTCAGAAGTCAATGGTGCACCAACTGCAATATCACATCGGTGGTTTGGTTGGCCATGGGGAGGATTCATTCCTTTGGCCGCTTTGGTATTTACAGTTTGGGAAACCACTGGTTTGCCCGTAGGTGATTGTGCTGCTTGAACTGGTTTCGAATCTAATGGCGCACCAACGGCAATATCGCATCTGTGCCCTGGTTCACCATGTTTAGGATTTAAGTTTTTTCCACTGCTGGTTTCCGTAGATGTTGCTGGTAGGTTAACTGCAATGGGCTGTGTTTGCGCGGCGGGTTTTTGAGCTGGTGTAGTTGCGGCTTGATTCAACGGCGCACCTTCTGCCAAATCACAGGTATGGCCTGGCTCGCCATGTTTAGGATTAAATATTAATGTTTTGCCTATGGTCTGCGCTTTAGTCGTGTTAGTGTTAGTGCCTTTCCGCAATCCTTCCAGCCCGCCAGGAGTAGAAATAACTGCGTTTTTATCTTCTTTTTTTTCGCTATTGCACGAAGATAAAATCGTTAAAGCAAAGAAATAAAATAAGTGTTTCATAAACCTCATCCGTTTAATCAAATATGAGCAATTATTTTTATCGTTTAAAACTCTCCTCAATTCTAACCAACTGTTTTAAATGGTGCTTGAGATGAATTTCAATAAAACGAAGCCATTGTTTTGCGTTTAAATATCCTAAACGGGGATGTTTGGTTTTGATCGTTCTATCGGCTGTTGCAACTAGCGGGTAAATTTTCGTTAGCGATTCCTCAAATTCCAGAATGAAGTCTAAAGCTTCGGCTTTAGTTATTTTTTTTACTCGGGCTATCAACCGCTTAGGTACTTTATATTTTTGCGACGGAGGGAAGGCGCCAAGAAATAAAATAACCTTAACTGCAAAATGAGTCGCTTCCTTTTCACCTTTGCCTTGGGCACTATTCTCTAAGGCAATTAGCGATAATAAGCTGGCATCGAATATATGTGAATACACTTCGCTATAACTCCAACCATTTATGGGTGGGGTTACCTGAAAAACTTCTTCATCATAATGTGATAGCTTGTTTTTGTAAGCATTCACAATTTTATGTATCGATGTATTCACTTTCGAGCTTGTCATTTAATAAAGATAAAATAACAATTAGAAAAGCAGCATTAATTCTTTCAAATGAGTAATTTGTTTGGCTACATCGGCAGGTTTTTCCTTTTCTAAAGGATTGAAGAAAATAGCTTCGATACCAAAATTTAATGCACCATAAACATCTGCTTCCAAACTATCTCCGATCATGATGCTCTCTGCCTTTGTTGCTTTGGCTTTATCCAGTGCATATTCAAAAATTTGTGGGTTTGGTTTATTAACGCCCACATCTTCAGAAATAATTACGTTTTCGAAATAAGGATTTAAGTTGGATAAATTCATTTTGGTCAATGTCGTTTCCTTAAATCCATTTGAAATAATATGCAAAGAGTATTTTTGCTGTAAATAAGCCAAAACTTCTTCAGCAGCCTCAAAGAGATTCGTCTTGGTTGGAGAAATACTGACGTAATCATCTTCAAATTGGTTCGGTACCGAATCGGGGTGAATACCTAATTGAATAAAGGTTTTGCTGAAACGTTCTGCCCGTAAAAATTCTTTGGTAATTTTTCCAAGGTGATAATCTGCCCAAAGCTGATGGTTGTTCTCCGTATATTTTAAAATGAAATCGGAGCACGATTGTAAGCCCAGTTCCTGTAATTTATGGGTATGGTAGAGTTCGTTCAGGGTTTCTTCGGCATTCCGATCAAAATCCCAGATGGTATGATCGAGGTCGAAAAAGATATGTTTTTTCATTAAAATATTTTTACAAAAGTAGATCATCTATGTTAATAATAGATAGTCTTGCGTTTTAGTGCGTAATTCTTCAATTAAGTGCTCATCCATGTACTGATAATCATCTGGAATATCCAGAGTGATAATCCGCTTGTTTACAATCTCCTCATTAAACTTTTCCGCTATTATTTGTTTATGTTTTTTTTCCATTACGAAGATGAGATCTGCCCACGATATATGGCGTGGGTTTAATTTGATCCGGGCAGATGGTGCAGTGCCTGCAGAGCGAATCTGGTGTTGACTGTGGTTTTTAAAAATTGTCTCAGCCGTTGCACTTCGCCACTTATTTCTACTGCAAACAAAAAGAACGTTCATTTTTTTATCTCTGTTACTTTTTTACAAGATCCACATCTTGATCATACTTTCTCTCCGTAAGCCAAATCTCCGGCATCGCCTAGGCCTGGAACAATGTAAGATTTGCTGGTCATTTCCTCGTCAATGGCACCCAGCCAAAGTTTAGCCTTTGGTAGATTGGCTTTTACGTGAATTACGCCCTCGGTACTGGCAATAGCGGCTACAATGTGTAGCTCGGCAATTTGATATCTATTCATTAATTCTTTACAGCACATCACCATGCTTTGTCCGGTGGCCAGCATAGGGTCGGCCATAATTAATATTTTGCCATCCAGATCCGGGCTAGAGATATAATCCATTTGGATCACGAAGTCGCCGCTTTTTTTAACTTTTCTATAAGCAGAAATGAAGCAACATTCCGATTTATCAAAGATGTTTAATAGCCCTTGCTGCAAGGGTAAGCCCGCCCTTAAAATGGTAGCCAGAACAGGTTGTTGCTCCAAAACTTCGCATTGCGAAACCCCTAAAGGCGTCGTAACATCTTTAGTCACATATTTCATTGATTTACTAATTTCATAGGCGAAGAACTCTCCAATACGTTCGAGGTTTTTTCTAAAACGCATCGAATCTTTTTGAATATTTTCATCACGAAGTTCGGAGATGAACGTGTTTGCTATGGATTTCGTCTTGCTTAAATCGAAAGTTGTCATTTTGCAGGTTTTGGGTAAGGGTATGGCTAATTTATTGTTTTTGATTGGTAAATGGGTAACATCTTTATGGCTAATGAGTAAACTGGCATTTTATATTGCTTAGCCAGAGAATAATTTTTAATTTAGTTATCGTATCACTAAAACGTATTAGTGTAGTGCTAACCAAATATTTTCTTAACCTCAGTCTATGAATTTAGCTAAGCTTTGTAAAATTTTTACCCTTACTTTTATAATTCTATTTTCCGTTCGCGTTTTTGCCCAGCGAAAAATCATCAACATTCAATCTGAGCTTGGAGCGATAATTAATCTTTCTGATCTGCCTCAATATACCGATGCGGTGGTAAAGCAATTTTCATCTTATGATACAACAGGGAATAACGATGATGGTTTTAGCGGGAAGTATTCCTTTATTAGAAAAACTGCAGACGGAAGTTCAGGTTGTTTTTGAAGATAAAGGTGCGGGGGTCATCAATCGGATCTGGACACCAACGCCCACTAATGATACGCTCGATTTTTATTTTGACGGAGGTAAAAAGCCGTCTTATTCAATCCGGTTTGCAGACCTGTTTTCTGGCAAAGTTTCGCCCTTTAATCTTCCCCTGTGTGGCAACCAGATTGGAGGCTATTTTTGCTACTTTCCAATTCCATACAAAAATGGATGTAAGGTAGTTTTTAGAGGGAAGAAACTTGAGTTTTATCAAATCCAGTACCGCAATTTCGGTAAGGCAGCTGTTGTTAAAACATTTAATCCAGCTTTATCTGCTGATGAGAAAACGGCTTTGGAGAAAATTTCTAAAACTTGGGCAGATATCAGAGGGCAGACTCTTTCTGTAGCAAACGCCCAAGCATTTGCAGTGGACAAAGTCCTGAATCCAGGTGAGAGCACTACGTTATTAAAAGTAGATAAACCGGGGCGCTTTGTTGGTTTCGAAATGGAAAATGCCCAACAGTTTGAAGGATTGAGCAAACTTATCGATATTAAAATCACCTGGGATGATGAAAGCCAGCCTGCAGTTTATATGCCACTGGCGGACTTTTTTGGCTATGCTTTTGGTCGCGTATCTATGCAAAGTCTGTTAGCAGGCACTGCCAAAAACATCAACTACAATTATTTTCCTATGCCTTTTGATAAAAATGCGAAGCTGGAAGTAATCTACCGGAGAGCCACCTCGACTGAAAGGGAAGAACCGCTAAGAATCAAGGCAAAATGGTATTATGCGCCCATTCCGCGCAACTCAAACACGGAAGGGAAACTTTACACTCATTGGAACCACGATAAGAATGCAGCAATGGGTAAACCACATGTTTTTTTGCAGGGAGAGGGTAGAGGACATTACGTAGCCACGATTTTGCAGGCGCAAGGTTTAAATCCAGGAATGACGCTATTTTTTGAAGGAGACGATTATACCTCGATTGATGGGAAAATGACCCTGCATGGAACTGGTTCTGAGGATTATTTCAATGGAGGTTGGTATGCTTTGCTCGATCGTTGGGACCGGAAAATGAGCCTGCCACTACATGGTTCGCTGGATTATTCCTTGCCCTTCAGCCGAACAGGTGGCTACCGCCTGTTTTTAACAGATAAAATGCCCTTCAAAAAAAGTATTCTTCACACCATTGAACATGGTCCGGAGCAAAATAATAAGCCCGTCGACTATACATCGGTAGCATTTTATTATGCCGAAAAAGCCATTTCCAAATCAGCTAAACCCACTAATGAAAATACCTTGGTTTATCTTCCGGATACGATGATGGTGTATCCACAATTGATGAACTTTAGTTTTAACGGACAAGCCACTATCAATGGAAATAATTTTATTTCTACAACTGGGGCACAGATCAGAATTGATTTACAGGAAATTCCCGATGGGAAATATGAACTTTTTGCCGATGTTGAAATTGCTCCCGATGGTGCGGAGATTACTTTCTGGCAACGGCAAACACAGGTAAGCCAACCCATTTCCTTTTACAACAGCCAAAAAGAAACCAAAAAGAAAATGTTTTTATGCGATGTTGAAATCAGTGAATTTCAAAATACCCTAACGCTTCATTTCAAAAACGATAAAGAGCGAAACAGGCTAAATATTGACAGACTGATTTTAGTAAAAACAAAAAATTAATGCCTTGCTTAGCTGTTCATTTCATGAAAAGCAGCTTGCAGTTTTTTATATTTCAAATGATTTGAAATATGAGGTAATTCCCAGTTGCTTACAAACTGGCCATTAACGAATTTTACCGCATCGATATATTCTTTTAGTGTTTTGTTAATATTATCAAAGCTCATATCTACTAAAGCCGAGTCGTTTAGACAATAAGACTTAACCAATAGGGCTGTCACCTTTTCCAGCTGCAGATCATACCAGTTAAATGGTGTACAAGTTCCTGCCCTAAAACCCGAAATGTCCGGATAACCCATGGAATAATCTGTGGTAATGCCAGAATTAAGTAGGTTAAGGTAGCACATCGGGAATTTTAAAGTTTCGAGTTGCTGACTGCTTAAATTGATTTGATGGGGTAAAATCTTTTTTAGCTTAGATATGCCATTTTTAATTTCATCTATTTTTTCCTTATCACTTGCACAAGGTAGTAATAAGCCAACGCTTTTGTTAGTTAGCATTTGGGAGACTTCATTTGCCTGAATGTATTCAATCGCTACTTTTGGAAAGCTTATAAAAAATACGGGGTTGATTTTTTTCTTCTCAATTGTTTTTTCAAGCGCAGTTAAAGCCGTTTCATTGTTAATACCAAGGCCTGTTAATTGATCCAATTTTGAACTTAAATAACTGTTGTCTTTGCTGAATACAGTGCTAAATATAAACCGGGTCTTCCCTAAAAAACCCTCAGGGGCATTTGGTATAATGCTAAAGTTTATACAAGGCTGGCTACTAAAATTTTTATCTAAGAAATTTATCGTGGGATGTTTTGTGCGGATAAAATTTTTAATTAGCAGTGCCCATTCATCGATAATGGGTCGGTCTAAAATCTTCCATTTATATTGGTAGCTATTTACTGACTTAAATTCCTCACCGGTTTTTTGCTGATGAAGATATTCCTCATATCTGGTTACAATAAAAAAAGATGCAGCGAAAACATCAAAAGGAAGTGTAGAACTTTCTACCGGAAATGGCACCTGGTATTCCCCAAAAGTGGTTGTTTTAATATTTAGTTCATTGACCTTGTTGGAGAAAAGAATGGAAGTGCTTTTAAAAAAAATCTCGTCTCCCAATGGTTGTTCTCCATAACTGATTTTAACGTGTTGGCTCTGTAAAAAATATTGACTGTTTCCGGTGAATTCTATTTCGCCTTTGAGTATTTCCTTAAAGATAAAATTGAAAATGTATTTTATCCGGGGGGTTAAAACAGATGAGAAGATGATTAAATGCATAACTTATTTTAACAGCGCAATGTTTAAACTAAGGTTATAAATAATTCTTCCCGCGGGTATGATTTTGATGTTAACGGGATGCTAAAAATAGTGGATTTTAACAGAAATTTAATATTTTAATACAAAATTACCCTCAAAAGTTTGTCGTAAACTTTTTGTCTGGATACAAAATCTTGGTGCTTTTTCTGGTTTTGCCTTTCACAATATGAACGATACTCATCTGATCATCAAACAAATCGTATAAGATAATATTGCTGACTTCTACGGACTTAAAAGTGTTAACTTTTTCTGCTTCCAGGTAGATGTTGGTGGCTTCATGGTCGATTTCAAAGCCTAGATAACGCATGTTAATCTGCTTTCCATTGGCCTTAATTTGCAGGTGGGAAATGATGTATTTTTCAATTACCTCATCCATTTTACCTTTAATTAAAGGGTTAGCTAAGTCTATTTTCTGCTTGTAGTTTTTGGCCAATATTGATTCAAAATCATCAGTAAAAATTCTGCAGCTTACCTCAATCGCTTTTTCCTGCTGATTGTAGTTTAACTCAGTTGTGCTTACATGTAATGGATGTTTCACATTAAGGGCAAGGCAAACGTAACCGCATATAAGAATGGCAAAAAAGAATTTTATCTTACTCATGATTGAATCAATGAAATGCGAATTTACAAATTTATCACTACGATGTTGTGATTCAATGTGGGACTTGATCCTCTCCCTTCGAAATTTTATCAAAATGGACATCTATTCCTCTATTAACCCCGATGTCGGTAACATTTTAGGTAAACTTATCCGTTGTTTTTTGAAAAAGACAGCTTTTTAGAATTATTACCTTAATTTTAAGCTTTAAAACTATCACATCTCGTAGGTTATCTAGTTATTCATGCCGTTACAAGATTTTATTTTCTACTTTAAACTAGGTTGGAGCCATATCATCAGTGCGGATGCTTTGGATCACCAGCTGTTTATATTGGCACTGGTTGCAATTTACAGCTACACTAATCTAAAGCAGGTATTGATTTTGGTAACCGCATTTACAATAGGGCATTCTCTAACTTTACTTTTGAGTGTGCTCGATATCATTCGTTTTGATAGCAAATGGGTGGAATTTTTAATTCCCTGCACTATTGTCATCACTGCTGTGAGTAACTTATCTAGAAAGAACTTTTCCTTAAAATCGATCAAGATAAATTATTTTTTGGCGTTGGGTTTTGGTTTGGTACATGGGATGGGTTTTGCAAACTCCATCAGAATGATGCTTGCGAAAGACCAAAATCTAGGCTGGGGCTTGTTCGGCTTTAATGTTGGTTTAGAAGCAGGGCAGGTTTTCATGGTTTTGATAATCTTATTGATTACATTTATTATTTTTAATTACACCAGAATTAGGCGCTTCAGCTGGGTTTTGTTTATTTCGGCAGCCGTGTTTAGCCTGGCTTTAAAAATGGCTATAGAAAGAATACCCTTTTAGCATTAGAAAAGATCATGAATAAATTGTTTACATTAACAGGCCTGCTTCTTATTTCTGGTAGCGCGGCTATGGCTCAAAACATTCAGAACAATCCTGGTAGCAACCATGGAAATAAGTTTGAGCAGTTGGGCACTATTTTGCCTACCCCAAATGAGCAGCGTACAGCAAGTGGTGCGCCGGGCGTAAAGTATTGGCAACAAAGGGCCGATTATAACATTAAGTGCGAATTGGATGAAAAGAATCTGATGTTAACGGGTTCTGAAACCATTACCTATACCAATAATTCTCCAGATCCTTTAACTTATATTTGGTTGCAGCTGGATGAAAACGAACACAGTACCTCGAAAAGTGCAAATTACCAGGATGCAACGAAAATGCCAGCCGGAGGAACTACGCAAACACTTGATCAGTTGAGTGCCAAGGGCGATAATGGCAACGGGATCAACATTACCAAATTGACAGATGCAACAGGGAAGACTTTGAAATACACGGTGAATAAAACCATGATGAGGGTTGATTTGCCTGTAGCCTTGAAAACCGGACAGAAGTATATTTTCAATATCAATTGGAATTATAAAATCACCGATAGGATGAGCGTTGGCGGCAGAGGTGGGTATGAATTTTTCCCGGCAGATGGAAATTATCTTTTCACCATGACCCAGTGGTATCCTCGTTTATGTGTGTACAGCGATTTTCAGGGTTGGCAAAACCACCAGTTTACAGGTAGAGGTGAGTTTGCCTTAACTTTTGGCGATTTTAAAGTACAAATGACCGTTCCTGCCGATCACCTAGTTGGATCAACTGGTGAATGTATCAACTACAGCGCAGTGTTAACTCCAACCCAGTTAAGCAGATACAACACCGCCAAAACAGCTACAGCTCCGGTAGAAATCCAAACTTTAGCTGAAGCAAAAGCTGCTGAAGCTAAAAAATCCACTGCGAAGAAAACCTGGGTATTCAATGCCAACAACGTTCGTGATTTCGCATGGACTTCCTCCCGGAAATTTGTTTGGGATGCGATGCCGCAAAAAATTGAGGCCAACAACAATACCGTGATGTGCATGAGTTTTTATGGTAAGGAAGCTTATAATTTATACAGTAAGTTTTCAACCAGAGCTGTAGCGCACACTATTAAAACTTATTCTGATTTTACCATCCCATATCCTTACCCGGTAGCACAAAGTATTGAAGCTGCGAACGGAATGGAATATCCGATGATATGTTTCAATTATGGCCGTACCGATGCAGATGGAACGTATAGCGAAAGCACCAAAAATGGGATGCTGGGCGTAATTATCCACGAGGTTGGGCATAACTTTTTCCCAATGATTGTAAACAGTGATGAGCGCCAGTGGACCTGGATGGATGAAGGTTTAAATTCATTTGTTGAATACTTAACGGAAGAACTTTGGGATAATAAATTTCCGAGCAAAAAAGGCCCGGCTTATACCATTGTTGATTACATGAAATTGCCGAAAGATGAATTGGAACCAATTATGACTAACTCTGAAAATATTGTTCGCTTTGGTCCAAATGCTTACTCAAAGCCGGCAACAGGTTTAAATATCCTTCGCGAAACCATTATGGGAAGAGAGTTATTTGACTATGCTTTCAAAGAATATTCCAGAAGATGGGCATTTAAACATCCTGAACCTGCCGATTTGTTTCGTACAATGGAAGATGCCAGCGGCGAAGATTTAGACTGGTTTTGGAGAGGTTGGTTTTACGGAACAGATCCTTGCGACATCTCTTTGGATAGCGTGAAATTTGCGAAAGCTGATTTTCCAAAAGAGGTGCCTGCGGCAAGATCCAGAATGGTTAAAGTAGATAAACCTGCTTTAAACGCTTTCGAAGATATTTCCAAAATCAGAAACCGTGAGGATAAGAAAATTAATTTTTACGTTGATAAAAACACAGGCGCACAAGATTTCTATTATAAATATGATAGGGGTATGGTTACAGTTGATACGACTGCAACAACAAAACAAGAGATGGCAATGCCTTACGAAGTGGTCCCGGAAGCAGATCAGGCCAAGTACGCCAATAAATTTTTGTACGAACTGAGTTTTAGCAATAAGGGCGGTTTAGTTATGCCCATTATTGTAGAATTCACGTACAAAGATGGAACCAAGGAAATTGATCGTATTCCTGCCCAAATCTGGAGACACAATGAGTTGAAGACATCTAAGTTTTATGTTAAGGATAAAGAAGTAGCTTCAATTTTAGTTGATCCATTACGTGAAACAGCCGATATTGATACAAGTAATAACGCTTGGGGCGGCAAAGCAAAAGAAAGTAAATTCAGAGCATTTAAAATGAAAGCTGCAACTGCGGTTAGAGGCCAGTCGGTTGGCTCAAACCCAATGAAAGTGGCAGGAAGTAAATAGATATTTTACTGTTTTGATTAAAAATCCTCGTTGAATAATTTCAGCGAGGATTTTTTTTACCTAGTAAATCAAAAGTTCAACTTTCGATTTACTAGGTTGATGCTGATTTAAACTCGATGAGGTAGGGTTAATAAATTATTAAATAAAAAGTCAATGCTGTTAAATCGTTTTGAACTACGGTTGGAATCTCTTCATTTTATTCCAACTATTTCTAACCTTTCTGCCTGTTTCCTGTTTACCCTTTAATTCCTAATCCCCCTTACTTTTTTTAGGTTTTACACGAGGAAGAGAGATCATCAAAATTGCTTATCACACCAATTTTGACTAAATTTGGTTAACAATGAAATTTAACATTACTTCAGAATATAAACCTACCGGAGATCAGCCAAATGCAATTAAGCAATTAGTTGATGGTGTAAACGCCAACGAACATTATCAAACATTATTAGGTGTTACAGGCTCCGGAAAAACATTTACCATAGCCAACGTAATTGAGCAAACCCAAAAGCCAACGCTAATCTTAAGTCATAACAAAACTTTGGCAGCGCAGCTTTATGGCGAGTTCAAGAATTTTTTTCCTGAGAACTCGGTTAATTATTTCGTTTCCTATTACGATTACTATCAGCCAGAGGCTTTTATCGCTTCGAGCAATACCTATATTGAAAAAGACTTAAGCATTAATGAAGAGATTGAAAAACTCCGTTTGCGCACTACATCGTCTTTAATGAGCGGTCGAAGAGATATTATTGTGGTTTCTTCTATTTCCTGCATTTACGGTATGGGAAACCCCGAAGACTTTTCCCGGATGGTTTTCCGCTTTGGCGTAGGTTTAAGGATTTCGAGAAATGCTTTTTTACATAGTTTGGTAGAAATTTTATATTCTCGCACCACAACCGAGTTCAAACGGGGAACTTTTAGGGTTAAAGGTGATACCGTAGATATTTACCCGGCATATTTGGATCATGCCTATCGCATTTCTTTTTTCGGCGATGATATTGAAGAACTTTCTGCTATTGATCCGGTATCGGGTAAAACATTGGAAAAGTTGGAAGATATGGCCATTTACCCGGCCAACCTCTTCGTTACACCAAAAGATCGGTTCAATCAATCCATCTGGGGAATACAGGAAGAGCTGGAAATCCGCAAGAACCAGTTGATCGCCGACAGGCATTTGTTAGAAGCCAAAAGATTGGAAGAACGCACCAACTTCGATATCGAAATGATGAAGGAGTTGGGTTATTGCTCAGGAATTGAAAACTATTCACGTTTCTTCGATGGTCGCCAGCCTGGAATGCGCCCTTTCTGCCTGTTAGATTATTTTCCAGATGATTATCTGATGGTAATTGATGAAAGTCACGTTACGGTGCCGCAGATCAGGGCCATGTATGGTGGCGACAGATCTCGGAAATTATCCCTTGTGGAGTATGGATTTCGTTTGCCAGCTGCGCTGGATAACAGACCGCTAAATTTTAACGAGTTCGAGGCTTTGGCACCGCAAACTATATACGTAAGCGCAACGCCTGCGGAATATGAATTGGAGAAATCGGAAGGTGTGGTGGTAGAGCAAGTGATTCGTCCGACGGGTTTACTCGATCCGGTGATCGAAATCAGGCCTGCAATTAATCAGGTAGATGATTTGCTGGATGAAATCGACTTAACCATAAAAGATGGTGGACGCATTTTGGTAACAACTTTAACCAAACGCATGGCCGAAGAATTGACCAAATATCTGGATCGTTTAAACATTAAAACAAGGTACATCCACTCAGAGATAAAAACTTTAGAAAGGGTAGAAATTCTTCGTGGTTTACGTTTAGGGGAATTTGATGTTTTAGTGGGAATTAACTTGCTGCGTGAAGGACTTGATTTACCGGAGGTAACTTTGGTAGCCATTTTGGATGCAGATAAAGAAGGCTTTTTACGGTCAGAGAAATCACTCATTCAAACCATTGGACGTGCCGCCCGTAACGATCGGGGCAGGGTAATTATGTATGCAGACGGAATTACCGAGAGCATGGAAAAAACAATTTCTGAAACCAACCGCCGTCGCGATATTCAAATTGCTTACAATCTCGAGCATGGCATTACCCCTAAAACAGTTGGTAAATCTCGCGAAGCAATTTTAGAGCAGACCTCAGTACTTGATTTCTCTCAAGAAGCCAGTGATAATAAAGCAAGAGCTTATGTAGAAAATGCAGAAATCAGCATTGCGGCCGATCCAATTGTACAATATATGGGTAAAGCTGAGTTGCAAAAAGCGATAGATAATACGAAAAAGGACATGCAGAAAGCCGCAAAAGATATGGACTTTTTACAGGCTGCAAAATTGCGTGATGAAATGTTTGCCCTGGAAAAAATGTATAACGAAAAGTTTGCTAAGTAACGTTTTTACTTCCATTTTGCTAAAAATCGAAATTTATTCAGAATTTTGAAGCAAATGAACGGTCAGAACAGAAAAGATATTTACCCAGGTTTAGAAGTTGGCATCATCCTAAAAAAAGATCAACGATCAGGAAATATTACTTATGGGGTGGTTCAAACACTACTTACCTCAGCGGCTTTTCACTCACGCGGAATCAAAGTGAGGTTGGAAGATGGGCAGGTTGGCAGAGTGGCAGAAATCGTAGAAGAATAAAATTTTCTTTCATATTTTCGCCTTTTATTTTGTAATGGGAATGCAATTAAAGAATTAAGAAGTAACAAAATAAATTTTGGTACGTCTATATTTGTAACAACACTAAATTAAAGAATGGCATTTATTAAATTTATATTCATCGCAATATTAGTTCTTTGGATCATCAGAATGTTGATTCGATTGATATTGCCGATGCTGTTTAATAACCTGGCCAGCAAAATGCAACAACAAGCAAGCGGACAGGGGCAGCAGCAACAACAGCGAAGATCGAAACCGGAAGGGGCAATTTCTATAGATTATATGCCGCCTAAACCCGATCAAAGTAAAACGGATAAACTCGGCGACTTTGTAGATTACGAAGAAGTTAAATAGTATTCAAGTCCTGATGAAAATCAGGACTTTTTTTAGCTTTACCTACAACGATGTATTCCTTCAAAAGATAGACTAGTTACTGGTGGCTTATTACAGTTCCAGTCTATCCCTTTAATCTATGCTTAGGTCTTGAAATAGCCCATTCTCCGCTGCAGCTTTGATCATCAAATTCCTCTTCCTCAGTAAATCGACCATATATTCTTTTAGAAACAACTGCTCTACAATCAACCCGAAAATTCCGGCAGGAGCATTAAATTCAAAAATATCGGTCATTTCTGTCACGTCCTGTATTGATGTGAACAAATGTTGATGGTGTAGCTTTTTAAATGGACCTTTTATCATTTCATCAATAAAGCAAACGGGGCTTTCCATAGTGTTGACTTTGCTAGTCATGGTGAAATTTATCCCAAAGTTTCTTGCTTTCCAGGTAACGGTCTCATGTAGGTCAATCAATCCCGATTTTCGGCCAGCAATCGCTTCTTCTTTTGAAAACTTCATGGAGTGTACATGAAGATCAATGCTTCTGGCCAAATCGAAACATCTTTGCATCGGCGCCGCTATTAAGGTTTTTAGTATGACGGTAGGCATCTTCTTTTTACTCCCATTTTTATTTTTGGCTTGGATTTATTTGAATCTTAATTACCCGTGGAGCGTATTTAAATTCTTAAACTCACAATATCATGTACAGCATCTTCAATTTTTCGATACTGAAATTCAAATCCATTATCAAGTAATACAGCTGGTTTAACCCACCTGCTTTTTAAAATTAATTCGGTTTCGGTGCCAATAATTGCTGCACCAATGCTCAGTAACCAGGCAGGCGTTGGTAAACCAAACGGAATTCCATAGGTTTTTCTAATGGTTTTCATTAGCATGTTATTTGTGACGGCATCTGGAGAAGTGCAATTCACTACGCCGTTAATGGCTTCGTTTTTAAGTAACCATTGGATACTGTGAATTGCATCTTGTTCATGTACCCAATTCACAAACTGATGACCATCACCTTGTTTGCCGCCCAAACCAAGTTTTACCAGGTTAAGCAATCTTGGAAATGCGCCGTCGCTGCGGCCTAATACAATTCCCATTCTTAGCGCTATCTTTCTTGTTCGAGGGGTTTCTGTTTCGAAGAAACAACTTTCCCAGGCTTTACATACATCAATAGAAAAACCGTAGCCAATTTCTCCTGTATACTCATCCTGTGGGCGATCTTCGGCATGGCGATAGATAGTAGCGGAGGTAATATTGATCCAGAGCTTAGGTGGATTTAGCAAACTCGGTATTACATTACTCAACAAACGGGTAGGAATAACCCTTGAATTTATTATTTCCTGCTGATTTTGTTTAGTGTACCTGCAGTTGACGTTCTTCCCGCACAGGTTTACCAATAAATCAGCATCCTCAATAGCCTTGGTCCATTCACTTTCGGTTTTCCCATCCCATAAAATTGTTCTTACATTTCCATTTTGCGCTTTTTGTTTTCTACTCAAAATAATCACTTCGTTTGCTAAGCTACTAAAGTGCTTGGCTAACAAGCCCCCCAAATATCCATTTCCACCAGCTAATACTATTTTATTGTAAATCATGACGGCTATAAGTTAAAAATTAAACCCAAAATAATTAGGCGATAAACTGCCCAGGTAACACTCATTATCCAACCCAGTTGCAAAAGTTTACTTCTTCGAATATGTTCTAAAAACATTAAACCCGCTACAAATAAAAAGTATAAAACATACAATGCCGGATGGACATTAAAAAGCTGATGGGCAAGCAAACCTAAACTTAACAGAAGTGAGCCGGCAAAAGAGATCGTCATCATATTGCCTAAATAATCCCAAAGCTTCTCTTTGCGATAAAAACTAATAATTATCCCCTGAAACAATATTTGTCCGCCACAAATAAAATACTCCCTATAAGCACTTCCCAGTGGAACATAATTGCTTAATAAATGTGCATAAGCAGTTAAAATGTATGCCGTTACAAACCAGGTCAATAGGAGGTAAGCAATACGATAGTGAAGTTTAAAGGAGGGTTGAACGCTATTGAATTTGGTATTTGCAGGAATAATGACTTTTCTGTTGTAGGAAACCAAAGCGTAAAGCTTAGCCATAATGAAAAGGAATGGTCCAAATGCAAATAGCGGCTTAAATACCGGCATGGCGTGTCCAATGATTTTAAATAAACTAGTTATACCATAAGTTACTTCGCCATTTTCCGTATTAACCAATGCAATTTCATTGGCTGCCCGTTGCCTGTCAACCAGCGGACAAACATGTGCCGGCATATGCTGATAGGCTACTCTTCCGTTTAATTCCAACATACCAGCTTTAACAAATCCCTTGGTATAGAGGTGGCACATTGGGCATTCTTCATCAAATAAAATGAGGTGGTTGTTTAGTGCTTTCATTGTTCTATATTTTAAACTTTCAGTAAAAAATGAAAGATTGGATTAAAAAATAAAGCCACTTGGGCTTTAAGCTCCTCCACTTCATGGAGGGTGGGAGTTGGGACTATTTAAAAACCTTTAAAACAGATCCCCAGAACCAGCTTTCTTCAGCTTTTAGCATGGTTTCCAATGTTTTATCTACATTTGCGGCAAGCTTATTAATATCTGTAATTGACTTTTTAAACGTTTTATATTCCGGATCTTTATCATCACCCTGAACAGATGAAAGCTCATTTAATACTTTCAGTACAGGCTCTAATTCTCTCTTTTTTCTCTCCTTAGCTACTTGCCTGGCAATGTTCCAAACATCTTTATCTGCAAAAAAATATTCCTTTCGTTCGCCGGCTTTATGCTGCTTTTCAATCAATCCCCATCCAATTAAATCCCTCAAGGTCATATTTGCATTTCCCCTAGAGATACTCAAAGTTTCCATAATCTCTTCTGTAGTTAATGCTTCAGGAGAGATTAGTAATAAAGCATGCACCTGGGCCATTGTACGGTTAATGCCCCATTCAGATCCCAACTTACCCCATGCTTCAATGAATTTTAATTTTGCTGCTGCTAATTCCATAAACAAATATAACAACATTTTTAAAGTTTCAAAAATTATTGAAAGTTTATTTTTTCTGAAAGCTGTTATTTGGATTCTCTTTTAATTTGGTCTATCAGTTGCTGGAAACTAGCATTCTCATCTAAGGTATTTAGCAAATCGGTTTGACCTCGATCAAAATAGACAGAGAGGCGCAAAACCGGCAAGGCAAGCTTAGGCTCAAATAAGGTGCCGGGGGCAAAGCCCGGTTCATTGTTTTTCGCTCTATCCCGATCGAACTTAACCGTTGTATGCACATATTCCTCATGCTGCTTTTCGCCTTTCATATACGGAATTAACCAATCGACACTTCTCTGTATCGACGAGCCGGCGCCAGATTGATAGGTGTAAAAATTTTCGCCTTTTGCCCGATCAATCATAATGGCTAGCTCGAGCATCGGTTCCAGGTCATAAATATGATAGTGCATGGCATCACGTTCTTTAAAATCTAAACTGGTACCGTCAGCATACAAATTGATATTGATATGCTGCTTTAATTTTTCAATTGTCCAGTCGATCAATCCCTTGTCGTTTAGGGCATAGCCGATTTCACCCACAACCTTTAATCGGTGTGCATTCCAGTTATTGATAGCCGTGCCTCTTCCGGTTTGCATTCGCTTGCTGTTGATCTCTGCCAGAGCGGTTTCCTTTAGCCATTTTTCGATTAGTGACTTGTCTTTACCGCCGATCAAATTTCTGATTAAATCATAGGCTTCAACCGCTTTATCCAAATTGGTATCATCTATTGGGTTACCATTTGGCTGGTTGATTTTTGCCCATGCGATTAACAAGGACAAAGATTTATCTAAATATTGTTTATTTCCAGTAAGCCGATATTGCAGAGCAAGCGTATACATTTTATTCATATCGGCCAATGCTTGCTGAGTTTTTATCTTTTTAGGGTTTCCTTTCAATAGACCTTCAGTCCTGATCGTATCAATTGGATTCGGTTGATCGAAAAGAAAAGAAGAAGCCAGTTTTTCAAAACTACGGTAAAGCTTTTTATTCTTCTCCGTTGATGAATTTTCCAACTTCAAAGTTGATATCTCCTTTTGATTAAGGCTGACAATTTGTGTAAAACCTGAAAATGAAGCCACTAAAATCAGTACTGTAATCACAAACTTTCTCATAATAAAAGGGTTGAAATATAAATTGATAATACAAAACTAAATTTTTATTCCACTCACATTTAATTAATTCCTTTTTTATCCCGCCCAAATTTTTATTTTTGACGTTCGTTTAAACTTAAACAAACCTTAATGAATAACTGGTTTAATAAAAATGGCATCCACCTCGCCATTATAGCATTTTTTGTAGTCATTACCTTTGCCTACTTCAGTCCTGTTTTGCAGGGAAAAGCGCCACAACAAGGCGATGTTTTGCAGGCAAAAGCCATGCAGAAAGAAATTATGGATGTGAAGGCTGCAACTGGAAAAGGTCCGCTTTGGACTAACCAGATGTTTGGAGGGATGCCGGCTTATCAAATATGGGTTCAATACCCGTTAAATATCACTACTTACGGCATCGATGTAATTAAAGGTGTATTTCCTGATCCTGTGGGTACAGTGATTTTATATTTGTTGGGCGCTTATTTACTCTTCTGCGTTCTCAAAATTAATCCCTGGCTTGCTGCCGCAGGAGCGATTGCATTCGCATTTACTTCCTATAACTTTATCATAATTGCAGCCGGGCACAGTAATAAAGCTTTGGCCATCGGTTTCTTTGCGCCAATCTTAGCCTCAATCATCCTGGTTTTAAGGGGAAGATATTTAGTTGGGGCGAGTTTATTGGCGCTATTCATGGCATTGGAAATCCGTTCCAACCATATCCAAATGACGTATTATCTTTTTATAGCCTTGTTTATTCTGGCTTGCATTGAATTATATCACGCCTATAAAGCCAAACAATTGCCCACTTTTGGTAAATCAATTGGCTGGGCAGCTGCGGGAATTATCTTAGCAGTTATGGTTAACGCAGGTACGCTTTGGACGACTTATGAATATGGTAAAGAAACCATTCGTGGAAAATCAAATTTAACGACCGATAAATCGGAGCCAGCAAACGGTTTAGACAAAGAATATGCTTACCAATGGAGCCAGGGTGTGGGCGAGAGTTTCACCTTTTTAATCCCTAATCTATATGGCGGCGCCAGCGGAGGACAATTAAATCCTGAGGGTAAATTTATAAAGATCTTGCAAGATGGAACGGTATCAAATGTTTTAGGTCCAATATATGGTCAGGATACCGAGAAAGCATTAAATGCAATAGCTCAAAATGCAGGTTCAAATTATTGGGGTGATAAACCGGGTACTTCTGGTCCCTATTATTTTGGAGCGATTATTTGCTTCCTTTTTGTATTTGGCTTGTTTATTGTAAAACACCGTTGGAAATGGTGGATATTGGGAACCAGTTTTTTGTTGTTATTCCTTTCGTTTGGGCAAAATCTTCCATTAATTTCTGATCTTTTCTTTGATTACCTGCCTGGCTATAACAAATTCAGAGCAGTAGAGTCTATCTTGGCTGTTGTAGGATTATTGGTTCCGCTGTTGGCCATACTGGCAATTAAAGAAGCACAAGATGGAAAGTATGACCAAAAATATCTGGTTCAGCGCCTTACCTGGTCTGCAGGCATTACCGGTGGTTTTGCACTTTTGGTTGCAATAGCCCCGACTGTATTTTTCAGCTTCACCAGCTCAACCCAAGCACAATTAACAACCTGGTTAAATCAGATCACACAAAATAATAGTTCACTTACTGCTCAAATATTGGCAGCGGTAAAAGAAGACCGCGTGAGCCTGGCCCGCGCTGATGCTTTACGTACTTTGCTTTTCATCGCTATTGGCTTTGGCTTAACCTGGGCATTTATCACTAAAAAGATGAACATGCAACTGGCGTTTGGCTTGTTGGCAGTAGTTATCCTGGTTGATTTATGGCAGGTTGATCGCCGCTATTTAAACAATCAAAACTTTGTGGCTAAATCAGATCTCGAGAATCATTATCAACCACGTGATGTAGACAACTTTATTTCTGCTGATAAGGACCCAAATTTCAGGGTTTTTGATTTATCGCTGGGCGATCCATTTAAAAGTGCTGAAACCTCGTTTTTCCATAAAACTGTTGGAGGTTTCCACTCCGCCAGGTTAAAACGGTTTCAGGAACTGGTTGATCATCAGTTAACGAAAAGCATCAATCAAGATGTTTTGGATATGTTGAATACTAAATACATCATCACCCAGGATCCGCAAAACGGATCGTATAAGATGCAGCGTAATGCTACGGCTGCGGGTAATGCATGGTTTGTACAGAGTGTTCAATATGCTAAAAATGCCGATGAAGAGATGAAAGCCATCAGCAGCTTCGATGCAAAAAAAGAGGCGATTGTTGATGAACAGTATAAATCGTTAATCGATACCAAACGTTTGGGTACAGGTGTAGAAGGTTTTATTAAATTGACTAATTATACACCTGATCACTTAACTTATGAATACTCTTCAGCGAAAGATGTGATTGCCGTTTTCTCTGAGATTTACTACAACAAAGGCTGGAAAATGTATATCGATGAGGTTCAAAAGCCTTATTTCAGGGCGGATTACATTCTGAGAGCTGCCCAACTTGAAGCTGGAAATCATAAACTGGAATTTATCTTTCACCCAACTTCTTACTATCTAGGAGAAAATATTTCATTGGCAGGATCAATTTTATTGCTTGCTGGTTTGGGCTTCGGGTTTTACTCAGAAAATAAGAACAAAAAGAAGGCAGTTAAAGGCTAACGGATTATTTATAATTCGATTAACTGAATTAAAGCCTGTTTAAAGCAGGCGCTCAAAAGACAGAAAGTCATCTGATGAATATAAGCGCAAGGCTTTGTTCATTAGGTGACTTTTATGTTTTTTGAAGACTTATCCCCCCAAGGTATCGCCTCTTTTATTTTTTAGCAATACTATTTATGCAATCTTGACTGCACTTTTTGCATCCTTTATCATTTCGAAGAAAAATTTAACAGTCTGGTAACATTTGCTTGATAAACAGTATCTTACATTTGTAATGTAAAATCAGATGATATGCTAGAGTCATTCTTCGCCGTTTGCTTGTTAATTATTGTACTTTATTTCTTTAGTCCTTTTGAGGTTAAACTTGATGAGGAAGAAGAGTGGTAAAATAGTCTTCAATATTTTTAAACTGCTTAATTCAGGCGGTAATAAATTCTTCTCCCCTAAATTTTCCCGTTATGGATAAAAGAACCATTGATGTAGTCGTCATTTCCGATGTACATTTGGGCACCTACGGCTGTCATGCTAAAGAGCTTCTCAAATATTTGAAGAGCATTAAACCTAAAACCCTCATCCTAAACGGCGACATCATCGATATCTGGCAGTTTAGTAAAAGCTATTGGCCCGAATCGCATATGAAGGTGATCCGAAAACTGATGAAATTTGTATCTGAAGGTGTTCAGGTGTATTATTTAACCGGAAATCACGATGAAATGCTAAGGAAGTTTGATGGGATGGATGTGGGAAGCTTTCACCTTCAGAATAAATTAATTTTAGAGATTGATGGTAAGAAAGCCTGGTTTTTCCATGGAGATGTTTTCGATGTAACGATGCAACATTCCAAATGGTTGGCGAAGATGGGGGCTGTTGGATATGATACACTGATTTTGATCAACAGCTTCGTAAATTGGATCCTCACCGCTTTTGGCCGTGAGAAAATGAGTTTCTCTAAGAAGATTAAAGCCAAGTTTAAAGATGCTGTGAAGTTCATTAATAGCTTTGAACAAACTGCTGCCGAATTAGCCATCGAGAAAGGATACAATTATGTGGTATGTGGACATATCCATCAGGCAGAAAAAAGAAATATCACAACTGAAGATGGCGGGGTAACGTATCTGAACAGTGGCGACTGGGTAGAAAGTTTAACTGCGTTGGAGTATCAAGATCAAAACTGGAGCATTTTTAAATACAATCATCTAGATTTTATCAAAGAAGAATTGGATGAGGGGATCTTATCAGATGCAGAAGATTTAAAAAGTAAACTTGATGTAAACATACTTTTACAACATATTAAATATGAAATTGCTCAATAATTTTAGATATTCGGGCATAAATGAAAATACTTTACGCAATTCAGGGAACAGGAAACGGTCACATTAGCAGGGCGAGGGAAATTATTCCATTGCTTCAAAAATATGGCGAACTCGATATTTTAGTGAGCGGTACACAGGCAGATGTTAAGCTCAGTCAGCCGGTGAAATATCAATTACATGGCTTCAGTTTCATTTTTGGAAAAAAAGGTGGTGTAGATCATTTTGCTACCTGGTTAAGCATGAATCTTTTTCGTTTTAGGAAAGACATGAAACAATTGCCGTTGAAAGAGTATGATCTGATTGTGAACGACTTCGAGCCGGTAAGTGCCTGGGCTTGTAAGTTGCAAGGAATTGACTGTGTTTCGCTTAGTCACCAGGCGGCCTTTAAATCGAAGAAAGTACCGCGGCCAAGAACGCTTGATTGGGGAAAGTTAATCTTGAGTCGTTATGCGCCAACTAAGTATCACATTGGATTTCACTTCGATCGATACGATACCTTTATTCACACCCCGGTAATCAGGGCTGAAATTAGGGCAATGAGAAGCGAGAACCTTGGCCATTATACCGTCTACTTGCCAGCGGTTGATGATAAAAGGTTGGTTAAGTTATTGTCACAAATTCCCCAGGTGAAATGGGAAGTTTTCTCTAAACACAGCAAGGAAGCTTACACTCATGAAAACGTTTCTGTACAGCCCGTAAACAATGAAAAGTTTAATAAGAGTCTGGCTACTTGCGAAGGTTTATTTACCGGTGGAGGTTTCGAGGGACCAGCGGAGGCGCTTTATTTAAAGAAAAAATTACTGGTAGCCCCCATGCGTTTTCAGTTTGAGCAACAATGCAATGCCTATGCGCTCAAACAATTTGGATTGCCTGTAATCTGGGGAAGTACAAGAAATTGGTTGCCCATTGTTAAAGATTGGGTCAATAATCCACAGAAGCATGAATTCAATTTCCCTGATGAAACGGAAAAAATTATTGATGATATGGTGAAAAAATATGCAAGGGTGTAGTTTTTAGCCTGGAGTTGGTAGTGTCTAAGTCCCAGTCGGACTAAACTTTGCTTCTTGTTCCTTATTCATTGTTCCCTGCTCTT
This sequence comes from Pedobacter sp. MC2016-05, assembly GCF_026239735.1. Lineage (GTDB taxonomy): Bacteria > Bacteroidota > Bacteroidia > Sphingobacteriales > Sphingobacteriaceae > Pedobacter. Next base: position 541,980 of record NZ_JAPIVT010000001.1, read on the forward strand.
TCACGCTTGCTCTTTGTCCTTTCAGCTTTTTATCTTTACTTTGCCTACTCTTTAAAAAGGCATGATTAATCAGTTTCGACAGTTAAATCCTATTAACCTCTTGTTTCTATTGGCTTACACATTTTTTATGCGTATTGCCATTTTTTATGAGACGCCAAGTCAGCTGAATTTCGATTTTTTGGAGCCTTTTGCCAGATTGTTGATCAACATTGATGTAGATAATGCATTTTCCGCTTCTGCTAACATTTTTTTTGCTGCGGCAATCGTTTTCTCGCAGGCCTTGATCTTCAACAGTGTTATCAATAACCACAATTTGTTGGCTAAACCAAGTTTTTTGCCGGCATTAATGTACATCACCGGCATGAGCTTATTCATGCCATTCATGATTTTAAGTCCTGCGTTGATCAGTAATTTTTTATTGATCTGGGTAATTGATAAGTTTTTAAAATTGGGCAAGAGCGCAAACTCTATCACCACCGTTTTCGATATCGGAATGATTATTGGCGTTGGAACATTGATCTATTTTCCCTTCATGGCCATGTTACTGATGATTTTTTTAGCGCTTTTGCTTTTTAGATCTTTTGATTGGCGGGAGTGGATTGCCGGCCTTGTTGGATTTATCACCGTGTTTTTCTTCCTTGCTGTATTTTATTACTGGCGGGATAACCTATCCTCTTTTTACCAGATTTGGAAACCTTTGGGCAATAAGTTTCCTTCTGTTTTTCAGGTGAACTATAACGATTATCTGGTGCTTATTCCGGTCGCTATCATTATCGTTCTGGCATCTCTGCAACTGCGTGAAAACTTTTTCAGAAGTTTTATCAGTACACGTAAAGGATTTCAATTGCTCTTTTTTATGTTCATTGTGGCAGGTGCCAGTTTCTATTTAAAACCAAACTTCCGGATCTGGCATTTTCTGCTCTGCGTACCTCCTGGATCAGTATTGCTGGCTTACTATTTTAGCAATGCGAAAAAGCGTTGGTTTTACGAAACGCTCTTTGTTTTATTTGTCCTATCCATACAATACTTTCTTTTTGTTTAACCTTTTTTAACAAAATACTAGATCAAAACTTAACAAAGATTGATAGCTTTGTGGCAGGATTTTGCGATTAATGCTTTTTGGATTGTATTCCCTTGATTAAGATAAGTATTGTATCAAACAAAATTTTCGTGTTAAAATACATACATGCATAGTTTAAGCATTGATATAGGTAATTCATCGGCGAAGGTGGCTGTTTTTGCAGGAAAAGAAATCGTTCATCATCAACGGTTAGCGAAGCTGGGTATTTTAGATCTTGGTCAACTAATCGACAAGTTTTCGCCTAAGAAGTCAATCATCAGCAGTGTAAATCAGGAGATTGGAGCGCTGGAGGAATATCTAAAAAAGCACACTCTTTACGTTCGGTTTTCTGCATCATTAACTAAGGGCGTTACTAATAAATATGAAACGCCGATAACCCTTGGCTTAGATAGATGGGCAGGAATTTTAGGCGCAAATAGTTTATTTGCCAAAAATGCTTGCCTGGTGGTTGATGCCGGAACCTGTATCACTTATGATCTGCTCACCAGCAAAAAAGAATATTTTGGCGGAAGTATAAGCCCCGGGATAACCATGCGTTTTAAAGCTGTACATGAGTATACGGGCAGGTTACCTCTGATTGAATGGAGTGCAGCCGAATCCATACCGGCAGGTAAGGATACGCAATCGGCCATAAAAAATGGTGTTTTGCAAGGAATTATAAATGAAATTGAAGGCTTTATTGCCTTAAACAACATAAAAGAAAGTGCTTTAAAGGTGATTATAACAGGTGGTGATGCTAATTTTTTGTATAAGCAATTACAAAACAGCATCTTTGCGCCTCAAATTATACAAGATCCCTATATCGTATTAAAAGGATTAAATGAAGCTATTGCAGATTAAAATGTACAAAAGAATCAATTATATTGCAGCCATACTCGTTCTAGTTTGTGGTTTAAGTGCTCAAGCGCAGGTTACCACTTCATCTCCGTATTCAAGATATGGACTTGGAAATATCAAGGGTTCATTGTTGCCACAGTTAAGGGCAATGGGTGGTATTTCTACTGCAGTAAATTCCATTACAGGATTTAATAACATTAACATGCAAAATCCTGCATCGTATTCGGCCATTACTTTAACTACTATCGATGTAGGAATGAGTGCCGGCTTAACCAGCTTAACCCGTAACAACCTAAGTGAAACCAGTTTCAATGCTACTTTCAGCCACCTGGCATTCGCCATTCCGGTAAGTAGAAGATCAGCATTGAGTTTTGGAATTCTTCCTTATTCTGATTTAGGTTATTCATACAGAAATACCGTGAAAATTGATACCACAAGCGTAGATCAACTTTATGAGGGTGAGGGCGGTTTGTCAAAAGCCTATATCGGTTATGGGTATCGTATTGGAGATCACTTAAGAATTGGAGCCAATGCGGAGTACATTTTTGGTAATCTTCAAACAACCAGAGCAACTGAATATGCGCTTGCAGGAGCAATTAATGCAAAACTCCAAAATAAAAATAGCGTAGGTGGCTTAAATGTTTCATATGGTATTCAATATGATTTTAATGTTGGCAAAAGAACATCAGTAACCTTGGGCTACTCAGGAAGTAACTCTGGTAAATTAAATTCTAACCAAACATTTTTTGCTACCCAATACACCAGAGATGCTGCTGGTAATGAAAGTACTGCACTTGATACTTTAAATTCGGTAGATAACGGGAAATCAAACTTGACTTTACCATTAACGCACAATTTCGGTATTTCCATTAAACAAAGTGATAAATGGTTAATTGGTGCCGACTTTAGAATGAGCAAATGGGCTGCAACCAGTATCAACAATGTAAATTCTGGCTTACAGGATAGCTGGGGTGCATCACTGGGTGGCCAGTGGACGCCAGATGCAACCTCATATAATAGTTATATGAAACGTATTGATTATCGTTTAGGCGTAAATTACGATAAAACCTACATTCAAATTAACAATCAGGATATTAAACAAATGGGCGCTTCGTTAGGATTTGGGTTTCCATTGCCGAGTGCAAACGCAGGTTCGGCGTTCTACAAAATTAACTTCACAACAGAAGTTGGTCAGCGGGGAACGGTAAGCAATAACCTTGTAAAAGAAAAATTCATTAACTTTCATTTAGGATTTACACTTAACGATACCTGGTTCCGTAGATACAGAGTTGATTAATGAAACCGCAAACTTTTTTCTTTGGTTTTATGCTGGGGTTGCCATTTTTTTTGGCTTCCTGTGGAGATGACGACCTGAAAAAAGCAAATCCCGTTGCCATCAACAAAATTACGTTTTCCAGAGATAGAACTCTTGGGGTTGAAGTGGTGTACAGCGACTCAGCCCGGGTAAAAGCCAAAGGAAATGCGCCAATCATGGACAAGGTTACCCCATCTGAAGGTGCAATTTATCAGGAAATGCCCAAAGGGGTAAATATCGACTTTTTCAATCCAAACGGAACCATTGATGGAAACCTGATTTGTGATTACGCCATTCGCAAGGATCAGGATAAAAAGACGGAGTTCAGAAAAAACGTAGTCGTTAAAAATAGCAAGGGCGATACCTTTTCTTCCCAAGAGTTGATTTGGGACGAAATCAAGAAAATTTTCTATTCTACACAACGCGTTTATGTGAAGGGCGCCGACGGTAGCGAAGGCAATGGTATCAACTTTGAAGCTCCTCAAGATTTCAGTACCTATTCAATGGAAACTGGAAGTGGCGATTTAAATATGAAAGAAGGCATAGCGCCCTAAATCATGATTGAATTTTCAACGAGAGAATGATCGTTTGTCAATGGATTAATCTGCATTGCCCCATCCTGACTTTCGTTAGTTCTGTCATTAAATCCCTCACTCATTCTACAATTTTAACGGTTCTATTTGCTTAAAAATTAAACACTTGATAAATAAAATTTTGTGTTTCCTTTTTTAAGGCAAATTTGTATCTTGCGCCCTCTTAAAAAAAACTAAATAAATTTATAAAGTACAATATGGGATTAATGACATTTTTGCGTAACCGTGCTGGCTATATCTTAGTCTTCGCTATCGGTTTTGCAATTGTTGCATTTTTAGTAGGCGATGCAATTAACGTGGGTAAGCCTTTTTGGTCGGCAAATCAAAAAGTAGTGGGTACGGTTGATGGGAATGATATCAGTATTGATGATTTTCAACCAAAGGTAGATCAGAGTTTAAATCAATACAAACAACAATTCGGCGGAAGTTTAAATCCTCAAATGACGGCTATGGCTGTTGATCAGGCCTGGAATGCTGAACTGGCGGGCGTATTATTGAACAAAGAATATGAGCGTTTGGGTTTAACGGTTTCTGAAGATGAGTTGTTTGACTTATTGCAAGGCCAAAATCCTAGCCCAATCATAAAACAATATTTTTCAAATCCTCAAACAGGTCAAATCGATCGTGCTACTTTGATGAATTTCTTAAAATCAAAAGATGCACAGGCTTTGCAGCAATCAAACATGTTGCAGCAGCAAATTAAAGAACAGTCTTTACAGGCTAAATATTCTAACTTAATCCGTAATTCTGTTTATGTAACATCATTGGAAGCTACAGATGAATATACCAACCGCAACAAACTGGCTAACTTTAAATATGTGGGTTTGGATTACAGCACCATTGCTGATGCTTCGGTGAAATTGACTGACGCGGATTACTCTGCTTATTACGATGAGAACAAAGCTCGTTTTAATAATCCACAGGAATCTCGTTCATTTGATTATGTGTCTTTCAGCATCCGCCCAACTGCAGCAGATTCTGCAGCAGTAAAAGCACAGGTTGAAAAAATTGCAGCTGATTTCAGGACATCGAAAAATGATTCACTTTTCGCCGCAATCAACTCTGATGTTAAGGTGCCTTACAGTTATCTATCGAAAGGTAAACTGGGTGATGCAGCTTTAGATTCAGCGGTATTTGCTTTGCCAGCTGGAAGTTATTACGGCCCGGCATTAACTGGAAATTCTTATAAATTAGTAAAAGTGATTGATACCCGTTTCTCTCCAGATTCGGTTAAAGTAAAACACATTTTAATTGATCCGGCAAAAGTTGGTGGTGAAGACAAAGCGATTAAATTAGCTGATTCCTTAAAAGGCTTAATTGCCAAAGGCGGCAACTTCGCCGAGTTAGCCAAGACCTATAGTGTTGATGGTTCGAAAGATCAAGGGGGTTCTTTACCTGCTTTTACCCGTGGACAAATGGTGGCGGAGTTTGAGAATGCTGCATTCGATGGTAAGGCTGGCGATCTGAAAGTGGTTAAATCACAGTTCGGTTACCACATCATGAGCATTGAAAGACAGATGGGTAATTCGAAAGTGGCCAAGTTGGCTTATATTGAGAAAACTTTAGGCGCAAGTAGCAAAACCCAGCAAGCGGCTTACAAAGCAGCAAGCAATTTTTTAAACGATGTCAAAGGCAAAGATTTTGCTAAATATGCACAAGAGAAAGGTCTGAAAGTAGCAGTTGCCGATAAAATCAGTGCAACTCAGGGTTTCGCCGCTGGTTTAGATAATCCACGTAAATTAATTCAAGATGCTTATGCTGCAGATAAAGGTGATGTTTTGCCTGAAATTTACACCATGACCAATGAATATGTGGTGGCTCGTTTAACCGCTGTTAACCCTAAAGGTATTCTTCCATTAGAGGCAGTTAAAAAAGAAATCCAGCCTCTAGTTTTAAATGAAGTTAAAGCTAAAATGCTTAAAGATAAATTGAATGCTGCTGGTAAAGCAAGTTTAGATCAAATTGCATCTAAAGTTGGTGCCCCGGTTAATCCAGTTCAAAATATTGTTTTCGCAAATCCTGTTATTCCAGGTGTTGCTCAAGAAAATAAATTGGTGGGTAGTGTATTTGGTGCTCAGCCAGGTAAAGTTTCTACTCCAGTAGCTGGCGAGCGTGGTGTTTATGTTTTCGTTGTGGATGGATTTACTAATCCAGCGCCGATTGCAAACATGTTTAAACAAAAGGAAAGTATGCTTTTAAGCTTAGGACAACGTTCTGGCCAGGCTGCTTTCCAGGCTTTAATTGATCAAGCTACTATAAAAGACAATCGTGTGAAATTCTATTAATTAGAAATTCCGTAAATTTGCAACCGTCCCCGCTATAAGTGGGGATGGTTTTTTTATTTAAAAGCTATGGAAATTCAAGAAAATATCGTCAACAAAGTAGCTGGTAGCGGTTTAATTACTTTAAATCTGGAAGATTTTTATCATAAAGGAGAAAGAGTGATTTATGATATCAAGGATAATCTTTTTCATGGATTGATGCTAAGGGAGAAGGATTTCAGGGCATTTATTAAGGAACATGATTGGTCCCAATATCAAGATAAGAATGTAGGGATCATCTGTTCGGCAGATGCCATAGTACCTACTTGGGCATATATGCTTTTAGCCAACAAGCTTCAGCCTTATGCCAATGAGGTGGTTTTTGGTGGTTTGGAAACGCTGGATGCGGTATTGTTTACTAAAGCACTGGCCAAAATTAACCCACAAGAGTATGCGAATGAACGTGTAGTGGTTAAAGGTTGCGGAGATATTGATGTTCCGGTTTCTGCCTATGTAGAAATAACGAATTTGCTTACCCCTGTGGTGAAGAGTATCATGTTCGGAGAGCCATGTTCAACAGTTCCTGTATACAAAAGGAAAGATTAAAGTTTGGTTTGCTTTTTGCATATATTTCGTATAGTTTACAAACGTTTTAATCGCTGCAGACTACACACATATGAAACACACAAGCAAATGAAAAAGATAATGCTAATGCTGACGATGGTACTTGGTAGCTTAATGCTCCAGGGACAGGAGCTGCCGTTGAAAAAGGACCCTGTTTTTCAAAACGGCGAAATCTTGCAGTATAGATTGCGCTACGGTTTTATAACCGCCGCCGAGGCGACCATAAAGGTAACCAATTCAGATTTAGTATTTGACAATAAGCCTACTTATAAGCTTACGGTTGATGCGCAGACTTCAGGTACTTTTGATGTCTTTTATAAGATAAGGGATCACTATGATTCCTACATAGATAAAAAGGATTTGCTACCGTATTTTTATCAAGAAAACATCAGGGAAGCGAGTTACAAAAGGCAGGACAAAGCCAGGTTTAATCAGGAGGCCAGAAAGGTTGTTTCCAATAGGGGGACGTTTACTACCCCAACCACTCAGACATTTGATCTGGTATCTGCCTATTATTTTGCAAGAAGCCTTGACATCACAAAGCTTAAAACGGGTGATAGCTTCAAACTCAATTATTTTCTCCAGGACGAAGTATCCGCATTGGAGATTGAGTATGTGGGAAAAGAGACCATAAAAACCAAGTTAGGGAATATTCGGTGTTTAAAATTCAGCCCTTCGATCAAACCCGGTCGCATCTTTAAAAAGGACAGCCGTTTGTATCTATGGGTGACTGATGATGGAAACCGGGTGCCTGTGAAAGCGCAGGTGGAGATATTGGTTGGAGCTGTCACGATGGAATTGAAATCAGCCGCAGGGCTAAAATATGCGTTAGCAAAAGAATAATGATGATAGAAGTGGAACAAGTGCTGGTGCACGAAGATATTTTAAAGGAAAACTTTGTGTGTAACCTAAGCAAATGTAAAGGGATTTGTTGTGTGGAGGGAGATTCGGGTGCTCCCTTAGATCACGAGGAGACAGCTGTTCTTTCGGAGATTTATCCCAAAATTAAGCATTTGTTAAATGAAAAAGGTATAAAAGCAATTGAAGAACAAGGCGTCTATGTAGTGGATGAGGACGGAGATCTCACCACACCATGCGTGGATAAAAATAAGGAATGTGCTTATGTTTTATTTGAAGGCGGCATCACAAAATGTGCAATTGAAAAAGCCTATGAACAGGGACTAGTGGAATGGCAAAAGCCTATATCCTGTCACCTGTATCCGATCCGGATTACAAAATATCCTGAATTTGAAGTATTGAATTATGATCGTTGGCATATTTGTCACGATGCTTGTACCTTTGGAAGGGAACTGAAAGTTCCTGTATATAGTTTTCTCAAAGGCCCACTTATCCGTAAATATGGTGCAGAGTGGTATCAGGAACTTGAGAACGCCGTAACCTCCCTTTAATTTATCAGGCATTATCATTATAGTCTTAATTAAAACCGTAGCGGCGACCGAAATTCGAGGCCAAAAAATCGGCTGCTTTTATGGTTCTGCTGTTTGTGTCTTTTATGGTTAAGCTTGGTTATTTACAATAACAATCCTATTTTAGCGCAAGAAATCCAATTACATTGTGAAAAAAATATTAATTACCGGTGGGGCAGGCTTTATTGGCTCTCACGTAGTTCGCCGATTCGTTAACACTTATCCAGACTATGAAATTGTAAACTTAGACGCATTGACCTACGCTGGCAATTTAGCGAATCTTGGTGATATTCAAGACAAGGACAATTACCGTTTTGTTAAAATGGACATTACGGATGCCCCAGCGATAAGTGAGTTGTTTGAGCAGGAGGATTTTGATGCAGTTATACACCTTGCGGCTGAGAGTCATGTGGATCGTTCGATTGCGGACCCTACTGCATTTGTGATGACCAATGTAATAGGGACAGTTAATCTTTTAAACGCTGCGCGCGAGAACTGGAAAGGGAGTTATGATAAAAAGCGGTTTTATCATGTGAGTACAGATGAGGTTTACGGGGCACTGGGTGAGGAAGGTATGTTTACCGAAACCACTTCATATGACCCACATAGCCCTTACTCTGCATCAAAGGCAAGCTCTGATCATTTCGTGAGGGCTTACCATGACACCTATGGAATGGATTGCGTGATCTCTAACTGTTCTAACAATTATGGATCGCATCATTTTCCTGAAAAATTAATTCCTCTAGCCATTAACAATATCAAGAATAATAAACCTGTTCCCGTTTATGGGAAAGGTGAAAACGTTAGGGACTGGTTATGGGTTGAGGATCATGCACGTGCGATTGATGTAATTTTCCACCAGTCGAAAACGGGTGATACTTACAATATTGGTGGACATAATGAATGGAAAAATATTGATCTGATTCATCTTTTATGTGAAATTATGGACCAAAAACTTGGTAGAGCAGCAGGTGAGTCGGCTAAGCTGATTACTTATGTGACCGATCGGGCCGGTCATGATTTGCGCTACGCAATTGATTCAAGTAAATTGCAAAAACAGTTGGACTGGGTGCCGAGTTTACAATTCGAGGAAGGCCTGGCCAAAACAGTGGACTGGTATCTCCAGAATGAAGAATGGTTAAATAATGTGACCTCTGGGAATTATCAATCTTATTACCAGAAGCAGTACGAAAATAAATAATGGAAATTCAACAGACAGGAATAAAAGACTGCTTAATTATAAAACCGAGAGTTTTTGAGGACGCCAGAGGTTATTTTTTTGAAAGTTTCAATAAGGAAATATTTGAAGAAAAGACCGGGCTTTCTGGCGCATTCGTTCAGGATAATCAATCTTACTCTTCTTATGGAGTCATCCGGGGACTACATGCTCAGACGGGTGCCTTTGCGCAGGCGAAGCTTGTTAGAGTGACAAAAGGAGAGGTTTTGGATGTTGCCGTTGATGCGCGCCCCGGCTCACCAACCTATGGGCAACATGTGGCGGTAAGATTAAGTGCAGAAAATAAATTACAGCTTTATATTCCAAGAGGCTTTGTGCATGGGTTTTCCGTATTGAGTGAAACAGCTGAGTTTTTGTATAAATGCGATAACTATTTTAACAAGTCTTCCGAAACGGGTGTGATTTACAACGATACTGATTTGAGTATTGATTGGCAAATTCCAACTGATCAGGTATCCGTATCAGATAAAGACCTATTATTGAAACCTTTCGTTGAATTAATCCATGGGTAAAATATTAATCATTGGCGCTGGTGGCCAACTCGGCCAATGTCTGAAGGCAGTCGCCATTTCTAGAGGTATCATAGATATTGTTCTCCCACCAGAAACAGAAGCTAATATTTTAGATCCCGCTGGACTTGGCGCATTATTGCAAAAAGAGAAACCAGCCTTCGTCATCAATTGTGCTGCTTATACTGCAGTAGATAAAGCCGAAGATGAAGTGGAGCTGGCAAAAGCTGTCAATGAAACAGGTGCCGCTAATTTAGCGCTCGCGTGTGCATCGAATGATGCAATATTAATACATGTTTCTACTGACTTTGTATTTGAAGGTAATATTGTTAGATTATTAAATGAAACGGACGAGGCTTTGCCGATCAACGTTTATGGGAAAACCAAACTGGATGGTGAAAATGCGGTGGTTGCTTTATTAAATGAGCATTTCATCATTCGTACAAGTTGGTTATATTCAGAGTATGCAAACAACTTCGTCAAGACGATGCTGAAATTAGGCTCGGAAAGAGAGGAATTGGGCGTTATTGCCGATCAGGTCGGTACGCCAACTTATGCTATAGACCTGGCCAATGCAATTTTTGATATTATAGATTCAAGATCTGCTGCTTATGGAGTCTATCACTTTAGTAATGAGGGAGTGACCTCGTGGTACGATTTCGCAAAGGCAATTTTCGAAATCAGCGAAACAAGGGTGAAAGTCAATCCCATTCCAGGATCCGCATATCCAACTAAGGCAATGAGGCCTGCCTTTTCAGTGATGGATAAATCCAAAATCAAAAAAACATTTAATTTAGATATTCCATATTGGAGGGACAGCTTAGAAGAGTGTATATTTAAAATAAAAAGTGACCGTTAATTAATCTCAATAAAAATCTTATGAAAGGCATAATATTAGCTGGGGGTAGTGGTACCCGCTTGCATCCTTTGACACTTGCATGTAGTAAACAAATGATGCCTGTTTATGATAAGCCGATGATTTATTATCCGCTGTCAACGCTGATGTTAGCAGGGATAAAAGAAATCCTGATTATTTCAACACCTCACGACTTACCAAACTTCCAAAAATTATTGGGTGACGGCGTCACGCTTGGGTGCAAGTTCAGTTATGCCGTGCAGCCGGAGCCTAACGGGCTTGCTCAAGCATTTGTTATTGGCGAGGAATTCATCGGAAAGGACAAAGTAGCTTTGGTCTTAGGGGATAACATTTTCCATGGAGACGGCATAGCGAAGTTATTACAGGCAAGCTCTGACCCGGATGGAGGAGTGGTATTTGCCTATCAGGTCTCAGACCCAGAACGTTATGGAGTAGTCGAGTTCGATAAGAATAAAAAAGCAATTTCTATCGAGGAAAAGCCTACTGAACCGAAATCCGATTATGCTGTTCCGGGATTGTATTTCTATGACAATGAGGTAGTTGAGATTGCGAAAAATATCAAACCCTCTCCACGTGGAGAGTACGAAATTACTGATGTCAATCGGGTTTATTTAGAACGTGGCAGATTAAAAGTTGGAGTGCTTAGTCGGGGCACCGCCTGGCTGGATACGGGAACATTTACCTCCCTTATGCAAGCAGGACAATTTGTTCAGATTATTGAGGAACGTCAGGGACTAAAGATTGGATGTATTGAAGAGATAGCTTATCGAATGGGATTTATCACAGCAGAGCAATTGAGAGACATAGCTACCCCTCTGGTGAAAAGTGGATATGGGAGTTATCTTCTTAAACAAATCAATAATATTTAGATCCCCAGGAAAAAAATTCATTCACTTATCTCGTTTTCATCTTAAAATTGGAACCACAAGAGATTTTGAAATCCGATAAAAGCAATGCCAGATTGGAGCCATCTAGCACAATATGGATGTCTAATTCGGGCTAAATCTCATTTTAAGGCTGTCTCCCTGATCGTTAGATGATTGGTACCTGCTTATATTTATGCCCGATCAGTAAAAAATCATGACTAGAAAAAAAAATCTTGCTATAATTGGTTTGGGTTATGTGGGCCTTCCCTTGGCCATCGAGTTTGCCAAGAAATATAAAGTCATTGGGTATGACACCAACCCAGTTCGAGTTGATGCCTTAAAAAATCTTCTTGATCATACCAATGAAGCAAATATAGATGATCTTCGTTTAGTCTTGAAATCGGATGGAGCCTTTGGACTAACCCTGGGGCATGAATTGAACGATATTAAAGATGCCGAAATTTATATTGTGACCGTTCCTACCCCTATCGATTATTTTAAGCAACCGGACCTGGAGCCACTACTTTCTGCTAGTGCTATGCTTGGAAAGGTGTTGAAGCGTGGGGATGTGGTGATCTATGAGTCGACGGTCTATCCTGGATGCACAGAGGAGGACTGCGTTCCAGTTCTGGAAAGGGTTTCTGGTTTAAAGTACAATCAGGATTTTTTCTGCGGTTATTCACCTGAAAGGATCAATCCTGGAGACAAAGTAAATACGCTCACCAAGATTAAGAAAGTCACTTCTGGATCGACATCAACTATTGCCAGTGAAATAAATAGATTATATTCATCAATCATAACTGCTGGAACACATCTGGCACCGAGCATAAAAGTTGCGGAAGCTTCCAAGGCAATAGAAAATGCCCAGCGCGATGTAAATATATCATTCGTTAATGAGCTCGCACTTATATTTGACAGAATGGGAATAGATACTTCGGATGTGCTGGCTGCGGCGTCAACCAAATGGAATTTTTTGAACTATAAGCCAGGCCTTGTAGGTGGCCACTGTATCGGGGTCGATCCTTACTACCTTGCACACAAATCCGAAGCGTTGGGTTATAAGCCAGAGGTTATTCTTTCCGGGAGACGTGTAAATGATGATATGGGTAACTTTATCGCAAATAAGGTTATAAAAATGATTGTGGCAAAAGACAAAATTGTCATTGGTGCAAGAGTGCTTATTTTAGGTTTTGCCTTTAAGGAAAACTGTCCAGATACCAGAAATACAAGGGTTATTGATATTTACCGAGAATTACAAGCTTTTGGTATAAATGTTGAAGTTTGCGATCCATGGGCTGATGCTGAAGCAGTGAGTAAAGAATATTCAATCGATCTGATCGGCAAAGACGACTTTAAATCTTACAATGCGGTCATTCTTGCTGTTTCGCATCAGGTATTTTTGGAAATAGATTTTAAACTTTTTAAAAATTCTGGCGCTATCATTTTTGACACCAAGTCATTTATTCCCAGGGATTTGGTAGATGCAAGGCTTTGATCGACGTTCTTTTTGCAGCTCGGCTGAGATTTTGGACAGTGTTGATGCTTCCTTTTATCTAATAAATTGGTTAAATCCGGTTTATCATTTCGCACCGTAATTCTTATCGTGAATTTGTCAAAGTGAATCTCGATTACACTTTATAAATGATATATGCGGCAGTTTCTTCACATAATAAATTAATGTATATTTGCAAGCTCAGAATCTATGAATGAATTTATGAAGCTTACCCTAATTACAAATTCTGCTGATCAGACCGGCGCTTATTTGAAAGGGTTTTTATCAAAAGTGTGGCATCCTGTTCACAGAGATAAAAAAACGTTTCTCTATTTTTTATACCAAGAAAATGGATCATTTTTAAGTCTTATTAGCTAAACGCAATGCTAACTATCGGCATAATTTCGAACAACCGAATATCTCGGATATCTATGAAACAAAATATAAAATTTTTCCTATCTGCTCTTTTTCTATTGCTTAGTTTTAACATATCTGGCTATGCACAAAACTACGCAGATGTAAAAGTTGATGAGCTTTCGGATGCTCAGATTCTTCAAATGATCAAAAAAGCAGAATCTGTTGGGTACTCCGAGGCACAGCTTGGTCAACTGGCTGCAGCTCAGGGAATGAAGCCTGAGGAAATTCAAAAACTTCGCTTAAGAGTAGAAAAGGTTCGCAAGCAGGGTGCGACTTCTTCCGTTGCAAAAGAAGGTGAATCGGTAGCTAACGGTAGAGAATTAAGTGAAACAACAGATGGTGGAGAGATTAATAACGAAAAAAGGGAAACTGATGAAGAAGTAGGTCCAAAAATTTTCGGAACGGAGTTATTTCGAAATGGAAGTATCACCTTTGAACCAAATTTAAGAATAGCCACTCCAAAGGGTTATGTTATTGGTCCAGACGATCGCCTCTTAATTGATCTAAATGGCGACAACGAAGCTAGCTACAATTTGCCGGTAACCCCTGATGGCATTATATCCTTGCAATATGTGGGCAGAATTCCAGTAGCGGGTTTGACAGTTGAGCAGGCCACTTCCAAAATCCGTTCAGCACTCTCGTCAACATATCCATCATTGCGTTCGGGGAGAACAACTGTAGCGGTAAATCTAGGTAACATCAGAAGCATTAAAATTACAATGACCGGGCAATTGGTGAAGCCTGGCACCTATACGCTATCTTCTTTATCCACAGTATACAACGCCTTGTATGCTTCGGGAGGTCCGGCGCAGAACGGCTCGTTTCGTAATATTCAATTAATCAGGAACAATAGAGTCATCGCAACCATTGATGTTTATGATTTCCTTTTGAAGGGGATCCAACAAGATAACATTCGTTTGCAAGACCAAGATGTAATCAATGTACCTGTTTACGAAAAAAGAGTAGAGATTACCGGGGAAGTCAAACGCGCTGCACTATTTGAGATGGCGAAATATGAAACATTGCAAGACCTCATTAATTTCGCTGGAGGTTTCACAACACAATCCTACACAGCTAAAATAAAGGCTTTCCAAAATACGGACAAAGATCGAAGGATTTCTGATATATCGGCTTCGGAATTTGGAACCTATCAACCAAAAAATGGAGATAAATTTGTTGTTGAAGCAATTTTGGATCGTTTTGCAAACCGAGTTGAAATTACTGGATCAGTTTTTAGACCAGGTGTTTACGAACTTGAAAGTGGTTTAACAGTACGTGCTTTAATCAATAAGTCAGATGGGTTGACTGAGGATGCATTCTTGAATCGGGGTTACATTAACCGATTAAACCCGGATAATACTCAATCATTGATTTCCTTTGATGTGGCTAAAATCATTGCAGGTTCTCAAAAAGACATTTTTTTGCAACGCGAAGATAAGGTGACAATCTCCTCCCTATTTGATTTACGGGATGAGTATAACGTGACTATTCAAGGCGAAGTCAGGTCGCCAGGTACATTTGAATATGCGGATAATATGAGTTTGGAATCTGTGATTCAACTTGCAGGGGGATTTAAGGTTGGTGCTTCACCTAACCGGATTGAGATATCCAGAAGAATTAGAGATAGTGATGCTAAATCCACCTCTGCTCGTACTGCAGAACTTTTTATTGTAAATGTAGATAAGGATCTAAAATTTAAAGGGAATTCTTTCAAACTGAAGCCTTTTGACATTATTAGTATTCGAAATTCTGAGGGCTATACTGTTCAAAAGCAAGTAAAATTAGAGGGAGAAGTATTGTATCCGGGGATATATACCATTATCAGAAAGGATGAACGCATATCTGAATTGATTAAAAGAGCTGGGGGACTCACTCCAGCAGCCTACGCAGATGGTGCGTCACTAAAAAGGCCTGGTGCAGAGAAAGTAAACCCTTCAGATAAGAATGTGATTAATAATCAGGATGAAGACAATAAAAAGTTTTTAAACTTAAAAAGAGCCCAGGAAAGAGGGGTGAAGGATACAATCGCGCCGGATGTGGAACAGAAATTGATTCAAAGCGACCTGGTAGGAATCAATTTGGTTAGGATCTTAAAAGATACGATGTCCAGATATGATTTAATTGTAGAAGATGGCGATGTCATAAGAGTTCCCAGAACCTTGCAAACCATTAAAGTAACCGGAGAAATTTTAAATCCCAATAGTATTGTTTACTCCTCAGGAAAGGGTTTGAAGCAGTATATTAATGAAGCAGGAGGGTTCACTACAAATGCTAGAAAATCTGGAGTTTACGTAAAATATGCAAATGGAGCAGCCGCTGCTGTAAGCAATTTTCTGTTTTTTACGAACTATCCTAGAATCAAGCCTGGAGCTGAGATTCTAGTGCCTAAACGGGCCGATAGAGAAAAGATGAATGCACAAACTTGGATAGGAATTGGAACGGCAGTCGCTTCATTAGGTGCAATCTTGGTAAGTTTGCTTAGGTAACTCAAAAATTAAGGCGCATCCTAATTTTTTTCTATTGGCCGCCGCCGAGAAGTTTAAAATGAGGTAAACCAAGAATTCAATAAGCGTGTTAAGGCATAAATCCTTGGATACTTAAGGATATTATATGCTTAAAGATAATAATGATCAGAAATGATAAAAGAAGGTCAACAACATCATAGAAAAGTGAACAGTGAGATTTCCTTTAGAGAAATTGTGATTAGGATCCGGGAATGGTGGCGTTATTTGTTATCAAAATGGATAACTATTATTGCCTTTGCACTTTTGGGAGGGGCTATTGGTTTTTGGTACGTTGGCACTAAAAAGCCAGTATATACGGCGACCACTACATTTGTATTAGAAGATGAAAAGAGTGGGAGCGGTTTAGGCAGTCTTGCTGGTCTAGCGGCTATAGCGTCCGTTGATCTTGGCGTGGGAGGAGGTGGAATATTCCAGGGGGATAATATATATGAGTTATATAAGTCTCGTAAAATGGTGGTGCAAACCTTACTTTCCGAAATTCAAGTTAAGGGTAAGAAACAGTTGCTGGTTGAACGCTATATTGATTTCAATGGTCTTAGAAAGAATTGGGTCGAAAGGCCGGATCTTAAGAGCCTCAGCTTTAAGATTGATAGTGTAATAGAGGGAACGCCAGCATTAAAATCAAATCGATTACGTGACAGTGTTCTAACGAGTATTGTCTCTGATATTACCAAAAATGCACTCATTGTAGGTAAGCCGGATAAAAAACTAAGCATCGTGAGAGTGGACGTTAGTTCGAGGGATGAAATGTTTGCGAAGGAATTTAACGAGAAAATAGTTAAAAACGTAAATAATTTCTACCTGCAGACCAAAACTAAAAAATCCCTTCAAAATGTGAAAATTATGCAGCGTAAAACTGATTCAGTTCGCGCGGTAATGAATGGAGATATCTATACAGCGGTAGCTGTTGCCGATGCCACACCTAACTTAAATCCTACCAGGCAAGTTCAGCGAATTGCGCCCGCTCAAAAGGCTCAGTTCTCCGCTGAAGCGAATAAAGCTATCTTAAGTGCATTGGTTCAGAATCTAGAGATGTCAAAGGTTTCACTAATGAAAGAAACCCCATTGTTACAGGTTATCGACGAACCCTTTTACCCATTGCCAATTACGAGATCATCAAAATTACTAGCAATAGTTGCTGGATGTTTTGTATTTGGTTTGCTCGCGGTATTGGTTTTAATATTTAAAAAGGTGTTTGATGATCTTAACCTTAATGGCGGCAAGTAATTGTCGCCCGGAAAGGTCTGGCCCGGAAATAAAAATTTTCTAGCGACCGGACAATAAAAATAATCTTCTCAACCATATTTATGATATATTCTAAAGCATCAAATTATATTAAGGCATTCTTTGGACAGGGTGATGCCCGGACGCTTATTGTTAAAAAAAATGTTGCTTTATCATTTTTGTTTAAGGGTGGAAGTATTCTCATCAGCTTGGTTCTAGTGCCTTTAACGATAAATTATATTAGCCCAATACAATATGGCATCTGGCTTACTTTAAGTTCACTGATCGGATGGTTCGGGTTTTTCGACATTGGTTTGGGAAATGGATTAAGGAACAAACTATCCGAGGCAATTTCTAAAGGAGATACGTTTTTAGCCAAGTCATACGTCAGTACAACATATGCATTTATGTGCATCATCAGTTTATGCCTGCTGGTTACCTTTTTTATAGCAAATTTTTTTCTGGACTGGTCTAAAATACTTAACGCACCAAGTTCCATGGTGAGTGAGCTTAGTGTGGTTGCTCTTGTCTTTTTCCTTTTGTTCTCGATACAATTTGTTGTGCAACTGATAAATATAGTATGTTTTGCCAATCAGAATACAATGATGACCTCGTTAATCGGATTCTTGGGTAGTTTGTTAGGCCTGACGATAATCTATATTCTCACCCGAACCGTTGAGGGACGACTATTATACCTGTGCCTGGCAATCGGGGTGACTCCTATTCTCATATATATAATTTTCAGCTTAGTATTGTTTAATACCACCTATAAGGAGTTTGCCCCCAATTTTAGGTTTGCAAAAGCCAAGTATGTGAAGGACATCATTGGACTTGGATTTAAGTTTTTTATTATTCAACTTGGACTGATTTTTTTCTACAATGCGGATAATATTATTATCGCCCAAACAATGGGTCCTACGGGAGTAACGCCATATAATATCGCTTATAAGTATTTTACAGTAATTACCATGATATCCGGTATAATAATGACCCCACTCTGGCCGGCGTTTACACAGGCAAATATCAAGGGCGACACCGTATGGATAAAAAAAATGATTAAAAAAATGCAGAAAATTTGCCTTTTTGTGTTTTTGTTAAGTATGGTGATGCTTGTTGTATCTCCCATTGTCTATAACCTTTGGATCGGCGATAAGGTGCATATACCATGGATGCTCTCATTAGTATTGGCAATATACACCTCTTTAAATACTTATCGGACTGTTTATTGCTATTATGCAAATGCTGTCGGTAAGATTAATGTACAATTGATTATTGTGCTGACTGCAGGGGTACTTAACATTCCGCTAGGAATATTTCTTGGTAAGCTTTATGGTGCAGTTGGCGTCATTCTGGCCACCACGATTTTATGTTTCATTTGTGGAATAATTGAAATTATTCAATATCGAAAACTGATTTCTTATACTGCTAAGGGAATCTGGAATAAATAGAAATAATGGGAAAATTAATTTTTTTGACTGGTTGCATAAACCCCGATGGCATGTCTTTTACCAAGCTGCAAAATCCTGCAGTGAGAAAACAACAATATATCGATGCTATTAATTTTTATCTGAATGAAACCGACACACCAATTTTGTTTGTGGAAAATTCAGGAACCGATATATCAAAGGAATTTGACTTACTGAATCTCCAGGGCAGACTTGAGCTATTGACATTTGATGGTAATAATTTTAATAAGAATCTTGGAAAGGGGTTTGGAGAAATGCAAATCCTAAAATATGCTATTACACATTCTACTTTATATAGCAGTTGCGAACATATTCTCAAGATAACTGGTAGATATAAGGTACTCAATATAAATTCTTTTTTGACAGAAACAACCTTTCTGGATAGCGAGTTAATAAAACTGGATATCATTCGATCCTTAACCATTTGTGAATCCAAATTTTGGATTTGTAAAAAAGAATTTTTGTCTTTATTTCTCTTGGACTATCATGACAAATTAAATGATTCGGAAGGCTATTATTTTGAACATGCACTCCTGCATGCTACCTTTGACTCGATAAAAAAGGGTTTCAGATATGGGACATTGGTTGAATATCCACGATTTTCTGGAGTATTTGGCACTGATAACACTAAGTTTAATGATTCTTACCTGGTTTGGGCGAAGCAAAACCTTCGATTTAAGCTTAAAAATCATCTATTAAAGAATTGAATTACATGAATATTGCTATCGTCATACCCGTATATAATAGAATGTCCATCACAATTGCTGGACTAAATAATATTCAGGCCGCAATTGATTATTACATGATCAACTCTGTTGAAAAATATCAGTTGTTTTTTGAGATAGTGGTAGTTGATGATGGGTCTACAGATGGTACAAGTTCCTTTATACGGGAAAATTTCCCAAATATTAAGTTAATTAACGGAGATGGCAATCTGTGGTGGAGCGGGTCTGTAAACCTGGGCGCCCGATATGCAATAGAGACATTAAAATCTAGCCACATATTATTATGGAATGATGATACTATCTGTGCTGAGGATTACTTTCTGCAACTTTCCGAGGCTTTGGCTCAACGGCCTGAACTTGTAAATAATATATTGGTTTCGAAAATTTTCTGGATGGACAGGAAAGACGTTTTATTTAACTTTGGTTGCTATTTCGACCCCGCAAATGGAAGAAAAACATTAATTGGGCTCAATAGCCATGATAATTTCGATACAATATTACCGGTTGATTGGTCTGGAGGTATGGGAACGTTTATTCCATCCCCCGTATTAGAGGAATTGAACTTTTTGGATAGTAAGAACTTCCCGCAGTATGATGGGGATATCGATTTCTTTCTCCGTGCTAAAAAACAAGGGATTCAGGCATATGCGCTTCCCAAACTAAAAATTTATAATAATCCAGAAACTACGGGGATACATTATCAACAGAAACTGAAAGACCTGCCAAAGATTATCACCTCAAACCGATCTCTGCATAACCTTCGAAAAAACCTTAAATTCACTAAAAGGCATTCCAATACATTACGGAGCTGGGCGGCACTGTTGCGTGGATATGTGTCAATGATTGTACGATTAAAAGTAAGATAATATCCACACACCTAAACCACCTCGAATGTTACTGCACTTCAGATTATATATATACAATTGTTTTCTAAATAAAATCCCTATCAATTTTATCAGGATGTTTTTTGTCCGACTATATATGAAGGTCGGCAAGAGATCCTATGTAGCTATGAACGTAAGGATATTAAATTTGTCATCAAACAAGGACCAAATAACAATCGGTGATAATTGTATGATAAATCCTGGGGTTGTTCTGGATGGAAGGATCGGAAAAATTATCATAGGCAACAATGTGGATATTGCTCGTGATGTATACATCTATACCGCACAGCATGACCCTCATTCAGATTTCCATTCCATTAAGTCCGGTGACGTCGTAATTGAGGATTATGTATGGATTGCCTCGAGGGTAACTGTTCTCCCTAATATCCGTTTAGAATATGGCTGTGTTATTGCCTGCGGGGCGGTCGTAACTAAAGATATAGAGAAATTATCGATAGCAGGTGGTATTCCAGCAAAAAAAATAGGAGAGCGTAGATCTGGGCTAAAGTATACTATTGATTATCACCCACCATTTTATACCTAGCATGATTTATATTTTAGAAGCTTTTGTTGAAGATTATTTGCATGTTTTAGCAAATGTTAATATTATCAAGATATTTAATAATATCCATCCTGAGCAGCCGATCTTTTTCAGTTCTCCTAAGAAACACAACGATAATGTTAGGAAATACTTCACCCATGCTCCTTCAAATATCCGGTTTGATCCGTTTGAAAATTTAACCGTTGACACGGGAAATATCTTTAAGCGCACATGGCTTATACTATCCCGATTTTTTAGAGATATACGTGTACTTCTCACCACTTTTAGAAGAGCGAAGGCAAATGATATTATAGTAATTACACATATCTATTTTACCTCTTTGGTACTTATTAAAATTATCAAAAAATTCTACCCAAGAAAAGCAACGTATCTCGTTATTCACGGCGATGTAGAATATGTTTTCTATCCAAAAGGAATGCAGCAGAAATTAGTGGGCTTCTTTCATAAACTGATGTTTAAATTTAGTTGTAAGAATTTTCACTATATATTTTTAACGCCGGTTTCCAAACAGATATTGGTATCGGCGAAGCTTATAAAAGAAAATGAGGGTTTCGCTATCGAATTACCGACCTTTGCTACTGAAGATTTGGTTCAGATTCAAAACACAAGGTCGCAATCGGAGATAATAAAAATAGGTCATATTGGTTCAGCCGGTACACGTAAAAATGTACATTATATGTTCAAGGTTGCTCAAGAATTAGAAAATTTGATAAAAAATGGACTGATTCAGCTCATTAATGTGGGTGTGCTAGAGGGAACAATTAAACCTTTTTTAAGCCCTTTAGTGATTGATTATGTTGATGGGAAGATCAATAAGCCACTCTCTAGAGAGCAATATGACGTGCAAATTTCAAGATTAGATTATGCTGTGTTTTTCTATGGACAAACAGATTTCATCTTAAGAAGCAGTGCAGCCTTTTTTGATGCTATTTTTTTTGAAAAACCAATGATTGTTTTGAAAAATCCATTCTTTATCGAAGTGTTTGATCGAGCCGGAGCGATTGGCTATATCTGTGAAGATCTAGATGATATGGTATCTCTTATTACTGATCTTATTAAAAGTAAAGCGAATCATGAGTCTCGGTATTTAACGTTTGTTGAAAATATTAGGAAATACAAGTCTAGTTTAAGGATTGAAAATATTTCTGATAAGCTGGGTAGGGATTTTAAGCAGCAGATAAATAGTAATTAAACTGGCTTGACATTTATATATACTGTCTTAGCTGACTTATATTGTATTTGTTACAAATTGCGTTCAATAGTCATTAGTAATCAGGGAATCAAAAATTGGCAATATATTATTTAGTATTTCTCCTATCCTTCATTTTGTGTGTTTTGGATTATCGTTCAGATGATATTCTGAAGCGGTCAATATATTTTGTATTTTGTGCTATTTTAGTAATTCTACCTGGATTACGTGGGATAGGCGTGGATAACGATAGCTCAAATTATTTGGATATATTTCAACTTTCGGGCAACTACACATTTAAGGATATTTTAACTGGAAATTATTGGGAGAACATAGAGCGCGGGTACATGATTCTGAATAAAATAGTGTTTGTCTTAGGAGGCACGATTAAGACTGTATTCTTTTTAATTGCTATGTTGACCGGCATACTTAATTATTCTTTATTCTATAAAAAAAACAAATTCGCTTTTACATCGGTTCTTTTCTATCTGGCTTTTTTCTATTTGTACCGTGATTTTACTCAAATCAGGTATGGGCTAAGCTGCGCACTAGGATTTTGGGCAATAAATTATTTACTCAAGAAAAAATACCTATTGTTCTCACTGGTTGTTACGGTTTCTTTCTTCATTCATAGTACTGCTATTCTATGGGTTATCATATTACCTATCTGTTTCTATGTAAAGAATAAGATGTTCTATTTTATTTTACCTTTCTTTTGTACCATTGGCTTATTTTTCAATCCTTTTCCACTATTACTCTCTTTAGGAGGCGTTCCAGAACACATGGCGATCTACCTTGCCGAAGAAGGGGGCGGTGGCTTTATGGTTACAGTATTTGGATTTGTGATCATGGGGATGTATATATTATTCCAGAAATACTTTATTGATCTGGATGAGGACAATGCTTTCTATTTTAGGTTCTTTGCTCTGGGAGTTGGGTTGAACTTGTTATTTATTCAATCTGCAATATTTCAGCGATTTACTTATCTATTGTTTCAATTTGGTGTCCTACTCTTACCTTCATTGTTATTAGCATTGCAGAAAGGTAAACACAGGTACAATTTTGTTTTTTTACACTTTGCCCTTGCCTGTTTTTTGTTGTATTATGCGTTTAAATTAATTGCGCCAGGCATCATTCGCCCATATTCCTACTAATGAATAAGAAAATTGACATCCTTTTGGGGACTTATAATGGAGGTAAGTATTTGGAAAACCAAATTCTCTCCATACTGGCACAGACTCATAAAAACTGGTCACTGATCATTCATGATGACGGATCCACAGACGAAACTTCAGTGATAATTAAAAAATACCAAACAATTGATAGTAGAATTGTGCTTATATCTGATGACATTAGGTTCAAAAGTGCAGCGATGAATTTTATTCATTTGTTGAAGTTTGTAGAGTCAGAGTATATTGCATTTTGCGATCAGGACGATATTTGGTTTGAAAGCAAATTGGAGATTTTATTGGGTCGTATGAAGGAGAAGGATTATCCTTTAGCGGTATATTGCAATTCATATGGGTATAATGGCAAAAATATTACAACAGATCAGGTTACTCTATATCATAGAACTTCTCTGAGGGATTCTCTATTTTTAAACGGTGGTGTACAAGGATGTTGTCTGCTGTTTAACAGGAGATTATTTGAAATGATAATTGATTTGCCTAATTATATTTGCATGCATGATCATTATTTAACAATAGCGTCGATTGTTTTTGGAAAGCTCGAATACGTAGATCTCAGTCTAATGTTATATAGACAGCATAGCAATAATGTAACTGGTAATATCCCGACTTCTTACTTGCAGCGAGTTAAAACTTTTTTTAACTTTTCCAATCCCGTAATCGATAAAAATCATTATCTCGCAAATGTATCCTTTTATGAACGCTTCCGCAACGAGCTAACACAAGAACAAAAAGAATTGTTCAATGCGTATATTGCATTCCCGGAGAAAAGTTTATTCAATAAAATATTAGTCATTATTAAATTTAAATTTAAAATAGGCAACTCCATGTTGCCGTTATTGCTTAAGGTCTTAATTAGAAAAGCTATTTAGATTGCTAAATTATCTTTTGTTATATTATCGTGTTAATCATTCTAGACTTGGACTTTTTCGTTACATTATGTTAAAACTCAATATCAAAATAACAAAATTTGCCCTACATTTTCTACTATTGTTCCTCTTCCTATTTTCCCTTCAATGCCGAGCGGATATGGTTTATAATGTGAAGAACTTCGGAGCGATTGGAGATGGAAAAATCGATGACATTTTAGCTTTCGAGAGATGCTTTGCAGCAGCGCTAAAAAATACAAAGTCTAGAGTTGTAATTCCTTATGGGAAATACAAGATCTCCAGAACTCTGATGATTGATTTCTTAAAGCAGGAAATTGAAGTGGTTGGCCTGATGAATGCATTAAATCACGTACCAGAAATTGTTCTAAATAAAAATGAAACCGTGATGCATGTCAAGGGATGGTTATTTGATGTATCTAAAGGTGTTTTCAAAATCTCTAATCTTAGTTTGAAAGCGAACAATCCTGCTTACAGTTCATCCCATCCGAGAATTAATAATAATCGATGGTCGGCTGGGCTATTGATAACTGATAAAAGTGATGTTTTTATTTCTAATATTAAAGTAAGTAATGTTTATGGTACGGGAATTTATGTGGCAACCACAGTGCAGGAGCAGATACTGCGGTCAGCTAGATTTAAATATCTTGAAATTTCTAATTGTAGTGTAGAAAATGTCTGGGGATATAATCCATCCCTTGATAATTATGGTGACGGTATTTACGTCTCAAATGTAGCGTCGGGATCAATTACTAAAAACACAATTTTCAACAACGTTTCAATTACTAAACAGTTGGGCAGGGCCGGGATTGTGCTTGAGTATATGGATGAGGGGATTCGTCTGTCGGGAAATAGTGTTCTTGGTGGATATGATAGAGCGCTTCATATCGAAAAGACATATGGAGGGCATAATATTGTCAACAACAAATTTTTGGGAAGCGATATGTCATTAATAGTTTATGAGCCAGTAATATCCAATGACTTCAAAATCATAAATTTTGAGAAGAATGTTTTTTCAAACAAAAACATGGATAAAAAACTGCAGTTTAATAAAGTTTATGGTAAAGATTCTTATGGCGATAGGTCTTTGTTGAATTTGCTGACAAGTGGAAAGTCAATCGGAAAAAAGATTGTTTTCAATAATAATGAAATAACCGTCGATGAGCGGTTCGTCTATGAATCCAACGCGATAGTCAATAACAGATCGGTTTCTACAAAATTCAGCAATAATCAATATAAAATTATAAACAACATCGGCAAGAGAAAGCTGGGTATATATAACTACTCTAATACCAATATGTTAAATGATTTGCTTTTAGATGGCATTCAAATCTTTAACTTTGATCAGTAATTTAACTTTGAAAGTTACTCAAAGTTTTTTGACAAAAGTAGTGTGAGACAAAGCCTCGGTTTAAAAGGTTTGGAAGATTATAATTGTAGATGATGAAAAGTCTTGTTGATTTATCCTAAATCCAAAGAGCAAGAAATTAAACAGATTGCAAGTGCTATGATTTCAAAATTCGGTTATGAATATATCTAGTTTGCATAGTACCTTTAACATTTTTGAATGCATCCTTCGGAATACATGCATGATATTGATCATTACCTCATAAGACACAAGCAACAAATACAAGTAAGTACATGAAAGTTCTCCATATCATAAATAGCCTTAATACCGGTGGTGCTGAAAAACTGGCAATGGAAACTTTGCCTTTATTTAATAAAATTGGCATAACAGCAGATATAGCTCTTTTAGATGGTAGAGATTATCCATTTAAAAAGGAATTAATAGCACAAAACTGTTGTAAAGTAATTCTACTCTCCAAAAAAAATATATCTGTCTATAATCCTGTATTTATTTACAGAATTATGCGTATGCTTTCAGCATATGATTTAGTACATGTGCACCTTTTTCCAGCTCAATATTATGTTGCGTTGGCAAAGATCATATCCTTTTCAAAGACTAAGTTGGTCTTTACCGAGCACAATACCAGTAATCGACGTATGGAACATCCGAGTCTAGGTATCATCGAACGTTTTATATATAGGCAATATAGTAATATAATTTGTATTACCAGCAAGGTTAAAGGTGTATTGGTTAGGAAGATAGGGTTGTCAGAAAATCAATTATCGGTTATTGAAAATGGCATTAATCTAAAAAGGATTCAAGATGCAACTTCATTGAGAAGAACGGAATTTTCTTTTTCGGAGGATGACTGTCTGTTGATAATGGTTGCTGCTTTTAGAAAACAGAAGGACCAGGATACAATCTTTAGAGCTTTAAAAAAACTTCCCACAAATTACCGACTTATTTTGGCTGGCGATGGGGAGAGAAAACAGGACCTTTTAAATTTAAGTAAACAATTAGGGCTTGAGAATAGAATCCACTTTTTAGGGGTCAGATCTGATATTCCTGAGTTGATAAAGATGTGCGATATTTCGATTCTTAGTTCTCATTGGGAGGGATTTGGTCTTGCGGCGGCAGAGTCGATGGCCGCTTCCATTCCAGTCATAGCATCTGATGTAGAAGGTTTGGCTGACATTGTTCGCGGAGGTGGTCTATTGTTCAAAAAAGGTGATGATGAAGACCTTTGTAGGATTATCATTGAGCTCTCGAGAGATTCTGTACTTTACAACAGCACTTCATTAAATGGCGTACTAAGAAGTAAAAGGTATGATATTCAAATTTTAGTAGATAAGACCGTTGATTTATATAGAAAGATCTTAAATGATTAAAATAATACGTACTGCGACTATAGCCTTATCACTTGATATTCTGCTGAAGGGACAACTGAAATATTTGAATGGCCATTTTGAAACTATCGCCCTATCGGGTGAAAGTGAACATTTGATGTCCGTGAAGGTTCGGGAAGGAGTAAGGACAATAAATGTTTCAATGGAAAGAAAGATATCTCCGGTTAAGGATTTGATATCACTGTATAAATTAACGAAAATTTTTATTCGGGAGCGTCCTTTGATTGTTCATTCTATCACACCAAAGGCTGGCTTGTTAACGATGCTCGCTGGTAAAATTGCAGGGGTTCCCATCAGAATGCACATGTTTACCGGGCTGATCTTTCCAACAAAGCAAGGATTTGTTAAGAAACTCCTGATCGTAATGGACAAGTTATTATGCTGGGCTGCCACAAACATTTATCCGGAGGGTGAAGGGGTAAAGAATGACCTGGTAAATTTCAATGTGACCAAAAAGCCTTTAAAAGTGCTGGCAAACGGAAATGTAAACGGGATTGATCTTCAGTATTTTTCCTTAGATAATATTGCACAACAAGAGCGGTCAGAGCTGCGCAGGGAACTGGAAATCTTGGATTCGGATTTTGTATTTGTTTTCGTAGGCAGATTAGTTGGCGATAAGGGGATTAACGAACTAATCAAAGCCTTTTCGGAACTACAGATCCCTTGCGCTAAGTTATTGCTCGTTGGACCCTTCGAAGATCATTTGGATCCATTAAATCCTGAAACGATCCAGCAAATCAATGTAAACAGGAATATAATCTCCGTAGGATTTCAATCAGATATCAGACCGTATTTAGCCATTTCACATGTATTGGCATTTCCGAGCTATCGAGAAGGTTTCCCAAATGTAGTTTTACAGGCTGGTGCTATGGGGCTCCCTTCCATCGTCACCAACATCAATGGGTCTAATGAAATCATAGCAGAGGGGGTTAACGGAACCATCATACCAGTTCAGAACTATGGCATGCTTATGGATGCGATGTACAAAATGGCAACCGATCAAATATATTTTGAGAAACTGGCAGTGCACGCTAGAGAGATTATTGCATCCAAATATGAGCAATCTTTAGTTTGGAATGCTTTTTTAACGGAGTATAATACACTTATTGCTTCAATAGGAAAGGAGAAGAAACATGTATAATGCCTTTTTTAAGCGACTTATTGATCTTTGCATCGCATTTTTAGCTATACTATTGTTATCGCCAATAATTCTTGTCGTTACCGTCGGATTATATTTTGCCAATCACGGGAAGCCATTTTTTTTTCAGTTGCGTCCCGGAAAAAATGAGAAGTTATTCAAAATTGTTAAATTCAAAACAATGAACGATAGAACTAATGAACAGGGGCAGTTATTACCTGATGTAGACCGTTTAACTAGTCTAGGCGCTTTTGTTCGAAAAACCTCAATTGATGAAATTCCGCAGCTATTTAACATACTCAAAGGTGATATGTCCCTAGTGGGCCCTCGGCCCTTGCTGCCTCAATATTTGCCCTTGTATAGCGAGAAACAAAAGCGTCGCCATTTAGTTCGGCCCGGGATTACGGGATGGGCCCAAATTAATGGTCGTAATTCCATTTCTTGGAATAAGAAATTTGAACTTGATGTCTGGTATGTAGATAACCTGTCTTTTCAAACCGACCTTAAGGTGTTTTTTACTACCTTTAACAAGGTTTTTAAGCGCGAGGGAATCAATCAAAAAGGGCAGGCAACTGCTGAGTTTTTTAACGGAAATAATTAGTTTAAAGTCATGTATTTATTCGGTGCGAGTGGTCATGGTCAGGTAGTTTTGGAAATCGCTGAGGACAAGGGACATCTGGTCGAGGCTTTTATAGATATGGATTTAAATAAAAAGGAGCTGTTAAATATCCCAGTTTTACATGAAATTCCAAAGCAAATGATTAATGTGATAATTGCGATCGGAAACAATACGATCAGAAAACGAATTGTCATCAGTAATAAAACATTCCGTTATCCAACCCTGGTTCACTCAAGGGCAAATATCTCACATCGAACAGAGCTTGGTAGTGGAACAGTGGTGATGGCCGGTGCAACAATTAATTCAAACGTTAACATTGGCGAACAGTGTATTATAAATACAAATGCTTCGGTAGACCATGATTGTCTTCTCGGTGATTTTGTTCACATATCACCACAGGTTGGATTAGCGGGTAATGTATCGGTCGGTGAAGGCACTCACGTTGGAATTGGCGCTACAGTAATACAAAATATCAAAATTGGAAAATGGGTTACTATTGGGGCTGGTGCGGTTATCATCCATGATGTGCCGGACTTTGCTGTTGTGGTAGGTAATCCAGGAAAAATTATTAAATACAGAAATTAGATGAATAATAAAATTTGGCTTTCATCCCCTCATATGGGCGGTAGCGAGAAAAAGTTTGTGGATGAGGCTTTTGATACCAACTGGGTAGCACCGTTAGGTCCGAATGTTGACGGATTTGAAAATGATCTTTGCAAATTTACTGGTTCAGGTTATGCTGCGGCATTGAGTTCTGGAACCAGTGCCATCCATTTGGCTCTGATCATGTTGGGCGTTCAACCGGGCGATGAAATTATATGCCAATCCATGACTTTTGCAGCCAGTGCGAACCCGATAGCGTATGTCGGGGCCACTCCAATATTCGTTGACAGCGAAAAAGACACGTGGAACATCTGCCCTGATTTATTGAGAGAATGTATAAAGGATCGCATTAAAAAAGGAAAAAAACCAAAAGCTATCATTCCTGTCCACTTATATGGGATGCCTGCGAAAATGGATGAGATTGTTGCCATTTCACTAGAATATGAAATTCCAATCATTGAGGACGCTGCTGAAGCACTAGGATCCAATATCAATGGCAAAATGATGGGAACGTTCGGCTTTTTTGGGGTATTATCTTTCAACGGAAATAAGATCATCACAACTTCTGGAGGCGGGGCTTTAATTTCTGACTCAAACGAGCATATTTGTGAAGCGAGATTTTTAGCCACACAGGCGCGAGATAACGCAAACCATTATGAGCACAGTGTTATAGGCTATAATTACAGAATGAGTAATATATGTGCAGGCATTGGTCGCGGTCAAATGGAGGTTTTGCAGACGCGCGTAGATCAACGCAGGGCTAATTATGATTTCTATAGGGAATCCCTCGCGGAGATTGGCGAGATTTCATTTTTGCAGGAGCCGAATGGGTATTACTCGAACAGATGGTTGACAACTATTCGTGTGAGCACTGGGGAGGATACCAATATTGATAAAGAAGATATTTACCATGCTCTCCATGCTGAAAATATCGAATGTCGTCCACTTTGGAAACCAATGCACTTACAACCAGTGTTCAAAAATGCCCCTTTTTATGGCTCCGGATTTTGTGATGAATTATTCAAAACTGGATTATGCCTCCCTTCAGGTTCGAATCTATCTTCGGAAGATCTTGAAAAAGTTGTACATTTTATCAAAGCACCTTTTCTAAAACATTAGAACAGATGCTGGCAATTATTAACGGATTCGGTAATTAGATTGGCAATCTGGAATACATGGTATTATTATTGTTGTAAAAGCTTAAATTTGACTGATTTTAATACCGCACATTTTGTTTACTCAATTTAACATTGTTCCACGATGGGTCATTTTCTTGTTGGATCTGATCATATCCAGCCTTTCCTTGATTTTCGCTTATTCATTGCGATATAATCTGGATCTTACTGCTGTTGATATTTCTGAAATGGCGCGAAATCTTTTGGTACTTGGAATAATTAATGTTGCGGTTTTTTTTCATATAAAAACTTTTACAGGAATTATTCGATATACCAGTGCACAGGACTCTTTTCGTATTTTAATCGCTGTAGTTATCGCCAATGGGACGTTTTTCGTATTAAACCTTATCGCAATTACGTTTTTTAAGTTCCCCCTGATTTCGTTTGCAATTTTGATTACCAATGGGCTAAGCAGTTTTTTGCTTTTAATGACTTATCGGGTACTTATAAAATATTTTTTCCTATATATTAAAAATCTGAACCTGGAAAATCAAAAAGTGATTATCTATGGCGCAGGAGAGGCAGGTCTTGCCACAAAGAGAACCTTTGATCATGATGGCAGTGTCAATAAAA
Organism: Pedobacter sp. MC2016-05; assembly: GCF_026239735.1. GTDB lineage: Bacteria > Bacteroidota > Bacteroidia > Sphingobacteriales > Sphingobacteriaceae > Pedobacter. The sequence continues at coordinate 573,027 of NZ_JAPIVT010000001.1, forward strand.
ATATAATTGCTTTTGTGGACGATGATCCCCGGAAAATTGGGAAAACTATCGACGGAATAAAGATTTTGGATGCAAAATTATTAAGCTCATTGATAAACAAGCATGAATTGGATGAAATCATTTTTGCATCCTATTCGATTCCACCTGACAAAAAAGATGAAATTGTAGATTTATGTTTGGAAAATGATATTAAAGTTCTCAATATTCCTCCACTGAACGTGTGGATCAATGGTCAATTGAAACCTTCACAAATCCAGAAATTAAATATAGAAGATCTACTTAATCGAAAACCTATTAAGATTAATATCGAGGGTATCGGGGCGATGCTTAATAATAAGAGGATATTAATTACCGGAGCTGCAGGTTCAATCGGGAGTGAGATTGTCAGGCAGCTCTCTAAATTTGACGTGGCCCTTATCATCCTTTGCGATCAGTCAGAAACGGCCCTTCACGAGCTTTATCTCGAATTAGAAGAAAGCAATAGCAATAAGAATTTCCATGCTTTTGTTGGTGATGTTCGCGATGATCAACGCATGGATAAGCTGTTTGAAACCTACAGACCTCACTATGTTTATCACGCAGCTGCTTACAAACACGTGCCATTAATGGAAGATAATCCGGCTGAGGCGATAAAAGCAAATGTTCTTGGGACTAAAACTATTGCTGATAAGTCGGTTAAGTTTGGGGTGCAAAAATTTGTTATGATTTCCACGGATAAAGCAGTTAATCCCACTAACATTATGGGTGCATCCAAGCGAATTGCGGAGATTTATGTACAGTCATTAAATAAATCTTTAAGTACTGACGGTTTTATTTTTAGCAACGGCTTGCAATATATCAATGAACTAAACGTTAAGCCGATTACGAAATTTATCACTACAAGATTTGGAAATGTCTTAGGTTCAAACGGATCTGTGATTCCCAGGTTTAGGCATCAAATTGAAAAGGGAGGACCTTTAACAGTGACCCATCCCGAAATAACCCGATATTTTATGACAATTCCGGAAGCCTGTCGATTAGTATTGGAAGCAGGTTGCATGGGACAAGGTGGAGAAATCTTTGTATTTGATATGGGCAGGTCCGTCAAAATTGTGGAGTTGGCAAAAAAAATGATTCGTTTAGCTGGTTTGGAACCCAACGTGGACATCATTATTGAATATTCCGGACTAAGACCTGGTGAAAAATTATATGAGGAATTACTAAACGACAATGAAAATACATTGCCTACCCATCATGAGAAAATCATGATTGGAAAGGTGAGAGAATATGTTTTCGAAGAGGTTGAAAAAAAGATTCATGAATTAATAGCCTCAGCTAAATCTGACAATGACCGGAAAGTGGTGATGTATATGAAAAAACTGGTTCCTGAATTTAAAAGTAAAAACTCAATTTTTGAGGAGCTCGATAAAATCATAAATGAATAAGTGTTAATGAAGAAAAATCTACTCTTGGCTGTGATAGCCGTTTTAGCTTTGGGTGTACAGGCACAAGAGGTTACACCAAACCGTATTATTCCATATGATTATCAGTTTTATCAAAAACTGAATCCTGCAGTTTACGATCGTGAAACAAAATTCCATTCTGCTATCAAAGGATTTTATAGTGATGAGAATGTATTACAGGCCCGCTATGATTCACTGATGAATATGGGCACTGATAGTCTGAATAGGAGAAGTTGGATTCACCGCAAATTATTTCAGGAGCATCTTTTAGAATTTAAAAGCGAAGATTACAATATTTATGCTGATTTTTTACCTGATTTTCAAATCGGAAAAGATATTGTCGGTAATCGTTCCACGTGGTTGAATACAAGAGGATTTCAGGTAGGTGGAAACGTTGGTAAGCAGTTCTCATTCTATCTGAATGGTTTTGAAAATCAGGGAAAGTTTGCTAATTATATTAACAATTATATCGTTGCCAATCAGGTAGTGCCCGGTCAAGGGTACGGAAAGTTGGGTGCCGATACCCAAGACTGGTCCTATGTTTCGGCTTTGATTTCCTATACTCCAAGCAAGTATTTAAATTTTGCTCTAGGTTACGATAAGAATTTTATAGGAGATGGATACCGGTCGATGTTACTATCTGATGTTTCATCGAACTATACATTTTTTAGAACTCGGGCGACCTTAGGAAGTGTTCAGTACCAGACTATATTTGCATATATGCTTGATCCTGGTGCGCCAAAGCTATCCAGTGAGAGAAAATTGGGTGATAGGGGTAAATGGATGGCTGCTCATTATGTTGATTGGAATGCTACAAAGCGTTTCTCAGTCGGTTTTTTTCAGGCGGTGACCTGGGCTGATGCGGAGATAGAAGGGAAGAGGGGGTTTGACTTCAATTATATTCATCCGTTTGTTTTTCTTCGTCCAATCGAGAGTACCAATACAAACTCACCCGATAAAATGCGCCTAGGTTTAAATCTTAAATATGAGGTTCTAGATAAGACAGCCCTCTATGGTCAGTTTATGCTAGATGAATTCACGGCGAAAGAGTTTTTTGCGGGAAATGGCTATTGGGCTAATAAATTTGCCATTCAGTTTGGATTAAGAGGTTCTGACCTTTTCAAGGTTTCAGGATTAAATTATTTGGCAGAATTCAATACAGCTAGACCCTATACTTATGCTCATTTCGACCGCATTTCGAATTATGCCAATTATAATCAATCACTTGCCCATCCTAAGGGTGCAAATTTTAGGGAATTCTTGGGGATTGTGAATTATAGTTATAGGCGATTAGACTTTCAGGCGCAAGCTTTATACGCTAGGTATGGCTTGGATCCTGAAGGTTTGAATTATGGTGGAGATATATTTAAAGGTTATGAAACCCGCTCAATTGATTATGGTAGTCACATTGGACAGGGGATCGGAACCGATCTTTACTATATGAAAGGTCAAGTGTCATATTTGTTAAATCCTAAATATAACCTTCGTCTTGAAGTTGCTGGAACTTACAGGAATGAAAGCAATTTGTCGGGCGCCAATAAAACAGGTCTATTGACAATTGGTTTGAGGAGCTCCTTTAGAAACATTTATCATGATTTTTAATTTACTGGAAATTGTGATCCTGCTCATGACATAGACTGGTTTGATAGATTTCGGCTTGAGACAGGTTTTGTGTTTTCGTTAAGAGCTCAAAAAGAGAATCATTCCTAAAGAATAGTGCGATCTTGGGCTATTACTCCAGGTTAATTTCGAAACCATAATTCTATTAAGACAAGTGTTGGGATATTTGCGCTAATCACTAGTAAACGCTTGTTTGGTAGATTAAATAGTTTACCGCAGGCAAGCCAACCTAAGATTGACTTAATCAGTTGGCTTTTAAATCATTTAAGAAATCAATAGGTGGGTGCAGTTGCCTCTCTATACAGGCATCTATTGTGGAGACAAAAATCGGGGTAATGGTCTCCGTTCTACATATGATAAGATAAGGAGATAAAAATGGTGTTGCCTCTATTAACGTTGATAATTATGGACGCGATGATTGACTGCCATATATTTACATGCAACGATGGCTTTAATAGTGAATCATAATCTCTAAATAGATCCCTTAAGATATTCAGATATTCTCTACTTAATGCAATTACTTAATTAGTGATAATTGCACATTTTCCGGTACCGGGATATACCCTCCTTGTCGCTAATCTATCATCAGTCTCAACAATGCATTAAACATCTGATAAAAACGTATTGACATATATCAAATTTAGGCGTTTAAAAAACCTTTTGTATTTTTAATTCTACGAATTAAGGTTATTTTTGAATATAAAAATTACTATGAGGGTTAAAGAAATACTTGTAATAGATGGAGAAATCCATATGCTCAACCTGTTACAGATTTTATTAAAAGATAAATATCAAATACATCTTAAAAGTGGGGCTTTAGAAGCGTTGCAATGGTTGCAGCAAGGTAATCTTCCTGATTTAATCATTACCGAATACGAAATGCCCCATATGAATGGTTTGGAGCTCATTAACAATCTCCACATCAGTGGTCTTTATAGTAACGTGCCTGTTATTATTCTTTCTGCAATGCAGGATGTTGATCTTCATTTAAAAATGTCAGCACGATCCGTTGCTGCCTGTGTGTCCAAGCCATTTAATCCAGAGGTTTTAGATATGGCGATTACTGGTGTTTTCAGTAAATATGAATTCAACTAGTACGCCGATTTCCGTAAATAACAGAGAAACGATACGGGTTGTTTACGCCGGTACAGGTCTTTCTAATTTGATCATTCCTTTTCTTAACGATTATTTTCAGATTAAGTCTGTAAGAGGGATAGCGGAATTGGATGATTACATATACCGGCAAACCCTTATTACATTGCCCGATGCAATTCTGGTTGAAGTTGACGATGTTCAGGCTTGTCAAGCTTTTGTTGAGAGGCTTAAAAGAAATACGCTCCTCAGCCAGATTATCATTATATTCTTGTCAAAATTGCCAAATGATGGCCTATCAAATGTGGCTAGGTACCTATATGTCCATGATCACTATTCAGCACCTGTGCCTGTGGAGAATTTACGGGACCGAATATTGTTTTTAATTAAATTCCGATCTATTCAACCCCGTCTTAGCCAGTCTGCAATCCAAATTCAGTCATCAACCAGAAATTTTCCTCTCAAAAAACGAATGTTTGATCTAACGGTATGCATTTTTGTCTTTTTGCTAATGGCACCAATCTTTGCTCTCATTGCTCTTGCTATATTCATTGAGTCAGATGGACCGATAATTTATAGGAGCAAACGTGTCGGGGCGAGGTACAAAATCTTTGATTTTTTCAAGTTCCGCTCGATGCACCATCACAGCAATGTGGAGTTGAAGAGTCTTTCCGACTCCAATCAATACAAAATAATTGATGGTGAGAATCCAATTTTCAATAAAATTCAGAATGACCCGCGAGTGACTCATGTTGGAAGATTTATACGAAAGTACAGCTTGGATGAATTGCCTCAATTGTTTAATGTAATCCGCGGAGATATGTCTTTGGTAGGCAATAGACCACTTCCACTCTATGAAGCTGTTTGTCTGACCTCAGATGAGTGGGCAGTGCGTTTTTTGGCCCCCGCTGGATTGACTGGTCTTTGGCAGGTGAGCAGGCGCGGTAAAAAAAGTATGTCTGAGAGAGAACGTAAAAAACTTGATAACTTTTATGCAAAAAACTACTCTTTGCGTTTAGATATAAAAATCATCTTATCTACCCTACCAGCAATGGTTCAAAAGGGAAATGTATAACTGATTAGCTCAGCTAATTGAAAGTTTCCAATACAAATTAATCCTAGGTAAATAAGGGTTCAAATGGGATCAGATATCGTCCAGAAGGCTGATGATAATAATTTTATAGGGGAATTTTGTTGCGGTTAAGTTTATCTATAGTATTTCTAGATTTCGCATCAATTTAATAAACTTTCTGTTATGGCTAATGCTGTAGATGCCGGATCATATTGTCGTTCTAAAAGGCTTCCATTTAATAAGCGTTGTTCAAGATAAGAAAATATTTGGAAAACTTGGTTGAGGGGTAAATAGCCTTATTAAGTTGTTGATTACTAATTTTATATGAATCTATCTGTTTACGAGAGAGCTTCGATCGCTAAATTAAGTATATATAAGAATTAACTGAAAGTATTTTGTGGCATCTTTTTTGAGATTTGTCTCCACCGATGCAATATCCAACTAAACTATCCCTAATACTGCTTTTAGTATTTTGCAGCTTAACAAGCTTTGGGCAGGAATGTAATGGATCACTGGGGGAGGCGATGATTAATCTAGATTTTGACCGTGGCCAGCCTTTATTCGGTCCCTCAATTGGAAATGCCACGACATATGAGTTTGTTTCTGCGGAACCAAAGGACGGCGAATACACCATAGCTAAGAATACAATCGGAATGTATCCTGACAATGGATGGCATCAGATTTCCAATCATACCCCAAATGACCCTAATGGATACATGATGATTGTTAATTCTTCTATCAACCCAGGTATTGTATTTCAAAAAACGCTATCGCCATTATGCGCAGGGACCACCTATGTGTTTGAGGCCTGGGTAGTGAATTTGATAAATTATCCGGGGATAAGGCCGAACTTAAATTTCCAAATCGAAACAAAAACCGGTCAAATTCTCAAGGTATACAATTCGGGAGAGATACCTGATAGTCAAGTGCCCGAGTGGCTAAGGTTTGCTACAACATTCACCGTCGGTAATGAAACAGATCTGGTACTAAAGATTATTAATTTAGGAGTTGGAGGAATTGGAAATGACTTGGCTTTTGATGATATCAGCATTCGGGCCTGTGGGCCAATTATTACTCAAAAGATAGACAGTTTAGAGGGGTTAAATGAGGACCTGTGCGAAGGTGAAAGTGCTAGTTATCGATTAGAAGCCAGTGTCTCAGCGGATTTTTATGCCAACCCTAGGTATCAATGGCAATCCAATACCGGTGCGGGCTGGAACGATATAGTCGGTGAACGTAGCATGGTCTTCACTGCAGTGTTTAATAATGCACGGGCGGGAACTTATCAATATAGATTACTTACAGCCGATGAAAGCAATATAAATTCTCCTTCTTGTAGGGTGAGCTCATCTGTCTTTACCATCAGGGTAAACGGTGAAGCAATTGCCGAAAATTCTGGGCCAGTGTGTGTTGGTGGAACCATTCAGTTAAGTGCGCGTAATGCCGCATCCTATAGTTGGACTGGTCCAAACTTCTCCTCACAGGACCAGAACCCCATTCTTTTAAATGCCAGTAAAGATATGAGTGGAGATTACATCTTAACCGTAACTACCAACGGCTGTACGACCAGTGATACAACTACTGTTTCTGTTTTGGATCAGGTAAAGGCGCTTACAGACATCACAGATGCTACAATCTGTGAAGGGGATTCCTTAAGGCTAAGTGCATCTGGAGGGATCAGTTATGAGTGGATTCCCAGCGACGGCCTATCCAATCCCAAATCGCCAAATCCGACTGTTTCCCCAAAAGAAAATACGGTATATCGGGTATTGGTTTCTAATGGGGCCTGTTTTGATTATGCAGATATCAATATCACAGTTATTAAAACCCCTATCGTTAATGCCGGAATAGATATAAAAATACTTGAGGGACAATCAACAAGGCTAAACGGGAAAGTAACTGGAGATTACGAGAGGATTTACTGGACGCCGACAGACCATTTGGATGATCCTTCAAGCTTGAACCCTACAGCTACACCTCCAACCAGCATAAGGTACACCCTAACTGCAGTGCCCAGGCTGGGCTGCAAAATCGCGAGTGATGAGGTTTTTATTAAGGTTTCCCCAAATATTATCATCCCGAATTCCTTTTCACCAAATGGGGATGGAATAAATGATATGTGGGTAGTCCCGGATACCTATGCCTCCTCGCAGTCCTTTATTAAAATTGTCAACCGAAACGGGCAAATGGTTTTTCAGAGCAATGGCTCATTTAAACCCTGGGATGGAAAATTTCATGGCAGAGATCTTCCATCAGCAGTATATTATTATAGTGTTTACCTCAGTGATGAATTCGAAACATTTAGTGGTTGGATTAATTTGATTAGATAACTGCCTAATCGGTATTATCATGAATATTTAAAATCGAACTATATCAGTTAGGAAATAATGTTTTTTTCACGAGATAACGCTTTATCTTCGAATCATTGCCGATCAATTTAACTCAATAAAAGACGCCCTTAGGTTTATCGCTGATAAATAATCAGCGATAAAATCTTTTTTGCTAGTCAACGCTCATCTCAAATTGTAAGGGTTGATTGGCAATCCCTCAGATAAAACCCATTATATCTTTGAATAATAACGCCCCGATCTCCTGATTAGAAGATCACAGTGTTTTCTTCCCGATGATATGATGCAGGAAGGACTTTCCATAGCAGTGGTATTTACATTATAGTTGCTATTGATCAGCACAATTTTGCTGTGTAATGTTCACTCCTTGAAGTATGACGTCAAACTCCGTTCTTCTATTAAGTTGCTGATCTTCTTCTGAGCAATTAATTCCGTCATAGCACCGGTTTACCAAGCGAGTTTTTCCATAATATTCTACCCTGATCCGATCAGCCCTGATTCCCCTTGCAATTAAAAATGCCTTCGCTGACTCACCTCTTCTAAGAGAGAGACTTCTATTATATTGCTCTGAAGCCCGGCTATCACAGTGGCTTGATGTAATAACCCTGATATCAGGATATTTACGCATTAAAGTAGCAAGTTCCTCTAAAGCTGGTTTGGCATCTCCTCTAATTTCTGATCGGTCAAGATCATAATAGATATTTTTTACGGCATAAACTTTTTTTAGCGAATCACAGTGATTAAGTATGTATTGCTGCGCATTTTCTGTTTTATCGAGTTGAATGTTCAGATTAATCACCGAATCTTTTTGAATGCCTACTGAGCTTGCGAAGTGGATGCCGTTAACGTAGCTCAGCTTCTGTGCGGTGACTTCGTAGTCTGTTTCCAGGGGTAAATCTCTTTTGTATCTGCCTTTATTATCGGTACGAATGGTATCAATCCCATCAAGGTGTCGCATTAGCAGTCTACTGCCCGCCAGCGGAATACGAGTTCGTGCATCTGTCACTATTCCTTGTAGCGTGATTTTGTAGCTCGACCTTTTGAACTGATAGATATCATCGTTTCCTCTTCTGTTAGAACTGAAATAGCCTATTTTATCATCAGGAGTTATAATAAGTCCAAAGTCATCAGTTGGAGAGTTTATGCCATTGCCCATATTTACTGGCTTGTTAGAAGGCTTCATATCTTTGAGTTCCACGTAAAAAAGATCCAATCCACCAAATCCTGCCAGCCCTGTTGAGGAAAAATATAGGTTCCCAGATTTATCAAGATAGGGAAACATTTCATTCCCTTCGGTATTGATTTCCTTCCCAAGATTGATAGGTTTAGTCCAATCTCCCTGCCCGGATCTAACGCAATAATAAAGATCAGTTCCACCAAATCCCCCTGGTCGATCAGATGAAAACACAAGGATATTTCCATCTGCGCTTATTGCTGGATGTCCGGTAGAGAAGTCATCTCCATTGTATGGAAATTCTCTCACTAAATTCAAATTCGGTCCATAAACAGTAAATAGCTTAAGTTTCACAATCCCGTCAGCACTTTTAGCAGTCCTGCCATTGTTATAATTGTTTCTGGTGTAAATTATAGCTCCGTCAGGAAAAACGGCTGCAGAAGCATTATGATATTTGTTTTCCAATCTTCCCCCAAGTTTTTTTACAAATTTTTCTTGGCCTTCCAGTAAACCAAGTGTATCCCGCTCGATACTACTGCGATAAGCGGACAAAATCCGACTATCGTTACTTGTTTGTTCGGTATCATCATCATTGTATTTTATTTTTTGAGAATGGGGAGAATTCTTGCTATTGATGAAGCTATCCGGGTTTATTACTTTAATTGATTTGATTTCAGGTACATAATAAAGTTGGGTGAAAGGGGTATTGTCCCATCTAAATATATGTTTGGTTAGCGTTGAGGATTGCCGGTTACTACTGAAAAGAAGCCCCTGTTTGTAAAAAGTTGGGCTGTATTCGGCAGCCTGACTATTGATGTTCAAAAAGCCGATCGACCAGTTAGCCGAGTTTTTAACCAAATTTTTTAAGTTCGTTGAAGTAAATGCCGCTGCACGTCTATCTCCTGGAGATAGTGCAAGAAATCTCCTATACCATTTTTCTGACTGTTCGTATTGCTCGTTATTGGCAAGACTTTCAGCATAATACAAAGCCCATTCATTCTTAATATTTTTCCTGGAGATAAGCCAGCTGTAGCTTTTAAGCGCTCCTGGATAATTTCTTGTCTTTCTATAGCTAGTCGCAAGCATCTCCTGGGCTTCCACATTCATAGAGTCCTTGGATAAAAGTTTTTGAAGCTTCACAATCGCAGAAGTATACTCTAAAGCTTCAAAGTTTTTCCTTGCACCGATAAGAAGTTGTTGGGAATTAGTTTCCTGCCCTTGCAAACTGGAAAAAAAGCAGCATAATAATAAAAGGCAAAAAAGATGCGTTAATTTTTTTTTATAAAGCATAGTCTAAAAAAATCTTGGTGATATTATTTTGTTTCGCTCAAACCCAAACTCGTATCTAAGCATAATTTCATGGCTGCCGGAGTTAAAATTCCGAAGTTGGGTAGTACTCCTGTCGTAGCTATATCCAAAACGCAGTTGAGGAGTTGCTTGAACTTCCAGAAGGGCAGCAATGTCAGCACTCGAGCGATATCCAGCGCCAATGGCTAATACATCTTTGATCCATAAACTTGCATTCAGGTCTGCCTCAATAGGTGCACCTTTAACCCCTTTAATTAGAAATGAAGGTTTGAGCTTAAAATCCGATGATAAGGGAAAAACATACCCCGCAGTAAGGAATAGATGTGGTACCTGGCTAGCCTGTAGCGCATCACCATTGCCGCTATTATTCAGCTTATTTGTTAATAAATCCTGCGCGGAAAGGCCAAGATAAAATTTATCTGAATTATAGTACACCCCTGTACCTACATTGAAAAGCACTTTACTTGCATCATTTACAAAAGCAGGATCAAAACTTTGGTTACCACCTAAAGATATAGAACTATACCGTGCATTGAAGTGACTCATGCTTGTTTGTATGCCAAAGGCTAAACTCCCTTTCTCTAAACGGATCCGGTAAGCGAGCGCGGCAGAGCCTCCTGTAGTTTGTGTAACACCTAATTTATCACTGAAAACCTGGAAACCTATCCCTAATCTTTTATTCATAATGGGAGCATCTACCGTCAATGTTCCTGTCCTTGGAGCTCCATCAATGCCTGTCCATTGATTTCTGTACAGTGCAGTGGCGGAAATGACATTACGGCTTCCAGCATAAGCTGGGTTAATGGCAAGGGTGTTGAACATGTATTGGGTATACATCGCATCCTGCTGTGCCCAGCTCATCGTAGAAAAAATGGAAAGAATGACTAATATTATATATTTTTTCATGTTATCGGTTGATTGTGATATAGCCAACTCGCTTGTCGGCACCGTCTAGTGTTATTATGTAGTAATATGTGCCTGCTGGAACTTCATCCCCAACGTGAATGCCTTCGGTAGTCCGTCCATTCCAATCATTTTGATATGAACTGGACCTGTAGATCAGATTGCCCCAGCGGTTGAATACATCTAGGTTTATTCTCTTGCCAGCAGTATTTGCTATTACAAAATAATCATTGATTCCATCATTGTTGGGAGAGAAACCTCCTGGTACAAATAAGTCATCTTTTTTCAGATTGATACTGGTAGGGATCGCCGGAGACACATCCCCGATAGTTAATGGATCAGGCTTCAATCCATCAGTCGATTGGTCTGAAATCCTGCTATTATCCGCAGCTGAATTCCCTTCTGCGACTGCGGTGTTGTTGAAAATCCCATCAGTTTTATCCAGCATGACCCTGATCTGTAACTCAACAGTTCCGGAGGACAACTTTGCCAAGGTATTACCAGATCTCAAGAGGTTTTTATCAGAGCTCCCATTGTAGTTGGTGTTTATCAGTAACCCACCTGTAGCATTTATTCTTTCGATCACCACGGAGTTTCCTTTAAATGTTGCAGAGAGGTCATCTATTAAACTTAAGTCGCTTATTCCCACATCCCCTAAATTTGATAGCAGGAATGCGTAAATGAGGTTGAAGCTACCGTCTGTATTTTTTACGGGTTGGCCTACCACGCGTTTCGCCAGGCCAATTTTGGCTGGGGCATATACGGAGATATTAACTTTTCCTGGCGTCGAGCTATTGCCATCCTTATCTATAATGACATAGACAAATTCATCCGGTCCTGAATATCCTGGATTGGGTGTATAAATCGGTTTTCCAGTGACAGGGTCAAATGTTATTGTTCCATGTTGAGGCGGGGTGATGATGTTAATTTTGCCACCTGAAGGAATGGGTATATCGATCGTTTTTGGTCCGGCAACAGGCGTCTCGATGCTAACATTAGGCGCAACGACCACTACCCGGTCCCTTACCGTTACGAGTACCTGTATCACATCAGAACTTATCCCGTCCGAAGTTCTAAGGATATAGGTGAACGCATCTTGTCCTGAGAATCCTGCATTTGGAATGTATCGAATAATGCCGGTACTTGGGTCGGTTGCCACCGTGCCGTTACTTGGGTTGGTGGTCCAAACGATGCCTGTATTGTCCCTGCTTAAATCATTATCCTTCACCGGAATCGCAACAGCTACATTAAAAGGGGTTGAATAGGTGTCATTCGAACCCACAGGTTTTACCGACACCACAACAGTTATTGGATCCGACGACAATCCGTCAGCGGTTTGCAGAATATAGGTAAAATTATCCTTGCCGGAGAAACCATCTTTAGGAGTATATAATGGGAGCCCGTTTGGTTGAATGGTTACAGTGCCATTCAAGGTTACATTTTGTATCGTGATCGCTGTGCCATTTTTTGAAAGGTCGTTATCTTTCACTGGTATGGATACAGGAGTATTGGCTAAGGTTGTAATGGTATCCTGTAAACCAATTGGCTTTACATTAACAACTACGTTTACCGGATCTGACTGTAGGCCATCCTTGTTTTGTAAGATGTAGGTGAAATTGTCCTTCCCGCTAAATCCCGGATTGGGTTGATAGTTTACTGATCCGTCACTGTTTAAGGTGATTGTACCATTACCCGGGTCCGTCTTTTTTATTACCACTGCGCCGATTCTTCCAGGATCGTTATCTAAAACATTTATCACTACCGGCTGATTGGAAGAGGTATTGGCCACATCGGGAACGCCAACTGGTTTAATGTTGACAGCTATGGTTACAATAGCGGTATTAGATTCTGCTCCGTAGTTATCCTTTACGGTATAAACAAATGAGTCATTACCACTGTAATTGGCAGTTGGGCGGTAATTTACAATTCCTGTCAAAGGATCTATAACCAGGGTTCCATGCATGGGCTGGCCTTTAATGACTATGCTGGCAGGGTTGATTGTGAAATTTCCATCAGCATCCCTATCATTTGCCAATATGGAGATGGGCACACTGGTATCTTTATTGGTCGTGACACTATCATTTACTGCTAGGGGTATATGGTTGACAATGAGCTGCACTTCATCAAATAAAGTACACCCCCCCGGGGAGGTTAATTCCCATTTAAATACATATGTTCCGCCAACAAGATTGGTAACAGTGGCATCTGGTTGCGTGAAATTTGAAATAGTGACGGTAGTTGGACCCGAAACCTGACTCCATTTTCCTGAATTGTTACCAGGATTATTGCCCCTCAGTACATAATTCGTCCCAGCAGTGGAAATGTTTATGGTTTGGTCCTGCCCAGCATCAGCTTGAACGGGCGCTGATACGTAATTAAGGGTTATGCTAGCCTGATTGGAGGTGATGCCGAATGAATCAGCAATCGTATAACTTGCGTTCACCGGTCCGGTAAAGCTTGGCTCTGGTATAAACTGTAAAATACCCTGGGAGTTCATTGTAAAAGATCCTTTACCCGCAACAGTATAACTTTTCTGTATTCCAATGACATTAGGATCTAAATCAATTGATCCCCGATTAAGCGTAGATCCCTCATTTTTGGTCGTGTCGTTGAGCGTCAAATCAATTAGCGCCTCTTTCCCCTGGCACAAAGTCAGCTGATCATTCTTTGCAACAGGTGGCGTGAGTCCCCTGTCTGTATGTGGTTGTATCGTAATTTGCCTGATTTCATGAAAATTGGTTTGAAAACCAGTTGAAGAGGCAAAACCATACCTTAAGTTAGCAGGTGCGATTTCTGCGTAATAATAGTTGTCTATTACTTTAGTTGTCACCGGGGATGAGCCGCCTCGGGTAATATTTACGGTGATATTATACCCACCATTTGGATTTGGAGCAAGTTCCATGTTTACCCGCCTGTAACCATTATTAGTGGAATCCGGTTGACGCTGACCACCATCGCCTACTAAGGGAAACCCAAGATTACTGGTTTGTTGAGAGGTGAGGTAGCTGTAATTGCCTGCGGTTAATCCCGCTCCATTTCCCTTACCCCTTAAGGTCACAGATCCTGGCTTAAATCCGCTACCACCTTGCCTGCCTTCCGTTGGATTGGAAAAATTTCCGTATTCATCAAGTCCAATCGCTAAATAACCGTTACTCACACCAGGGGAAATTGGGGTGGTGGTAGTAATTTGGGCATAGCCCAGGGAGCCACCGAAGCCTCCAATAACAAAAGGGCTAGCATTGGCATCAAAAAGAAAAAGGCTGATCCCGTCGGCTCCATTTCCTCCATAGATGTAATATTCAAAATTAATAGACAGTCCGTTAACTGATGGAAAGTTCGTGGTATTAACCACGTAACCCTTTTGATTCTGTATATTACTGGTAAGTCTTAGGTAGCCGTTTCCGTTAGGATCAATCGGGGTTCCCAAATGGGAACTTGTACTTACATCATAAGAACTACCTCCGGCAGTTAAGAAAGCGGAAGGCGAACCTCCGAATATGATGCCTTGAGCGGTGGAATTTCGAAAACTTTCCACATAAGGAAACTGTGCATCGCAGGTTTGGCTTAAATGCAAACATAATGCGATGAGCAGCGAGATGCGTAACAATTTTATCATAAAGTTTGTTTAGCGTTTTATAAGCTATAATTTGCAAAGTTAAGATCTCGCAATCAATATATTGCCTGCGTGAATTGATTTTTTGATTTTTCTCAAACTAATTCACAATATTTAGGAATATTATTCGTTTTAGCCATTTTTTACATCCAGTTATCTTCTGATTACTCTAGTCGATTTTCAGTGTTCAAAGCCGATTTGCCTTGCAACTGTGAGCCCTGCAGCTAAAACGGCAGGTATCTGGATGGGGTCTTCTACAGTCGTCGTTTCCGTTGCTCAACTGATAATTGACAAAATTTAATTGCCTTCAACCGTTTTATTCATTCTTATCCATTTTTTCTCCGCGGCATTATATTGTTTGATGACCTTTGCGGGATTCCCCGCGGCGACACTAAATGAAGGGATATCTTTTGTGACTACTGAACCCGCGGCGATAACGACATGTTCCCCTATAGTTACACCGGAAGTTATAACGACATTTGCTGCAATCCAACATCCATCATTGATTATGATTGGAGCAGTTTTTACCGGTTGCTTGGATATAGATAGGTTTATATTTTCATATTCATGGTTTAAACCACTGATAACAACATTCTGAGCGAGGATAACCTCATTTCCGATTTGGACAGGACCAATGATGACATTACTCATGCCGATGAGTGTTTCCTTTCCAATCTTCACATCTCCTACGCCGTTATTAATCGTACAGAAATCCTCGATCACAGAACTTTCCCCCAGTTCGAATGCATTAAAGGGAAGTACATCCATCCTGGTCCTTGTTCTTATGCGGCTTTTCTTTCCTCTTTTATGAAAAAAAGGATTGATAAAAAGGCTCACCCATAACCGCGGACGGGCCTCACCGGAGGGAATCAGAATCCAATGGATAATTTTTTTTAGTCTTTGATTTTGTTTTACTACTTTTAAGAGTGATTTCATTGCTTGATTGAAGATCTAATTGCAAATACAATATTAGCATTATTTAAATCATAAGCATATATTTGGCCCTTTACAAGAATCTTTTATGATTAAAAACCAGTTTAAGCTCCTGCTGGTGCTGATGATATGTGCTTTTTTTAAACCAAATAGCGTTCTCGCTCAGGAAAGTATTTTAACAGAGGTGTCCTATCTATACATGGAAAAGTTAGTGGCCGCTGCCAAAGCAAACTACCCTAGGGTGAATATATTGAGCAATCAGGTCAATATCGCCAAAAGTGATTTGAGCGGAACCAAACTATCCTGGTTTGAGCCCTTCTCATTTCAGTATGTAGCACGTTCCAATCAAGGTACAGCAAATACAATAGTGGATGTACAGACTGCGGATCTGCTTACCGGATATCAATTTGGTATCTCTATTAATCCAGGATCTCTTTTAACCAAACCCAGTCAAATTAAAAAAGCGAAAGAACAGGTCAAGATTGCGCAGTTCACGGAAAACGAATACTACCTGCAGCTGGAAGCACAGGTAAAAACCAGATATATTACGCTATTGCAATACCAGAAATCACTGGCCCCGGTAAACGACATGCTAGTCAGTGCCCAAGGCAATTTTGAGAGCGCTAAGCTGAAATATCAGAAAGCTGAAATTACTTTTGCTGACTATAATGCCGCCTCGAATGCATTGAATGATGCCCTGCAGGCTAAGCTTCAAATGGAGGCAAATTATCTTAATGCCAAAATATCTTTGGAAGAATTGACAGTCAAAAAGCTAGAAGAGATAAAATAATGACTGAAGGATACAAATTTTTTAAATTGATCAGACGTTACCGCCTAGCGTTGATCATTATTCCAATTATTACCGGACTTATCACGGCTTTTTTTGTCCGTAATTTAAAAAGCTCATACCTTTCCCAGGCACAGATTTCGACTGGTCTGGTGAATGAAACACAACAACAGGCAATGATCGTGGAGGCTATCCAGGGTGAGCAGGTGCGCCAGCAGTTCAGCAATTTAATGGAAATGTTCCGGATGAAGCGGGTGCTCAACCAGGTGTCTTATCAGTTGATTATCCATGACCTGTCCGCTCCAAAACCTTTTAAGCCCAAAAGTGATCTTGTAGAAACCCTTAACCAAGGGGCCATTACCCATGCTCTTGCGGTATACCGGGACAGATATGCCAAGAGGCTTGAACTTGATGTTTCTATACCTGATGAAGAAGGTTTAGCTCGGGTAATCAGTTCGATGAACTATGATGCTGACGCTTTAAAAGGCAAACTGTCTGTATACCGGTTGGGAGAAAGTGATTTCATCAATGTCCAGTATGAGGCAGAAGGACCCGAGTTAGCTGCTTTTGTTGTAAATACTGTCTCTGAGGAATTTATCAAAAGCTATGTTTCTCAAACCAAATCAGGTCAGAATAAGGTAAATAGCCTGCTGCGGGAGATGCTTACTGAAAAATCCGATTCGCTGGCCACAAGAATGGCTCGTCTTAAGGATTATAAAATCAGAAACAAAGTGCTTAACCTCACTGAGCAATCCAGTCAGTTATACTCGCTGATCTTACAATACGATACTAAAAAACAAGAAGCCATCGAAAAAACTGCATCTTATGCAGGAGCGTTAAATGAAATAGATGCCAAGTTTAATCCATCCGAACGCAGCTATATTGAGTCAAGGCTATCAAAGGTTAATCAGGGATTAGTGGAGACCAAATCCGAGCTAAACAGTCTTTATGAATTATACCTCAAAAATGATTTAGACCAAAAATACAAAGACAGCTACGACTCACTGCGAAACAAGCTAAGTGAACAAATCAGTAAATCTTCGGATCAATATATCAACAATCCACTAAACGCCAAGCAAGAGCTCATCAATCAAAAAATCAATCTAGAGATCCAAATGGATCTTTCCAGGTACGGAATCAATTCTCTTGAAAATAAACTGAATTCTTTAAATAAGGAATTCGGAAATCTTGTTCCGCAGGAAGCAGAAGTACAGACCCTGGAGATGAATGTGGATATCGCCAGTAAAGAATACCTGGATATTTTAAATAAATACAACCAAAGTAGTCTGGAATCCAGTATTGAATCGCGAATGAACATCGTCCAGCGTGGCGTGGGCGGATTAGCCCAGCCTTCCAAAAAACTATTACTGATCGTGCTCAGTGTGATAGTGAGTGAAATTCTGTGTCTCTCGGTGCTGTTCATCTTGTTCATCACCAATTCAAGTATTTCAGATCCCAAGACACTGGCAAAATCGACAGGAGTACCTGTGCTTGGTACCGTATATAGAAGGGGAGAAGACAGTGGGAAGCTACCAGACCTTTGGGATTCAGGCGATAAATTTCCTTCCTTTGCACAGGGATTGCGATCGATACGTTATGAACTGGAAGCGGTCATAGATGATAATCTGATTGTGATAACCAGTTTGAGAAACGGGGACGGGAAAACTTTTGTTTCAAAAGGTATCGCAGTAGCATGGGCCAAGACAAACCGGAAAGTCTTGATCATTGATGGTAATTTCGAACATCCTGATTTAGGCAAAGAAGACCGTAGCGAAATATTTGTGGAAGATTTTTTATCAGGCAAGGTATCGCTAGAGAACCTGAGCGCTTTTGAGGGGATTTCGATACTGAAAAACCGAGGTTTCGAACGCTCTTTACTCGAGATTGCTTCTGCTGAAAAAATCGCAGCGCAATTGGAAGTGGCTAAAGACATATTCAGCTTAGTCATTGTCGATCTGCCATCGGTAAGTTCTAGCAGTTTAAGCAGGGAGTGGATCTCCTTTTCCAGCAATATTATCCCTGTATTCAATGGTGGATCCACCATAAGTGAAGAAGAGAAGTCGTATGTTGAACTGTTAAAGGAAAATGGCCTGTTAAAAGGATGGATCATGAACCGGAAAGAGCCAGATTCAAAGGAGATGGAGTTTTTTAAAGTTTGATAGCGTTATGGTTTTGCATGTTGTGGCGATTTGGGTATTAAATATTGTAGCAGGATTTATCGGCTTCTATCTCATTCACCCCATGCTGTTGCTTTTTTTAAGGGCTATCAAAGCAAAAAAGAAACAGTCCTATCCCCATAACACCTTTCTGCCTGATTATGGTATAATTGTAACGGCCTTTGAGGAAGTAGGTATGATCCCAACAGCAGTAGAATCTCTGCTGGCAATGAATTATGAGCGCTTACAAATCTATATTGTTGCTGATAACTGCAAACCCACTGCTGCGCTGCATTTTTCGGATCCTCGTGTAACGGTTCTTTATCCTGAAACGGTATTGGCCAGTAACGTGGCCTCACATAGATTTGCCATCGATCATTTTGAAAGAAACCATGATCTAATACTCATCATGGACAGCGATAACCTGGCCGACGCAGACTTGATACAAAACCTGAATAATCTATTTTCAGCGGGCTTCCAGGCTGTTCAGGGGATTAGGTTGGCAAAAAACCTGGACACGACTATCGCCCGGCTTGATGCGGCCCGGGACATTTATTATCACTATTTTGACGGAGAGGTCATGTTTGATTTGGGATCCTCGGCAACACTTTCTGGCTCGGGAATGGCATTTTCCGCCTCATTATATAAAAGGATGCTAGCTGGCATTAATATGCAGGGCGCAGGCTTTGATAAAGTTCTTCAGGCTGCTCTGGTCAGCGAAGGATACCGTATTGCTTTTGCCAAAGATGCCCAGGTTTATGACCAAAAGACCGCACACACCACCCAGCTGGTAAATCAACGGGCCCGTTGGATAGCAACATGGTTCAAATACTTCAGTTATGGATTTAAAATATTGGTTTTGGGCATAGCGAAGTTTAATTTCAACCAAGTCATATTTGGTATAACTTTGCTTAGGCCACCATTATTTATTTTTTTATCTGCTTCAGTTTTGCTGATCATTGTTAATCTATTCATCAGCACTACAGTATCATTACTATTAGCTGGGGCTCTTGTGATTTATCTGATCAGCTTTTTTATTCCGATTTTAAAAAAATCAACCGACCCACGTATCTTAAGTGCGCTTCTATACATCCCAGTATTCGTTTTTTATCAGTTCATATCATTGGGCAAATCTATTTTTTCTCAAAAGGCCAATGTTGCAACCAAACACAATATTGAAGACAAAACATAAGTGATGCGCTATACAATTTCACCAGCTACCAAAAGAACGCTTACAATCTTGCTGATTGTATTTTCTTTTTCATTGTTTTCGGCGGTCTTGACCATCTCGTATGAATACTTTGCCATATTCTTTATCTTGCTCTCGGTGGGCGCCGTGGTATTTGCGATGGCCCTTTTTTCCAATCCCCGGGTAGGCTTTTTTGTCTACCTCGCCTATTGTTTCATCATTGCTGGGCTACTGAAAAACACGGGTTTACCCTTTGGACCGCTGATGGAGATTTTGCTCGGGGTCACCTGGCTTTCCCTACTATATAACCATAAAAAGGTAGAGTGGAAGCACCTGAAAAATGACCATGTCATTATCGCTGCTATATGGTTTGGTGTTAATTTATTTGAACTGGTGAATCCGGAAGGGGCAAGTTTGTTAGGGTGGCTTAATGAGGTCCGTTTCACTTCGTTTAACTGGTTGCTGATCGCGCCTATTGGTTTTTTGCTTTTCAGGGGCCGAAAGGATATGGATCTTTTCTTTACCATTATTTTCATCTTATCCTTCTTGGGAACCCTTTATGGCATGAAGCAATACCATATTGGGGTTTCGGCCGGAGAACAAATGTGGCTGGATAATGGTGGTGCAACCACCCATATAAATTTTGGAATCCTGCGTGTGTTTTCTTTTTATACTGATGCAGGGCAATTCGGCGCATCTCAGGCTGCAATGGCCGCCATTTCCTTTATACTCGCCTTAGGTCCGTTTAAAAGATGGAAAAGAATACTATTAGTTATCGTTGGGATGTTTTTTGTTTATGGAATGCTAATATCGGGAACCAGGGGAGCCTTATTCGCACTTGTGGTAGCCGTCATTTTTGCAATGATCCTAAGTAAAAACTTCAAAATACTGCTGATAGGCTTGGTATTTGGTATTGGATTTTATAGTTTTTTGAAGTATACCACGATAGGGAATGCAAACTATCTTCTGGTTAGGCTGCGGACCGCCTTAGATCCAGACAATGATTCATTAAATGCAAGACTGATCAATCAAGCCACCTTAAAAACCCTAATGGCAAACAAGCCATTTGGTGCTGGTGTTGGAAGTATAGGCATTAACGGAATTACCTACAATTCAGATAAATATCTGTCCATGATTCCGCCCGACAGTTATTGGGTTAAAATATGGGTCATGTACGGGGTTGTGGGACTTACGATATGGTTTTCTCTGATTTTATTTATGATTGGCAAGTGCTGCGGGATCGTCTGGAATTTACGGGATCCGGCGCTTCGGGTGAAGTGCCTTGCGTTAACTTCTGGTACAGCTGGAATTTTCTTTTGTAGTTACGGGAATGAAGTGATGAATGGTTTTCCTTCATCTGTAATCATGTATATGTCATGGTCCTTTGTTTTGATCTCGCCGATGTTTGATTCCCCATTAGCACTTAAAGAGAAATAGATATGCCTTTTGAGATAGTCGCACTCCCAGCGTTGTTGTTTTTGGTCCTTGGCTTTATCAGCGGATATAAAAAGAGTAAAAAATAGATATGAATCAATTTATACAGTCAATACCTGCACGCCTTACCCGGGTTACCTCTGGAGGTAAGTTGATTAAAGAGATCGATGGTCTGCGGTTTGTGGCTATTGTTCCGGTTTTAATTCAGCATCTTGCCGAGAGATTTGAAAGAAATACGCCTGTTAGCTTTAATGCACCTATTGAGAGCAACTTGTCCAATTTTTTGGCTCACAGGGGGTTCCTGGGTGTGTATATATTTTTTGTGATCAGTGGCTTTGTTCTTGCCCTGCCGTTTGCATCACACCGGTTGAGGGACAGCCATAAGGTAAATATTGGCACCTATTTCTGGAGAAGGCTAACCAGACTTGAGCCCCCGTATATCATATGGATGACCATCTTCTTTATTGTTTTTATTATCCAGAAAAACCAGTCATTCATGGAGTACCTTCCGCATTATCTGGCCAATATAACCTATACCCATGCCATCATCTACAATACCTGGTCTCCATTCAACCCACCTACTTGGACATTGGAGATCGAGGTTCAATTCTATATTCTTGCACCTGTTCTGGCTTATCTGTTCTTTTTCGTTAAAAACAAGATTTTAAGGCGTTCACTCCATTTACTGCTAATGGCATCGCTAGTGCTCGCCCAACAATATCTTCAATTATATCTTAATCCCTATAGCTTTAGCATATTGGGCCATCTGCATTATTTTCTATTGGGATTTATCCTTGCAGATATTTACCTCACTGACTGGAAGCTTATCTCTAAGAGTACCTGGTATGATCTCCTCGCTTTGATTTCTTTGGCTTCTCTAATTTACTTCTGGAGCTGGAACTATGAGCTCATGAGCAGGATTGCCGTGTTAGTCTCTTTGTTTTTATTTTTTATCTCGGTTTTCAAAGGCGATTATGTCAACCGTTTTATTACCAACAGGTGGATCATGTCTATTGGTGGGATGTGTTACACCATATACCTCATTCATCTCCCGTTTTCTGAATTTTTTATCCGCCTAACCAGGAACCTAGTCTTTACGCAGGACTATACAATCAATTTAATCATACAGTTAGTATTGTTTATACCCGTAACACTTATATTGAGTGGATTTTTCTTTTTGCTATTTGAAAAACCCTTTATGGATAAAGGCTGGCCACAGGTATTCTCCAGAAAGATCTCAGCAATGTTTAAGAATTGATCATAGGAGAGAAAAAATGAAATTAAAAAATACCACTATAGTTATTCTTGGCGCTGCAAAATTCGACGGGATCTATGAATCCACGAGTTTTACAACAGCAAAATTTCTGGCCAAAGAAAATGATGTAATATATGTGGATTACCCATATACTTTTAAAGATTGTTTAAAAGAGAAAGGCACTCCCGGGCATGACCGGCGTAAGGCGCATTTCTCTGAGCACAATATCCAGTTGATAGATACTTCTGTGGAGCGACTCAAAGTAATGATTCCCTCACCTGTACTTTCGTTGAATTTTTTGCCCGAGGGGAAGTTATATAGGTTTTTATTAAAATGGAATGAGCGCCGGATTGCCTCAAAAATCAGCCGCTTGCTGAAGTCAAGAAAGGTATCAGATTTTATTTTCATTAATTCATTTAACTTTCATTATCCGACCATCGCAAGCAGAATAGGCGCAACCTTAAGTGTCTATCAATGCGTAGATCCACTCATTATTGATTATGATAAAAGGCACGGTGAAGTCTCGGAAGTAATTTTGGCTAGAACTTCGGATGTTGTGGTGTGCACGAGTAAACAACTCTACAGAGAAAAGTTATTGCTTAATGACAACACTTTTTTTGTTGCTAATGCAGCGGACCTTAGCCATAGCGCAAAGACTCTCGATGAAAACTTGGCAGTACATTCCGCACTTTACAATATTCCCCATCCCATCATTGGCTATTTTGGGCATATTGAAAGAAGAATGGATTTTCCGTTATTGACCAAGCTGATTAAGTTACATGCCGAAAAAAGCTTTGTATTTGTTGGGCCGGTATCAGAAGAGTTCGTACCTGCGGGTTTTAAAGATCCTAAGAATGTTTTTTTTACAGGCAGACTTGATTATCAGGATATGCCTGCGGTGATCAAAGGATTTGATGTGGCAATCATTCCTTTCAAGGAGGATGATGTGAGCAAGACCATTTTTCCATTGAAGCTTTTCGAATACCTTGGTGCGGGTAAGCCTGTGGTCGCTACTGAATTTAACCTAGACCTAGCTGAATTTACTGGCGATGCTGTAGTTTATGCAAATGATGTAAAAAAGTTTGGCGATGCACTTGATTTTTTTATAGCCCATGATCATGATGATGCGAAGAGAGCAAGACTCAAAATCGCTGCTGAAAATACCTGGGAAGCTCGGATTCAGCAACTTGGATTGCTATTATATGATTTTTATCAACTGAAGCTGACTGCTAAAGTCCTAATTTAATAACTGAATGATAGGGTAGGATTTATCCTATCACTCAGTTATCAATAATAAATTCATTAAGCCAGTTGATGTATTTTGATCAACTAGAATGGATTGATTTTAATGTATTTTTCCCACTCCCAAGCCGATCGCATCATTTCCTTAATATCAAGTTCTGCTTTCCAGGCTAATTCTTCATTAGACTTTTGAACATCACCGTATACCTGCATGACGTCGCCTGCTCTTCTTGGGCCGATCTTGTAATCAAGCTTTTCTCCCGTCACCTCCTCAAATGCAGCAATAATTTCCAATACCGATGTTCCTTTTCCTGTTCCTATATTGAATACTTCGTAATTACGATCAGCCTTTTTCTCTTCCAGGCGTTTGAGCGCCTTAACATGTGCCTTTGCCAGATCAACTACGTGAATATAATCCCTGATAGCGGAGCCATCTGGCGTTTCATAATCATTTCCATAAACCGTAATCGGCCCCCGCTTTCCTATGGCAGACTGAGTGATGAAGGGTATGAGATTAGCGGGAACTCCGTTAGGCAATTCACCGATCAGCGCCGTTTCATGGGCGCCTACGGGATTGAAGTACCGTAGTGCGATTACCCTTAAGTCAGCATTAACTGCAGTGGTTTCACTTAAAATCTCTTCAGCAATCTGTTTGGTATTGCCATATGGAGATTCTGCCTTTTTAACAGGAGCGGACTCTGTTACTGGCAGGTGATCCGGCTGCCCATAGACGGTGCATGATGAGGAGAAAACAAAGTCCATTCTGTTATTGAATGAAACCAAAAGATTGATCAGAGAATAAAAATTATTCTTATAATATTTTAACGGCTTCTCTACCGATTCACCCACTGCTTTGGATGCTGCAAAATGAATAATTCCAGTTATATCTCTATTTTCCTCTGCAAATTGCTGAACTGCATGCTCATCCTGAAGATCCATTTGTACAAACTCAAACCATTTTCCTGAAATGGCATGGAGTTGTGTGAGGATTTTGATATTTGAATTGGAAAGGTTATCCACTATAATTACCTCATAGCCGGCTTTGTCAAGTTCCAATACCGTGTGGGAACCAATATACCCTGTTCCTCCGGTTACTAATATTTTTGCCATATTAACGGTTGTAAGTTGTAAAATCCTTGTGCTCGATCTTCTCCAAGGCCTCTTGTGGTAAAGACTTGAAATACTCGTAGGTAATTTTCAATCCCTCGGCGCGTCCAACTTTAGGCTCCCATTGCAAGATCGCTTTTGCTTTGGTGATATCTGGCCTTCTTTGTTTAGGGTCATCTTGCGGAAGATCCTTGTATACAATTTTTTGTGAAGTTCCGGTAAGCTTAATAATCTCCTCACAAAACTCTTTAATAGTGATCTCATCTGGGTTCCCCACATTAACTGGCTGCGCGTAATCACTCATAAGAAGTCTGTAAATCCCCTCAATCAGATCATCCACATAACAGAATGAACGTGTTTGGCTTCCATCACCAAAAACCGTTAAGTCCTCACCCCTTAGTGCCTGGCCAATAAATGCAGGTAAAACACGTCCGTCATTGAGACGCATTCTTGGGCCATAGGTATTAAAAATCCTAACAATGCGGGTTTCTACATCATGAAAGGTATGGTAGGCCATGGTGATCGCTTCCTGAAAACGTTTGGCTTCATCATAAACCCCTCTGGGTCCAACAGGGTTTACATTTCCCCAATATTCCTCTGGTTGAGGATTGACGTTTGGATCACCGTAGACTTCCGATGTGGAAGCAATCAGCATCCTGGCATTTTTGTTCTTTGCAAGGCCAAGAAGATTATGAGTACCTAAAGATCCTACTTTGAGGGTCTGTATTGGGATTTTAAGATAATCGATCGGGCTCGCTGGTGAGGCAAAATGAAGGATGTAATCCAATTGACCGGGTATGTGAACGAACTTCGAGACATCATGGTTGTAGAACTCGAAATTCTCTAACTTGAAGAGATGTTCAATATTGGCAATGTCGCCAGTAATTAAGTTGTCCATCCCAATCACATGGAAATCTTCCTTTATGAAGCGATCGCATAAGTGTGATCCTAAAAATCCGGCTGCACCGGTTATTAAAACTCTTTTTCTAGCCATTTTTAATATTCTGATTTTTTATTTTTTGAACATTACCCAAGATCCGATATTTTACTGAAAAAATCAGTAATGTTATTGGAGTTGGTAATTTTATTTTTCATATTAGTTATTTCCACATAAAATATTTTCATAAAGCGTTATATGCTTCTCTAGTGGCGCTTCTTTTTTATACCATTCCAAAATGGAGCTCCTCGCATCAGTAATAGGGGCCTCATTATAAGCGGTGATTGCCAATTTAATCTTTTCCACTAACCTATCTGCATCCATGGGATCAAATAGAAAGCCATTTTTCCCCTCAGTGATGTAGTCAATCATTCCGCCGGTTCTTGAGGAAATTAGCGGCGTGTTGCAGAGTAGCGCCTCTGTGCCGGTGAGCCCAAAGGTTTCCTCAGTGGAGGGAATGATAAAATAATCCATTGCAGAATAAACAAGTGAATGAATTCGTTTATCATGTATAGGTTGAAACCTTAAATGTTCCGGATTACCACTATCCCCTTGATTTGATTTAGAGGCACCAAATGATATAATTTTAACCCGTTTTTTTTCCGCTTCAGTTAACTTCCCAATCGCTTTCTGCAGGAGCCAGTATCCCTTTCGGTAGTTGCCCAAATCGTCTGCACCGGTTCCAAGTAGAATTACGTGCTCATTGATATTCAGCGCATTTTTTGCAATTTTTTTATCAATGGGTATGAAATTCACCGTATCGAGTATACAGGGGATTTTGGTGCAACCGACCTCAGGCAAATAGGCCTTAATTTTATCTACAGTTAATTGGCTACTGCCAATAAAATGAACACCTGCTGCTGTGATAGCGCTGTGTTTTTCTTTTTTTAAACTTTCCTCTGCCCTGGAAAAAGACGGGTTGCGGTAAACATCCTGTTCATAATGGAAGCCTCCTAAAATAGGGTTAAGGTCATGTGCTGTCCAGACCATAGGTTTTTTCACCGCCGAGAAAAAGGACGGGATATCTACGAAATCAGAAATCCAGTGCAAGTGAATAATATCCGCCTGACTGACCAAAGGGTGCAAATGCACCTTATAGTGAGAAAATGGGAATGTGAAAGCTTCATAATCGCCATGGAGACCTTTAGTAAGTCTACTGTTCTTATCTAATTTGAGTTTGCTAAGTACCCGGCTGGAAAAACTTCTGGACTGATGTAATTGATAGATCTCTGGCGTGAGGTTTTCTTCTAATGCGAAAAGGCAGAGAATCTTTGAATCCATTCCCTTTTCTAAAAGGGCCTCATGCAGCCTTTTGACCGCGATTCCAGCTCCTCCAGTGATATATGCGGTAATGTGTAGTACTTTCATGATAAAACCTCGCACCAAGTAAACCGATCAGTCATTACCCGCTTAGGGTGTTCTTTACCAATCCGGAACCCTAACCAGTTTTTTGGTCCATATACGGTATTTTTTTTTGCTGAGAGGTATGCTGCCCACCAGGCAAAACTGCTATTGGAGATAATAGCAATATCGGAATGCTGGATAATTTGAAAGTCCGTAATCTCATCATTGTTCGAATAGATATAATTTGGCCGCTCTTTGAAAAATGCCTTTACATATTCGATGTCATCGCTTACAAAGAAAACCGTGTATTGATCAACATCTTCTATGGCATCAAGCCTCCTTTTAAAATACTCGATTGGAAGAGAAATGTCTCTTTTGCCATATTTAAGGTAATCGGTACGCCTGATGTGCACGGTAATGGTTTTATGGTTGGTGAATATTTCACCAAAATCAGCATGGAATCGGTCCGTAAATTCTTTTTTGATTTTGATATTAAAATCGCCTCGAATACGTCTCACAAAAAAATCGGTCTGGAAAAAACCTTTGTAAATCGTCCAGTCTTTAACTTGGACATCCTTGGGAACCTGTATGCTCTCTATGTAATGCTCTTTAAAGGTAAATAATTTAGGTAGTGACCTTGCATAAAGCGAATAGGCCTTTGAAGCTAAAGTGAGACTTTGCAATGTATCCAGATCAAAATACTTTGTCAAATAGCCATGATGGGGATTAACAAAAAAAAAGGTATCTGCTGGATTGTTTGTTTTCAGATACTGAAAGAAAGCATATTGGAATATTTGATTGCCCAATCTCCCGATAAATTTCACTCCGATCATTTTAGTGCTTTTTTAGGATATATTTTCTGATAAATTCCGGATAAAACTTATAGGCATATACAAACGCATTCAGCGGATTAACGCGAAGTTCCTTGTATAGGACAATCTGCGCGATCGTAAATCCAAAGATATTTGCAGCCAAGGTGGCATATGCCGCTCCGATTGTTCCGTAGCGCCTGATTAAAAAATAATTGAGCACTAAAATTACGATTGTATTTACAATAACGATAATGAAAGTAATGCGGGTTTTTCCAATAGAGTCGATAATTACACCAAATTGCCTGCCAAAAGGTCCCAAAACACAGTATAGCAATGTGATATTAAGAATGGGAACAGTGTCCGCATACTTCGCGCCTGCAAGCAAATTGATGATATAGGTATCAAATATATATATAAATACAATTACCGGAATGACCATGGCCAGGATTGTCCCTACTGATTTCTCATATAAATACTTGATTGCCGGCTTTCCTTCTGTTTCAATTCTTTTAGCGCTCTGGGGAAAGACGATCGTTGCAACAGCATTAGTGGGGATATCAATCAGGTTGGTTACCCGGACTGCAATATTAAAAGAACCGGATGCGGCAGGGGATATCATTCCGCTTAGCATCCATTGGTCAATCGTTCCCGAAAGTATAGAACTAAGGGAAGTTGCAAATGCATATTTTCCATAGTTGAATATCTTGGTGATCCATTCTTTGCTGAATACAAAACTAAAGTGAATAAACTTTTTGACGTAAAACCATGAAGTGATGACACTGATGATTACTGCTAGGATCTGAACATAGACCAGGCTCATCAGGCCAATATCTATTTTGAAAAAAAATACAGTGCAAACAAAAAGGCAGGGAACCGCCTGTCTTAGTAATCCGCTTACAAAAATCCCATTGTACTTCAGATGAGCCTGTTCAATGCAGTTGAATAAGGTCAGCACGCCTGAAAATAGGAATACAAAATTATACATGTAAAGCATGGATTCCAGTTGTGGCGCCTTTAATAGCCTTGCAATATAAGGCGCGAATGCATAATTCAAGACTATACAGATCAATGTCATTCCGCCACTGATGACGACTGAAGCGGAAAAGATGCTCGAATGATCTTTAGGGTCTGAGCCTGCCATAAACTTGATGAGTGCGTTCTGGATCAAGCCACTTCGCACGATCTCTAAAATAATGACGGTCTGACCATAGATACCCCAAACACCATAATCGTTTTTGTTAAGCAAACGAACTAAGAGAATAAACATCAACATCCCAAACAGCGTGCTTGAAAAGTTCTGGAGAACGTTGATAATTCCAGACCTGAGCCAGTATTGGTCCTTTTGTTTACTCATTTATTAAAAATGTTTCTTTAAAAAATCCATTGCCTCTTGCTCGGTGCGGGCATGCAATACATTTGCGCCTGATAACTTAGGGTACAGTTTGCTAAAGCAGTGGAAATGATGCTCTCCTCCTTTTTTAGAAAGGATAATATTTGTACCTCCAAAATAACTGGCCAGCGCTCCGGTCCCACCATGTGTGGATAAGAAATGATCGCTATTTGCGTAAACCATCATTTGAAGATGGTTGAAGTTTTTGGCTTTGGCCTTGTTCTCTTTAAAAAGGTTTTCCATTAGAATAACCTTGGGGAATTGTTGCTCGATCCAGTCATATTCATTCAGGTCGTAAATATCGCTGTTGTCATTGGTGATATTCTCAGGCCTGGGTCTATTGTAAATGATCTGGTATTTATCCTGATATTGAAGGAAAATCTTTTCTAAATATTCTATACTCAGAAAGCTCACCGGTGGTCCGTCCCATTCCATATTGTAGCGGTTGGCGACGATCAATATTGGTTTATCGAAAATATAAATATGATTTCTATAGGTTTCCTTCAGTGGTACGGGTATCCATTTGGACATGTTATAATCCTGACTATAGAGAATTCTAGGCGTCTCAAAGTTATAGTTACCTTCAGTTGTTCTTGTAGGGTAAATTTCGGAATGATTTGGCGAAAAAAAGTATAGCTCCTGGGTGTATTTTGCGCCCTCTGTATCAAGCAGGGTTCCATTTTTATGGTGCCAATATGCAAATGGCAACGCAAAGGCTAGATCAGGTGTAAATTCTCCACTGAAGCTGATGCTTTTGTAAGGCTTTTTAATAATGTAATCTTTGATGATATACTTCAATTGCCGAAGCTGGCAGATGTAAGTATCACGATAAAAATAGCGGTAAGCTTTGGGCGCTTTTGGATATCTTATTGTAATAAAGAGACTTAAGAATTTTAGGAGAAGTTTGTTTAACATGCAAAAGTTAAATACGTAGTTAAGGATAAATATAGGGTATATTTTATAACTTTACGGTATAAAAATTGATTTGATGCGACCCCTAAAAATTCCAGCCGCAATATCCAGCATTATTGATAAAAGCTTATCTGAGGAAAAAATGATCGCATCTACGTTGATGGAATACGCCAGGATATCGGGCACTGTGCCTGAAGTAAGTATCGTTATCCCGGCCTATAACGAAGAGCAGAACATTGTTCCCACCTTGTATTCACTATGTTCGAACCTGACGCTACGGTCTGTAGAGATTATCGTGGTGGATAATAATTCGATTGATCGGACAGCTGAACTGGCTAAAGCCTGTGGGATTACCTGTGCGTTTCAACCCATACAGGGCATCACCGTTACCCGGAATTTGGGACTATCTATGGCCAGGGGTAAATATGTGCTGAATGCAGATGCGGACAGTATATATCCCAAGGATTGGATTGAACTTATGGTCAATCCTCTTGAGGATTCATCTGTGGCGCTAACTTATGGAAGGTTTGCACATATTCCCACTACGTCCACAGGACGTTCTTTTTATTTTTTTTATGAATATCTGGCCGAATTCTCGAGGTGGATAAATAAAAAGATTAAAGATGAGGCTGTCAATGTATATGGATTTAACTCGGGATTCAGGCGTCTTCAGGGCTTAGAGGTTGATGGCTTTAATCACCCCGAAGGTACAAATGAGGATGGCTGGCTAGCGGTTAAGCTAAGAAATTCAGGTTTTGGTAGATTAAATCTGGTTAAAGATCCAAAAGCCATGGTGTGGACTACTGACCGTAGAATTCAAATGGACGGTGGTATCCTTACTGGAACAATCAAAAGACTAAAGCGCGTGATCCTGAAAAGATAATATGATTATTTCCATAAGGATACAAAATGGCCTGGCTTTGCAAACTGCATTACCTTTTTAGAATTGCCATAGCACACTAAAAGCCGATGATTTACTATATAGCTAACTGCCAGAACGTTTTTTACTAATTAATAAATAATTATTTCCAAAATCATTAACCAATATGTCAAAAAATAATTTCGAGAATGTTTCTTTGTTGATCACTCATTACAACAGATCATCCTCTTTATTAAGATTACTCAACAAGCTGCAGGAACTGGAAATTGCTTTTGGGGAAATAATTGTTTCTGATGATTGCAGTAAGCCGGATCACCTTGCCAAATTAAGGCAGATGGAAACCGAATATGGTTTTAAATTAGTGACTACGCCCATCAATAGGGGGCTGGGTAATAATATAAACAAAGGGCAGGATTTAGCGAGTAAAGATTACACATTGTATGTACAGGAGGATTTCGTGCCTACAGAATCATTCGCCCAGCATTTCATCGATGCAGTGTCTCTTATGGATAACCATGCGGATTTGGACATTGCCCGCTTTTATGGCTATGTCCGGTATCCCTATAGCAAGCCATTTGAAAAGGGATACCGTTTGATGGATTTCAAGTTCTATTATCCCGGATACTTGAAGTTTTATGTGTATAGCGATCATCCTCATTTGAGGAGGCGTAATTTCTTTGAGAAGTTTGGCCGCTATAAGGAGGGAGTTAATGTGGATTTGAGTGAATACAATATGTGTCTGGCCTTTCTGAAAAATGGTGGAAAGGGCTTTTTTTATCCAGAAATAAGTTCGCTCTTTCTCCAACTCAACAATTCACAGGAGCCTAGTACTGCATCTTTTAGAAAAGATTGGAAACTAAGCCAGAATTGGTTTGTCCGGGCTATGAGAGGAGTATATTTACAATATAAA
Source organism: Pedobacter sp. MC2016-05 (assembly GCF_026239735.1). GTDB lineage: Bacteria > Bacteroidota > Bacteroidia > Sphingobacteriales > Sphingobacteriaceae > Pedobacter. Next base: position 604,887 of record NZ_JAPIVT010000001.1, read on the forward strand.
ACCCTGAAATTTCATAAAGACTATTTAAGATACCCTGTTAAAAAGGTAGACTAATCGAACACCGCGTCCAGCCATTTTTCAATGGAATAGTTCTGATGAGCAAATGTTTTGGGCGCTAGAAAATCTTTATCAATATGGATTTTATGTGGATCAAATATTCTGATCTGCTCGGGGTTAAACCCTGGCTCCCGGACAATATATTCATTTGTGGTTAACAGTTTTTTTCCTGCACCCAAGGCATCCAGGGATCGGGTAGTGATTCCGGTTTGTGCAGGATTGGTGTAGTCTATGATGATATTCGCCTGTTTAAATAATCTATAGTATTCCTGTTGATCCAGCTTACTAAAGGAGAGTATACTGGCATCGAGCGCTTTGCCAGATAGTTTTTCTTTTAAAAAATATTTGATACTGATGGCGAGGTGGACTTTGAGTTTAATTCCATGTGTTTTACAGTAACGGATCAATTTTTTTACGAATTCATATCTTACGTGAGAATACCCGCCAACAAAAAAAAGATCAAACTTTGGAATTTCTGTGGAGACTACTTTAAATTCATCAGTATGGAAAGTGGGCAGGTTTTCCAGATGAAGCATTTCCGAGTCCTTGTAGTCAAAGGTTTTGGTCACATCAAACCATGGGATCATGTGGCGATAGTCACATTCCCAGTTATAAATGCTGTCCCACTGATAAAGGATGGTTTTAAGATCAGGTAGTCTTTCTTTTAGGGTTTTTACAAACCATTCTTCCATCTTATAGCCGCCTATTACAAACAAATAGTCGAAAGCGAGCGGTCCAATCTTTCTGATGACTTCCATGTAATGCAGATCCTGGATTTTGTTTGCATAACCTGGGAAGAAGTTTTTGGCAAGTGCGTATTTTAATGAGGTATCCCTCTCGTAAAAAAAGGTTACCTCAGCACCCAAGGATTCCATTTTTTTTTTGATTTCTTCCGTGTAGTGATAAAACTTAACACCAATAAAGAGAATTCGCTTGCCCTTCATTTTTTTCTCAAAAGAGGTTATTTGTTTACTTATCAGCTTCGGCATATTAGAAAAAAGTCCAGGATCCTAAGTTAATTATTCCCAGCATGGATTTATTGAATGTAACAATAGTTTTTTATTGTTAGTTTAGCAATTTATAATCTTGAATATCTTTTGTTGTTAAATATAAGTTAAAAGTTTTGATGAGCACTGGGCACCACTTTAATAATATAGCACTATTAATCACCCACTTTAATAGAAGTACCTCGCTAGAGCGGTTATTGGCATCCTTTGAAAGACAGAATATAACTTTCAGTGAGGTCATTGTTTCAGATGATGCAAGCAATAAGGTGCATTCTCAAAAACTGATCGAGCTTAAACAAAAATATGGGTTCACATTAGTCTCAACACCTGTGAACAAGGGATTAGGGAATAATCTAAATAAAGGGCAATCGGCAGTGAATAGCCCCTACACCCTGTATGTTCAGGAAGACTTTGTGCCCACAGATAAGTTTTTGGGCCATTTCCTAGATGCAGTTTCCATATTGGAAGAAGAGAAAGGTATTGATATCGCCCGCTTTTATGCCTATGCGCCATATCCTTATTTAAAACCCTACAAGAATGGGTTTTCGGAGATGGTCTACAAACCATATTTTCTGGATAAAAATAAGATCTATAATTATAGCGATCATCCACATTTAAGAAGGAACACCTTTTTTGACCGGTTTGGAAAATATACTGAAGGAATCAAGTCAGATAAAACCGAGTACCAAATGTGTTTATCCTTTATTCAAAATAAGGGAAAGGCGATTTTTTTCGACGACTATAAGAGCTTATTCATCCAAGAAAACTCTTCTGCTGAACCAAGTACGGTGCAGAGATCCGATTGGAAACAGAGTAACAATTGGATAATGTCTCTAGTGCGGTTGGTATACAGGCAGATTAAATATAACTATGATCTACACGTCGAGCGAAAGTTCAAGCGGGGGTAATACGCCTGGTTGTATTTTTTTATCGGCCCCTTTGAGCATGCTGATCTTAGGGTACCTTTTAAAGCGCGCTGTCTACAAAAACGCCTACACTGGTACTTAACGCATTTATCGCAATGAGATTTGGGTGGAGAAAAACGCTTTTGAAAAAAAGAGGGCTACAACACTCCTGTTATAACCCTCATAATTAACGCTCTCAATCGTTGGATTGATGTAAGGCTCTCACCCCTCACGATGCAAAGGTATAATAAATATTTAAAAAGAGGTGATCTTAGTGTATTTTATACACTTTGTTTTTAGATGGTCACTTTAACTTAGAAAACAATCACTATCCTAGTGAAGAAGATGCCTATTGAGTTGTTATGATGGCTATTCTTTAGTATTGGCGCGCTTGAGTTTAAAGGATTTTTATGGCTATAAACTTATAGTCATAAAGAATCCAGAATTTATCCAATATTTATGGTTATGTATTAACTTTATAGCGGCAAATTTTGATCATGCCGCAAACAACTATCAAAACAGGTGAGAGAAAATCAGATTATCGACAATAAGCCAAAGACACAAAAACTGGTTTCCATCATTAGTGTGAACTACAACCAACCTTCGGTAACAGAAGCACTTCTCCAATCGATATTTGAAACCAATACCTATCCTGATATTGAAGTTATTATTGTTGATAACGCCAGTAATGAAAATCCAGTTGAAAAATGGAAGATCGACTACCCTGAAGTTGTTTTTATCCGTTCGCAGGTAAATTTGGGTTTTGCAGGCGGTAATAATATAGGTATTAGGGCATCTAAAGGGGATTTTGTATTTTTAGTGAATAATGATACAGAATTTAGTGCTGGGCTGATTCAGACATTGGTTAATACTTTTGATGAATTTCCAGATACCGGAATAGTATGTCCTAAAATCAACTATTTTGATCAAAAAGACCTCATCCAGTATCTAGGATACACCGAGCTGCACCCCATCACGGCAAGAAACAAGTGTATCGGACAATACGAGCTTGATCGGGGGCAATTTGATAACCAAACCTATATCACTGCATTTGCGCACGGGGCCGCAATGCTTGTTTCCAGAAAGGCGATAGTTGATGTAGGTCTGATGGATGAAATTTTCTTTCTTTATTATGAGGAATTTGATTGGTGTTTGCGTTTTCAGCATGCCCGATATCAAATCAGGGTAAACAGCAATGTGGTAATCTTTCATAAGGAATCTATATCAGTAGGGTCTGACAGTTCCCTGAAAAATTACTATATGACCAGAAATCGAATTTTATTGATGAGAAGACACGCCAGCTTCCTTCAACTCGTTTTGTTTTATCTATATTTCACCTTTTTAGTTTTCCCCCGAAATATTATTCAGTATGCGCTGAAAAGGCGCTTTGACAAAATACGGGCTACACTTAAGGCTATCGCTTGGAATTTCAGCAACAGTAGTAATATCATGCCTCCTCATCTCTAATTATATGGACTTTATCCTGATTTTTTCTCTCATCATTGTTTTTTATACCTATATCGGGTATGGTATATTAATCTATTTTATGGTGAAATTTAAACGAATATTTTTCAAACAGCCTATCATAGAATATGCTTACGAAGAATTGCCTAGCTGCACCTTGATCGTGGCGGCTTATAACGAGGAGGGTTTCATCGAAGAAAAAATTAAGGATACATTAAAGCTAAGTTATCCGCCCGATAAGTTGAAGCTGATATTTGTCACAGACGGCTCAACCGATCGAACGCCGTTTATTGTCTCCCAATCTCCGCAGATCACCTTGTTGCATTCTGCTGAAAGAAATGGCAAAATTGCTGCTGTGCATCGTGCAATGGAACATGTCAAAAGCTCGGTTGTGGTATTTACAGATGCAAACACTTACCTTCATCAGGATTCCCTTATTGAGCTTTGTAAACACTTTGCAGACGATAGTGTTGGCGGAGTGGCCGGTGAGAAAAAAATCTTTTCTGATGCCCATGCTGACGCCACTGCAGGAGAGGGGATTTATTGGAAATACGAATCAAAATTAAAAGCTTGGGACGCTGAGCTTTACACGGTTGTCGGCGCTGCGGGAGAGCTTTTCAGTATCCGTACCGCTTTGTATTCGCCTGTTCCAAAGGAGAGCATACTGGATGACTTTATGATATCAATGGGGATTGCAGAAAGGGGTTTCAAAATCAAGTATGAGCCAAAGGCCTTTGCCCAAGAAACATCATCAGTGAATATAAAGGAGGAACTTAAGCGTAAGATCCGAATAGCGGCAGGAGGGTTTCAATCGATTATATGGTTAAAATCCATCTTAGTTCCTTTCAAAAATCCAGTGCTTACTTTTCAGTATGTGAGTCACCGGGTGCTAAGGTGGACACTTACTCCTCTGGCATTAATTGTTGCTTTCTTTAGTAATTTATATGTGTTATTTATAATAAACGAAGATTTTTATATTATACTTTTTATCCTCCAATGTTTATTCTATCTATCAGCACTTATGGGCATGTGGATGGAAAGAAAACAGGTCAGACTAAAGGTGTTATTTGTGCCTTATTATTTTTGTCTGATGAACTATGCGATCATTGCGGGGGGGCTACGGTACTTTAGGGGACATCAATCGGCAATCTGGGAGAAATCTGCCAGAAAATAAAGGCCTTCATCTGTCAATAGAATGTTTAAGCATCGCCTATAAGAACTAATTTATATCAATCAGAATCGGTTTGAAAAATGGAAGATGTGATGCCGTTTCCAGCTCGGTGAATGTGAATATTATGTTATATTATAGTTAAATTTAGTGTTCTGTTTTTTCTACACCCGGCTAGATTTCTGGATTTAATTTGGACAAAACTTCTTATTATCTTTCGAAAGGGCAAGATTTTCGCCGAAAGTTTAATATCTGGGATATCATTAACACTCATAGTCACGCCTTTCTAATTAGGTTTTAATATCCCACATTATATTTAAATGAAAACAAAACTTAAGGGAGTGATGTTGTTCATTGGCTCAATTTTTGTTTTGTTGGTGGGAATGATTTTTTTGACCAAATATTTATGAGCTATCAGGATTACAGTTGCAGGAAGTGTGGAACCTCATTTCACTATCAGGTTCCTCGGCCAAGACTATTCAAAATCTTTTTTGGCATTTTGCCTATTAGGATTTATTGGTGCCCGAAATGTGTGACTAACCGATACGTGTGGACCTCAACAAAAGAGGTTTAATTTGCTGTTTTGGCTCAATGGAGATATACAAGATTCGATTTCATTCAATTCGTTGAGAAAACTTGCTTTATTGCCCATTAATTCCTTTAACCACCTGTTATAGTAGCTTAAAATGTTTCTCATTTACAGCTCCCCGTATAATTACATTTACTGCAATTAGAAAAGGTGATGGACTCATCGGTGAATAGTGGTAACTAGATTTTTTGAGCAAGAGATCAAATGGGAACTCCATCTCATATTCCTTTCAAAATTTCACCTTTTCTCATTTATTAAGGACAAAGGATAGGAATTTATAGGTTTTACTGCTAAATATCCGAAGATTCTGAGAATATATCTTTGCCTCACTAAATAGAAAGCGTATTATTATCTTAACTCACTTCTTTAGGTTGATTTTGATTGATTCCGGTTTGCAGGGTAGTGCATGAGTAAAGTTAACAGCTAATAATTTGTATATTTGTTTAATATCGTTGATCAGATTAATCCCATCATTACCCATTATAAGGATCATTTTTATACAGTCAAAAATAAATGAAGAATTATTTTAAAGCTAAGTCAAGGCTGTGGAAATTGTACCTTTTGGCGGGTATGCTTTCTATCTCCGTTTTTCAGCAGGAAGTTCAGGCGCAAACGCTAAGTCTTGATCTTTTAGGAAATATAGAGAGTTACTATCGGAGAAAACAATTATCAGGAGATGATACAAGTGGTCTTTCATTTCTCATTAAGCCCATTAGTCTCCAATCAAATAATGAATTCAATAGATTGCTTCTTCAAAACAGCACAGGCAAAGTTTCGCTTTACCTTCTTCCTTTAACCGTTCAGCAGCAATACAATTCGCATCATCCCTACGGTATGAATGATAATGCAATGATTCAGTCAAAGGGCTACCAGGCAATTATTTCAGCAGGGGTATATTTCAAAGCCGGCCCATTGAGCATTCAATTGCGACCCGATTTTGTTTATGCGGCCAACAAAAATTTTGATCAGCTCGAAAAAGTTGATAACCATATATATTATGCCTATCCAGAACTGGTTTATAACAGAATAGATTTGCCATCCAGATTTAGTGATGGAACTTACCAGCAGGCGAGCTGGGGTCAAAGTAGTATAAGGCTTAATTTCGATCCTGTTTCTTTTGGCTTATCTAACGAAAACCTATGGTGGGGTCCGGGAAGAAAAAACTCGCTGCTCATGAGCAATAATGCTCCAGGGTTTAAGCACCTTACTTTAAATACAACCAGGCCAGTAGATGTCAAAATTGGTAAGGTGGAAGCTCAGGTGATTGCGGGGAGGTTGGAAAATTCCGGTGTGGCTATTCCTTCTCCGGAGACTCCTTCGAAGTTTTTAGTTAAACCGGACAATTGGCGTTCCATAGCAGGCATTGTGTTCACCTATCAACCTAAATGGGTGCCGGGATTATATCTGGGATTTGACAGGACTGCAGTAGCCTACCAAAGTGCGGCGGATAGCGCTATCATTTTTTCCTCCTGGTTTGGCCGTTTTCTATTGCCCGAAAGCCATGCAGAGGTATATTTTCAGATTGGGAAAAATCGGCATACCCCTGTTGATGGACAGGGTAGACTTTCTTCGACCGCTTATATAGCTGGTTTTAGTAAACTCGTGCCCTTACGGGCCGAGGATCAATATATACAGGTAGATGTGGAATTCACTCAATTGGAAAGATCGAGATCCAGAGGCGTCAAAGATAAACCTGCATGGTATACTGATGTGGCAATAATGCATGGTTATACCAATGATGGACAGGTGATTGGGGCAGGTGTAGGTCCTGGTGGTAGTATGCAGAGTCTGGACTTGAGTTGGGTGAAGGGCGTTAAGCAGATTGGCCTTGGGTTCGAAAGGATCGCCAATAATAATGATTTTTTTTACAGTGCTGGAAAACCGGTTGCTGATCCCAGAAGACACTGGGTTGACCTTGCGCTAAAAGGAAATTTTAGCTGGAATTTCAATAGGTTAATTGTTAACGCGGAATTTGCAGTCGTCAAATCACTCAATTATCAATGGCAATATGTAGATGATGGGAGCTTCTACTGGGATGTACCCAAAATTGATGTCGCAAATTTTCATTCAAAGATTGGTTTAATGTATAGCTTTTAACGTATATGATTAAGAATTACATTTTTAGTGGGCTAAGGGCAAAAGCATTTTTCTGTTTATTATTATCGGCTTTGGGTTTAGGCGTATCTGCTCAAACCCTACCAATTGGAGGGCAAATGCGTGGAATTGAAGATTTTATGCGCAGGAAACAATTGTTGGGTATGGATAGTTCCCGCACTTCATATATGTTAAGGCCGTTGCAGCTGGATAACAGTATTTTTGCTAGCGATAGTATAGGTGATGGAGTTTCTAAGTCAACCTTTAGAAAAGAGCTTTTTCTTTCTTCTAATGGCCAAATTGCAGCATATTTACTTCCAGTTTCTTGGGTTAATCAATACAATACCAGTCATCCTTTCGGGAGTAACGATGGGTCAATGATTCCTTCCCGTGGGTTCCAAACTCAGCTTTCGACGGGAGTATTTGCTAAGTTAGGACCATTAAGCATACAACTTCGGCCAGAATTTGTGTATGCGCAGAATAGAGACTACAGAACTTTGAGCGAGTCAGGAAGAAGCTACAATGGATTTTATAACAGGATTGATTTGCCCGAAAGATATGGTAACGGCAGTTATACCAAAGTAAATTGGGGTCAAAGCAGTGTGCGTTTAACCTTTGATCCAATCTCTTTTGGTCTTTCTAACGAAAACATCTGGTGGGGACCCGGAATTCATAACTCTTTATTAATGAGTGATAATGCTGCTGGATTCAAGCACCTCACCTTGAATACTTCAAGGCCAGCAAAGACACCGATCGGTTCATTTGAAGGTCAGCTGATTGCTGGCAGGCTTGACCCCTCTGGGTATGAATTAAGAGGTGCTGATTATCGTGCAAAGTCACAAAACTGGCGGTATCTAAATGCTATTATGCTGACCTATCAGCCAAAATGGGTCCCTAATCTTTACCTCGGAGTGGACCGGTCTTTTTATGTGTACCGTGAGGATATGGAAAGAAGTTTTAAAGGTTATTTTCCTATATTTTCTGCAACACTCAAAAAAGGCATCACTGTCGTAAATGAAACAGAAACCATCGTCGAGGAGGGAATAAATCAAGATCAATACATCTCAGCCTATGCGCGCTGGGTACTTCCTGAATCGAAAGCAGAAATTTACTTCCAGTTCGGGCGAAATGATTTTTCATATAATTTACGGGATTTAATGCTTGAACCGGAGAGTTCGCGCGCTTATACGGCAGGTTTTCGAAAGTTAGTTTCTCTCCCTAAAAAGGATACTTACCTGCAAATCGGGGTAGAGCTGACGCAGATGCAGGGCTCCAATACATATCCGGTTCGTGCCCAGCCAAATTGGTACCTGCACTATGTTGCTGCTGGTTATACCAATAAAGGAGAAATTATCGGTGCGGCAGTCGGGCCGGAGGGAAACCAGCAGACTTTTGAGTTAAGCTGGGTTCGGGGTCTAAAAAAGATAGGTCTGCGTTTCGATCACCTGAACCACAATGTAGAGTTGGCCAACGTATCGGATGGTGAAAAGGAATACTGGAGAGATTTCATTTTTGGAGGTCAGTATGACTGGAACTATAAGAAATTCATATTCAATTCTCAACTAAATTATATATATTCCCGAAACTATCAGTATTTGAATGAAATGACCAATAATTTTTCATTAAGATTAAGTGCAATTTATAGTTTCTAGAAATTTATATACGAGATTTTAATTGGATTTTTTTTTAAATTCCGTTTTTGTTGTTAAATATTTGTTACTGCATCGTTAATCTTGTGTTTTTATCTGAATTATAGCATAAAGTTGTGTAAAACATATTTATTTTTCCTATTTTAGTGCCAAGTTTAGTTATTGTAATTTATACACTAACGACGCGTAATTACGCCTATGCTCGGGCAAAATCATTTAATGATGTTTTCTATATTTAAGAAGAAACCAGAAAAAGTTACAGATCTAAGCTGGCTAGGGGTTGACATGCATTCGCATTTGCTTCCAGGGATTGACGATGGTGCAAAAAGCGTTGAAGAATCTGTATCATATATTAAAGCTTTACACGATCTTGGTTTGCATAAACTAATATGTACCCCTCATATTTTTCAAGAGCTATATCCAAATAGTAATCAAACTATAATGCCAGCACTGCAGTTAGTTAAGAATGCGCTTGTATCTGCGAATATAACTATTGAACTTGAGGCTGCTGCAGAATATATGGTTGATGATCGCTTCGAAATCAGCGAATCGATGATGTGTCTTCCTGATAACCATCTCCTGATAGAGATGTCATATCTCAACGAAACTCCTAATATTGAGCAGGTAATTTTTGACCTACAAATTAAAGGTTATAAGATAATTTTGGCGCATCCGGAAAGGTATAATTTTTATCATCACGCAACTGAGCGTTATACCCGTTTTATGGACATGGGTTGTGTTTTTCAGTTAAATCTACTTTCTATTACCGGTTATTATGGAAAGCCCGTAAAGACGATGGCTGAGTATTTACTGGCGAAAAATATGTATGACCTTGCTGGTACTGATCTACACCATGATCAACACTTAAAGGCACTTCAAAGAGCGGTACAGTCGGGACATTTATTTGATCGTCTGGGGGGGTACAATTTTAAAAATCAACAGCTATAAATAGGAATGAATCCCATTTACTTTGAGTGCCTTAAAAAAATAACTACTTTTGCTTTAGTTAGCGCTTAAAATACCTTATGTCCCACCAAACTAAATCAAAATCAGTCAAATGAATAAATCTCTATCCTTTTGCTTAAAAAGTTTTCTCCTTTTTTATATTGTAGCAGCTTTTTTAGGTTGTTCAGGTGTCAAAAACATCGCTTATTTCCAAAATTTAGGTACAGTTGATTCTCTAAACAATATTTCATTAGCTAGTTTCAAAGAGCCAACTATACAGGCAGATGATATTTTAGCGATTTCTGTATTTACCATTGATCCTCTTACAGGAATGCAAATTAATCAACTTGCGACTCAGTCAGTGCAAGATTTGAGTGGAAGTAACGCCGTCAATGGATTTCTCGTTGATAAAAATGGTGAGATCGAACTCTCAATTATTGGTAAAGTGAAATTATTAGGTTTAACTACATTCAAAGCTCGCGATCTAATCCGTGAGAAGGCTTCAGTAGATTATAAAAACGCTAATGTTCAGGTTCGCTTCGCAAACTTTAAGGTTAATGTTATTGGAGAAGTAGTGAAGCCGGCTATTTATATAATTCCAAATGAAAAAGTTACTGTTTTAGATGCCATTGGTCTAGCAGGAGACCTAACTTTGTACGGTAAAAGGGAAAACGTTTTGGTGATCCGTGAAAAAGATGGTAAAAAGGAATATGCTCGTTTAAATTTATATGATACTAATATATTCTCAAGTCCTTATTATTATCTAAAACAGAATGATATAGTCTATGTGGAGCCACACAAATCCAAAACTGCCGCTTTAAACGCTCCAACAAGGACAAGTATTGGGTTGATCTTGTCAGCAGTTTCCGTTTTGGTATTAGCAATTACTAGATTATAATAAATATGGAGAACTTACAACAGTCTCAAGAAGAAGAAGCAACAATTGATTTTAAGCGTATTTTTAGTCGTTTAGTTGCAGCATGGCCTTGGTTTTTGTTGAGTATTTGTATTACTGTGCCAGTTGCTTGGGTTTATCTACAATACCAAACGCCTCAATACAATATTCATGCTCGTTTGTTAGTAAATGATGATAAAAAAGGTTCCAGTAGTGGAACAAGTGAAGGTCTAGTAGATTTAGGTGGTCTTTTGGGAGCAAAAAATTCAATTGATAATGAGGTTGAGGTTTTAAAAACTGGGGATCTTTTGGCCAAAGTAGTCAAAGAAATGAAACTAAACATCAAATATTATAAAAAAGGAAATATACGTGACGTTGAGTTTTATAATCCCCCTTTTAAAATAACTTTTTTAAAGGAGGCGGATACACTTAAAGCAACTAACTTCACATTAGTTCAACTTAAAAATGGCAAGTTATCGTTGAAAACTGATTTTTTGGATACATTGGTTTCATATAATACTCCGGTCTATGTTAGGAACCTTGGGGTTTTTAAGATTTATAGTAATGGACGCGCGTTAGAAAAAGATGCAGAGTACTGCTTTTCTGTTAGAACTATCGACTCAGAAGTAGCTAGCTTGAAAAGTAACATAATGGTTGCTGCAACAAACAAGCAGGTTACGATTATTGACTTAAGCATGAAACATGCAATCCCACAGAAAGGTGAGGACATAATTAACAAATTAATAGAAAAATATATTCAAGGAAATATTGAAGATAAAAACATAATTGCAGATAGCACTATCAAATTTATCAAAAACAGATTAGCTTACATAGGCGGGGAATTGGGTGGTTTAGAAGGTAACATCCAAGGGTTTAAAGAAAGAAACAATTTGGTAGAAATGAGCGAGCAGAGCAAACTATTAGTTCAAAATACAGCTCAATATATTAATGAAATTTCACAAGTTGAGACCCAGTTAGATATTGTACGTAGTTTAAAAGAATATCTGACAGACGATAGTAGAAACAAAAGGGTACTGCCAAGTTCTACTTTATTAACCGATGCGGTTTTTAATGGGTTGATAGAACGCTATAATATGTTATTGTTAGAGCGAGATAAAAAATTGATTAGTTTAACCGAGACAAATCCTCAGATTGTAAGTTTAGATCAGCAAATTATGGCTTTGCGAATAGATTTACTATCCAACCTCGAAAATATTCAAAGAAATTTAGGGATTAGTAGGAATGGTTTGCGTAAGCAAATGAATACAGTTGAAGGTGATATGCAACAGGTACCGAAAGTGGAGCGTAACTACTTGGATTTGGCTAGGCAACAGCAGATAAAACAACAGCTGTACCTATATTTGATGCAAAAGAATGAAGAAACAGAAATTTCTAAAACAGCTAATCTCTCAAACGCAAAAATTATAGATTCTCCTAAGTCAGAAATTTATCCTTTTAGCCCAAAAAAAGGTATAATTATGTTAGTAGGAGGTATTATCGGGCTTTTTATACCTGCTGTTATTTTATACCTGAAAGAATTATTAAATAATAGGGTCGAAACTAAGGAAGATATATCTAAGATCACTGACGTACCTATTATTGGAGAAATTAGTCATAATCAACAAGGCGATAATTTAATTATTGCAGCTAATTCTAGATCTCCAATTGCCGAACAGTTTAGAGCTATGCGAACAAATCTAACATTTCTCTTAAAGGAAAGCGGTAGTAGAGTGCTGTTGGTTACTTCCAGCATGAGTGGTGAAGGTAAATCATTTGTAGCAATCAATCTTGCTAACGTGTTAGCAATCTCGAATAAAAAGGTATTATTGATGGAGTTGGATTTGAGAAAACCTGGTTTATCAATCAAATTAGGTGTGCTCAACGATATCGGATTTACGAATTATATTATCAACGATACGTTAACCGCTGAGGAAATAGTAAAGCCTTTAGAGGTTCATAAAAATCTATTTTTAGTGAGTTCGGGACCAATACCGCCTAATCCGGCTGAAATGTTATTAAGTGAACGCACTTCAGAATTAATGGAAGAGTTTAAAAAGGATTACGATTATATTATCATTGATGCGCCTCCCATTGGTTTAGTTACTGATGCCCAATTACTTGCGGACCATGCTAATTTAACACTATACTTAGTTAGACAAAAATACACATTTAAGGATCAATTAAACATCGTTCAAAATCTTCATAAAAATAAAAAAATGAGTAAAATGGGTATTGTTGTAAATGACATACAGGCTTCTGCTGGATATGGCTACGGTTATGGTTATGGTTACGGTTATGGTTACGGAGTATATGGAAGTAGTGATAGTAAAGTAAAAAAATCTCTCATAGATAGGCTTTTAAATAAATAGTCAGTTATGGCTTCTAGATACATCAATTGCTAAATAATGGGTAATAATAAGCTTTCTGTTAGGCGTAATATAATTTCCAATATTATCCTATTTTTATTAAATAGTGTAATCGGCATCTGGATGCCTCCATTTTTAATTGCTAGGTTAGGCGTAGGTGCTTATGGATTAATACCCTTAGCAACTTCATTAATCGGATATGTTTCAATAATAACAGTCGCTATCAACGGATCATTATCGCGGTTTCTATCTATTGATGTAAACAGTAAAGACTATGAGCAGGCAAATCGAACTTTTAATACAGCATCAACATCTTTAGGGTTAATGTTCTTAGTCCTACTGCCAATTGTAGTTATGTTTTCATTACAAGTCTCCAGATTTATCTCGGTTCCATCAGAATTAGGGTATGGTGTAAATATATTGTTTTTATGTGCTGGTGCCTCATTCACTTTATCATCGTTCTCGTCAATTTTTAATACATCAGGATATATCGCTAATCGTTTAGACCTGGTAAATAGGGTTTCAGTTATTAGTACTTATGTCAGGGTTGCTTTGGTTCTTATCATATTTCTATTAATAAATGTTAGCCTTGAAGGTTATGGTATATCATTATTAGTCGCTAGCATAACGTCAAGCTGTTATAGTTACTATATTTTCAAAAAATATACTCCTTTTATTAAGATTGACATCAAATTATTCGATATCAAAATACTTAAAAGCCTAATGTCAATGGGCTGGTGGTTGATGATAATTCAACTTGGAAGTATCCTTTTTCTTCAGATAGACCTAATAGTAATAAATAAATTATTGGGGGCTGATTCCGCTGGTAAGTATAGTGTATTATTGCAGTGGAGTAATATGATCCGTATGTTATCACTGATGTTATCGGGAGCATTGGGTCCATTAATACTTAACCTATATGCCAAAAAGCATACAGATCAAATGATTAAGCTTACCAAATTATCAAATAAACTTCTCACCTTATTCATTACATGTATTGTGCTTACCCTCTGCATATTTTCTAAATACCTGCTTAATTTGTGGGTTGGCCCAGAGTTTTCAAATATGAGTTATTTATTTATTCTAATGCTTTTACCCCTTCCACTCAATTTGGGAGTATTACCACTCTTTCTTTTGAACCGGGCATATAATAGAGTACGCCTGCCTGGGATTGTGACATGTTGTATGGGAGTTGCGAATTTCCTAATTGCTTTGTTCTTTGTTAAATATACTAATTTAGGGATGTATGGAGTTGCAGCTGCCAGCGGCATTGTCTTAACTCTGAAAAACTTTATCTTCATGCCTATTTATACTGCAAAGACGATTGGTATAAAATATACTTCTTTTTATGGTGCCTCTATTAGTTCTTTTCTACTTGTAATGCTAGGAGCAATTATTGGATTTGCGTATTGGACTTATTTTGATGCATTTACTTGGGTTTCATTGATTTTTAATGGAGCAATAATATTTTCAATATTCGTCGGGGTCTCTTATCTTTTGTTAATAAAAGACGAAAGAAAAATCTTATTTGATACAATAATAAATAGAAAACAAAAATGATGAACGTTATTTTCTATAATCCCACCACTCAATATGAAAATACGGGAGACCTTCTAATAAATAAATCACTCGTCAATCTTTTGAGGAGGCATGGTCAATTAATTGTCAATGATAATAATAAGCCTGCATGGTTTCTCCAGCAACTTTTAAATGAGAGTGATGCTAAATTTTCAGAGAAGTCTAAGGGAGATGGATTGAATTTTCTTGCAAAGGTTTTACTTAAAAATGTTTTTAGAACGAGTAAGGAGAAAAGAAAGTATTATGTTGTTTTTGTTCCTGGCCATTTTGCTCGTAAGGGGATTAGAAATGCAGCTGGTCCCGTAAAAATGTTATTAAAAATGATCTTGTTAAGATCGCTGGGTTGCAAATTTATACGGGTCGGTTTTTCAATTGGTGATTATGATATACCTAATGCATTCGTAGAGTCTTTAATCACAAGATGCTATACTACATACGCCGTTAGGGATCAACAATCTATTCTAAAGGCAAAATCATATTTTTTCAAGACACCGGAGTACTTCCCAGATTTGGCATGGGCTTATGACCATTCCTCTATAGGAACTACGATAGAAACTAAAAACCAAAATCAATTAAAATATGCTATATTTAGTTTTCGAGCAAACGGTATAGGACTTAACTTTGAAACGGAATTCTATTCAGAATTAATAAGTCATTTATCTTCCCTACTAAAACACCAACTATTTAGAAATTACCGGATCATTTTTGCTTACCAAGTGGATGCAGATAGAATTGCTAATCGTAAACTCGCCGATGAATTATCAAATATGTATTCTAATGTAGAATTTCACAATGAAAAACTGGGCCTTGACACGGCGTATGACCTATATGGGAATGCCGATTTTGTAATTACAAATAGGTTACATGTATTATTACTGGCAATGAAAGCAAATACCTTATCTTTTGCTTTAATTAACGAACACATTAATGCGAAGATTTTCAATATATTGAAAGACAATAATCTCGTCAAAATGGTTTTGAATATTAAGGGCATTACTTCGGAAAACCATGATAATATCCAATCTTGCCTATTAAAAACTGATGAAATATTGGAGGAAATCCAGATATCGATGGATCGAAACAAGGAAGAAATTGAGAGGAAGATAAATATGATCTTTGAATAATATGAGCCCAGCAATAGTAATAGTAACCTATAATAGGCCTGAATCACTTATCAGAATCTTAGAAAGTATTGAGAATGCATTCTACGAAATCGATAGTATACCGTTGATAATAAGCATTGATCATCAGGATTCTTCACTTCATCAAGATGTGATCCAAATTGCAGAATCCTTTCACTGGGCATATGGTGACAAGAAAGTGATACAACATAGTTCAAATATAGGACTGAGAAATCATGTCCTATATTGCGGATCTTTAACTGAAAAATATAAAGCAATTATTTTGTTAGAAGACGATGTTGTACTTAGCAAGTATTATTACAGTTATGCACGTCAGGCGCTTGGTTTTTATGAATATGACGAAAACATCGCTGGGATATCCCTATATAATCATTTGATCAACGTCAACTGTAACAGACCTTTTTATCCCGACTGTGGTGATGGTGATATTTATTTGTTACAATTCGCGCAATCATGGGGCCAATGTTGGACTGAAAGTATGTGGGGTGGTTTTTACAATTGGTATACAAATAACTTAGAATTTGAGAGCAATGCTAATTTTCCGGCGTTTGTTTATAACTGGCCGCAAACCTCTTGGTTAAAGTATTTTGTGAAATATCTGGTTGAATTTAATAAATTTTTTGTTTACCCATCAATTTCATTATCGACAAATTTTAATGATGCTGGCACTCATATCAAAGTAAAGAATACGTTATTCCAGGTTCCATTAGAAACTGGAAATAAAAAATACAGATTCTTAGATTCTGAAAATCAAGCTACAAAGTATGATGTTTTTTTTGAACGTATTAATTTAGACTTAGGCTTACCGAACAATGATGTATGTATAGATATTTATGGGTTAAAGCCAATTACTCCAAATCAAAGATATTTGCTAACAAGTAAGGAGTATCCTTTCTATTTGCTGCGTAGCTTCGGCCTATATATGAGGCCACATGAATTAAATATCACTTTTAAGGTAAAAGGACGAAATATTTTCTTGTATGATACTTCGAAGGTGATAGATCATCCCAAAAAAGTAAAAAAAGATAAAAATATAGAGCTTCTCTATGATAATAGAGTATTAGGGATAAATAGGGTTAAGAGACTCTTGCTAACTATGATTGCAAATAAAATTTTTAAAAGATGATAGCATTAATCTATAAAAGTATTAAAAGCTTTTTCTATCAATTAAAATTTAAGAATAAAAATGTCAGATTTTTGAGTGGTAATATTATTACCAAAGACTGCGTATTTGAGGGTTACAATTCTATTGGTAACAATAATTACCTAGCTAGGGTCGACTTTGGTTTTGGCTCGTATCTTTCGGAAGATAATAAATTAGTTAATGTTAAAATTGGTAAGTTTTGTTCACTTGGGTCTCATATTCGAAATACTCGTGGCCGACATCCTTCTGAGGTTTTTGTTTCTACTCACCCAGCTTTTTTTTCTCCTGGGAAAGTTGCTGGATTTACATTTTCAGATAAACAATATTTTACGGAACATATATACAATGAAGATGGTTTCTATGCTACAATTGGTAATGATGTTTGGATTGGGGACAACGTAACTATTCAGGAGGGTATTGTTATTGGTGATGGTGCAATAATTGGAACTAACTCTCTGGTAACAAAAAATGTGGAGCCATATTCAATTAATTTTGGTGTTCCATGTAGAAAAATTAAATACAGATTTGAGCTGAACGAAATAAAGTTGTTAATTGAATCTAGGTGGTGGGATAGAGATCTTGAGTGGTTGATGGAAAATCAATTTTCTTTTACAGATATAAATATATTTAAGGAACTACCAAAGAATAAAAAACAAAATCATTGGGAATAAATAGAGAAAAGATTGAGGTATTTTTATTTGTCTTCTTAGGGGGGGTAACGTTCAATTTCGGCGGTTCTTTGTCTTTGTCAGAAATTTATCTATTATTAATCTCTCCATTCCTTTTAAGAAAGATAAAGCTTAATAATAATCGTGAACTTAAGTCCATATTGATAATTTATGCTTGCTATATTATTTGCCAAATATTAAGTGAGTTAGTAAACCAAAATCAATTGGATAACTCTCTTAAAGGATTTGCTGTTACAATTGTGTCACTATTATCCTTCCTATATCTTTACCAGACATTAAGTAAAGATATGTATTTGATTATAATAGCTTTAGGAGCTTTGGTGTGTCGTAATGTTTTCTTTGCAAATTCATTGTCTGAAGACTCAGAGATGTCTTTCTTTAAATTTTATATAGTGCCTATCATAAGCAATATGGTGTTGATTTGCTCATACTATCTCCTTGTCAACCGGAATAAGTTGTTAAACTTTTACGTATTTTTTTTAGTTGGTGTTTTCTTCATGTTAATGGACGCAAGGTCAGCCGGTTTAACACTTATACTAGTTGGAATAATAACGCAATATGGTAGAAATCTGAAAAAACGGTTGATTTTCGCCCCAATTTTATTATTATTCATTTATGGTATTTATTGCGTGTATGTAAATAAGGTACTTTCTAGGGAGTTCGGCGGAGACCATAGCTATGAGCAGCTCGCTAGAATTAATAATCCTTATAATCCTTTTGCACTTCTTGCCACAGGGAGGTCTGAAACATTTGTGGCTCTTGAAGCTATCAAAGATGAATTTTTTTTTGGTCATGGAACATGGGCAAAAGATGTTACAGGTAAATATCATTTGATGGTACTAATGATGCATGATAACGATACAGATGGTAGGGTTGAAAGGGTTCTTCAAGAGGGAGTTTACTCTGTTATACCTGCTCATTCCGTCATTTTAGGCGCTGGAGTTTATAATGGTATTTTTGCATTATTTTTTATGCTTATTTTAATCGTTTACTTCATCCGTTTAGGCGTTAAATCAATAGACTATACATCTCCTTTCATTTCAATACTAATTAGAACTTTAATAGGAGTTATCTGGACCGCTCTTTTTTCCCCAATTACAAGTTTTAAAGGGTCATTGCCATTATTCTTTGCAATAATTTTGGTGACTTATAGAAGACAAAAAAAACAAAAATCTGTAGCTTCATTCGACACTTCAAATCTTTCCATAACAAGTTATAATCATGGCTAATTAATATGAAAATATCAGTAGTAACAATCAGTTATAATCAAGCTCCTTTTTTAAGAGATGCGATCGAATCGGTTTTAGGACAGAATTATGAAGATTTGGAATATATAATTATTGACGCTGGAAGCAACGACGATTCAAGAAAGATTATTTGTGAATATGAAGAAAAGTTATCACATATAATTTTTGAGCCAGATAAAGGCCCTGCCGATGGACTAAATAAAGGTTTAGCTCTTTGTACCGGTGATATATTCTGCTATTTGAATGCTGATGATAGGTTTTCCGCAGGTGCTTTTTTGTTTGTTGAGCAATTTTTTCGAACTAATAATAATGTCGACGTTTTGTTAGGCTCTACTGCCATAATTGATGTAAATGGAAAAAGAAAGTGGAGACGTAGGATACCCTCAGATTTTAATGCCACGAAGTATTTAGAGGGTACAACACTTGCCTTACAGCAGGCGACATTCATCAGACACAAAGTGTTAAAGGATGTTGTTAAATTTAACGTTGATAATTTTAC
The DNA here is from genome assembly GCF_026239735.1 of Pedobacter sp. MC2016-05. Classification (GTDB taxonomy): domain Bacteria; phylum Bacteroidota; class Bacteroidia; order Sphingobacteriales; family Sphingobacteriaceae; genus Pedobacter. The sequence goes on from NZ_JAPIVT010000001.1 coordinate 624,325, forward strand.
TTGCTGGGATGGCGAACTATTAGTAGACACTCTTATAAATGGAGCTAGGTTTACATCTTCTAACAAGGTTTTGGGCGAATTTAGGATATACCCTGGTTCAATCACTGGATCTGGCACAAACAAGGAACGCTATTTGGGAGATAGAAAGAGAATTAGTAATAAGCTTTTTAACGCAGGCTATCGTTTAGGTAAAAACTTTCGGTTACGGAGGTTACTAATAAGGCTCAATCTCATACGAGTAATTAAAGAATTTATATATTAATAGATAAAAGATAAAATATGAAAATACTAATTCTTTGGTCAGGCTTATCAGATTATGCTATCTCATGTTATAGAGAGCTATCGTTGAGAAGTGGTGTTGAATTACATTTAGTTTATCAGCCTGTAAAGTCTTCGGCACCTTTTGATCCTTTTGATCTTACCTTTTGCAAGTCAGCAAAAATTGATAATAATAAAGAAAAAAAGCAATTAATAGCAGACTGTGTGGCGCTCAAACCTGATGCAATCTTAATGGCTTCCTGGAATTATAATCATTATATGGAAATCTCGAAATTGTGTAAAGCAAATGGTACTTACGTACTATCAACATTTGATGGACAATGGTTGGGTACAATTAAACAGCGGATTGGTATTGCCACTTCAAAGATTTTCTTAAAACCAAGAATTGATAATTTTATGGTTCCGGGAGATCGCCAATCGCATTTCGCTCGTCTTTTGGGCTATAATAATCCATTAAATGGGTTGTATTGTGCAAATACATCAAGATTCAAAGATTTTCCTAAGAATAGACCTAAAAAATTCCTATTCATTGGTCGTTTGGTTGAGATTAAAGGCGTAAAAGAATTATTAGAAGCCTATTCGATTTATAGGAAATCTTGTTCAAATCCATGGAATCTAATTGTAGCAGGCGTCGGTCCGCTTAAAGAAGCATTTGTAGACCAGGAAGGTGTAGAATTAAGGGGTTTCGTACAGCCTAGTGAACTTTCTAGCTTATTTTATGAAGCAAGCTGCTTTGTCCTTCCAAGTCTAAAAGAACCTTGGGGTCTTGTAGTTCATGAAGCAGCAATTGCTGGCTCAGTTATCATATGTTCTCATAAAGTTGGCGCATCTACGTGGTTTGTTAGGGATGGTCAAAACGGTCACTTGATAAATCCCGATGTCTTGTCTATTTTAAGCGCATTAAAGAGAGTATCCAAGCTAAGTTCTGAAAAAATTGAGGAAATGGGAGTAATAAGTAAAAGTTTAGGTGAACTATGGACAATAGAAAAATGGGCAGATTATGTATTAGACAATTTATCAATTCAAGGTTCAAATGTTTAAAATTAGAAATATTTCTTCTATGATAAGTTTTTTAAACATAGATCACATTTATATCGAATTATTATTACCCTTTGAGTCGTTTTAAAGCTTATAAAATGAGAGTACTCCATACCATACCAGGTTTAAGGTTAACCGCTGGTGGGCCACCTCTAAGTGTTTCTTTGACGGTTCTTGGACTAAGAGAGCTGTCAATAGATGCTCAGATTTTGACTTATGATGTAATTTCATCTGGTCAAAAGAATATTATACAAGGTAACTTTGTCTATCTTTTGCCATCGCCCAAAGAAAGACGATTTGTATATTCTCTGCACTTTAAAGTGTGGTTAAAGAAACACCAATGTTATGATTTGTACCATGCGCAAGGGGTATGGCAATATCCCACATTTGCGACTGCAAAATTTGCCCGCGAGGTGGATAAGCCTTATATCATTACACCAAGAGGCATGTTATATCCTCAAATCTTTAAGAATAATCCCGTTGCAAAAAGTTTGCTTTGGAATTTAAGTCTTAAAAAAGATTTACAAAAGGCCGCTTGTGTGCATGTAACATGCATAGAAGAAATGGAGCATCTACGTGAAAGAGGTATCACTTCACCAATTGCAGTAGTGCCTAATCCAGTGGATGCAGCGCAGTTAATAGGTAAAAAGATTGTAAAAAAGGACGCGGTATTTAGGGTTGGCTATTTGGGTAGGATTGATCCAAGAAAAAATATAGATCGGTTAATATTAGCATGGGGAGCATTGGGAGATCAGGTAAAAGATGGTGAATTGCTAATTATCGGTGATGGAGAGCCGGCGCACGTCGCATTTCTAAAGTCAGAAGTAGTACGTTTGCAATTGAACAATGTAAAGTTTACCGGCTTTTTAAGTGGCCAAGCTAAAGAAGCTGCCATAACCTCACTATCTTACTTAGCGGTACCTAGCGATTTTGAGAATTTCGGAATGATTGTGGCCGAAGCGTTAATGTATGAAGTGCCAGTGATAGCTTCAAAGGGTACTCCTTGGCAAGAGTTAATTAGCCACAATTGTGGTTGGTGGATAGCTAATGATACAGAGACCATCAAAGCCACGCTAGTAGCCAGCAAGCTGGTTAGCGAAACTATGAGACAACAAATGGGAAAAAACGGAAAAAATTTAATTTTGCAACATTACGCTCAAGATGTAATTGCTTCTAAAATGAAAGTGCTTTATGAATGGCTACTTCAAAAAACAACAAAACCTAACTTTGTTTATCTTAATAAGTAAGGAACTCAAATAAAATGAAAAAAATAGGGATCATAACAATATTAAATGTTAATAATTACGGTGCAGAATTGCAGGCCTTTGCTTTGCACCACAAACTTAAATTATTAGGTTACCAGAATGAAATCATCAACTACTTATTCTACAAGAACCCTAAATATCGGAATGAGCTTAAGGCAAAGCCTCTTTTTAAACAGACTCCGATCAGCAAATTGAAAGAATTTGTGCTAAAATGGATTGATAAATATAGCATATTTACTAATCCAGGTATCGCGAAAGTAAGGGCAAAACGATTTAGCGAGTTTCATGGCATGTACACCAAGACATCAAAAGTATACCATAGCTATTCGGAGCTTTATGATGCAACTCACGACTATGATACTTTTATTGTTGGGAGTGACCAAGTCTGGAATCCAAACAACCACACAAACCTTGAGCCTTATTACCTCACTTTTGCCCCGGAAAAGGCTAAAAAGATATCTTATGCCTCGAGTTTCGGTGTAGGTTCGATCAGTAAAGCATATCATCAGACATATAAGGGCTTATTTAATAATCTGGATTTCATCTCAACACGAGAAGTCGATGGAGTCAAGCTAATTAAGGATATTACGGGCAAAGATGCGATTCATGTAGTAGATCCGACACTTTTGTTGACTAAACAAGAATGGGAAACGATTTTAGTTCCCTATGAGAGTTCTGAGCCTTATATTTTGATGTTTGTATTTAAAAATTCGAAATACGTGTTAGACCTAGCTCTGCATTTGCAAAAGCAAACTGGATATAAGATTATCCGTGTTTGTAAAAATGAAATGAGAGTAGAGCCAGATTCTAAAATTATCAATATCAGGGATATGGGACCAAGAGAGTTTTTGGGACTTTATCAAAAAGCGGCTATCGTGCTTACCACCTCATTTCATGGGTCTATATTTTCTTTGATTTTTGAAAAACCATTCTATACAATTACCCCAGGTAGCAAAAATAATAATAGTCGTCAGCAAAGCTTATTAACAATGGTGGGACTTGAAGATAGATTGATCGAAGAAGGAGCGCCATTTCCAGATATAAGAGATATGGAGATTAGCTACGAAAAGGTGAAGTCAATTTTAGAACACAAAAGAGTGGACTCTATTCAGTTTTTACAAGAAGCAATTAATAAATAATCAAATGGGAAGTAAAATGGCAAAAATAGATAACCTAAAAAATGTTGTAAATGGGGGCTATTGCGTTGGATGTGGTGCCTGTTCATTTGTTTCGGGCGCTCCCGTTAAAATTAATGATTATGGAGAGTATTATCCTGATCTGTCTGATTTAAAGGATGTTAGCGATGGTGGTATTGTAAAGCAGATGGAATTTGTTTGCCCGTCGTTAAATCCTAAGTTTAATGAAGACGTATTAGCTGCAACCTTTCTTAACAATTGTGATAATGCAAGTCGAAATATTGGACCTTATCAAGATGTTTATGCTGGATACGTTAGAGAAGGTGAATATAGGAATAACGGTACATCTGGTGGTTTTGGTACGTGGGTGGGTGCAGAGCTGTTCCAGCAGGGAATGATTGATGGCGTAATTCACATCAAAGAGTTTAAGAGAGCTACTGCATTAGATCCTTTTTTTAAGTATGGAATTAGTAATAGCCTGGAAGAGATAACAAAAGGAGCAAGAACCAAGTATCATGTAGTTGAAGTTTCTGAAGTTCTGCAAATGATTAAAGAGAAACCGGGGAAGTATTTGTTTATAGGTTTGCCATGCATGGTTAAAGCTATAAGGCGCATACAGCTAATAGATCCATTGATTAAAGAATCTATAGCTTATACGGCTGCATTAGTTTGTGGGCACCTGAAAAGCATAAATTGGACACTTTCATTAGGTTGGGCTAAGGGAATCGAACCATCAAAAGCCGTAAGATTTAAATATCGTACCAAAGCTGATGATATTCCAGCCAGGGCCTATGTATTTACTGCATATGCAGATGATTATGAAATTCGAGAAGACTCTGGAAATGTGGTTGGTGGCAAATTCAATCAAGGCTCTTTAATGCTGCCGGCATGTAATTTTTGCGACGATGTGGTAGGTGAAACTGCAGATTTAACCATTGGGGATGCTTGGTTGCCACAGTTTGAGATCGATTCAAATGGAACAAATTTATTAATTGTTAGGAATTCACAAATAAATCAACTCATAACAAATGCATTCGAAAGAGACAGAATTTATCTGGAACCTTTAACTGAAAAGGACGCAGTGAGCGCACAGTCCGGTGGCTTTAGGCAGAGGCGTGAAGGCCTATCGTATCGGCTAAGAATGGTAGATAAGAAAAAACTTTGGCGTCCTATAAAAAGGGTACAAGCTGGAGAGTTTTTGATGCCACCACTTAGAAAATTGATTTATGCGATGAGATTTAGTGTTACTGTAAAATCAAGAGAAGACTTTAAAATCGCGTTGTCAAGAGACGATTATGGCTATTATAAAAAAAGAATGCAGGCACAACTAAAGATCCTAAGGTTACTTGAAATATCAAGTTCAGCCTCAAGAATAATAAAAAGAAAAATTTCTTACTTCAAATTGAAGAAAGGTAGATAACGACTCCAAGTAGATGTAATGAAAGATATTAATGTTAACATGACAGAGGTACGACATAATTTCTCGTTGAAAAATAAATTGGGCAGAATAATATGGACGTTTGCTAGTTTTTTATTTTTCAAGCCGTTCGTTCCTAGGCCATTCAGGAAGTGGAGGATATTTGTCTTGAGATGCTTTGGAGCGAAAATCGGCTGGACAAGTACTATTCATTCTTCAGTTATAATATGGGCACCTTGGAATCTTGTAGTTGGAGAATTTACAGCGATAGGCCCAGGTGTAGACTGTTATAATCAAGGAAAAATTACCATAGGATCTAATGCTACGGTTTCGCAAAAAGCATATCTTTGTGCGTCATCCCACGATTTTAACGACCCAATACACTCATTAGTTCTTAGACCTATTGAGATTAAAGATAGGGTGTGGATCGCAGCAGATGCTTTCATTGGCCCCGGTGTTATTGTCGAAATAGGAGCCGTTGTTGGCGCCAGAGCCGCAGTGTTCAAAAATGTGATGCCTTGGACAGTTGTCGGGGGTAATCCTGCGATTTATCTTAAAGAAAGAAAAATAATATCCAAACTCAAATGATATCAGTAGTAATTCTTACCAAAAATGAAGAGCAAGATTTACCTGGATGTTTAGCTTCGGTTAATTGGAGTGATGATGTACACGTGTTCGACTCGTTTAGTAATGATAAAACTGTAGCTATCGCAACCCAAGCTGGTGCGATTGTTACTCAAAGAGTTTTCGATGGTTATGCGAGACAAAGGAATGCGGCTTTGTCGCTTCCTTTTAAAAATGAATGGCTTTTCATATTAGATGCCGACGAAAGGATCCCAATTGCTCTGTTTAACGAAATTAATAATATCCTACAAACCACAGCAGCTGATGTAGATGGCTTTAGGATCAGGCGCCGTGATTTTTTAAATGAAACCTGGTTAAAACATGCGCAAATTTCCCCCTTTTATATTCGTTTGGTTAGAAGAGGCAAAGCTGTGTATCATCGAGAGGTTAACGAGGTAATTGAGGTACCAGGTAGGATAAACGAGATTAAAGGTTATTTTGATCATTATCCCTTTTCTAAAGGCTATCGCCATTGGCTAGACAAGCATAATGTTTATTCTACAATGGAAGCACAACGCTGGATAGATGAACATACTAGTGGGATTGAATTTTCTCTTAAAACAGCTTTGTTTGGTAAAGATTTCTCAGAGAAAAGATACCATCAAAAAGGACTTTTTTACAAAATACCTGGCAGATACATTATCAAATGGTTTTATATGGTAATATGGCGGAGAGCATTTTTAGATGGGAAGGCTGGATTTACTTACGCTACCCTGCAATCCGTTTACGAGTATTTTATCATCCTAAAAACTAAAGAGATGTTGCATAAAACTAATTTAATAAAATAATGAGGGTTTTAGTTTTAGGTATAAATTGTTTCCCTGAATTGACTGGAATAGGCAAGTATAGTGGTGAAATGGTTAACTGGCTTGCTGCTCATGACCACCATACTACCATGGTAACTACTTTCCCATATTATCCATATTGGGAAGTTCAGCCACCATATAAGGGGAATTTTTATAAAAAAGATATTTCTCATGGAGGGAACCTTATTATCTATCGCTGCCCGATGTATATTCCAAAAGTACCATCTGGTTTTAAGAGATTGCTTCATGAAGCTACTTTTGTCATGAGCTCTTGGTTAGTAGTATTTCGGTTGCTATTTAAGAAAAAATATGATATTATATTCACTATTGCTCCACCTTTTCACTTGGGGTTTTTAGCTCTTTTTTATCGGTTTTTTAAGGGCGGTAAAATCATATATCATATTCAGGATTTGCAGGTTGATGCATCGAAGGAGTTAAAAATGCTGCCATCCGTCCTGTTCCCTGCATTATTTGCGTTGGAGCGCTTGATCTTAAAGAACGTCGACTACGTAAGCACTATTTCGGATGGGATGATTAAACGAGTTAAGGATAAGGTCAATAAAAAAATATTGTTTTTTCCGAATTGGGTAGACACTGTTAATTTTTCTCCTCTACCTCATAGAGATTTACTAAAGCCTGAATGGGGTTTTAACGTCAACCAAAAGATCATCTTATATTCAGGTAGTATAGGCGAAAAACAAGGCTTAGATTCGCTTATACGAATCGCCAAAACGCTCAGAAGTAATCCTCACATTCAGTTTGTTATTTGTGGCACAGGTCCATATAAAGAGAAGTTAATAAGTATGGCAGCTGCAGATGAATTGACTAATGTGCATTTTTTGCCTCTGCAGCGAGATGCTGTTTTCAATAAGTTTTTAAATATGGCAGATGTACATCTTGTGTTGCAAAAAAAAGATGCAAGTGATCTTGTAATGCCATCTAAGTTGACAACAATATTGTCTGTCGGTGGACTAGCGCTGGTAACAGCCAATGTCGGCACGACTCTGTGTGATGTAGTTAGAGAGAACGAAATGGGTGTTGTTATAGAACCTGAGAATGAACCGTTACTTGCACAAACTATTTTATCCATCACAGAAAGTGACATGAACTCTTCGAGGTTAAATGCTCGAGCTTATGCCGAAAGATACCTTAATAAGAAAAACATATTAGCCAAGATTTTAGCTGATATAAGTTAAAAATGTTTCCTCAAAATTTTCTTTAGAGTTTGTCCTGTAATCTTATGATTATTAAAACAGAGTGAATAGTCATGTAGTTGCTTAAACTATAGTACTGTACATTTTACTGCATTTTGGTATTGCACCATTGTCTAGACTGTGAATATTAGGTAGACAAATAATTTGTTAGGTGCTGAGAAATTGACTAAAATACCTGACATATTTTACTACCCATAAATCACGTTAAGAAATAGCTTGTTTTAAGTTTCTTAATATTAAAGATAGTCTTCATCAGCTAACTAAAATTAATTTTATGCCCAACGCTATTATGTCTAGGAGTTCTATATCTCCGCTAGAAACTAATATGCGAATTTCGCATATTCTTGATTCAAATTAGGTAAAGAATTTGATTTGTATTTATGGATTATCTTATAATATCTATATCAAAAATGCGAATAGTAACTCAAATATTATAAGATAATCCATAATAAGTTAGAAGAACATTACGATCAAATTTTACTATGACGGTTAATAACTTTAAAACCAAATGATTCTTTAGAATTTATCAAATAAAATCATCTCCATATAACTGGTTCATTTGTTTAACAACCTCCTTAATCTGTTGTTCTTCAGCCTTTGGATAGATCAACAGCGCATTACCTTCATCAACAACTATAAAGTTTTCTAATCCCCTAATTACAGCTAACTTATGGTTGCTTATATGAATTATGCTGTTAGTCGTTGCGCTAACATCAATCTGTCGACCTGCTATAACGTTTTGTTGTTTATCTTTTGGTGCGGCTTCATAAAGTGATGCCCACGTACCTAAATCCGACCAACCAAATTCTGCTGGAATAGTATAAACATTTGTCGCCTGTTCCATAATTGCATAGTCTATCGAAATGTTGGGAGATTTAGGGTAGTTGACTTCGATAAAGTTAACTTCTGCCGCAGTATTGTATGTTCCCACCCCCTGCTCAAACAAATTATGAATTTCTGATGAGTATTCTGACAATGCACTTAAAATTGAGCCGACCTTCCAGATAAAAATACCTGCATTCCATACATAGTTGCCTTCCTCTATAAATTTCTGGGCATTTTCCAGATTAGGTTTTTCCTTAAATTGGATAACCTTATGTACTCCATCCTGGTCTCCAATCTCATATTTAATATAACCGTAACCCGTATCCGGCCTAACCGGAGTAATCCCCAGCGTTACCAGAGCTTCATTTTGTTCAGTATATTTCAGCGCCTGGTTTATTTTCTCAATGAAGATGTCCTCATACAAAATAAAATGATCAGATGGAGCTACAACAATGTTTGCATTGGGATTTAGTGCATTCAGTTTAAACGAAGCATATGCTATACATGGAGCGGTATTGTTTCTACTTGGCTCACATATCAGCTGCGATGAGCTAATACCCTGAAGTTGTTGCAAAATGATTTCTTCGTATTGGCTGTTTGTTACGATAAAGATATTTTCCTTCGGACATAGCTTCAAGAACCGTTCGTAGGTTAGCTGTAAAAGTGATTTGCCAATGCCCAAAATGTCCAAAAACTGTTTAGGGAAATGGTTGCGGCTTTTTGGCCAGAAACGACTGCCGACGCCTCCGGCCATTATCAATACATAGTTGTTTGAATTCATGAAACTAGTTCCAGTTTAGATCTTTTACTTCGTTATAGACTTTCCTAATTCCTTCCTCTAAAGAAACCTTTGCTTTCCAACCTTGAGCATTCAGTTTCCCAACATCCATTAATTTTCGAGGAGTGCCATCAGGCTTGGAAGTATCGGTAACTATCTCCCCTTCAAAACCAACTATTTTAACTACCAATTGTGCCAATTCTAATATAGAAACATCTTCCCCAACGCCTATGTTGACCAACCCTGGTTCATTATAACTTTCCATCAGATAAAAGCACGCCTCTGCCAAATCATCCACATATAGAAATTCCCTTTTGGGAGCCCCGGTTCCCCAAATCGTTACTGTTGTTTCCCCATTATTTTTTGCTGTAATTACTTTTCTAATCAGTGCAGGTAAAACGTGGGAATTGTTTAGATCGTAATTGTCATTTGGACCATATAGATTAGTAGGCATTACTGAAATGTAATTGCACCCGTATTGAGAGCGATATGCATCGCATAATTTAATTCCTGCAATCTTTGCGATGGCATAGGGCTCATTAGTAGGTTCCAGCTCGCCGGTTAGTAAGTACTCTTCCTTAAGTGGCTGAGGCGCCAGCTTAGGGTAAATACATGACGACCCCAAGAACATTAATTTGGAAACATTGTGTAAGTAAGCAGAGTGAATCACATTGTTTTGAATCATCAAGTTTTCATAAAGAAAATCTGCTCGGTAAATGTTGTTAGCCAGGATACCACCAACCTTAGCGGCAGCCAGAAAAACGTAATCCGGTTTCTCCGTTTCAAAAAAAAGCTGTACTGCTTGCTGGTCTTTTAAATCCAACTCTTTTGAGGAACGCGTGATTATGTTAGTAAAACCTTCGGCTTTTAATTTCCTAACGATTGCAGAGCCAACCATTCCGTTGTGCCCTGCGACGTAAATTTTTGCTGATTGCTCCATAGATCTTATTCGAATTGATTTTTAACTGCATAACCTGCCTCTTTCAACATTTTTTCCTTTTGGAAGTGTTGAACGTCGGCGTTCATCATGTCGTTAACCAATCCCGCCAAGTCATATTTAGGCGTCCAGTTTAATTTTTCTTTGCACTTCGTGGGATCGCCGATCAACAATTCCACCTCTGTTGGGCGGAAATAACGGGCATCTACCGCTACAACTTCTTTACCAACTTCAACTTGAAACTCTGATTTGCTGCACGAAACAACATAACCCTTCTCCTCTACACCTTCACCTTTAAACTCTATTGATATTCCTACTTCTTCAAAGGCCATTTTAATGAAATCTCTTACTGTTGTAGTCACGCCTGTTGCAATAACAAAATCTTCCGGCTTTTCTTGTTGCAGGATTAACCACATAGCCTCTACATAGTCTTTCGCATGTCCCCAATCCCTGCGGGCGTCTAGATTTCCCAGATATAATTTATCTTGCATACCTAAAGCAATCTTTGCAGTACCGCGGGTAATTTTACGGGTAACAAATGTCTCTCCTCTTAAAGGGCTTTCATGGTTAAATAAAATACCGTTACAAGCATATATTCCATAAGCTTCTCTATAGTTTACTGTAATCCAGTAAGCATACATTTTAGCTACTGCATAAGGAGAGCGAGGGTAAAATGGAGTGGTTTCAGATTGAGGAACTGCTTGAACCAATCCATAAAGCTCCGAGGTTGAAGCTTGATAAACTTTGGTTTTTTCAACTAAACCTAAGATACGGATTGCTTCCAAAATCCTAAGTGTTCCGATTCCATCAGCATTTGCAGTGTATTCTGGTGTTTCAAAACTAACCTGCACGTGGCTCATTGCACCTAAATTATAAATTTCGTCAGGTTGAACTTGTTGTATAATGCGAATAAGATTAGTCGAATCACTCAAGTCGCCATAGTGTAATACAAAACGAACATTGCTCTCATGAGGATCTTGATACAAATGATCAATTCGATCGGTGTTGAATAAGGAACTACGTCGTTTGATACCATGGACTTCATATCCTTTTTTCAATAATAGATCTGCTAAATATGATCCGTCCTGACCGGTAATTCCGGTAATAAGCGCTTTTTTCATTTATTTAAAATTTTTTATTTAGAATTTTCAGAAGATTAACAAAAATTTAATATAGATTTTATCTTAGAAGTGTATTAAACAGGGTTTAAATGAAAATTCAATCATTGTTTGTTTCCTTGAAACCATTTTTAAAGGTTTTACGGCGTAAATATATTCATTTCATTTTAAAATCTTAATTGAGATCAGCTTCTGAGTTGCATTTTTTCAAAAAAAAATGTTTTACCTTAAAAAAAGAATTTACCTTTACGATAATATTTAATGAATACCCACTCTAATCTAATTACGTATTAAATGAAGAAAATTACTAGCATTTGCTGCATAGGGGCAGGATATGTAGGCGGTCCTACAATGGCAGTTGTAGCTAAACAGTGTCCAGATATTAAGGTAACTATAGTTGATTTGAACGAGGCGCGTATTGCAGCCTGGAATGATGAAGATGTAAATAACATTCCCGTTTATGAGCCTGGATTAAGTGAAGTGGTTGCAGAGGCAAGAGGAAGAAATCTATTCTTTTCTACTGATGTGGACAAAGCTATCGCCGAGGCAGAGATGATTTTCATCTCCGTAAATACGCCCACTAAAACATACGGATCAGGTAAAGGGATGGGCGCTGATTTGAAGTGGATTGAGTTATGTGCAAGACAAATAGCGAGGGTATCTACCTCGGATAAAATAATCGTTGAAAAATCAACGCTACCAGTTCGGACTGCTGAGGCTGTCCGTGATATTCTCCATAATACCGGAAGTGGAGTTAAATTTCAAGTATTATCAAATCCGGAGTTTTTAGCAGAAGGCACGGCTGTTGAAGACCTTTTATCTCCCGATAGAGTGCTTATTGGTGGCGATGATACAGAAGAGGGTGAGCAAGCGATTCAATCACTTGTAGATATTTATGCTAATTGGATTCCTCGAGAGCGGATTTTAACAACTAATGTGTGGTCTTCCGAACTTTCGAAATTGGTTGCCAATGCTTTTTTAGCGCAGCGTATTTCTTCTGTAAATGCTATATCAGAACTTTGCGAGAAGACTGAAGCAAATATTAACGAGGTGTCCAGAGCTATCGGTACAGATAGCCGAATAGGTCCAAAGTTCTTAAAGGCATCCGTAGGTTTTGGTGGTTCCTGTTTTCAAAAAGACATTTTGAATCTAGTTTATATTTCTCGCTCTTTTGGATTGCAGGAAGTTGCAGATTATTGGGAACAGGTTATCATAATGAATAATCACCAAAGAAGAAGATTCGCGTTAAATATTGTTAAAAATCTTTATAACACCGTATCGGGTAAAAAAATTGCATTCCTGGGTTGGGCGTTTAAGAAAGATACCAACGATACTAGAGAGTCCGCTGCAATCTATGTTGCTGATGAGTTATTAAACGAGCAGGCATTTATTCAGGTGTATGATCCAAAGGTGCAAGAAAAGCAAATCCATCACGACTTACAATATTTGGATACTAGGAGTGAGGAAGCAAATAAGAATAATGTAGAGGTTTTTACTGATCCATATGAAGCTTGTAAGGGTGCACATGCAATCGCCGTTTTGACTGAATGGGATGATTTTAAAGAGTATGATTGGAAGCGTATATATGATGGGATGTTAAAACCTGCAAAAATATTTGATGGTAGAAATCTTTTGGATCATAAGTCTCTAAAAGCTATAGGATTTCAGGTTACTGGAATCGGTGTCTAGCTAACTGATAGTTGTAAAAGGAGTGCATAATCTAATAATTAATGCACTCCTTTGATAAATAATGGAGTTTAGTAAAGTAGGTATTGTAGAAGGTCTGAATTTATATCTCATTACCCTCAACATTCTTCTTACTACTTTTAGCTCTATTGGTTGCTTTTTTATATATTTGTCTTGTCTATCCTGTATTTAAACTATGACGTCTCCAACTCGCTATCTATATCTGCTTAAATATATTCTGCCTGTAACGGATCTCATTATGCTAAATGTGGTATATCTCGTTGCATTCCACCTTACGCCTCTTTTTGGGAAAGAGGTTCATAACGAAATGGACAGGCATCATGTTGTCGTATATAATCTTATCTGGTTGTTCGCCTCCGCTATATTTGGTCTATATTCATCTTACGGTGCTCGAAAATTGGAGCGGATATATAGAGGAACTTACCGAACACTTTCTGTACACTTTGTATTATATCTTTCCTATCTGTTATTTTCTGCAGAACATGGTTTCTCAAGAGCCTTCTTGATTGTCTTTTATGCTTTACTGGTCATATCTTTTATATTGAATAGATTTGTCGGAACCTACATCCAATATGTTGTTCTAAATAAGTTTAAGGCCGCTAAGAAAGTTGCAATTTTAGGGTCTAATGGAACCGCTATCAGGTTATCGGAATATATAGGCAAACATAGGAGCTTGGATTTTATCGGATTTGTTGGAAATGATGATGATATCTATGATTCTATAAACGGTCATGACTCAATCTCTTCGAAGCTTGAATTAGCCGTCGAAGCAGGGGTTAAGGAGATATACGTTGCTATCGCGCCAAATCGTATGAATGATGTTAGCAGGTTAGTCTCTGTCGCGGATCAACAATGTGTTAGACTCAAATTTGTGCCTGATATAGGTGGTGCACTTGCTGCCCCATACACAATATCTTATGTTGGTGGAGAGTTTCCCATGATCACGCTCAGAAATGAGCCACTCGAAGTGATGGGCAACAGATTCAAAAAAAGAGCTTTTGATATCATATTTAGCTTTTTTGTTATTGTATTTGTGATGAGCTGGCTTTATCCAATCATTGCAATTTTGATTAAAATCCAAAGCCCGGGTCCAGTATTATTTAAGCAGTTGAGAAGTGGTCGTAATGATGAACCCTTCTGGTGCTGGAAATTCAGGAGCATGAAGATCAACAAGGATAGTGATAGTAAGCAGGCCACTAAAGATGATGATCGAATTACGAAAATTGGACATTTTTTAAGAAAGACGAGCTTAGATGAAATGCCTCAGTTTTTTAATGTGTTTTTTGGATCTATGAGTGTCGTAGGACCTAGACCGCATATGCTTAAGCATACAGAAGAATACAAACAAATCATTAGTCAATTTATGGTTCGACATTTCTTAAAGCCTGGTATTACCGGATGGGCTCAAGTTAATGGCTTTAGAGGGGAAACCAAGCAGGATGACGCAATGGAAAACAGAGTTAAATTTGATATTTTTTACCTCGAAAACTGGACCTCCATGCTAGATGTCAAAATTATTTTCATGACGGTAATAAATGTATTTCGTGGAGAAGATAATGCCTATTGATGCTGGCCTCGATTTTTAAATTTATTTTTTTGGTAAAATTCTTGTTGTGGATGGATTTTTAGAATTTGCCATCAGCTTATAATTTATTAACTCCAGTTGAAAAAAAAAACCTTTTTTTTCTAAGAGCGCGATTAAGTTTCACCTGTAAAACTATATACCTTTTTTTTGCACCTGTAGCAAATGAAGTGTTTAATCGGTAGCCAAGGCAACAATGATTTCAAAATTTTACTTCTAGGTATGCGTTCCATAGGAGATTTGCACTTGGAACATTTCTTTTTCTCAGGCAGTGTAGGTGTAGAAGTCATTGCGATCGGAATTTAACTATGTCTGGACGGAATTACGTGAGCAAATATAAGTATTTTACGTTCAATCTAGTTTTTATTGATATTTTTGTTGTTTAAAATGTTGAATTCAATATAAAATTAATAAGACTGGTGTCTTATTTTGTGATTAATTGTTAATTTATCATTAATCTTTTGTTAAATACATTGTTTTTTAGTCATAAAACCTGAAATTAGTCATTAAATTGCCGGTTTACATCTATAAAATTTGTTTCATTTTAATTATCACACTCTTATAAGCAATTATGAATAACTTAAAACCCGCTTTAGTAATTTTAGCAGCAGGAATGGCCAGTAGGTATGGTGGATCCAAACAAACAGAATCGTTTGGACCTTCTGGAGAGACCATAATGGAATACTCTATTTATGACGCAATAAAATCTGGCTTCGATAAAGTAATTTTTATTATTCGGGAGGAATTTTCAACCTCTTTCAAGGCTGCAATCGAGCCAAAGCTAGCTGGTAAAATCAACTTACATTATGTTTATCAAAGTCTTGATAAATTTAGGGCAGGGAGACCTTTGCCTGAAGGTAGAGTTAAACCGTATGGCACCCAGCATGCTCTTTTATGCTGCAAGGATGTCCTTGATGCGCCATTCGCGGTGATAAATGCTGATGACTTTTATGGTCTGGATGCTTTCGAAAAGGCTTATGCTTTTCTAACACAATCTGTAGATAAAGGAAAATATGCCTGTTTAGGTTACCAATTGAAAAATACTTTAAGTGATCATGGCGCAGTAACGCGTGGGGAAATAAATGTTAATGAAGAAAATTTTATCACAGCAATTACTGAAAGAAAAGAAATCTACAAGAAAGCAAATCTTGCTATAAGAATTGATGGGGAAGAGGAGATTGAAATGGATGTACAAACTCCCGTAAGTATGAATTTCTTCTGTTTTACTCCTGAGTTTGTTGATTGGAGTGAGCAACGATATTATGAGTTTCTTGATAGTCATGATGGAGATCTCAAATCCGAATTTCTTATACCAGAAGTTGTAGATTCTCTTATTAATACCGGAGCGGGAGTGGTGAGTTTGGTAAAGACCGAGGCCCAGTGGTTTGGCGTTACTTTTAAAGAAGATGCAGAGATCGTAAGGAGTCAGCTCGCTGAATTAACCTCAAAAGACATTTATCCTAAAAATCTCTGGAAATAGAAGTTACCTCTCCAAGGCCTCAATTTTATATTGAGGCCATTTCATGACAACCTCAACTTTCACATCAAGTATAGATAACGCTTCGCAACCAGGGCAAAGATATTTCTAACCTCATGATGCACCCTCATTTTAGTTTAGTATCCATTTTGGAAAATATATTAACGAATCTTTTAGAGGACCGTTTTTAGTTGCGTGTGTTTCACAATTTTCGTATAAGCATGAGGTTCAGGCTAGTAGCAGCCATACAACGTTAGTGTAATGTTTTAAGATTTATAATGCTTCTGTGACCGACCTTTTTAGACTTAGATGCAGTTTCAATACCTTCTATTATCACTTCTGTTTACTAGATCTTGATTATTATTATTGCATTTTTCTAGTCACAAGGTCTCTTTACTTAGCTGGTATTGGCGGTAGTTTGCAGCAAGTTTTAAACATCATATCTGGACTTTAGAATTGGGATTATAGTCTCTATTCCGATTTTTAAGTTATTCAATAACTCACCGTTATCAATCAAATCTTCGGAGTGTATTTTTTGTAGGCTATTTGTAATTTCTGCAATGTTTACCAATCCGGCTGAAATGGACATTCCGTAAAGTTTATGCGCAAATGCAGTTACTTTTTCAAGATCTGTTTGCCAGCCGTTTTCATTAAGCTGGTTAAGAGCTTGTTCTAATTGTTTAATCGTGATTAGAATAATTTTTTTAAGCTTACTCTCATCTTTATCTAAATAGAAGTCTAGTTTTGACTTATCAAAATGTATTATTTCTTGAGGCGTCGAAGTTTTTTTAGCTTTGGGCAACCATTTTTTCAGGATATCATCAATATTTTCCTCAAGCACGGGTTTTGTGATGAAGTCATCCATACCCGCTTCAATACTTTTTTCCTTCTCCCGCGTGATGTTTGCAGCAGTAAGTGCAATAATTGGAGTACGATAGTCGTTTTCGAGTAGTCTGATTTGTTTTGCACATTCATATCCATTCATTTCAGGCATTTGAATATCCATGAACACAAAATCAGGCACTTCTTTTTTAAAAACCTCTAGACCCAAGATTCCGTTTTCCGCCTCTAAGATTTTTGAATTTGGATGAATTTTTTCAATTAATGCTCTTGCCAGGAACCTATTCACCTCATTGTCTTCAACAATTAAAAACGTGTAATTGTGATTTAGCGTTGTAACTTCTTCTGAACTAATGATGTTTTGAGTAGTATTGTCTGGAGAAACCTCGTTCAGTTTAGCCAGCGCTTGATACAGATCGTCAATTTTAATCGGTTTACTGAGCCTGCTTTGAATGCCCAGATCTCTGCAGGCGGCGATTAATGTTCCATCATCAGATGAGCTGTGAAGAAGAATTATGGGCGACTTTTGATTTGGATCTGAAAAACTTTGCCTGATTTTAGCAACGGTTTCTAAACCGTCCATAAACGGCATGTGATAATCCATCAAGATAACATCATACTCATTGCCTTCAGCCAAAAACTGTAGCGCCTGAAAACCTCCTTTAGCTTCTGTGACATTAATATTTTTTAGCAGGAGCATATCTTTTAAGATAATCCTGTTATTGTCATTGTCATCCACAATCAATACATTGTTGATCGATTCGATCCCCATATACTCTATCGCAGGACCGGCTTCAGATTTTAACGAAATGTCAAAGAAGAAGGTACTACCAACGCCAGGTTCACTTATCAGCTCAAGACGGCTATCCATCATGTTAAGTAACTTATTAGATATCGTTAATCCAAGGCCTGTTCCACCATATTTCTTAGTTGTTGATGAATCTTCCTGGGCAAATGCGCTAAAGATTTTGTCTTGTTTGCTCAGTGGGATTCCGATGCCGGTATCTCTTACACTAAAACGAAATCTATCTTGCTCATCACCTTTGGTAAGTAATTCTATCTTAAGTTCTATTTCTCCCGAATGAGTGAATTTAGAAGCATTGCCTAAGAGATTGATAAGTACCTGTTTTAAACGCAATCCATCCGCGAATATAAAACGGGGCAATTCGGCGTGAAGGTTTAATAGCATCTCCAGGTTTCTGGATTGGATTTGGTAAGTGGTGATATCAGTTGCCTGTGAGGCGATTTCAAATAAATCACATTTTTCCACGTCAAGTTCAAATTTTCCAGCCTCGATTTTAGAGAAATCCAGAATGTCATTTATAATGGTGAGCAATGTATTTGCAGATTGGTTTACAATAGATAGATATTGTTTTTGGATGTCGGTCAATTCCGTTTTTAAAACCAGATCAGTGAAACCGATTACGCCATTCAAGGGCGTCCTGATTTCATGGCTCATGTTGGCGAGGAAGTCTGACTTTGCAGCATTAGCATAATCCGCACGGAGTTTGGCCACAGTTAATTCCTCTCGATGCTTAACAGCCTGAGAGATATCCTGAGTGACAATCATCATTCCTCCTATAGCGCCTTCTAAGTCATGCCAAGGACGCATCTCCCATGAAATGTGATGGGGCACCTTGGTAATGGGATCGACGAAAATATCCTCGTCTTTTTTAATCACATCACCTTTTAAGACTTTCTGATGATTTTCAATTCTGCCTTTATCAAGGTTCGGGAACACTTCATAATAAGAGAGCCCATCAACATTGTCCAAGGTTTTGATATATGTATTCATCCATCTCTGACTTGCGGCTAAGAAATGCATGTTAGCATCCAGCATAGCTACCGAGGCAGGTGCGTTATTAATGAATGCAAGTAATGTAGCTTTCTCAATCGCCAAAGCTTTTTCAGCCATTTCCTTTTCAGTAATATCCGTAGCGACACCAAGATGGCCGATTATATGGCCATCAGTATCCTTGATAGAGGTAATAGATAACGAAACCCTTATCCGAACCCCTTCTTTTGTAATGTATGTAAAAGGCCTTTCCTTCTCTTCTGTATCAGCGCAGATTTGAAACAAGCGAAACTTGTCATTTCTAGTGCCGTTTTCTTCCAAAACATCATCACATATGGCTAGGATTTCCGACTTATCGTGTATAATTTCCGGACTTTTCAAGCCAACCATTTCAGCAGCAGTGTAACCCAGTAAGTTTTCAGCTCCAGTGTTAAACAAAGTGATAATACCATCATTATTAGTAGCGATGATACTCACCTGAGAGGATGCAGACAATACATCATCTAACAGTTTTTTAGATTCAACTAGCTCAAGCTGAGCGCGCTTTTGCTCATCTATATTCTGAAGGGTTCCATAGATTCTGGTGTTTCCAAGTTCAGATATTTCCCGGTTTCCTTTTGCCCTTACCCAAAGTTCCTCTCCAAAACTATTGATAATTTCCAGTTCGTGATCCCACTCTAGACCTTCTTCGATACATTTCCTAACAGCACTACTGACCTTATCCCTACTTTCACCTTCCTTGTAAAAGTCCATCGCAGTGGAGAGTTGCGGAACATAATCCGGGCTTAAACCATGGATTTCCTTAGTGACATTTGTCCATATCAATTCTTGTTCATTAATCTTGTACTCCCATCCGCCTATCTTAGCAAGCCTACTCGTCTCCTCAAGTAAATTTCTGGTATGTGTGAGGTCAGTTTCTAATTTCTTTTGATCTGTGATGTCTACTGCGTTGCCGATTACATAAAATTCATTACGCTCATCCTCTTGCAGGACATTTGAATAGAGCCAGATTCTTTGTTCACCGGATTTTTTTCTGACAATCATTAGTCCCTTGGAATGACCTTGTTCAAACACTTCTTTCAGATAATGATCAAGGTTGTTATGACGTTCCTCCGGGATAATATCCCGAAGATTTTTCCCTCTAAGCTCGGCAATATCGTAGCCAAGAATTCTAGCCCCAGACGCATTAAGTGATAGTAAATCACCATTTAAATTGTGGATACACATTAATCCCTGCGAATTTTCAAAGAATACCTTGAACTTTTGCTCGCTGAGCGTTAGTAAGCGGTTTTTTTCTGATTCATCTGTGATATCCCTTCCTATAGCGAAAAGATTCTTTTTATTTTTGTCGGCAGTTGTTGACCATTGAATGGATCTATATTTTCCGCTTGCAGTAAGTATTCGGAAACTGATAACATCAAATTCCTTTCCATACAAAAAATTATCCCAATACGATTTTGCAGACTCAATATCTTCAGGGTGTACCAGATCAAAATAAGACTTTGTCTTCAGTGTTATTTCATTCCAACCCAATCGTTTGATAAATCCAGGATTAACCTTTTTAAATCTTCCATCACTTCCCAAAATACAGATCAGGTCATCTGTTTCTTCAAATAGTGTGCTGAAGTTTTTATATTCCTCCCTTTTCTTTCTTTCCATGATGAGTTCCATTGCTTCCTCAGCCAACAGCGCCAATGCATGGCGTTGTTGAGAACCAAGCTGTTTCGGAGATGTATCCACCACACATATGGACCCAAGAGTAAAACCTTGCGGATCGATGATCGGATAACCTGCATAAAAGCGTACTTTCAACCCGTCAGTAACATCCGGATGAGTTTTAAAACGTTCATCCTTGGAAAGATCCTCTACAATAAATAAATCCGTTCCTAAAACAGTATGTTCACAGATAGCTGCTCCGCGTGGGAGTTCCTCAATGACCAGTCCATTTGCAGATTTGTACCACAACCGATTGGTTTCTACAAATGAGATAAGAGAGATTTCGCAACCACAAATAATTGATGCAATTTCTGTTATCCGGTCAAAATCGCGTTCAGGACTGGTATTAATAATCTCATAATCATATAACGCTGCTAATCTTTCCTCTTCTCTTTGTTGCATATTTATTGGTTGTATGGTTTTTGTACAGGCTTAACTTCATAATAAGTAAGAAGTCATAAGAACTCTAAGCCTCTCGAATCGGATTAATTAGTATAGATATATAAGAATGAATCGCGACCTATAGCAACGATAACTCTTTGTTATAAATATAAAGAAACTTACGAAAAATTATAGTTTCTACAGGAAAATTTTGAACTATAATTGCGTTTTGCAATGATGAAGAACTATAGTGGTTCAGACATTTTCTTTTTGAAATAAGGCAGGGATAGTTTTCAAGATCAATTTGAGGTCATTTGCAAAACTTTGGTTTTTCGCATAAGTATTATCCAGTAATAACCGCTCCTCTTCGCTCATATTACCCTTGCCTCTTTTTTCAACCTGCCATAGGCCAGTGATTCCTGCCGGAGCGGCAAAACGTAATACGTATTTATCTGTAGTTAGCTTTTCTGCCTCATAAAGTGGAAGTGGTCTATTGCCAACGATGCTCATATCCCCCCTAATCACGTTCCAGAGCTGAGGAAGCTCATCGATGCTGGTGTTTCTTATGAAATTTCCGACTTTAGTAATTCTGGGATCATTCATGATTTTGAAGAAGGCTGACTTACCATGCTTATTTTCTCTGAAGGCGGTATCTTTTTCACACCATTGAACGCCATCTGAATATAAAGGATATTGGCATTTACCCGATGAACTGCAATTATTGCATAAATCCACCTGAGCTGCAACATTGGTGCTGTTTTGTGCATCAATGTCATATTGATTTAGGTGCTTAAGCTCTTTAATCCGAGCGTCGGCGTTGACATACATTGACCTAAATTTATAGAAAGGAAAAATTTTAAAACCAGTGCCCGCCCTTGGGGAATAGTAGAATATAGGTCCTTTAGATTCTAATCTGATCAATATGGATACAATGATCAAGACAGGAGAGAGCATAATTATTGCAAGTCCCGCAAAAAAGATATCGAAACTTCGCTTAGCCCAGCCAATTGGCTTAAGCCGAACCAAATTGTTATTCACACTGGATCTAAGCGCGGTCCAGTTTGCTATGTTGAAGTTAACCCTCTTTTCAATTTTATAGCCGTCTAGAGGTAATTTAAATACATCAGTTACGCCACCTGATAAAGCGAGTAATCTTAAATTTGCATTAAAATAATTCACAACCAAAAAAAACGGAACTTCTTCTATGTTTCTATTTCTAATTGTTTCTATCAGGGACAGACCACCAGTAGACAAGATTTCACTGTGGGATATGATTGCACGAATATCTAAAGACTCATTACTCCATTTTTCTAGCAGCCTCATTCCGTTTTCGAAACAGATCACCTCGGCACCATGGAAATTTAATTGCTGAAAATATGAATTTAAATCATCTGAAAACCCAACAATAGCCACCATGGTAATTGCTGAGTTCGTTTGAATAGCAGCATCCATTAGTTTATCCCTTTTCCAACTCTTCTCAATATCCCCTTTATTCTAGCTTCCAGTTCAGCTGGATTGAAAGGCTTTAATAGAAAATCATCTGCTCCCGCTTCCAAGCATTTGATTCTTTTGTCAGAGCTCTCCTCTCCGGAAAGAATAATGATAGGTAGAGAGTGGAAAAAATCACTCGCCTTCATCTGCTCAATTAATTCAAGGCCGCTCATATTTGGTGTGTTTAGATCAGAAATAATCAGATCAGGTAGATGACCAGACTGTAAGTGATTAAGTGCACTCATTCCGTCTGATTTGATATCGATGCGATAGTTGGTCTGAAGAATTTCCTCAAGTATCGCCTGCATAAATTCGTCATCTTCAATAACTAAAATGTGGATCTTCTGCTTATTTTGTATGCTCATCGAGGAGATTTGTAATTTATAAACATAAGGTGATAAATTCGGTAGAGTGTGAACATGCTTTGGAGAGAAGTTAGTGTAATCGGGACTATAAATGAAACCAAATTATTTAAATAATTTATAATACAATAATAAGGAAATTTATAGCGAAAATAAATGATATTCTGAAAAGGAGTGAAAAATGTATGTGTAGATTGTCTGTCGTTAGTAGATTTAATATGATTGTCAAAAAATCATTCGACAAAATTTGTATATGTATCATTACTTAATGTATTTTTAAGCAGTGAATTCGTTGCTTCCCTTTCAAGAAATATCAGGTTGTCGAACGGCTTATAATAACCTATCAGGTATGGTTGCTTTTTGGATCAATATTTTAACAGAAAACACTTAACTCTGCAAATTGTAACTGGCAAGACTATTGTTAAGGAGATGAAAAAACGAAGACACTGCTGATTGAAGAATAGAGTTAATTAAGGTTAGAAAGCTCCTGCTGTTTTCTGTTAACCTAGCAAAAAATTCAATCAAACATATACTATTGATATCGCACTATGCATACTGTTAATATATTAGAGGAATTATCTCTGGATTTAGAAAAAGAATCTCAGTCAGGACTTCATGGTCCAAGGGAGTTAATCAATGAGGGTGCTTATAGGCATTCCAAAAGCATAATGCATTATGCGCCATCTGTGTTCTTTGAATATCAGCATGATGAAGAGGGTAATATTACGCTCCGATATTTAAGTCCAGAGATTAGTAATCTATTTTCAGTACACACTGATTCATCTCAGCTAAATCATTTTTACAAGAGATTGAAACAGCTCACATTGCTTTATCAACAGCAACAATCAAAGCAGGGGCTCCCCTATATTGAGTCGCAATACCCTTTGAATGACGGAACCATGCTGTACTATAATATAGGAATAGCAAATGCAATTGATCCTCTCGATGGTCAACAGGTATTTCTGGGCTACATAGCGGATATTAGCAAACAAAGAATATCAGAAAAAGCCCAAGTTGATACCAATATTAAATATCGGGATACTGTTGCCACTATGGGTTTAGGGTTAATGGAACTTGATAGTAATAACGAGTTATTATATGTAAACAGGAGTCTCGGGAATCTGGTAGGATATGAGCCCAACGCCATGAAGGGCAAGCACGTGACTGATTTCTTTGGAGAGGAATATCTATCTGCACATTACTTAGAGGGCAAAGAAAGACCCCTGAATAATTTTCAACTTGAATTTAAGGATAGGGGAGGAAATAAAAAATGGTGCGTTGTCAATCAGACCATAAACTATAATACACAAAAAGAAATCATTGGTTATATCGCAATTATAATAGATATCACGGATCATAAAGTTGAACAGCATGAGTTAATAAATGCAAAGAAGGAAGCAGAGAGGTCCGCGAGCTCGAAGGAACTGTTTCTGGCAAATATGAGTCATGAAATTCGAACACCTATGAATGCAATTATGAGCATGGCCAATGAACTATCTAAAACAGTTTTGACACCAGAACAGAAGTATTGTTTGCAAACGATCCAATCTGCATCAAAAAGTCTTCTTGTTATTATAGATGATATTTTAGATCTCTCAAAGATTGAAGCTGGACAATTAAATTTGGAATATATAGGATTCAGTTTGCAGGACTTACTTCATGAGGTGATGAAATTTGTAATGCATAAAGGTGAGAAAAAGGGACTTGCTATGATCTCCAAGGAAGTGGATCGAAATATTGCTGGCATTCTCATCGGCGATCCTTACAGGATAAATCAGGTTATTTTGAACCTGTTGAGTAATGCAGTGAAATTTACTGAAAAAGGAAGTGTTAGTTTGGAAGCTCAGTTGTTGAGCGATGATGGCTCTCAGCAAGAAATTGAGGTGATTGTGAGTGATACGGGGATTGGGATGGACCCTGCTTTTGTAGAACATCTGTTTGATAACTTTACCCAGGAATTTGAATCTGTATCCAGAAAATACGGAGGAACGGGTCTTGGAATGAGTATATCAAAAAAATTGATTGGACAAATGGGCGGTCGTTTCAACGTAGAGAGCGAAAAAGGCATTGGCTCGACCATATCATTTATACTCAAACTCGAAAAAGGATTGGAAAGTGATATTCGAAATGAAGTTCCTATATCAATCGATGAGGACTTGCTGCTTAATAGAAAAGTACTCATTGTTGATGACAATGAGATGAATAGATTGGTGGCAGCAACCATTTTGTTAAATTATGGAGCCCAGGTGATGGCTGCGGAAAGCGGCGAATCAGCAATTGAGATGACCCAAGAAGGTAATTTTGACGTTATACTCATGGATATTCAAATGCCGGTATTAAACGGGTATGAAACAACCGGCAGACTGCGTAATTTAGGATATGCCGGACCTATCATTGCCTTGACCGCGTCAGCAGTTAGTGGAGAGCGGGAGAAATGTCTGTCAGCAGGAATGGATGATTATATCACTAAACCCATTAAGGAAGATACTTTTATCTTGTTGATCGATCAGTGGATAAAAGATAGGCCTTATTCTGTGGAACAGCCAATAATCGATCAGCCCTTGTATAGTTTAGAAGGGTTATTGGAGATTAGTAAAGGGCGGCAGGACTTCGTTACTAAAATGATGGAGCTATTTTGCAAACAAATGCCGATTGCGACAAGCGATTTAGCGGAGGCGCTGGCCAGAAAGGACTTTGATAATTTATCTCAGATTGCACATAAGCTCAAGTCTACTATTGACAATCTTGGTATTATTACAATTCAGCGTACCATCAGAGATATAGAAACCTTGAGCCATTCTGACATCCCATTAGAAGAGCTTTCTGCTTTGGTAAATCTTGTTATAGATACTGTCAATAAAGTGGTCATTGATTTAAACATGGAAATCAATAGGCGAACAGCCTAAAAGGTCCCTAATGATAAAATATATTTTCTTTGATTATCGCATTAATTCGCATAGACATCTTCCTTTAGCGCCGGTAGAGGTATAACTTAGGTTAAATCTAGAACCTAGAATCGAAGAAATTTATTTTAAGGATAAAAGGGCTATTATTTGTATAGCCGATTGTTTTCGCTCGGAAGGAACTTGTCATTTTTTTTTCTGGATGAAACTCCTTTTGATAAATATTGCTTACGCAGTAATCAATTCAAACTGATGGTATTTTGCCCTTATCTCATTTTTCTTCATCACTGGTAAAACTAGTATTTAAGGGCTATTGTTAGCAGATCGCTATCGGAGTAATTTTATTGTTGTAAAAACATCACTTATTCTTCATCATTGAATTGCTGTTTGTCAACTTAATTTAGGCCGAAAGATCATGAAAATTGCCATTGTTGGAACAAAAGGGATTCCTGATCTTTGCCGGGGATTTGAGAAAGCAGCTCAGTTTATTGCTCTTGGGCTTGTGCAAAGTGGTCATGAGATACATGTATATTGTTCTCATAATCATTCCTTTCAGGGATCAAATTGGAAGGGGATCAAATTAATCCATATTTATGATCCTGAATACAATTTGGGTGCCATCGGCAAATTACTATACGATTTGAACTGTTATAAAAATTTAAGACATCACCAATTTGACTTAATCATGCAGTTTGGAGCCTCAAGTTCCATCTGGTCCTGGATGTTGCCCAAGCAGACCCTACTGGTTACAAATATCTATTCCTTAGAGTGGAAGCGGGGGCGTTACGGTATTTTAATTTCAAAAATTCTTCAAATTGCGGAATGGTTGGCGGTGCGCTATAGTCATTCGCTGATTTCCGACTCGGTTTTTATAACCAAAAATTTGCAAGGCCGTTACAAAAGGGAAGTAACGCTCATTCCTCAGGGGATAGAGCCTTTCTCAGCAAGTACCGATGATAGTTTATCTGATCATCAGCTAATACCTTTCCATTATAATTTATATGTTGGAAGTTTAGATGCTGATTGTGATCTAGAGACCATATTAGATGGTGTGGTTTCCTCTGGCTCCAAGAAACCATTTGTCATTGTCGGAAATTGCTCAGGAGAGTTTGCTGAGAATTTAAAACAAAAGTATAGTCATCATCGGCAAATTAAATTCTTAGGAAGTTTTTATGAACCAGAGAGGTTGAACCAACTCAGGTACTACTCGGATCTTTATTTTTGTGGTAACCGTAGTGACGGCTCAATGCATTTGCTATTAGAGGCTATGGCTGCAGGTTGCGCAATCTGCGCACTTGATAACGAATCTAATCGTAGCATTCTTGGCGATGATGCGTTGTACTTTAGCTATTCGAGAGATGTTGCCGGACATCTTATTTCAGGAAAGGTTAAAAAGATAAATTACAAAGAGATGATCTTAAGAAATCTTGATAAAATTTATGAAAACCACAATTGGCCTACAGTGATCAACAAATATAGGCAGCATTTTGCCTCTTTATTTCCTCTAGTTAAGTTTAAAGTTATTCATGAGGAAGTTTTACCATTATACCAGATAGATGAGTGTTAATAGAAGTCATATCTTCCAGGACTGGAAGGTCAATCAAAATAACGTTAAGGGTAGGATTGTAATGGTCTGTTTTAGATGTGCAGCTTTAGTTTACCGTTATGATCTGTTAAAAATTGTTTTCTGCTGGTATATTTTGATTTACAAATTCATACTTGGTTGGATATTTAACATTGAAATTCATCCCAAGGCCATCATCGGCAGTAACTTCAAGCTGGAAAATGGATTTGGTACTGTGATTGATAAGACGACTCGAATCGGTTCGAATTGTACAATAAGCCATTTAACAACGATAGGTTGCAAAGATCTGGAAGATGGCTCGACCCTAGTCTCTCCGGTGATTGGCAATCACGTCTATATTGGGGTGAATGCGATAATTATTGGGCCAGTGTACATCGGTAATCATGTTATCATTGGCGCGGGAGCAGTAGTAACCAAAAACGTAGATAGTTATAGTGTTATTGGGGGAAACCCCGCTGTAGTAATAAAAATGATCTACAAATATCCACTAGTTAAGACTTCGCTGGAATTGGAAGGAGTAGTGAAATAAAAGATAGGCCTTTAGACTAGTACTTCAGCCACCTTTTTTTGTCTCATCCAATTGTTGATAGAAATTGTCTGCAATTGGGAAGCTTACGGTGATCTTTGTGCCTTTATAGTTTTCAATAGTGAGCTGTCCATTGAGTCTTTTCACCCGAGAGTTCATATTTGATAAGCCCATACCAACCTTACTCTTGCCCACAGGATCAAATCCTTTTCCATTATCTTTGATAATAAGGGATATTGTTTCATCATTTATATTCAGTTCCATAGATACCTTGGTGGCCTTTGAATGTTTTAATGTGTTGTGACCAATCTCTTTTGCCAACAAATAGAAATTTCTTCTGCTTTCACTCCTTATTTTCAGAAATGGAATTAATTCTGGCATTTTTGACTTAAAAATGATAGCGGAATGTTTGAAAAGCTTTGATAATTGCTCCTCCATGTAAAATATAACGCTATCAAGTTGGTCATTTTCAGTGCTTGTTGTCCATATAATGTCATTTATCTTTAATGAAATTTCCTTTATCATCTCATTTAGTTCTTTAAATTCAACTATATCGGAATGTTTTTGCGTGGCTAATTCTGCAAATAATTTGATTGCGGACAATCCTGAACCCAGCTCGTCATGTAGTTCTGCACTGATCCTTTGTCTTTCTATTTTTATGGCTTGACTCTCCAGCAAATACTCATTTTTATACCTCAAGAAAAATTTATTTTTTCTAAAAATCACTATCGTTAATAACGGAAGGAAAATAATAAGAGAAAGGATGAACGGCCAGTGGTCGTATAATATACTAAAGTTTTCTGTGTCTAGGACAAAACCAACGCTATTTAATAATGCTAAAATGCTCATGTAAGTTGTAATATTAATAATACAAAAATGGATAAATTTGGTTATATTTTTTGTCGTATTCGCCTTTGTTTCATGTCGTATTATTTCAGTGCTTTCCGTTCAAATAATTCTATAATAGGTTGATTTAAAACTACATGCCTTTTTTTTGTCACTTTATTGATTACCCCTATCTTGCGGCCATTGAAGATTA
The DNA here is from genome assembly GCF_026239735.1 of Pedobacter sp. MC2016-05. Taxonomy (GTDB): domain Bacteria; phylum Bacteroidota; class Bacteroidia; order Sphingobacteriales; family Sphingobacteriaceae; genus Pedobacter. Next base: position 653,166 of record NZ_JAPIVT010000001.1, read on the forward strand.
CAGTTAATAGAAGTATTTTTTTTCATATCACAGTTGTCACTTATTATAATAGTATTAAATATATGAGAATTAAGCAATATAGACACATTAAACAATTTAAGTATGAGCAAAAAACCGACAAAGTAAATTTTATTGATAAATGTCAATTATTTTCCTTAAGGTAATCGTTCTTTATTTTTACCGTCAATGCAACTCGCTAATAAATAATGGAAAGCAATAACCCGAAGCGTTTGCTTACAAAACTGATGCCTGTTTCAAAAAAAAACAAATAATAAATGAATAGACAGGATATGTTCTCCAATTTTTTTAGGGTAGTAATTCAACTTGGCTGTTTTGGCAATAACAATTTCAGATATTTTTTGAAAGCCTAGGTGTCAAATGATCCGATTAAGTGATTATCCGATTGGATAATATAATTGATCAAATTTACATTAAGGTATTCTGTCTTATTGTTAGCATTTATTTCAATTTGTCCATTAGAAATAAAACGCCAAGGCGTGTAGGGAAATAACACCTGCTATTACTTTAGTTGATTTTTTTAACACAAAATGGCTCGTAAATTGTAGTATAAAACTTACTAAAGCCAAATAAACTGTGAAACTTAAAGACCTTGGGAATTTGAGCCCAAGTAAATATTATCATTGATTGATCATTTATAAAGGATACGTGTGGCCCTAAGGGGCTATTGTTTCAAGACAAAGAAATCCATCAATTTACAAACGAAATAAATTTTTAACCTCATACTAAAGGCTCTCATGAATGTCGAAAATCGAAAATACACAGGTAAGGTAAATATTATTCCTGCCTTTGTTCGTTTGAGGTTGTTGACCAATAAAAACAGATTTTAATATGATTACAATTTCTATTGTTGAAGACCACCCTTTGTATCGCGATTTGCTTGTCAGAGCAATTCAGGTCAACAAAATTTTTACTGTTAAAGGCGTTTACGCATCCGCTGAAGAAGCATTATCTAAAATACATTTAGATGAACCGGATATCGCTCTGGTAGATATAAAACTAGAGGATAAATCTGGGATTGAATTTGTTAACCAGGCCAAGTCTAAGCTAAGTTACACTCAGTTTTTGATGTGTACCAGCTACCAAAACGATGAAAATATATTCAATGCATTACAAGCTGGTGCATCCGGATACATTTTAAAAGGATCAAGTATTCAGGAAATCTATTCTGCGATTACTGAGCTTTATGAAGGTGGAGCACCAATGAGCCCGTATATTGCTAAAAAAGTAATTAGTTTGCTAAATGCTAAACACAGTAATCCTGACGCATTTGGACTATCAGAGCGGGAATTAGAAGTTCTTTCACTGCTGAGCAAGGGACTGCTCTACAAGGAGATATCTGATCAGCTCTGCATTAGTCCAAACACTGTTAAAAATCATTGTAAGAATATTTACAAACGTTTACATGTTCAAAATAAAGTAGAGGCGTTAAACAAATTCAATCAATACCGCGTAAATTCATCACTGCCGAGATTCAGTTAATTTGATTTTTCTGTTATGTAGTTGATCATCAAATGTCTAACGTTTGTTCTTCATCGAAAAATTCATAACTTTAAAAGACGTTATGTAAAACTAACCTTTATTTATTTAATATAAGTTAACGATTCCGTCATATGAAAAGCAGACATGCTTTAATCCTAATTACCTTTCTGGTGCTGTTGGATGCGCTTACAATCAATTGCTTATTTGCAGTCATTTACTTTCTGAGATTGTTAAAGTTTACATACCCCAGCGGGGGATTCAATTTATTGATTCTTATTAATATTTGTTATATGATCTCTGCATTGATTGCTAGATTATATACATTTTCAAATGTGCAAAATAGCGATACCAGGTACAAGAAAATAATATTAGCATTTTTTTTTCAAATTGTCATTTTTATTGTCGTCAGTAAACTATTCTCGTTTAAATTTTCTGTTACAGAGCCGTTATTCTATTTTTTTGCCTTAGAATTATTGTTGTTAATTTCCATTCGCTTGTTTGTAGACATTGCGGATCGTTATTTCCTGAAAATGGATTTGCATAAACGAAAAATTGCTATCATCGGTGACGATGCGCTTGGCAATCGTTTAGAAAAGTTCTTTCTACAAAATCGACTTTCGATTAGTTTCGCAGGTTCATTCAGGGATTTAAATGAAGTTGAATTAGTTGATGAGCAACCTGTTGATAAATTGCATAGTTCAATTAAGTACGCGATAGAGCATGAGTTAGATGAGGTTTACTCGACGGTTTTTCCATCACAAAGCCGGGCGCTTGACCAGGTGTTAAAATTAGCTGAGCAACATTGCGTTCGTATCAGATTCGTAACCTCGTACCTACAATATCAACGCGACCTGGAGGCTTTCAGTAAGGCAAACTATAAACTGAGTAGGTACTATGACGGTATCCCGATTCTTGTCAATAGGATGGAACCACTGACGAAACTTCGAAATAGGATACTTAAGCGCGGCTTTGACATAATTTTTAGTCTATTGGTGATAGTGTTTCTGCTCTCTTGGCTTTTTCCCTTAATAGTAATTCTGATATTATTAGAATCGAAAGGCAATCCCATTTTTAAGCAACTGCGCTCAGGAAAAGATAATGAATCTTTCTATTGCTTCAAATTCAGGAGCATGCGTCTTAATGAAGACAGCAATACCAGGCAAGCGAGTAAGGATGATCCAAGAGTAACCAAAATAGGATCTTTTATCCGTAAGACTAGTATCGATGAGTTACCTCAGTTTTTCAATGTGCTATTTGGACAAATGAGTGTTGTCGGACCAAGGCCTCATATGGTAAAGCACACTGAACAGTATCGTTACACGATCGATGGTTACATGACGCGTCATTTCTTGAAACCAGGTATTACAGGACAGGCACAGGTAAACGGTTTCCGCGGTCAGACCAAGGAGGAATCACAAATGTTAGGGCGTGTAGCGCATGATATATCCTACATGGAGAGCTGGAGTTTGCTAAAAGATGTTAAAATTATATTTAAGACAATAACCAATGCAGTGAGTGGAGAGGAAAATGCCTTCTGATCTGATTATTTATAACTAAGAACCCTGTGTTTAAGCATCAAGTATTTACATCGTATTGCTTTTTTGGAGGTTAATACTTCATCAGCATCAACTTTTATATCCATCAGCTTCAAATTAGTTTTTAATCGATTGTTGATCAGAATTGTTGCGACAACTTTCAAGGGTTTCTGGATCTATTCTTAGGGCATCTTTTAACTCTTTGCTTGCAATACAAGCCGATATCAAATGTGTAAAAATCAGTATCATTCAATCGTGCAGACAAGGAATAAGATGGAATCAGTTGATTACCAGCCTTAGGGAGTAATAAAATTCCAACAAGTCAATTATAAAACATGTCTTTTGCTGGGGTCAATATTTAGTTTTAAGTCGCTAACTGTTATTGGCGCCTGGGCTGTAATAATTTCGAAGTTTCTATCTGGCGGGTTATTATGAATCCCAATTTCATTTAACGCAGCGATTGCTAAAAGCTCAATATCACTACAGGTCAGTTCTGAATAGTGCACATAAGTTCCTTGGGGTAGATCCTTCCACTCGTTTCCAACATTAATTACGCGATAAATTTTTCGGTTGTACAACGCGGTGTTTAGTTGACTTTGTTTTTCTGCATCAGTATTATTAATAGCGATGCAAAGAATAAATTGGGACATATCGATTCATTTGTAGCTTGCTAAATGCTCGCTAAGCAAATGTATTAATACTAATACAGAAAGTAAAAACTAATATTATAAAACTACTCTTATTTATTTGGTGTGAACGAATTCTTACATAAAAAAGAAATTTTTAGGTTTTATTTTAAGGCAAAGGAATTAATTATGGGAAAATATAGACTATCTTCCCATAACTAATAAGCGATGCTAACCGGCAATTTTCTTTAAATCAATTTCTACTCTTCTGTTTTTTTGTCGACCAGTAGCGGTTTTGTTTGAAGCTATTGGAAGTGTGCTGCCAAAAGGAGTGGTTATAATTCTATTTTCCTTAACACCCTTGGAAATCAGGTATTTTTTTACGTTGATAGCTCTTGTATCAGAAAGAACCCAATTATATTTGTATGCGCCGATCCCATCTGCATGGCCCTTTAAAGAAACAGCATAATCCCCATCAATTACTGCTTTTGCTAGCTGATCTAACTTCTCATAATAAGCATTTCTAACTGCTGGTCCATCGAAATCGTACTCCAGGTTTTTAGTAAGCTCAGAAATTGCTACGGCTTTTGCTGCCTTAGTCGTATTTTTTGTTTTTGTCTCGTGGTCTCCGTTCGCCTTAACGTTTAAGAAAATGAACAAAACGGCAAGTTGGATAATGATTTTTGTTTTCATAGTATTTGAATTAAAAGTTTATAAATTGAATGCTAATTTATACAATGATTATCAGAATGTTATGATGTAAAACTTTAGGTTGTATAACTGTAAAACGAGCTAGAGAAATTATGTATAAAAATACTTTAAGTTGTGAAACTTATTGCGAAAAAGTGTTATTGGAAAGCTTAATGTCTTTAAACCCACCTAAATCTACACGTCCACCTTTAACATTGCTATTTCTAAGTACTACGGAAATTGGTCTTCCTCCAAGAGCAGTAAATGCATTGACGGGAACTTTACTGCTGTTTTTCACATTATTTGCCCGTACAGTTAATTGATCAATACTGGCTCTGTCGGTACGAATTACAAAACCAAAATCCACTCCGGCTCCACCATTTGAAGAGGATGTAAAGGTTATGGTATCTCGTAATGATTTTATAACTTGATCAGCAACACCAGGTCGAAAGTGGGTGTAAGAAAATAGTGCAAATCGATCCCGTTGATTTGGCTTGTTAAACGTGTAATGATTCGCTCTTAAATCAATAATATACTTTCTTGCTCCAGATTCAATACTTATTGCTTTATCGTCTATGTTCTGAAATGAATTTTTATAAATTAGTACACGTGATTCATAGTCGCCAACAATATGGACACCGATTTTAGATTCTTTAATATTATTATTTTCTACTCTAGCTAATGGAAGTTTGTCTGAAGGTTTAGTGAAGGTATAGTTAAGAATCACAGCTGTTGAATTAGGATTTGCAAATATTTTGTTTTCCTTAACAATGGAACCATAGTTGCCCCTAACTTCAATTGCATAAATTTGGCTATCACTAATGGTATTATTTAGGACAGAAGAATTTGTTCCAACTGCAGATAGTGCTATCCCGTCTATTGCTTGCTTGCTATCCTTTCCTGTGCCAGTAATAAGATTTCCCTCAATAATACTACCATCAGTATTTCCCCAATCTTCAATGCCCATTCGCCCAGCATCGAAAATCTTGTTATTTAGGATTCGACATCCCACGATTAAATCTGTTTTATGATTACCGCTAGCGCTCAATGCATTTGAATATGATTTGTTTAATACATTGTTTTTTACAAGTGTACCATCGGCTCCATTTTCTGCATATCGTATACCTAATGTGTTTATTTCGTTACTTTGGATGGTGTTTCCATGCGCCTCAGAGCCAGATACCCACACCGCTTCTTGGCCTAAGGTTTGATAACTTAAATGAAAATCAAAGAAGCACGATTCTACATTGAATGTCTTGCAATTGAGTAAAAAAATACAGGCATTGTTCCATTCTCGGTAAGAATAGCTGCTTTCTGATTGTCTGAAAGTGATTTGTTGGATAGTTGTGTTATTTGCACGTTCGGCAAATATGTATCTTCCGAACTCCAAAAGTGTGCCAGTCATGTCTTTTCCGCCTTTGATAATGGTGCCTTTTTCACCTATTAGCTTTGTATTAGATTTAATATTTAGCGTATTACTAATAGTATAGACACCGGCTTTTAAATAAATAATAGATGAGGTATCTAAAAGTTTCTGCAAGTCTTGGGTCACATCTGTTAGTCCATTGGATTCTATGCCGTATGTGCTGAACTTTAAATGATCATCGAGCCTATTTTGAGTTTGCACAATTAATGAATTTTTTGTGCATGAAAGAAATGCTAACGATGCTATTGCTAGAAATTTGAAACTATTCATCTTGTTTTTTTTGGGTTTGACATCGGGTCGGTTTTAAATTAAATGAATTTATTCATTTTTTTTTCTCTGCTAAAACCGTAGCGATAAAAAAAACGTATAGATATATTAGACAGAGTCATGTCCCGGATGACGAGTTTTATATTCAAGTATAAAATGCTGTATAACTGTCTGTTTACAATGTAGTTAATAAAATTTATTTTTATGATCAAAATTTTTGATTTTTTCCCGAAAAGGGATTTTTATGGCTTTTTTGCTGTGATTGGTTTATTAGCCCTAATCAGTTCTTGTGCGGCTAATAAGAATACGGTCTATTTCAGCAATCAGCAGGACGCCATACTAGAAGCTAATAATCTTCCCAGTAAAAATGTAATTCAGGCAAATGATATCTTAAGCATCGCGGTTACAAGTTTGAACCCAGCTGCGACAGAAGTGTTTAATAAACCTAATAATGCTTATGTGAGTACCAGTAGTGTTACGGGAGCGAACCTGCAGTCGCCAGGGTATTTAGTTGGTGAGGATGGGAAAATACAGTTTCCGGTGCTTGGAGCGATGAAGATCTCAGGCATGACAACTGCGCAACTCCGAGAAAAAATTACAGCTGATCTTCTGAGTAAAAAGCTGCTTGTTGATCCTATCGTAATAGTGAGACAGTTGAATTTCAGGGTCTCTGTATTAGGAGAGGTTGGTCATCCATCTGTGGTGAATGTTCCTAATGAGAAGATATCTCTTCTTGAGGCACTCGGTTTGGCCGGTGATATAACAATTTACGGTAGAAAGGAAAATGTGATGGTCATTAGGGAAGAGGATGGTGTTAAGAAAATTAAACGGCTTAATTTAAATTCAAGTGAAATATTCACCTCAGATTACTATTATTTAAAGTCGAACGATATCGTTTATGTCGAGGCAAATAAAGCGAAAGCTGCCAGTTCTACGCGAAGTTCTACGCTAATTCCAATATTATTGAGCGCATTGTCATTCGGAGCCATAATTATAGATCGCATAGTTAGATAGAATTGTATGAAAATTATAGGAAAATCAGAAGAAATTAAACCCACAGGTCAATCAAGAGGATTTTTGATCTTCAGATTGCTACCCTATTGGCCAATGTTTCTATTGCTATTCATTATTGCGATAACAGGCTCATTTATCTACCTCCAGATTACCCCGTCAGTCTACCAGGCTAATGCTCGGATTCAGATTAATGAACGGGAAGGTGCTGCGGATAACAAGTCAGAAGATAAAGTTATTTCAGGTTTGACAACCAAGCAAACTGTCGATAATGAGCGTGAAGTGATTGCATCAAGTCCCATTGTTTATAAGGTGGTGGAAAATTTGGGCCTATACACGACAATTTTTCAAAAAAGAGGAATTGCTAGGGTTGTGCTTTATAAAAATGCACCTCTGAAAATAATGGTTAAGGATCCCAATGCATTAACACCACTTGAACGGACTGAGTTCAGGATTGTAGGAGAAAGGGTTGTGATAAATGAGAAGAAATACCCATTTGATAGGTGGTTGAGGATGCCCTATGGAACGATTATGTTTAGGCTGAACCCAGCTTATAAAAATGACTTGGAGGGTGAATACAGCTTTGCCCTAACACATCCTAAAAAGATTGTTTCGTCGATCCAGGAAAATATTAAAATTGAAGAAGCCAATAAATTATCTACAATATTGGACGTTTCTCTCTCAGATATCGATCCTAAAAGGAGCGAAGATATTTTAAATGATATGCTGAGTGTTTATAGCGCTTCGATGGTAGATCAGCATAACTTGCTTGCAGCCAACACTCAAGAGTTTATTGATAAAAGATTAATGTCAGTAGAAAAGGAGTTGTTGGATATCGAGACAAAATTACAAAACTATAGAGTTGAAAATAGCGCAATTGATGTTGGGGTTCAAGGTAAATTATATTTGGAGAATGTAAGTGTTAATGACCAGAAGGTTGGGGAAATCAATATGCAACTTTCTGTGCTTAATCAGGTAGAAAATTATGTAAAGTCAAGAGATTTAACGGGGGGGATCGTACCCTCTACTGCAGGGATTAATGATCCTGGATTATCTCAAATGGTGAAAGATATTTACGAACTTCAGTTGAATGCAGAGGGTTTAAGGAAAACAACTGGAGAGAACAATCCAATGGTGGTGTCTTTTGTGGATCAGATCAATAAAATAAAACCACAGATTTTGCAAAATTTGCGCAATCAAAGAAATAGCTTAACGGCAAGTCGTAACAATTTAGCAGGAACAACCGGTAATTACTCTTCTGCTTTAAAATCGATGCCTCAGACAGAGCGGACATTGGTGGATATGAATCGTCAGCAGCAAATTAAAAACGGTATCTACACATTTCTGCTTCAGAAGAAAGAAGAGACTGCTTTATCTTATATCGTTAATGGTTCAGATAGCAAAATAGTGAGTGCTGCGGAATCCTCTGGCCTTCCTGTGAGTCCGAAAAAGAAAATGATTTATTTGGCATCTCTTTTTGGTGCTGGGATTTTAGGTATCGCTTTTATTTCGGTTAAAGAAGGGCTGCGTAGAAATGTGATGTTTCAACGAGACATTGCCGCGTTAACAAGCTTGCCAATTATCGCCGAGATTAGCATTAATATTGGCAAAAATAATATCGTAATTGGTTCTCAGCAACGTACCTTGATTGCCGAGCAGTTCAGGAGTTTGAGAACAACGCTTCATTTTCTTGGAATTGGTAAAAAAAATAAGCGCGTAATGGTTACCTCTGCAATATCAGGTGAAGGGAAAAGTTTCGTAGCGTCCAACCTTGCAGTGACCTTAGCTATGACAGGAAAAAAAGTAGCCCTCCTGGATTTTGACCTAAATCATCCGACGCTTCACCGGAAACTAAATATGAAACAGAATTTAGGGATCTCTGAATATTTAGAAGGTTCAGCCTTGGCTGAAGATATTATTCAGCCATCACCGATTAATGAAAATCTTTCTATCTTATTAACCGGTAGACTTCCTGCAGATCCTGCAGAATTGATTCTCAATGGCCGCGCAGAGCAATTATTGGACTACCTCGATGAGCATTATGATTTTATTATTGTTGATGTGCCTCCCGTTGGCCCGGTATCTGATGCTTACATTTTAGCTCCGCTTTGTGATGCCACACTTTTTGTAGTTAGACATGCTTACACCCCTAAGGTATTTGTGGAACGTTTGGATGAAAATATTAAGTTAAATAACCTTCCCAACCCCGCGATTGTCTTTAATGGTGTAGCACGCAGAGGCTATGGAAAAAATAATTACGGGTATGGATACGGAACAGGAATGGTGTACGGTGAGGTTTATACCCAAAAATTAATTGATTAATAATAAGCGCTCGTGAATAAAGAATTATTAAAATGGAACTTTATTTTTCAATATGGCTATGTGATAACCAATATTTTCAATGCCTTGATTCTATTGCCTTTATATCTGCATAAAATTGACTCTGCTACCTTAGGTCTTTGGCTGGCTACCGGGAACATATTGGCTTGGATGACACTAGCCGATCCTGGTGTAGGCGATGTTTTGCAACAGAAAATTGCACTCTTGCGCGGACAAAAAAATAATGAGGAAATAAATAAGACCATTGGCTCTGGAATTATCACATCGATGTTTATTCTATTGTTTTCTGTTCTTGCCGGAATTCTATTTTATTTTCTGATCGGGAAAATTATTAACAAAGATGTTTCTCAATACGAAGGACTACAGGTTGCCCTGTTAATTTCAATCGTGGCTACAGGCATGTCCTTAGTATCATTTAGCCTCTCTGGAATCAATCAGGGTCTTCAGAACTCCGCTCAGGTTGCCATCAGTTCGTTGTCAGCTAACTTTGTATTTTTGTTTGCAAATGTCATACTACTTTATTTGGGTTATGGTGTTATATCCATCGCATTTGCAAATCTTTGTCGGTCTTTCTACATTAACATTTACAATATTATATCTTTAAAGAAGCAGTTGAAGCGAGACTTGTTAGTGATTTCCTATAATATTGCACACCTCAAGCAATTTGTCAAGATCTTTTCTTTTACATCATTCTCTAGAATTATTGGAGGATTTTCTGCGAGTCTAGATATGTTGGTTTTAGCAAGGTTTATTGCGCCATCGATGATCACGATTTTTGAAATAAATAAGCGGCCAATTTCTATGAGTCAGTCACTTGTTGGTCGTCATTCAGTAGCACTAATGCCACTCATATCCCACGAAAATGGCAAAGGCAACCATCAAGGAATAAAAAAATTAATTTATACGCAGTTCAAATATTATTCCTTTGCAGCAATTTTCATTGGATTTGGGTTTCTTTTTAACTACGGTAATTTAATTATTCTGTGGACAGGTGAAGGCAAATATGCAGGAAGTCTGGTAGTGAATTTGCTGATCGCAACTTTTTTCTTCACACTTATTGGATATTTTATGTCAAACATGGCTTATGCTCTCGGTGATATCAAGATGAATAGTTTCATCGTGATTTGCAAAGGTGTGGTGATGGGTGTACTCTATTATTTCGCAGGGAAATTTTATGGGTTAATTGGATTGTTGAGCGTGATGGTCGGAATTAGTTTTACGTTTGATTTTATTTTCTTTAGCCATCGCCTTAACAAACTTGGTTATCTGGATTGGGATTTCGTTAAAGCGATGCTCAAAAAATGGTTCGTAATAATTGCTTTTGCAGGAGTTTTCGGTTCAGTTCTCTATTACGGTTTTTCGTTAGTTATACCCGTAAATATGAGAATTATCAGCATTCTTTTGAATGGCTTCTGTTTTACCGCTCTTTTTGTGATTTTAATTTTAAAAATAGATAGGGAATTCAAAGAAGCGATCCAAGATAGAGTTTCAACATTTTTTTCAAAACAACAAGTAAAAAAAGCACTTTCAAACAAATCTTAACAATATGGCTAAATTTGTTATAATGCTACGCGTCAAGGACGGTATCTTCTTCGCCCAGGAATGGCTGGAATGTTTCGAGAACATCGCAGACGAAATTGTGGTACTAGATAATGGATCTACGGATGGAACATATGAAATCCTGAAAGCTCATCCCAAGGTTGTAGATATCATCAGAACGGAGGGATATAATGAGGGAAGAGATAAAAACCTACTCTATGATCATGTTCGTCTCCGCAAACCTGACTGGTGTTTATGGATAGATATTGACGAAATTTTTGAGCCACACCTTACGCGAGCACATTTCGACAAACTTATGCGTAGCAAATTCATTAACAAGTATGCTTTTAGGAGGTTTCATTTTATAGATAGGGAACATTTCGCGGGTTCGTGGTATAGATTGAACTATTCTGCCGGTCATGATAGACTGATGTGGCGCGAGAATCCAAAAGGTTATTTTCAGGATCTAATCATCGATTCTCCAAACGTAAAGGGAATCAATGGGTTAAAAAGAAATACTGATTTTCGTTTGAAACATTTAGGGTACATCAATAAAGAATTAGTTGACAAAAAAGCAGAGATTTATCGTGCCATTATTCCTGAAAAAGAAGATATATTTCAAAGTATGTATCTTAAAGGTGAACGCCCGATCCGCTGGGATGATGAAAGAGGTAGCGTGAGAACGGTAATGCTTAATCAGTTATTGAATGCATTACAGGTAACACATATCTTTCCTAAAGTTATTAGAAGAGTTAAGCGAATATTTTAATGAGTGCTGTCATCAGAATATCCAAATATGAATTTGATGTAAAAGAAATTTTATTACTTTTTTTTACATTTTTCTTGATGGAAAATACTTTTTCATGGTTAGTTCTACCTAATTCAAGTATCATTCTGATGTATGAAAAAGTTTTGAGTCTTGTTATTTTTGCCTTTCTGCTTTTTAAGTTTAGAAGTCTGATGCTCGATGAGCAAGTATACCTCGGTTTAATGTTCTTTGTTGTCATTAAACTCATATTCGAGTCTATGCTCGATTACGGGACCATATTTCAGCAGCTCACTCTTTTCACTATCTTGTTTCCTGTAGCGTTTATTGTTTTTATCAAAGCGATTTCCAGGACACTTGATCTGGACGTTCTTGAAATCGTTGCCCAATTTTATATAGTGCTTTATGTGGTATTCATGGCTGTGTATGGGCGTGATTTTTCATTTAGCTTGGAAGCTGTAACAATGGATGATTACGGGCCTTTTTCTGGTGATAGCAGAATCATTCATGCACGTTCGATCTTTATGCTGATTATACCCTTGCTTTGGTACTTTAATCAGTTTCTGGTAAAGGGAAAAAAAACTTCGTTATTGCTTTTTGTTTTTTGCATCATTGCTATTGTCATTCATCAGCATCGGTCAGTCTGGGCAAGCAGCCTCTTCGGGATGGGTATTTATTTATTTATGGCATTACGAAATGGAATAATTTCAATCCCAAAAGTGACAAGAATTTCTCTTGTGGCCATCATTGTCCTTGGCCTAACAACTTTCGTTATTTCCAATATATCGCCCGGTTTGATTGATTTTTTTGGTGAAAGATTCAGTGAAATACTCGATCCGGCCCGTGAAGATGGTACCGGTAAATTTAGAGCCGACCAAAGGCGGGTTTATTTTCCAATGGTTTTAGAAAAACCAGTTTTTGGTTTGACCTTCGAGGGATTCGAAATGAAAAATCCGCTTGTAGATTGGTGGCCCGCTAAGAGTGGACAACATTTTCATGAAGGCTATATGGAAATGCTGTTTTATCATGGTTTCTTTGGATTATTATTAAAATATTTTTACTTGCTTTATTTGGCTGTTTATGCTTTTTCAAAAAAACTCAGTGAAAAGGCAATCATATTGATTGCGTTTTCGCTAGCTGGGTTAATATTTTCATTTAGTTACGTGCTTCCATTGGTTTTCTGGGGAAATGTTGGACTGTGTCTCTATTATCTAAGTAAATGTAGAGAAGACAAATATTCAGAAAATCGAGCTAAAAGGCCTATCAATATTGATATTCAACAACATCAAAAATACTTAACTGATTAAATTATGGATTATATATGCACCTGGATATGTACAGATGCCGTTGGCGAAGAGAGCATTTATCCACAGACAGGAGAAAAATCATCCGGAAAGCGCCATCAAGATATTTATTGGAGATGCATTTTGTTATTTTTTGCAACTAGTAAAAGGTTTAACAAGTCGCAAAAACATGTGCTCTTTAGCAATACTAAAGTCATTCCGCAATTGGATGGTAGAGAAGTCTTAAAAGCATTATCTGATCTCGATGTGGAAATTATTTATACTGAATTTAAGTATAAAACACCGAAAGGTTACTTTAACATGTTTCAGAATCAATTTTATGAATTTTCGATTCTCGAATACATTGTAGAAAATAATAAAAATCCAGCGGATCAATATTTAATATTGGATTCTGACTGCATATTCACTAAAGGAGTTGAATCCCTGTTTTCTCACGCTAAGCCAGATGGATTCGTTTCCTTTGAGGATGGGTGTACGACCGATTTGGTGATTCACGGGCTGAGCAGGAAAGATATGAAATTGCTCTATGAAGATTTGCTTGGAGAGCAAATAGACCATATTCCAGGTTATCATCTAGGTGAATTTTTTTTAGCAAGTGTTAGGAATATTAATACAATTTTTTCTGATTTTCAGCAGCTTTGGCCTGAACTCCTAAGAAGGCATCGAGAAAATCTTCCGAAATTCAATGAAGAAGCACAAACACTCAGTTATCTTTATTTTAAGAATAATTTCAAAGCAAGTGAAGATAAAACCTTTTTGAAACGAATCTGGACAAACCCGGTATTTTACAGGAATGTTGAAAAGACAGATCTTGATGTAGCGATTTGGCACTTACCCGCTGAAAAGACCTATGGCTTATCTGCACTTTATCAAGATCTTATTCTTAAAGAATCACAGTACGGGTTGGGCATCTCAAATGATTCATATCTGGGAAAAGTAAAAACTTTACTGGGCATTCCAGAACTTAATACTTTATCTTTTCTCAGGTACTATTTGTTCAGTTATTACAGGGCGGTATCAAAGCGGTTAAAAAAACATACACAAGCAAGTTAACATATGGAGATAGCTGTATTGCTAGCAACTTTCAACAGAAAGCAAAAGACATTAATCTGTTTGGAAAATCTTTTTGCACAGAAATCATTGCATGGGGTGAACATTAATGTGTTTTTAACTGACGACAATTCATCTGATGGGACTGCTCAGGCAATTGCTTATGCTTATCCGCAGGTGAATCTGCTTAAAGGTTCTGGTGCCTTATTCTGGGCCGGAGGTATGAGGAATTCATGGGCGAAAGCACTGGAAAGTAATCCTGATTTCTATCTTTTGTTAAATGATGATACTGTAATAAATGACGATTGTATTTCCAATTTATTAAAGTATCATCGTGTTGAAAGAAGGTCAAAAGAAGCCATCGTGATCGGCAGCACAATTGATCTTCTAAAGCAGGTGATTTCTTACGGAGGACATAAGCTCCGTGATCCTAAAAAGGTTTCCTATGATAATATTTTTAGTGAAACGGAGTATTGTCAATGTGATTTGGCTAATGCTAATATAATGCTGGTTCCAAGACAAATTGTCGAAAAAATTGGAATTCTTTCAGATAAATTCACTCACAGCATGGCAGATTTTGATTATACCTTGAGGGCTAAAAAGTCCGGCTTTGATGTAGTTGTCGTGCCTGGCATTCAGGGGCTTTGCACAGATGATAACTTAAATGAACAAGGGAAAATAAAAAGAAATTTCAGGCAAAGAATTAGGTTTCTTAAGAGCCCCAAGGGCCTGGCTTACACCGAATACATGGGTTTTATCAATACTCATTTTCCATCACATAAAACAGCAGTTTTATTTAAATTATGGTTTAGGACCATTTTCCCGGAGTTCTGGCAAAAATTAAAGAAAGTATAAGTATGAAAAGTTCAATTATTATCGGGGTGTTTTGCTACAATCGGGTTAGCAAATTGAAGAGCTGTATTGATGCGCTGTTAAAAAATCCAGAATGCGAAAGCATGGATATTATTTTTTTTAGCGATGGGCCAAAACGTGAAAGCGATGTGGCTCCAATTGATGAGGTGAGAGCTTACATCGATAGTTTGACAGGGTTTAAATCAATAATAAAGCACTACCGAGACCGAAATTTAAGCACTGGCCCCAATTTTAGAACTGGGTTAACATATTTGTCAGAAAATTATGAGAAATTCATTATCGTAGAAGACGACCTAATTGTCAGCCCTAACTACATCAAATTTTTAACTGATGCACTTAAGTTCTATCAGGAGGATAAATCAGTGTTTTGTGTGACTGCTTATGTTTTTCCTATCAAGACTCGAGGCTATGATTATGATTCAATTGTTTATAAACGTTTTTGCTCGTATGGATGGGGAGGATGGGGAGATCGTTTTACTAATGTGATATGGGAGGAGGCTGAACTCGCTAAATTAATCAATACCTCACCAGGCTTCAAACGAAGATTAAACGCTGAGGGACATGATTTAATGCGAATGCTGAAAAAACAAATAAGTGGTGAAATATCGACCTGGGACATTCAAATGCAGACACATGTGGCTGAAAATCGGTTGAAGGTTATTTATCCAACTCTTTCTAAGGTGAGTAATATTGGGTTCGATGAACAGTCGACAAATACCTCAGGAATTAATTACCTGATAACCCCAATCGACGATGGCACACAAAGAAAATTTAGTTTTGTTCCTGCCGATTTAGTTTTGCCAGAATTGGAATCTCAAATAAAAGCGCCTTATGCCTTTGGAACACTTGTTGTGAGAAAATTGCGAAATGATTTTTTAAAGCTTACAAACGGTATTAAAAAGGCGAATTAATGAAAATCATTTTTGTTCATACCTTTTATAAGGTTCCTGGAGGAGAGGATACTGTTGTTCAGAATGAGATGGAACTATTACGCAGAAATGGCCACCAGGTAGACTTAGTTGAGTTTAAAAATGAGGGCAATACTTTTGCTAAAATCTTATTTTCTCCTTTCAATTTTTTTTCTTATTTGATAATCAAGGAAAAAATAAAAAGTATAAGGCCTGATCTGATTCACATACACAATCTACACTTTGCAGCATCTGCCTCAGTTATTCATGGTGCTCACAAAATGGGAGTGCCTATTGTGGCTACCTTGCACAATTACCGTTTTCTGTGTCCTTCTGGGACATTATATTTTGACGGAGAACTTTTTCTGGATTCGTTGAAAACAAAAGTCCCGTGGAAAGCAATAAAGTTAGGCGTTTATCGCAACTCAAGACTCCTGACGTTCTTATTGGGTGCATCTAATTATATTCAACATAAAATTAAAACCTTTGATAAAATCAGTAAGTTCATTGTTCTCGGAGAACATTCCAAATCCCTTTTCCTCAATTCTCATTTTAAAAATTATCATCAAAAATTCGTAGTAAAACCGAATTTTTCGCCTTCAACTAGCACTGCTGTAGTTGAAGAAGGATCATATTTTCTGTTTGTCGGCCGTTTAAGTAAGGAAAAAGGTGTCGAAACATTATTGGAGGCATTTTCCGCGACTTCGATAAAGCTAAGGATAATCGGCTCGGGCGAATTTTCAGACGAGATAATTTCCCGGTGTTCCATTCATAAAAATATCACATATTTGGGACAGCAACCCCAGCATGTGGTTAAAGAGCAACTCAATGGTGCGTTGGCACTAGTATTTCCATCGCAATGGTATGAGACATTTGGAATGGTTCTGATTGAAGCCTACTCCAGATCTGTTCCCGTGATTGCATCAGATCTTGGTAATATCAAAACAATAGTTGAGGATGGAAAAACAGGATTGACTTTCGAGCCAGGGAATGCGCAGGATTTGTTGAAAAAGGTTACGTATTACAATAATCTTCCAACGACTATCAAAGCAGAATATAGGTGTAATGCCAGAAAGGCTTACGAGAAGGCCAACACGCCAGAAATCAATTACAATTTGCTCATCGCTATTTACAAGGACGCGATAAGCAACCACTCATCACAGTTATAGTTCTTAAGATTTATTTCGAAATACATATGTTGTATTGACTATTTCGACGATACTTTATGATATTTCCTGTATAACTTTAGTTTTATTATATAGAACATATAGATAGGTCCATAGTAGATATATCGTTTCCACATTCTTGAGGGATTACTCAGCAGTCTGCCCATCCATTCCATCTTATTCCGGACTAATCGTGCATTTGGCCGTTTAATAGTCTCGGAATAAAAATCAAATACAGCTCCAATGGAACATATTGCTTTAGCGTGTATCTGATCCTTGCATAATTGAGACCATTTTTCCTGTTTTGGAGCAGTCAATCCAATGAAAAGTACGTCGGGAGCAAATAAGTTCACCGCTTTAATCATTGCTCGATTGTCCTCCATACTAAATATAGCCTTAAAAGGGGGAGAATAATACTCCACCTTAATTTTTGGAAATTCTAATGAGACCTTATTTTTTATCTTCTGTAAAGTACTTTCGCTTGAACCAAGATAAAAGCAACGGCCTCCCTTCTCATTCAAGGTTTTAAGCATATGTTGATGAAGATCAGTACCTGAGATCTTTTTGATTTTTTTTCCAGAAAGAATTCGTTCAGCAAGAACAACTCCATCACCATCAGGGAGCAGTATGTCTGAGCTAGTTAACGCCTCTTTAAATTCGGGATCTTCCTCTGCCATGCAGTAAGAATACTGATTAATTGTATTAATAACAATCTTGGAGTTTAACGAAAGTTCTGCCAGTTCTCCAGTATAGAGATCATAGTTGATACCAGTTTCGTTTAAATTGAAAAAATTTCCCATAGCGATTCTAAACCTTTCTTGAAAAAATCACCGGGACATCTGATTTCTTAGTATAATATACGCTTTTTTTAAGTGCAGGGTTTTAGTTCTGGTTATTTTTTTTTAAATTTATTTCGTAACTGTACGTTTACAACTTAGGAGAATAACGTAGAGATATTTAGGTCTATTTCTTTTCGGTTTTTCAATTTGTGATCTCACCTTCTTCCCCTTGGTGAAAATTTTAATAAGGTAAATTACACTAAATTAACCCCATATATGCTTATGACTTATTGTAATGGAAATGTCAGTAGAAACTGTCATTCATCCGCAAGTCCCATGCTACTTGAAACAAAACCGGAAAGTCATGTCGAAATACTCAATGGACTATACAGAGATCATTCAGCTGATTTAATGTTTTCAATACTCAAGATTGTTCCCCATCAGGAAACTGCCGAGGATATTTTACATGATACATTTGTCAAAATGAATGGTTGTATTCATACGTATAGCTATCAGAAAGCACACCTTTTGACTTGGAGCAAAACGGTAGCAAAAAATTTAGCCATTGATTATGTAAGACTGAAAAGTACTCGAAACAGCAGACTCAATCAATCGCTCGATGCTTTAGAATTTGAGTTTGGGGCAAATTATAGTAGCAGCTTTAACATTGAGAAAATAGGTGTTAAGCAGTTGATTGCTAAATTAAATGCAGAGGAAAGAAAAATAATCGATTTGTTTTATTTTAAACAGTTTACACAGGATGAGGTTGCAAAGGTTTTGAATTTGCCCTTGGGGACAGTAAAAACCCGAATCAGAAAATCGATCAAAAAACTTAGACTTTGTTTCAATTGAAGGCTGAAGCTAGTGGATTTCATTTTGATATTTTACATCTTTAGCATTGACGAAGAGGACTCGTCGGATGGAAAAATTCACACAGCGGGCTTGATGGTGAAAAATTAGAATCTTTCGTTGATTATAGTATCAATTTAACTAAAAATGTATTACTTTTTAATCGTCGGTGCTAGTTTCGCTGACGGCGTCCTTTGCAGAGCGACTTGCTGCGAGCGCTAATGTAAAACTATTGATAATTAACACGCGAAATCACATAGGTAATGCTTATAATCATTATGATGAAGCGGGTATCATGGTTCATGAATATTGTCCCCATATTTTCCACACCAACAGTGCAGAGGTTTTCGAACACCAGTCAAAGTTTGCCAAATGGAGACACTATCAGCATAAGGTTCTCGCTAATCTGGATGGTCACTTTTCCTATCCCGATCAATATGAATACAATCAATTTTTCGTATGAATGAAGTTAAATAATAATGAGATTGTGGATTTTTTTGAGACCAAGTCAGAAACATAAGGGATATCCGAACCTCGGAAGATGTCGTAGTCAATAGTGTGGGAAGGGAGCGTTACAAAAAAAATAAAAAATGATACCAAAAAGCAGTGGGGTTGGATCCTTAAGATATTATAAATAATATCATATAGAAAACTTATTTCACTGGACCGGAAGATGAATATTTTGATTTCAGTTTGGGAAGCTTCCTTGTAGATCGATTAATTTTAAGTTTGATACTCTGGGGGTGGAAAAATTCCAGCAGACCGCTACGGTGAATTATCCAAACGACTACGATTTTACTAGGGTCACAGGATTTAAAATCTGACAGGGCAGGAGCAAAAAAATCAGTCGTGTATGAGTATCCTGTACAAAGCTGTGATCCACATTATCAACTCTAAAACCCAATAAGTCACTTTTTTATGACCGATATCAAGAGCTGCGAAGTCTTATCTAATACCTATTTTGTTGGCAGACCTGCGACCTACAAATACTAAAACAGGGACCAGTGTAGTTGCTAAGTCCTTATCTGTATATGAAATACTATGAAGGATTTAGAAGTATCTCAAAAGTGGTGGTTTAAGTAAACCTTTCAGTCCTCCATCTCCCACCGGCTTTGGATAGGAATTCAGCGACCGGGAATGGAGGTGCGGTAAAATATCAGTGCTTGTGCAAAAGTTCTTTATCAATCATATCAAGTATTTCACTATCTATTGCCTCATCAAATTTTCTTGCAAATATTTCCTCGGAAAATTTAATTCTTTCAAAATCAGATTTACGTAATACTTTTGGATGTGCGTCTTGTGGAGTATCCCATATGGTAAAACGGAGCTCTGTATTTTTAATGCGTTTGATTAGCTCTGTATCGTTGCTGTTTCCGATGATCATAGGTACAACAAGTTCGTCAGCAACAAAGGTATGTCTGTGAAATTTAAGGTATTCAGGGTTTTTCTGATTGAAATCAATAATGTAATTTAACGCATACATATCTAAGATTATCCATGTTTGCCCAATATATGGTTTCATTTGATTAGGTATCTTTCTGCGCAGAAAAGGCAAAAAATTAGCGAGCATATTTAGCGCCCTTGAGCAGAGTAGTTGAGTCTTTTCACCTCCAAAATAATATTTATCTACCCGATATAATCCGCCACGATCCCTTCCAGGCCATTTTTCAATATTTGGTAGTGGAATATGGTTTATGAAAACAGAGTAGGGTGAGGTTTTGAAAAAATTATTAATTTCTATGTTGCTCTTAATAGGATAATCTTGCCCGCTTAAAAGGATAATCCTATCGAACTTCAAGCCAAAATCTTTGATGGTTTGTAGCCCGGAAAGCAAAGGTAACGTCAAACCTAGTTTTCCCCAAGTGGAGTCGAATCGTTCTAAAAAAATAACCCGCTCTCCAAATCGCTTTAGGATACCAAATTGTCCCAGATCAGAATGGATATAGATGTGAATAAAAAAATAAGACTGGTTGTCATTTAATCTGTCAATTAATCTGTAGAGTTGGCCAGGTGATTTATGAGCCATTATTAAGTAAGCTTTTTCCATAGGTTTATCAAATCAATCCTTCTGAATTCTAAAATGTACTACTTTGAACTATTTTCGCATGAAAACGATTTCTAAATTTGTGTATATAAATATATAAGTTCCAATTTATAGATCTAACTGAATTTGTTATTAGTAAGGAATTGATAGACTAAAGCACTTTTTGAAAAAAAACAACGAACAACACCGAGCAAATAAGCGAACGGAACATAAACACTTTCCAACGCGGACGCACGAAAAACAACACTGAAATTTTTATCGGTAAATTTAGATACCTCAGCTTTTTTGATATAAATATCAAAAGCCATGCATCGCATAGCTTTCGGTATATTACGTCCATCCAGACATTATGCAATAATGCATTATAATTGTTAACTAGTATAAATCGTCCCGTGATTTAATTTCAACAACTAAAGGTAAAATTTTTAAGATATTAAATTAAAGTTTAGTCTTAAAGGTTGTATTAATTATGATTTATGTATAATTACATTTACATAATTTCACATATTTTGATTGTTTGTCTTTTTTTGTCATTTAAGGTTTTAGACTCGATATACCATTTGTCCAGATATACAAGGAAGATGAAATATTAAAGGTTAACATATAAGGAATTTTAAAAGAGAATTAAACATAAGTGGCTTCGTTTATGGGAAACGGGAAAAATTTTAAGCTATGTTGCAGTTTCCCATGGGATCAAAACCAAATAATTGTTAACTTTATTAAGCCTTAACCTAGTATTAATAGTATTTATAAGTAAGTTTCAGTATTAATCAAAGATGGATATGATTAAATTCTTTGCCCGATATATTTATCAGTCAACTTCAAAATAAATAACGTCTTGGTTATTCATTGTGACTACTAACTTTTTATTGTTCGGGTCTTAACAATAGGAGACTGCACTATAATGCAGCCCCCTATTTTAAATTATAAATTTTAAGATTGCACCTACGATAGGATTTGACTTAACCTTTGTAGCCTGTTGATGAGTTGGCATTTTAAAGTGTTCATTTTGCTCTTTTCGTAACTTATCTATTAACCGCCCTTGAGGTAGAATTACATCATCATAGGTGAGAACTTGATCCTTTGCAACATTCCTTTTCAAAATACAGTTTTCCGCAACCCCTAATGGAAGTAAATTTTCAAGTGCAGTAGTGTCCGCATTCTCACATAAGCCATAGCTCATAAATTCTCCAATTCCATCTAAAATATCACCAGTTTTTAAATCCACCTTTGCTGCGGTAACGACCTCGACATATGGTTTATCTAAAGGAGTCAATGCGGCATCTTTAAATAATACCGCCCTGGCAACCGTCTGTGGCACTTCAAAATGGCACAAATGATAAGGAGTATAGAATAAATAAAGCGGTCCCTCGCCTAATTTGTACAAATTAAGGTAATGCTGTTGAATTGGATCATCATGGGTGCCAACTACGAATACCCCTGGAGATGGTTCTGCACCCACAACGTAATCTACTATTCCTGGTCCTTTTGTAAGTTCTTCGAGGGGATATTTATCCAATACATCTTTTAGATGTGTTCCTGATGGAACTGACGGTCCGATCATGCCCCGTTTTGCCACTCTCATGCCCGTACCATTTGCCAGAATAGCCTGTTCGAAGGAAATCTTGCTTCCATCTGCAAAAGAGGTAACCATGACAGGGTTTTGTCCCCATTTTTCGGCAAATTCTTTTTGTGTTTGGGGATTTCTATAGGGATCATGTAAGCCTTTAACATTCCCGACAAGTACTGGTTTCACACCCAGACCTTTGACAAATCGATATAAGTTCATCATCACGCCAGGTTGATCTCCATCTGCATTGGTCAGAATTACGCCTGCCTTATCCGCATACGCTTTTAAGATCGGGCCGACTGTACCGTCCAGTTCAGCGTTCATTAATATGACATGTTTCTTATTTTCTATTGCGCAGAGTACCACTCTGGCAGAAGCCTCGACGGCACCGGTAACTTCTATAATGGCATCAATACCGGCAGACTTACATAGTAGCGTCGGATCCGTAGTAATGCTATACACGCCATTGAGGATATTTTTGTCCAGCTGCTCGGTGCTGTTTACTTCCACGCATTCTTCTACGCCTGATTGGTTATAGGCGTATTTTGCTTTTTCTATGTTTCGATTTGAAATGGCAACCAATTCCATTCCTGGAACATATTTACAAATCTGAAGCGCTATACCTCTGCCCATAAAGCCTGCACCCACTATGCCAACTTTGATGGATTTATTTTGGGCCGCCAGCTTTGCCAGCGCATTATCAACAATTATCATAAAAATTACTATTAGTATTATCAAATATTTGGTTCACCAACACCGTCGTTTATCAATAGATGTGATTGGTCTTTGGCTGAAATTACAACAGGTTCAATCGGCCACTTGATATCAAAGGATGGATCGTCCCAACGAAAACATTGCTCAAATCCAGGTGTGTAAAATTGAGTAACCTGGTATGAAACGTCGGTACGATCTTCAAGGGTGATAAAGCCGTGTGCAAATCCTTCGGGGACATATAACATTCTGTAGTTATCCGCTGTGAGTTCAACGCCAATCCACTGCTTGTAGGTCTCGGATCCCGCTCTCATGTCCACAATCACATCATAAATGGATCCCCTTGTGCAACGAACTAATTTCGTCTCTTCAAAAGGAGCCTTCTGCATGTGCATTCCTCTGAGGGTACCTTTTTTTTCATTGAAGCTGATATTGTTCTGAACAGCATTTGTGTTTAGCTTATATTCCTTAAACTCATCGCTGCAGTATGATCTGGAAAAAAAACCGCGTTCATCGGTTATGGGTTTAATGTCTATGATATATGCGCCTTTCAGCTTTGTTTCTATAAATTCCATCTGGATCTTTGATTAAATGTTTACCGCTTCGCTTTCTGCGACTTCGACAGATTTAAAATTCCATTGCAAATCTTCACTTAGGTGATTCTTTTCCTGCAATGCATTTAATATTCTCAACCTCATAAACGGGGAGTTATGAAAATTAACGTTGTCGAATTCCATACTGACCAGCCCGTTGTAGATCTCCATGATGGTGTCCTCTAGATTGCAAAGGGGTTGAGCCTCTGGTGCCAGCTGTTCAAACAGAGAAAAATCTACTTTGTATGATCTTTCATCTGGTGTGGCATTTTTATTGATATCGATTTCCACGCCAGGGATGGCTAGTGCTACTGCATTGGCCAGATCCACAACCTGGTAATTCCATCTACGGCTGCCTGCATTCACAGCCAGGAATTCACCACCACAATCTTTTTTTCTGTCGATTGCCCAATTAATTGCTCTGGCCATATCCTTAATATGAATCAGAGGTCTCCATGGGCTTCCATCGCTTAAGATTTTTATTTTCCCAGAACTTACCGCCCCGGCAACAAAATCGTTTAAAACTAAATCAAGTCTAAGCCTTGAACTCATTCCGCACGCGGTTGCAAATCTTAAACAAGTGATAGTAAATTCATCGCTTGCCAGATCTTTTAGGTCATGTTCTGCGTAAACTTTAGATTTTGCATATGCGGTGAGTGGATTAAGCTTGGAAGTTTCAGTTTTTGCAGGACCATCAGCCTTCCCATACATGCTGCAGCTTGAGGCAAATACAAATGCATTTGCGCCAGCAGCTTTCGCAACTGTGGCTATTTTGATGGCAGCTTTATAGTTGATATCATAGGTCACTTCCTCATAGCGATTACCCATAGCATCATTGGAAATCGCAGCCAGGTAAATTACTTTATCTATCCCATCAAGAAGCTCAGCACCCAAGTCCCTTACATCTCCAAAAATTTGCTGATCCAATTGACTCTCTGGAAAAAACGCTGCGTTTGTGAGTGAGGATGCAAAATAGCCCATATCATAGCCGATTAATATAGCCTTTGGGTGATTTTTACGCAGCAGGGTGATGACTTCCGGGCCGATGTAGCCCATGTTTCCGGTTATAAGTATTTTCATTTTTATTTGCTTGGATAAGGGTTTCTATAATGCGCTGATTTCAGTGGAGGCAATTTTATGCATCAGGGATTCCCAATGCCATGGCGCAATTCCCTGTTGCCAAAGATCTTCCAAAACTGTTCGATCACGAAGGGTATCCATCGGTTGCCAGAATCCAGTGTGTTTATAGGCGGCTAGCTGACCATCCTTTGCCAGATTTTCCATGGCTTCTTTTTCCCACACCGAATTGTCATCCTCGATGTAATCAAAGATTTCTGGTTCCAGTACAAAAAAGCCCCCATTGATCCACGGCATTTCTGAACCATTTGGTTTTTCCTGAAATGATCCGACCAAATCTTCACCCTCAGGTAAGTTGAATACTCCGAATCTTCCTGGTTGCTGAACAGCAGTCAGCGTGGCATATTTGCCATTTTTTCTATGTGTGTTGATGGATTGAGTAATATCTACATCACTTAACCCATCGCCGTATGTCATGCAAAAAGTTTCGTTGTCAAGGTATTTTTCTACTCTTTTTAATCTGCCCCCAGTCATCGAGTTGTGGCCAGTATTTACCAATGTCACCTTCCAGGGTTCTGTCGCATTTTTATGGACTTCCATGGAATTGGTTTTCATGTTGAAGGTAACATCTGAATTGTTAAGGCAGTAATTTGCGAAGTATTCTTTGATGACATGGCCTTTGTAACCACAACAAACAATAAAGTCATTTATGCCATGACATGAATATATTTTCATGATATGCCATAAAATGGGCATTCCACCAATTTCCACCATGGGCTTGGGTTTAATACCACTCTCTTCGCTGATACGGGTTCCGAATCCACCCGCCATAATTACTGCTTTCATACTTTATACTTGATTTTTTGACTGCTACTTTGAACCCCCTGCCATTTATTTTCTCTTAAGATCACAGGCATTCTTTATTTGGTTAGTTCTGGGTTTAGGTCGATTATTAAGTTTATGCTTGTATTGTTTTGCGTTCTTAAAACTTCTTGCAACACCCTAGAGGGTAATTATCAGGTTTTAGAACATAGTACTAAATTATGCCAACGTCAGGGCCACGACAATAGCCCTTTAATACTAGAATGTGACAAAAAAACAAGGGCATTAATACCCTTAGTTGAGCGCTTACAATACTTCGGCAACCCCCTAGTAAATGACATTTAATTTATCATCGAGCAGCGATTAAAAACTTTTATGGCCGTAATTTTTCTGGGAATATTTTTATTTTCGTTTGGCTAATTTCTTTAAACCAAAATAATGGGCACATGAAATTAACTGATAGGTATGGGGTAATAAAATAGATCCTTTTTGCTAAGTGAGCAGTGCGTTTATGATCGGGATATTAGTGGTCGGTGGTATTTTTCCTGGATAAGAGGGCTGTGTTAACTAATGAGGTCAGGCTGCATGATGGAAAAAGACACCTCGACGTAGTAGTAGAGACATATTAACTAAAGCCTTCCGTTGCAGAAAATGTTTATCAACATGGTGAGTTGTCTTTGGAGGCTAGCTGAATGAAGTAGCACTAATGAATGTTGCTCATAGCCCGCTAGAAATGGAGAAAATTTGTATGCGTGAGCCCGTCATTGCTTTTACTCACTGGTTGATCATGCTAGGATTTTTTTACTAAATGCACTTAGCTTGCCTGTAAGGTTGATTTCTCAGCCGCTTTTAAGCCAGTTGGCAATGGTCGGCCTAAAACTTCGAAGAAACTTCTGGCTATACTGGAAGTTAAAAGCAATAGATTGTATTTCTCATCCACAAACTTTCTGCCTTTCAATCCCATTTCCTTTGCGATTTCCGGGTTTTCTGTCAGGTAATTGATCGCTTTGGTCCATCCTTCCACGTCATTATATTTAACTTTAATGCCAAAGCCCTCTTTCTCTACATCAAATGGAAAGTAAGGATTATCTGAGGTTATAATTGCGGTTTTGAGCGCCATTGCCTCCACTAAGGAAGTCAGGCCAACGGTATAGTTGTGCTCATTACAGGATACTACTGCGCATAGGCTGTTGTAAACTTCATTTGCCAAAAACCTATTGGAGTTTTTGGTGTCAACTAGGGTGAAATCTACGTTCGGATACCGCTTGGCATAATCCATCAATAATTTTTCATTGTTCATCTTTCCGTGAACTTTGGTAGTATATATTATTAGGTTGCTTTGAGGCAACCTGGAGAAAGCATGAATAAGGGTAGGGAAATCACGATTTTCTCTTCCTGTAGAACAAAAGGTAGTATTAAGGGGCTTTTCCTTACCCATCATAATCTGATCAAAATACTCTGCATCCGGACCCCATTGTATCTGCATCATTTTGTTTTTTTCTATCAGGTTTGCACGCTGGCTTTCTTCGATATGTTTAGTGGTAAACATCGGGATTTTATCAAAGCCACTGTAATATAGTTTAAGTAATCGATTGATTAGTGGTTTGCTGGCAGGCTTGATTGCCCTGTGGTGCCACACTACAATAGGTTTTCGAAACAATCCCAGACTTCTGAGTAATACCACAAGTTCAAGCCCATATGGAGTGCTTCCGTAAATTAAATCGAATGATTCACTTTGGAAAATAACTTGTATAGCAACCTTAATGGCTAAAATTATTCTATTTCCCAAATAAGAATTTTCAAGATAAGAAACCTTTATACCGAATTCTTCCATTCCCAATACACCATTGAAGAAGTGACCCGGTAGCGCGTTCGTTTCTGTTTTTTTTAAAAAACGATGATAGTATAAAATTTTCATAACATCAAAATCGGAGATAAGCATTGCCTGGTATAAGGGGTGGTAAAGCCGCTAAAATATTTTTCATCAGATATTTGGTTGAGTTAACGTTTGGAGAATGAGCGTATTTTTTTCAAGAGAAAGCGCAGGATCATTTAGGGTATATATTAAAACATTTATTTTTTGGCAACGAAATAACTGTTTTCAATTCTTAAGTTTCAATAGGACAAATATATAGTAAACCAAACTTGCCCGCAAGGATTCTATGCGATTAAGCTGATACAGTCAACCTTTTGGCAAGAAAACGATTTTCCAGGGTGAGTTATTTTTTGATTTTATAGAGGAAGGTTAAATTGTGGAGCGTCGCAAAGTCATTTAGGGCCAATATGTGGCCTTAATGTATCCTAGAAGAATAATAGCGACCTTATGAACTTCGAATTGAGGCCTGAAAACGAATTATTCTATAAATAAATCACACTTTCTAATGCCGTTCTAATGTGTTTTTTGGTGTAGTATTTATAATACTTTTTTGCTCTAAATTGTAATCATAGCCCTTTGGGGCTATTGATTTTACAACGCCAATGATGGACTTTCGTAACGGTGATTTTTATGCACCAAACATCTTTCACATTTATAACTCCTAATTTATGAATAAGTATTATTTCTTATTGATTTCCGCCATGATTTTACTCATGAGCTCTTGCGGATCATATAAAAACATCCCCTACTATCAAGATCTTGAAAGAAATGGGCCGACCGTCGATCAGGTAAAAAATTATTCCCCATTGACCATTAGACCGAACGACATCTTAGCGATTAAGGTGAGTAGCAGAACCCCAGAGTCGTCATCCATTTTCAGTTATGAGCCTAATAATCAACAAAACGCTATTCCAGGTTATCAGGTAGATACCAAGGGTAATGTTCATCTTCCTGTGATTGGAACATTAAAAGTCGAAGGGCTGACAACCACTGAGCTTCAGGAAAAGATGAATGTCGCACTTTTAAAGTTCTATAATGATCCGGTAGTCAATGTTCGTATCCTTAATTTTAAGGTAAGTGTATATGGCGATGTGGAGCGACCGAACGTCTATACCCTGCAGAACGAACGAACCACCATTACCCAGGCTTTGAGTTTAGCGGGTGATTTAAATATCACAGCGATGAGAAAAAGCATCATTTTGGTGCGGGAGGAAGATGGAAAAAGACAGTTTATTCCCATCGACCTGACCTCAAAAAAGGTTTTCGAATCTCCATATTATTATGTCCGGAACAACGATGAAATATACGTGCAGCCAGATCGTACAAAATACGCAACCGTCGACCGGGGATATAGAACAGCTACGCTTGTTTTGTCCGGACTCTCTATTATAGCAATTGTTCTCTCTAATATATACAGGTAGGCAATTATGAGTACACAACAAGCCCAGTTCGCACCAATGATGTTGGGTGAACGATCAAAAAAAACCGAAAACTGGAAGGTTGTATTAAATAGATATATTTTTCACTGGCCGTTGTTTTTAATTTCAATCCTGCTCACTATCGGTCTTGCTTTCATTTATCTGAAAAGGTATAAGCCAGTCTATGATGTTAAAGCAACGATCATTGTAAAGGATAACAGCAAACAGAGTAGTGGAAAGAATGACCTGCTGGATGAAATTGGTATCTCCAACTCTCCTGATCTGATTGAAAACGAAATCAAGGTTTTAAAATCAAAGCAGCTGCTCAGCAGAATTGTGGATGACCTCCAGCTTTGGGTAACCTATTACCAGAAAGAGGGATTAATTACGAAAAATGATGCATTGACCTCTACGGATATGTATCTGGAGAGTCCGGTTAAATTCGTGTTGACGAGTGTTAAGGGCAATCTCAACAATCAAGGTATAAAGATTAAATTGATTGATAATAATCATTTTGAACTAATTTCCAAGGATGGAAAGTCAACTGCCCTTTCATTTCACCAGGAATATCACGATAAATTTGGCAACTGGAAACTCGTTCCAACTCAAAAGTTAAAAGCATCCAAGGGCAAAACACTTGTCATTTCTCTTACAGATCCTGGGACCAAAGCCTTGGATTTGCAAAAGGGAATAGAGGCAAGCCTGTCCAGCAAACTGGGAACATCTATTGACTTAGCTGTATCTGATGTGAATGAGCAGAGGGGAAAAGATATTCTCAATGCTGTCATCGCAAATTATTATTCTGCAGCAACGACGGGTAAGAACTCTGAGCTAAAGCAAACGCTTGAGTTTTTAGACCAACGGTTGGCCTCGCTTACAAACGAACTTTCTACAGCAGAAAAAGGTATAGAAGGTTTTAAGAGCAGTAAAGGTTTAACCGATATCAGTTCCCAGTCTGAGATCAGTTTGCAAAATCTCCAGGCCAACGATTCGAAGCTGAATGAAATCAACCTTCAGCTGAATGTGATCAATGGAGTTGAGCAGTATGTAAATTCATCCCGTGAGGGAAATAAGATTCCATCAACAATCGGAATAAATGATGCGACCCTGTCTAGCGCTGTTGAACGCTTAAGTGTGATTCAACTTGAACATGATAAGATGGCCGCCAATATGCCTGAAACAAATCCTGAATTTGACCCCATCAACAGACAGCTCAAAACAACCAAAGGCGTTATTCAAGAAAGTGTAAGAAACATCAAACAAAATTTGCTTAGTGCCAGAAATAAACTCCAGTCATATAACAATCAATTTGAAGCCTCTATTCGGGATATCCCTACAGAAGAGCGTCAGTTGTTAAACATCAAAAGGCAACAGTTAAGTAAGGAAAATACTTACACCTATCTCCTTCAAAAAAGAGAGGAAGCCGCAGTAAAATACGCTTCCAATCTCTCCAATAGCAGAATTGTGGATGATGCTTATGCGGAGACGCCAAAAAACAAAAAACCTTTTGTTTTTCTATTGTCATTGGTATTTATGGTTGCAATGCCGGTAGGATTGATCTACGGACGAAATGCATTGTCAGATAAAATTCTGGTTGCAGAAGACATTACCAAAATTGCTGATGTTAAAATTGTTGGAGAGATTCCCTATCAGGGGGGAAAGGATCCCATTGCCATTAACAGGACTACCGTTAATGCGGTCAGTGAGCAGCTCCGGGCATTAAGGATTAAATTATATTACCTGCATAATAGGAAAGAGACTGGCAGGGTAACTTTGGTAACCTCCAGTGTATCAAAGGAGGGTAAGAGTTTTACGACTGTAAATCTTGCTGCAACGCTTTCCCTTGCGCAGAAAAGAACTGTTGTGCTTGAGCTTGATATGAGAAAACCTAAAATTGCGAAGTATTTTAGGTTATCGAATGAGAAAAAAGGCGTAACAGATTATTTAAATAACAATGCCAGTGTTGATGAGATTATACAAAATAGTGGCATTAACAAATTCTTAGACGTTATCCCTTGTGGACAGATCGTAGATAACCCATCGGAACTGCTTGAAACCAGGCAGTTAAAGGATCTGATCACAAAACTGGCTGCAATCTATGATGATGTGATTATTGACAGTCCACCGGTTCATTTGGTGCCGGATGCAATATTACTTTCAAATCTAGTTGACGTAACGCTTTATGTCGTTAGACAAGGATTTACCGGCAAATCAGAAATGGATTTTCTCAAATCGCTGAAGGAGGAAAATCACCTGAGAAACCCATATGTAGTGTTCAATTCAATTGAAAGAGTAAAACACGGTTATGGATACAGTTATGATGAATCCTATTATAGCAATGCTAAAAAGAGTATTGTGTCCCAAGTTTTTAGTGATTTTAGAAATAGGTTTTAAGCCGAAAGTCCTTAAAAAATTAGTAAACCAAACTCAAGTAAGATCATGTTATTTAAAGGCGCATATAAATTAAGTGAACATCCCCAGATTATAGGTATTCAGGATTATGAAGCCCTGGAACAGCTCGCTAAAAACAAAAACAGCGAAGATTTGATTGCATTCGTCCATTTGACATGGAACCATGCAAAACTTTATAAGATGGTTGAGAAGAAACTATTTTTCAGGAAGCTTAAGAAATTGGGTGTGCAACCCATTATGATGTGCAATTCTTCATCTGAGGACCGCTATCGGAGCATTTTTCAAATTCCTGGGATGAAGTGTCCAATCTATGTATATCTTAATGACAAGGATTATTTCGTTGAAAATGTGGAAAAGCGGTTCGACGCTATTTATGCCGCGCAGATTATTCCTTTCAAGAGGATTGGCCTGGCGCGAGAAATTGAAAATTTATATATCTTAACCTATACCCAAGGGGCAGGTGAGAGAGAAAACGACCTCTATGCTGCCTATCCCGAAATGAAACATGCGGATTTCAATAGAAACTGGAAAAATGTATCAGAAAAAAACAGGCTTTTCAATGAATCACGGGTGGGATTATGTCTTTCAAAAGAGGAGGGTCCAATGTTAGCAAGTTTGGAGTATATGCTCTCTGGGATTCCTGTGGTCAGTACCAAAAGCACTGGCGGCAGATCTGAATATTATGATCCTGAGTACACTGCAATTGTGGATGATAATCCCAGGGCAATTAAAATAGGTGTGGAAAATATGATTCAGCGGCAGATCGATCCAAAATATATCAGGGAAAAGACCCTGTTGAAATTGAACAAGGATCGTGAAAATTATGTTGAAACCATTGTCGCGCTACATAAAAAGCACTCCGGTGAACAACTATCTGGAGCTGATCTGATGAAATCCTTGTTTACCAATCCCCTTGATCGGTTCGCTGCGATAGATTCACTAATGGCGCATGGGTAGGACAGGGTCTATGATAAATTTAAAAAGTGCATTGAAATTCGACACATTCAAAAGAGCCGAAATTCAATCGAAATTACGGACTACCGGTGTATATCTGCTTGTTCCTATTGTTAATTTTAGCGTTTCGATATTTACCTCTCCCTTATTTGCCAAGTATCTGACGGCTGAAGAGTTTGGTTATTTTGGTTACTATACCTCATTGGTAGGATTTATAAATATTTTCTTTAGTCTTTCTTTCACCACCTATTACATGTCTGTTTATTACGCAGAGCAGGATAGGAAAAAGGTTTTGGTAACTCTGACTTCAGCCTTAGTGCTGTGGAATATTGTATTTCTTCCCCTGGTTTACGGGGGGGTAGTGCTTTTCTTAAAATTGTCAAATTCACAGGTTCCCTTGTATCCATTTGCGCTATTGACTTTTGTCGCCGGATCGATTGGGGTGTACAAAAATTTTCTGCAGATCAACTATAGGCTTGGCGGAAAACCGCTTTCCTATTTTTTCATTGTATCAGGATACAGGATTCTCTCGACATTTCTGGGGCTTTATTTAATTATTGAAATGGACATGAACCTAGCAGGAAGAATGCTAGGTCTTTTAATCATAGAGGTAGCCTTTTGTCTGCTTTCTTTGATTCATATCTATAAAGGGCTGAGCTTTCATATTGACAAGAAGATCTTAAGAAGTGCTTTAAAGGTGATTCTGCCGCTGCTTCCTGCCTCCTTACTCTATATACCCATCATTGGGTTTGATAATATCGTTTTGGAAAGACTGGGCGCCCCGAAAGAAATGGGATTATACAATATCGGCAAGGGTATCTCTACTTATGTGTATACGGCGTTGTTTCCATTTTTTCAAACCTTTGAGCCCAATATCTACAAATATGCGAGTCAGAAAAACGTAACCCAGCTCAAGAATACTTCCCTACTACTGGTCGGTATAGTCATATTAAGCATCATCACCTTTTGGATAATCTCACCGATGGCCATTAATTTCTTAACTGACGGCAGGTATCCGGGAGCCGTATTTTATGCGAATATTCTTGTGATCACTAGCGGTCTGATGATTATATTTTCAATATTCGATGCCATTATCAATGCGCTTCAAGCTACAAAGCTACACTTGTTTATCAACGGCACTACAGCAGCATTTTGTATTGTGGCATATTTTATTGGAAGCATCTATTTTAAACAGGTCGGCGTGGCGCTTGCATCTGTGGTATCCTATTTATTCCTGATCATTCTGCAGGGCATTTTTATCGTAAAGAAGTTTAGGAACTTTAAACCAGTATTATTGAATCAATAAGTAAATTATGGCAAAGACTCCAATATTGCTAATCACTTTCAGCAGGCCTGATACCACCAAACATGTTTTCGAGGCCATCAGGGATTATAAGCCCGAAAAGCTCTATGTCTTTTCTGATGGACCAAGGCAAGAAAAATATGCGACGGACAGCCCAATGATCAATGAGACCAGGAGTTTATTTGACGATATAGATTGGGATTGTGAGGTGATAAAGAAATTCAATACAGCCAATCAAGGATGTGGGGCTGGGGTTTCGGGCGCAATAAATTGGGCTTTTGAAACAACAGATAGATTAATCATCCTGGAAGATGATTGCCTTCCCTCACAATCTTTCTTTCCATTCTGTGATCAATTGCTTGAGAAATATCAGGATGATCAAAGGGTGATGCATATTGCAGGCACCAGATGGAATGAAGAGTTTCAAATCAAGGGAGATAAAAATTATTTTTTTAGTCGATACGGACATATCTGGGGCTGGGCAACCTGGAAGCGCGCTTGGGAAAGCTATGATTTCCAGATTAAAGCATGGCCTGAATTTAGCCAGACTGAAGCGCTCAATACAATACTGGATAACTACTTCCCATTGATTAAAAGATGGGAGTATATGTTTAATGATGTTTACCATCAACAGGCAAAACACACATGGGATTACCAATGGCAATTTGCCATATTCAAAAACAATGGATTATGCATTACCCCGGTAAATAACCTCATTACCAATATTGGTGATGTGGGTGAACACTTCAGTTCGGCGACCAGTGCACATCACCGGGATCGCACTGAGTTTATCGGAGAGCCTTTGGGACCTGATGGCCTCCGCTTTGAGGATGACTTTGATGCCTACCATGGTCGCACGTTTTTTTTAGAAGGTAGGAGTCCAATTAAGCTTTTCTATGATCAGACGATCGGTAAGCTTATGTATAAATCATTAAAAGCAAAGGAAGTAAAGTAATGAAGATTTTGCACATATGTTATTCTGATGGGGGCGGGGCAGGAACAGCCGCAGTCCGTCTGCATAAAGGGCTGCTTGAAATAGGCGTTCAAAGCAAGATGCTTGTTTTGAATAGAAATTCCGGAAATGAAAGGGATATTTTTGAATTTCCAAAAGGAAATCGTATGGGTTTATTATTGATTAGAATTTTAAAAAAATTAGGGTTTCCCCAAACCCTTGAACATAAAAACGATAATAACTATAGAAATTTTACTGGTCATTTTGAGTTTTTCTCCTTTGCGAAAACTTCCTATTCTCATTTGGCCAGTCATGAGCTGGTGCAAGAAAGCGATGTCATCAATTTACACTGGGTACCAAATTTCTTGGACTATAGTACGTTTTTCAATTTATTAAAAAAGCCCATTGTTTGGACCCAGCATGATATGAATGCTTTTCAAGGGGGATTTCACTATAAGGGGGATAGCTTGAGAAACCGGCATTTGGATCAGATTGATGGTGAGCAATACCAATGTAAAAAGTTGGGCTTATCTCATCTAAGGGATGCTGATATGACCATTGTCTCTCCCTCAAAATGGATACAGCAGGAAGCGTTGCAGTCAGAGAATCTAGCCCGCTTCAATAATGTGGTGATTCCAAACGGGATAGATCAGTCCATCTTCAAATATAGCGCCGGTGATCCCATTAAGAGAACAATGAATTTGTCTTTAAACAAGATCACGGTACTATTCATCTCAGAGACTATCAGAAGTTTTCGTAAAGGGTTTGATTTTGTAACCCAGCTGGTAAATGATCCGGCAATTAACTCGAAATTTGAGTTCATAGCAGTTGGAAATATTCCAAGTAAGGAGAAGAATCCAAATATCAGGTATTTAGGGAGTATCAAGTCAGAATTGGAGATTAGTCAGGTTTACAGTGCTGCTGACATCTACCTGTTGCCCAGCCGGGAAGATAACCTGCCAAATGTAATGCTGGAAAGTCTGGCGGTAGGAACACCAGTTGTAGGATTCAAAATTGGTGGCTTGCAGGATTTAATTGAGAATGGAGTGAACGGATATTTAGCAGAGGAATTGACGCTGGAGAGTTTGCGGGATGCGCTGATGGTTTGTGCAAATAACCTGGCACAATTCAATAGAGAGGGAATAGCAGAAAAGATTGGCGAAAAGTATAATCTGAAGGTCCAGGCCAATCATTATCACAGAATCTATCAAGAAATGATTAAATAGAGATGAGAATAAAGTTAAATGATACCTTATCAATCCTTCTGAAGATAGCCGCTGCTGTAGTTATCGGGCCCTTTACCTATTCTATTTATTCGCTTCCAGTAACGATATTGGCGCTGCTCTCGATTATCTTTTTATTTTATATCTCCCTTCATCAGAAAAATTATTTTTCTTTTCTAATGCAGCTTTTCATCTGTAATCATTTCAATTATGGCTATGAGATAGGCGGGGCATTTAACCTGGCGGCGACGATTGCCTTGATTGCACATCTGTTCATTCATGGCAAGTCATTTTTTGCTGAGACGAGTTTTAATAAACCGACAATTTTTATGATTGTTGTACTCTGCATTGTTGAGGTGCTGAGTCTTGCAAACAGCAATACACCAACAGGACTTCTAATCAGCTCTTCCATTACCTTTTTTAACTTCTTTTTTCTATTATTTTATTGCTCGAAAATCAGGCTCGATGAAAGCCATTATGTGAAGATCGTCCAGATTATCGGAATCTTTTTTATATATATGTTTGCCAATGCCTTGAATCAGCGGTACAATTTTTTCCATTCACCCTATGAATTTTTTCCGAATCTGGGCGAAGATATCGTCTGGGAGCTGGATATTCCCCGATCTGCAGGAACATTAGGTAACTTTGAGTTTTACGCAGAATATTCTATTTCTGTGATTGCCTTATCCCTGCCAGGGATATTGAGCGGTTCGTTTAAAAAGGTAAGTATCTGGTTTTTTTTCTTCACTATTTTGGTTTCTTTTTTAGGATTGTTTGCTATTGTGTTATCAGGAACCAGATCTTCCATTTTATTGCTTCCGGTTTTAATTGTGATGGCGATTTTATTTCTTGGAAAGCGGATCAGTGTAGTGAATATCGGATTAGGAGTGGTGGGTGTAGTGTTACTGTTTATTGTTAATGATTCCTATAATTTTTTTGACGTAGAAGTTTTTTCAAAGCGAAGTGAACAGGTGAACATGAACAGCCTTTCCTTAAAAAGCATTATGAGTGGCAAGGATATGAACAGGGGAGATATCTTTGAATATGGTTTTAAGAAAATAGAACGATCGGGTGGCTTTTTCGGAGATGGGTATTTTACAAAAAGAGACCAGTATATTACAGCCCATTTTGATAAGGCCCGTACTGATGGTATCCCGGATTATCACAACTTGTACATGAGTGCTGTGGTATTATGGGGTTACCTTGGTGCCTTTGTTTTACTGTTTCTGTTTTTCTCCTCCATCATCCGGGGATTCTTGCTGTATTTTAAACTCAAATCCTATAATAATTATTTAGTCGATCTTCTTCTGGGATTTAATCTGCTTTTTTTGTTTTTGATGATTAATCAGTTTAAGATTCAGTTTATACGTGATTCCAATTATTTCATGGTGACCTTAATCCTGTTGGGATTTTATAACTCCCTGATCTATCTATTGTCGACGCCCATCAGTGTTTACCCTTCAGCTCAAACAAGTAAATTATGAACATAGCCGTATTATTAACAACCTTTAATAGACGGGACAAAACGGTTATAAGCCTGGAAAGCCTGAAAAATCAAACATCGGTTGATAATGCCACACTGCAGATTTATCTAACCGATGATCATTCATCAGATAGTACTGTTGCCGATGTGCTGAAAATTTTTCCGCAAGCAAATATCTTTCAAGGTGATGGGCAGTTGTTTTGGGCCGGTGGTATGAGAAAATCATGGAGTGAGGCAGTAAAGGCTGATTTCGATTTTTATTTTCTGTTGAATGATGATACCATTCTTGAAAGAAATGCCCTTTCCACGATGATCGCTGCCTACCGGGAGCTCAGAGATGAATTGGGGAAAGGTCCGATTATAGTGGGTAGTACTCGCGAGGTAAGCGGTACAAAGATTTCTTACGGTGGTAAAAGGCTGATCTCCAAATTTGGTATCGGTTATGAAACTGTTTTCAATGAAGACAGACCGATGGAATGTGACCTGGGAAATGCCAATATTATGCTGGTTCCCCGTGAAGTTGTTGAAAAAATTGGTATTCTGTCCAAAAAGTATACCCATGGAATAGCAGATTATGATTATACGCTGACCGCTAAGCGAAGCAAGTTCAAAGTATATGTTGCACCAGGAGTTCTGGGTAGTTGCGAGGATGATCACGGCAATAGCTGGAAATCCCAGCACAGCACCCTTGCTGAAAGAGTAAAATTTTTAAAGAGTCCTAAGGGACTTGCATACAAGGAATATCTTTATTTCACGCGGAAATTTTTTCCAGCCTCATTGCCTTTTGCTTTTGCAAAATTATGGTTAAAGACATTGTTTCCTGTCATCTGGGATAAATTCAAAGTTGTTAATTGATTACACATGAATGTTAAAGAAAATAAAATCAAAATAGCCTATTTAACTCAGGTGCCAGGTCCATACAGGGAGCGGATGCACGAGCTGATTCACCAGAATCCTCAGTTTTCCTACGACGTGGTTTATTGTGCAAAACTGGAACCTAATAGAAAGTGGGTGTTGGATTATGGCAATTACAACATGCATTTCCTTACAGAAACGGCTAAGACGTTCAGGCATAATAATCCAAATGTTTGGCAATTATTGAAAAAACTCAATCCCGACGTATTGATCATTACAGCCTTTAAACCGACAATGCTTTATGGGGTGATTTGGTGTTTGCTGAATGGAAGAAAAATCATCGTTTACAATGATGGAACTTTTAGATCTGAGAAAGGAATTTCTTTTGTTCAAAAATCACTCAGAAAGTTCGTCTATCGCTTTACCTCTTCGTTTATGGCGCCGGGAAAAGGGACTGAAGACTTATATAAGAGTTACGGGGTGAGCAATGATAAGATATTTAAAAGTTGCCTATGTGTCGATAATTCACAATTTCAAAACACACCGAAGGATCTTCGAGAGTTTACTGTCATGTTCTCAGGCCAGATTATCGATAGAAAGCTTCCGCTGTTTTTTGCTGAGATTGCAGTGGAACTAAGCAAGCGGATTTCAGGATTCAAAGCGCTGATCATCGGAGATGGTGATCTGCGAGAACAGATGCTGGAAAAACTTACTGCCCATAATGTGGAATATGAATTCCCAGGCTTTCTCAATCAAAAGGACCTCCCGAGCTATTATGGTAAAGCAAAATTATTTTTATTTACAACCAAACACGATGAATGGGGTATCGTTGCCAATGAGGCGTGTGCAAGTGGTACTCCTGTGATTACTTCTTTGGATGCTGGAGCGGCCGAAGATCTGATCATACATGATTTTAACGGATATATTCTTCCCAACTCAGTTGATGTCTGGGTTGAACATATCCTTAAACTTTTACTCAATAAGGATCTTTACACTAAATTTTCTACTAATTCGATTGCCATGGTGTCTACCTATAACCATAACCAAGCTGCAAAAGGGTTAAAGGATGCCGTTCACTTTGCTTTGAATGGTACGAGTAATTCAATTTCTTCACAACCTATAACTGCCCGAATATGAAACCGCTCGAAAATAAAAAATTGAATGTATTGTTTATCCTGCATTTACCGCCACCAATTCATGGCGCAGCCATAGCGAATACCTACATCAAAAACAGTCAACTGATCAATTCAGACCATACTACAGATTATGTTAGCCTGTCGACAAACACAGTGCTGGCACAAACTGGCAAAGGGAGTATAAAAAAGGCTTTCAAATTTGTTGGTATTTTAGCCAAGGTGATAAAACTTATTGCCTCAAAAAAGTATGATTTGTGTTATGTATCCTTAACGGCCAACGGGCCTGCATTTTATAAAGACCTTATTGTTGTCGCTTTACTCAAGCTGGCAAATAAAAAAATCCTTTATCATTTTCATAATAAAGGCGTCTCGATGGCAAAACAAAATAATCTTA
Organism: Pedobacter sp. MC2016-05; assembly: GCF_026239735.1. Taxonomy (GTDB): domain Bacteria; phylum Bacteroidota; class Bacteroidia; order Sphingobacteriales; family Sphingobacteriaceae; genus Pedobacter. The sequence continues at coordinate 692,618 of NZ_JAPIVT010000001.1, forward strand.
ACGATGCACTATATCGTTTTGCCTTTAAAAACACCCAATCAATTTTGCTCTCCAAGTACTTATATCCTGATGTCGCTAAATACGTAGATGAGGCCCAGATACATTACTGCCCTTATGGAATACCAACCTCGGATCCCCGTTTAGTTAATCCAATGCGTAAATCCTCCGCTGCTAATCAAAAGATATCCTTGCTTTATCTATCCAATATGATGATCGAGAAGGGGGTATACGTATTGCTTGAGGCCTGCGTATTGTTAAAAAAAGAAAATATTCCCTTTACCTGTAATTTTGTCGGGGGATGGACAGATATCACTCCACAAGAATTTGAAGACTATGTACGACAAAACGATCTTTCTGATTGTGTTTTCGCACATGGCCCTAAATATGGAGATGAAAAACTGGCATTCTTTAATGAGGCTGACGTCTTTATTTTTCCTACATATTATCACTATGAAACTTTCGGTCTAGTGAATCTGGAGGCGATGCAGCACGGACTACCGATTATATCAACAAGTGAAGGCGGTATCCCTGATGTCATCGAAGATAATCAGACAGGCTTTCTAATTCCAAAAAATAATCCTGTTCAACTCGCTCAAAAAATTAAGTTTTTTGTAAATAATCCTACTGCCGGCGCGGTCATGGGAGATAAAGGAAGGGAAAGATTTAAAACGTTATTTACTTTAAACACTTTTGAGGAAAAAATCTCGGAAATCATCGGGAAAGCTGCAGGAAAAACTGTTCATGTCTAGGGAAAAAATGTATTATTTGTCTTACAATTCCTAAAAAGTGTGTCGTAAGATGCAAATTTTCAACCTTTTATGTAAAAACATTAGCATTTCGTCATTTTAATGTCTATTTTTGTTTAATTCCAAACAATTTAGCTGTTATCGGTAATAAACTCAAAATCTGATTGTTCATAAGATTAAAATTTACTACTTTAACAGAGAACAAACAAATTAGCTATTTTAAATGATTCAAAGTCTCCTAGATCATTTTCGAAATTTTCATTACAGAATATTACCGGGTATTAAAATACCAATAACTGCATTTTTAATTTTCTTTTTAAACGTTTGTAACGCAAGCACCTATTACTTTTCCTCAGTTTCCGGAAATGATAGCAGATCGGCAGCAGATGCGCAAAACCCGGCGACTCCCTGGAAAAGTATTGCGAAGCTCAATGCATTTTTTCCAAGCTTAAAAGCTGGGGATGTGATATCGTTTAAGAGAAATGAGGTCTTTCAGGGCTCAATACTTTTAAAAACCTCCGGAATAAGTTTCAACGCTTTCGGGACCGGAAGTAACCCCACGATCAGTGCAATGACGACGATCACACAGTGGAAATCCATAGGAAACGGAGTATATGAGAGTATCAGTACACTCTCAGCCGTTTCGGTGAACATACTGCTGATCAATAATGCAGTGCAGGAATTGGGTAGATATCCCAACAGCGATGCCGCCAACAAAGGTTACCTCAAGATCAAATCCAAAACTGATAATTCCATTACTGATAACGAGCTCGGCGCTGCTGTAAACTGGAAAGGGGCAGAAGTGGTCATCCGGAAGATGAACTGGATTTTGGATAGACATGCTATAACTGCTCATACGGGTTCGACCCTGGTTTATGACCGCGCGTCGAGTCCCTATACGCCCAATAATAATTATGGATATTTTATCCAGAATGATCAACGTACACTCGACCGCTTTGGGGAATGGTATTATAATCCGGTAAACAAAAAAGTGTATGTTTATTTTGGAGCCAGTATTCCCTCCTCTTATAAGGTAGAAGTGAGCACGATTGATAATATCGTAACGGCCAGCACTGCTGAAGGATCTAGGTCCCAGATTTTATTTGAAAACATCAATTTCAAAGGTGCAAATGCAAATGCATTTTCGCTTGCAGCTGGAACTAATTTTACCATAAAAAACTGCCGCATTGATTTTAGTGGCAACTCGGCGATTGATGCATCCGATATTAAAAACCTGACCATTGAAAACTGCATTATTACAGGTTCTCTGAACAATGCAGTTGATTTAACCGATCGTTGTACCGGTGCTGTGATCAAAGGCAATAAGATTGATAAAACAATGCCATTTTCAGGTATGGGGAAAAGCGGTGATCATAACGGGATGGCTATTTACGCCACAGCAAATAATACCCTGATTGATCACAACAGTATAACCAATACTGGCTATGTTGGAATTTATTTTGGCGGGGAAAACACGCATGTTAAAAATAATTTTGTGGATCATTTTTGTTCCATCAAAGATGACGGTGGTGGGATTTATACTTTTACCGGTGTGGTTAATACGAATTTTACAAACCGTTCTATCGTAAATAACATCATCACCAATGGAATTGGAGTGAAGGAAGGAACTATCGCCGAAAACGGGACCGTAGTTGGTATTTATCTCGATGATAATGTAACTGGAGTCAACGTATCAAATAACACCATCAGCACCATTTCTGACAACGGCATTTTTATTCATAATGCCAGAAATAATTCCATTACTCAAAATACGGTATTCAATTGCGGTGCTGCTTTTGGAACCGGTCACGACAATCTTGGATACGCTATTGCAAACATTTCGGTTTCAGAAAACATTTTTTTTGCAAAACATACCAACCAGTGGGCATCCAAACTGATCTCAAAAACCAATGATATCAGCAGAATAGGTTCCTTGGATAATAATTATTATCTAAGACCATTTGATGATAATAAAGTTATCCACACTCAACAGTTCATTCATAGCCCATCGTATCTTGAAATGAATCTGGATGTTTCAAACTGGGCAACACAGTTCAGTCAAGATAAAAATTCCAAGAAGTCCCCGCTGACTTTTCCTACTTTCATTCTTAACAAAGCGATTGGGACTAACAGGTTTCTAAATGGTAAATTTACCGCTGATATCGCAGGTACCATGTTTTATGGAGATGGTAGCACTTCGGCCCTGTTAGACAATACCAATAAACTGGCCGCACAAGGTTCGCTGAAGCTTACCAGTAGCGCCAGGTCTTATCTTTTGATTAACGTTGGAGCGGTAGATGCGGCCAAACACTATGTATTGCGATTTAAGGCTGCTGGTAGTAAGGATGCAAATATTAAAGCTTTTTTAAGGCAATGGAATGCGCCTCATGCAACAATATCAACGGTGAGTACAGTCAAACTTACTGGTGCGGTGACCGCTTATGAATGTGTCTTTTCATTTCCTACCTCCGAACCCAATACCTGCATCACTATTCAGTCGGATAACGAAAACCTGGTTTATTGGTTGGATGATATCGAATTCTCTGAAGCTGATGTGACCATCACCAATCCTGATGACTTTATCAGATTTGAGTACAATGCAAGTGATGTGGCGAAAGTTGTAAAGTTGGATGCGGCATACATTGATGCTAGAAATGTCTCATATTCGGGTAGTATCTCCATTAAGCCCTACGCCTCAGTAATTCTAATGCGCACATCAGCTAAAACTACCCCAGCAGCCCCCGCTGTTAAAGCGAATGACCAGACCGACTTATTAATCAGTACCCACAGCCAATATCAGAGTGAGATTATGGTTAGTGAAAATGGGGCAGCGTTCAAGGCGTATACGGATACTATAAAGGTCGGCAATGTCGCTCGAAATGCGGGCTATTGGAAGTTCAAAATTAAATCTGCCACGACCAGAAATGAAAGTGCTGTAGCATCAAGTCCTGCCTTTACAGTAAAGACCATACCAAAAGCCCCTGTTCTTACTGCTGATGACAACTCCAATACGCTCACGGCCACCCATGATTTACTTTCTTCTGAGATTGTATGGAGTGTAAACAACGGAAGCTTTCAGAGCTATACCGGTACGATCGCTGTAGGAAACGTCACCAGAGCAGCCGGCTATTGGAAATTCAAAATCAGATCTGCGACCAACCGAAGCGAGAGTTCGGTGATTAACAGTCCCGCCTTTGTAGCAGTCATCACCCCGAGTTCACCTGTACTAATGAAGAATGATGCTACCAGCACTTTATCTGCCACGCATGGCACCTATCCAGCGGACATCATGATGAGCGTGAACAACGGGGCATTCAAACCTTACACTGCAATAGTAAATGTGGGTACCGTTGCCCGGCCAGTTGGGTATTGGAAGTTTAAGCTCCGAGCGGGTTCGAACCGCAGCGAGAGTGCTGTGGTTCCAAGCCCCGCCTTCAGTGCAAAACTGACATCAAGCGCACCTGTGCTTTCCGCTGATGATCATGCAAACACCCTAATTGCCGCCCACAGTCAATATTCTTCTGAAATTGTGTTCAGTGTAAACAATGGAAGCTTCCAAAGCTACACCGGTAAAATCAGTGTAGGCAATGTTGCCAGGGCAGCCGGTTATTGGAAGTTCAAGATAAAAGCTGCAAGCAACCGTATCGAAAGTCCTGTAATCAACAGCCCCGCTTTTAGCATCGCCCCCACGGCAAAACCACCGTTGATTTCCGCTGATGACACCGCAAATACATTAATGGCGAATCATGATCAATACGCTTCGGACATTGTATTCAGTGTTGACAATGGCAGCTTCCAAAGCTATACAGGTAAAATTAACGTGGGCAATATTGCCAGGGCTGCTGGGTATTGGAAGTTCAAGGTTAAAGCTTCTGGCAATCGCGGTGAAAGTTCGGTCGTAAACAGTCCGATATTCAATAGCAGTGTAACAGTAGCGGCCGCTGTTAGCGCCAAAAGTGACGGTGCTAAGGCCATGGCTGCAAATCATGTTGCCAACCCGGCGGACATAGTAGGAAATGTTAATGAGCGTGCTGTAGCCTTCAGCCCAGCTGCTATAGTGCGAAAAGAAATTCTTCCTCCAAAAATTGTGGTGGACGATTTAGCAAATACATTATCCGCTGAGCATGATCAGTTTCCTTTTGATATACTTTATAGTGAGAATAATGGTCCATTCAAGCCTTATCAATCCCCAATCATGGTAGGCGATATTGCTCGTCCATCAGGTTACTGGCGCTTTAAAATAGTGAGCGGCATAGAGCAAATTGAAAGCACGGTAATCAGTAGCGCCCCATTTAAGAGCAGTTCTTTACCTGCAGTAACGGGTTTAGTCTTGTACCCCAACCCTGTAAGAACACTTTTAAGCGTAAAGCACCCGGAGGTAAACAATAACGGTTCTATTGACATTTTCTCTGTCAATGGTCAACGGGTAAAAAAAATCAATGTGGCCAGAGGGAGTAATTCAAGCGAAATAGATCTTTCCAGTCTGCCTGCTGGGACGTTTGTGTTGTTTTTTAATGACGGGGCCACTAAATTAACTCAAAAATTAATCAAAATAGATTAATGCTTTCTTGATTAGTTAAAAAAGGGCCGTGAAGCCCCTTTTTCAATTTACCACTGGATTACGGTAGCTTAACTCCTAAATCAGCTTGCCATAGCAGTAGTTAATTGCTTTTCATCAAAAGCATGGATGTAGGACATGGTGCTTTCAATATTTTTTTGCGATGAGGCACCGAATAGAATTGATTCAATATTGGGTAGTCCGCAGATATACTCAATTGCCTCCTCAGGTGGAATAGCACCGCCAGCCAGGACCTGCATTGCAATAAATCTTCCCTTTTTTGTTCTTAATACCTCTTCATATGCTTCAATGCTGCCTGACATTCTAAAGCCAACTTTATTAATAGAGCTACAGATAATAGGATTTTCAATTCCATTTCTTGTTAACACTTCGTGCAGTTTTGGAAGATTCATCGTGATAAAACCAGGCTCTGCATTATATTTTTTCTTGATGTGCGAGCAGAAAGCAACCAGCACCTCCTCACAGTTTAGTCCCAATAAAAGATCTGTGATCACATTCTGTAAAAATATAACAGGAGTATTAATTCCTTTGAACATTTTCATTTCAGCATCAATCATTAACTCGATAAGGGAGATATAATCTTTCGAAATAATTGCCATTCCGCCTTTAAGTATCGATCCAAACACATTACCGGGAACATATTGTTTTATTGTCCCAGAGATCCCCAGTTCAGTCACTGCATTTGCGTATTTGTGGGCATATGGCATACACGGAAAAATTTTGTAATCCGAGTATTCATCCGGATTTTTTCTGATGATATCACAAATTGCCACAATCCTGTCGTGGGTAGTACACATAAAGGTGTTCAACCCCACATTTTTTGCATTATTTAAGGTTTTCATGATCGCCTCATCAGTTTTAAACTGAATGGATTGCGCCCGCGATTTTTCATCTGAAATATGGTTGACGGCGAAAAATTGATTGTCGCCAAAAAGTATTCTGTCCATCATGATGTTTATCTATGTTGTTTAATTAATTCAATCACTTTATCAGTTTGCATAGCTTGCTGAAACGTATTTACGTTGTTGGGTTTTCTTTTTAATACCGCATCTACGAAATAGTCAATCTGTGCGGAATATTCCTCACCTCTCAAATTGAAGTTAACCTGATCGGTGAGGTCTGTGATGTATTTCACATTCCAGCCCTTAGTATAATCTTTTGTTTCATCTTTCAGATATAACTTCATTTCGTTAGCATCAGAAATGATTTTTCCTTTAGATCCAAGGATAGTTACAGTCGTAGACATTTTGCGGTAAGTTTCTTCACTCCAGTTAACCGAAAGAATACCACTTACATTATCTGTGGTGTTCATCACCGAATAAACAGCATCTTCAACGGTATTGGAATAAATCGATTTCAGTGTAGCACCTTTTACTTGGGTAATTGGAGAAATAATATCATTCACCAAATCAATTACATGTGATGCGTAATCCATTAAACATCCACCGCCTTCTTCAGGCTTAGACCGCCATGAACTTTGCTTAGGCTTGGTAACAACCGGGCCATAGGATTCGGCAACGAAGTGATACACATCACCTAACATGCCTGATTTGATGATTCTTTTAACTTCCTTAAATGTGCCGACAAATTTGTTGTGGTAGCCCACCTGATTAACCAGGCTCTTTTTAGCTGCCAGATCAACAAGTTCCTTCCCTTCGGCCGTATTCAGGCAAAATGGCTTTTCTGCAAAAACATGGATGTTTCTTTCCAAAGCAATTTTGATGATCTGGTGGTGGAACTTAGTTGGTACGGCCACAAAAACAGCGTCCGGTTTTGCTTTGTCAAGCATTTTAGTGAAATCAGCATAGCAATCCATTTTAGAATAGCGCTCTAAAAAATTGGTCACTATTTTTGATGTGTCACAAACACCAACCATTTCTACGTCTGGATGGGCTCCTAATATAGATAAATGGGATACGCCCATTTTTCCGGCCCCTACTAATGCAACTTTTATCATCTTTATATTTTCTTTAATTTTAAAAAAATCAATACCACGTGACCGAAAAAAGTCATTTGGTTTCTAATGTTCCTGCGGAATATTTCAGGTCTCTGAAATATTCGTATAAGCCAAGCCATTCTTATCTTAAACCAGAAGGGGTGAATGGCTTTTTGAGTTCCAGCAAACCAGTCAAACACATTTCCAATGCTGATCACAAGTCCTGCATCTATATCATCCCTGAACTGGGTAGCCCATTTTTCCTGTTTAGGGCAGGTCATGCCTACAAACAGAATATCGGGCTTAAATTTGTTTATAGCATTTAGCATGGCCTGATTATCTTCCCCAGAGAAAGTGTCTTTAAATGGAGGGGAATAGCTCTCTGCCTGGATATTGGTATAATCTTGTTTTACTTTGTCTTCGATTTTTTGTAGGGTCTGTTCACTTGAGCCTAAGAAAAATACTTTTCCCCCTTTTTTACTCATTCGGTCCATAAAGTGGTAAAAAACATCAGGGCCTTGATTTTTTTTGATATTTTTTCCTTTCAGCATCAATGAGGCAAAGGCGAAATAAACACCATCTAAAACCAGATAGTCCGTTTTCTTTAACGCCTGATTAAAAATGTCATCCTTAAGGGATAGTCCATATGAGTTAGGGCTTATGGTGTTAATGGTCCGACACTTATCACCACCGATTGCAATAGTATTCAGGTCGTCGGAGAAAACCTTGAAATTCATTACGTCTACAAATAGCTGGTTGTTCATTTCTCTTTTAAGATTCTCTTTGATTTGCGTTTTTTAGCTAGGCAACTAGTCCTGTTATTTCGTCCACTAAAGTCTAAATATTTACTCCGTAGCACAATAGCCCCATAGGGCTATGATTTGAAAATTTTAACTTTGCGCTTTTCTAAATAACTCATTTCTGGTATTTTGGCTATTTTTATTGCGGCTCTATTATGATTCTCTAGAGTCATAGGCGTACGATACTCAAGGCCTACTTTTCGTAAAAAACTTGTTTTTATTAAGGTTGACATAGGACACGCATAATTGATTACGCCCGAAAAAAATTGGCTGATCAGTCAATTAAAACAACCGCTCCTGGAAGATCTATGCTTACTTAAATGGTGTTGTAGCGCGCAAAGTCTTTATGTTCGGTTTTTTCCAGATTTTCTTTCGGCAAGGATTTGAAATAGTCATAGGTGATCCTTAAACCCTCCCGGCGATTCACCTTTGGTTCCCAGTTTAAAAGGGACTTTGCTTTTGTAATATCCGGTCTGCGTTGCTTTGGATCATCCTGAGGTAGGTCCTGGTAGACAATCTTTTGAGAAGTTCCCGTCAATTGGATAATCTCTTCACAAAATTGGCGAATGGTGATCTCGTCCGGGTTACCAATATTCATGGGCAAGGAATAATCACCCATCAACAAACGATAGATGCCTTCGATCAGATCATCTACAAAACAGAAAGAACGGGTTTGGCTGCCGTCACCGAATATGGTCAAATCCTCACCCCTTAATGCCTGACCGATAAATGCTGGCAGAACACGGCCGTCATTCAAACGCATTCTCGGTCCATAGGTGTTGAAAATTCTAACAATTCTGGTTTCAACGCCATGAAAAGTGTGATACGCCATGGTGATCGCTTCCTGAAATCTCTTGGCCTCATCATAGACTCCTCTTGGACCGACAGGATTTACATTTCCCCAATATTCTTCAGGCTGTGGATTTACATTGGGGTCTCCATACACCTCTGATGTTGAGGCGATTAACATTCTGGCTTTTTTTGCTTTGGCAAGACCCAATAAATTATGTGTACCCAATGATCCCACTTTAAGGGTCTGGATAGGTATTTTTAGATAATCGATTGGACTGGCAGGAGACGCGAAATGCAGGATATAGTCTAAATGACCGGATACGTGGACGAATTTGGAAACATCATGGTTATAAAACTCAAAGTTCTCAAGTTCGAAAAGATGTTCAATGTTTGAAAGATCTCCTGTGATTAAATTATCCATTGCCAATACATGATAATTTTCTTGAATGAAGCGGTCACAGAGATGTGATCCAAGAAATCCTGCGGCACCGGTAATTAAAATTCTTTTACGTGTCATTAGTATAGCGTTTTTGTTTATCTTATGATCAAATGTTTATCAAGCAAGGGAAACTATAATGGGTTTTGAAATAATGTTTCCTTTGAAGTGAGTTTCTTTAGCTCGTTTCTATTGGGGAGACAAACAAGCCCCATGGTATATTAAATCTAGTTCAGCTTTCAGTTGAAATCATTTAGCTGTTGTGGCCTTTTTAGATGATAAATCCTCAAATTCCCCTTTAATATGATGACACAAATTATCACCAATTTAATAGGATTGGCAATGGCCCTTTAAGGCCAATGTTTATGAACTTGTGTGCTGCTGCATTTTCCAAACAAGATTCAAACCGGCATTCTTAAGGTATTAGTGGTTAAATAACACCGGATTAAGCCATCAAACATAATCTCTTATACACTCAAAAATATCCAGGTATTCCTCCCAAGTGTCATGATAATTCATGTAGTGATCGTTCCTATGAGAACTTAGCCGTGTTACTGTAAATAAACGGCTTCCCATACCGGTTTTATTAAGATCCAATGATGCTTAGTAGTAAAGGGCTATTGGCTGAAGATCAGTTAAAGGATACCTTAGCTAAAAGTAAATTATCGGCAATAGCTCATTATTTACCTTGACAACTCCTAATGATCTAGTGATATGAATTATAGTGATAATGAAGCGATAGGTGTTCTTTATGATCGAATATGGCAGTTGTCACCGGATTATGAAAATCCAGAATCTTTTGATGCGCTAACTTTGCTTACCACTGAGCTCATTGAAGCTTATCAGGCAACCGGTAGATTGGATTCTGATCCTTTTTTATCTACCCAGGATAGAATTTTAAGCATTCAAGAGGATAAATTAAACGAAAAGCTTTCAGGCCAGATTTGTCTGGTCACCGGTGGATCCGGATGCGTGGGCTCCTGCCTGGTAGAGATGTTGCTTAAATTCGACATTGAATCTGTAATTGTTTTTGATAAAAAACCCTTTGATAATCCCTTGATGCATGATGATAGGTTAGTTTTTATTGAGGGTAACATTTGCGATGAGCTAGGTTTAAAATCCTGTTTTGATCATTACCTTCCAAACTTCGTATTCCATACCGCTGCACAGAGGAGCCCGGGTTATGCTGAGAACAATGTAGTTGAGGCGATAATGGATAATGTATTTGGTACTTTAAATGTAGTGAGGGCATGTGAGGAGACATCTTCTGTAAAGCAATGCGTATTTTCTTCGACCGGTAAAGCAAGCAGGTATTTCACATCAGAGGTATATGCCGCAACCAAGAAACTTTGTGAATTCATATTAGATGCCCATTCTAAGAATAGCCACGTACTGTATTCAATGGTCCGCTTTACGCATATTTTGGATAACAGTTTAATGAATATTGAATTCAAAGATGTAGATAACGCTGACCATTTTTCCATTCACAGCCCGGGTAAATATGTTACTGCCCAGAATGTGTCAGAGGCTTCCTGCTTAATGCTGAATGCCCTTATCCATGCACAGCCGGATAAATCGGTTTTTTTGATCGTCAAGAACCTGGAGTGGCCGGTAGAAAGTCTCGAAGTCGCCCTATATAATATATTAAAAAATCGGAAACAGATACCCGTGACCTTTAAAGGTAATCCCTTGGGGTATAGAGAAGGATTTTTCAGGGGACAGTTAGATTGGGCAGAACCGCATGAACTCAACTTACTGATCAACGTATATGAAAATCGAGGTAAAAAGGTAAATGATGAAGAAGATATTATCATTTCCGGAATATTGCCTGTAAGCAAACAGCTACTGCTGACCCGTCTTGCTGAATTTAAGTGGAGTGAAAATGAATCTGCTGCGAGAAAATGGTTGATGCAAACCCTGAAGACTTGCGTTGCAGATTCCTTGAAAAATGTTGACTCGCGTGATACGCTAAACATTTTGAAATGGGGTCTTGATCCAAATCATCCGGATTTTGACGAAATACATGATGATAATTTTAGGGAAATTATTAACCTGTTAACCCATACCCTAATCGGTACAGAAGAATACAAATTAGTAGAAAAGATAATCGGCGGTTCCAAATATGAACTCAATACACATTAAAAGTAGTGCTGCCAGTGCAATTGGGTTAATTGCAATCAGTGAATTTCCAAAGGAATGCTGCGGTTTTTTCTGGGGTGACAAAAATGCTATTCGCCTAGCAAAGGAAGTGAAAAACAATTCCTTTGAAAATAAAAGCGAGTCATTTAGAATCAGTGATGCAGACTATTTATCAGCTGAAGAATTTGCTGAGAAGAATAATGTACTGCTATTAGGGGTATTTCATTCTCATCCCAACCAGCCTGCACTCCCTTCCCGGGAAGACCTGGATTTTGCCATGCCGAATTTCGTGAATATAATCGTTTCAGTAGGTCGGGAAGGAGTAAGGGAAATGCGGGCGTGGGTGTTGAAAGAAGATGAACAACAATTAACAGAGATCAAAATTAAAATTAATTAATATGGCAACAATACTTATTCCAACACCATTAAGAAAATATACAAACAACCAGTCCAAAGTATCAATACCGGGCGCAGATATTTCCGGAATCATCAGTAATCTAGTTTCCACCCATCCGGAAATAAGAAAGCATTTGCTGGATGGGGCTGGAGGAGTTCGTTCATTTGTGAATGTATTTGTTGGCCAGGATGATATTAAAAGTCTAAATAATCTTCAAACTGATGTGAGTGAATTCTCAATTATAAGTATAGTTCCTGCTATCGCAGGGGGCAATTATAAGGGAGAATGATATGAAACAGATCAATTTTTCTCCTCAGGAATATTCCCGGTATAACAGGCACATTATTATTCCGGACTTCGGATTAGCGGCTCAGGAAAAGCTATCTGCATCTAAGGTACTGGTCGTTGGCGCTGGCGGCTTGGGTAGTCCGGTTTTACTATATCTAGCGGCAGCTGGAATAGGTACCATCGGAATATTAGACTGTGACGTTGTCGAAGATAGCAATTTGCAGCGTCAGGTGATTTTCGATATTAATGCGGTGGGTAAATCAAAAGCTGATGAAGCGATGCGCAGGTTAAGAGCACTAAATCCATACATTAATATTAAGGTGCATGATATCAAGCTCACCTCTGAAAACGCTTTGGAAGTATTAGCAGATTATGATGTCGTTGCAGATGGAACCGATAATTTTCCAACTCGGTACCTTGTTAATGATGCCTGTGTTATTCTCAGCAAAGTAAATGTTTATGCTTCCATTTATCAGTTTGAAGGTCAGGTTTCTGTATTTAATTATTTAAATGGTGATGGCAGCCGCGGCCCAAATTACCGTGATCTCTTTCCGATTCCTCCAGATCCGAGCACCGTCCAAAATTGTTCGGAGGCGGGGGTATTAGGTGTTTTGCCAGGAATAATAGGAAGCATGCAGGCACTTGAGGTAATCAAAGTGATCGCAGAGGTGGGGGATGTTCTGAGCGGAAAGTTCTATACATTCAATGCCCTGAGCTTTGAATCAATGACCTATAACATCAAAAAAAATATGACCAACGATTCAATCCTCAAAGGCGGACTAATTGATTATGAGCAATTTTGTGGCGTTTCTGCTATTGAAAAGAAAATCAAAGAAATAACACCTATTGAGTTAGTAAACTGGCAAAAGCAGGGATTAGATGTACAGCTTGTCGATGTCAGGGAATTCTCGGAGTATGAATTTGTCAACATCGGCGGTGAGTTAATACCACTTTCCACCCTATTGGATAACCGGGAAAAAATTTCCAGCGATGCGCGAGTTGTCGTTTTATGTAAAATGGGCGGCCGGAGTAAATCGGCCATCAGACTTCTGGAGGAACGCTATAGTATGAACAATCTATATAGTCTGGAAGGCGGAATCATAGGTTATATAAGAGAAATGGAGTTGGATCTGCCTATTTATTAGGCAGATCTGGTTTCATCAAAGGGGTTTGGATTACTAAAGTTTTTAAGCGTATGGTATGACTAATTTTTTCGAACGAACAAGTTTTAAGAATGCCCGGCCTGATAATTATCAGATAGCTGCTGGATGATCTCGATCGATTCGCAGCCCAGCAGTTAAGCCTACTACGAAGCGAATCCGTTTGCTTATCATCTCCTACAGATACTAACCAACCATGCTATCTGTGATTCTTTTAAACCCAACCGATCTTACTGTGTTGATGATTGAAGCTTTGTCATAACCACATTCTGCCCATAGTTCCGCCTGTTCGCCGTGCTCGATGAACTGATCAGGAATACCCAAACGTATCACTTTTGAGTTATAACCATTGTCAGCCATGAATTCAAGTACTGCTGACCCTATTCCTCCTGGCAATGCGCCATCTTCTACAGTGATGACATGCTTATACCTGCTAAAAACCTCGTGCAAAAGATCTTGGTCCAAAGGTTTTACGAATCGCAAATCGTAATGTGCTGGATAAATGCCCTCACTGTTTAGTTCATTACGTGCCTCTACAGCGAAATTTCCAACATGACCAATAGTCAGCAAAGCTACATCATCTCCGTCACAAATTTTTCTCCCTTTCCCAATTTCCAAAGCCCTGAAAGGCCTTTTCCAATCTGGCATTACGCCATTTCCACGGGGGTATCTGATCACGAATGGCCCCATGTTTTCTTGCTGCGCGGTATACATCAGGTTTCTCAACTCTTCCTCATTCATCGGTGAGGATATGATCATATTTGGAATACATCTCATATAGGGAATGTCGTACGCACCATGATGTGTAGCCCCATCTGCTCCCGCTAAGCCGGCCCTGTCCAAACAAAACACAACATTGAGCTTTTGAATAGCTACATCATGAATTACCTGATCGTAAGCCCGTTGCATAAAACTGGAATATATATTGCAAAACGGAACTAAACCCTGCGCGGCTAAACCGGCAGAAAATGTTACTGCGTGTTGTTCCGCGATGCCCACATCGAAAGCACGCTTTGGCATTGCTTTCATCATGATATTCAATGATGACCCAGACGGCATGGCCGGAGTGATGCCAACAATTTTTGCATTCGACTTCGCTAATTCTACCATTGTGTGGCCGAAAACATCTTGATATTTCGGAGCCTGAGGTTTAATTGGAATACTTTTCTTGATCTCTCCAGTTATTTTATCGAAAAGCCCCGGCGCGTGCCAAATGGTTTGATCTTTTTCAGCAAGTGCAAATCCTTTTCCCTTAACGGTTACACAGTGTAATAATTTTGGGCCGGGTATCGCTGATAAATCTTTTATGGTTTGTGCTAAGCGTTTCACGTCATGTCCGTCAACGGGGCCGAAATATCTAAAATTTAGCGCTTCAAACAAATTGCTTTGCTTTAAAAGCGTTCCTTTTATACTCTTCTCAATTTTCTTGACATATTTATGCGCATTAGGACCAAGTTTAGAAAGCCCTGCCAAAACACTGGAAATATCGTCACGGAAACGATTGTAAGATTTTGATATGGTAATACTTGTCAGATATTCTTTTAAAGCCCCAACGTTAGGATCGATTGACATACAGTTGTCATTAAGGATCACCAGCACATTGCTATTTTCAATCCCTGCATGATTGAGTCCTTCAAAGGCCAATCCTGCTGTTAATGCGCCGTCGCCAATAACTGCCACGTGCTGCCTGTCTTTTTCCCCTTTTAGTTGAGAGGCAACCGCCATGCCCAACGCAGCCGAAATCGAGGTGGATGAGTGACCTACGCCAAATGTGTCATACTCACTTTCGGAGATTTTTGGAAAACCGCTTATGCCTTTGTATATGCGGTTGGTATGGAACAAATCCCTTCTGCCCGTGAGTATCTTGTGGCCATAAGCCTGATGTCCTACATCCCATACTAATTTATCGTAGGGAGTATTCAGGGCATAATGTAAAGCAACCGTCAGCTCGACAACCCCTAGGCTGGACCCAAAATGGCCACCGTTTACGCTCACAATATCAATGATATATTGCCTTAATTCTTGGCTTATTTGTTCTAAGTCAGACTCGTTATGTTGCTTTAAATCAGCAGGATAGTTGATTTTAGATAATAGGGGGCCAGCTTTAACTTGCATTCAGATTTGGGTAAAAAACAAGATACAAAGTAAGGGATTTTTGTTCTAATACAAAAGAAAAATCGTCATCCATGAATTAGGGCCTGTCGACCGAGGTTTCGAAAAAAGATTCTTTAAGAATAATCAAAACAAGCTGATTGTAATGATGTATTATTAAAAATACATGTCTTGCGATTATTGTAATTATTATCTACATTTGACATACGTTCTTCGACAGGGTATCTACTCTGGTCTACTAAAATTTAATACATGTCAAATAATATTCAACTTAGTAAAAAAAGAAACCATGCAAAATATAACGCACTCAACACCAGTAATTAAGTTAAACAGGATTAAGATTGGAGATAATATCGTTGATGAATACAATTCCCAAGGAAGAGTGGTTAAAATCAGAAAGTCTGTAGTCAATAATCTAAGAGAGTATTTATTTCATTTAGATTCAAGACAAACTATTTATATTTTAAGCAGTTCATTTTAACCGCTGCGTTCAATCGCTTTTTAAACTAAAATATCCAGCTGCTATTTGGTATTTTTGTATCAATGCAAACAGATAATTTTGAAATCAAACTTCCTGTATTCGAAGGTCCCTTTGATTTACTTTTATTCTTTATCGAACGTGATGAACTGAGTATTCATGACATCGAGATCTCAAAAATCACTAATGACTTTTTGTCTTACATTCATCAGTTGTTTGCTCTGAATGTGGAGGTAGCCAGTGAGTTTATTCTCATAGCGGCTAGCTTGATGCGCATTAAGTCTAGAATGTTGTTGCCGCGGATCGAAATAGATGATGCAGGTAATGAAATTAGTTCCGAGCAAGATTTGATTGATAGGCTGATTGCGTATAAACAGTTCAAATCAGCTGCCGAAGAAATGAAAGTCCTAGAGCATAGCAGAATGTTACAGGAAAGGAGGGGGAATATCGAACAGGATCTGATTTTAGTGGCAGCATCTTCTTCTCATCAGGATGAGCTACTGTCGCTTGATTTGTATAAGTTGCTCACTGTTTACCACCGGACAGTCGAAAAATATAGCTTGCGGGTGGAAGAGGTTAAGCATACTGTTATCCAGTATCCATATACCATTGAGCAGCAAAAATATTTTATCTCAAACCTTTTGGAGATCAATAAGCAGATCGACTTTGCGATAGTGCTTAAAAATTCAGAAAACAAAGTGCATTTTGTCTATAATTTTCTTGCAATTCTGGAGATGCTTCAGCAGCAAATAGTGAAAATTACCATTGGTAGCGGTTTCAATAATTTTGAGGTTAAATCACTTCGCTAACCTGATTGTTTACCACTCGCTTTAGGCCCGAGGACAGTAGATCTGCAATCATTTAGAATGGACCTCGTTCTTAACGCTTAGAGAATCGGTAATTCATGATGAGTCATCCCAGGCTTGAGCACTTAATTTCCCCTGATTGGGTTACTGCCTTAAAAATTAATTTGTTACTTTTGCAGAAAAATACCAAACCTATATAAGGATGAAACGCGATACCCAGATTTTTGAACTTATTGATAAAGAACTTGACCGTCAAGAGCACGGATTAGAACTTATCGCATCTGAAAACTTTGTAAGCAAGCAAGTGATGGAAGCTGCTGGTTCTGTACTTACCAACAAGTATGCTGAAGGACTACCAGGCAAACGTTACTACGGCGGATGCCAAGTTGTAGATGTCGTTGAACAGATAGCAATTGATAGAGCAAAGAAATTGTTCGGTGCATCGTGGGTTAATGTTCAGCCCCACTCAGGTGCACAGGCGAATGCGGCTGTTATGCTGGCAGTGTTGAAACCGGGGGATAAAATATTGGGGTTTGACCTTTCGCATGGTGGGCACCTAACACATGGTTCTCCTGTTAACTTCTCTGGTAAACTGTACCAACCATTTTTTTATGGAGTAGATAAAGAGACCGGCTTAATTGATTATAAAAAGCTGGAAGAAGTTGCCTTGACAGAAAGACCAAAATTAATCATTTGTGGCGCATCTGCATATTCACGTGAATGGGATTATGCTTTCATCCGTTCAATAGCAGATAAAATCGGTGCTTTAGTTTTGGCAGACATTTCACACCCCGCTGGACTGATTGCAAAGGGATTGCTAGCTAACCCGCTTCCTCACTGTCATATTGTGACCACCACGACGCATAAAACCCTTCGAGGTCCGCGCGGTGGTATGATCATGATGGGGCAGGATTTTGAAAATCCATGGGGATTGAAAACACCAAAAGGAGATATTCGGTTAATGAGTAATTTACTTGATATGGCTGTTTTTCCCGGAACACAGGGTGGTCCTTTGGAGCATATTATTGCCGCTAAGGCAATTGCATTTGGCGAGGCACTAACCGATGAATACGATACTTACATTAAACAGGTTGCTACTAATGCCCAGGCTATGGCTAAGGCTTTTGTGGCCAAAGGATATGGAATTATTTCAGGGGGTACAGATAATCACTTGATGCTCATCGA
The DNA here is from genome assembly GCF_026239735.1 of Pedobacter sp. MC2016-05. GTDB lineage: Bacteria > Bacteroidota > Bacteroidia > Sphingobacteriales > Sphingobacteriaceae > Pedobacter. The sequence goes on from NZ_JAPIVT010000001.1 coordinate 710,472, forward strand.
TCTGAGAAATAAAAACATCACCGGCAAAGCTGCTGAGAATGCCTTGGAAAGAGCAGAGATCACCGTGAATAAAAATATGGTTCCTTTCGATGATAAATCACCGTTCGTAACCTCAGGCATTCGTGTTGGTACAGCTGCCATTACCACTCGTGGATTAAAGGAGGCTGAAATGGAAAAAATTGTTGATCTCATCGACCAGGTGTTAACCAATCCTGATGATGAGATGAATATCAATGCAGTTAAAGCTGAAGTTGTAAATTTGGTTAGTGCGTTTCCACTTTACAGATAAAAACATTTTTCTGACTTGATACCTAAAAGCAGCTTCATTAATTTGAGGCTGCTTTTATTTTATAGATCTAAATTTTTTCACAAATGCTAAGTTTTGAGCATATAAAATTAAAGTGTTTAAAAAGTAAAGGGCCGATATTCTTTTGAAGAAATATCGACCCTTACCATCTAAATTAACGCTCTCAAATATATAAACCGCGTAATACAGAATTTGTTTTAGCAAAAGGAAAAAAATCATTTTTTTTCAAAACATCCCAAAGTCGATGGAAACACACGCGGCATATTGGCCAAATCCAAGCTTAAGTAATTTCCATAAAACGCATCAGACCGAAGATCATATCCCCTCTTTAATAGAGGGCTATTATCTTGCAGTTGAAAATTCTCCATTCCTTCTGAGATGAATTTTGGATCATCATTTAGCAGATTGCCACTACTGGCATAATTTCGCTGTGATGATTTTATAAGATTATTGTAGATCGTTGAACTGACGACAGCACTAGATTTGTTTTGTATATCCAACTCATTTTCTAATGATCCCCAAATGATATTATTGGTTAGATTCAAATTGAGATTGTTATAGGATTCCGCGGAGATGAAGTCTGATAAGGTTACTGCAGCAGTTTTACGGGCAAAATTTGAATTAAAGCCTACAAATGTATTCTGCTTTAAATTGAAATTACCACCACCAATCCCGTAAATCAGGTAATTCCCGCAATTATATAATAGATTGTTGAATGCAATCAACTCCGAGTGATGTCCTATATAGGCAGCTACCTGCATGTTTTTAATAATGCTATTACTGACAAGCAGTTTAGGACTGGTATTGGTTGATAGGGAGTCCGAGGTTATTCCCACAATGGCGTTCATTATCCTGGCATGTTTAATTATAGCAGATCCTGTTTTTTGTATCAATATTCCATTCCATTGGCCTGGTTCACTGGAATAAATTCTTTCAAGGCGGTTTCCTGAAAAAATGATAGGCCTATCCAACAAACCATTAACTATTAAGCTGCCTTCAACATTTAGCCTTGCATCTTTATGAAAGTAAAGCCTTGTACCAGGCATAAGGGTAAGAGAGATACCATTCTTTACAGTTGCTGTCCCACTAATTATATAGGGCAATCCTTCAGTCCAGGTAGTATTTACCTCAATAGATGGATTGTGAATGAAGACGGCATTCTGACCATAGGCGAGTAGCTTTATAGATTGTCTGCTGCCATTGGTATTTAGTAAAATCGAATCTTCAACTAGAAAGGGTTGAATCTTGCTATTCGGATCTATGCTGACTTTAATGAGAATACTAATGGAATCCCCCGCATTGATCACAATATTATTTTTCTTATTTGTGCGCTCTCCATTAATATTGATGTTAAATGCAGAGGTGTCTCCGTTTGCCAGCCTGATTTCAGAGATATTGACGGCTTTACCGTTCCTATTTCTGATTTTGACATTTTTAAAAGTTGACGAAACCGAGGTGAATACCGTATCAAAAGAAATATTTTGTTCAGAAAAATCAAGTGTTACGTTTGAATCCGCTGTAATTCGCTCGTCTTTCCTGCATGCAGCAAGGGTGAGTATTATGATGACCAAGTAAGTGATTTTTCCCATCAATCAAACTTAGATATTTTTTTAATTTTTAGTTCCGACTTTTATGTAATTGTCTTATCGCGGCCTGTTTTATTCGATTTTTGAGAAACCTGGTGCTGATTGAGAAGTCAATCTCAGTATTCGTTTTTAATATCATCTTTTATAGTATGCGTTATTGAGTGACCATGTGTTTATAATAGGATAAGATTAAAATTCCTCTTTTAGCAGCGCTTTTAAAATGATTGCTTATTGATATTTATAGTATTATAAGGGTCTGATGAGCGCTTAAACATACAAGTAGTTTAGATGTTTGACTTAATGTGTTATTTTTTTGGTCTGACGATCAGTGTTTTATAAAAATCTGTTTCGATTCTTTGATTAAAGGTTTGCCGGGAGCGGATTTTTTTCTACTTTTGCATCCCGCTTCGGAGGAAACGGTTGCATTGAAAAGCCGGTTGGTTGATAGATGAGAGTGGAAAGGCCAAAAATTTACTTTAAAATAAATTTGCGGAAAAGAAAAAGATCGCTACCTTTGCAGCCCGGTTCGGAAGAAACGGGAAGCCGCCTGAAAGAGCGGC
>NZ_JAPIVT010000010.1 GCF_026239735.1 Pedobacter sp. MC2016-05
GTGTCTCCACCAACCAAATAAAAAAGATCTAATTCATCCAACTAAAAGCACTCCACCTCCCAAAAACGTGTCCAGTTTTTATGAGGTGCTAAAGAGATAATACCTTCCTTTTGTTGCAATTCCTGATTATGATTTACGCCATCGGCTACGCCGCACCAAGGCTCCAAACACACAAATGGAGCATCTGGCGCCGCCCAAATGCCGAAAAATGGAAAGCCTTCGAAATGGAAATGCAGTCCGTAATCATTTTTATTGTTCAGCAAACTAATACAGCTGCTTTGCATCGTTTTAAAAACCAATGCATCATTATAAAACAGCTCGTGTTTTAAATTTAATTTATGCCCGTTAAGTTCAATTGACTCAGTTTCATTGGCAACCAAACCATCTTCCAGTTTGCAGTAAGTTAACTTCTCATCTGTGTTAAAAGCCAAATAGTAATCTTCGTAGCTGGTGTTTGGCGTGTTAGGAACCGCAAATGCAGGGTGCGCACCAATAGAAAATAACATTTCATTGGTACCTGTATTGGTTACTTCGTAAGTTAAATTCAGCTTTCTGTCTATCAATTTATAAATCAGTTTAAGCTCAAAATAAAAAGGATAAACCGTAAGTGTTTCATCGCTTTGCGATAAGGTAAAAACAACTTCAGTATTGCTTATCTTTTCAGCGGCGAAAACATGATCGCGGGCAAAACCATGGCGTGGCAACTTGTATTCAGCGCCATCATATTTGAAATGTTCATCTTTAAGCGACCCAACAATTGGGAATAACACCGGACTATGTTTTGCCCAATATTTTGGGTCGGCGCTCCACAAATATTCTATTTTAGTTTCCTTGCTATAAAGAACTTGAAGTTCTGCACCTTTTGCTGCAATACTTATTTTTAGGTAGTTGTTTTCGAGGGTTATCATTACATTTTAAAAGTAATAAATATGTGCTGCTTTGGAAACTATTTTGTTAAATTTGATCTGAACTCTCCATGTCTGCCATTAAGCCCTTGATTATTTGGTTTTGCACTAGTTGTTTGCAATTTAATTTAGGGAGGCACTTTTAAAACAATAAAATATGCCTGTTGATCTCTCTAAACTATCGAATTCAAAAGTTAAAGCTGCAATAAATGCCTTGCAAAAAGGTGATGAGAAAACCTGGTTCTCTTTGTTTGCTGATGATGTTAAATTTTATGACGACGGCAACCAGCTTCAGTTTAATAATTTCTTTAAAAAAGCTTTAGGGCATGAACGCTTTACCAGCATTGATCAAGTGGAAAATAATGGTTTAGATGTTTATGGCAATTTCCACTCCGACCAATGGGGCGACTTTAAAACTTTCTTTAAATTCCAGATCGGCAAAGGCGGGAAGATTAACCGGTTGGATATTGGCCAAAGTTAATTTGGGAATAGTGAGTCTAAAGTCTTTAGTCCAAAGTCGGCAGCTTTAAGGCTATGACTCATGACTCCGAACTCCCAACTACCTTCACCCTTTCTCTTCCCAGATTACAGCAATATTAATAATAGTTTGTACTGCTTTCTCCATATCCTGAACGCTTACCCATTCTTGCTTGCTGTGAAAAGCATGTTCTCCTGCAAAAATATTCGGACAAGGTAAGCCCATGTATGATAAGCGTGAGCCATCGGTGCCTCCACGAATGCTTTGTTGCTTGGCTACTACACCTGCCCTTTCAATGGCTTCTATTCCATATTCCACAATTTTTGGATGCTTATCCAGCACTTGTTTCATGTTTCTGTACTGCGGCTTTATCTCCAAATTGTAAGTAGAATCTGGGTAGTTTTTTAGAGCACTTTTTATCGTTTCGCCCAAAAATACACCATGTTCCGCTAGCTTCTCATCCGTAAAATCTCTGATGATAAAATGCGCTTCAGCTTGCTCAACCTTGCCGCTGATACTCACTGGGTGAATGAATCCTTCTTTTTGATGAGTTGCTTCTGGGGTGAGCGTATCTTTTGGTAAAGAAGCAATGATATCAGCAATAATTTTGATGGCACTTTCCATTTTACCTTTGGCAAAACCGGGGTGTGTACTCAGGCCACTAACGGTTAATGTTGCGCCATCGGCAGAAAATGTTTCATCCTCAATTGATCCTAAAGTTTCGCCATCAATGGTGTAACCAAAGTCAGCACCTAATTTTTCGAGATTTGCCTTATCCACGCCTCTTCCGATTTCTTCATCAGGGGTAAAAAGAATTTTGATCTTACCGTGTTTAACATCCGGGTTGTTCATTAAAAAAGCAGCTGCTTCCATAATTTCCGCCAATCCAGCCTTGTTATCCGCACCTAATAAAGTAGTGCCACTTGCAGTAATGATATCGTTTCCAATTTGCTGTTTTAAATCGCGATGTTCTGCCAGTTTTATTACGATATTATTGTCGTCGGGCAATATCAAATCTTGTCCTTGATAATTGTCATGAATAATCGGTTTAACGTTTTCTCCGCTGCAGTCTGGCGAGGTATCCATGTGGGAACAGAAGAAAATTACCGGAAGATTTTTCTCGCTCGTAGCAGGAATAGTTCCATAAACGTAGCCATTCTCATCCATTTCAGCATCAGAAATGCCTATTTCCAAAAGTTCCTGAACCAGTACTTTTCCTAAATTCTTTTGTTTCTCTGTTGATGGACAAGTGGCAGAATTTGGTTCAGATTGTGTATCTATTTTGGCATATGTGATAAATCTATGCGCTAATGAATTGTTAAAGTTGATGTAATTGCTCATAATTCAAAGGTAAAAGTTATAGATATTGGATAAACATATTATTTTTGTAAAAAAACAATATGACTTATCGCCTCCCGAAAACAAGTGGGCTAACTGTTTTATTCTCTTTATCATTTATGTTGTCGTTTGCGCAATCAAACTACTTTAAATGGTCGTGGGGTTTAGGCGGCGGTGCCAATTACTCAAAAACCGACGTAGTGGAAGGGAATTGGGGATATACCGCAAAAGGCGAAATCAGTTATCATTTTACGCCTTTTATTACCGGTGGCTTAGAGGCACAATACGGCATGGTGCAAGGTGGTGATATTGTTACTGACCCACATAATCGACAATTTATTAACAACTACACTAGTATCACCGCAAACTTAAAACTGCATTTGGGTGAATTTATCCCTTACGAGCGTAAGCCTTTTTTAGAAGCCATTAAGGGGATATATGCTGGGATTGGTATAGGTGCGATAAATAACAACATTACTGATATTGTACGTTACAAACCTAGCTGCTCTGCTTTTGATCCTGGTTATGGCCCTTTTCCTGGTGAAGATAAGGGCGTTAATTTAATTGTTCCAATTAACTTAGGATTTAACTACTACCTCAACGATGGTTACGGTTATGTTCCCTATGTAATCAACTTCAACGCACAAAGCAATTTCACTTTTGGCGAAGGTTTAGATGGCTATAACGATCCCTCAACAAAATTTAAAAACTACGATCCTGATACATTTAACCTTTATAGTGTAGGGGGAAAATATTTCTTCGGAAATATAAAGCGTATCGTAAGTTCTTCTAAACACTATTCATTCTCTTAAATCAGTTTGCATGAGAAATTTGTTTGTCATCTGTTTTTTAATCTTATCTTTTGAAACAATGGCACAAAAAACACCTTTCGAAAACAGTGGTAAAAAAGAAACCACCACTTACGATGCAGCAATTGCTTACTACGAAAACATCGCGAAGAACTATCCTCAGGCGAAGCTTTTAACATATGGAAGCACCGATTTTGGCAAGCCACTTCATTTGCTGGTTTTATCAAAAGATAAAGTTTTTGATCCTATTGAAATAAAGAAAGGCAATAAGGCTGTTTTGCTGATCAATAATGGGATTCATCCGGGAGAACCTGAAGGTATCGATGCTTCCATGATGCTGGCAAGAGATTTGTTGAAAGAAGACAGGCTTCCAAAAGATGTGGTGATTTGCATTATCCCTATTTATAATATTGATGGAAGTTTTAACCGCAGTTCTACCTCAAGAGCAAACCAAAACGGCCCTTTGGCCTATGGCTTTCGCGGAAACAGCAAAAACTTAGATCTGAACCGCGATTTCATCAAAACCGATTCTAAAAATTCGGCAGCTTTTCAGCTAATTTTTAACACCTGGCTACCCGAAATATTTGTAGATACCCATACCAGTAACGGTGCCGATTACCAGTACGTGATGACGCTCATTCCGACGCAAAAAGACAAGTTAAACGCTCTTTTATCAGGATACTTAACTAAAACTTTGGTGCCCGATTTGTATTCGGCGATGGAGAAGAAAGGTTACCCGATGATTCCATATGTAAACTCCTTTGGTGAAGTGCCGGAAACGGGAATTGCTGGATTTATCGAATCTCCCCGCTACTCTACAGGTTATACTACCTTGCACAATACCATCGGCTTTATGCCAGAAACGCATATGCTTAAAGCGTATAACTTGCGGGTTGATGCAACCTATAAACTGCTTCAAACCTATGTTGATATCGTTCAGCGTGATGCAAAGGTTATTAAAGAAAATAAACGCAAAGCGGATGAGCTCGTAGCGAAACAAACCGAATTTCCACTGGCTTGGAAATTAAATAAATCTGTTTCTAATGATTTGCCCTTTAAAGGTTTTGAGGCCGGTAAAAAGCCGAGTGAAGTAAGTGGTTTTGATCGATTATATTATGATCGGAATAAGCCGTTTACCAAAACTATTAAAGAGTGGAATAATTATGAACCGGCTATTACGGTGCAAAAACCAGTGGCTTATATCATTCCGAAAGCATGGGATAGGGTGATCGCATTGCTTAAACTTAATAAAGTGAAGGTTGAAGAGCTCAAAACAGACACCAAAATTTCCGTAGAAAGCTATTACATCACAGATTTTAAAACGGCTACTCGTCCGTATGAAGGGCACTATTTACATTCTGCTGTAACGGTTAATCCAGTTAAAAATACTTTGCAATACTGCGCTGGCGATTTTGTGGTGTACGCCAATCAGAAAACGAACCGGTTTATTGTAGAAACCCTGGAGCCACAAGCCACCGACTCTTATTTCAGCTGGAATTTTTTCGATTCCATTTTAGATATGAAGGAACATTTTTCGGCTTATGTTTTTGAAGATACAGCTGCGGATTTGCTAAAAAACAACCCAGAGTTGAAAAATAAATTAGAGGCTAAAAAGGCATCAGATGCAGACTTTGCCAAGAACGCGGCAGCGCAACTTGATTTTGTGTATAAAAATTCTGATTATTACGAGAAAACACATAACAGATACCCGGTGGCTCGTTTGGAAACAGATGTAAAGCTCAACTTAAAATAAATAAATGGAATACCTCAGCATTGCTCCTGTAGCATCAATCATATTTGTTTTTACAATTGTTACCAGCTTGTATGCCTTTTACGATCAAAGCATATACGGTAAGTTTATGTTACATCCTTACAGTGTATCGAAAGGGAAAAATGTTTATACGCTAATAACCAGTGGGTTAATTCATGCCGATTGGATGCACTTGTTTTTTAACATGTTTACATTCTATGCTTTTGCATTTACCTTAGAGCAAATGATGGGCAGCTGGCAATTTGGCTTAATGTATTTTTTAGCCTTGATATTGAGTGATCTGCCAACTGTATTTAGACATAAAAATGATTTTCACTACAATAGTTTAGGAGCCTCTGGTGCAATTAGCGGCGTATTATTTAGTTTCATCCTTTTTAACCCTATGGCAGGAATTGGGATTTTATTTTTGCCTTTTTCTATTCCAGCAGTAATTTTCGGGGGAATTTATTTAGCCTATTGTGCTTACGCCTCAAAAAATTCGAGAGACAATATTAATCACGATGCCCACTTTTTTGGTGCACTAACCGGATTGATTTTCACCATTATTTTTGTTCCGGGCATCCTCCAAAACTTTTTCGCAATAATAGGCGCAAAGTTAGGAATGTAATTATCCTGCAGCAGGTAAACAGGGTTTTTCGAAAAAGCTCATCGGATGGTCAGGGTCTTTAATGATCTCGAACTTTACATATCCCCAGGGTTTCCAGAAATTTTCCAGCACCTGAGCATAAATTTTGTGCTGCCAAACATCAAACAAAGGCTTGGTCATATTTCCGCGAAGCGGCATGGCTTCGATGTAGGTTGTGCCCTCAACAGGCATAAATGTGTATTCTGGCAAGCGGTTAAATAAATAAGCGGAGTAGTAAAAACGAGCGGTAAGTTCTTCAAATTGCTGTGCGGTGAGTGCTTTGCCCTTCACCTCATTTATAATTTCCCGGTGATAACGCTTATTGGTTCCATTATCCTGCAGGCAAGCAATAATGCCAAAATCTTTCATCTTTAGCGAAAAGGTAAGCGTATTAATTTCATCCCTGAAACTAAATGGAGTTTGCTCATCCTCCAGCTTTACTACCGTGATCGACCATGGAGTGAAATCTTCAAACTCGATGCTGGTGTACATATTCTGCATCATAAAGTTGAGGTTGGCGAACTTCATCATCAGCGATTGAGACATGTTCAGGCCATCTGCCGTTATTTCCTTGCGCAAAGCAGAATGCATTTCGATATAGACGAAGCCATATAAAAACTTCCCAACCCAATTAAATAGCTCAAGCTCTGGCAAAGCTGAAACAGCACTATAACCTGTTTCAAAGGCTTGTTTTATTTTTTCTTCCAGTGGATTTAAAAATTGCTCATTTACTTCGCTATTAACAGGAATCACGAGGGTATTGTAAGAACGTATGCTTTCATCCAGGAACTGAATTTGCTCCTCGCCAGTTAATCCTGCCTGCTCCAACAACCATTTTGGAATCAGCGGAACCTGGATTAGGGGAGAGTTAAAAGTGTTGCCGCTCAGGAAACATTTTTTGTATAAGAAATCGAAACTTTGGAAAGGATTGTATAGGCCGGTATTCATCACTGCAATATTAGTTATTATATCGTTATTGCTTGTCAGTGATATTTTATTTTAACCCTGGGATTACAACATGATGGTTTTTAAGGCCGTTGTTCCTTGGACGGCAGCAGGGCAAGTTGTCTTCTCGAACGACATCCTTCCTGTCGGAGAAATTTCATTTCGATAACTTCTTCCAAAAAGATCTCTCTTGCACCCATGAAAAATGGGTTTCGTTCGAGATGACGGTTGCTCGACAGGTCGTCTTCTCGAACGACATCCTTCCTGTCGGAGAGATCTCATTCAGTACTTGTGTCAAAAAGATCTCTCCTCAACCCAAGAAAAATGGGTTTCGTTCGAGATTACGAATGTTCTCGTTTGCTTTTTAATAACTATTATAAAATCCGCTTAAATTATCAATTAGCTGGCTGTAAATTGGCTTTGTGAACTCCAGAAACATCGTGCTTGGCGGTGGCGGAAGAACCTCTCTTTTTCTCGTTATGGCTAGCTGATTTTTGTTCAGCGCCCTGTCGTCTCCTTTGTAACTTCCCCAACTGTCTCGCCAAACGAAAGTGCCGGGAAACTTCTGCTGACGAACAATTTTTTTGCTTTGCCAATCCATAATTGTCATGTCTAGCAATCCTGATGAAGAAATATTCTTTTCAAAAATACTCAGTGTAGCACTCACCGTTCCGTAAATAGGTTTACGTTCGCGGGTTTCGCCGATTACCACACTATCGCGTTTAAGCTTTTCTACTCTTTCTTTCACATAAGTCTGGCCGACTACGAAATCATCAAAATTTAAACTTAAAACCTGGTCGGGTATAATTTTTTGAGTAGTCGCCTGTTCTTCGCCATAAAATATCACAAACTTATTCCGCGAATAGTTGGCAATAAATTCATCAATTTGCTGCTGAAAATAATCAGCACTCAACTTATACGGCCCTCCGTTTAAAATAATAGGTTGAACAACTACACGGGTTACGGCGGCCCAATAGGCATCATCCATTTTGGTTTTTACATCCTTATAATTCGGCTGTAGATTTTGCACTTTTTCAAATTCGTAATATGCCTTTTTTGCAGCTAAGCGGTTATGCTCATTTAAATAACCGATCCCCGAGTTGTACCTCGCAACTGCAGCATTGTATTTGCTTTCTGCAACTTCACTGATATATTTTGATGGTGTTGGAACAACCGCCAAACAAGCCGGACAACTGTTAATCTCATCTGCCAGCTGATTTATTTTCTGATAACCGTACATTACAGATTCCCATCTAAACAAATCATTCGACATTTTTGCCTCGTTAATTCTGCGTAAATGATCTTGCAGGGCTAAATCATAAGCGGTTTTTAAAACCTGCATGGCCTCGCTGTTTTTGGGCGAATTTTGCAATCTGCTTACCGCCTTTTCAACTGATGCATCGTAATCGCCTTTTTGTAAGGCATTTTTTCCTGTGGTACATCCTCCTAAAATTATTAGGGATAAATAAATAAAATACCGTAATCTTGAAATGTTTTTCATGGCAGGAGTGGTTTGCGTTAATAAACAAATATACTTTTGTAAAGCGATATCCGCCCTATTTACTTATTAGACGATAGACAATGAAGATTAGTTGCAAGCAATTCGAATTAGAATTAAAATACCCGTTTTCGATCTCCAAATTTACCCGCACAAGCACACCGTTAATGCTTTTAAAAATCCAGTACCAAGATGTGGTGGGTTATGGAGAAGCTTCAATGGTGCCATACATGGGAGAAAGTTTTGAAACTGCAGCTGCTTTTTTAAAAGAGGTAGATTTGAGCAAATTCGCCTACCCTTTTAATTTCGAAGAGATTATTAGTTACCTCGATCGTATTGCTCCTGGTCAGCCGGCGATAAAAGCAGCGATAGACATTGCTTTAAATGATATCAATGGAAAAATTTTAAACAAACCTTGCTACGAAATTTACGGTGCCGACCCAGCAAAAATGCCGGTAACTTCTTACACTATCGGGATAGACACCCCAGAAGTGATCCGCGAAAAACTGAAAGATGCGGAGAATTTCAAGGTGATAAAAGTTAAACTGGGCAGAGATAACGACCGGGAGATTATTGAAACCATCCGTAGTTTGACAAATGTGCCACTATACGTGGATGCTAACCAAGGTTGGAGTGATCGCATCAAGGCCATCGATTTAATTTATTGGCTGCATAACCAGGGAGTGGTTTTAATCGAACAGCCTATGGATAAAAACGATTTGGAGGGTAATGCATGGCTAACGGAACGTAGTCCGGTTCCTTTGCTGGCCGATGAGGCTGTGCAGCGTTTAGCCGATATGGATCAGCTGAAAGGTGCTTACCATGGCATTAATGTAAAATTGATGAAAAGTTGTGGAATGTATGAAGGGCATCAAATGATTTTGAAGGCACAATCTTTCGGGATGAAAGTATTGATTGGTTGTATGAGCGAAACGAGTTGTGCAACCCTTGCTGCAGCGGCTTTGGCGCCTTTATGTAATTGGGCAGATTTAGATGGCCCCTGGTTAACTAAAAATAATCCTTTTACAAATCCGCCTTTTGAAAACGGGAAGTACAGCTTGAGAAACTTACCTGGGCTTGGACTGGAAGGTGTTACTTCTGATCTTTTTCTTTAAAGTTCTTCCGCAGATCTTTCACGAGCTGATATTTAAAATAGGCGAGGCAAGCCGCAACACCAACTAAAAAACCACCTGGCAAAGGTTTATGGTTATTGTAACACCAAACTATTCCAAAAATAGAAAGGATGATGGCCAGATTGTAGAAAATATTTAAAGCAAATTTTTTACCCATAGTGGAAATGATTGAATGAGTGAATTTTGAATGTAAGAAGTCGTCATTGCGAAGCCAGGTTTGAGCGAGCTGAAGCAATCTGATTTTAAGAGAGTTGCGTCGTACCCCGCAATGACGAATGATTCTTAGTAAACTGGCATATTCGGATCATAAGCCTCTTGCCAAGCTAAAATCCCACCTTTTAAATTGTATAGGTTTTCGTAACCATATTGCGCTTCAAGTTGCATCACTGCTGCGGCACTTCTTTTTCCGCTGCGGCACTGAATAATTACAGGCTTATCTTTTTCAACTTTATCAGCCTCAATTAAAATCCCGCCTAAAGGAATGTTCTCGCCGTTAAGGTTAGAAACTTCGTATTCGAATGTTTCGCGAACATCAATCAATTGAAAATCTTCTTTATTATCGATTTTTTCTTTTAATTCTTGTACTGATATTTCTTTCATCTTGAAAATTATTTATGCAAATATAGGAAAATCGATTTGAGTAGAATGAACAAAGTGGCGTCATATATTTTCTCAAAAATCTGTAACATATCAAACCCTTAGGCGTTTAATTATAAAGTTTACAAATGGACAAACTGAACCGTTTCTTTTGGTTTTGCTCTGGCGCTCATATTCCTACGCTGGAAAAGTATCCTACAGAACAAAATAAATATACTGGCATTGGTGCCACCATTTTCTTTACAGGTTTATTTGCCGCTTTATCTGGTGGTTATGCCATGTATTTCGTTTTTAAAGGCGATGATTTAGCGGTTGTTTTTGCCATCATTTTCGGTTTCTTGTGGGGTGCCGCCATTTTTAATATGGACCGGTATATTGTTTCGAGCATCAATAAAAGCGCAAGCACTAATAAACAGCTCCTGCAAGCAACCCCAAGGATTTTATTGGCGATAATGATTGGTATGGTTATTTCACGGCCAATTGAATTGAAGATTTTTGACAAGGAAATTAAAGAACGGCTGAAAGTAAGTTATTTAAACGGACAGCGATCAAAAATTGATACCCTAAACAAGGCCTTTGAAAAGAAATACCAGGTAGAGTTTGGAAGATTGAACCAGCAAAAAGCCACAAGAGATTCACTAGAGAAGGGAATCAAAGCGGATCGGCAGAAACTTAACTTCGAAATTTTTGGAAATAAAACCAATGAAACTTCTGGCGTTATGGGTTACGGTCCGTATGCAAAACGCAAGGAGGTGGAGATCAAACAGCGGGAAACTGAACTGGATTCGCTAAAAGCAAATATCAATAAAGCCGAAACTTTTGTTGATAAACGAAAGGAATTTGACGGTTTGTTTAATGAAAAATTATACACCAAAAAGCAGCTGGATAGTTTGGCTGATCTTGCAGGTTTTGCCGATCGAAACTGGGCTTTAGGTCAGTTGAAGTTTAACGTTGATGGTTCTAAAGATGATAACACAGCAATTGCAGTCACTTTTATTGGCCTGCTATTTATTTTTTTCGAATGTTTGCCGGTGTTTGTAAAACTAATGAGTGGCCGTGGTCCTTATGATTTTGCTACGGCCGACGGCGATGATGTATCCATTTATCAATCTAAAAAAGATAAAGATTTCCATTTCGAAGTGGCCGATAACATTCACGAAACCCGGGTAGATGCCGAATCGTCAAAACGGAAGGAAATTATTAAGGGCAAAGCCTACCGCGACCTTGAAAAATACGATTGGGATAAGGAGTAGTGAAAGTAATTGTTGAGAGGAGCAAATGGAGAACAGGAAATGAACAATGGATGTAGGAGATTTCAAGATAACCCATCAACCATTTTACATCTTGCCTGTTCTATTTTTTGTATTTTCCACCACAAAAAAACTTTTTATGAAGAAATTTTTAAGCGCCGCTTTGTTTAGTACGTTGTCGCTTTCTGCGTTTGCTCAGAATGAAATAAGTTACGTGGTTTCATTTCCAAATGCAATCCACCACGAAGCTGAAATTGCGATGAGCGTCGCCAATGTTCCCGCCGGAAATTTAACGGTTAGAATGAGCAGATCATCTCCTGGCAGATATGCCACACACGAATTTGGTAAAAACGTGTATCATTTTAAAGCTTTTGATCAGGGAGGAAAACCGCTAAAGATTAATCAAACAGCGGGTGATGTTTACGAAATTCCTTCACATGGAAAAGAAGTTAAAATTACTTACACGGTTTTTGGAAACTGGATTGATGGCACTTACTCAGGCTTTGATGAAACCCATGCCCATATGAATATCCCTGCAACTTTTGCTTTTCCTGTGGGAATGGATGCAAGACCGCGAACAGTGCAGTTTAAATACCCTGAAAAGCAAGGTTGGAAAGTGGCAACTCAGCTTAAACCATTAGAGAAAAATACTTTTTATGCCGCCAATCTTCAATATTTTATGGATAGCCCCATAGAAATTGCCAATTATAAAACGGCTAAATGGGACGTGAAAGACCATGATGGCAAAACGCAAACCATACATTTAATTGCCCACTCAAACGATACACAGGTGGCGATTGATAATTACGCTGGCATGTTGAAAAAAATGGTTGATGAACATTATGCTGTTTGGCGAGATTTTCCTACTTATGATTATGGCAACTATTACTTTCTGGAAGATGTATATCCTACCAACGCCGGCGATGGCATGGAGCATAGGAATTCTACTTCCATAGTGCAGCGTACTGAAAAAATTCAGGGATACGAATCCAGCTTATTGGGCACTTTTTCTCATGAATATTTTCACAGCTGGAATGTAGAGCGGTTGCGCCCTAAAACATTAGAACCATTTAACTTTGAGCATTCAAATATTAGTGATGAATTATGGCTTGCGGAAGGTTTTACGCAGTATTATGGTGGCTTGCTTTTAACCAGGGCAGGTTTAAAAACTGTTGATAATACTGCCCAGGCCTTTAATGGAATGGTAAATGCTGTGCTCAATTCCCCTGGAGCAAAAAACTTCTCCCCCATAGAAGCAAGCAGATATGCTGTTTTTGCCGACGCTGGTGTGGCGATTGATCAAACCAACAAGGGAAACATTTTCCTTTCCTATTATACTTATGGGGCCGCTACGGCTTTGGCGCTAGATCTTCGCTTGCGTTCGGAATTTAAACTTACCCTTGATGATTATATGCGGGCTTTATGGAAAGCTTATGGCAAACCAGAAATTCCATACACCACTCCCGATTTGGAAAAAACTCTTGCATCCCTAACCAAAAATGAAGTTTTTGCGAAGGATTTTTTTGGCAGATACATTTATGGCAAAGAGAAAAACGACTATGCAAAGTTGCTGTTAAATGCAGGATTTGTTTTACGTAAAGCAAAGCCCGGGCAGGCTTACACAGGTTTCGGCAACTTTAATCCGACAGATAGCAAAATAACGGTGATGCAAACATTGCAGGGAACACCTGCTTATCAGGCAGGTTTAGATGTGGGCGATATCATTTTGAGCATAGACGGACAAAATGTAACGGATGCATCTGTTGTTGACAATATCACAAAATCGCATAAGCCAGGAGATGTGGTAGAAATTAATTATCAGTATCGCGGCGAAAATAAAACAACGAAGTTAACATTTGCCGAAAACCCAGCTTTAGAAATCGTTTCGATAGAGAAAACTGGTGCAACATTAACTCCCCGAATGCAAAATTTCAGAGATAATTGGTTAAACTCGCAGGTGAATTCT
Source organism: Pedobacter sp. MC2016-05 (assembly GCF_026239735.1). Lineage (GTDB taxonomy): Bacteria > Bacteroidota > Bacteroidia > Sphingobacteriales > Sphingobacteriaceae > Pedobacter. The sequence continues at coordinate 13,316 of NZ_JAPIVT010000010.1, forward strand.
AAACAGAAATAATAAGATGAAGAAAATATTCCTTTTTACTCTTGCTGCTATGGCAGGTCTGCAGCTTCAGGCGCAAAACATTGATAAAATAATTACCAGAGAATACACTGATCATTTAATCAAAACTTTAAGTGGTGATGAAATGCAAGGTCGCGGCACTTTTACGCCTGGAATAGATAAGGCAGCTATGTTTATCGAATCGGAATTCAAAAAAATTGGCTTACAACCTTTAGCTAGTGAAAAAGGTTTCCGTCAGACTTTTTATAAATACCAGGTAGCCAATGTGAGCAAGAGCATCAAAATAGATGGTAGCGAAATTTCCCCTGAGAATGTGATTCTGGCCGGTGCCAATGAAGAAAATATTACCCTCAATAAATCAAATGCTACAGTTGTGGTTTTGGATCCGGAAAAGCCGTTCGTAAATCAGTTTAGGACTATGTTGTCTGCTGGCAAAAATCAAATCATTTTAGTCGATGATAAGTTTGCTGAAAACTTCAAGCGCTATAAAGCTTACTTTGATAAACCGACAACTTTGGATGAAAAAGATATGGGAGCCGGCAAATCTGCTGTTCAGGTTTTTGTATTGGGCGCTAAAAAAGCCGATGAGTTTACCGTAGAGTTGAAAGGGAAGGTAAATAAAATGGCTTTGTTTAACGTAGCCGGTATGATTCCAGGTAAATCAAAAGCAAAAGAGCTCGTTGTTTTCTCTGGTCATTATGATCATTTAGGTGTGATTAAAACAGTAAACGGCGATAGTATTGCAAATGGTGCCGATGATGATGCATCAGGAACAACAGCGATGATTGCCTTGGCTAAATATTACAAAGCACAAAAAAATAATGAGCGAACATTGATTTTTGTGGCTTTTACCGCAGAAGAAATCGGAGGTTTTGGAGCCAAGTATTTTTCAAGCAAATTAAATCCCGATGAAGTTGTAGCCATGTTCAACATCGAAATGATCGGTAAAGATTCGAAATTCGGAAAAAACACCGCTTTCATTACCGGTTACGATAAATCTGATTTTGGAAAAATTCTGCAAAAAAACTTAGCAGGAACAGAATTTACTTTCCACCCTGATCCTTACACGGAACAAAATTTATTTTACAGAAGCGATAATGCAACATTAGCTGCTTTAGGTGTTCCGGCGCACACCATCAGTACCGATCAAATTGATGTAGATAAATTTTACCACACGGTTAAGGATGAATACAGCACTTTGGATGTAGAAAATATTCTTTCAACTATCAAAGCAATCGCCAAGAGTGCTACTTCCATTGTAAACGGAACGGATGCGCCAACAAGGATTCCAAAGTTGAAACAGTAGGATATAAAACCGTGCTTTCGACCGAAGTGCCAAAATCTTTGAAACAAGGAAGGCCACAGATTTGCAGATAATGATTAGAATCTGTAAAACTGTGGCTTTCTTGTTTATATCGAAAAAATCTAAAACCGATACTCCATCACATAATCATCCATGAAGTAGCCTCCTCCGATATCTAATTTTACAGATTCTTTGATGCTAAACCCTCCTTTTAAATAGAAGTCTTTTGCCTTGTTATGTTTGTTTACATTGAGTTCAAGTGTAGATCCGCCGGCATCTTTTACCTGATTAAAAACCTCGTTAATCAAGATTTTACCAACTCCCTTTCCGTGTGCCGAGGGTAGAACATACAACTTGTGTAATTTATAAATTCGTTTTTCATGATCAATAATCGAGTAGCCTGCAAAACCAAATTGATTCTCGTTATCTTCCGCAATGATAAAAATGTGGCCTTCCAATAATTGTCCGAGTAGCTCCCCTTTACTATACATTTTCTCGAGCATGTAATCGATTTGTTCTTGCCCTATAATGTCAAGATAGGTTGATGGCCAGGTTTCAGCGGCAATAGCTCTGATCACCTCAATATCTTGTTCTTTGGCTTTTCTTAGCGTAATCATATCGGCTCACTAATAAAAATGGGTTGTCCTGAAAAGGAAAACTCCACAAATCCATCATTTACTACTTCAAAAACCTCTTCTTCATTCTGCATGAGATTAGTAACCTCAAGGTATCGGTTTCCATGGATGAGAAACTGACTTCCGGCCGGTTTCCAAACAGAAAAGCCAGATTTGATAGGATAATGCTTTGCTCTTTCAGTAAAAACAACAATGTTAATCTTATCTTCAAAACCAGCAAATTTCTCCAGATCGAACTTCCTGGTAATTACATTTACGGCCGGGTATCTTTGTTCATAAAGAAAATTGATGGCTACCATCAGTGCATCAACAGGGCCTTGTACAATCCTTGTATCTTCCTGCACTTCTTGATTGCTTCCATTAACCAAAACATCTACTTTCAACCCCAACGAAACGATTTTATCGTAATTTTCGCCGTTGACCAAAAGTGTCGGGCTCCATTCTAAAAGCTGGCCTAAAAGTTCTTCATTAAAATCGCCAAGCTCATCAATATATAAGGCGGGCTCTTGTTTTTCTTTTACAATGTGATGTGAGGACATGTTGCGAAGATAAGCTAATTTCAGATTTTAGAATGACGATTTCAGATTTTTTGGGTTTGCTCAATTTCTTAAAAATTCCCTTATCGATTGTATGGAAATTCATTTATCCAATGAAATCCTCGATTAGGTAAAATGATATTTTTAGGGTTGTATTTTTTTAGCGTAACTGACAGTGAATCTTGATCTTTCAGTCCCTTAAAAATCAAAGTGCTATCATTTTTAAAAACGTAGTGAAACTTATATTGAGTAGATTCAGTGTTTTTAGAATTAATTTCTATTTGCTTTTTCTTTATATCTACAGTGCTATTGAAATACGCTTTGTTGTCATCCATTGTTTTAATACTTATGTATTCTTTCCAATCAACAACCACTTGTTTCCACCTGTTTTGATCGGCATGCTGAGGAAGAATGTCTTTACCATTTAGAATATACTTTTCTACATTATAAATGCCATATAACGGTGGCTTTGGAGCCAATGTGCCATAAGTGTATTGCTGGCTAAAGGCATTGGTAACCATTAACCCAACCGTCCACACAATAAATAAGTATTTAAAAGACCTAAAAGCAACGAGCTGCCATCTTTTTTTAAATACAGGAATTTGTAATGGTAATAATTGCTGTGGTTGGTAGGTTAAGAAAAAACGCAAGATGGTAACAATGTACGGTGCTAAAATAAATAAGCACATAACGACCAACGCTGTAGACAATATTTTAACGGGCACATCGAAAAAGTAGTTCATGGCCATTACATTAACACTCGCGGCAAGCGATAAAAATGCTCCAATAACCATTGTCCTTTTAAAAAGAAGTAGTACAGAAAGCACTTCGATGAATCCCATAAACATGTTATAGCCTTTAGAAAAACCAAGGAATGTCCAAGCTAGCCCCATTGGTGACATTTCTCCTAGTGGCGTTAATAACCGCGATAAATTTGGTTGAGGAAATTGCAGTTGAACCACCTTAATAGAACCATAATGCATTAATGTAAAGGCCAAATAAAAACGAATCAAAACAATAAGCCAGTAATATAGTTTACTGTAGTTTTTTCTTTTTCTATCTAAAATTGACCAAATTAAACTACCGAAGACTGCCAATAGAAAAATAAAAAGCAGCAAAACATAATTATATGATGTATCGCCACTTCCATTTGTAAATATAGAAAAGTCGTAATTATACCTTAAAACATTTACCGAAAACCAGGGGATAATTTGATGCAACCACAAAGTTGGAAAATGGAAAAGATGCTGTACGTACAAAAATGCACCATTATTATTTAGAAAAATAAACAAGGCAAAAAAAGCGAAAGAAAAGCGGAAGGAAATCTTTTTAGCTAGACTCCATGACGGCAAATTAGAGATTAAGTGCATGTTTTTAGATTTGGACGAACCCAAATTTAACATTTACCCCCGCTAATAAAAAGTTAGGAATGGTTAAGTTCTGTTAAATTTTTACTGCTTCATAAAAATCTTGGTAAGCCTGAATGAAATCATCTGCGGAGTAAATCGATTCAGAAACTGCTATGCCAAAAATTCCAGTTTGCATTAGCGGTTCTACATCATAAATTTTAATCCCGCCAGCGGCCAAAACAGGAATATTAATATTTAAATCTTTAAGTTGATTTATTGAATTTAAATAGCCATCAATACCTAAAATATTCAAACTATTCGTGTTGGTTGCACCTGCAGAGAATGGACCTAAGCAAACGTAATCAAATCCTTGCTCTGTCAAACGAATTACCTCTTCTACGTTATTTGCTGAGCCTCCTAAGGTAATATCGTCACCTACTAATTTTCGCAAAGCGATGGAATCAGCATTGCTATCTTCGATGTGGAAACCCTGAATATCTGCCTTTCCATTGAGGTAAATGTGATTGGTAACGATGAGTGTGGTTCCCCAATCATCGCAGATTTCTGCAATCACATTGATATCGTTTAAAAGTTCCTCCTCGTTTTTACTTAAACAGCGGTATTGAATCCACTTTGCACCGGCCTCGCAAGCCAGTTGCACTTGCTCGATGTGAGATAAATCAAGAATCTCGTGGGTAATATATTGAAGTTTCTCGATGTATTTCATGTTATATGCAAGGTGTTAAATAAGCTTTGACAACTTTCTTTCTATGGCTGTAAAAGTAAAGTTGTCAAAACTTCAAACGAATGTATTAAAACTTCACGTTTAAACTCAATAAAAAGTTGCGGGTTGCTTGTGGATAATAATAATTCGACCTGCTTAAATCGCCAGCGTATAAATAGGGATAGGTACCGCCATTACTTTCATATAAAGTGCTGAACACATTGTTGATGAGTAAGCTTAGCCCTACATTTTTTATTCCGGCCAAAGGGGTATTATACATTAAACGAACATCATTTACAAAAAAGCTGGAAAGAATGCGTGAATCGGCGGAGGTGTTGTCCAGATTTTGCTTGCCCACATATTTGCTTAAAAAAGCAATGCTTGCATTTGGTAAAACGGTATAATTAATCTCGCTTGATGCGATAATTGACGGCGAGAAAGCGATATTGGTATTGTTATAACTAAAAGTAGTTAAATCGCCGTTGGCGTCATCGTAAATAAATTCTGTAAATTCCTTAATTTTGTTTCTACTCAACGTTGCGGTTACAGCCCATGATAATTTCTTGAAAATTTGCCATTTGCCATCCACTTCAATCCCTGCCCTGTAGCTATCAGGAACATTCTGGCGGGTTTGGCCTCCAACATCATTTAGTTTTCCGGTATTGATTAGTTGATCTTTATAGAACATGGCAAAACCATTTATGCCAACACTAAAATTAGAAAATTGCGTACGGTAACCCGCTTCAATATCTGTTAGGTTTTCTGGTTTCGGGCGACTGTTGATATTAGAATCTGTAAAATCTCTCCGGTTTGGCTCCTTGTTCCCAACAGCAACTGATGCATAGGCATTGCTTTTGTCGTTAAAATTATAAGTGATTCCAGCCTTTGGATTGAAAAAATCCAAGGTTGCATTTTGCTGAGCCGGATCACCATTTGGATCTATACCAAAATAAGAATAATAGACTCTTCTATATTGCAGATCGCCAAAAAGATTAAACTTTCCAAGCTGATAATTCGCTCTGCCGAAAACATTGAAGTCTGTTTTAAAGGCGTCATTATCATTATACCGGTGGCGGATGGATTCCGTGCCGTCGTAGTTGGCAAATTGTGCCCAAATTACCTCATCGAAATGCCGGCCTTTATATTCATTGTAAGCGCCACCTAAAACAAAATTCAGGTCGTTTTTTGGTGTATAATTTAGGGAGTAGGTTACGCCATAAAAATCATTATCCAACCACAAACGGCGAACTAAATCGGATGTGTCTTGTATGACACCACCTAAAACTACAGGAGGAATTCCATAATCTTCGAGGTTCCGGTCTTCTTTATATTCTTCATAATAACCCCGTCCGTAAGTATAATGCAAGGCAGCATTGGCTACCAGCTGGCTGGTTATATTTCTGGTATAGAATAACTGATAATGATCTTGCTGATAATTATCGGTTTGATTGTCGTAGGTAAAATCGTTGTGTCTGCGGTTGGTAAGCAGCATTTCTTGGCTTATCCCATTCCAGGCCTGGTAAGTTTTTTCTGTTCCACTGAACACGTTGGCACGAAGGATATCTTTTTTGCCGTAATAAGCGCCGGAAACAAAAAATGATTTTAGGTTGGACGATGCACGATCTACATAACCGTCAGACTTTATTCGTGATAAACGGCCATCAAAAGTAAACTTGTTTGCAATTAAGCCAGAGCCTAGACTCACCGTATTTTTCCAGGTATCGTAAGAGCCGTAAGTATTGTTGAGTTCGGCATAAGCAGAATCCCGGCGTGTAGTAGTTTGAATATTTAAACTCCCGCCAAAAGCGCCCGCACCATTTGTAGAGGTACCCACACCACGCTGAATTTGGATGTTATCAACTGATGAAGCCAAATCGGGTAGATTGATAAAAAAACTTCCCTGACTTTCTGCATCGTTTAGAGGGATGCCGTTAAGCGTAACGTTGATACGTGTAGCATCACTACCCCTGATACGAAGGCCGGTATAACCTACACCAGCGCCGGCATCGGAAGTTACCACAACTGAAGGGGTCTGGTTTAATAAATAAGGTAAATCCTGGCCCAGATTATTTTTCGCCAGCTCCGCTTTGTCCAAGTTTCTAAAGGTTGTAGCCGAGTTTTTCGATGCCCTGGTGGCACTAACTACAACATCGTCTGCCAGAAAGTTTTGCTGAGCCAGCGCAAAGTTTAAGTTAGCATCTCCATTTAAATTTAACGTTTTTTCCTGCGTTCTGTAACCTACATAACTGACCACAATGGTGTAACTTCCGCCAGCTAAATTGGCTAAAGTGTAGTTCCCATTGGCATCGCTCAGTACCGCCGTTCGTTGATTTTTAATTTTAATGGTTGCGCCAGGCAAGGCGTTTTGATTGTTGTCGGTAACTTTTCCGGTAACCGAATTTTGTGCCAATGAAAATAAAGGCAGAATGGCAACAAGCGCTGCAAAAAGTAAATTTTTCAATGTTTTTGTTTTTAGTTAAACCCATCGGAAATAGGGGTACTCCCGATTTCAGTTAAACTTCCATAACTCCAATCCCTACGCCGGCATTACCCGGATCAGGTGCATTCAAGTTTAAAGTTGACAATTCAAAGTTGAAAGTTTGATGGTTGACCAAACTTTTTACTTTTTATCTTTCACTTTTTACTTAAAATGGGTATGATCTCAGCCCGTTTTTGTGTTTATAACAAACAAGGCACCCCTAATGATGGGGCAAATGTAGAAAATATATTCAAAGATTTATCTCTTTTACTTTTTTAGAAAAGCAATTTCGGTGCATTATAGGAATTTGCAGTCCCGCTTACATTACAATCTTTTTATATCAAGTTCCTAACCCTATTTAAGATTTCGCTAAAGGGTTAGCATTTTGAAAAATATAAAAAGGATTTTCCTTTTTAATCGGGTTTATTTTAACCTAGAGTTGTGCTGCTGGGTTGTCACCTAAACCCGACCCTAGCGAGATGCCCACAACTTTTTCATTGTAGCAGAAGCGGGGCGGGAACAATTTTCCCTAGAATCGCTGCCATTGCTTTCCAAATTATAAAGCTAAAAATTGATCTACTGCTGCAATAGCATGCTGTATTCGGACATCACTCAAACCACTAATCACTTTATAGTTAGCATTTAAAGCCTTTAGTTCCTTGTGCCAAACCTCCATAAAATATTCCCGTTGATTCGGAAAATCGCGCAGGGGGTCATCCTGCCAGGGTAAATCGATGTCCATTAGCAGATAAAGATCATATGGTCTTTTCGGTAAAGCATCCAGAACCAATTGTGGCGTTTCGCCAAGCATTTCATCGCTCCAGATTTTTACCGTTACAAATGTGGTGTCACAGATAATAAACTCACTTTCTGTTGTAACTAAAATCGCGTCTTCCAAAGCTACCTGACCATAATACATGTTTACCTCATCTTGTAAAGTGTAAGGCGCAGTTAAATTTTCGCAGTAGTAGCGGGCATATTCTGGTACCCAAGATACTTTATAATATTTTGCAAGCAGTTGCGACATGGTTGATTTTCCTGTGCTTTCAGGTCCTACAATGGCAATTTTTCTTATCGATCGACTCACATTAAATTTTTTTACAATCAAATCAAATGTAAAAGAAAATGGCTGAAAAGAAAAAATCCGGTTGAGGAGGGCTCCTCTAACCGGATAATAAACCAAACAAACTATTTATGAAGAAATCCTCATTGCGGTTAACTACTCCGCGGAGGAAGCTTTAGATCGTTTTCTAAAGTATATACAAAACGCATATATGTTCTGCTTATTACAACATTATTGCCAATTTTTTCAATACCAGGCTTTCATGACGAAAACATGACTTCGTGTGTGTTTAACACTATAGATATGTTACATTCTAATCACGTTTTAACGCTTTGTTAACTTCTGCAAACAGTAAAATTCTGAACGATGTACAAAAATTCAGACAAGAATAGTACAATATTGTCTACTGCGGTAATTCTGCGACAAACAATTTTTGCATGAGATATGTTTAATGAGGAATATCTGGATTCTAACTATTAAAATGTATCAAAATGAAAAAGCTAGGGGTTTTTTTAATCGCATTAATGGTATCGACTGTTTTCTTTTTTGCTTTTGCGCTCATTAAACAAGGAGGAATAGTTGGGCGGATCAATCCAACCGAGGCAGTTGCTGATATTTCACTGGTTGCCGGAACAGATACGGTTAAGGCGCAGTTTAGTCAAGGTGCTTTTACCTTTACTAATTTAAAGGAAGGCGTTTATACCGTATGGATTAAAGCCAATGCACCTTATAAAGATGCATTGATAGAAAAGGTAGCCGTAAAAGATAGTGCAACAACTGATTTGGGCGAAATTAAATTGCAGCAATAATGAAGATTTCGGAAGAATAATTTTAAAAAGAGGAGCTTGTAAACTCCTCTTTTTTATTTTAAAAAAGTGATTTAAAAACGATACGAAAAACCTATCTTTGCATCCCGACAGAACAGTTGGGATTTTCCTCTTCAAAAAGCAAAACACCTCCTTGCTTCTTCAGCCTTAACAGGTTAAAAAACTTTAGAATTTTAATTATTGTATTAAACTTTATCATGCCTAAAGACACTTCCATAAGCTCAGTATTAATTATCGGATCGGGACCAATTATTATTGGCCAGGCCTGTGAATTTGATTACTCGGGTTCTCAAGCGGCACTTTCTTTGAAAGAAGAAGGAATTACCGTTTCGATCATCAACTCAAATCCGGCAACTATCATGACGGATAAAGTTATCGGCGACCACGTTTATCTTCGCCCTTTATCTGTTGATTCAATTGAAGTTATTCTTCAAGAACACATTGATTCGCCAGATTTACCAAGAATTGATGCAGTATTGCCAACTATGGGCGGTCAAACTGCGTTGAACTTATGCGTAGAAGCTTCTGAGCGGGGTGTTTGGGAAAAATATGGCGTTAAAGTGATCGGTGTTGATGTAGCAGCCATTGAAAAAACAGAAAATCGTGAGGCCTTCCGCCAGTTAATGGTTGATATAGGTGTAGGCGTAGCGCCATCGAAAATTGCCAATTCATTTTTAGAAGGTAAAGAAGCGGCTCAAGAAATCGGTTTTCCATTGGTAATTCGCCCATCATATACTTTGGGTGGTTCTGGTGGTGGTTTTGTTCATAAAAAAGAAGAATTTGATGCCGCACTTAAACGCGGTTTAGAAGCTTCGCCAACTCACGAAGTTTTAGTAGAACAAGCCGTTTTAGGTTGGAAAGAATACGAATTAGAGTTACTAAGAGACAGCAATGATAATGTAATTATCATCTGTTCGATTGAGAACTTCGACCCAATGGGTATTCATACCGGCGATTCTATTACGGTTGCACCAGCAATGACATTATCTGATCGTTGTTACCAGGATATGCGTAACCAGGCGATTAAAATGATGCGAGCCATCGGAACTTTTGCCGGCGGTTGTAACGTTCAGTTCTCGGTTAATCCTGCAAATGATGACATTATTGCCATCGAAATTAATCCACGTGTATCCCGTTCATCAGCGCTAGCAAGTAAGGCCACTGGTTATCCAATCGCTAAAATTGCAGCAAAATTAGCCATCGGTTACAACTTGGATGAAATCGAAAATCAGATTACAAAAACAACTTCAGCCTATTTCGAACCTACTTTAGATTACGTAATTGTTAAAATTCCTCGTTGGAATTTCGACAAGTTTAAAGGCGCTAACAAAGAATTAGGTTTACAAATGAAATCTGTAGGTGAGGTAATGGCTATCGGTCGTACCTTCATCGAAGCTTTACAAAAAGCTTGTCAGAGTTTAGAAATTGGCCGTGCTGGTTTAGGTGCCGATGGTCGCCAAAACCGCAACATTAACGAAATTATGGACGGTTTGGAGCATGCTTCATGGAACCGTTTGTTCTTAATAAAAGATGCCATGACAATGGGCGTGCCTTTGGAATCTATCCGTAAGGTAACGAAAATTGATAAGTGGTTTTTAAATCAAATTCAGGAGCTTGTTGCTTTAGAAGTTGAATTGAAACGTTACTCACTAAACAATATTCCTCGAGATTTCTTCTTCACGCTTAAAACCAAAGGCTTCTCTGATATTCAGATTGCATGGTTATTGGGTAATGTTACCGAAGATGAGGTTTACGACCGCCGTAAAGCTTTGGGCATAAACAGGGTGTATAAAATGGTGGATACTTGTGCGGCAGAATTCCCGGCAAAAACACCATACTATTATTCATCTTTCGATGAAGAAAATGAGTCTATTTCATCAGATCGCAAAAAAGTAATCGTATTAGGCTCGGGTCCAAATCGTATTGGCCAGGGTATTGAGTTCGATTACTCTTGTGTACACGGTTTATTAGCAGCTAAAGAATCAGGTTTTGAAGCCATCATGGTTAACTGTAACCCTGAAACGGTTTCTACCGATTTTAACATGGCCGATAAATTATACTTCGAGCCGGTTTTCTGGGAACATGTTCGCGAGATTATCGAATTAGAAAAACCAGTGGGTGTTATCGTTCAGTTAGGTGGACAAACCGCTCTGAAAATGGCTGAAAAACTAACTGAAAAAGGTATCAAAATCATTGGAACCTCTTTTGAGAATATGGATATCGCCGAAGATCGTGGACGTTTCTCTGACTTGTTAAAAGAACTGGATATTCCTTATCCGAAATACGGTGTAGCAGAAAATGCTGAGGAGGCCATCGTTGTAGCAAACGAAGTGGGCTATCCGGTTTTGGTTCGTCCGAGTTATGTTTTAGGTGGACAAGGCATGAGCATCGTGATCAATGATGAAGACCTTGAAAAAGCAGTGGTGAAATTATTAGGCGATTTGCCGGGCAACCGTGTATTAATCGATCACTTTTTAGATAGAGCAGAAGAAGCAGAATCAGATTCAATTTCTGACGGTGATGACGTTCACATCGTAGGGATGATGGAACACATTGAGCCTGCAGGAATCCACTCCGGAGATTCATTCGCTGTTTTGCCAACTTTCAGCCTATCAGAAAAGGTAACGAAATCAATGGAAGAATACTCGGTCAAAATTGCGAAAGCTTTAGATGTTCGTGGATTGTTAAACATTCAGTTCGCCATTAAAGATGAGAAAGTTTATGTAATCGAAGCAAATCCCAGAGCTTCACGTACAGTTCCTTTCATCGCGAAAGCTTACGACGTTCCTTACATTAATATTGCAGCTAAAATTATGTTAGGTGTGGCGAAACTGAAAGATTTCACCATCGAGCGTAAACTTAAAGGTTATGCAATTAAAGAACCGGTTTTCTCTTACGAGAAATTCCCGGAGGTGACGAAAGAGTTAGGTCCGGAAATGAAATCTACCGGTGAAGCGATCCGTTTCATTAAAGATTTGGAAGATCCTTACTTCCGCAAACTTTACAAAGATAAATCGATGTATTTGAGTAAATAATAGCGAAAGGGGCTGTATCATAAATCAATGTGATCAGTCCCTTTTTGGTTTAAAAGTGTCTACCATTCTTTGCTTAACATTTCCATTGCCTTATCAAGCAATTCATCCTTACCTTGTTTAATTCCATTTATAGTAGGATAAATTACCTCATCGATTTTTACACCAACTCTTTGTGTGGGTTTTCCATCAGGATAAAAAACACCAATGCCAGAAATCATGGTTTTCAATCCGCCTGGTAAAACAATGTCACTCACATTTCCGTCGGCACCCGCAGTGGTACTGCCAATTACTTTCACGTTGGGCGAACTTTGGAAAGCCATAGTTGTATATTCTGCCTGGCTCTGAGAAATAGCGTTTACAATTACGACAACTTTCCCATTATAATTATCAGATGATTTTTTACCGTTGGGAACTGTTGCCCCAAATGCAAATGAGCCAGGATAAGCGACGCTCCCCAGGGTAAATTTTACAAAAGGTGTAGATAAACCCTTAATATAGTTGCCAAAAGTGAAAGGCATAAATTCTGAAGGATAACAACGCATATCTATAATGATTCCCTTGGTGCTGGCAAAAAGTTTCTTGATATCAGGAAGCATTGCATTTTTATATTTGCCGGGAAAAACGTATCCCGTATTTTCATTAATGAGTTTAAACGGCTCCGCTTTTTCAAAGTCAGAATCCTTACCTCCACGGCCATATATTCTCATGGGTAAATCGTAACCAAACTGCTCACCATCGCGGTTTATCTTTAAATTCACATTTGCTTTATTTGCCCTGAGGATGTAATTGTTTGGTAGATCACGCAGTTGCGTATCATAATTTGAGGCAGGCGTAAATGGAAGGAATTCGTTAATAAGTAAACCGACATCTTTCCCGTTGATTGCTGTAACTATATCTCCTATTTTTAATTTACTTTTTACATCAAGTGTATCTTTATATAAATCAGTTATCACCAGTTTATTTTCTATAAAGGTTGTTTGCAACGGTGGTGCATATTTACCTTTAAAATTAGTAATCGCTGCGCTACCACCCCATAAATTTGCATGGGTATCATTTACGCAAGCAATTAATTTCAAGGCCGCTTTTCCATAGTCGAGCTCGTTTTTTGCATTTACAAACTCGGGTAAAGAAGTTTTTAATACCTGATTCCAGTCCTGGCCGATAACGTTTTTGTAAGGGAAAAAATAGTTAATCATTGACCAGTAACGGAAAAGCGATAATAAGCGATAGCCTGCATCTGGATAAGTCATTTTTGAATAAGGCTTTTCATTTTTGAAAATCGGATTGCCTATCCCTGGAGTCATCCCGATGTAATAACTATCGCCAGTGTTTCGGTTATCTCTTATAAAGCTGAGTTTACTTAATAGCGCCGGCTCTATTAAAGACTTGTCAAATAATGATCCGTAATCGGGCTTAATCTGGTAGTGCTCTTGGGCTATTTTTTTGCAGCTTTTACAAACATCAGGTTTTGGGAGTTTAGTAAGGTAATTCTCCAGTACAACATTTAGTTCTTTATTATTCTTAGCCTGTAAAACAGAAGGCAATAATCTAAAGAGTTCTGCGTCCCAGTTATAACCTCCTTGAGCAATAGCTGGATGGTGATATTTTAAAAAGCCCCAAAACTGCCCTGCAACTAATAAATTGGTTGATAGCTGATCGCTTAAATTGATTTCTTTTATTCCCGAACTGTTTGCAAATGCGGTGTCAAGATCGGCCTTAGCTACCATTATCTTTTTAAGTGCTGCCTTGTTTATAGGCTTATTATCTATGAAAATCTCAAAATTATCAAACCAGGCTTTTCCTTCGCCAACCAGTAAACCGCCAATGTGTAAAGCCCTTACCTCTTTGCTATCATAATCAAGCTTGATGGTATATTGTTTCCAATCTTTAGTACCACTCACACCTCTGTCTTGCATATTATCAAAACCAATAGATTGAACGTTTTTATCATCAATTCTCATCCATAAGCCTGCGTATCCCTTATTTACATTTTCTGTCTTGATGTAACCTCTCAATTCTATGTTTTTACCTTCAAAATTCTGAGTAATCGGGTAGTCAATCACACCAAAATCAGCGCCAGTTCCTTTTTTTTCCAACAGGATGCTATACTTGCCATGATGCTTAGTAACGCTATCAAGTAGTGCAGGATAGGCGGTTTTTTGTGACGCAAAGAAGGAGAAAGACCATCCTTCTGGCATATGAGTGTTGTTCAGTTTCTCGAAACTGCCGTTGATTTGAAATTGTGAATGAATTTTGCAAGAGATAAGCAAGAGCGCAAATAGTAAGTAGTGTTTCATATTTAGATCCTTGTATTTTAGGATGAGTAAGTAAATATAAACGCTTGAATTTATAATTGCTAAATCATTCTTGTTATTTTTTAGTCGGTTATTATATTATAAAACCAGGGTGTCAAATGTTATCAACAGTCACCTTGTAGAGGGATGTTAATTTTTTTTATACCTTGATGCAACGTTTTAGAATCCCGCCTGTCTTATAATCAGAATATTCAAAATTTTGGAAACCGTTTACGTAGATAAAAACCTAGAGCTAGTTAAAGCATGCATGCAGGGCAGCCGGGCAGCACAGTTTGATTTATACAAACTGTATGCAAAGGCGATGTATAATGTGGCGTTACGAATTCTGAATTATGAAGAAGAGGCTGAAGATGTTTTACAAGAATCTTTTTTAGATGCATTTACCAGGATTGTAGATTTTAGACAGGAAACTACTTTCGGGCTTTGGCTCAAGCAGATTGTAATCAACAAATCGATCAATTATCTGCGCAAGCGTAAATTTGAATTTGTTGGAACGGAAGAGTTATCAGAAATACCTGATGAAATTTCTGCCGATGAATATGAAGTGAAATTGCAAGCCGACGAGGTTAGGAATGCCATTTCAGAACTTCCCGATGGCTATAGAGTGGTATTAAGTTTGTATCTATTAGAAGGTTACGACCACGAAGAAATTGCACATATTTTAAAAATAAGCGAAAACACAAGTCGCACACAATACATGAGGGCGAAGAAAAAGTTAAAAAGTATTTTAGAACAGAAAGGGATGAGAGATGAATAATAGATTAGAAACTTTTGTTAAAGAAAACCGGAAGGCTTTTGATGTAATGGAGCCTCCCGTGGGGCTTTGGGCCAAAATAGAGCTAGAGTTAGATTCAAAACAAAATCAAGTAAAACAAGATAAAAAAAAACCTGTAAAGCTGTATTTATGGATGAGTGTAGCCGCCAGTTTGGTAGTGGTTTTCGGTTTAGTGTGGTTGTACGCCGGAAGGTTGCAAAACAAAGATTTAGAAATCGCTGATGTTAACGAAGCCTACGCAAAGAAAGAGGTTCATTTTACGGGATTAATCACCGAGAAAAGAGATAGCCTGGCCATTTTCGCATCGGCAAACCCAGAGCTTTATAAAAAATTTACTGCTGATTTGGCAAAATTAGATGAAGAATATGAACGTTTAAGATTGGAGCTTCCGACATCGCCTAACCAAACTTTCGTAGTTAAAGCAATGGTTAAAAACCGCGAAATCCAGTTGCAACTTTTAAAACAACAATTGCTAATCATTAATCAGGTAGACGATTATAAAAAAGTAAACCAGATTTAGAAGAAGTAAAAAGTCAACAGTAGAAAGTGTAAAGTTTTGGAACCCGGTCTTGATACTTGATACTAACTACTTGATACTAATAAAATACGCTCACAACATTTCAAAGCAAAACCGGTCGGCGGGTGGAGCAAATAAATGTTTAACAATTAACAACATGAAAACAATTAAAATATTTTTAGCCTTAGTGGCTTTGATTGCCGGTAAAGCGAATGCGCAACAGACTGTAATGGTAACAACATCAGACAATACCTATGCAGTGAATAAAACTTCGGTATCTCTTAACAATAATGTAACTGTGAGCGCCGATGTTCAATCGGGTGCTGATGCCGAACGGTCGAAAAGTTTTTCAAAAAGCTTTAGCGTTGATAATAGCGATAAAGTAAACTTGAACAATCAATATGGCTCTGTGGTGGTAAAAACCTGGGATAGAAAAGAAGTTAAAGTAGATATAGACATTAAAGCGTTTAGCAATTCGGATAATGATGTGCAGAAATTGCTGGATGCTGTAAATATTGATGCTACTAAAAGTGGTGATGTGGTTTCGATAAGAACCAATTTGGCTGATAGAAGTGGCCGTTGGGGAAGAGGTGTAAGAAATGGGGTAACAACCTGGCGACGAGAAGTGAAAATTAATTATGTGGTATACATGCCGGCCTCAAACCCGCTATCTGTTTTGCAGCAATATGGTAATGTTGAAGTAGGGAATTTCTCCGGACCAACCTCATTAAAAGTACAATATGGAAACTTGGTTGCAGGAAATTTAAATAACAGCAACAATTACATTAATGTTCAGTACGGCAAGTGCGATATTCAGGATATGAATGCTGCTGTAGTTAAACATGAGTACAACGGCCCGGTAACTATCGGTGCTGTAGGAACTTTAGAGTTAGATGCTGAGTACGTTGGCGTAAATATCAACACCATCCGAAGATCGGCAGATATCAAAGTCCAGTATGGTAAAGGTTTAACAGTAGGTAACATTGGCGGAAACCTGCTGTTAAGTGCCGAATATGCTAAAGTAAACATCAATACTGTAAAAGGGAATACTGTAGTTAAACAGGCTTATGGCGATTTAAATATTGCTGCAGCGGGCAAAATAGCAGTTAATGCAGAATATTCAAATGTAAATCTGGGTACGCTTAATGGCGATGCCAATATTAATATGGATTACAACAGGTTAAACGTAAACGAAATTACTCCAGCCTGCAAAAGCTTCACTTTCGGGGGCGAATATGTTTCCGTAGGGCTTGGTTTCGCTGATCGATTTAATGGGAACTTCAACGTTTCAACTTCATATGCAGGCTTTAAATATGGCGCTAATGTTACCTCCAGTTTAGTGAGCAGGGATGACGAAACCAAAAAATATGCAGGCAAAATTGGTAGCGGCGGTGGAGCAAATGTTAACGTTAAAACCGAATACGGGTCAATTACTTTTAAATAGTTTTTAGAGGCCAGCTTAATTGCAATGATCGCCATTTGGGCTAAGCCGAGAAATTTTTGCACAAGAAAATAATCACCAAACAAACTAAGAGTCTTGCTGGAAATTCAGTAAGACTTTTTTGTTTAATGTTGCATTGGCGTATTTGATTTATCTTTGCTGCTCATGAAAACATATTTTTTCTGGAAATATGCTTAGAAAGGCGTTCGTTTAATAGGCATTGCACAAGATGCTCCACTTTCAGTAAAATATTTTCAAGCGAAGAACAATTATCAATACGAAATTGTAAGTTGAAGCAAGGCTGATATCGCAAAGCTTAATATTAACAACGGCTTCCCTTCAAATATTCTAGTAGATAGAAACTGTAAAATCATCGCCGCAATGGCTAACATCTCTTTTGTTGATCAAGAATTCAAAGAAAAATCAATTCTATTTGAAGAGAGGCTGGTACAAGCACTCGGTAATAATCGGTCATGACTTAAATTCGATGTTCCTTATTGCTAAGCATTAAGGGTAAATACTTACCTTGCTTAACCATCAGCACATCCCTAATATGAAGTCATCTCCTGCTATAAAAATGTACTTGACATTCGGCGCCGCCGTGGTCTGGTTTGCTTTAGTTTTGCAATTTATAGTGAGTTTAAAAGCTGCTGAGTATGATTTTCTATCAACTACTGAATTATACTTATCCTTTTTTACCATTACTACAAACATTACAGTAGCCATTTGCCTTACTACAATAATTCTGTTTAGCAAAACTAAATTAGGAGTATTCTTTTCCCAGCCATCAACACAAACAGCAATAACGGTTTACATTGTTGTAGTAGGCATAATTTACAATGTTTTGTTACGGGGTTTACTTAGCCCTGTGGGATGGGCCAGGGTTGCTGACGAATTGCTCCATGTTGTTAACCCATTAATATTTCTAGGGTTTTGGATGTTATTCGTCAACAAGCAAACGCTGCAATATAAAGCTGCTTTCGTTTGGCTGCTTTATCCATTGGCCTACATTATGTTTATTGTCATCCGTGGATATTTAATCAACCAGTACCCTTACCCGTTTATCAATGTGGTTGATTTGGGCTATCCAAAAGCTCTAGCGAACGCCTTTGGCTGCCTGTTTCTTTTTTGGATACTTTCCTTATTGCTGATTTGGGTTGGGAAGAAGCTTGCTAAACGTTAAAGTACATATTCTTCGTTGATGGGTTTTATAGGCTCAGGAATTTCATTTTCCTCCATCATTTGCAGCAGATTAATTTCAATTGTTCTGGTAATCTGATTTAATGGAATTCCTGCAGAATTATTCTCAAACGGATCAACCAGGCTCATTCCATTGATTTGGGTAGATACAAAAACAAACCCAATTAACCAGCCTAAAAATATTGACGCCGGTCCTGCATCCTGACTGATTACTAAAGTAAAAGTAACCACGAATAACCAAATAAAAACCTTTGTTAAATAGGAATAGGTAGTTGGGAAAATGGTGTTTTTTATCCTTTCGCTCATCCCCATCGAATCCGAGAAACGCACTAACATTTCGTTAATTTCAATAAATCTAAACCCATCAATATGGTTTCCTTTCGACAACCTTTGCAGGTCTCGTGATTGAATATTTAAAATAGCATTATGCGCATTGTTATGCTTTTCAATTTCCTTCAGATCTTCTTTGGGTAGGTACTTGATGTATATCTCATCAACGGTTCCTCGCAGGCTTGCCTTTAAAGCATATAAAAATGCAATATGCCTACAAATCATCCGCTTTGCGGTAGCCGGGTCTTCGTCAACATAATTAAGCAAAGCCCTTGTAAAAGACCGTGAATCATTTACCAGTGCACCCCAAATTTTGCGGGCTTCCCACCACCTGTCGTAAGCCTGGTTATTATTAAAACCGATAAAAAATGCTATCGCTGTACCCAAAACAGTTGGAATAATGGTCGGGATGACGAAATGGTGGGCAATCAGATATTCTCTAATGAAGTATGCTGCGGTGCAGGAAGCGATCATGATTAAATCAACATGCCAGGTATTTCTTAAAATTCTACTAAGTCTAATGTTTTGTATTAAAAGCATATCATGTTTAATGGAGATTGAAAATACAAAACAAATGCTGAAATGTTTGCTTGTGTAACAAATATAGTTACTAAGAGTGCAGGTTGCCGATTGTCATGCAAATGTTTATATTGGGAAACCAAATATTCCTAACATCTCATGAGCGAAACTTCACCAAAGAACAATATCTTTAAAGTAATCGGTGCCTCGTCACTCGGCACATTAATCGAATGGTATGATTTCTACATTTTCGGCAGCTTAGCTGTTATTATTGGCCATCAACTTTTTCCAGAGGATGCAGGTGCTTCAGCTTTAATTAATACATTAGCTATTTTTGCAGCAGGATTTATCGTGCGACCATTTGGTGCATTGGTTTTTGGTCGCCTGGGCGATTTAATTGGCCGAAAATATACGTTCCTGTTAACCTTAGTATTAATGGGAGGGTCTACTTTTTTTATCGGTTTAATTCCATCTTACAAAAGCATCGGCTATGCAGCGCCTATTTTAGTGCTGATTTTACGCTTAATTCAAGGCTTGGCGCTCGGTGGCGAATATGGTGGTGCTGCAACTTATGTAGCGGAGCACGCACCAAAAGATAAACGCGGATTTTTTACCAGCTGGATTCAAACTACGGCTACTTTAGGGCTGTTTTTGTCGCTCGGCGTTATTGTGATTACCAAGAACATTTTGGGTGCCGAAACTTTTGGCGACTGGGGCTGGAGAATCCCATTCCTCCTTTCTATTTTATTGGTTGTAGTGTCTATCTATATCCGGATGAAGATGCACGAATCGCCGATGTTTTCTAAGTTGAAAGCAGAAGGCAACATCTCTAAAAATCCATTGAAAGAAAGTTTCAATAACAAAGCCAATTTTAAAATGGTGCTGCTCGCCCTTTTTGGAGCAACGATGGGGCAGGGTGTAATTTGGTATACGGGTCAGTTTTATGCGCAATCGTTTTTAGAAAATACCTGTAAGCTAGATTTTAACGATTCACGCTATATTTTACTTTGGGGAATTGCTTTTGCGACACCTTTTTTTGTAATATTCGGAGCCTGGAGCGACAAAGTTGGCCGGAAGTGGATCATGTTGAGTGGAATGCTTTTGGGCATCATCTTTTATCGCCCAATCTATCAAACATTTTTAGATGATACCGATTTTAGCAAGGTAGAACAAAGCGATATTTTAACCTCAAAAGCTCTCCCTTCAAGCGCCTTGTTAATTGGCAACAGCACTGATAGCTTAAGAACTTCGGCTACTCAAATAATTCTGAAAAATGGAGCGAGCTTTAACATGGTAAAAACGGATACCGTATCGAGTCAGCGGGGCATCCTTTCGGGAGGCGAAATGTTAAAAGACAAAGTGCTGCCAATACCCGTTTTTTGGAAATTTGTAGGCCTGATTTTCTTTCAGATTTTACTGGTAACCATGGTTTATGGTCCAATTGCTGCATTTCTGGTTGAGCTTTTCCCGACAAAAATCCGCTACACTTCCATGTCGCTTCCATATCACATTGGCAATGGTGTTTTCGGGGGATTAGTACCTTTTATTGCTACCTTGATTGCCAGTTTTGCTGGGTCAACGCCATTGTCTGGTTTATGGTATCCCATCGGAATTGCCGCATTGAGCTTGATCATAGGAACCATTTATCTATCAAACAAAAAGGACGACAGTATTAACGATTAACTATTTTACAATGAATGCGTTAAAGAAATTTTTAGGTTTAGTTTGGATGATTTTAGGGCCGGTTGCGATGACTTTTTTGTTTATTCAGGCGGTAGAAAAAGTGGGCTTAACCCATACTGATATTGAACGAACAAATACCATGTTACAATGGGGGATTATTCTTTTTATCTTCTTGCCGATTAGTTTAGGGCTGATGATTTTTGGGTTTTATGCATGGAAGGGCGAATACGAACGGTTGCCGGAAAGTTCTGAGGATATTTAGCATTTTGCCACGGAAACACGGATTGCCACGGAAAAATAACATTCAAGGCTTAGGTTGACGGCTATGGTTTATAATGAGCGCAGGCGTAAAGGCTTGAGACTTATACTTGAACTTTTATAAAACCCGTAACAACAAACCCTTCAAATATTCTCCTTCAGAAAAAGATATTCTAACCGGGTGATCTTCAGGTTGACAAAACTGCTTAATGATTTGAACTTCTTTACCTGCATCAAGCGCTGCCCACGCAATAATTTGCTTGAAAGTTTCGATATCTACGGCGCCAGAACAAGAGAAAGTCGCCAGTAAACCGCCCTTCTCCAGCAAAAGCATACCTAATCTATTCAAATCTTTGTAGGCTCTTGCCGCTCTATCCAAGGCCGAACGGGATGGTGCATATTTTGGTGGATCGAGTACAATGACATCAAATAATTCGCCCGACTCTTTAAAAACTCTCAACTGTTTATTTACATCAGATTGGATGGCTGTAACTTTGGTGGGATCAAATTTGTTAAGCGCTACATTTTGTTTAAGGGTTTCTACGGCTAAGCCAGAACTGTCTACACTGGTAATACTGGCTGCCTCATTTGCTAAACTATTTAAGCTGAAACCGCCACTGTAACTAAAGCAATCCAATACCTTTTTGCCTTTGGTATAACTGGCTAATATTTTTCTGTTGTCGCGTTGATCGCAATAAAAGCCAGATTTTTGACCTTCGGCGATGTTGATATGATAAGCAATACCGTTCTCTTTAACTTCTAAAAACTCAGGTGGATTTTCACCCCAAAGCAAGCCGTTTTCAATTGGTAAACCCTCATGCGTACGGGCAGTAGCATCGCTCTTATCAAAGATCCCTTTAGGTTGAAGTTCCGCTTTTAAGATCTCAACAATATCCTTTTTAACGCTTTCAATTCCTGAACTCAAAATTTGTAGAGAGAGAAAACCAGCATATTTATCGACGATTAAGCCAGGTAAAAAATCAGCTTCGCTGAATACTAAACGGCAAGTATTGGTTTGCTCATTAAGAATAAACTGACGGGAAGCAATAGCCTGTTTCAAACGATTTTCGTACCATTTTTTGTCGATAGTTTGTGTTTCATCCCATTCTAATAAACGAACGGCAACTCTAGAATTACTGTTGAAATAGCCATAGGCAAGAAATTCATTATCAAAGGCGGAAACTTTAACCACTTCTCCATTTTCAGGCTTTCCTTTTACCTTTTCAAGTGCGCCCGAAAATACCCATGGATGTCTTTGTAGTGCAGCTTTTTCTTTCCCCTTTTTTAATACGATTTCTACCATGCTGCAAAGGTAATAATTAGTTTGGAGTTGGGACTTTAAAGTGTTGAGTGTAGAAGCTTGAGCCTGTCCTAGTTTTTAATCACGTCTGATTAATTAAACTTTATAACGCATATCGCAAGAACGCCTTACAACTAGCGGTTTACAAGAATCTGTTTCCGATGTTTTTCTGCATTCTTACCAGTTCAGTATCAAGAATTTTAGTCTCAAATTCGGTAATTTCCCTTTTAGCCTCAATCATAGAGATTAAAAGTTCAGTGGCTACTTGTCCCATTTCAAAGGCGGGCTGTTTAACAGATGTTAGGGATGGAGAAAATAATTCGACCAAATTGGAATTAGTGAAACCGGCAATGGCAATTTTATGAGCAACCTCTGGATTGGTTTTTTTTAAAGCCATGAGACAACCGGTGGTTAACCTATCGCTTGAGATAAAAATACCATCCGGTTTATAAGGCAAAAGTTCTTTTACTGCTTGCTCAAGTTCTGCAGAATGCATTCCTCCGTGCTGGCAATATTTTACCAATTCAGGCTTAAATTCAATATGATATTTGGCCAAAGCCGCCTGATAGCCTTTTAAACGCTCTTTGGTGATGGATAAATTTTCAGAATTCGTTAAATGTGCAATCGTTCTCTTCCCCGATAAAATCAGGTGTTCAGTAGCATCAAAAGAACCTTTGAAGTTGTTGGCAATCACTTTGTGCGTGTCAAAATCTTCCGGTACACGATCAAAAAAAACAATAGGCAATCCTTTTGAATATAAATTCCGGAGATAAGTGATGTCTTGCGTTTCCGACGAAAGTGCGATTAGCAAACCATCAATCGATCTTGATGCAAGATGCTCTACGTTAAGTTTTTCTTGCTTGTATGACTCATGGGTTTGAGAAATAATTACGTGGTAGCCTCGATCATATGCAATGGATTCGATGCCATTTATCACCTGTGAAAAAAAGTTGTTGGCAATCTCACTAACAATAATACCGATGGAATAACTGCGCCTTTCCTTCAAGCTCCGGGCGATTGGATTGGCCCGATAATTTACCTTTTCCGCATAAGCTAAAACAAGTTTTTTGGTTTCCTCACTAATCTCATAACGATCTCGCAAAGCTCTGGAAACCGTCGAAGTTGATAGTCCGAGCGCCTTGGCGATGTCTTTTATGGTGGAAGTTTCAAATCTCATTTTATGGTAATGCGAACAAGTTACAAAAAATATCTTTTATGGCATTCTTGACACCCATATTAATAAGCGTTAAAATGACGTTTTTGGGAACGTTTGCACACTTTTTTAGTTAAATCTGATTTCAAACCATTTTAAGTTTGTAAAATTGTTATATCATTCTAACCAAATATTAACCAACAAAAATATGCTGCAATAGAATTATATATTCTTTCTGCAATGAATTACCCAATTCTTTAGCAATCAACTATTCAATAAAATTAATAATTATGAGCAAATTTCTACTCGTTTTATCACTTCTATCTGTTTTTGTGTTTTCTGTAGCCAGCGCGCAAACCAAGCAGTTTACGGGAACGGTTAAAGACAAGACAGACGGACAACCTTTGGTGGGCGTTAGTGTAACCGTAAAAGATTCGAAAACTGGCGGCAGTACCGATGCAAATGGCGTATTTAAAGTTACTGTGCCCCAAAAGGGCGGAGTGCTTACGTTTACCTACATTGGGTATAAAACCCGGACCATCACACTTGCTGATCAAAGCAAATTGGATATCACTTTAGAAGAAGATGCCAATACACTGCAAGAAGTAACTGTTAACATTGGTTATGGTGTGGTTAGGAAGAAAGATTTAACCGGAGCAGTTTCTTCTGTTGGTGCAGATGTAATTGCAGCGGCGCCAGTTTCTTCAGCATTAGAAGCCATCCAGGGTCGGGTAGCTGGGATTAACATTGCCACTACCGAAGGTTCTCCCGATGCAGATTTAGTGGTTCGTGTTCGCGGTGGCGGGTCAATTACCGGTGATAACTCTCCACTTTATATTGTTGATGGTTTCCCGGTTGCATCGATCGCTGATATAGCCCCACAAGATATCGAAACTATTGATGTATTAAAAGACGCATCATCTACCGCAATTTATGGGTCGAGGGGTGCAAACGGTGTAATTTTGGTTACAACAAAAAACAGTAAAGATGGTAAAACATCGGTAAGTTACAACGTTTTTACGGGCGTTAAGCAGTTGGCTAATAAACTTGATGTTTTAACGCCAATTGACTATGTTACCTGGCAGTACGAAAGGGCGGCTTTAGACAAGACACCAAATGACTACACTCAATATTTTGGCAACTATCAAGACATTGATTTGTATAGAAATGTGCCTGCTAACGATTGGCAGGAAATTATTTTCGGGCGCACCGGAACTACCTTTAACCAAAACATAAACATTAGCGGTGGTGGCGAAAAAACGAAGTACAGCTTAAGCCATAGTTTTGTCAAAGACAAAGCCATTATGCAACTTTCAGACTTTGAAAGACAGAACATCAACTTCAAATTAAATCACAAATTATACAAAGGCTTAACCCTTGATTTTGGTTTGAGATACGCGGATGCAAAAACGAAAGGTGGTGGTGCAAATGAACAAAATGAGGTTTCTTCTGCCGATTCCCGATTGAAAAATGCCATGCTTTATCCATCATTTCCAGTTCCGGGATTAACCACTACTACCGAAACGGATGATGAATTTAATCTATACAATCCACTGATTTCTATTTCTGATAATGATCAGTATGTGCATCGAAAAACCTACAATATCAATGGTGCAATAAGCTATGATATCATCGAAAATTTAAGATTAAGGTCTGAAGTGGGTTATGATGGTTTCAGAAATGACATGGATCGCTTTTATGGCAACACAACCTATTACGTTAGAAATGTGCCGTCAGCGGAGAACCAGAATTTTCCGGCGATTATATTCACCAATACCAATAGAAACAGTATCAGAAACACCAATACCTTAAATTATAATTTCAGTAAAATTTTAGGTAAAGATCATAACCTGAATATGTTGCTGGGGCAGGAATTTATTAAAACAGAATTAGGTGTTTTAACCAACGTGGTACATGGATTTCCAAAATCTTTTGGTTTTCAGGAAGCACGAGTATTATCAACGCAAGGAAAAGCCAACTCAATTGACAATAACTTTTCTCCTGATGATAAATTACTTTCATTTTTTGGAAGGGCAAACTATGATTTTCAGGGTAAATACCTGTTAAGCGCCACATTTAGAGCAGATGGCTCATCTAAATTTTCTCCTGAAAATCGATGGGGATATTTTCCTTCAGTTTCTGGAGCCTGGAGAGTTTCGCAGGAAGACTTTATGAAAGGAACCAAATCATGGCTAACAGATTTGAAACTAAGAGCAAGTTACGGTACGGCTGGTAACAATAATATTCCTCCCGGGCAAATGAACCAAACTTTCCAAAACTCGGTAACCACTTGGGTAAATGGCTTTAATAACTACTGGGCAGCATCAAAAACAATGGCGAATCCAGATTTGAAGTGGGAAACTACAGTGACTAAAAATATCGGATTGGATTTTTCATTATTCAATTATCAACTTACCGGTACCATTGATGCCTATTTAAACCGTACGAAAGATTTACTGCTTCAATTTCCGGTTGCTGGTACTGGTTATGATTTTCAATATCGCAATATCGGCGAAACACAGAACAAAGGACTGGAGTTTTCATTGAACTGGAATGCCATTAAAAAAACAAATTTTGATTTGAGTTTTAGTGCCAACATCAACTTCAACAGAAACAAAATCATCTCATTAGGCGCAATTAAAAACATCAATGGTACATCCAATTGGGCATCCACAGAAATTAATGTTGATTATTTAGTGGAAGAAGGATCATCAGTTGGAAGAATTTATGGCTACCGCAATGCAGGAAGATATGAAGTTTCTGATTTTTCTGGATTCAACTCAACTACCGGTACCTGGACCTTAAAGCCAGGCGTAGTTGATGGTAAGGAATTTTTAGGAACGATCCGTCCGGGTACAATGAAGATTGAAGATCTTTCTGGTGATGGCAAAATAGATCTTTCAGACAGAACGGTTATCGGAAATGCAAACCCATTAAATACCGGAGGTTTTTCAGTTAATTCCAGAATTTATGGCTTCGATATTGGCGCTTACTTCAATTGGAGTTATGGTAATGATATTTACAATGCCAATAAAATCGAATATACATCAACCAGTAAATACAATTCTAGAAATATGATTTCGATTATGGAAAGTGGCAGCCGTTGGAACAATCTTCGTGCTGATGGAACCATCAGTAACGACCCTGCTGAACTTACAGCGATGAATGCAAATACTACTTTATGGTCGCCATATATGAAAACTTTCGTTTTAAGCGATTGGGCTGTAGAAGATGGATCTTTCTTGCGTTTATCTACATTAACATTGGGCTATACATTGCCATCAAAAATATCTGAAAAGCTGAAAATGAAAAAATTAAGGGTTTATGCTTCTGCCTATAACCTTTGGTTATTAACAAATTACACAGGTTTCGATCCAGAGGTTTCTACCCGCCGTAGAACCAACCTTACGCCGGGAGTAGATTACTCGGCTTACCCTAAAAGTCAGTCGTTTGTGTTTGGTTTAAATGTTAATTTCTAATTTTTAAGAATATGAAAAAGATTATATATATCCTGTTTGTTATTGCAGGGATAACTACTTTAAACAGTTGTAGAAAGACGCTGGAAGCACCAACTAAATCGTCTTTGGATGAATCAGTTATTTTTTCAACGCCGGGTTTAGCAGAAGGAGCAGTTGCTGGAATTATCCAGTCTTTTGGCGAAACCAATTCTTATCGCGGTCGTTTTTTAGTATTCTATGGCATTAACAACGATACTGAAGTAAATAATGCCTTAAAAGCAACGGCTGATGATAAATCGCGGCTTTCAAATTACAACACCAACGTAAATAACGGGCAGATGAATACAGATAACAATGCCTGGGCGAAGTTTTATGAAGGCATTGAGCGAGCAAACTTAGCAATTAGCGGTATCCGAACTTATGGTAACATTTCAAGCAGCCCTCAAATGGCGCAGATTCTTGGCGAAATATTAACGCTTCGTGCCGTTTTATATAATGATTTAATTAAAGGTTGGGGCGATGTTCCTGCTCGTTTCGAACCGATTACGACAGCTACAACTTATCTGGCCAGAAATGATAGAGATGTAATTTATAAACAGCTTTTAAAAGATCTGGATGAAGCAGCAGGTTATCTGCCATGGCCAAATGAAAATGCAACAACTGCTAAGGTAGAGCGTGTAAGCAAAGCTTTTGCTAAAGGATTGAGAGCCCGTTTGGCCTTGGCTGCAGGTGGTTATGCACAACGCTTGGATGGTACGGTTCGCTTGAGTGCCGATGCCGATTTATCGAAAGATAAAATGTATGCCATTGCCAAAAAAGAATGTGTGGATATTATTAATAGTGGCAAACTTCGCTTGTTGGGTTTCGAAGAAGTTTTCAGAAAACTTAATGAAGAGGCTGGTGCAGCAGGATTAGAGTCTGTTTGGGAAATTCCTTTTAGTGAAGGCAGAGGCCGTGTGATTTTTGATTTGGGAGTGAAGCATCTAAAAACAGATAAATACACCGGTCAGAATAAAGGTGGCACTAATGGACCCAATCCAATTATGCTTTACGAGTATGAAACAGGTGATGTTAGAAGAGACGTTACCGTGGTGCCTTACGAATGGGATGGCGGCACCGGCGACACAGGTGGATATCAGGTTCCGTCAAGCTTAGGCCGTTTATACTTCGGTAAGTACCGTTACGAGTGGATGAAAAGACGCGTTACCTCAACCAACGATGATGGCTTGAATTGGATGTATATGCGTTATGCAGACGTAGTTTTAATGGCCGCTGAAGCCATTAATGAGTTGGATGGACCAGCTGCCGCTGCTCCATATTTAAAAATGATCCGCGATCGTGCTTTCCCGGGCAACGCAGCAAAAGTAACTACATTTATGGCATCTGCAACGGCATCTAAGCAAACATTTTTTGATGCTATTGTAAATGAGAGAGCATTGGAATTTACAGGCGAAATGTTGAGGAAAGGCGATTTAATTCGCTGGAATTTGCTCAACACAAAAATCGCTGAAGCAAAAACGAAGTTGCAACAATTAGAAAACAGACAAGGTAAATATGCAGCACTTCCTTTAAAAATATATTACAAAACAGCTGCCAATGGCGAAAATGTCGAAATTTATGGTTTAAATTTTGGCGATACCGATGCCCAGGGTGTGGCTTTAGGTTATACTTCTAATAAAGCCTGGACGATGGTGGCTACTGGCGATGCTTCTACTTATTGGGATGCGCTAGCTGTTAAAGATCCAAACGCACAACAAGTTTGGCCGATATGGCAGGTTTTCTTAGACTCATCCAACGGATTGTTGAACAACAAAAACTTGAACTTATAATGAACAGGGTTATGAATAGAAATAAACTATATACCATCATTTGCTGTGTATTGACCTCAATTGGTTTATTGGGTTGTAAAGATAATGTAACGGAAGAAATTACAAAGCTGCAAGTAGACAGGGCATTTTCGCCAACAGGCTTAACCGCTACCATTGTTGATAAAACTGGCGTTAGATTAACCTGGAAGGCAGTTAATAATGCAAAAACTTATACAATCGAAGTTTTTGAAACTGCCGATTTCTCAGGAACGCCAACAAAAACAGTTGATAACATTACATTTCTGCAAGTTCCGTATACGCTAACAGGTTTGACTGGTGATACGCAATATTCCATCCGTGTAAAGGCGGTTGGCGAAGGGGTAACAGATTCAAAATATGTTACCGCTACAGCCAAAACTGATGCAGAGCAAATTTTTCAGGCTGTAAATACGGCTAAATTGACGGCAACATCTGCCACGCTTAACTGGCCAGCCGGACAAGCAGCTACAACAATTACCTTTACCCCAGGCAATATTACCCTTACCATTACTGCCGCCGAAGTTGCTGTTGGCGAAGCGGTGATTACAGGTTTAACAGGCGAAACGGTATACACGGCAAAACTGCTTAACGGCGCAAAAGTACGTGGCACAATTACGTTTACTACCCCACTTGATTTAGGTGGCGCTATTGCCGTAACACCTGCAGATAACTTGGCTATCTTAATTACTAACGCAAATGCTGGTGATGTTTTTGCCCTTTTTCCAGGTACATACAATATCAATGCAGATTTAGTGATTGGCAAATCTATTTCTTTAAAAGGCGCTAGACCATCTTCTAAACCAGTTATAGTAGGGGCAGCCTTTAAACTTAGAGCTAACGCGGGGCTGGCAATAAAAGATTTGTTGCTGGATGGTACAGGTTCTATAGCCGGTCAAACAATTGTTTATGATGAAGCCTCAGATAATGCCTATGGAAATCTTTCAATCCAAGATAGTGAAATTAAGAATTATGCAAAAGGCATTTTATACATTAATGTAAAAGCTCTTGCAGAAAACATTACTTTTAGAGGGAATTTGATTCATGATGTAGCCTGTGCGGGAGCTGGTTTTGTAGATTTCAGAACTGGTTTAGCCAAAAACTTTTTGTTTGAAAACAATACGGTATTTAACATCACTGAAGATGGCTCAAGAGATCTGTTTAGAATGGACGGAACGACTAATTTCCCTGGTACCACCAGCATCATCACCATCAGGACAAATACCTTTTATAAAGCGTTAAGTAAAGCCTCTGGTCGCTATTTATACATTCGTTTGCTGCTGAACCAGATAACGTTTGCAAAAAATATCATTTCAGATAGCGACAACTACTATACAAATCAGGCGTCAACAACACTAACTTCGGTAACGGAAAATAACTATTTTAATGCCCCTAACTTTACAGCAAGTACCGCTGCAAATGCTAGAAATGATACGGGAACCTTTACAACCCTAAATCCTGGATTTACCAATGCAGCTGCAGGCAACTTTACCATTAGTCAATCAGATTTGAGAGCCAACGCGGTCGGAGATCCGAGGTGGAGAAATTAATATCCCTATTTATATTCAAGGGCAGATTTTATCTGCCTTTTTTATGGATTTTAAATTCTAGCGTTTAAATTTATAGCATGAGTCAGCTTACATCGTTTAAATATTTCATTTTTCTTTTTCTGGTACTAACTTTCATTCAGGCAAATGCTCAGGACCCTAGATACCCGGCAGAAATTACGGTTGCTCAGGATGGTACTGGAAACTACAAAACCATTCAGGAAGCGGTAAATTCCATTCGTGATTTAGGGGAAAAACAAGTAGTCATCAAAATTAAAAATGGTACCTATCAGGAAAAAATCGTTATTCCTTCTTGGAAGATAAACCTGAAACTGATAGGAGAAAGTAAAGAACATACCATCATCACCAACAACGATTATTCTGGAAAACCGGTTCCTGGAGGCAAAGATGCATTTGGTTTGGAGAAGATGTCTACTTATACTTCTTACACAATTTTAGTTCAGGGGAGTGATGTTTCGTTGGAAAAATTGACCATCATAAACGCTGCCGGTCGTGTTGGGCAGGCAGTAGCATTGCATGTTGAAAGCGATCGTTTCACCGCAAAGAACTGTAATATTTCAGGCAATCAGGATACTTTATATGCAGCAACAGAAAGTAGTCGCCAGTTTTACCAGGATTGCTTTATTGAAGGAACAACCGATTTTATTTTCGGGAAATCGACTGTAGTTTTTCAGAATTGTATTATCAAAAATTTAAGCGATTCTTACATTACAGCCGCCTCAACCTCACAAAATCAACCTTTCGGTTTTGTGTTTTTGAATTGCAAAATCATTGCTGATCCTTACGTTTCCAAAGCCTATTTAGGACGTCCATGGCGGCCATACGCCAAAACAGTTTTCATCCAATGCGAATTAGGGAAGCATATTTCACCTCTCGGATGGAGTCCCTGGAAAGGTGACAAAATGTTTCCTGATAAAGAACAAACCGCACTTTACGCCGAATATCAAAGTGCAGGTTTGGGCGCTTCACCATCAACCCGACTCCCATGGACCAAACAATTATCAGATAAAGAAGCTAAAACATGCAACCTTAAAAATATTCTCAGTGGATCTGATCACTGGAACCCTTTAACGGATTTATAATGAATAAACCAAAATTTTACGCCGGCTTTGGCATGGCCCTCCTTGTGCTATTGTTTGCTTTCAAATCTCAACAGAAACAAACAGTCCTATATATTATTGGCGATTCTACTGCGGCAAATAAGGCAGCAGATAAGTTCCCTGAAACGGGTTGGGGGATGGAATTGCAGCGTTTTTTTAAGGACGAAGTGAAAGTAGATAACAGGGCTTTAAATGGCAGAAGTACTAAATCTTTCCGTGCTGAAAAGCGATGGCAACCGGTTTTGGATAATTTGAAAGTGGACGATTATGTATTTATTGAATTCGGGCACAATGATGAGAAAATCGATAAGCCAACGGTTGGTGTTTCCTTAGCAGATTTTAAAATCAACCTTATTAATTATGTTAATGAAACCAGGAGTAAAAAGGCCATTCCCGTATTGCTTACACCAATTTCGAGGAGAAGCTTTAAGGACGGTGTGCTGGTAGATTCGCATGGCGATTATCCTAAAATTACAAGATTGGTTGCAGATTCATTAAAAGTGCCGCTGATTGATATGCTGGCCAAAACAGAAAAATTATTGAATAAATTAGGTAATCAGGCATCTATAAAATTGTTTCTTCATGTTGATTCCGGACATGTAAATTATCCCAAAGGGAAAAAGGATGATACACATCTAAGTCCAGATGGCGCGAAACAAATAGCCGGCCTGGCAGTGCAGGGAATCAGAGAAAACAAACTGAGCTTGGTGAAGAAATTGAAATAAAGGGTTGCTACAGCTATTGGCTTTTGAGATTGCTTTGCTATTTCTCTAACCTAGTCGTCATGCTAAATTTATTTCAGGGTATCATTAGCATGAAAGATGCTTAATAAATTCCACCTCAGGATTCTTCAAATCAAGCTGATTATCTCTCAAAAGGCAAAAAAGCCGCAGATTCACAAAACAATCTGTGAATCTGCGGCCAACTTTTTAACTATTTACTAAAAAATATACTTCGTACTTAAGAAATTTGAATCATTCCCATTCACAATTTCATTTAATAGTTTCTTGTTGTCATCGGTAAATTTGGTGGCCACCAATGAGCGGATAGAAAAGGAACGCAAAGCATCAACGACAGAAAGTGTTCCTTCGGCACTATCTTTACGGCCTGTGAAAGGGAAGACGTCTGGTCCGCGTTGGCATTGGCAATTAATGTTTACCCGGCTTACCTGATTAACCAAAGGATCGATTAGTGATGAAATGACATTGGCATTGCTGCTAAAAATACTTACTTGTTGTCCGTGGGGCGAGCCGATTAAATATTCGATGGGTTCTTCCAAATCATCAAAAGGAACAACCGGTACAATCGGTCCAAACTGCTCTTCTCGATACAGTTTCATGTTGCTGTTTACCGGATATACAATGGCAGGATAAACAAACGTTTCGAAAATTTGACCACCATTCTTGTTTACCACTTTAGCGCCATGCGCAATGGCATCATCAATGCAATCTTTTAAATATTCAGGTTTATTTAATTCAGGTAGCGGCGTTAGATTTACGCCCTTTTCCCAAGGCATTCCGAATTTTAGCTTTTCAACTTCTGTAGAAAACCGTTTTAAGAATTCTTGTGCCAAACTTCGGTGAACGTAAACAATTTTCAATGCTGTACAGCGCTGGCCATTAAACGAAAGTGAGCCCAAAACAGTTTCAGAAACCGCCAGATCCAGATCAGCATCTTTAGTGATGATGGCTGCGTTTTTGGCATCTAAGCCTAAAATAGCTCTTAAACGGTTTACTTTTGGATGCAATTTCTTAAGCTCATTTGCCACCTTGCTTGAACCGATCAAAGTTAATACATTGATTTTCCCTGATTTCATTAAACCTGGTACAATGGTATTTCCGCGACCATAAATGGTATTTACAACTCCTTTTGGAAAGCTTGAACGGAAAGCATCTAGCAAGGGATAATGCAATAACGTTCCGTGTTTAGGTGGTTTAAATAAAAGTGTATTGCCCATAATCAGGGCCGGAATTAAAGTAGTAAAAGTTTCATTTAAGGGATAATTAAACGGACCCATACACAGCACAACGCCCAGCGGCGAACGACGTACCTGAGCAACAATTCCCTGCTCGATTTCGAAACGAGAAGATTGCCTGTCAATATCTTTCAGGGCATCGATGGTTGCGTAAATATATTCAACTGTACGATCGAATTCCTTGATTGAGTCGGCGTAAGATTTACCAATTTCCCACATAATCAGCTTAGCCACAATCTCCTTTTGCTCCAGCATTTTGTGCGTAAAGTTTTCTACGCAGGTAATGCGATCGGCTACGCTCATGGTTGGCCATTGCCCGCGACCATTATCGTAAGCCGCTACGGCTGCATCTAAAGCCTCGGTGGATTCTTTTTCGGTACATACGGGAAAACTTCCGATGCGCTTCCTTTTGTATCCTTCGGGAGTTTTGATGCAAACTGGAGAAAAAACCTCGTTAAAAGGTCCGTTCCACGGTTTCATTTCTCCATTAGATAGAAACTCTTTTTGATTGATTTCTTCTTTGAGCCTAAATTCATCTGGAATCTGGTTCTCTTCAACGAAAATACTTTCGAGGTTTAGCGTGGTGCTCAATGTTGGCTTGGTTGTTAGGGTTTATAATGGTGTTAATCTATAGTTTAAGTATAGATTAGTTTTATTTTTAAGGCTGAAGGTTTAGCGTAGTTAATTCGCAAACCTTCAGCCTGATAATTATGCTAATTCGATAACTTTATACTTCGGTACTAATGTTTTCATCACTGTCCAGCCAATTAAGTAACAAACCGCACAGATAGAGAAGATAATGAAATAACCGGCTTCTTCGCCTTTGAAACCCATAAAAACGATTTCATTTTTACCCGTATAATCAAACAGTAAACCCGATCCTTTATTGATAATGAAAGAGCCGATACCGCCTGCCATACCACCGATGCCAGTAATAGTTGCAATGGCTTTTTTAGGAAACATATCGCCCACGGTAGAAAAAATATTTGCTGACCAAGCCTGGTGTGCTGCTCCGGCAATACCGATGATGATTACTGGAATCCAATAAGTAATATGACCCAAAGGTTGTGCTGCCAAAGCTAAAAGCGGAAAAAATGCGAAAATTAGCATCGCTCTCATTCTGCCTTCGTAAGGGTTCATGCCTTTTTTATCAACGAAGTAAGTTGGTAACCAGCCGCCGATAATGGATAGCAGCGTAATCATGTAAAGCACAAATAAAGGTAAAGCACTCTGGGTAGAGTCCATTCCGTAAACCGATTTAAGATAGGCTGGTGTCCAGAATAAAAAGAACCACCATACACCGTCCGTCATAAATTTACCAAAGGCAAAAGCCCAGGTTTGTTTGTATTTGAAGCAATCGATAAACGATACTTTTTCTTTGGTTTCTTCTACATAATCGGCCAATTTTCTATCTGCGATTAAATCTTGTTGGATGTAGGCCAACTCTTCAGCGCTTACTCTTTTATGCAATTCTGGTTTGTTGTAAACGAAAACCCAAAGTCCCATCCATACAAAACCTAAAGCACCGATGATGATGAAAGACATTTCCCAGCCATAAGCCTTCGCAATAAAAGGAATGGTAATCGGAGCAGCCAAAGCACCCACAGTAGCCCCAGCATTAAAGATACTGGTTGCAAAAGCACGGTCTTTTTTAGGGAAATATTCTGCTGTGGCTTTAATCGCCGCAGGGAAATTCCCGGCTTCACCTACTGCCAAAACAAATCTTGCAAAGATGAACAAAGTAACACTTACCGAAACAACCATTCCGGTATCGTTAACTCTACCAATAATTTCTTTTGCTCCTTCGAATCCTACAAACCAATTGCCTTCGATGATTCCGGCAGTAGCGATACCGCAGTAAGCATGTAAACACGCACCAACAGACCATACACCAATTGCCCAGAGAAAGCCTTTTTTGGTGTCTAACTTATCAACCAAACGACCAGCAAAAAGCATTGAAATGGCATAAAATATAGAGAACAATGCGGTAATATTTCCATAATCATTATTATCCCAATGAAACTCTGGTTTAATAAAATCTGTCCATGTTAACGAAAGTACCTGTCTATCTAAGTAATTTATGGTGGTGGCAAGAAACAGGAGTAAACATATCGTCCATCGGTATTTGCCTATTTTTGGTTGATTCATTTGGTTAGTGGTATTTAAATTTTACTTGCTTTGCTTAATTAAGTCGAGTGCGAGTTTGGTGTTATCTGCCAGTTCTTCATAAAGGCCTTTTGCCATTACGTCTTTACTAATTAATTTGCTGCCCATGCCTACCGCACAAACGCCAGCCTTGAACCAGGTTTTTAAATTCTCAGCATCGATTTCAACGCCACCTGTAGGCATAAATAATTGCCCTGCGAATAAATCTTTTATTGATGATACGAACTCCGGTCCTAAAATGTTGGCAGGGAAAATCTTAATTAACATTGCTTTATGCTGTTGTGCAATACTAATTTCCGTCGGCGTCATACATCCAGGAATCCAAAGCATCCCGATTTTGTTCGCTATTTCAGCTACCTCAGGGTTTACGATTGGCGCCACGATAAAGTCTGTTCCGGCATCGATAAAAGCATTTGCATCAGCAGCTGTTTTGATGGTGCCAATACCCAAATAAAGATCAGGCATTTCAGCATCACGTACTTCTTTTAACTTTTTAAAATTAGGTAAAGCGGATTTACCACGATTGGTATATTCAAAAACGCGGACACCTGCATTATACAAAGTGCGTAAAATTTCTACACTTCCAGTTTCGCTATCCTGATAGAAAAGCGGAAGCATCCCTTGTTCTAAAATGGCATCTAAAATTTTGTGTTTGTTACTAATCATGGCGTATCATTATTTTTTCAATGTCTGCTACGGTACTCGTCGTGGCATCGCTTGGAATGTATAATTTATCGTAGGCTGCAGCGGTTGCAAAATTTAAAGTTTCTTCCACAGGTAACTGGTTATAAAAACCATAAATTAATCCTGCCATAAAACAATCGCCACTGCCTACTTTATCTAAAATTTCATCTGAAACATATTCTTCAGATACGGTTAGTTTGTCTTCGGTATAAATTGCGGTGTAATATTGTATTCCTTTTCCATTATCGAAACGGAAGGTGTTGGCTACAGCTCTGCAAGCTGGAAACAAACTTAATATTTCTTTAGAGGTATCCGTTGCTTGTTGCAGTAACGTTTCCTTTGCATAACCTTCTGTGGGCTTTAAATCTTCGTGAAGAGCAGTACCTAACATTTTGTTAGCCGCCCAAACGTTGCCCATGATTAAAGTGCAATATTTTGCCAGTTCAGGTAGAACATCTATCGGATCTTTACCATATTTCCAGAGTTTAGCTCTGTAATTTAAATCCAGCGAAATAATAATATTTCTTTCACTTGCTTCTTTTAAAGCCTCAAGGCAAACATCAGCTATCGATTGGTTGATAGCAGGACATATAGCGCTGAAATGGAACCAGGTAATCCCCTGAAAAACTTTATCCCAGTCAATCTGACCAACTTTCAATTCTGCATAAGAAGAATTTGCCCTATCGTAAATTACTCCGGCATTTTTTAAATCTTTCCCTTTTGGGAGATAGTATAACCCCAATCTATCGCCGCCAAAAACCATTGGCGAGGTATCAATATTTCTAACTTTTAAATACTCTTCAATCTCTCGGGTAACAGAATTATCTGGCATAGCCGATAAATAAGCAGATGGAACATTCCACAACGCCAATGCAGTGGCCGCATTTAGTTCAGCGCCACCAACGTAAAAAGGCAACCTACTTTCCTTTAACCATTGCCCATCCATATCAGGGCAAATACGCAAAAGGATTTCTCCGAAACTTAAAACTTTTTCTCCTTTTTTTACCAAGGATGATATCTGGTCACTCATTATATGTTTTATCGGTTTTGCTTTAGTTCGTGTGGCCACGAACCAGATTATTCCGGTTCATGAAAACGCCACCGAAATTTTTAATTAAAAGGTAAAGTAATTTTTTGCGTTAAAATAAGAAATATCCTGCACTATCTTGCCTACCCACTCAATATCATTTGGCAATTCTCCATTCTCCACATCTTCGCCAAACAGATTGCAAACAATTCGGCGGAAATATTCGTGGCGTGGGAAAGACAAGAAACTACGTGAATCTGTCAACATCCCCACCAAACGGCTTAGAAGCCCCATGTTTGATAGTGCATTTAATTGTTTAATCATGCCGTCTTTCTGATCTAAAAACCACCAGGCGGAACCGAACTGAACTTTGCCCGCAACAGAACCATCATTAAAGTTTCCAATCATTGTGGCGATAAGTTCATTATCTGCAGGGTTTAAGTTGTAGATGATGGTTTTCGCCAGTTTATCTTGGTTATCTAAACGGTTTAAAAATTTTGAAAGCATTCTCGCCTGGCTAAAATCACCAATTGAATCCCATCCTGTATCTGGGCCTAACTGACGTAACATTCGGGCATTGTTATTACGTAAAGCGCCTAGATGATACTGCTGCACCCATCCTTTTTCGTGATCCCATTCTGCAAAATAGATCAGCATAGCTGATTTAAATTTTAAGTTTTCCTCGTAAGAAATCTCCTGATTGCTACGGATTTTATCAAAAATTGAGCTGATTTCTTCATCCGTATAATCTTCGGCATAAATCTGCTCTAAGCCGTGATCGGAAACCGAGCAACCGTTTTCGGCAAAATAATCGTGGCGACTTTTTAAGGCGTCGATATATTCTTGAAAACTGGAGATTGATTTACTCACAACACCTTCCAATTTGTTAATATAATCGTTTAAGCCGGCAACATCATCACTGTTCATCGCCTTATCCGGACGGAAAGCCGGCAACATTTTTAAGGCTACACCCTCGGCTGCCAGTTGCTGATGAAAGTTTAAGCTATCCAGCGGATCATCAGTCGTACAAACCGCTTCTACATTCATTTTTGCCAACAAGCCGCGAACAGAATATTCTGGAGTTTGCAACTTTGCAGAACATTCATCGTAAATTTTACGAGCGGTTTTGCCAGATAAAATATCGGCGATTCCAAAATATCTTTGCAGCTCTAAATGAGTCCAATGGTATAAAGGATTACGCAAAGTGTAAGGTACCGTTTCAGCCCATTTCTCAAATTTTTCAAAGTCAGATGCGTCGCCGGTGATGTATTTTTCATCAACTCCATTGGCTCGCATCGCTCTCCATTTGTAGTGATCGCCTGCCAACCAAACCTGTGTAATATTTTCAAACTGCTTATCGTTTGCAATTTGCTCCGGAATTAAGTGATTGTGATAATCGATAATGGGTAATGATTTTGCGAAATCATGGTAAAGCTTTTCAGCTGTTTCATT
The DNA here is from genome assembly GCF_026239735.1 of Pedobacter sp. MC2016-05. GTDB lineage: Bacteria > Bacteroidota > Bacteroidia > Sphingobacteriales > Sphingobacteriaceae > Pedobacter. The sequence goes on from NZ_JAPIVT010000010.1 coordinate 52,050, forward strand.
TTGCAAAAGGAAATTTTCGTCTAAAAAAGGTTTCATTCTTTTGAGATTTGAGACATTAGATACGAGATTTGAGATTTTCAAAACGCCTATCTTTTATATCGTATTTTTTAATGTGGTCTGTGAGGACACAGACCACGGATTTTGTTTTTATATCCCTCGTTATCTAAATTAACAAAGCAATCTTATGAATCAGATTACTTCGTGCCTCGCAACGACGGTTTGTGAAAGTTGGACTTCGGACTAAATATTCCCGACTCAAACCCCCTACTAAAGACTAACGCCTCTTTTCCAAGGAATAAAGTCATCTTGATTTAAGAGTACAGCTTTCGGAATCACTTCGCCACTGGCGGCTTTAATGCAATATTCTAAAATGTCTTCACCCATTTGCTCAATGGTTTTCTCTCCTTCAATCACTGGGCCGCAGTTGATATCGATAATATCGCCCATGCGTTTAGTTAAAGCATTATTGGTAGAAACTTTTATGGTTGGGCAGACCGGATTACCTGTTGGTGTGCCTAAGCCCGTGGTAAATAAAATCAATGTTGCACCTGACGCCGCTTTTCCTGTTGTAGCTTCCACGTCATTTCCTGGTGTACAAACCAAATTTAAACCAGGTTTTGTAGCAGGCTCGGTATAATCCAATACATCTTCCACTGGCGATGTTCCGCCTTTTTTAGCGGCACCAGTACTTTTAATGGCATCGGTAATCAAACCATCTTTAATATTACCTGGAGAGGGGTTCATAAAAAATCCAGAGCCAACGTTTTCTGCTGCTTGATTGTAAGCCGTCATTAATTGGATAAACTTACGTGCTGCAGTTTCGTCTTTTGTCCGATCGATCAATTGTTGTTCGGCGCCACAAAGTTCTGGGAACTCGGCTAGAAGAACGGTTCCGCCTAGGCCTACCAATAAATCAGAAGTATAGCCAACTGCCGGGTTAGCGCTAATGCCACTAAAACCATCGCTACCACCACATTTCACACCCAAAACCAGTTTGCTTAATGGCGCCGGCTGACGCTCAATTTTATTAATTTCAGTTAAACCGATAAAGGTTTTTCTGATTGCTTCTTTAACTAATTGTTCTTCGCTTTGCGATTGCTGCTGTTCGAAAATGAATAATGGCTTATCAAAATTTGGTGAACGCAATTTCAAATCATCAACAAAATCTTTTACCTGCAAATTCTGGCAGCCTAAGCTTAAAACAGTAACGCCTGCAACATTTGGGTGATCAGCATAAGCGGCTAGGAGTTTGCTCAATACAGCGGCATCCTGACGTGTACCGCCACAACCACCCTGATGGTTCAAAAACTTTATCCCATCAACATTTTTAAAAATGCGGTTAGCCGCAGGATTCGCTTGTCCGATTGCGCTCGAATCTGCTCCTTCTAGGATTTCTCCGTTTTTATAAGCTTCTACTAGGTGATGAGCATAAGTTTTATACTTATCTGTTACGGTATAACCTAATTCATTATGTAAGGCTTCGCGAATTACATCAAGATTGCGGTTTTCGCAAAAAACAGTAGGAATAAATAACCAGTAGTTGGCTGTTCCTACGCGACCATCATTGCGGATATAACCATTGAAAGTTCTACCTTCAAATTTGGATACATCTGGCGCATGCCACTCATAGTGGTAGGGTCTAAACTCATAAGGATCTGAAGCATGTTTAGTATTTTCAGTATCCATTAAGCCGCCTTTAAGGATAAAATGTTGTGCTTTCCCAACCAAAACCCCATACATAATGATGTGATCTCCGGCATTCATATCCTGCATAAAAAATTTATGCTTAGCTTTAATATCGTCCTGTAAAGTATATTCTTGCCCATCGTGTATAATGGTTTCGCCTTTTACAAGATCTTGCAAGGCAACAAGTACGTTATCGTTAGGATGGATTTTTAAAATTCTAGTAACCATTTCAATTTGTTCTTTCTTAGTGCAAGTTACTCAAAGTTTCTTTTGCACCTTTATTTTGTAATAAATCTACATAAGATTTTACCGCAGCATTAAAACCGGGATAGTTGTTTAAGTTTTTATCCCAAAGCCTTCTATCGCCCAACGTACTGTCTACTACAGTTTCTGGGTTTTTCCAGTAATTGTGTAATACTTCTGCAAATTCGTCTTGAATAGGGAATGATTTTCCGTTTATTGTCGACGTATAAGTATCGCCATCTTGTGCAGCATTCATATAAATGATGTAAGCAGCAACGCCGAGTGCAGTTAATTGAGGCACTTCATTTTTCAACGCATAATATCTTCTGATTAGAGGCATATTACGCATCTGCAATTTTTGCGTGTAATTTAAGGTAATGGCATGCCATTGGTGTGCTAAAGATGGATTGCTGAAACGATCGATAACGCTTTCGGCAAAGGCTAATGCTTCTTCTTTGGTGATGTCGCCGCTTTCTACCACAGGAACAATTTCCTCTTTCATCAATTTTAAAACATGATTAGCGAATGCTTTATCTGCCATGGCTTCTTTAACGGTATGGAAACCTGCTAAAATGGCTAATCCGCAACTAATGGTATGTGTACCGTTAAGCAAGCGAAGCTTAAGTTCTTTAAATTTATCGATGGAAGGAACGATGAAAACGCCTTTGTCAGCCGAAGCAAATGATAATACCTCTTTCACTTTTTCGCTCGCCGATTCGATGGCCCAAAGTCTGAATGGTTCCGCCATAATCATTAAGCCATCAGTGTAACCCAACTCCGCTTCCAATACTTTTTGCGATGCTTCAGGCAGTCTTCCGGGAACAATTCTATCTACTAATGTTTTGCAAAAATGATTGGCAGTTCTTAACCAGTTTTCAAAATCCCAACCCAACTTGTTTTGAACGGCTAAGTCTAACACAATTTCTTTCAGCTTATCTGCGTTATCGCTGATCAATTCAGTTGGCACGATTACCATTCCACTTTCTGCCGATCCGTTGAAGGCTTTATATCTTTCATGCAAAAAGCCCAATAACTTCCCCGGAAAAGATTGTGGTGGAGTATCAGTAATATTGTCTTCGCTTTTCACAATTCCAACTTCTGTGGTATTCGAAATTACCACTTTCAATTCTGGCTGATGTGCTGTTTTTAAAATCTCTGCCCATTCTGATGTTGCAGATAAAACACGACTGATCGATGAATTTATCATGTTTTCTTCAACCTCAACGCCATCCTCAATTCCTTTAACACTTAGCGTATACAAATTATCCTGATCAGCAAAATCGTCAACTCCAGCTTTTGAAGTAGTTTTAACCACAACAATTCTTCCGTTGAAAATGCCCTGATGATTGGCTTTATCGATAAAATAATCAGGTAAACCGCGTAGCAGAACGCCCGTGCCAAATTGAATTACCTTCTCTGGTAACTCCAACATTTCAGCAGTTGGCTTGATCACCTTTTCTCCGCTGATGTTTTTTAGATTTTCTTTGTTTAAAAGCATATTTTATTGTTTAATCACCAAGCGCCAAGGCACGAAGTGTGATTTTAATTATTATTTTCCCTTAGTCGCTAACCACTTCGGGTATTCCTTTTCAATTAATTTCTGGCCCCAGTTACCGTACCAGGCGTAGCCATTTCTTCGCTCTGGAATCAACTCTTCTAACTTTAACTTGATTGAGTTATCGCGATCGCCGAAAATGGGAACATTTTTATCCAGATCATAAAACCGGGCCCAAGCCATGCTGCTATCATCCTGAACCAATGCTGCAGTTTTGCCTTTTTCTCTGTCGAAACGATAACCCGATATTTTGTAGGTATCAAACCACTTCACTGCAGCTGCAATGGATTTTTTAACTTCTGCTGATGGACTTTTAACACCCATCAAAAAGCGTATAATACCAACTGATTCGCTTGTAGCTAGTGATGCCGGTTCGAAGTTTCTGGCTTTTGCAGGCAGCATGGTATCCTTATCATATTGAGCCGCCCAAATGCTTAACTCTCCATTTTGTTTAAACTGAGTTTTTAAAATACAATCGATGCCTTTTACAATCGCCTTTTCGGCTCTGCCATCATACCTTTGATCCACTAAATCAAAATCATTTTTTTTCTCTGTTATATCCCGCAGAATGTTCAAAACATTGATCATCGCATCATCGTTAAAAGTAATTTGCGATCGATATAAAGATTGGTCGGGATAATATTGTGGCCAGCCTCCATTTGGGTATTGTGCTGCCAAAATATAATCGAGGCCTTTCTCTGCGGCCATTAAGTAGGCTTTATTCTCCGTTTTTTTGTAAGCGCCGATTAAATAAACGACTTCTCTACTTGTTGCTTTGTTATCAAAAGTAGCATGTTTATCAGTAGTCGCTTTTACTTTTGCCAACAGCTCTGGTGTTAAAGTAGCGCCATAATTAACCACACTTTTATCTTCCAGTTGCTTCGGCCAACCTCCATTACCAAGTTGGTAAACCAGCATTTTTTCTGCAGTAGAATCTGTGGGCATTTGCGCATAACAAGAAGCCAATAGAATGCTGCAAGAAATGGTGAATAATGTTTTGATTTTTATCATGTTTGTTTGGTTATGCAACCACACATTCACACAGATAAACCCAAATTGAAACCAGGGTATACTAGTCCTATTTTATCTGCGTTCATCCTGTTTATCTGTGGTTTATTTACTTCTTACCAGGCACTTGCTTGATCAGCCAGTTTACTAAATCGTTAGTAGCTTTATAGTTCTCTAAATCCTCCGGCAATTTTCTTCCATCGATGTATTCATTGTAAAACCAAGGATCGCCAACTGCGAAAATAGTTCCTTTACCATATTTTGCTGTCGCGATGAGTACATCTCCATTGTCCGTTAAAGCGGAAACTGCAGGACTCTTAGCCGCAATCGTCGAAATCTCTTTGATGTACACTTTCTTCGCTGTTTTAAAAATCGAATTTCCTGCAGGAATTTTAACTGCGCCCTGCTCAAAATTCTGTCCCTGAACTTTATTGCGACTATCCTCATTAAACTTAATTCCGAACAGCTCTGGCAACGCGTTGAATTTGGTAATTTCACAGTTACCCACATCATTTAACAACAATACTAAAACGCCGCCCGCTTTTACCCATTCTGCAACTTGTTTGGCATGCTCAGTATTCATAAAGTTTGGATTAGCAGTTTCCTTTTGCGTATCCGGATCAACAATAATATAGATGTTGCTACTTTTTAAATTTGTTGTGGTCGGGGCAGTTTTCAATGTTGCAGTTTTTACACCTGCATCATTAAATACTTTACCAAATAAAGAGAAGCCATTGTTATCATCCTCTTCCCATAAATAGTGGAACGGAATTTTATCGCCTGTTGGGCCTATCATATATTCGTTGTTGAAGAAATTATCTACCGTAACCGTTAAACCCTTTCCAGGTTTCGGCAAGGCAGCAACTTCCATCTCTGCAGCAGCACAAATGAAAGCACCCATCCCTTTCGGGTCATTTGTAATTACCTTTTCACTGATGTAATATTCAAAACTTCCGTCGCGGTAACGTGGTTTTCCGCCTAAACCAGAAACAGAAACAGTTTTAGTCAGATTAATGCGTTCCTCGCCAGCTTTCTCAACAAATTCTTTCTTTAAACCTGTGTAACCTTTGTTTGCGGCAGTCATAAACGATTGTGGCAACCATCCGTTTCGCACTCCTTTGGCTAAACCATACACAAACATACTTGAGGCTGAACTTTCCAGGTAATTACCTTTTCGCGTTGGCATATCTAAAATGTCCCACCAAACGCCCGATTTTCCATCCTGATATTTTACGGTTGCCGTTGCTGTGCGGTTTAAAATGGCTAATAACTCTTTGTATTTTGGGTGATCTTTAGGGAAATTATCTAACACATCAACCAGTGCCATAATATACCAACCCATTGCCCTGCCCCAAAAGTTTGGCGACAGACCTGTTTTTTTATCTGCCCACTTTTCTTCTCTGCTTTCATCGTAACCATGGTAAAGCAAACCTGTTTTTGCATCCCGGGCATTTTTCTCCATCCAGATAAACTGATTTGCGATATCGTCGAAATCAGCATCTTTTTTCATCAGCTTTGCGTATTCTGCGTAAAAAGGTTGAGCCATGTAAAGTCCATCCAGCCACATTTGGTTAGGATAAATCTTTTTATGCCAGAAACCGCCTTCTTTCGTTCTCGGCTGTTTTTTAACTTGGTCGTATAACTTATTAACCGCTAGCAAATACTTTTGCTGCCCAGTAACTTTGTACAACAGTAATAAAGCACGGCCATTTTTAATGTTATCGATATTAGAATCCTCTGCTTTGTAGGTAGTGATGTTTCCTTCTTTATCCAAATAGGCATCCATCGAACTTTGGATGTATTTGAAATACTTTCCATCGCCGGTATTGCGCCAAACGGCAGCAGCACCTTCCAAAACAACACCCATATCATACGACCATTTTGGCCCTTTTTTGCCTTTTAAAATGGTAGTATCCTGCCATAATTGTTCCATTGCGGTTAAGGTTAGCTGCTCAGAAAGTTTCTTTTGAGCAAATACACTTTGAGATAGAATTGAAAACCCTAAAAATGCAATGGCGATATATAAAAGTGATTTCTTCATGTTTGTTATTTTGAGATTTCCAATGCTTTTTTAGCTACTTCAGTTCCAATATTTGATTGTTTTTTGGCTTGCGAAACATTTGTTCCAGAAACTTTAACACTCTTGGTTTTTTCACCAGAAATATCGAACAGCAGGGCCGAACCCTCTTTGTATTTAAAACCATCAAAGTTGATATTGTTGCCGTTCTGAATTTTCACCACCGGATTGGTATCCTCTGTAATAACGTTTACATTTTTTAAATAAATGCCGGTACCCTCGATAATTTCCACACCTTTTTTCGCCTGGATGGTTACATTTTCCATGTAAATATCTTTAATGTTCATCTCAGGTAAACCTCGAACAAAAATGGCTTTCTCAGCGCCATTGGCCACTACATCTTTAATATAAATATTTTTAAACTGAGGAGTAGCTTCCGTTACCGGCACCACAACTGTTTTTATGGCTTCGCGTTTTTCGCCAGCCAAAACAATTGGATCAACGGCAGCATAATACATGTCGAACAAAATCGCTTCGCCAGGGATATCAATCATGTTGATGTTATTGATATAAATATTTTCTACTACACCACCTCTACCGCGGGTAGTTTTAAAGCGAATTCCGATGTCAGTACCGATAAATGAGCAATCGTAAACCCATATATTTTTAGCACCACCGCTCATTTCGCTTCCCACAACGAAACCGCCATGTGCGTGATAAACCACGTTGTTTCTAATGATTACGTTTTCAGTCGGTTTGCCACGTTTACGCCCAGCTTCATCTCTACCCGATTTAATGCAGATCCCATCATCACCAACATCAAAAGTGCTGCCTTCTATTAATACATTTTTACAAGATTCAATATCAACACCATCGCCATTTTGTGCAAACCACGGGTTTTTAACCTGCAAATTTCTTAATGTTAAGTCTTCGCAAAGCAAAGGATGTAGGTTCCACGCCGGAGAGTTTTGAAAAGTAACACCTTCTAAAAGAATTTTTTTGCAATTGGTTAGTACCAGCAAATTCGGGCGAAGAAAATCTTTTATGCTTTGCAAATCGGCAGTGTTTTGTCCTGCGGCAACTACACCTGCATTTTTGGTTTTCGATCCTTTTAATGTTTTTTCTGAAGGATACCACATTTTGCCGTCTTCGCTAACCAGGCCTCCGGAAGCCACTAATTTTTTCCACTGCGATTCGGTAAGTTTATCACGTTTAACCATGCGCCATGCGCCGCCGTTTCCATCAATAATCCCCGAGCCTGTGATGGCTATGTTTTCTAAATCGAAACCTGAAATAGGGCTTTGGTTACGCCATGCTGGCTGTCCTTCCCAGTTGCCTTCTACTAATTTATATTGATTAAAATCATCAGTAAACTGAAGCAAAGCATCGCGTTTGAGGTGTAAATTTACATTGCTTTTAAGTTCAATAGGACCGGTCAACCATAAACCACCAGGGATCAAAACCACACCGCCGCCTTTCTGACTAACCGCTGCAATAGCTTTGTTAATGCTTTCTGTGTTTAACGAAACACCATCGCCTTTGGCACCAAAACTTACAATACTAGTGGTATCAGCTTTGATATTTACCTGTTGGATAACGGGCATGCTGGGTTTCTGTTGCGCCATTGATGCGCTTACTGAAAACAAACAAATACATGCGAGGGCGATTTTAGAACGGTATAAACTACCAGAAATATGTTTCATTATTTGTGCTGTTAAATTATACTTGGTTATCGTAATAACAAGTGTACGTTGTTTGCCGCTAAAAGCGAAGAGAAATCTATGCAAACGTTGCCGGAGAATAAAGCAAGATTGAATATTTAAAGTATGATTTATGAATTGATAATCAGCTGCTTATGTTAGCTATTTCCCTTCCGGATTCCATCCTCGGAAAACGTTTTCCAAAATGTAACTTTTATACTCGGTTTCGGTGAGTTGGTGCGACCAATTTACCCGCTTTTTAGCGTTTGCCCCTTTTCCTGTACTTTTGTATTCAGCGTAGTAAGCCGTTTGCTCATTGCTTTCTTTGCCCCAATTATTCCAACCTTCGGGGCGGATAATTTCTGGAAGTTCACATCTTAAAAAAACAACTTTAGCGTAAGGCCTCCAGGGGCGACCAAGATAAAAGCTATTGGCTGCGGCATCGCCAGTAATTTTACATTTATTAAAAACATAGCCGTATTTTGTGGTATCAGCTGTAGATGCCGCGGTAATGTATCCTTGTTTTTTGCAATAAAGGGTGCAGTTTTCAAACCAGGCAGTTGCTGCACCGAAGATATAATCAACCGTACCTTCGATGTAACAATTTTTGTAGTACTGGCGGTTGTTTGCTCCATAAGTATAGAGCGTATCCTGAAATCCCAAAAACCTGCAATTCGTAAAGGTCGATTTATCTCCACCAGCCCAAACCGCTACGGCTTGTCCAACCGGACCAGATGAATTTTCAAATGTGATATTCTCCGCTGAAAATCCTTCACCGTAAATATAAAAGCTCGACGAACCTGATGTTCCTTTATCTTCGCCAAAGGCATTTTTCTTTTGAGCATAATCATCGTAGGTCAAAATGGTTTCGTTCAAGTTTTCGCCAATAAACTTTACATTTTTCTTCGAAGCTGCCAGGATTAACTTTTCTTCATAAATTCCTTTTTTGATAAAAATCACAGTAAGCTTATTTCGAAAGTCAGGAACTGCATTAATGGCTTCCTGCACGGTTTTAAAATTTCCACTCCCATCAGTCGCTACGGTGAAATCGGGCTTAACCTGGGTTGCAACTGCTGTTAAAGAAATAAGAGTGAATACAAATAAGATGAATACTTTCATAAAGATTGGTTAGATAATTATAATGGCCACTGCTGGGATAAAATTTCCAAGTTCTTTTTTAAAATAATGTGATGAACAAGTTTAAACATTAAATAGCTTTCTGAACGAACTAATCTGAACTATAAATGCCGCAAACGATGTCGGGAACGATTGCACAGTAAAGGGTTGCGATAAAGTAAAAAAAGGTTTAATCTTGTTCTTAGCGCTTGAGCAGTCGTTATTTAAAGGCAAATATTTAGTGCTTTCCAAAGACGAGATTGTTTTTCTAACCAAAATATAATTGATCATGAAATTCTTATTTACCCTTATTTTTACTTCTTACTTTTACCTGAATTGTTTCTCACAGTCTCCGAAAGCAGCTTATGTTTCTAAAGTTTGGGTTTCTGATCAGGGAAACGGGACCTATAAAAATCCGGTGATCAATGCCGATTATTCTGATCCGGATGCCATCAGGGTTGGTGATGATTTCTATATGATTGCTTCCAGCTTCGATGCCATTCCAGGGCTTCCCATCTTACATTCAAAAGATTTGGTGAACTGGAAAATTATTGGTCATGCGCTAAAACGCCAACCCCCATTTGAACATTTCGAAAAAACCCAACATGGAAATGGCGTTTGGGCACCTTCCATCCGGTACCGGAACGGAGAATTTTATATCTACTATCCTGATCCCGATTTCGGAATTTATCTAACTAAATGTAAAACGATAACGGGCGAATGGTCTGCTCCAAAATTGGTTGCCGCTGGTAAAGGATTGATCGACCCTTGTCCGTTTTGGGATGAAGATGGGAAAGCTTATTTGGCTTATGCCTATGCAGGAAGCAGAGCTGGAATTAAAAGTGTCTTAGCTGTAATGCCGCTAACTGCTGACGGGTTAAAAGCCGCCGAATCGGGAATAATTGTTTACGATGGACATGAATTGGATCCAACCATTGAAGGACCCAAGGTTTATAAGCGCAATGGATATTATTATTTATTTGCACCAGCGGGAGGAGTTTCTACAGGTTGGCAATTGATATTGAGGAGCAAAAATATTTATGGTCCTTATGAAAGGAAGGTGGCGATGGATGAGGGAAAATCTACCGTAAATGGCCCACATCAGGGTGCCTGGGTGAATACCCAAAATGGAGAAGATTGGTTTTTGCATTTTCAGGATAAGGACGCTTATGGAAGGGTAGTTCATTTGCAACCCATGAAATGGATTAACAACTGGCCTGTTATTGGTGCAGACAAAGATGGTGATGGGATTGGCGAACCTGTACTCACCTACAAAAAGCCGAACGTGGGTAAGGTTTATGCGATAGAAACACCTGCCGAAAGTGATGAATTTAATTCCTGGCAATTGGGCTTGCAATGGCAATGGCAGGCAAACCCACAACCTACCTGGCTTTTCACAGATGCTAATAAAAGTGTTCTAAAGCTTTACACGGCAAAAATTCCAGACGAAGCTAAAAACTTATGGGATGTGCCGAACTTGTTGATGCAGAAGTTTCCGGCTGATGAATTTAATGTTACCACGAAAGTAAACTTTAAGCCAAATCCGAAGTTAGAAAACGAGCAAACCGGGCTGGTTGTGATGGGCAGAAGCTATGCTAAATTGAGCATCAAAAGTAAAAAAGATGGTATTTATTTAGTTTATGGTGTTTGCCAAAGTGCCGACAAAGGAAAAACCGAGAACGAAAAGGAAATCGCAAAGCTTAAATCTGGTGTTGTTCATTTTAGAGTTAAGGTTTCAAACGGCGCCAAATGCCAGTTTAGTTATAGTGAAGATGGAAATAATTACAGTAATGTTGGCGATGAATTTCAGGCAACTGCAGGGCAATGGATTGGCGCAAAAGTAGGTTTGTTTGCCATAAGGGACACGCAGATTAATGATTCGGGCATTGCTGAATACGATTGGTTTAGAGTAGAGAAATAGCAAAGCGATCTGTGTGGGTTTAGACAACGGAATAACCATGTCGTTTTCGAGCGCAGCTGAGAAATCTTTGTATTTTCAAGAGGCAAATCGGGGGCTTGACGCAGTTTTTTTTCTCGCTAACTGAAATAGTAAGGCGATCTGTGTGGACACAGACCACGTAATAAAAGTAAATAAACGCTGCAAATAACCAAAGTTTTCATCACACACATCTTAATGAAAGCATGAAAAGATATAGATTTATAATCGCCGCAACGGCCGTTGCAATAACGTTGATATCATTTAGCCCCAAGCCAAACCCTGTAAAAGTTTATCTCATTGGCGATTCTACCGTTGCCGATTATTCTTTAGAAAATAATTATCCACAAAAGCGTTTTCCTTTGATGGGTTGGGGCCAGGTTTTTCAACAGTTTTTAAGAAAGGATAGCCTTAAAAACCTGGGCAATTTAATACGAAGCGACAGTGCACTGGTAGTGGATAAAGCTAAAGGTGGGAGAAGCACCCGAACCTTTTTTAACGAAGGGCGGTGGAAAGAAGTGACAGATAGTCTGAATAAAAATGATCTGGTTTTACTTCAGTTTGGGCATAACGATGCCGCTAAAGATAAACCAGAGCGCTATGTCGACATCCCGGGCTATAAAGGTTTTCTTCGGATGTATGTGCGGGAAACCAGAGCTAAAGGTGCGGTGCCCATTCTTATTACGCCGGTAACCAGAAATTATCCCTGGAAAGATGGAAAGTTGGGTAGCGCTCACGGCGGATATCCCCAGGCGGTTAAAGATGTTGCTGCAGAATTAAATGTAGCCATTATTGACTTAACTGCACTTTCAGCGGCGCTTTTCACCTCAAAAGGAAATGAGTTTGTAACGAAGAACTATTTCATGAATTTGGATTCAGGTAAATATGAGGCTTATCCAAAAGGACAAAAAGACAATACCCACTTTCAGTCAGAGGGTGCTAGAGAAGTAGCCAAGTTGGTTTATGAGGAGCTTAAAAAAATGAAATTGAATTAAAAAGGCACCAATATGCTTTAGTGCCTTTACTTTAGCGTTTAACTAACGATTAACTTGATGCTGATGGCAATTCTATTCCAGGCATTAATGGTTACAATGGCCATAATAATTTGAGCCAATGTTTTTTCATCAAAAATGCTTGCTGCTTTGTTGTAAGTTTCATTCGAAACGTGGTTGGTAATGAGGGTTATTTCCTCTGTTAGTGCTAAAACCGCTTCCTCTTCTTTTGTAAATAAAGCTGTTTCTCTCCAGGCATTTAAAAGGTACAGCCGCTGTTCTGTTTCGCCAATTTTGCGTGCATCAGCCGAGTGCATGTTTAAACAAAATGCACAACCATTAATTTGCGAAGCCCTCATTTTAATAAGCTCCAAAACGATAGGATCTACGGTGCTTGTTGATAAATATTTTTCTAAACCAAACATGGCTTGGTAAGCTGCTGGTTCTGCTTTTTGGATGTTAATTCTATTTTCCATTTCTTTTGTTTTTTGATTACGATGTAAAGGTCATCACTTAAAAAATCAAAAAACTTAATGTAGATTAAGAAATGAAAAGGGTGTTTTAGGCCTACCGTTTGGCTCTGATTTTACTTAAAAATTCTGGCGTAAAACCCAGGTAAGAAGCCAGCATATATTGCGGGACCCGCTGTACAAATTCAGGAAAAAGTTTGTTGAAGTTGGTATATCTTTCCTCAGCAGTTTGACTATACAAATATTTGATTCTGATTTGTGAGGCTTGATGCAGTTTCTGATAAATTAGCCGAAAGTATTTTTCCAATTTCGGGAGCTTTTCAAACTTTTCCTGATAGTGATGATGTTCGATAGCGATTACTTCCGTTTGCTCGGCCGCCTGGATGAAGAAATCTGATTGCTTTTGAAAGATAAAGCTGGTTAAATCAGAGATCCACCAATTTTCGATGGCAAATTGAGTGGTCTGTTCGGTACCTTTAATGTCGGTAAAATAGAGTCTTAAGCAACCCTTTACCACAAAATAATTCGCCCGGCAGGTTTCTCCTTCTTCGAGGAGATAAGCTTTCTTTTTAAACGAAAATGATTTGAGTAATGAAGTAAGAATATCTTCTTCTTCGCTACTCAAACCTATAAATTTATTAATATGAGTAAATAGTGCCTGGTACATGCTCGGTGTTATAACGATGCTAATTTAAGCATAATTACAACACCGATACTTATAACGAAAAGGCTTTGTAGATGGGATGAGCATACTCCCCCCAATTCTTCATTGCGCCTAGTAAAATAGTTTTCAAACCTTTATTATCTGTTGGTTTTCCTTTTACTGGTGCGGTTAAGTCTTTTTCCGGCACTGCAGTTTCGGTTACTTTTGTAGCAAACCACGTTATATTTTCATGTGGTAAAGCTAAGCCTAAAATCATCCCAGGCAAACCCGTAAATGACTCCGGGCCACCAGAAACTGCAATTTGATTGGAGTAATAAGCCACTACATAAACCGAATCCATAATCACTGCATTTGCCCTGCGACATTCGTAACCTGCAATTTCTCGTGTTTCATCTGTTATTTTCCAGTTGATTTTACGAACACTATCTTTAACTAAATAAGTATCCTCGTAAACATTCTTTTGAGTAATACTACTTTGCGTATCGAAATCAGTAGCGATGGTGTTTTTCAAATCGCCCAATACATCCGTATTTAACCAATTATTATTCATTGTTTCTTCAACCGTTGGCCATTTGTATAAGCTTTTATCCCGAGTAAAACTTAAAGTGCTTTTGGCAACTTTAAATTGCGGATTGTTTTTCTTGTACTGCTCAAACGCCTGATTCATATAGGTTTCATTGTCCTTATTGATTTTTTTCTTTATCAATGCGTACATATTCGATCTTTTTTCGAACTCAATAATGCCATTTTGAATAAAGTGGACGTTCTGTGCTTGTAAAGTTTTGCTGATGAAAATAACAGCAAATAGAATGATATATTTAAGTGTAGTTTTCATGATGATTATTTTGAAGTTTTTAATCCGCCGCCCATTTTATTAAAATCCCAAATTACAGAGAACATAAAATAGCGCATGATGGTGGTGTAGCTACTTTGTGTAATGTTTCCGTTGTAGGCTGTTCTATCGAAACCAACGTTCTGATTTAAAATATCATTCACCGACATCATTAATTTGAGGTTTTCTGATTTTAAGAACTTTTTAGTTAACGAGGCATTCCAGAGAAACCGAGAGAAAGTTTCGTTAAAGGTTTGTGTTTTTCCTCTAAACTCATATTGCGCATCGGTTGATAGTGAAAATTTGCCCGGTAATTGAACGCTACCAGATGAATAACCATTCCATCCCCAGCCATCACTGTTACCAAAATTGCCAATACTTGCTCTTGAAACATTATATGTTGGACCAACATTGATATAAAAATTATACTTCTTCTCAACGTATTTGTTTAAATCAATACCCAAATTATAGGTGTAGTTTTTGGTATTGTTTAGTTCTTTGTTGATGTAATTGTAGGATGAATTTCCATTGGTGCTTAAATTAATGCCAGCATTTAGGTCGATCCCACTAATTTTTCTACTGCTTTGTGCATATACAGAAAAACTTTTTGACATTTTATCGGTGATATTTACCGATCTATAACTGCTTCTACCTGTTAATGCATCGGTAGTTACATCGCTCACAATTGGGTTTGCTGTGAAGCTATACGACCCACTTAACCAAATTGATTGATTGGTGAGGACTTTATACGAATTGTAATTGGCATTGATGTTACTTCTAAATGATGGTCTTAAATCTGGATTACCTAACGAAATATTCAATGGATCAGTATTTACCCTAACGGGTTGAATTTGATCTAAAGATGGTTGATTTGTATTGCCGTTATAACTGATTCTGAAAGATTTTTGTTGAGAGAACCTATACTGATAAGAAGCTTGAGGCATATAATTAACAAAATTACGATCGTAGGTTTTATTGTTATATAAGTCCGTTTGTTTGAAGTTAACACCACTAAATTTTGAACCAAAATTAATTATTGTTTTGCCTTTTTTATAGTTGAAAATTGCGCCACCTTGATTAATAATCTGATCTAGTTGGTAATCATTACTAAATTCGGTATCTAAAATATCGTAATTACCACTTGCAGATTGGTTGAATGATTTACGATCTGACTTGCCATTCATTAAGCTCAAACCGTAATTTACAATCACCGTCATGGTTTTCGATAAAGGTTCGGTATAGGCTAAGTTTGATTTGAAGGCACTATTGGTAATATCGTTAACTTTATATTGATTAATTAAGCTGTCTCTTCTGCCTGTAATTTCATAGAAACTGTTTTCTGAGTTTAAATAGCCATCGCTATTGCTCTTTGTAATAGACTGGTTCAAGTTTAATGAAAGTGTACGTCCTTTTTTCTGAAACCGTTTAGTAAGCAAGCCATTGATGTTGAACATCTGCTCATCCACCTTATTCTTTAAAGTTCTTTTTGTGGTGTTAAGTAAATCATTGTTTCCATCTGTACTCGAAGTATTGTAATCGTTAAAAGTATTACTTTGTTTCAATGTGCCATCTACATTTACTTTTAATGTAAGTGTCGAATCGAGTTTTACTTCATAAGTTGCATCCAGCTTCTGTCTGAACATATCATTATCCGTGTATTGATCAGAGACGTTGTTAATTACGCCAGAACTTAAGTTGTTTTGGCTGATGGTATTTCTATCGCCTTTAACTCTAATGGATCCGATTTTATAATTGGTGTTTAGCGATTCTTTGTCTTTATTCCATTTACTGTCGAAATGTAAACCGCCGGTGCGGGCAACTGGAATTCCCTGACCGTTATATTGTCCGTCGTAGCTATCAAAATCATCCGAACCACCAGAACTGAAATACATTCCACCATCGTCTGTCATGGTCATCCCGCTGGAGCCACCATATTTATCACGATCATCCCAACCTAAACCTACAGTTCCATTGTTCCCTAAAATGCCATAAGCAGAGAATTTTTTCTTGCCCCAAAACTTGTTGAACATGAACTGGCCATTATAAAAATCGTCGGTTCCGTATCCGCCTTGCACTTTCCCGAAATAGCCATTCTTTTTATCTTCTTTCAGTTTAACATTCAGGGTTTTTGTTTTTTCGCCATCATCAATTCCGGTAAAACTTGCCTGATCACTTGCTTTATCATACAATTGAACTGATTCAACCATGTCAGCACGAAGATTTTTCGTTACTAACGTGGGGTCATCACCGAAGAACTCTTCGCCATCAACCAGTACTTTTTGAACGGTTTTACCTTGTGCCGTTATTTTTCCATCCTTATCTACCTGAATACCCGGAAACTGTTTAATCAGGTCTTCAACCTTTGAATTTGGTTCAATGTTAAAAGCTTTGGGATCAAATTCGGTGGTATCACCTTTAATTTTAATGGCATTCCTGTTTCCTTTGATAATTACATCAGCAAGAATTTTCGCCATTCCGGTTAAATTGATTTTTCCATAATCTTTAACCTGCGTAGTAGAATCGAGTGTGAAATGATCAACAAAATCCGCGTATTTTGGATAAGAAACCAAGAGAATAAATTTTCCGTTTTTAATTCCGTTGAGTTCGAATGATCCATTTTCAGCTGATCGGGTAAATTTTACAAGCGTAGAATCTTTTGAATTCAAAATGGCGATTGTTGAACCCGCTAGAAGTGTGGTAGATGCGGTGTCGATAGTTCTTCCTTTAACGGAATGTAAACCTTGTGCATTTGCGCTAAAATTGATGAGCACAAAGCCGCACAGCAATAGGAGAAGGCGTTTCATAGATTTGATTAGTTTTGTTTGCCGAATATAAAACTAATATTTTAGTTAAAATATACGCTTTAACCTTTTTTAACAATTACCTCGAAATCATTACATTACGTCTTGCTTTCCCGCAGCCAATCGTTTTTGGTTACATCATTCGATCGTCCGTCTATAAAGATTGAGTCCTAAGCTAATACGGTGTTTTTGCCAGATAGGTCAAGTTTATTGCCTGTTTATTCAAAGAGATAATGCAATTTTAGAAAGCGATTCTCAATTAAAAATGGTCGATTTTACTGCTAATAAAAGTAATATCAAATCAATACAAAAACCTGGTTCAGCAAGCCATGTGAAAAAAATTATTCTAAATGAGCCATACTAAGTTTGAAAAGGAGCTGCTAGGTTAATCTAGCAACTCTAATTTTGTCGTCATTGCGAGGTACGAAGCGATCCTAATGCATTGGTCTAAGAACGCGTTGATAGGTGTAAGGTTGCTTCACAACAACGAACCATTTATTTAGAAATCGAACTTTATGCCTTGCGCCAATGGTAAAGTATTCGAATAATTAATGGTATTGGTTTGCCTTCTCATGTAAGCCCTCCATGCATCAGAACCACTTTCTCTACCGCCACCAGTTTCCTTTTCACCACCAAATGCACCACCAATTTCGGCTCCAGAGGTACCAATATTCACATTTGCAATACCACAATCAGATCCTTTAGCGGATAAAAATTGCTCCGCTTCCCTTAAATTCAAAGTCATGATGGCAGATGATAACCCCTGTGGAACGCCATTTTGCAGCGCAATAGCTTCTTCTAAAGTTTTGTATTTGATCAAGTATAAAATTGGGGCAAAGGTTTCGTGTTGAACAATTTTAAAATCGTTTTGAACCTCGGCAATGCAAGGTTTCACATAACATCCGCTACTGTAATGTTCGCCTGTTAAAACACCACCCTCAACCACAAATTTTCCACCTTCTGCCTTACATTTTTGTATCGAATCGAGGTAGGCCTCAACGGCATCTTTATCAATCAGCGGACCGACGTGGTTGTTCTGATCCAGCGGATCGCCAATGCGCAGCTGATCGTATGCTTTGACTAGTTTTTCTTTAAAGGCATCATAAACACTTTCGTGGATAATTAATCTCCTTGTTGATGTGCAACGCTGACCTGCGGTACCCACGGCGCCAAAAACCGCACCGATTAAGCTCATGTCTAAATCGGCATGTTCGGAGATAATGATGGCATTGTTGCCACCCAGTTCCAATAAACTTTTACCTAAACGGGCTCCCACGGCTGCGCCAACCTGTTTCCCCATTCGGGTAGATCCGGTTGCCGAAATTAAAGGTACCCGACCATCGTGTGTCATGAGTTCGCCAACAGCTTTATCTCCAATAATTAAATTGCAAACTCCCTCAGCAACATCATTGGCTTTAAAAACCTTTGCAATGATATGTTGACAGGCGATAGCCGTTAAAGGCGTTTTTTCTGATGGTTTCCAGATGCAAACATTCCCACAAACCAATGCCAAAGCAGCGTTCCATGCCCAAACCGCTACCGGGAAATTAAAAGCAGAAATAATTCCTACAATTCCTAGCGGATGCCATTGCTCGTACATTCGATGGCTTGGGCGCTCACTGTGCATGGTTAAACCATAAAGCTGACGCGATAAGCCCACAGCAAAATCGCAGATATCAATCATTTCCTGTACTTCGCCAAATCCTTCCTGTAAACTTTTCCCCATTTCGTAAGAAACCAGGGTGCCTAACGCATCTTTGTTTTCTCTCAATGCATCGCCAAACTGGCGAACAATCTCTCCTCTTTTTGGAGCTGGAATGGTTTTCCAATCATTGAGAGCAATTTGAGCTTTTGCAATAATTGTTTCGTAATCTGTAGCGCTTGCAATTTTTGTTTCTGCAATAAGTTTACCATCAACCGGCGAGAAGCTTTCTAGTTTTTCAGCGTTCAATTCGCCTCCCCAATTGCTTCCGGTGCTGAAAGCAGCATTGCTTTCGGTAACACCCAGTTTGTTTAAAATGGATTGAATATCTGTATTCATATATCTAACGATTTACACAAAAAAACAAAAAATTAACATAAAGCAAGTTACATTTGGCTGTTTACTTTGTCATAATTCTTAACACATCGCTTTAAACACAACTGACTTATTAAATATAAAATATGAATAAAAAAATTTTCGTCTGTAGCGCCATACTGGTTTCGATTTTGGCAGCAAACACACTTTCAGCTCAAGAAAAAACGGCAGATCAATCGACAAATTTATCTGTTTATCGGGTAACGCCCACCAAAGTGAATGATCTGGTACATACCAAACTCGATGTATCTTTTGATTATGCAAAGCGATATCTGTACGGTAAAGAATGGATAACATTGAAGCCTCATTTCTATACAACTGATTCATTGACCTTAGATGCTCAGGGGATGGACATCAAAACGGTTTCATTGGTGGGTGCGAAGGGAAATACTCCGCTAAAATATGTTTACGAAAACAATAAACTGTTTATCACCTTAAACAAGAAATATACAAACGCCGAAAAATACACTGTTTATGTTGCTTATACGGCAAAGCCGGATGAATTAAAAGTTCAAGGCAGCGCTGCGATAACTGATGCAAAAGGACTGTATTTTATCAATCCTGATGGTGCAGATAAAACCAAACCTATCCAAATCTGGACGCAGGGTGAAACGGAATCTTCTTCAGCCTGGTTTCCAACAATTGACAAGCCAGATCAGAAAACTACGCAAGAAATTTCGATGACGGTTCAGTCTAAATATACTACGTTATCCAATGGAAAATTGATCAGCCAGAAAGCCAATACCAATGGAACCAGAACAGATACCTGGAAAATGGATTTGCCACACTCACCTTATCTGTTTATGATGGCAGTGGGCGATTTTAAAATCACTAAAGATACTTACAAAGGCAAAGAAGTAAATTATTATCTGGAGCCAAAATATGCACCATTTGCAAAGCAAATTTTTGGTAAAACGCCTACGATGATGAAATTCTATAGTGACATTTTAGGTGTAAATTATCCATGGAATAAATATGCCCAGGTGGTGGCCCGAGATTATGTATCGGGAGCAATGGAAAATACAACCGCTACGTTGCATGGCGAACATATTCAAAAAACAGATCGCGAGTTACTGGATGGAAACGAAGAAGGTACCATTGCTCACGAACTTTTTCACCAATGGTTTGGAGATTACGTGACTGCAGAATCTTGGTCTAATTTAACTATGAATGAATCTTTTGCCACTTTTGGCGAAATAATATGGCATGGATATGATGAAGGAAAAGATGCAGAAGATAAATCGCGATACGAGAAATTACAATCCTACATCAGCTCTACAAAAAATGGCGAAAGCCCGGTTCTAGCTCGTTTTTATTATAAGGATAAGGAAGACATGTTTGATAATATCAGCTATGCCAAAGGCTCTGTGATTTTGTATGCGATGAAAAACCAAATGGGTGATGCGGCTTTTTATAAAGGCTTGAACAAATATTTGACCACAAATGCGTTCAAAAATGGCGAAACACATCAGTTACGCTTGGCCATGGAAGATATAACAGGCAAAGATTGGAGCCCATATTTCAACCAATGGTATTATGCTGGCGGTCACCCGATTTTAGCGGTTGATTTTGGATATGAAAACGGAAAAGCAACGATTAAAGTAAAGCAGACACAAGATGCTGCAATACAAAATTTTACTTTACCAGTGAAAGTAAATATTTATGTAGGCGGGCAAAAAATTTCTAAGGAAATTTTGATCAACAGCCGGGAACAAACTTTCTCTTTTGAGGTAAGCGCCAAGCCGGATTTAATTGATTTCGATGCCGATAAAATTGTAGTAGGGGAAATTAACGACAACAAAGTTGCCGAGAACTATTATTTCCAATACAAAAATGCACCAACTTATGCCAATAGGATTGAAGCTTTGCAATTTATCATGCAGAGTAAAGCTAAAAGCGGACAGAAAGTTTTGCTTGATGCTTTGAAAGATAAATCTGGAGATTTAAGGGCTTTGAGTATTGAAGGGCTTAACTTAGATGATGAAGAAGTCAAAGCTGCAGCATTACCTTTATTACTGCAAATGGCAAAAAGTGATAAAAATACCGAAGCGAGAGCGGCGGCAATTAATAGTTTAGCAGAAACAGGCGATCAAACCTATAAAGCCTTATTGGTTGATGGTGTTAAAGACAGATCTTACCGCGTGATTGCAGCTTCGGTGGCGGGTTTAACCAAACTTGTGCCACAAGAAGGGTTAACAGCACTTTCATCTTTAGATCAAGATACGAAAGACCATATCGCATCATCAATAGCTTCGTTATACATCAGCGATCCAAAGGATGAGCATCAAGCATTTTACGATAACATTATGGATACTGGCGATAAGAACAAGATTTTCGGAGTCATTGGTCAGTATTTCCAGTATTTAAGGGCGAATACCAATCCAGCGGTAACCGAAAAAGGCGTGAAAAGCATAAGCAACGCTATTGACCGATTGAAGCTGCAAAATTATTTAAACAAACAACTTTCTGGCGCTTACACGGCAACAGCACAAGGCAAATCGCAACAGGCCACATCAGCTAATGGCGAGGCAAAATCAAATTTAAATAAGCAAGCTGAAATCTTTAAAAAAGCTGCAGCAGATTTAGGAAAGGAATAGTTTTAAACTGGAGCTCTGCAAAAAGCTGCAGAGCTTCTTTTATATGATCATAATTTAGGAAATCACTCAGATTTTGCAGGCATCTTTCCTCCTTGTATCAATCAGATAAACAATTTGCCAGCCTTTATCGCCTTTTACCAACTGAAAAGAATTAACTCCGCAATGGCTAAACTTTTCATCAACATAAAAACCATAATCGGTCCAAACAGAAGCTAGCGGGCCATCTATTAATATTTTGGTAAACACAATTCGCTCATCGAATTTTTCTTTGTGAGGGGAGCCAATAAACTTGATAAAGCCATCTAATTTCTCTGTGCGTACAGCAGTACTGCCATTTTTATTTACAATGGTTTGCATGATAAAATCTTTGGCAAAAGCCGATCTCGCCAGAGTGCTGTCACCATTTTTCATTCCGGTAAACAAATTATTTACAGTTTTTTTAATCGCATTTTCATCGCTTTGAGCAAATGCACCTGTACCTATAAAACTCAATAAAACCGCTAAAAAGGCGTATCTTTTCATGACTTCTCGATTACGTTACTCCCATAAATTTATATTATTTTTGTGAAAGAAGGGAAAAGGAACCGCGATGTTGATAAAAGGAATTCATTATCCACACATCTTAATCACACCTAATAAGCTTTATTTTCAGCTATTTACGCTTGTTTTAACATTTGATGTTAATAATTATTTGTTAAATCGATAATTAAAATCAGTAAAATTATAATGTGTTTTTCTGCGAATTGGCACGGTTCTTTAATAGTTATTAAATATGGAAGAAGAATTCTTTTTTGAATCCAACGAAGACGCACAACGCTCTGTAGAACGTTATGAAGAAATGCTCCGCAACCAGGATCAGTATTTCTTCGATGCCGGTGCTTTCGAATATATTGTGGACTTTTACATCGAAAAAAACGATCCGGTTAAGGCTTTGCAGGTAGTTGAGTTTGCAATTAGCCAACATCCTTATGCAACCGTTTTTTTGATTAAACAAGCACACCTATACATTATAACCAACAATAATGAACACGCATTTATCTCTTTGCAGAAAGCCGAATTATTAGAGCCATCAGAACCTGATATTTATTTGCTTCGTGGTAATATTTTTCAAAACACGGAGCGTTTTAGCGAGGCTTTGGAGAACTACGAAAAAGCATTACTCCTTGCTGAAAGTACAGATGAAATTTTGCTGCAAATTGCTTATGTACACCAGAGCATGGGCGATTATGAAAGTGCAATCACTTATATTAAGTTAAGCTTGGAGCAAAATATGGAAAACCAGGATGGCTTGTACGAGCTGGCTTTCTGTTATGATGTGCTTGATAAACAAGAAGAAAGCATTAAGTTTTATCAGCAGTACATTGATACTGATCCGTACTCTTATGCCGCCTGGTATAATTTGGGGAACAGTTTTCATAAACTAAACCTTTTTGAAAAAGCAATTGATGCTTATGATTATGCGATCTTAATTAAAGAAGATTTTAGTTCGGCTTATTTTAACAAAGGAAACGCATTAGTGCAGTTGGATAAATACGATGAGGCTATTGAAGTTTACAAGCAGACCTTTGAGTATGAGCAGCCCAACGCAGATACTTATTGTGCCATCGGAGAATGCTATGAAAAGCTTGAAAAGATGGATGAGGCCCGTTCTTATTACAAAAAATCGGTAAAAATGGATCCGAAAATGGCTGATGCTTGGTTCGGAATCGGGGTTACTTTAAACCATGAAGAGCGTTATTTCGAGTCGCTGCATTTTTATAAAAAAGCTATCGATTTGGAAGCTGAAAATGCCGATTTCTGGTTTGCAATGGCTGATGCCTATTACAAACTTGGCCAAATAGAAGAATCTATAGTAGCTTACGAAAAGGTATTGGAATACAATCCACTTGATATTGAGGCGTGGTTGGATTTTAGTACGGTGCTTTATGAGCAGGGAAAATTGTTGGAAGCATCGGAAACAATGGCCCAAGCGATAAAAAATAACCCGGAAGCTGCAGAACTCTATTACCGAATGGTGGCGTATCTTTTTGCCATGGGAAACTATGCAGATGCACTCGGTTATCTGGAAACTGCTTTAATAACCGATCCTGATAAGCATTATATTTTGTTTGAATATTTGCCACAGTTACAGGATAACAGCGCCATTATCAACGTGATAAACCGATATATCAGGTAACAGTCTTGTGAGAAAAATTTAACAAATAAATCTGAAAATTTTTTTCACTTTTGTACGCATATGAATTACCCATTATTAAACGTTCCTGAACGTCCATCTAAACCTCGCCAAAGTGGCTATACAATGGTTATGGATAAGGGATTAAGCCTTCGCCAGGTAGAAGATTTTATAGAGGTTGCCGGCGTTTATACAGACATTGTAAAACTAGGTTGGGCTACATCACACGTTACACCAAACCTTAAAGAGAAACTAGCTTTATATAAAAGTGCAGGCATTCCTACTTATTTTGGTGGAACGCTTTTCGAAGCCTTTATTATCCGTAATCAATTTGAAGATTATCAGCGCATTTTAGACCAATATGGGATGGAATATGCAGAGGTTTCTGATGGATCTATCGAAATTGAACATGATTTGAAGTGTGGGTATATCAGCGAATTGTCAAAACAGGTAACTGTAATTTCTGAGGTTGGAAGTAAAGATGCAGCAAAAATTTTCGCTCCATACAAATGGATTAAATTAATGCAGGCAGAAATTCAGGCAGGATCTTGGAAAGTAATTGCCGAGGCTCGTGAGGGTGGCAATGTTGGTATTTATCGCGGAAGTGGTGAAGTTAGGGAAGGCTTGGTTGATGAAATATTAACTCAAATTCCGGAAGAAACGATCATTTGGGAAGCGCCTCAGAAAGAACAGCAGGTTTGGTTTATCAAATTGATCGGATCGAATGTAAACTTGGGCAATATCGCCCCGGCAGAAGTTATTCCTTTGGAAACTATTCGTTTAGGCTTGCGTGGAGATACTTTTGATTACTTCCTCAACCAAACTAAATAATTTATATCGTTACTATCAATTAAAAAGCAATCTTATTGAACGATCAATAGATTGCATTTTGATTCGCATAATGCATCAATGCTTATGAAAACATACGGCTTAATTGGATTTCCATTATCCCATTCCTTTTCAAAAAAATACTTTACCGAAAAGTTTGCCAATGAAAAGATTGCCAATCATCAGTATGAACTTTTTCCCATAGAGGATATAAATTCTTTAGCTGACTTGCTCGCCGAAAATCAGTCGCTTTGCGGATTAAACGTTACTATACCTCACAAAGTTAGTGTATTGCCGTTTTTAAATGAGATTGAAGAGGCTGCAGAAAAAATAGGAGCCGTAAATTGTATATGTATCAAAAGATTTGAAGGCGAAACTTATTTAAAGGGCTTCAACACAGATGCCTATGGCTTTCAAAAATCACTGCAACCTCTTTTAAGCAACCAGCACCGTAAAGCATTAATTTTTGGAGATGGTGGTGCGGCGAAGGCAGTTAAGTATGTTTTGGAGAAATTAGGTATTGAATACAAAGTAGTGGTTCGTAAAGCTGCTAAAGGCACAATTTTATATTCAGAAATTACGGCAGAGATTTTAAAATCGCATAAATTGCTCATCAATACCACTCCACTGGGGATGTCGCCAAATACAGATAGTTTTCCTGATATCGATTATACTCAACTTGGAGTTGATCATTTGGTTTACGATTTGGTTTACAATCCTTTAGAAACTGCGTTTTTGTCAAAAGCTGCGGCGGAGGGTGCTCAAATAAAGAACGGACTGGAAATGCTTTACAAACAGGCAGAAAAAGCCTGGGCTATTTGGAATAAATAGTTTAACTTATCGCTGTTTGTGAATGTTTTTCGTTAGGGAAGCAAAATTATTTCAGAATGTTATGAAATTCAAACCCTTAATATTTATCGCTTTCTTTGTAGCTTTGGCCTGTTTTGCTTGTCAAAACAATGATTATAGTCCCAAACCAAAGGGCTACTTTCGAATCGAGTTTCCGAAGAAAGCGTATACAGAATTTCAAAAGCCGGTTCCCTATCAATTTAAATATCCTGTCTACGCAACTCTGGAGAAGGATCAAAGTAGAGATGCTAGGGAGGATTGGTACAACTTACACTTTAAGCAGTTTAACGGTTATCTGCACCTCACCTATTACGACGTTTCAGGTAAAGAGGAATATAATCATATGGTTGAAGATGCTAGGAAACTGGCTTTTAAACATACCCTTAAAGCGAGCGCCATCGATCAGCGAATTATCAATTATCCAAAACAAAAGGTTTATGGAATTTATTATGCCATTGAAGGTAATACCGCTTCATCTGTTCAGTTTTTTTTAACTGATAGCGCGAAACATTATTTCAGAGGCGCTTTATATTTTAACGAGCGACCGCAATTTGATTCAATTGCACCAGTTGTTAAATTTATTAAGACGGATATTGATATCCTGATTTCTACCTTTAGATGGAAAAATTAAAATCTTTCTTTTAAAAGAATTGCTATATATGATTACCGTAAAAACATTCACATTCAACGCTTACAGTGAAAATACCTATGTTCTTTATGATGAAACATTGGAATGTGTGATCATCGATCCTGGAATGTACGAAGGTTACGAGCAAAATGAATTAACAGCCTTCATTAAGCAAGAAAATCTTAAACCAGTTTTGTTGTTAAATACACATTGCCATCTTGATCATGTATTCGGGAACAAGTTTGTATTTGATACCTATGGATTAAAACCAAAATTTCACAAAGGTGAACTGCAGGTGTTGGAAGCGGTGCCGAGTTATGCGCCATCTATGGGTTTTGGTAAATATGAAGTTTCGCCCTTACCAGATGAGTTTTTTCCTGAAACCGGAGCAGTCACCTTTGGAGATAGCATCTTAGAATTAATCTTTGCTCCAGGGCACTCACCTGCGCATTTATGTTTTTATAGCAAGGCTGATGCGGCTTTGATAGGTGGCGATGTATTATTTTATGGAAGCATAGGAAGAACAGATTTGCCTGGTGGAGATCATCAGCAATTAATTCAAAACATTTCATCAAAACTTTTCGTTTTACCCGATGAAACTAAGGTTTACCCAGGGCATGGTCCTGCCACAACTATTGGTTTCGAAAAACAACACAATCCTTTTTTTTAAAATGCAGAATAGAATATAGTCTCCTTTACTCTATAAGCCTTCAATCTTTTAATAACTATCTTTGCCCGGTGAATACAGCGCTATATATTGCCAAACGTTACTTGTTTGCGAAAAAGTCTACCAATGCCATAAACCTGATATCGGGCATATCAATGGTTGGTGTTATGGTGGGCAGCGCCGCTTTAATTATTATCCTTTCGGTTTTTAATGGTTTAGAAACGGTAGTGCTGGGTATGTTTGATACCATTACGCCTCAAATAGCCATAACACCGGCCAAAGGGAAAACCTTTGATCCGAATACGACTTATTTTAATGCATTAAAGAAAAACAAAGATGTTTATGCTTTCTCAGAGGTGTTACAAGAAAAAGCGCTTTTAAAATATAATGATAAACAGGCTGTAGGATTGGTTAAAGGCGTAAGTGCCGATTATTTGAAAAACACGAAATTAGATAGTACCATTAAAGAAGGTAGGTTTGTTCTTCAAAATAAAAGCGGTTTCAATGGTGTAATGGGTTCTGCATTACAAAGTTATTTGACGGTAAATACTTTAGACCCCTTTACCGAATTGGAAATTTATTCGCCCAAGAAAGATATTTCGGTGAACTCTTTGAACCCAACGGATGATTTTATTGCTAAAAGTATCCGCGTAAGTGGCGTATTTGAGGTACAACAAGAGTTTGATAATGGCATTATTGTTCCCCTTGCTTTTGCTAGAGAACTACTTGATGAAAGTAAAAATGTTTCTGCTATCGAGATTGATTTCAATCCGAATGTTGATGTAGATAGTTATAAAGATCAGATTGCTGAAAAGCTCGGAACTGCTTTTGTGGTAAAAAATAGGGCAGAACAAAATAGTTCTCTGCATCATATTTTCAATTCAGAAAAAAGTATGGTGTACATTATTTTAACATTTATTTTAATAATTGCTATATTTAATATTGTTGGCTCCCTAACCATGTTGGTTATAGATAAAGTAAAAGATATTGCTATTTTAAGTAGTTTAGGCGCAAGTAAAAAACTAATAAAACGTATCTTTTTATTGGAAGGAATGATGATCACAATGTCAGGCTGTGTATTTGGTCTTTTAATTGGTATCGGCTTTTATTATGTTCAACATACATTTGGTCTAATCAAAATGGGCGAAGGAACTTTGGTCAATTCCTATCCTATCGCACTGAAATGGAAAGACTTTATTTTAGTATTTATCACAGTAGGCACTTTTTCATTTTTGGCATCTGCTTTGTCATCAAATCTTAGTGTTAAAAGGATAGATCAGATTAATCAAAATATATAGGATGAGATTATTTAAACAAGCATTTTTATTTGTTGTGCTCCTTGGCGTGGCGGTTACCGCTTGTAATAGAACGGAAAAGGCTGAGGGCGGAAAAAGTAAATTGAAGATTGTTAAAGGGCTATATAGTTTTGGGCCTGAAATGAAATCCTTTACCCTTTGTGAAGATGGGAGAGAATATTGGGTTACAGATAGCGTTAAAAATTTAGAGCTGTCTTACAGCAACTTAGGTTTCGAAAAACCTTACGAGCCTGTTTATGTGGAGCTAGAGGGATATATCGCAAAATCTGATACCTCAACAGTTTCCGCAGATTTCGATTCTACTTTGGTAGTTACCAAGGTGATTAAAATTAGTAAGGAAATTCCTGATGGCCCTTGTGGGCAATAATATTTTCCCATTTATCTTCAAAGCCTACACTTAAGCCATATTCTCTTCTGTCGGGTGCTTGTACTGATTTTGCTCCATAAGCGACGCCTGATCATAAATGTAATTGCTCTTGGAGAAAAAATAAACATACCCGCAGGGAATGATGGATAATTTTTATTCGCATTTGCGAACATGATTGTTCCCTTATTCTATTACCGCCTCAGCATGCATCACCGTTCCATCTTCTCTTGGTACAATCAACTTGATGTCTGCATCAAATACATCCTTCAAAAAAATCAATAAATTTTTCTGTTTCCTTCACCACTGGTTAAGCCATAATTGGCACATAGTAATCCGGTACTTTTATAGATATTAAAATTTATCTTGGCGTTTAGCTCGCTTTCCGTCCGCTATACCTCTGGTGAAAAGTTGGGGGATATCGCTGCAATCGTTAACGCAAAACCCAAAGCGTTGATCGTTCACAAGTCAATATAGAGTTATCAATTTCAATTAAACAAAAACGGCCTTCTGGTTTATCCAGAAGGCCGTCCTAAAAATCAATATTCACGTCTACCAGAATATAGAATAGAGCGCTACTAATATTCCGCAAACCAGTAATGATCCAACTGCAAATCCTGGATCCACCTTAAACATGCTGCTGTCTATCTCTAAACCATTTGATTTATCGCCTTTTTTGTTTTCAATCATACTAATGATAAACATCACTACAATACAGATCACAAACACAAAACCCATTCTATCGAGGAAAGGAATTTCGTAAACCCCTTCTGCATTTGCTGCAGAGAAACCAAAATCATGCAAGAATGATAAATCCATCATTCCTGGTAAAAATTTTAATAACACTGATAAACCGAAACCGCCAATAGTAGCGAACAATGCTGCGTTTGAAGTCGTTTTTTTCCAGAAGAAACCAAGAATAAACATGGCGAAAATACCGGGACTTACAAAACCTGTATATTCCTGAATAAACTCAAATCCACCTTTTTTATCAATACCCAGGAAAGGAGAAATTGCTACTGCAATAGCCATCGCAATAATCACAACCATTCTTCCTGTTCTCACCAAAGTCTTTTCAGAAGCTTCTTTTTTAATGTGTTTCTTGAAAATATCTAGAGTGTAAATGGTAGATATACTATTAATTTTACCAGCCAATGAAGCTACAATTGCTGCCGTTAATGCTGCAAATGATAATCCTTTTAAACCTGTAGGCAAAATATTCAGCAACGTCGGGTAAGCTCTATCCGGGCGAAGTTCGCCACCAGGCATCATCGAATTTACATCAATACCTGTTTTTTCCTGATACAACATATACACCGCTATACCTGGTAAAACAACGATTAAAGGCATCAGAAGCTTCAAAAACGCGGCAAACAGAATACCTGCTCTTGCTGTTTTTAAATCGGCACCTAAAGCACGTTGAGTGATATACTGATTACAACCCCAATAGTTTAAGTTTACAATCCACATACCACCTAACAATACGGTCATGCCCGGTAAAGAAGCATAATTGGCACTGTCCTTTTTGAAAATCATATGGAAGTGATCTGGTGCTTTTTCTCTCAAAAATGCTAAACCATCTAAAACGCCATCGCCACCAAAGTGATCACTAACCAGATTTAGTGCTAAATAGGTTGTAGCTAAACCACCAAAAATCAAAAATGCCACTTGAATAACATCGGTATAACCGATAACCTTCATACCACCTAAAGCGATAATAACAGCGAAGACAGCTAAACCTGTCATACAATACCAGAAACCTATACCAGATATACTACTTACGGCCAATGCGCCAAGATAAAGGATAGAAGTTAAGTTTACTACCACATATAATAACAACCAAAACACCGCCATAATCATGGCAACGGTGCCATTGTATCGCTGACTTAAGAATTGCGGCATGGTGTAAATCTTGTTTTTAAGATATACCGGGATAAAAAATGTTGCTACAATAACCAGCGTTGCAGCAGCCATCCACTCGTAGGTAGAAATGGCCAGCCCCATTTTAAATCCATCCCCACTCATGGCCACAAATTGCTCTGCACTAATGTTAGAGGCAATTAGCGACGTTCCAATGGCCCACCATGTAAGCGATCCTTCCGCAAGGAAATAATCCTTACTGCTCATTTGAGCTTGCTTTTTACGATGGTAAATCCAGAAACCATAAATTGCTACAACCGCAAAATAGGCTAGAAAAATAATGTAATCTGTTACTTTCATTTAAGATAAGTTATTTGGTTTAGAAGGCTAAATGTAATAAAATCATAAATTAAATTTCAATTTATTTGATTTAAAAATGTTATTAAGACATTTATTATTTCTATTCGCAAGATTTTATATATATCTGTTGATCAAATTTTCAAGATATTCTTGTTTGCCACTGCGTACTTCAGGCTCTCCATTTTCGGCAGCATAGTTTCTTAAATCTTCTAAACTTAACTTCCCTTGTTCAAATTCTGCACCTTTTCCACTATCGAATGAAGCATAACGATCTGTTCTTACTTTTTTATAATCTGATTTTTGAAGAATGGCATCAGCGGTAATTAAGGCTCTGGCAAAAATATCCATTCCCCCAACATGTGCATAAAATAAATCTTTTGCATCAGTAGAATTACGACGGATTTTAGCATCGAAGTTAACACCTCCGCCCTGTAAACCGCCACCTTCTAAAATAACCAGCATCGATTCGGTTAACTCATTAATGTCGTTAGGGAATTGATCCGTATCCCATCCATTTTGGTAATCGCCACGGTTGGCATCGATAGAACCCAATAAGCCATTATCTATTGCAACCTGTAACTCATGCTGAAAAGTATGCCCAGCCAAAGTAGCATGGTTGACCTCCAGGTTTAATTTAAAATCTTTTAACAAATCATATTCCTGCAAAAAGCCTTTAACGGTTGCAGCGTCATAATCATATTGGTGTTTAGACGGCTCGCATGGCTTAGGCTCGATGAAGAAAGTTCCTTTAAAACCTTGTTTGCGAGCATAATCTTTTGCGGTGTGTAAAAACTTAGCCAAATGTTCCTGCTCACGTTTCATATTAGTGTTCAGCAAGCTCATGTAGCCTTCTCTACCACCCCAAAAAACATAGTTTTCACCGCCCAAGGCAATTGTAGCATCTAAAGCTGCTTTAACTTGTGCAGCGCCGTGAGCCAAGACATGAAAATCTGGATTGGTTGAAGCGCCATTCATGTACCGTTTGTGGCTGAACAAATTTGCTGTTCCCCACAGTAATTTTACGCCGCTATCTGCTTGTTTTTGTTTTGCATATTCAACCAAAGCCTGTAGCCTACGCTCATTTTCCGCAACATTGTCACCATAATCAACCACATCCACATCGTGGAAACAATAGTAAGGCAATTGCATTTTAGTAATAAACTCAAACGCTGCATCCATTTTGTCTTTAGCTCTTTCTACAGGATCACTTTTTTCATCCCAAGGGAATACATGTGTTGCGCCACCAAATGGGTCAGCTCCATTTCCATTGAACGAATGCCAGTAGGCGCATGCAAATTTGAAGTGCTCGTTCATGGTTTTGCCAGCTACAATTTTATTTGCGTCATACCATCTAAAGGCTAATGGATTATCACTTTCTAATCCTTCGAACTGAATTTGATCGATGCCTTTGAAAAATTCTTTTGATCCTGTTACTACTTTTGTCATTGTGATCTTTTTATGTGATTCTACTTTAATGCTTTAATTAATATTTCTTTCCATTCCTGATAAATGGGCTCGTATTCTTCCGAATTTTTTGGGGTCAAGGTTTCAATCACTTCGTGGTGGGTGAAGGCTTCTTCTGCAGTTTTGAAAATCCCCGCACCGATGCCGGCTCCCAATGCCGCCCCAACACTACCATCGTTTTCGTAAAGTTCCACGGCTACTCCGGTAACATCAACAAAGGTTTGTGCAAAAACATCGCTTAAAAAAAGATTTGCCCGCCCTGCTCTGATTACTTTTGGTGTCATTCCGTTCTCTCGCATGATATCCAGACCATACCTGAAAGAAAAAGCGATACCTTCTTGAACTGCCCTAAAAATATCGGATAGATTGTGAGTATTTAAATCGATACCTAAGAGTTGGGCACCAGTATATTTGTTGTTTAACATACGTTCAGCGCCGTTTCCGAAGGGTAAAACTTTTAAACCCCTACTCCCGATTGGTGCCTGATTGGCCAGACTGTTTAATTCCTGATAAGTTGATTGTGGCGCAAAAGTATGTTTCGCCCAGCGGTACATGCTGCCTGTTCCATTAATACAAAGCAAAACGCCTGTATTTTTTTCTAACGAAGAATAGGTTACGTGGGCAAACGTATTTACACGGGATTGTTTGTCATAGGTTAAGCTATCGCTCACGCCATAAATTACACCTGATGTTCCGGCTGTTGCCGCTACTTCTCCAGGTTTTAGCACATTAAGTGATAGCGCATTGTTTGGCTGATCTCCAGCTTTATAAGCTACAGGAATTCCGGGTGTTAGTTCTAGTAACCTTGCAATGCCTTCCTTTAAAAAGCCGTGAGAAGCAAAAAGTTGATTTACCTTTGGAATGATGCTGTCCTCTAATCCATAACAATCGATCACATCTTTTGAAATCTCATGTTTCTGAAAATCCCAAAAAATCCCTTCTGATAAAGCTGATATGCTAGTGGTTATATCTCCAGTTAGTTTCATCGCAATGAAATCTCCTGGCAACATTATTTTATCAATTTTTTGATAAATACCAGGTTCGTTTTCTTTTACCCAAGCTAGTTTGGACGCGGTGAAATTTCCGGGAGAATTTAGCAAACTACTCAAAGCCTTTTCATGCCCTATTTTGTCAAAAGCCTTTTCGCCAATTTCAACCGCTCTGCTATCACACCAGATGATACTATCACGCAAAACATTTTGATCTTGATCTACCACAACTAAACCATGCATTTGGTAGGCGATGCCAATGGCTGCAATGTTCTTAGGATCAAACAACTTGGTTGCGTTTAGTTTTAAAATCGCTTGCTGCGTATTGTGCCACCAATCTAATGGAGATTGTTCAGCCCACCCGTGTTTAACGGATTTTATTTCCGTTTCTTGTTCAGGGTACTGTGCTGTTGCTACACATTTTTGACTCGCCACATCTACAACTGCAACTTTTATAGACGAAGTGCCTAAATCAATACCTAATAAATACATTTGTTCTGATTAAATTAATATCTGGTTATGCAAACGGTTGCATAAAGATAGTTCTTAAATTATAATTCGCAAATTATTTCCAAAAATCTGCACAAAACAATTTTCAAAGTACCCAGAAAAGGTTCCCCATATTTAATAACAGTTGTTACAACCTTTGAATTTGGCTCTATCTTTTTATCCGAACTAATATTTTGTAGTATTTATTAAATTAGCAGATTAAAACAAGAACGAAACATATGCAACAAATCACTTGGGAGGATTTTGAAAAGGTCGATTTGAGAGTTGGAACGGTACTGGAAGCTCTTGAGTTTCCAGAAGCACGCAGGCCAGCCTATAAATTGAGAGTAGATTTTGGAGAAATCGGCATAAAAACCAGTAGCGCACAAATTACTAAACATTATACCTTAGCTGAATTACCAGGGAGGCAAATTGTAGGAATTATAAATTTTCCAAAGAAACAGATTGGCAAGTTTATGTCTGAATTTTTAGTAACTGGTTTCGCTGATGAAAATGGTGACATTGTTTTAACATCTGTTGATAGAAAGGTCCCGAATGGCAGTAAACTGATTTAATCGTGTGATTAGTTACCTGCAGATTTAAGATCATAAACAACGCTGATTGTCGCAGATAGTTGATGCATATTGCGATTCACCTAGATTTTCGATTTTTTTCTGCCAGATCTGCGGGGGAAGTTGGCCTTATATCAACATAAAGAATAAACTATATTTGCCGTATGAGTTTTTATAATTTCGAAGAAACCAATCCAGAAGCAGAAGATATTCACTATATGAAACTGGCTTTGGAGGAAGCTAAAAAGGCGTTGGCCGAAGATGAAATTCCGATTGGAGCAATTGTAGTGAGCAAAAACCGAATCGTTGGGCGAGGTTATAATTTAACCGAAAAGTTTAATGATGTAACTGCGCATGCAGAAATGCAAGCTTTTACATCAGCGGCTCAAACCCTGGGTGGGAAATACCTTAGGGATTGTACTTTATACGTTACCATCGAGCCTTGCGTAATGTGCGCTGGCGCAAGCTATTGGACCCAAATCAGCAGAATCGTATACGGAGCTAGGGAAGAAAAGCGTGGTTTCATTTCAAAGAATGCAAATTTACTGCATCCTAAAACTGAACTTAAAGGTGGCGTTCTGGCAGATGAGGCAGCAATTTTAATGAGGGATTTCTTTGTTAAAAAACGATAGCTAAAGATTTAGGGTCTAGTAAATTTGATATTCCGGTAACTTTTGCAAAGCTTAAATCCCTCCAATTTCTTTCATCATAAATTGAAAGGAAAACGATTTGATGATATTTACATGAACAAATCTTAACCTACTAATGTTATATTTGCTACAGAAACATTTTAAAATCTTAAAACATAAATACTATGGCTTTTGAATTACCTGCGTTACCGTACGCAACCGACGCATTAGAACCGCATATTGATAAAACTACCATGGAAATTCACCATGATAAACATCATCAAGCTTATGTTACCAACTTAAATAAAGCTGTTGAAGGTAAGCCTGAGGCTAGTTTAAGTATTGAAGAAATTGTTGAAAACATTTCAAAATATCCTGCAGCAGTTAGAAACAATGGCGGGGGTCATTATAATCACTCTTTGTTTTGGAAAGTTTTAGGCCCGAATAAAGGTGGAGAGCCAACTGGCGATTTAGCTAAAGCAATCAACGATACATTTGGTTCGTTTGCTGAACTGAAAACTAAATTGCAAGACGCTGGTGCAACTCGTTTCGGTTCTGGTTGGGCTTGGTTATCAGTTGGTGCTGATAAAAAACTTCAAGTTTCCTCTACACCAAATCAAGATAACCCTTTAATGGATGTTGCTGAAGTAAAAGGTACGCCAATTTTCGGTATCGATGTTTGGGAGCACGCTTACTATTTAAAATATCAAAACAAACGCCCAGATTATTTAGCGGCTATTTGGAATGCTGTTAATTGGGATGCTGTTGCTGAACTTTATAAAAAAGCTTTATAAGTTTCCATTTATAATAAATTTTGAAAGTCTCGATGCAAATCGGGACTTTCTTGTTTTAAGATAAATAAGTAACTTTGCCACTGTAAAATATTCAAAATGAAGAAGATTATATTTTTATTTCTTTTAGTGATTGGGATGGCAGGTTTAGCAAATGCACAGCAGAATAAGATGCCAACACCAGATGAAATTGCGAAGAAAAATGTGGAGGATTTGGATAAAAGATTGAAGCTGAATGATACTCAGAAGAGTGTGATTTATCGCTTCACCTATAATCAGGCTAAAGAACAGGCAGATTTAATAAAAAGACAACAAGCTGGCAACTCCAGAGATGAGGATGTAGATAAATTCTATAAACTACAAAACGAAACCTCGAAAAATATCCGTAACGTGTTAAAAGGCGAACAACAAACCGAATACGATAAAGTTATCGAAGAGCGCCTGAGCGGCAAAGCGAATAAAGATAAAAAGAAGAAAAAGAAAAAGGGCGAAGAAGAGGTTGAAAGCGATATCAAAGGATTGCTGTCTGCACCACCGCTTGATCCACAGAAGCAATAAAGAAAGCCATGCCTGAAGTTATAGTAGGCACAATTGTACTTGGTTTATTGTTGTCGCCACAACTGCTAGCCGGTTTTTTAGCCAAACGAACTGGGAGAAATTTCTGGTTTTGGTTTTCAATATCTTTCCTCATTCCAATCATTTCCTTAATTATTCTTGTTTTTTTGGAGGATAAGAATCCGAAGAGCGCTGGCTATAAGCTGGCAGATCATGTTGGGAAAGATTAAAAGGAGTTCAAGGTTTTAGTGTTCGTTGAATTGATACTTTCGTTCGTTCGGTAATATTGGATCAAGTTGTGCTAAATTTCCTTCTACAAAATATTTCACAATTTGCCGTAGATCCTGAACTAGCACTACATCTGCATGTCGAGCTTCCCAAACTTTCTTCTCTGTTTTGCCGGTGATTAATTTAGTAAACCAACCTTTTTTCTCAAAACGATACCAAGAAAAGTTTACAAGCAGGTTTAAATTTTCCTCATGCAGTGTCATTCATCTATATACTTGGACTAAATATTAAGGTTTCGCCCATTAACCTCATCGGATATATCCAAATATCAATAATCTAATAATAGATATGCTCATTGCTGCGGTAAGAGTGATAATAATTCTTTTCCTGTTGCCAATAGAGGTTTTTGCAAATTAAAGAAGAATTTCATTTTTGTTTTCTTTGTATGTTAAGGAGTGAATAGAGCGACATCTTTTTGTTGGTTTTTGACAATTCCTATCTCTGATCGGCAAGGCGTTTGTAAGAGTTAGTACTTTTACCAATAAAAGATTTAGCGCAATGCCCGGCCGAATCCAGCTGATTAATATTGGTTCTGCTTTCAAATTCATCTTCTAATAAGATTGCTACATCGCTACGCGCTTCGCAATGACGATAAGTCATTAAACTTTTTATCATCAACTATTTGATAATAAAAGTTTTCTATCTATCTTTGCAGTCCCAAATTTAATGGGAATAATAAATTGTTTAATAAATTAAATACAAGCAAGTGAATACGTTAAGTTACAAAACTGTCTCTGCCAATGCGAAAACTGTTAACAAACAGTGGATTGTTGTTGATGCACAAGGCGAGATTTTGGGGCGCTTGTCATCGAAGATCGCTATGATCATCCGTGGTAAAAACAAGCCTGAGTACACCCCACACGTAGACTGCGGAGATAATGTTATTGTTATCAATGCAGACAAGGTTAAATTGACAGGAAACAAATTCAGCGAAAAGCAATATGTTTCTTATACTGGTTATCCAGGTGGTCAGCGTTTTATTTCTCCTAAGGAGTTAATGGCGAAACACCCTCAACGTGTAATCGAGAAAGCGGTACGTGGTATGTTACCGAAAACTAAATTGGGTAAAAAACTTTACACCAATCTTTTTGTGTATGCTGGTGAAACTCACCCTCATGCAGCTCAATCTCCAAAAACCATTAAACTTTAAGAAATGTCAGTTACTAACACTTCAGGAAGAAGAAAAACAGCTGTTGCACGTATCTACTTAAAAGATGGTGCTGGAGCAATTACCGTTAACGGTAAAGATCACAAAGTTTATTTCCCAACTTTACCTTTGCAATATATCGTAAACCAAAGTTTAGAAGTTTCTGAACTTACAGGTCGTTATGATATCACTGTAAACGTACAAGGCGGTGGAGTAAAAGGACAAGCAGAAGCTGTTCGTTTAGCTATTGCTAAAGCGATTGTTGAACTAGATGCGGAGAAAAAACCTGCATTACGTGCTAAAGGCCTAATGACGCGTGATATGCGTATGGTTGAGCGTAAAAAACCAGGACGTGCTAAAGCTCGTAAGAAATTCCAATTCAGTAAACGTTAATCACAGGAGGCAAGAACAATGGCAAGAACAACTTATCAAGACTTATTGGATGCAGGTGTACACTTTGGTCACCTTACCCGTAAATGGAATCCGAAAATGGCTCCTTACATTTTCATGGAGCGTAATGGAATTCACATTATAGATTTAAATAAAACTTTAACTAAAACTGAAGAAGCTGCGGCTGCGATTAAACAAATCGTAAAATCAGGACGTAAAGTATTATTTGTTTCAACAAAAAAACAAGCAAAAGGAATCGTAGCTGAGCAAGCTAAAAAAGTGAACATGCCTTTCGTAACCGAGCGTTGGTTAGGTGGTATGTTAACTAACTTCGCTACCGTTCGTAAGTCAATTAAAAAGATGGTTACCATCGATAAAATGACTAAAGACGGTACTTATTCGATTCTTTCTAAAAAAGAGCGTTTGATGATTCAACGTGAGCGTATTAAATTAGAATCACTTTTAGGTGGTATTGCTGATTTAAACCGTTTACCTGCAGCTTTATTCTTAATTGATGTTAAGAAAGAACACATTGCGGTAACTGAAGCATTAAAATTAAACATCCCAACTTTTGCGATGGTTGATACAAACTCTGATCCTTCTAACATCGATTTCCCAATTCCAGCGAATGATGATGCTACGAAATCAATCTCTTTAATCACTGATGTAATTATCAAAGCTATTGAAGAAGGTTTAGATGAGCGCAAACGCGAAAAAGATGATGAAGCTGAGAAAGAAGCAGTAGCAGCGAAAGTTGCAGCTGATGCTCCCGAAGCCAAAGAACCTAGAGCAGCTGGTGAAAAAAGACCAACTACTAAAAAGGTAACGGCTGAAGCAGAAACTGAAGCGCCTTCATCAGAAGAAACTAAAACAGAAGAATAATTAAGTTATAAGTTATAGGTTATAAGTTGTAGGTAAAGCCCGCAACCTGTAACCTGTAACTTTTAACATTTTAAGGAACTTATAAAATTTTTAAACATGTCTACAGTACAAATTACTGCCGCTGATGTAAATAAACTACGCCAACAAACTGGCGCTGGTATGATGGATTGCAAAAAAGCTTTAGTAGAAGCTAATGGCGATTTCGAAGCAGCTGTTGATTTATTGCGTAAAAAAGGTCAAAAAGTATCTGCCGCTCGTTCTGGTAATGCTACATCTGAAGGTCTGGTATCAATCGCTGTTTCAGCAGATGGTACAAATGGTAAATTAGTTGCTTTAGCTTGTGAAACTGAACCAGTTTCTAAAGTTGAAGATTTCCGTAATCTTGCTCAGGCTGTTTTAGCTGCAGCGGTTGCTAACAATCCTGCTACTGCAGAAGAGTTAGAGGCAATTAAATTAGAAGATGGACGTACAGTTGCCGAAACTATTACTGAATTAACTGGTAAAATTGGCGAGAAAATCGTTATCCAAGAGTATGCAAACGTAACTGGCGAGAAAATTGTTTCTTATATTCACTCTAACGGTAAAATGGGTGTTTTGGTAGTATTCCAAGGTGCTAATGGTGTTGATATTACTGACGCTGGTAAAGATGTTGCAATGCAGATTGCTGCAATGAACCCAGTTGCTGTTGATAAAGACGGTGTAGATCCTGCTACTATCGAACGTGAAATTGAAATAGCTAAAGACGTTATTCGTCAAGAAGGTAAACCAGAAGAAATGGTTGAGAAAATCGCTGCCGGTAAATTGAACAAATTCTACAAAGATAGTACTTTATTAAACCAAGAGTTTGTTAAAGACGGTTCAATGGATGTTCGTAAATTCTTAGACAATACGGCTAAAGGATTAACGGTAACCGCTTTCAAACGCGTTCAGTTAGGTGCATAAGCATTTGTAAACAATATTAAGAAGTCCCGATGAAAATCGGGATTTTTTTTGACCATTTTTTTCGAAAATAACAACTTGATGCTCTTGTGTAGCTTTAGTCTTGTCATTGTTTCAATCTTTTTGATTTGTTTTTACTTTATAATATTGTCAATACCTTCGCCGTTGTAGGCAGGAACCGCACATGAATCTAGTGGGACCACGAAACAAAAAGTATCTCCACGCTATCGCATTTATAAGCAAAGGTGAGTACTCAAAAGGCGAAATTAGGTTTCAACTTAGTAACTTGAGTTCGATAATTAATTGATATAAAAGATGTTAAAGCGATATTTCGTAT
Organism: Pedobacter sp. MC2016-05; assembly: GCF_026239735.1. Classification (GTDB taxonomy): domain Bacteria; phylum Bacteroidota; class Bacteroidia; order Sphingobacteriales; family Sphingobacteriaceae; genus Pedobacter. The sequence continues at coordinate 92,261 of NZ_JAPIVT010000010.1, forward strand.
ATTTAAGTATACTTAACGAAATAAAGCATTACATAAAATAACGTTACCGATTTTTCTGCATTGTTCATGAGTTTTGCCAGAACTTTGAAAAAACGACTAAAACATCATTTTAGGCAAGCTTTCATGAGGCCCGTCACGATATCTGATAGCGAGATCGTCAGCATTCTTCTTTTATTTCAGATTAGCGACTTTAAATGCTTCCAGCATTATTATATTTTCTACGTCCAGAAGCATAGGTAGGATGGTTTCTCAAAAAAAGTGTCTTATAACCGCTTTGTTGAACGTAACCAAAGTGTAATCATGCCTTTGAGAATCTTCTTAAAAACCTGTTGTTCTGGGTTATTGTACAGGAATTTCTTTCGTGGATTCTACACTGATAAGAGTTTGTAAGAAACAACGTATAAAAGCAAATTAGGTTTTCAAAGGCATCGCTGAAGTTGGAAAATCAACCATGGGATGGTTCTATGGGTTTAAACTCCAGCTACTTATAAATGATAGAGGAGAAATTCTTAACTTTCTTATCAGTCAAGGAAATATAGATGATAGAGAGCCTTTAAAGAGAGAAGGGGTTCTCAAAAAAATATTTGGAAAGCTAATTGGATACAAGGGATATATCTCTAAAAATTTGTTCGAGACCCTCTTTACTGATGGCCTTCAATTGGTGAAAGGGATCCGCAAAAAATTGGAAAATAGCCTGATAAGTATAAAGACAAGATCATGCTACGAAAAAGATAAGTAATCCAAACGGTTAACGATGAAGTTAAAAATATTGTCAAATTGACCACTCTAGAGATCGTTCTTTCATTAATTTTATCATAAATATGATAGCAGGATTGGCTGCATATAGCATCTTCCAAAAGAAGCCTTGTATCAAATATGAAACTGTAAAAACTAATCAGTTGTATGCTTTTTAATAATAATCGAACTCAGGTTAGTAACTTAGGCCAGTAAAAAGCAAATCTTATGTTCCATATACCAAATGCTAAATTTTTCGATGATGGTGTTCTGCAAGAAAGGAAAAGCATTAAAATCGATCAAGGTAAAATCATTTCAATTGAAGCATCGGAAGAAGATTCCGAGACAGAATTTCTTGTTCCCGGCTTAATCGACCTTCAAATCTATGGCGCCGGAGGGAAACTGTTTTCAGCAGAGCCCACAGTAGAAGCACTTCGGGTAATGGAGGACGATTTGCTCAAAAAAGGCACCACAGGTTTCTTGGCTTGTATGGCTACCAATACCCCAGAGGTATTTCATGCATGTATCGCGACAGCAAAAGAATATCGTTCATCAGCCAGAAATCTTTTAGGCTTACATTTAGAAGGTCCATTTTTAAATCCAAAGCGTTTGGGCGCACATGTTCCTGAGTTTGTACGGAGAGCTACCTTAGACGAGATTAAAGAATTATTGGATTTTGGAGATGGTGTAATTAAGATGATGACTATCGCGCCAGAATGCAATGACGAAAAGGTAATTAGTTATTTGATTGATAATGGTGTAGTAGTTTCCCTAGGCCATAGCAACGCTACTTTTGAACAAGCTAACGCCGCGTACAATATGGGCATGCACACTACTACGCACTTATTCAATGCAATGAGCCTTATCCATCATCGTGAACCTGGCATACCAACGGCCTTGTTCAACCACAATAGGGCTATGTCTAGCATTATTGTGGATGGGCAGCATGTAGATTTCGAGATTGTAAAATTTGCCAAGACGCTACTTAAAGAAAGATTGTTCTTAATTACTGATGCGGTAACAGAATGTAACACAGGGCCGTATCAGCATATTAAAAGAGGTGAAAAATATGTTATGCCAGATGGAACACTTTCGGGATCATCACTAACCATGTTGCAAGCGTTGAAAAATTGTGTTGAATACTGTGATATTGCCTTAAGCGAGGCGATAAATATGGCTACAGTTTATCCGGCAAAGTTGATTGGAATTGAAAACCTGACTGGCAAAATAGTGAGTGGTGGGGATGCAAATCTGGTTATTATTGACAATGATTTGAATCTGAAGCAAGTATTTTTCCATGGAGAAGAAGTTTCAATCTAAATAATTACATCAATTGTTAGAAACAATAGCTCGGTATTAAAAAATTGTTGATATTTTTGAAGTCATGAAATACAAACGCATCCTACTAAAGCTTAGCGGTGAATCACTAATGGGCGAAAAACAATACGGTATTGATAATGAACGTGTTAAGCAATATGCTGAAGATATTAAAGCAGTACACGACAAAGGTCTGGAAATTGCAATCGTTATTGGTGGAGGTAATATTTTTAGAGGATTAAGTGCCGAAAAAAGTGGGATGGACAGAGCTCAGGCGGATTATATGGGCATGCTAGCTACTGTAATTAACTCTATGGCATTACAAGATGCGTTGGAAAAAGTTGGTATAAAAACCCGCTTACTTACGGCCATTAAAATGGAACAAATTTGTGAGCCGTTTATCCGCCGTAGAGCGGTGCGCCACTTAGAGAAAGGCCGAGTTGTTATTTTTGGGGCTGGAACAGGAAATCCTTACTTCACTACCGATTCTGCCGCCGCGTTAAGGGCCATTGAAATTAAAGCAGATGCAGTATTGAAGGGAACACGTGTTGATGGTATTTATACTGCAGATCCTGAAAAGGATCCGTTAGCGACTAAATACGATGAAATATCATTTAAAGAAGTATATGCAAAAGGTTTAAACGTAATGGATATGACTGCTTTTACTTTATGTGAAGAAAACCAGGTTCCTATTATTGTGTTTGATATGAATAAACATGGTAATTTCATGAAAATTGCTAATGGCGAACCAATTGGTACTTTGGTGAAATAAAGCTTAAATTATTATTTTTGTAGAAATACACATATTATGAACGAACTCATACAATTGCAATTAATGGATGCCCAATCTTCTATGGATAAGGCTATCGATCATTGCGAATCAGAATTAACTAAAATTAGAGCTGGTAAGGCTTCTGCAGGAATGCTTGATGGTATTTTTGTAGATTACTATGGTGCTTCTACCGCCTTGTCTCAAGTATCTAGCATCAACACGCCAGATGCCAGAACGATTGTAATTCAGCCTTGGGAAAAATCGTTATTGGTGCCAATAGAAAAAGCTATTCAGGTAGCAAACATTGGTATCAACCCTCAAAATGATGGTATTGTAATTCGTTTAGTTGTACCACCATTAACTGAAGAACGCAGAAAAGACTTGGTTAAAAAAGTAAAGGAAGAGGCAGAACGTGGACGCATTACCGTTCGTAACATCCGCAAAGATGCCAATACCAAAATACAAAAGCTAAAAGGAGAAGGTGTATCTGACGATGAAATAAAGACAGGTGAGGGCGAAGTACAAAAATTAACTGATGCTTATATCGTTAAAGTTGATAAGCATGCAGAAGCAAAGGAAAAAGATGTAATGACCGTTTAGGTCATCAATCAAAAAAATAAAAAGGGAATAAGGTATAACTTATTCCCTTTTTTTATGCTGCTTTTTTGGAAGGGTAGATTCTCGTTCGATTAATTTGGTGGATAACACAACTTGCTTGAAAGTTGATTCCTGTTCTTTCGACTCTAGTTTTAAAAGCATTATCTTCATCAGGTTTTCAGCAATTTCCCGTACCGGCTGCGCAATTGCAGTTATAGATGGCGTATAAAATTCGAGTAGCTCAAAATCATCAAAAGATAGCAAAGCAGGTTTTGATGAAGGTGATATTCCCATTTGTTTCAGCGTTCGCAAACCATCGAGGCAAATGTAATTGGCAGAGAAAATTACCGCATCAAGTTGCTTTTCCGAAGAAAAAAATGTTGTCATTTGTTCTATCGAAGTTAAATCAGAACGGTCATATTTGACCTTTTTAATAGTAGTAGGAAGTTGGTGATCTTTCATGGCTTTTTCATAACCCGCTAACCGATCAACCATTTGTTGTAAATCTGTTTCGAGTGTTACAAACCCTATATTCTGATAGCCGTTATTGATTAGGTAGTGTGTGGCGTTAAAGGTTGCCCCCGCATTATCTATCACCACGTAATCGGTTTGAAGTTCAGGTACATATCGATCAAAAAGTACTACCGGTGTATTGGTTTCAATTAGTTTTTTAGTTTCCGCTTCAAATCCTTCTGGCAAAGCCATAATGTATCCATCCACGTGCCGGTCACGAAATATCTGGAGTAATTCGATAGCCTTTTCATGACTATTGTGGGTACTGCTGAAAAGAATTTTGTATCCATTTTCTGAGGCTTTCTGATCTAAATGATGCGCTATACGGGAAAAAAAAGGTTCAGAAATATCGTCTACAAGAAAGCCAATTACATTTGTTTTTCCAGTACGCAGGCTCTTTGCTAGGGTATTGGGCTGGTAACCCCATTTTTCAACCAAATCAAGTACCTTTTTGGTAACTGCCTTGCTTATATTTTTTTCTTGAGCTTTGCCATTTATCACGAAAGAAACGGTAGTGATAGATATATTTAATTCGTTTGCTATATCTTTTATTTGGATTTTATTTTTCATTAATGTGGTATAACACTTACAATAGATCGAAATATAGGAAATATTTGAATATTAACTCCATATTAATATTGGCACCGAATAAGGATAAAGGCGACTTCGACCTAAACAGTCTAAAAAAAAGAGCAACCTATCCAGGATTGCTCGATTAACTAACTTATTATTCATAAAAAATGCTGTTGGGGAAGGAGTCGAACCTTCAAGGGGTAGTTAGCTACAGTTCAAAAAATTAATTGTGGTCAACCCAATAAACTGCGTTTATCCCATTATTCCCCACCACCGAGACAAGGAGGCGTGTCTGCCAATTTCACCACCCAACATTTTAGTCATTAGTCTAAAGTCGAAGTAAGGAGTCTAAAGACTACTGACTAGGGACTTGGACTAAGTCGCTGTAGGGGAAGGAATCGAACCTTCAAGGAGTGGTTAGCCATTGCTGGTTTTCCATGATCTCCGCCACCGAGACAAGGAGGTGTGTCTGCCTGTTTCACCACCCTACATTATGTTCAGCAATTGTGAAAGAACGTTCCCTTTTTGTTAATTGCTTGATACAAATGTAAAAGAACTCTAAATGCCTTGCAAATATTTTAAACATTTAATTTTATTTTTATAATATTGATAAATTTTTATAAATTCGCTTATCATAATTCAAAAATATGCTTAAAAAAGACAATTCCAATTTAGAAATTGACAACCTTGATATTGATATATTAAAACAGTTAATGCAAGATGCGACGAAACCTTATACGGAAATTGCGAAGGATTTAATCGTATCTGGCGGTACAATACATGTTAGAATGAAAAAATTACAGGAGATGGGCATTATAAAAGGCTCTCACCTGATTATAGATCCACAGAAGGCAGGCTACGACATTTGTGCTTTTTTAGGAATTTACCTGGAGAAGGGAATACAATACAAAGATGCTGTTGCTCAATTAAGTAAAATTAAGGAGGTGGTAGAGTTACATTATACGACTGGATCTTATAGTATGTTCGCAAAAATTATTTGTAGGGATACAAACCATTTGCGCCATGTGCTTAATGAAGAAATTCAGGCTGTTAATGGAATTCAACGGACAGAAACCCTAATTTCTTTGGAAGAAAGCATTAAAAGACAGATTGAGCTAGGATAAAGGTTTTAAGTTATAGGGGTTGTAGGTTTTAAATGACCGAGGATAAGCAAACCAAAAGTAACGATTTGCTGATTGTAAGCCACTTAGACCTGATGCAGTGAACACTAATCTTGAATTTCTTCTGCAGAAGTAAAACGTAAAACGGGAACAAATTATAGTATATGCAGAAATTTGCTCTTCTAATCTTAATAATCATATTTATAATGCGGCCTTCGATTTCGGTCAGGTTGGAGACCCGAGAAAAAAAATAAGCTACTTTAACAGCTGATAAGCAATTAATGCAGCGAAATAGGCCATGACTGTCATATAAACCAGCTGAATGATAGGCCATTTCCAACCCTTGGTTTCGCGGTAAACAATTGCCACGGTACTCATGCATTGCATTGCGAAAGCGTAAAATAACATCAACGACACGCCAGTTGCAAACGTGTAAACCGGCAAGTTGGTTCGTGTGTTTTTTGATGTAGCCATTCGCTCGCGGATAGTAGAGGTATCTTCATCCCCACCGTCAACGCTATAAATGGTAGCCATCGTACCTACAAAAGCTTCGCGGGCGGCAAAAGATGTAATTAGGCCAATACCAATTTTCCAATCGTAACCGAGTGGACGAATGGCAGGTTCAATCCAATGCCCAAGAATGCCCACATAAGAATTTTCGAGCTTTTCTGTTGCGATCAATGTTTCAATATGGGTTGTGTTGTTAGTCGTATCTGCAAGTGCTGCTTCGTATTTTTTATCAATATTTTCAAAACGATCTCCGGGGCCAAATGTCGCCATTACCCAAAGGATAATAGAAATTGCAATAATCACTTTCCCGGCTTCTATTACAAAGGTTTTCGACTTCTCATACATGGTATAGAAAACGTTTTTCCACCTTGGCATTCGGTAAATGGGCAGTTCCATGATGAAGTAGGACCGCTCTTTCGTTTTAATGATAATTTTCATTACCCAGGCAACCAATACCGCTGCAATGATACCTACCAAATACATGATCATTAGCGCTAAACCCTGCATGTTGAAGATGCCTAACACGTTCTCTGAGGGGATAATTAATGAGATAATTAGAATGTACACTGGTAACCTTGCCGAGCAACTTACCAATGGCGTAACCATAATGGTAATCATTCTGTCTTTCCAGTTTTCGATATTTCGGGCGGCCATAATGGAAGGCACAGCGCAGGCCAAGCCACCTATCATTGGAACTACAGATTTACCATTTAAACCCACTTTGCTCATGATTTTATCCATCATGAAAGTAACACGAGCCATGTAGCCTGTATCTTCTAAAATGGAAATAAAGGCAAATAGAATAGCAATTTGAGGTATGAATACGAATATTCCACCTAAACCAGCAATAATTCCATCGAGCACTAAATCGGTAAGCATGCCTGCTGGTAGATATTTGTGACCAAGTTCAGTAATGAAACCAAAACCGCTTTCAATCCAATCCATCGGGTAGGCCGACCATGCAAATATGGCGTTAAAAATTACAAAGAGGATCAGTAGAAAAATAGCAAAACCCCAAACTTTGTGTGTTAAAATTGCATCGAGTTTATCGCTAAAAGAGAATTTTTGCGCCCTGCCGCTATCCGTTACTACATCTGATAGAATTTTACTTAAATGTTGGTAGCGAACAACCGTTTCTGCTGCCTGGATTTTCGACGATTCGAAATGGTGCGATTGTTCTATATGTTCAATTTCTTCTTGTTCTTGAGGGCTGAAGAAAGTTAAATATTCGTGTTGATGCAACACCTGTAAGGCATAGTAATCGTTATCAGAATTCAATTTGGATTTTATGGCATCAATTGCGGCAGGCGCTAAACTATTCACATCAACATCCTGAAATTGTGTGGCAATTTTAGTGGTATTGGCGATGGCTTGTTTCAAACGGTCGATACCAATATTATTCCTTGCAGAAATGGATACTACCTGGATGCCTAATTTTTCTGAAAGTTTATTTAGATCAATACTGATGCCTTGTTTTTCGGCAAGATCAATCATGTTCAACGCCAGGACTATTGGAATACCCAAATCGGCCACCTGCGAGTACAACAGCATGTTGCGTTTTAGGTTTGAGGAGTCAGCGATAAGCACAATAACGTCCGGATGACTATTGTTTTCTCTGTCGGCCAGTACCTGAAAAACGATGCTTTCATCGCTGCTTTTCGGATATAAGCTATAGGTTCCAGGCAAATCGATAATTTCGGCCTGTTTGCCATCAAGCATTTTCATAAATCCTGTTTTTTTATCAACAGTAATGCCTGGGAAGTTTCCGATTTTTTGATTTAACCCCGTTAAACGGTTAAAGAGTGTAGATTTACCTGTATTGGGATTACCAACTAATGCAACTTTAATATCCAAACCAGCTTATTTATTGAATGATAATAACATCAGCTTCGCTTTTGCGCAAACATAACTGATATCCAGCAACTCGAATAGCCATCGGATCGCCGAGCGGAGCAAAACGTTCTACTTCTACCACCTCGCCAGGCAAGCAACCCATTTCCATTAATTTAACAGATAAATCAAGATCTGTAAATGAAATGATGGTGCCCTTTTCGCCTACTTTTAGATTGGAAAGTTTCATTTTATGATCTTTGTTTACTCGTATTTCGTACCTTCTGAGTTCTTGATCTCTATCATCCCTTTACTCTTAGGTTATTCATGTGCTGAATGAGGCGAAGTTACCCTTTCTTTAGATTTATTCCAAATAACGATGGTTAACATTGCTGTTAAAAATCTTGTTTTACTAAATAATGATTAATTACGTTGTCGGCCGCCGCCAAAACCTCCTTCACCTCCACGTCGTCGGCCTTCGCCACCCTCATTTCCTCTGATTCGATTTTTGCCGCCCATCCTGTTAAGCGAATAAGTAAATGAAAACATGAAATAACGTTTAAGCACATTAAAGCTTACATCTTGTATGGTGTTGTTGTTTGCCGTTCTGCTTATCCCCTGATTTTCATTTAACAGATCGTTTACAGCTGCTTTGAAAGTACCACGGTTTTTAAAAAACTGTTTGCTAATGTAAGAATTTACCAAAGTGAAATGAGTGTCAAAGGCTTCTCCGCGACCGGTATTCTGATTATAATCGGCATCTACAGACCAGCGAATATCGCCAGGGAAAAGATAACTTACACTTACATTTGGACTGAAGGTGTAGAAACGGGTATTGGAATTTGGTTGAACAGAATAAGTAGCACGGTTAATTGAACCATTAACGCCAGCCGTTAAATCAAGCTTATCCAAATTAGAAACCAGGCGGTACCCGTTGGTAATAGACCAGCTGTTTGTGATATTTCTTAATGAATTGGTGAAGTTTACATCGCGATCGTAGTTGCCTGAAACGTTAATGTGGAAGTTAAGTTTATTCTCGCTCATTAAAGGGAGGCTTAATGATGAAGACACGCTACCTGCATAAACTCCGTTTACGTTTACTGGCGTGATGGCCAGCTTGCCTTGATCTGGTCCACTTTGAATTAAACTGCTGCTGTTGGCTATTTTATTTGAAGTTTGGGTAAGGTTGATATTTACAAAAAGCGACCTGTTTTTGCCCACGGTGAAAGTGTTGTAGGCAATTCTCAATGTATTATCAAATTCAGGCCTTAAATCGGGGTTGCCGACCGGAATATTTTGAGTGTTGGTATTGTTAGGAATGGGTTGCAGTTGCTGTATAGTAGGCTGATTGGTTCTGCCACGATAATTGAAAACCAACCTTTTGCTGTTGCTAAAGTTATACCTAAACATAGCCGATGGCGTGTAATTAAATACATTCTGCTTTAGGATAAATCCACGGGTAATGTTGTTGTTCGTTCGATCGGTATTTTGAACTGCCATACCGGCATTCCAATTGTATTTTTTTGCTGATTTATTGATACTAAAGCCCGCCGTGTTGGTTAAAATGGTATTTTCGTAAGAATTACTAAAAGTTTGATCGAGCAGATCGTATTGCAGGGTTGCGGGATTGAAATTGTATGTAAACCGATCTGATGTGTTGTGGTTATATCCGTTTTGATAATTCAGCTCGAAACTTAATGTATTGCTCAGTGGTTCGGTGTATACCAAACGTGTATTTTGGTTGATGGATTCACTTTCCTGATCGTTTAACTGGTTGGTGCGTTTTTGAGTGGCTACCGTCCCTTCAATTCTCGTCTCAGGATTATCATTGTAGTTTTCACTGTCGTTGTTGTTAATGTTGGTATTTAAATTCAATGATAATGTTCTGCCGCGACGCATAAATTTTTTTCTTAGCAAAATGTTATTACTAATGGAAGGAGATGTACCGTGATTGATTAATGTTTGCGAGCCATTAATGCGGTAAGTATTGTAATCCCGGGTATATTCACTAAAATTTAAGGATTCGTTATTAGTATAACTGATGTTAGGCTGGATCCTTAATGAAGTAAGTGAGTCGATTTTGGTATCAACCATGAAACCCAAACGGTGGTTCAATCGCTCTGAATTATTTGTTTGATTGTTATTAAATATTGTGGTCACATCACCCAGAAAATTTTGGGTAACACTGTTCCTCAGTATTAGATTTTCAGATTTATTAACGAAGTAGTTAACGCTTACTTCTGTTTGATCGGAATAAGTATCGTTATAATTAAAACCTGCAGCTTTTGTATCGGTTATGCCACCTCTGCCTCCATTATTCCCACCATTTCCACCGCCTAAGCCGCCACCGAAGTTTTGTTTATTTACGTTATTGAATTGAGCAATTACGCTTAGCTTTCTATCCTGATCAAAATGGTTGATATTCGCATTGATATCATATCGATCGTCTGAGCCATAACCAGCTGTGGTATTCCCGAAGTAACCGTTTTTCTTGTCTTTTCGAGTGGTGATGTTAATGATTTTGGTTCGAGTTCCATCATCAATTCCAGTAAATTGAGCCTGATCAGAAAGTTCATCGATAATCTGAATTTTATCAATCATATCGGCGGGTAAGTTTTTGGTGGCCAATAGCGGATCATTGCCAAAAAATTCTTTTCCATCTACCCGTACTTTAGTAATGGTTTCACCTTGAGCTTTTACAGTTCCTGCCTTGTCTACTTCTACACCTGGAAGCTTTTTTAGTAAATCTTCTACCACTGCATTTTCTACCACTTTAAACGAGCTGGCATTAAATTCCAGCGTATCCTTTTTTACAACAATCGGTGGAACCTCCGCTTTAATCTCAACGGTTTGAAGATCAATCGCCCCGCCTTCTAAAATAATATCTCCAACATCAAAATTCGGTTTGTCAGCTGTAATCGCGAAATCTTTTGTCGTGTTTTTCAAGCCCAGAAAGGCTGCATATATCCGGTAGTTGCCGGGTTTAAGACCCTTCAAAATAAATTTTCCATCTTCACTAGTACTCACCGCACCAACCATGCTCGAGTCTGACAGATTTTTAACGGCTAAAGAAGCATAATCGATTGGTTTTTTATCTTTTGATTGAAGTACACGGCCACTTACAGAACCATTGTTTTGGGCAAAGGCATAGCATGAAAATAAAATACAAATTAGGGTAAAGAGTTGTTTCATTCGGTTAGTTTCCTGGTTTAAAAATAGAGACTAACAACTATATTAAAGGTTTATTTGGTGTAAGTAACAATTGAAATACATAACTGTTGATTTAACAGTTATAAATTGTAACTAAAAAAGTCTCGGCTAATAAACCGAGACTTTAATAATTTCTTGACCTTACATTCTCATTCGCTGACCGCCGCCACCACCTTGGTTTGGCATCTGCATATCGCCACTCATATTTCTTCCGCCGATGCGGGTTAATGAGTAAGTGAACGAAAACATAAAGTATCTTTTTAAAACATTGTAATTTAAATCGGTGATGGTATTGTTGGTAGCTGTTCTGCTAATCCCTTGATTCTGGTTAAAAGCATCATTTACCGCAACTTTAAATGTTCCTCTATTTTTAAAGAACTGACGGCTGATGTAAGAGTTTACCAGCGTAAACTCGGTATTGTATCCTTCACCACGGCCAGTGTTTTTAATATAATCCAAATCAATAGCTAAACGGATATTTCCAGGGAACATATAACTAATATCAAAACTTGGATTTAGCGTATAAAAGTTCGTAGTTTGAGCAGGATTAGCGGAATAGGTGGCCCTGTTGTATGTTCCGGAGATACCTCCGGTTAAATCAAATTTATCAAAATTGGTTACCAAACTGTAGCGATTTGTTAATGCGTAAGTATTGGTGATATTTCTTACTAAATCTGCAGGGTTGTTATTGGCTGTAGTGAAGTTTACGTTTCGGTTGTAATTTGCATTCAACGATGCATTTAAATTTAATTTACGTTCAGGGAGAAGCGGTAAACCTACATTTATGCTTCCACTACCCGAATAAACACCATCAACATTTACATAGGTAGTTCTGATTTTACCAAAATCCACATCACTTTGGTCTGTAACCAATTGACTACTGTTTCCGATGGCGTTGAATGTTTGGCTTAAATTGATGAAAGCGAAAAACATCCTGCTCTTTGCAAAGTCGAAATTATTGTAATTAATGGTTAAATTATTGTTGAAAGCTGGTCTCAATAAAGGGTTACCCACAAACACACTTTGTGTATTGGTATTATCAGGGATTGGCTGAATTTGATTGATACTTGGCTGTTGTGTATTCCCTCTGTATCGAATATTTAATCTTCTGGCATTACTAAAGTTGTACCTGAAGTTAGCTGAAGGCGTTAAATTAATAAAATTTTGACTTCTAACTATACCAGTAGTAACATTCGTGTTTAATCGGTTGGTTTGTTGTGCAGCAATACCAATATTCCAGTTGTACTTTTTCTCGTTTGTGGTGTAACTTACGCCTGCTGCATTTGTTAAAGTCTGGTTTTCGTAAATGTTGGTATAATCTAAATTAACTAAATCATACTGTCCGCTTGCCGAGTTAAAATCCAGAACTTGTCTGCCTTGATTATCATGAGCATAGCCATTTTGGTAATTTAGCTCCAGGCTTGTTGTTTTAGAAAGCGGCTCGGTGTAAACTACTCTTGCCGTGTTATTAATCGAATTACTATTTACTTTATTCAACTGATCAATAAGTGACGGAGTAGTAACATTATTCACCGTGTTACTTTCAGATATATAATTGTAAGTATCTGCATCATTGTTATTAATGCTGGTATTTACGTTTAATGATATCGTTCTGCCACGTCTTTTGAATTTCTTACGAATCAATAAATTATTAGCAATGTTTGGCGTGGTTGAACTGCTAATATAACGCTGATCTCCAGTGGTTGAAGTAGCGATTAAATTTCTGTTGTAATTACTTAAGTTCGTTGCATCAGATTCTGTGAAAGAAACATTTGGCTGAATCTTAATTGTTGTTGATGAATCCAGCTTGGTATCAATCATGAAATTAAACCGGTGATTGATTCGATCTGTATTGTTATCTGCGGTATTGTTAACAGTAGTAATCGAATTACCAAGTAAGTTTTGGGTAAAACTGGTTTGCTGGTTGGATACATCCGATCGGTTAAAAAAGTAACTTCCTTGAATCTGGGATCCGTCTTTATAGGTATCGGCAAAGTTTAAACCGCCAGCATTGGTATTGGTAATACCTCCGCTACCGGCACCACTACCGCCACCACCAAAGTTGCCACGGCCACCGCCGCCAAAACCATTTCCAACACCGTTACCCTGGCCAAAGCTTTGTTTGTTTACATTGTTAAATTGCCCAATTACGCTGAATTGTTGGTCGTTATCGAATTTGTTTACGTTAATATTCGCATCATATCTTTCATTGGTTCCATAGCCGATGCTGCTATTACCAAAATAGCCTTTTTTCATTCCGGCCTTAGTCGTGATGTTCAAGATCTTGCTTCGGGTGCCATCATCAACGCCCGAAAATTGCGACTGTTCAGACATTTCATCAATCACTTGAATTTTATCGACCATATCCGCAGGAAGGTTTTTTGTAGCCAAAAGTGGGTCGCTTCCGAAAAACTCTTTACCATCTACCTTAACCTTGGTAACCGTTTCACCTTGTGCTTTAATACTTCCATCTTTTGCCACTTCCACACCAGGGAGTTTCTTTAGCACATCTTCCACTACAGCATTCTCTCTAACTTTAATTGATTTGGCATCAAATTCTAATGTATCGGTTTTAACAACCACAGGAATATTTGCTGTTACATTTACATCCTTTAAGTCAAGTCCATCATCAGTCATGGCAATTTCGCCCGCATTAACAGTGGTTTTGGCTACTTCAATATCTTTGGTGGCGGTTTTTAAACCTAAAAAGGCTGCATAAATGCGGTATTTTCCTGGTGCGATGGCTTTAAAGCTAAACGTTCCATCGGGATCGCTTTGGCCAGAAGCCACAACTGCCGAATCTTTTAAACTTCTTATCGCGATGGTTGCGTAATCAACTGGTTTTTTATCTTTAGAACTGATTACTTTGCCAGTAATAGCGCCGGTATTTTGAGCTTGAGCGAGGTAGCCGCAAAAAATAAGAACAATAAAAATTGCTCTTTGAACGTTCTTTTTCATTAGAAAAAATTAGATATTAATACAAAACTAAGCTATCAGACTAAGCGAAGTTTAAAAGGTTTGGTTAAGATGTGTTAAATGCTTGGTAACATTTTAAATACAGCATATGGAATGTAGCTGTAAGAGGTAATGGAGCGATAGGTCTATCTAATTTGAGAAGGATAAGTTTTATGATAAACTTTTGGACAGTTACAATCTTTTTTGAAAACATTGCAGCCACTTAAGCTTAAGCATGCACCAACGATGATTAAACTAAGTATTTTTTTCATCAAGATTTAATTTGTGAAGTAATATGTAACTAAATACGGCCATCAAAGCACCCAACATATCACAGCCAAAATCCCACCATTCTGCCGAGCGATACGTAAAGACTTTCCACTGTAAGATTTCGATGGTACCGCCGATAATGGCATTAATTAAAATGATTTTAAAAACAGTTAACGTTCTAAAACCATAATTATTTTGATATTTTATTTTGCCATAAAATAATAATACAGAAAGTACAAAGAAGAAGCCCAAGTGTGCCATTTTATCAAAACCCTTGAAGAAAAATCCATCTCCTTCTGAATCGGGTAATTTGATATTACAAAGCACCAAGACAACAATTGTCCAGAAGATGGCCCATTTTTGTCGTTTCAGTGCTTCGTACAAAATATGATAAATTAAGCGCCTACTAAAGCTTGGTAAGCTACTGCAGTTAATAATTCTTCCACTTCAGCTAAATCAGATAATGAAACTTTAACCATCCAACCCTTACCATAAGGGTCGCTATTTACCAACTCGGGATTATCATTTAATTCTGAATTGATTTCTAAAACAGTACCTGTTACTGGCATGTATAAATCTGAAACTGTTTTTACCGCTTCAACCGTACCGAAAACTTCTTCTTTAGTTACTTCAGAGCCTACGCTGTTGATGTCAACATAAACGATATCGCCCAATTCGCGTTGTGCAAAATCAGTAATGCCGATAAAAGCTTCGTTGCCTTCAACCTTAACCCACTCGTGGTCTTTAGTGTATTTTAATTCTGATGGAAAATTCATTTCTTATAAATTAGTTTTGCCAAAGTTAGCTAATATGTTGGAATGTTGAAATGTTATTGTAGGAAAGAATTTTACGAGGTTATCAGATGGCATCGGGTAAGGTTTAACTTATATGTTGCTCGGGAAAGATATGCCCTGTAAATGGATAAAAAATAAAATGTTCATAGCCAAAAAAGGCTATTTAGCTATTAAACAAAACTCGATAAGTTTGTAATGTTAATTTATTCGGGACGATAGATTAAATAGTAACGCTTTGCTATACTTATAGCAGAGCGTTTTTTCTAACCAAATATTTTAAGCCTTTTCAAAAAGTGGAGATGCTTTTATTATACTTTAAGCAAACCGTATTTGTAAGCAAACGACACTAAAGAAGCACTGTTTTTTGTTTTGGTTTTAACCATCAGGTTTTTTCTTATAGAGTCAATTTTATTCTCATTTAAGTTGAGTTTTTGGCTAATTTCACTATATGTCAAACCTTCTGCTATCAATTCAAGTGCTTTAATTTCCTGTTCATCCAGTCCCATAATTTTAGGGATAGCTATATTATTATTTTCCATTTGAATGAAATGAACAAGAATTTAGCCAGATTGTTTTGCTTCGACTGATTACAACTACAAATTCTAAGACTTATGAGTGCTATGTAAAACGAATTAATCAACTGATATAAAATATAGAAAGGCTCTAAAAACCAATGATAGGGATAAGTTATTGATGTTTATTCCCTTATATCGAAGGTTTGTTTCAAAAAATTAGTACTAATTATTCCTGAAATATCATCGTCTATAACCAGAAAAATCTTTGCTAATTTAATGTAAATCTCAAACTGAAACCAAAATTGCTAAAGGCAGTATTAAATGTTTGCGAAGTATAAGGTTTTGTAATGTTTGAATCGTAAAATAATTTGATGTTGAATTTTTGATTCAATACATAATCAACACTTGGCCTCAAAGTAATATTCTTTGCTCCAGATGAAATTTCAGCATCAGTTACATCGGCACGATAAATGACGGTTTTATTATCACGGATGGCTACATCCAATTTAAAATCCATATTGTTATCCATTTTTAGGCTTTTAAACCATCCAAATGGGAAACGGAATTTATTGGTCCGGTAACCCAAACCTAAAACCATATTGTTTTCAGAAAGCTGAGCTAACTGACTATTAGCCAAACTTAAGCCTAACAACCTCGATCTGTTCAATTCAAAAGTTGCGGTCAGGTTGTTTTTAAATCGGGTATCTACACCAATCAATGGAGAAAAATATTCAGAAATGGTTACCTGAGCAAACTGATATTCTGGCAAGAAATTATTATTCGCATCTCTATTTACAGAGAAACCATTGTTTTCCTGATACCTTAATAATGAATTGAAACCATTGATATTATAGGCTGAACGATAACCATGACGAATATCAACAGAAGAAAATTTATCGGCAATAAAAGGAATCCTGGTTAACCCATTATAGGTTAGTGTCCAGTTTGGCAGCGGAATACGAGGGAAAGCATTGAGCTTCATTTTACTGGGATCTTTTCCTGTATAAGCCGCCATAAAAGCCGAAATAATTACATCCTGACTTTCCTTGCTATAGCCATCTGCAAAACCAGCAGTTTGTGCGCCAGAATTTGGATTTTGTGCTCCCAGTCTTCTGGAAACAATAATCCTGTTTGCCATAAACTCATTAAACAAAGTAGAGATGATGCTCGAATTTTTCTCTTTAAAAGCTGTTCCCAATGCGATGTATGAAATACTATAATCGCCGGTAGTGATTGCACTCAAATTTTCAAATGAACCTACGGCGGCTTCGTACCTAAAGTTGGTAGAAAAATTTCGGGTCTGCGCCTTGTTTGCTCTTAATGTAATTCGCAAATCTTTGAAGGGCTCTATCTGGCCAGTAAACTGCAAATCCTCTCTTAATGTATTTACATATAATTGCGTTTGCAAAGTATCGGTAGTTAACCAGCCGTTGTTTAAGGCCATATCACGAATATCACGTTGACTACCAAAAGCAAATCCTAAACCAGGAGCACCTGTTGCATTATCAATTCCAAAATACTTTGTAGTTGGTAAATAACCTGGCAAAAATATCCCTTTGGTTTGAACGTAATTGGCATTTAAATTTTTAACGCTGGTTAATAAATTTATGAAGAAGTTTTTAACTTTTGATCCATCTTGATTGCTACCTGCATTTCTGATGAAACCAAACTTGTTGTAGAGCGTAACTAAATTTAGGCTTGGGTTAACCTGAAGATTTCTGCTGTTTTGGATGGTGTTTCCTAAGTTGATGTTTGGATCCAAAAGGGTAGATAATGGTTCGGTTTGCCAGTTAAAGTTGGTTCCGTAACGCGTTTTAACCGTTACCCAATTCATGCCAGGAATTTTATCAATTGGCAGGTTGTACGTTACGTTTAGGTTATGGTTATAATCTGTTGTACGACCTAATCTCTTTAGGTTTTGCCAAACCGTATCGCGTTTTAAACCTTCTAATCTTCCATCTGGTTCATCAATTATGGAGTAGTTGGTGGCATTGAAATCAAGCTGTAATGAGCGGGTTAAATTCCAGGCGATGCCATAAATTCTGCTCATTCTGAAATTTTTGTTGAATGTAGTTCCAAATCCATTCTGATAAACCGGGATGGAATTGTTAGGGTCGTTATTCCTTAACGTATTTTCTGAATATAACCGATCAACATCTATTCTAAAATTAATGGCGCTAGGGAAAATGCTGAAATTAAAATCGCGAACCAATGCCAACATATTAGATTTAATAATTTTTTCGAAAGGGGCATAGGTTTTCGCTTCTTTAGCATAGCTATATTGGAACGAGCCTCTGTAAGTATTCTGAATACTGCTTTGATTGATGAAATCGCGGTGGTTATATTCGGTAAAAGCATAGCTCAAAGCAAAGTTTTCGATATCCCAAAGGCGAATAGGTTTGCTATTGTTTATGCGCTCCTTGCGTACGTTGGTAAAGTTAATTCCCCTACGAATGGTATAATCCTGCGAGAAGTTTAAGATAGAATCTTTTTGCGCTTTTGTAGATTGATCAAGTGCATTTTTTAATTCGATGTCTGGTGTACGCGGATTAAACTGCGGCGTAGAAACCTGTTTCGAATAGTTTACAAACATCGGAATTTTGACCCCTGATTTTTGCGGCAAAAATTTACCTAATTCAACCGCAGATGATACATCCAACAGCACATTGTCTGCCCGGTTACGTTCGCTCACTTTCGAATCAATGGTTCCGAAACCAATGGTCGATTTACTTCCAGAGATATTAACATCGGCAAAATCTGCGAGTTTTAGGTTTAACCTTGCCGTTGCTGCCCAACCACCGCGTTCATCAAATTCCGTTAAACGCATCTCATTAAACCAAATCAAAGCATTTTTATCCAAACCGTCATCAGCTTCTGCATTGGCTAAACCACGTAACGGATTTTTAACACCCAGCATGTAAACCCTTACTTTACTCATGTCTGGCTGGCCTTTAACTACAATGGTTCTGTCGCCATCAGTGTAAGTGAAGGGAACGTTAATTGGCCACGGTTGTCCGCTGCTTTGTTTTGCCACGTTACGGGCAAGTTTGGCATTTTGGAATAAGGTTAAATCAATATCCATCCGGTTGGCTTCGGGCCATATCGCATCTGGATCACTTGTGCCTGGCTGCGTAACTTTCAACGGCATTACATATTCGTAGTAGTTATCCTGATTGTCTGTACCGATTCTTAAAAACGCCGCAACATCTCTATCATTTAAGATTTGATTGTTTACCGCCTCAGCATGGACAAATATTTCTAAACGCTTATACGATCTGAAGTCGCTGTAAGCGGTTTTAAATGCCGAGCGACCGTAACCATCGCGCAGGTTTTTTACCGCTACTGAAAGCGATTGTTCATTTAAACGGGTATCTCCCCTATAGTTGGAGTAATCACGCTCACGCAAAATGCCCGGAGGCGTAACATAAGGGATTGGAGAACGTTTACCATTTTCTTCAATGTTTACGGTAGAAACCTCAATGATAGAGTTATCTGGGGTTAAAGCAGGTAACGATGGATCAACAATCACTTCATCGGCTTCGTTTTTGGCATTGAATTCCCTCCATTCACCACGGATTAACTGCAATTTGGCGAAACGTAAAATGGTAGTATCAGCAAAGTTTGTCATAAACATTCTGAAAAAACGAATGGATTTGAAATCCTGAATGTTACCCACTTTCTTCTGATATTGGGAAATTGGCACACGGAACTGATACCAGGTTGCGGCCTGCGTATTTCCGTTTGCCAGCTTAACCTGCGAGGTAACTTTATCCGTAACAAAATTCTGGCCTACCACTAAATCGTTCTGGCGCATAGAAACTTTGTATTGAAAGTACTCATCGCTCTGCGTCATGTTGTTGTCGCGATTGATATCTTCACCATCAGGCAATGCTGTTGATGCAGAATTTTCGATGCCTAATTCTTCCTGAGATTGTTGTGAAGTTTTTGAGTTTCCTTCCGGACCATTATATTTCTCGTAACGCTTTAAAATGCCAGCATTAATGGCGTCTAATTGCGGACCTCTGAAATAGGTGTAATTATCTGATGATGGATCGGCATCGATAGCTGCTGCGGCGGTACCACTTAATTGTGCTTTGATTTGATTGATGGCTGTGGCAAACTTTGTTTTTTCATTCGCGTCTGATAAACCATCTAAACCTACATCTTGTGCCCTCCTGGCATCCGGATCGTTATCGAAAGCCTGGATTACCGGTTGTAACTTCGGTACTCGTCCCCATGCAGTCACATCGTATTTAGATGGGTCTTCGCCAGCTGGTAGTCCATTTTCCAATGATTTCCGTCCGTCTTTCAAAATATCTTCGGAAATATTACCAAGATTGAAGAAAAGATCGCCACCGGCGGTATTTGATTTGTTATAAATGAATGGATCAAGCACCCAAAATTCGATGTAACCTACGTTTAAGGCTTCAAAATCATTGGTCTCGATTTTACGTTGGAAACCACCCCATTTTGTTTTTGGAGCAATAAACCTTCCGTCGGGCTGAAAACCAGTAGTAACATAGTTATAAGGACCACGAACGGTTGGATAATAAGCCACATCCAAAGTAGTAATGTTCAATGCCTGCCCAGTTGCGGTTTCTTTGAATGGGAAAACTTCCTGCTCGATTACTTCCCTTACGTAGTGGTTAGAAAGTTCGTTTCTGTTATTCCGAATGTTTGCTGGAGTAGTAGATGCTGCGGAATTATAAAACGTAGGATCGATATTATAAAAAGCGATTCTCGCTCTGTTGTATCCATATTCTAAATTATCAACCAGTTGCGATTCAGAGAAATCTTGTGGCGTTCCTGAAAGCTGCCAGGAGATGGCGCTTTTCAAATCTATAATTGATCGTGATGCTTCGAAATCGTCCAGGTAACTTACTCCATTTCTACTACCAGCAAAGTTTAAAGCTCTTGGGTGGCCAGGAATAAGTTGAGCATACTCCCCATAAAAATTAACACTTGATGGTGCTTTAGTAGATAAAAACGGCAGCTTGTCTACTAATTTTGTTAAAAATCTTGATGGCGAACTGTAATTAATATCTGCTCCCCAAATGGTGTTGGAAATAGGTTCTTCACCTAAATTTACCTTTTGCGTAAGCGGCTTTTCGGTCAGGTTCATGATCGTACCGCCCAAATTAAGCTTGTTATTTACACGATAATCTAAACGCGTTCCAAAAAGCGACCGTTGTTGAAGTCCAAATAATTCATTGTTTTCGGTTGTAATTCTTATTGGCTGACCAGAAGTAAGCAAAGCCTGATTAATTATACTTACTCTTCCACCCTGATAGTCAACAGTAAAATCAACTCCTTCAGTTAAAGGCATTGTACCAGCGAAAACCTTTACCGAACCTTCAGGAACATTGATTGCATTTAGGCTGAACTCCGATGAAATTTCTGATTGATAATTACCTTTTAAAACGTAGCGATTTTGATTTTGAAAAAGCTGCTTGGCTATGGTTTGCGTCGAGTCGTAAAGTGCGGTAAACGTATATTTATCAATTAACGCTTGCTCGCTTGGCAAAAAATTCGAAGCTAAATCCTTTCCAAAAGGCTCTATTAGCGGAAAAATAATTCTACCATTTGCCGGATCGATGGTGATATAACCGGTATTGGTGTTGTTGGCTAAAGCAACTAAACCTGTGCTCGAAAGGTTTGATCCAAAGGGACTGTTTAGGTTTTGGCTGCTGGATGAAAAGTACGAACCAAATGCATTATTGGCGGCCACAAAATCAAAAATTCCATCAGGTTTTCGTTCGTTCTGTTGATTTAATCTATCGAATTCAGTTAAGGCAATCCACTGTTTGTTGGCTGTATTTTGCCCTTCAGTCATGATTGGTTTTTCTACACCAGTTTCATTGTCAACCCTAAAAATGTCTAGTTTAAAATTTACCGGACTAATCTGATATCCGCCAATGGAATAGATGTTTTTCATCATCAAATCCCAGGTTGGCAAATTGATTTTGTTGATATCGTTCTTTAGCAATTTTGCGTAAAGCAGCTTAGGATTCACTGCATCGAAACTAACATCGGTAGAAAATTCACCCACCTGATATTCTACGCCATTGTAGGTATAACGGTAGGCGACTGCCAAAACTTCATCTCCGTTTAAGGGATTATTTAGCGAGATGTAACCCAATTGAGGCTGGAAAGTAAACTCCCGTTCAGTTAATTTTCTGGCGTAAGTAAGTTTAGCAAAGTTATCGGTAATGCCGGTAGATTGAAAGAATGAAATAACTGCATTGGAATTGGTAAATCTGGCCGCCCCACCCTGAAATGTATTTAATTGCGCAACTAAGGTATTTGATTGCTGTGGGAAACCTGTAGCGGTAGACCCGGCAGGTAAAGCAGAAGTTCCACCGGTAAGCAAAGTATTGTTATAAGGTTGGTTTTCGCCCAAATCCAATAAACCTAAAACATCTCTCGAATCGGTTGTTGTTCCAGCTTTATTGGTAATCCAAACCTCTATTTTAGTAATTTGAATAGGAGAGGTAATAATAGGTGCATTTGCTAAATGCTTATTGTAGTTATTGCGAAAATACTGCGCTAAAAAGAAGTGTTTATTCGCTTCATAACTATCTGCACTTACCCTAAATTCATTTTGTTGCGCACCATTTGTAATACGAAGCTCTCTCGATTCTGATTTTTGTTGTGTATAAACACTTGTTACGCTTAGTTTACCAAATTGTAGTTGCGTTTTTAGACCAAAAAGTGCCTGCGTACCTGTAATTAATGAGGTGTTTAATGGCAAACTCACATTACCAGCTTCAATTTTTTTGATGATATCATCGGCACCGCCCGTATAATCCAGTTTAATCTGGTTTTCGAAATCGAATTGGGCTTCAGTATTGTAATTGCTTCTTATTTTAAGTTTAGTACCAATATTTCCAACCAAATCCATTTGAATTCTTTGATTAAAATCAAAATTGGTTTGTACCCGCTGACGTTCGTTAAAAAGCGGATTTTCGTTTTTATTTATCCGACCGAGGAAAGTTAATTCTGCTTCACCACGGGGTTGAATATCAATTGTGGTCCCACCAAAAAGTTTTTCAAAGGCTTTACTATTCACCTGAATTTTCGGAATAATTCCTGTATTACGGTAATCGCTAACCTCTGCGTTGGAAATACTTCTCCAGTTATCCCTTTTAATTTCGCTATTTATTAAACGTGAGTATTCATCAATCGTTAAGTATTGCGTTTGAGTAACGTATTTGTCGCCAATTAACTCTTTAACAATGTATCTTTTGTTTTTTGCATCGTATTCTACAAGCCTTTTAACATTATTGGGTAATGGATAAAAAGGATTAGTTGATGAACCTAAGCCAAGGAGTTGTTTTTCGCGTAAACCGAAATTGTTTCTAACCGTAGCTGTATCAGCTTTGCTCGGAACAGCTTGAGAGAAGGCGTTTTTAGTAGCAAATAAGAAAAGTGTGATGAGAAATAGGAGTGTAGAAGTTCTCTTCAAAGGCCGTTAGATCTATAAATTTTTTAACGCTTGTTTAATTAGTTGCTCTACCGAAAGTGTTCCTTCTGTCCCTTTTAAAATCTGATCAATAGTTTTTTCGGCTGTTTGTTTGGCAAATCCGAGCATTACCAATGCAGATAACGCTTCATCTTTCACAGTATTGTGTTGAGGCATAGAAATTAATGAATCTGCGCCTTCTTTTTTAAGCTTATCTTGTAACTCCAATACCAGACGTTGCGCTGTTTTGGCGCCTAAACCCTTAATACGCTGTATAAGTGGGTAATCGGCTTTAACAATTGCCGTTTGAATTTCAAGTGGAGTGATGGAAGATAAGATCATTCGCCCTGTGTTGGGGCCAATCCCTGATACGGATATGAGGTGTAGAAATAAACGGCGTTCGCCCTCATCGGCGAAGCCGTATAATGTATGTGCATCTTCTTTTACATGCAGCCAGGTGTATAATTTGCACCTTTCTGCATCGCCCAAAGCGCTATATGTGTTTAAAGAAATGTTAATATGATAGCCTATACCTCCGGCTTCAACCACAACAAATGCCGGGTTTTTGAACGTCAATTTACCATCAATATAGGCGTACATTTCGATTTACAGTTTATGATTATTTTTTGTTTGTTTTTGTAAATATACCTTTTCGTTTTGATGAATCTGCAATTTCTTCTTTAGCCTGAACATCTACTACTGCAATAGTAACCATATTTACGATTTCTCGTACCGAACTTCCTAACTGAACAATATGAACAGGCTTGTTTAATCCCAGTAAAATAGGACCAACAGCTTCTGCACCTCCAAGTTCCTGTAATAGTTTGTAAGCAATGTTACCCGATTCTAAATTAGGGAAAACCAAAGTATTTGCAGGCTCTTTAGCCAATGTGCTAAATGGGAAATTTTCTTTTAATAAATCGTTATTAATAGCAAAGTTTCCTTGCATTTCTCCATCAACTACCACTTCTGGATGGTTTTTGTGAAGTAATCTGGCCGTTTCTCTCACCTTGTTTGGCGTTACTCCATCATTCGAACCAAAGTTGGAATACGATAATAATGCAATACGAGGTTTAATGTTGAACTGTTTTACTGATTTATCCAGCAATAGCGTAATATCTACCAATTCTTCTGCAGTTGGATCTACGTTAACGGTAGTATCGCCGAAAAAGATAGGACCTTTTTTAGTCATCATCATGTACATTCCTGCGACACGTTTAACACTTGGGTCTACACCAATAACACGTAAAGCAGGTTTGATTGTCGATCCGTAATCTTTTGTTAACCCAGAAATCATTGCATCAGCTTCACCAAATTCTACCATTGATGCACCGAAATAATTACGATCTCTCAATAATTTTGTAGCATCATTTAATGAAATTCCTTTACGTTGACGTTTTTTGTATAATGATTCCGCGTATTGTTTGGTTTTTTCAGGATTTTGCATTTGGTCGATGATTTCTACACCTTCCAATTCCAAAGCATGTTCATCAATAATGGCCTGAATTTTTTCTCTATTTCCTAATAAGATAGGAATAGCAATATTATCATCCTTTACAATTTGAGCAGCTTTTAAAATTTTATAGTTGTCTGCCTCAGCAAATACTACCCGTTTAGGGTCCATTTTAGCTTTAGTTGTAATCGAACGCATAATTGCATCGTCCAACCCTAAGCGTTTTCTTAATTCTTCGTTGTAAGCATCCCAATCGGTGATGACTTTACGGGCTACGCCACTTTCAATTGCGGCTTTAGCTACTGCAGTAGAAACCTCCGTAATCAACCTAAAATCTACAGGTTTTGGGATAATATATTCCTTGCCAAATTTAAGGTTACGGGCATTGTAAGCCAAGTTTACGGCCTCAGGAACCGATTTTTTCGCCAATTCGGCAATTGCTTTAACGGCAGCAATTTTCATTGGTTCGTTAATGCTTGTTGCACGAACATCAAGCGCACCGCGGAAAATATATGGAAAACCTAAAACGTTGTTTACCTGGTTAGGATAATCAGAACGGCCAGTAGCCATAATGATATCTTTACGCGTTTTAATCGCCAATTCATAAGCAATTTCTGGATTCGGGTTTGCCATTGCAAACACGATTGGGTTTTTTGCCATCGAGTTTAACATCTCAACAGTTACGCAATCAGCAGAAGATAATCCGATGAAAACATCAGAATCTTTCATGGCTTCGGCCAAAGTGTCGATTTTTCTGTCAGTAGCAAACTCAGCTTTAATCGCATCGAGCTTTTCACGGTCTTTACGGATTACGCCAGAACGATCGCACATGACGATATTCTCTTTTTTAGCACCTAAAGAAACATATAATTTAGTACAAGAAATTGCAGCGGCCCCAGCGCCATTAACCACAATTTTAATCTTGTCCATTTTTTTCTTAATGATTTCGCAGGCGTTTAACAATGCTGCAGCAGAAATAATTGCTGTACCGTGTTGGTCATCATGCATCACCGGAATGTTCATTTCCTCTTTCAAGCGACGCTCGATTTCGAAACATTCTGGCGCTTTAATATCTTCTAAGTTAACACCACCAAATGTTGGCTCTAAAGCTTTAACGATTTTAACAAAATCATCAACATTTTTAGTGTCTAACTCTAAATCAAATACATCAATATCAGCAAAAATTTTAAATAGCAAACCTTTGCCTTCCATTACTGGTTTCCCAGCTTCCGGACCGATATCGCCTAAGCCTAAAACGGCTGTGCCATTACTAATTACCGCAACAAGATTTCCTTTTGCGGTATATTTATAAACATCTTCTGTATTCTCAGCAATTTTTAAACATGGCTCTGCAACGCCTGGAGAATAGGCAAGAGTTAAGTCTCGCTGCGAATTGGTAGGTTTTGTAGGTACTACTTGTATCTTTCCCGGACGGCCTTGCGAGTGGTAATCAAGCGCATCTTGCTTTCTAGTGGTTTTACTCATTACGTAACTTATTAGTGACGCCGCAAAGGTACAATTCTTTTATTAGGCAGAAAATAAATATCCGAGCAAATAATTAATTCGAATCAGGCTAAAATTTTCTAACAATTTGGAACATAATGACAAACAGATAATTTGTAAAGCAACGTTACAAGCAAGAATAAATAGTCAGTCCTTATTTTCGCTTAATCTTTTTGTTCATTTTTCTGCTGAATTTGAATGTTGATGCAACAAAAAGGATATCGCTGCAATAAGGTTTAAAAACAACAGATGGTGCTATAAAATCTGGTTTACGAGTAGCAACCTCGCAGGTTTAAAAAACCGTGAGGTTTAAAATGACTAAACTCTTCCCATCAGCGGATCGGTATAGGTTTCTTTTCCAGTTTCTATTCTTCCTGCAAATCGTTGCGCAAATGAATCAAATGTGTTGCCTGTGATTTCAAAGTCGTACCATCCAAAACTCGATTTTAAATCCCACGCTATTGTTTCTTCACCATTGGCTGCAATAGTTTTCTTAATTGTACCTTTTTTATAAGCAAGGTCTTTCACCTCGCAACTTATCGCCTTTGAACTCTCATTTTTTATTAGAAGCTTAATATTTCCTGTTGGTACTTTGGTAAGGCGATTCAGCTCATGGTTTGCCGAAACGCTTAGAAGTGGATCGTTCGCTGTGCCCATAAACTCACGAAAAAATCCATTGGGTCCGTTTAAACGCAAGTGGTATTTTTCATCCTCAAACGCTTCCAATGGCCAATTGTAAGTAAGTTCATCATCAGCCTTAACCGCGAAATTCCAATTTCTGCAAATTTGTTCCTGCTCACCAGCTTTGAATTTCGCTGGCGCATACACCGTAAACGGTGCACCAACAGCAGTTTTGCCAAATAGCTTTGTATTGGCCGACATTTTAATTTGGAAACTTTTTTTATCCGCAAGAAGTGAACCCTCACTGGCCAATTGATAAGGTTAAGCATAAGCCTTGCGGATACCTTTTTCTTGCTGCGACATTATATTGGCAAAATTCGTGTTTGATTCTACATTTTTTAAGTCCCCATCTGTTAAAGCTTTCGAAATTTTAGGTTCTTCCTTAAATTTTGCATTGAATATGGTTTCTACAAAAGCATCGCGTTGTAAAAACGGTAATTTCTCTGAAGCAGAATCGAAGGGTATAAATGCAGAAGTCAGGTTTCCGAAAATCGTTCTTCTCCATTCACTAATATTTTCAATGCGGATCTTCTTGTTGTATTTTCGGTTAACGAATTCTTCTAAAAATTGCAGCGTAGAGGTATGGTCAAAAACCTGCGAATTTACTTTGCCGCCTCTACTCCAAGGCGAAGCAATTAGCATCGGCACTCTAAAGCCCAGACCAATCGGTGCTTCTCTGGCTCCCTTTTCTGGCACACCTTGTTTCAGCTCATTTGCCAAACGCACATGCTCCACTTCGGTATCTATACCTTTGGAAACTTTTCCGGTTTCTGGTTTATTATTATCGGGAATGGAAAACGGAACTACGTGATCATAGTAGCCATCATTTTCATCATAAGTTACAATGAATATCGTTTTCTTCCATACCTCGGGGTTTTTGGTTAAGATGTCCATCACTTCCGATACTAGCCAGGCACCATACCAAGGCGCACTCGGGTGATCGGAGAAATTTTGTGGTCCGGCCAGCCAGGAAACAGTAGGTAATTTGCCACTGTTTACATCAGCTCTGAACTGATGTAAAACATCTCCTTTTGGAACAGTTACTTCTCTTTCTTTGCCGTTATCGTCATATTTAATTGAAGAGATACTTCTATAATTGGGGTCGTTCTTGTTCACCACAAACGCCCGATAAAAAAGGCTTTTCTGCTCATCTGTTAATTTGGCAAAGTTCTTTTCATTCCATTTTTGTAAATCCGCAGTGGCATCATCCAATGCTTTCATTTTGTTTTTTAAATCACTCTGGATTTTTTTTGCTGCCGCATCACTCGAAGGGCTTTCTTCTTGCAGTTTATTAATCTCCGCAGGTAGCGTATCAACCAGTTTTTGAAGGTTTTCTATATACTTATCTTTAAACTTAACATTATAAGCTTTGAAAAACTCCAATAGGTTACAGCCGAAATTGGCCAGCCATGCCCGTTCTTCACCTTTAAAACCGCCGCCGCCACTCGTTTCATTTTGATAAAACTTCCAGGCAATTTTATTCTCCTCCAATAATTCAGGAAAGGTTTTCCAAACATGTTTTCTGTAAGCGAAGTCATCGTTTCTGATGTTTGCTTTTAAAATGACATTCTCCTCATGGGTGATTTTTCCCGTCCAGAAGAAAGACCTGTTTGGCGTAGTGCTTGTCATGCCCGAGCAGAAGTTTTGATCACAAATGGTAAAAGCATCTACCAAAGCGTAATTGAACGGCAAATCTTCGCGTACATAGTGGCCTAAAGTGAGCGGCATATGTGCGTAGTTTTTATTGCCTGGCTTTTTAGCAATTAACCATTTATCGTATTTGCCTTCATTATAGGCATCAACCTGACTGGCCCTGGAATGTGGCAATGAGCCCATCCAGGTTACCTTGGTATCTTTAATTATTTAAACGAAATGGGGCGTAAGTGTTGCCCACAGCATCAGTTTGAAACCAAACGGGCTTTTGGTTGGGTAATGTAACCGCTCTCGGGTCATTAAAACCGCGAACACCTTGTAAACTTCCAAATGTATGATCGAAAGATCTATTTTCCTGCATCAGGATCACCACATGCTCAGCATCTAAAAAGGTAGTTCCGGGAGCCGGATCGATTGCAAATGCTTTTTGAATTGATGAAGGCATAACGGATGCTAATCCTGTTGCGCCTGAAAGCAGTAAAGAGTTACGGAGAAATTCTCTTCTGGTATCCATGATATGTTAAAATAATTTTAAAAATTAAAGTTATTTTAACATTACGTAAATAAATAGAAAGTTAATTATATGTGAATCGATGATAATGTTACAGAGATGCTTCTTTTATTATCTAACTACCCCTTGCTGATCTTCAAAACCATACCAGCCTGTAAACCAGCTTTGCTGAGTTTATTATCACGCCTAATGCTTTGAACGGTTGCTCCATTAAACTTTTCTGCAATCTCTGATAAGGTATCGCCGGTTTTCACCTTGTAACTCGAATAAGAAACAGGTGCTTTAAGCTGAACACGATTTTTGGCAAATACTTTGAGCCTTTGGCCAGGAAGGATAATTTTACTTTTCAAACCGTTCCATACTCTTAAGTCCTGCACTTCTACGCCATATTTATTGGCAACTGCTGTAAGCGTCTGACCTGCGGAAACTTTGTGGTATACCACCGTATTTGATGAAAAAGGTTTAACCGCCTTTTTGCGCAAATCTCTTACATCATCCGTACCGGCTTGTACCACTTGCATGTTGATATCTAAATCGGTATTGTACAATACCTCATAAACATTGGCATAATCAATATCCCTAAGCTTAGGCATTATTATGCGCTTGGGCTCCTCTTCCGTACCATTTACAATTTTCTTTTTGTACGATGGGTTTAAGGCAAAAAGTGAGGTTTCATCAACATTTAAAGCTTGTGCCAAGCTGCTTAAGGAAACAAAACGACTCGTTTGAACGGTATCGGTTTTTAAAAACATGTTGCAAGCCTGAGCATTAATTTGGTGATGCTTCGCGTAATTCATCACGTAAGCTGCAGCTATAAATGCTGGTACATAATTTCTGGTTTCTTTTGGCAGAAATTGTCTGATTTCCCAAAAATCTCTTGAATTTGCTTTAATCATGGCCCGGTTTACATTCCCCTTGCCGCAATTGTAAGCCGCAATGGCTAAAAGCCAATCGCCAAGTTCTTCGTATGCATCTCTAAAATATTGTGCTGCAGCATAGCTGGCTTGGATGGGGTCTTTTCGCTCATCAACAAAGTTATCCATTTTTAAACCGTATGCTTTTCCGGTACCGAACATAAATTGCCAAATGCCAGTGGCGCCCACTCTTGAAATGGCATGTGGATTCATCTGAGATTCTACAATGGTGAGGTATTTTATCTCCTGCGGAATTTCAAAGTCCTTTAAAGCCTTCTCAAAGATTGGAAAATAGTAGTTTGATAGTCCCATCATTTTGCCAAACATGTCTTTACGTTTAGCGTAAATATCGATGTATTGCTGTACATATTCGTTATAAGGAAGTGGTACGGTTTTAACAATAGAATCCAACCTAAGCTTGTAAATATAGTTTTGCCCCATCAACAATGGGTTTTCGTATATGGAGGGAACAGCTACGGTATCTGTATTGATGAAGATATTGTTTTGCTTCTTAGAGATGCTATCTAATTTTAATATTTGCTGCGCAAATGTTGGGAAGATAAATGCTGGAAGACAAAGAAGAGATGCAAAAAGTAATTTTTTAGTCATGGGCCATTGGTTTATTCAGCATTGATAATAGTTAAAAACCAATGCCTGTTCTAGCGATTTTAAACTGCCCGCCAGAAATTAACAATACCATTGCTTAAATTTAATTACAAGCCTTTCACCTAAACTGTAATTGCAATGATCAATTCTAAATCGAATATTCGACTTCAACTTAATTGGTTAAAAATGCCTTAGAGAAAGCCAGAAGTTTAGCTTCATCAAAATGTTTGGCTATAAATTGAATACTTAACGGCAAACCTGCTTTATTATTGCCTAAAGGTAGAGCAATTGCTGGGTTGCCACTTAACGAAGGCAAAACTGTAAAAATATCGGCCATATACATCACCAGCGCATCTTGTACATGGTCTCCAATTTCGAAGGCTGCGGTTGGGGCAACTGGCGATAAAATTAAATCGTATTCTTCAAAAAGAATATCCAATTTTTCTCTAATTAACCTACGGACTTGCTGCGCTTTTTGATAATAAGCATCATAGTAACCGGCACTTAAAACGAACGTCCCTAATAAAATTCGTTTCTTAACTTCTTCGCCAAAACCTTCAGCTCTAGATAATTTATAAAGTTCGGTTAATGATTTTGCTTCGGTATTGCGGTGACCATAATGAACGCCATCATAACGAGAAAGGTTGGAAGAAGCTTCTGCCGTTGTTAAAATATAATAAGCAGGAACTAGATAATCGAGAAGATCGAATGAAACGTACTCCACCGTATGGCCTTTCGCCTTTAAATCTTCAATTGAACTTAATACTGCCGCTTTAATTTCCGGATCAAGCGCATCGCTATCAATGGTTTCTTTTAAAACAGCTATTTTTTGTTTTTTACTGGCTGATAAATGAGATGGATAATCGGGTACTTCAAGCGGAGAAACAGTCGAATCGTATTCATCGGTACCCGCTAATACTTCTAATAATAATGCTGTATCTTCAACAGAAGAAGTAATTGGTCCAACCTGATCGAAAGAGGATGCATAAGCAATAACACCATATCTGGAAATTCTACCGTAAGTGGGTTTCAAACCAATTTGGCCACAAAAGGCTGCGGGCTGACGTACAGAACCGCCTGTATCGGTACCTAATGCAGCTAAACACATGTCTGCCTGCACGGCAACAGCCGAACCGCCAGATGAACCTCCTGGAACCAATTCAGGATTGGCAGCGTTTTTCGCGGGTCCGAAATAGGAAGTCTCATTAGATCCGCCCATGGCAAATTCATCACAATTTAAACGCCCTATAATTACGGCGTCTTCCTGTAATAATCTTTGCACAACAGTGGCCGAATAGGGAGATACGAAACCATCGAGCATTTTTGACGATGCAGTAACGATGTGGTCTTTATAACAAATGTTATCTTTTATTCCAATTACCATTCCAGCAAGTTTCCCTGCTGTTCCATTTTCTATCTTCTGTTGTACCGCTTTTGCCTGAACTTCTGCCGAATAAAAAAACACCTCGTTGAATGCATTGAGGTGTTCATTTTCATTAATTTGCTTAAAATAATAAGCCAATAAATCGGTTAAAGTTAATTGCTTCTGCGAAATGAGCGTTTGGATCTCTTTAAGAGAGCTGTATTTCTTCAAAACTTAACTTTTTTCAATTAAATAGTTTTATCACGGTTAGATGGATCTACTTGTTCTCCATCAACGCCATCCTTACCATCTTTAAATTCTTTAACACCTTTACCTAATCCTCTCATCAGTTCAGGAATTTTTTTACCACCAAACAATAACAAAACCACTACCGCGATAATGATAATTTCTGGGGTTCCAAGCATTGCTGCTATTGTTGTATTTAACATAACTTTTTTGTTTAAGCTTTTTGATTGTCAGTTACTGTTTCATCAATGGGATTAACTGAAGGATGATTTTTGGTCAAATTCGGACCTGCCTTTTCCTCTTCAGGAGTTTCATCTGTTGGGTGATGGCGTTGGTTATTATTGTTGGCAACGGTTTCTTCCGCTTCCTCTTTATCCAGGTCCATGGCATTTATATTTCTATGGATTTCACGCTTAACACCATCAGATGCATCTTTAAACTCTCTGATTCCTTTCCCCAATCCTCTTGCCAGTTCGGGTAATTTTTTACCTCCAAATAACAAAAGAACCACCACTAAAATGAGTATGATCTCTGATCCACCCATGTTTAAAAACTCTAATAACGTGCCTTGATACATCACTAATCTATTTTATACAAATATATACAATTTATAACTGTCTTCTTTACTTACTAATCCAGGCCTCTGGATTTAATACACTGTTGCCTCGTCTAACCTGGAATTTCAAAATTGCGTCATCACCGGTATTGGCCACCATTCCAATCGTCTGCTTAGTGTCAACATTATTTCCGGTGCTAACAGATACATTTCTCAAGTTTTGGTAAACAGTAATATATTCACCGTGCATGATAATAACAACGCCTCGACCTTGAATGTACTGAACCAGTAAAACTTTGCCCGCGAAAACTGCCCTAACTGCAGCACCATCGGCAGTAGTAATATCAATCCCATCGTTGGTATAGGATGCCTGATCTACCTTATGTAAACCGAAACGCTCGGTAATGGTACCTGTAGCAACTGGCCAAGGTAATCTTCCTCTATTTCCCTCAAATCCAGCAGATAAACGTGCTGCTTCTGGTGTGGCATTTAATGCTTCACTGGTTGTTTTTTCTTTTACTACAGGTGCTTTTGTCGTTGTCGGTGCAGGTCTATTCTCCGCCCTTGCTTTATCTGCAGCTGCTTTTTCTTCTGCGGCACGTTTTGCAGCTGCTATTCTTGCCTCTTCCGCAGCTTTTCTCCTCGCAGCTTCAATCGCCCTTTGAATGGCAGCTCTAATCGCGGCGTCTATTTGTCTTTGCTGTTTTTGTCGTGAAGCAATATCCTGTTTAAACTGTCTTTCTTGCTTGCTTAATTTTCCAAGTACGGCAGATTGTTGGCTTTTATCTTTACCTAAACGTTCTCTCTCTCTTTCCTGTTCTTTTAGGAGCTCACTTTTGGCTCTTAAAGTTTTATCCAAAACTTTGATCTTTCCATTAAGATCTTGTTGCGTATTTTCGATATATCCAGCTTGTTTTTTACGGTATTGACTGAATTGTTGTAAATATTTAATGCGTTTGTAAGCTTGATTGAAATCTTTGGCTGCAAAAATGAACATCATCTTATCGTAAGAATTTCTGTTCCTTTGCGCAAAACGAATCATGCCTGCATACTCTTTTTTAAGATCGCCTAATTGACCTTGTAAAGTATGTACGGTATTTGTGTTCTGAGAGATTTGATTATCCAGATTTTTAATTTCAGAGTTAATTGTTCCTATTTTCTCCTGACGCAACCGAATTTGCGCATTAATACCATTTATCTGCTGCAACGTAAGCTTTTTACCGCTTGCAGTTTTGTTTAGATTTTTTTGGAGCTGTTCAATTTCACGCTGTATAGCTTCTTTCTTCCTTCTTAATTGACTTTCAGTTTGAGCAAGCGCAGAAAATGCAAAACCGCTTAATAACAGAATAAATACGAGTTTGTGTAGCTTCATTGAGCCAAAAGTATAAAAATTTTATAGGAAAATACATTAAAATTGAGATACTTAAACCATTAAAATGGCGCATTTAACGATCTTCACTTATTCTTCATGGAATTTTGGATCACTCCAAATCCTATTTAATAACTGTGTACCTCTTTGGAACACTAAACGGAAAATCAACTGGAACATTGCCATCAATTTTCACATATTGTAAATCGATGTTGATTTTTTTCGCACCCGATAAGGTATTGATTTGAAGTGCACTTGGGAAAAGAGATTCGTTCAACTTTTGGTAGTCGGTATAATTAACTTTTAGTGCCTGCCCATTTTTCGAATCATTTAAATTCGTTTCAGAAACCTTCAAAAGGGTATTAAAAAGCAACCGATAATCAAGTTCTTGTTTCCTGCCTGAAACTACCCAAACGCCATTTTCTTGTTTAACATCCGATTGCGGCGTCAAAAATTCGCCCATGGCATTTCCTGTTAAAATGCTTTGGAGAGTATTGAAATTAACTTGTTTGTTGGTAAAAGTGTAAATATAGCTGAAAGGCTTTTTAATATACTCACTCTTTAGCCTGTTCATAATTTTGATGCTATCTGGCGTAATTAAGGCCCTTGCAACTTCTGCTAATCCACCTAAAGCAGTAATGCTTACCCAAATAGTTTCCTTGTCTTTCATTTTAAAGTTCATGGTTACATCATTTGCATCGCCAGAGATGTTTAATGTTGCCTTTGCTTTTAATGAAAGTGTATTAAATTTCAGCTGTTTATCGCTGATGGCCGATAAAGCTTCCGCTTTGGTGTTGTCAGCAGGAGTTTCTGCTGGCTTTGTGGGTTCTGTAATAATTTCTTTTTTAGGCTTACAAGCCGTTGCAAAACAAATTGTACTTATTATAAGTGCGCTATTTAAAATATTTCTTTTCATTAATTTTTTTGATTAGAACTTCACTTGCATTTCCGGCATCTTTTGCCTTTTGCCATTGTACTAAAGCCGCATCTTTTTCGCCCTTCATAAACAAGATATCTCCGTAATGCTCCAAGTAAACACTATTCTTATCTGTATTGTTTTGCAGGGCTTTTTCGATCCAGGTTTTTGCCAGATCATACTTTTGCTGCTTAAATAAGATAAAGGCATAGGTATCTGCAACCGATGAATTTGTTGGCATTGCATTAGCGGCAGTTTCTACATACTGCGCCGCTTTTGATAAATCATCATTTTTTAATGCCAGATAATAGGCATAATTATTCATGATGAGGTAATTATCAGGCTCTGTAGCAATCGCTTTTTCAAAAGCTATTTTTGCCTGATTAAAGTTGTTTTGGCTGATGTGGATATCACCCTGAAGCGCATAAGATTGTGCTTGTAAACTCTTGTTATCTGTGTCAAGCTGTAATGCTGTTTTAAGATTGTTCAAAGCAGCTTCGAACTTTCCTGTTTTATACAAGGCATAAGCGATGTAGTAATATAAACTGGCCTGGTTTGGATAAATGGTTAATGCTTCATCACCCACTTTTACTGCTTCAGCATAGTGCCCAATTAAGGATTGAATGTTGATCACCTGTTCCCAAACAGCATAAATTTGTTCATTCAGCTTTAACGCTTCCTGGTATTGAACCAGTGCTTCTCTTAACTTATTTTGTTGATACAGTACATCGCCATATAATGCTAATGCTTTGGCATCTTTTGGGTTTTGTTCAGCAACAATTTTGGTTAAATCTGTCAGGCTTTTCGTTACGATCGGCTCATTTATTTTTTGAAAAAGTGCCGATACAATTTTTACTTTTTCTGTTAAAGGCATATCTGAACTGCCGAAGGCCAGTTTTAGAGATGCAAAAGCAGCTTCGTCATTCTTTTGCTTGCGATAAATATCAGCAAGGGCTAAGTTAACTTCGAAATTTTCAGGAGATAATTGATGTGCTTTCAATAAAACTTTCAATGCTTCCGGATCATTGCCTTTTTGCAGTAAGAGGCCCGCAGCATAGAGGTAGTTTTTCACATCTGCTTGATTACCTTCCAACAGTTTAACAATATCACTTTCTGAAGTATTTCCGTTTGATTGTACTCTTCTTCTGGCAGTGATCAGATCTCTTGATTCTCCAAATTTTGTTTCAATTTGATCGTAAACTTTCTTAGCATCCTCTATTTTATTGGATAAATAGAGTGCATTTGCTTTATCAAAATAATAGGCATCGTTTTCCGGCTCGAGGCGAATCAATTGTGAAAACACCTCAACCAGTTCGGGCATTTTGTTGCTGCGTTTATAAACCTCGCCCAAGGTGCGGTAATACCATGGGTTATTGCCATTTAACTTGATGGCTTGTTTAATATTCTGTTCTGCCTCAGCTAATTTATCCAAACGAATATTGGCATTGGCCAATTCAAAATAGGCAGCATGGTTGTTCGCATCTAAACCAACAAGCTTGTTGAAATTAGTGACAGCGAGCGAATAATTATCCGACATTTTTTCTCGTAAACCGGCAAAAAACAATTGCTTTACAGCATTGCTATCTCTTGCCGCATTAGATACAACAGGCATCTGCCCAAAAGCATTTAAGTTTAAAATGATCGCCGCAAGAAAAAGATATGTTTTATTCATAAAATTGAATTTTGAGTGAATGAATTTTGAATGAGTGAATGTTCAACTAAACTCCTGATTCACTCAATCGATCATCCTCTAATTCTATCATTAGCCTTTGCCAGTATGGCCGTAACCACCTTCGCCTCTCAAGGTTTCGCCTAATTCATTAACTGCCTGCCAATCGATTGTTTCATGCTTGGCAATAACCATTTGTGCTATTCTATCTCCATTAACGATTTTGAATTCAGTATCTGATAAATTAACCAATAAAACTTTTAGCTCTCCACGATAGTCGGCATCAATTGTTCCAGGTGAATTGACAATGCTGATTCCATGTTTATATGCCAAGCCACTTCTTGGACGAATCTGTGCTTCGTAACCAACTGGCAATTCAATATACAAACCTGTCGAAATAAGCTGGCGTTGTAAAGGTTTCAGTATAATATCTTCGGCAATAGATGCTCTCAAATCCATTCCGGCAGCATGAGCTGTTTCGTATTTCGGCAACGGATGTTCGGATTTATTGATAATTTTTATGTTCATATTTATAGGATAAAACTACACCACTATTATATCATTCTTGATGTAATAACTTAAGCTGTCTTTCTTAAAAGCTTTTTTACATTGTCCTTTTCAAAATAGAATATTCCAAGAAGAAATAGCAATAGGATGGTGTTACCAATATAGATGTTACGATTGAATACCCAAAACGATAAGCCCACTGATACAATGGAGACCAGTATATAGATTGCCATCGACTTTAATTTATACGGGATGGGGTAATGTTTTTGGCCCAGCCAGTATGAAATAACCATGATAATAAAATAGGCGAACATAGATACCCATGCAGATCCCATATAGCTATATTTCGGAATGAGAATGATATTCATCACAATGGTGAAAACAGCTCCTACTAATGATATATATAAACCATAGCGAGTTTGATCGGATAGCCTGTACCAAACCGATAAGTTCATGTATATGCCTAAACATACATAACCAAATAACAAAACAGGAACCGCATCTAAACCAGACCAATACCTTGAATTGATGAAGTGTTTTATGATCTCGATATTAGCTGTAAGCCCCAGGAACAAGATTGATAACGCCAATACAAAATAATATAAAATGGTAGCATACGTTTGTTTGGCATTTTCATTTTTAGCGTGACTAAAGAAAAACGGTTCTGCACCCAACCTGAAAGCAGTATTAAAGATGCTAATGAAAACAGCTAGTTTACATACTGCACCATAGATACCTACATCATGATTAGCAATGTTGTTGGGCAAATATTTGCCAAGTAAAATCTTATCGAGATTTTCATTAATGATGAAAGATAAATTAGCCACCAAAACCGGCCAGCTATAGCCAAACATATTGTAGAAAAGTTGTTTGTTAAATTTTAACCGAAGGGCTGCGAATTGTGGTAAGAGCATAAGCAACGTTACAAGGCTCGCAATTAGATTGGCCACAAAAACATAACCTACCCATCTTCCTTTATACCAGCTGTTCAGCCATTCATCGAGTATTCCATTTTTTATCAAAAACGGAATAACAAAAATAAATACCAAGTTAAGACCGATAAAAGTACCAATATTAGTAAATTTAATCACGCTATATCTAAATGGCTTTCCATCAGCCCTTAGTTTTGCGAAAGGAATTACACTTATAGCATCAACAAATAGGATCCATGCAAATAAGTGTATATATGATTTTTGATCTGCAAAGCCTGAGATATTTCCATTTAGCGTATACTTGGCCAAAAAATCAGAGAAAACAAGTGCTGTGATTAAAAACAGCGTAGATAGGAAGGCGATGACGATAAAGCTATTGTTATAAACCTCTTCTTTTTTGTCCTCATGTTTGTTCAAATACCTAAAAAAGGTAGTTTCCATTCCAAAAGCCAGGATTGGATTAATGATGGACACATAACTGAACATTTTGGTAAAAACACCATACACGCCAGGAGCAAAAACCGTAGTATAAATTGGCGTTAAAATGAAATTAAACAAACGAGAGAGAATGGTACTAATACCATAAACCATGGTTTGTCCAAGAAACTTTTTATATACTGACAATCGCTTTCAGATTTTTGATTTTACATTTTAGATTGAAACTGTTGGTTTTCTAAAAGAAAAATCGATTAATAACTATGCGTAAATTTAGGTGATTTCGGTTTGAAATCGTAATTCGTCAATCCGAAATCGTCAATCTCCTTACCAAAGCAAATTCTTTTTAACCACTTCGAAGTTGTTAAAATTTTTAAGTTCTCCTTCACTTACTTGAACATCATCCACAAGAGATTTATCAGGACCTTCCTTACACCAATCTACAAAAGGTTCGAGGATAAATTGCTCCGCTTCTGCCTCAATATAAACCGAGCCGTCTTTCTCATTCTTAACAAAACCCTTTATTCCCATTTGGTCGGCGACTGCTTTGGTGCTTGCCCTAAAAAATACGCCTTGCACTTTTCCAGTTACCTTTATATTGATGTGTTTCATTTGATGTAAGTGTTCGAGCTGCAAAGTTAACAAAGCTTTTTAATGCTTTATTTGATTATGCAAATCATTTAATTGCTTTAATCCAACTAGAAATTCCTCCCAAATCTCCTCCAAAATCTGTTTGGCGGGTTTGATTTCATTGAGCATCGCTGATATTTGTCCGATTTCGAGCTCTCCTTTTTCCATATCGCCCTCAAACATCCCAAGTTTGGCTCTGGCTTTTCCTAGCAACTCTACCAAAAAATTTCTATCTGCACCCTCAGCCTCTGCCTGTGAAACGGCTTCAGCAAATTCATTTTTTAATAACCTTACCGGAACAAGTTTTTTCATTGCCAGTCTGGTATCGCCCTCTGCTGCAGAGATTATTCTTTGTTTAAATGATGGATGGGCAGATGACTCTTCTGCAAGGGCAAAAGCAGAACCGATTTGAACGGCATCGGAGCCAAGTGCGAAAGCAGCCAACATCGATTTTCCGCTTGCAATGCCACCGGCAGCAATTACAGGAATAGTTACGGCAGCCTTAATCATGGGCACTAAACACATGGTAGTGGTTTCCTCGCGACCGTTATGTCCGCCGGCTTCGAATCCCTCTGCCACAATAGCATCTACGCCAGCCTCCTGGGCTTTCAAGGCAAATTTTGTATTTGAAATAACATGTACAACGGTAATTCCGTTTTCTTTTAGAATGCTTGTCCACGCGGAAGGATTACCAGCCGATGAAAAAATGATTTTCACCTCTTCTTCTATTACAATATCAATAATTTGCTGAATATTTGGGTATAATAAAGGAATGTTAACAGCGAAAGGTTTGTCTGTTGCTAGTTTGCAGTTTCGGATATGCTCCCGTAGTATTTCAGGATACATGGAGCCAGCGCCGATAATACCTAAACCGCCAGCATTTGAAACTGCAGCTGCCAGTTTCCAGCCACTACACCAAACCATTCCGGCTTGGATAATGGGATATTTTACATTGAAAAGTTTGCAGATTGGGTTCATTAGTTAAACGAGTTTAATTACTTGATCACTTTCAATTATAAAATTATTTGACAACTGAATCAGATTAAGACCTGGCTTTTTACCAACCTCGATGCTTCCCAAGTGTTTGTTTAAATTTAGAAATTCGGCTCCATTGAGTGTTGCCCAAAGAAGCAGTTTATCAAAGGCCATATTTTTATGCTGTTGCAAGGTTTTCATCTCCGCTAAAATATTCAACTGATGGTTGCTTGCCAAACTATCGGTACCTAAAGTGATTTTTACATTTTCTGAGATGAGTAGTTCAACATCAGGCAATGAATTTTCGATGTATAAATTAGCCTGCGGACAAAGGCACCAATATAAATCTGGGTGATTTTGTTTCGCAAATTCAATATCTGCTTTGTTTGAAACGGTATTGTGTACGAGAAGTGTTTTTTGCTTTTTAATGTACGGCAGCCAACTTTGCAAAGAAGTTTTTCCGGTTGCTTTGAAAAATTGAATATCTAGACCTAAAAATTTATAGAGTGACAGAAAGCCACCTGTTTTATCTTGAAAAAACGAATTTTCATTTACAGTTTCTTGGTTGTGAATGCTGATTAATGCATTCTCTTTTTCTGCGGTAGCATTAATTAAAGCAAAGAGTTCTGGTGAAACGGAATATGGTGCATGCGGAACAACAGACGCAGGTAAAGGCAAAAATTCGTTTTTTATTGCTGTCGTATAATCCATGATGGCGTTTGCCCTATCTGGATTAAAGCCCATAGCCTCCACAAATGTGTGGTAATAAATTTTGCTGTTTTGTTTTATTTCTTTAGAGGAAATTTGGTTCGAGATATCGCCAACGGCAACAATTCCACTTTCAAGCATTTGTTTATCGGCGTTTTCCATCGCCGTGCTCATTAGTTCGGGCTTTGCTTGCCTGCTTTTAATAATGCACTGCACAAACTCTACCAAGCTGGTATGCTCTGGAATTAGACCCAACATGTGCGAAAGTTCTAAATGGCAATGGGTGTTGATGAACCCTGGAACAATTGCGCCCCTATGTTTTTCAATCTCTACATTAAGATTTTCGACGGCTGCTGCTGTGAAGATTCCCGTTATTTCGCCATCATAATTAACTGCAACTACTCCGTTTTTTATTGGGGGAGTGCTTACAGGGAAAATCCAATCGGCTGAAATGTATTTTAGCATGCAGCGAATTTAAGATTTTTGCGCTACGAATTGATTATTTGTGATGTAGTGATGAGGAAAAATGCTGTGGTGAAAAGTTAGGATTTTGACAAAGTATCATATCGTAACCTACAATTTGAAAATAAAAAGAGCCTCCTATCGGAATCGAACCAATGACCTACTGATTACAAGTCAGTTGCTCTACCAGCTGAGCTAAGGAGGCTTTTTATCGGGGTGCAAGTATAGAAAAAATATTCTTTTGATAAAAAATTTTCTGGAAAAAAATGTTGCTTATAGATTAACCACCCCTTGCCCCTCCTAAATTAGGAGGGGAGCTGGACAGTGATTATTTAGTTTCTTCAAAAATCTTAGTGGCGGTATGTTTCCGTTATTTCATGAGCTATTAAACAGCACATCTTGGTGTCGGTATCTCTCAACTAGTTGTTGAACTATTGAACAGCGCTCCCCTCCTTATTTTCAAGGAGGGGCTGGGTGTGGTTTTTCTTTATTATGCACAAACGGTAGTAAAATAAACCCGATATACGCGGAAAGCCACCGATTTAAGCATCTGTATTTATGATTACATTATCTGTGCTTGCAGGTTCGCACAAGATTTTTTCGGTGCTTGAAGCATTAGCTGGGCGAACTTTAAAAAATAGCTTCTGCCCTTGCTTTCCAAATCAAATATCTACATCAATTATATAGTTCCTCTTGATATTTACACCGAATTTGTAGTCATTACCCCCAATGTGTGGAGAAACTCCACAACATTTATTTTATGGCACACATCTAATATTCTGAAAATAAGTGATTTATATATCTGTGCCAGCTCTGGCATTATTATGAAACAATAGCAAGTATTGTTACACATATTAAATTTTAAAAATCATATACTATGAAAAAGTTCATTTTATCAGCTACATTCTTAGCGTTCGCAGGGTTCTCAGCAGTACAAGCAAGTGAAGTAAACTCAATCAAAAACACTGCAATTGTTGCAGTACAAGATAGCGCAGTTAAAACTCCAGTAAAATTGGAAGAGTTACCTGAGCCAGTAACAACCGCTCTAAAATCTGATGCTTATAAAGGTTGGACAGCAACTGAAGCATGGTCGGTTAAAGAAGGTGCAAAAGAGTACTATTTAATTAATGTTAAAAAAGAAGCAGAAACTGGTTCTGTAAAAATTGATAAAGACGGTAAACCAGTTCAATAATATTTGCATTAAATAAGGCATAATCAACAAAAAGCGCAGCCTCTGGGTTGCGCATATTTAAACCAGAACCACGAAATTGCTTTTGCAGGTTCAATACATTAAAATTAAAAAACCATGAAAAAGTTAATATTATCAGCTGCGTTCTTAGCATTTGCAGGATTCTCAGCAGTACAAGCAAGTGAAGTAAATACAATCAAAAATGCTGCAATTGTTGCAGTTCAAGATAGCGCAGTAAAAACTCCAGTTAAATTGGAAGAACTTCCAGAGCCAGTTACTACAGCATTAAAGTCTGATGCTTACAAAGGTTGGACCGCA
This sequence comes from Pedobacter sp. MC2016-05, assembly GCF_026239735.1. Taxonomy (GTDB): domain Bacteria; phylum Bacteroidota; class Bacteroidia; order Sphingobacteriales; family Sphingobacteriaceae; genus Pedobacter. The sequence continues at coordinate 135,031 of NZ_JAPIVT010000010.1, forward strand.
ACAGAAGCTTGGTCGGTTAAAGAAGGCGCAAAAGAATATTACCTAATCAATGTTAAAAAAGAAGCAGAAACAGGTTCTGTGAAAATTGACAAAGATGGTAAACCGGTTCAATAAATCCCAATTATTACATCTACCTAGTACAAGAATGGCCAGACTTTGTCTGGCTTTTCTTATTTTTGTATATGGCGAAAATCCTGATTTTAGAAGATGATACTACATTTGCTCAATTACTTGAAGGTTTTTTAACGAAAAACAATCACGAGGTTACACTCGTAACCCATATTAAACAATCTTTTAAACTGATCGAAAATCAAGCCTTTGATTTGTTTTTAATTGATTATCGGTTGCCCGATGGAATTGGTTTTGAAGTGATTACACACTCCAGAAATTTAGGCATATCTACTCCAATTGTGGTAATGACGAGTTTTAATGATGTGCGAACCGCTGTAAAATCTATGCAGATGGGCGCTTTCGATTACATCACAAAGCCGGTTAACCCCGATGAACTTTTAATGGTTATCAAAAATTCTTTAACCAAAAAGGATTTAAAAGAGACTAAAATTGAGTCAACGGATTCTGATTTTATAAGAGGCAAAAGCGCAATGGCTGATCGGTTATATGAGCACATTGCTTTGGTTGCACCGACTGATATGTCGGTAATTATTCAAGGTGAAAGCGGAACAGGTAAAGAATTTGCTGCCCGAACATTGCATCAACAAAGCAAGAGAGCCGACAAACCTTTTGTGGCTATTGATTGCGGTGCTTTGTCAAAAGATTTAGCGGCAAGCGAATTATTTGGCCATGTGAAAGGAGCCTTTACTGGTGCCTTAAACGACAAAAAGGGTCAGTTTGAAGCTGCCAATGGGGGCACTTTATTTTTAGATGAGGTTGGAAATTTGAGCTACGAAGTCCAGATTAAGTTACTTCGAGCTTTGCAAGAACGTGTTATTCAACCCTTAGGCAGTACTAAACAAATTGCAGTTGACGTTCGCATAATTACTGCTACAAACGATGATTTATTAAACAGCATTTCCGGAGGCGAATTTAGAGAGGATTTGTATCATCGATTAAATGAGTTTAAGATTCAACTACCTGCTTTAAGAGATCGAGCTGGTGATTTGGAGCTATTCATCAATCATTTTATAAGTTTATCAAATAGAGATTTGGATAGAAATGTGAAAAACGTTTCTACAGAAGCAAAATCTTTATTGCTGAATTACGATTGGCCAGGAAACTTGCGTCAGTTGAGCAATGTAATTAAGCGCATGGTTTTATTAACGCCCGGCGATGTTGCCCAGGTTACTGCTTTGCCAGATGAAATGATGCTGGCGGTTAATCAACAAACCCTACCGGGCAGCTCATCAGATTTGAAAGCAGTAAATGAGCAGAATGAAAAAATGCTTATCTCCGAAACTTTGATCAAGGCAAAACATAATAAAAGTAAGGCAGCAAAAATGCTGAATATCGATAGAAAAACGCTTTATGCTAAAATGGAAAGGTACGGGATTGAGTAGAAGACCTCACCCTATTAAAGGCAGAGGTTTTTGTTTTTCTGTGCGGTCCCTCTCCTTGAAGAGAGAGAAAGTTCGTAGGGTGTTTTGAACCCGGGTTTTTAAAATTTACCTTTCCATTGTTCTTTTAAAATGGAGATTTGATAAGTAGTTTTTGCTACTTGGCCATGCTTTTCCGGATCGTGAGTTAAACCCAGATTTAAGAATTTACTTCTTTACTATTTTTTGATGCCCGCCCCTCTCTTCGAGGAGAGGGGATGAAGGGGTGAGGTCATCCTTCCCCAACCAACTCCATTTCATCCATTGCCTTAATTAATCCATCCAATTTCTTCAACTGATTAAAAACCTCTGCGTTAATTTTGGAAGACAATCCTTTTTCGGCAATTTCTAACTCGAGCGTTCTAAAGACATTTGCTAAATTTTTTGATCCCATTTGTGCTGTTCTACCCGCAAGGCGATGAACAATTAGCCTGCTTTTATCCTGATCGTTTTCATTTATATGGTTTTTGAGTGATTCTGCATCGTCAATGCAATCTTTTTTAAACCGTGTCAATATCTTCTCCAGCATCTGCTGATCTCCGAAAGTCATTTTTTTGATGGAAGAAAAATCAAATTCAGCTTTCTCCTCTATAATTTTGATTTTATCAAAAATGGAAAGCAAATCAATGCTGCGGAAAGGTTTCATAATCAAACCATCAAAACCCTCACTCAAAACCATTTCCCGTTCTTCGGGTAAAACCTGAGCAGTAATGGCATAAAACTTAACGGTATGAGGCAGTTTTTTCTTCAAGATATGGCAAAGCTCAATCCCTGTCATCTCGGGCAAACGCATATCAACCAGCACATATTTTAAGTCGTTGGGAGCATTTTCTTGTAAAATATCGGCAACGTGATTAAATCTTTGAAAGGGAATTTCATTCTTTTCAAAAATAAGGCCACATAGATCCAGTATGAGTTGATCATCATCGATAACCCAAACTGTGCCTGGGTTCACAATTTTATAATTTTCTAAATCAACATGGGTTGTACGTTCCGAAGTTTCTAGATAAGTTAAATAAATATTAAAAGTGGTGCCTGTTCCGGGCTTACTTTTTACATGAATTCTACCTCCCTGAGCTTCGATTAATGATTTTACAATTGGTAATCCTAAACCTGTGCCCGTTTGGTTCAGTACATACTGTTCTGGCGATTCGATTTGTTCGAACTCATTGAAAATTCGCGAGATGTCTTTTTCTTCAAATCCAATTCCGGTATCTTTAATCGTGAAATGAAAATGCAAATTATCGAGTTGTTTTTTGCATGATATTAGGAGGCTAATTTCTCCCTTTAGGGTAAACTTTACAGCATTTCCCAATAGGTTAAAGAGGATCTGTTTGAGTCTGAAAGCATCGCCTTTTACAAAATCAACATCGCCTAAATCTAAATCCGTAATTAATTGGAGTGATTTTTTTTCTGCCAGAGGGCGAACCACCGAGGTCACCTCATCTACAATCTGTTTGGCGCTAAAAACCTGATTTTGAAAAGTAAACTCTCCGGAGATAATGCGGTTATAGTCAAGAACTTCGTTTACAATTTGCAGTAGGTGAATAGACGATTGATAAATGGCATCGATATCTTTTTTCTTTGGATGATCTTGCTCGGAAATAAGTTCGGCATAACCTAATATCGATTGCAAAGGCGTTCTAATTTCGTGGCTCATATTTGATAAAAAACGCTGCTTCGCCTTTCCGTGATATTCCGCTTCATCTTTTGCAAGTTCGAGTGCCCGCCTGTACCTGTTGCTTTTTGTAATATCAGTTAAAATGAGATACAGTAATATTACCGTAAGCAAAAAGAAAGCAATAATGATGGCCGTAATTTGCGTAATCCCGTCGTTAACAACTTCTTTTGCCTGGATCCCGTTTAAATCTATTTGAGCCACCGCCTGACCTTCAACTTCCCTTAAAATTTGAAGCATTTGATTGGTTAAAGCGTTGCTGGCATTTGATAGTTCGGCTTCACGCTTTAAAAACTTCTGACTTTTCTGACGTTGTTCTTGCTCAATATTTTTAAGCGAACCCGTCATACTTTTCATAATACTATCTTCCGCTTTGGCGTTTAACGTATCACGCCGAACTTTAAATTCTTCATTGATGATTTTATAAACATCTGATTTTTTTTTCCCGAAAAGTTTACTCAAAAAGCCCCTCGATTTTTCTTCTTCCTGCGGTGCAATGGTAGTGGTAGAAGTTGTAGTTTCGGTAGTTAAAACTGCGCTATCTGTTTGCATTGCCCGTGAGGCTACAAGCTCATTCAATTTTTTTACTTCGTTTGAGAAGGACTTGGTATTTACCAGCGTTTCGCGAACTTGTAGATAAGAAACGAACTGTTTATCGCGTTGCGCAAGTAAATTTTTGATCGATTTTATCCTGGCTAGCTGGGCCGAATCATTGGCATAAAGCTTACGCAATGTGTCTAAGCTCGACCTTAGTTTTCTGGATTCCCTTAGGAAATTATAGTTGCCTTGTTTGTTAAAGGCCTCATCCCGCTGAAGCTGATCAAGTCTGGCGATTTTATGCGATAGATCATTTACGATCCTCAGGCGATCATTAGGAGCCGAAATTTCTTCAACGGTATTGAGCATTCGCGTAAAAGCAAACTTGCTGATACCCCAGGCCAAAAGCAGTGCAAAACAGGCGAATAAAAACCCAATGATCACTTTACTTTTAATTGCCCTGAAGAAACGTTTCTGTATAACGGCTGCCATTAATTTGAACTTTATCTTTTACTTTAACGAAAATTTTGGCTAAAAAACATCATAACTTATTAATACAAATAATATACCAAGGAAGTTTGATATTGAACGGCAGATTTTAAATAATCTGTTTGCCTGATCTTTTATCCGCTACAATTTTTTTACTTTTATCCGAGGCCAAAAACAATGAACCGCATCGATCGTCTTTTCGGAATTTTAACTTTACTTCAATCTAAAAAATACATTTCTGCAGACAAGATATCTGAACGATTTGGAATTAGTGTGCGTACGGTTTATCGCGATGTTAAGGCATTACAGGAGCAGGGAATTCCGGTTGGTTTTGAACAGCCAAAGGGTTATTTTCTGGTTCAAGGCTACTTTTTACCGCCGGTTTCTTTTAACATGGATGAAGCCAATGCATTGCTATTGGTAGAAAGCCTGGTTAATGGTTTTGCAGATAACTCCATCCGTACGCATTATTCTGCTGCGTTAACAAAGGTTAAAGCCGTTTTAAAATACAATCAGAAAGAGAAACTCGAAGCAATGAATGCGCATATCAAGCTTCAGGTGCCCGAGCGTATGAAATTTAATTATGAATATCTTTCGCTCATTCAAACAGCTATTTCTGAAAAACGAATGGTTGCTTTAGAATATAGCAATGCAAAAGAGGAAAAAAGCAAAAGGGAAGTAGAGCCGATTGGTTTGATTTTTTATGCCTTTAGCTGGCATTTAATTGCGTGGTGCCATGTTAGAAACCAATATCGCGATTTCAGTGTAACCCGAATTGTGAGTTTAAATATCCTAGATAAATCTTTTTGCAAAACCAACCACATGCCTTTAAACGATTACATGAGCATGCTACCCGTTAATTATTAATCGTTTTTTATATCCATAAAAATTTAGCTATTTTAAGCCACTATTTGGTTACGCCTTACATGAGAGAAGCTTTATTTGTTAAACAAAATTCGGAAAAGTGGCAGCATTATGAAAGTGTGAGGCAGGCAAACCCTGATGAAGTTGCAAATCAGTTTATCGAAATCACCAACGATTTAGCTTATGCCAAAACCTTTTATCCGAACTCCAAAACTACAGCCTATTTAAATGGGTTAGCTTCTAAGCTGCATCAGGCAGTTTATAAAAACAAAAAAGAAAAATCGAACCGCTTTATTCATTTCTGGAGAACAGAACTTCCGGTTTTATTTTTTGAGCACCGTAAGCAAATCTATTACGCACTTATATTTTTTTTAGTCTCATGCGCTATCGGCGCTTTATCGGCCAAATACGACGATACATTTGTGCGCCTGATTATGGGTGATGATTATGTAAACATGACCAATGAAAACATTGCAAAAGGAGATCCCTTCGGCGTTTACAAGCAATCGAATGAATTTTTAATGTTTACTCAAATTGGGCTTAATAACATTTATGTAGCCTTATATACCTTTGTTTTAGGCATCATATTTTCCTTCGGCTCAATCGTTTCGCTATTTAGAAACGGAGTGATGTTGGGTTCCTTCCAATATTTCTTTTTTAGTAAAGGCCTGGGCTTGCAATCTGTATTGGTGATCTGGATTCATGGCACTTTAGAAATTTCGGCTATTGTTTTAGCCGGTGCTGCAGGCCTGGTATTGGGCAACAGTTTTCTATTCCCGAAAACTTATAACCGAATGGAATCGGTAATTAAAGGCGCAAAAGATGGCTTGAAGATAGTTTTGGGCTTAGTTCCCATCTTTATAGTAGCAGCCTTTTTCGAAAGCTTTGTTACTCGCCACACCGGAATGCCGATCTATTTAAGTGTATTCATTTTAACAATGTCTGCCATATTTATCATTTGGTACGTCTTTATATATCCAGTAAAAATTATTAAGAAGCTTAGTTTGTAATGATAGCGAAAATTGAATTCAAAAAACGGAGAGATTTTGGGCAGGTGATAAATGATACATTCACATTTATGCGCCAAAATTTTAAGCCACTATTAAAAACTTATTTCACCTTTTGTGGATTGTTCGTTTTGGCAAGCATGTCATCAATGCTGGTTTATCAATATAAAATGGTAAACATGATTAATACAGTCGGTAGTGACAAAAGCTCAGGAGGCTTTTCTTTTGGCAATATCTACGGTTTAGAATATTTCCTGTCGCTGCTTTTTTCATTGGCAACTTATGCGAGTATGACCGTGGCCGTCTTATCCTACATCGCCCTATATGTTCAAAAAGGCAATCAAATTCCTACCATGGAAGAAGTTTGGGGCTACTTTAAATATTATTTTTTCCGAATCTTTGGCAGTTCTATCGTATTGATACTGATGGTGTTTATTGGATTTATTTTCTGCCTAATACCAGGTTTTTACTTGTTTCCTTTTGTAGCCATGATGTTTCCCATTATGGTGATTGAAAATGGAACTTTTGGCTATTCTTTTAGCAGAAGTTTTACAATGATTAAGGATAACTTTTGGGTAACTTTTGGAACATTAATCATCGTTTGGATAATCGTTTACGCATGTATGAGCATGGTGGTTTTACCCACTACATTGTTCAATATGATAGGCATGTTTACCAGTAAAAACCCTCAAATGTCTTTGACTTTGAGTATGATCACAACCATTTTGCAGTCGCTTTGCCAGGTATTTACCATTATTCCTATTATTACTATTTCACTATCGTACTTTAGTTTGTTAGAGCAGAAAGAAAACACAGGGTTAATGGAGCGCATTACAAACTTTGGCAGCACAAACAAAACAATCGATACGCGACCAGAAGAATACTAAAATGCCGAAGTCTTTTATCAAATATCTTCTTTTGTTTTTACTGTTTTTGTTCGCTGTAAATTGTGATGCACAAATTGTTGTAAAGCCGAAGCAGGCAAAACCTGTGATGCAATTGGATAGCAGCAAAATTACGCCTGCAAAATTTGATAAAGAGGCAATTAGCAATTACAAAGATCAAAAAGAGTTTCAGTACGATGAACTTCAAGTGAGGCAACTTTCCTTATGGGATAGATTCTGGATGTGGTTTTGGAATATGATTGGCCGATTATTTTCAGGTGCTGCAACAAATCCGCTATCGCGATATTTCTTTATTGGTTTAGGTGTGGCTGTAGTAATATATGTTCTTATAAAAGCGATTGGTACCGAAAATATTTTCAGTAAAAAATCGAAAGAAACTATTTTGCCTTACGATGTGATTACCGAAAACATCCATGAGATTGATTTTGATCAGGAATTACAAAGATTAATAGGCGAAAGAAAGTATCGATTAGCCGTACGCTTACTTTATTTAAAAGCCTTAAAAAAACTAAGCGATGCCGAAATTATTCAATGGCAACCCGATAAAACGAATTACAATTACCTGATGGAAATTAGTAAGCCCGAGTTAAAGGAAGATTTTAGCAGGCTTACCCTTCAGTTTGATTATATCTGGTATGGCGATTTCCCTATCGATGAAAATAAATTTGAGCCTATAAACCAATCATTTAACCAGTTCAACGGCAAAATTAAATGAGAAGTTATAAAATTTATTTCGGTATTGGCATTGTATTGATTGTGCTGTATCTGGTCGCCCAATATAATAAACCCACACCCACAAACTGGGCACCAACCTATTTAGCTACAGATAAAATTCCTTATGGTACTTTCATCATTAGAGATCGAATTAAGGATATTATTCCAAAGGCAAAAATTCAAGAATCGAAAAGGCCGGTTTACAATACCTTAAAAAATCAAAACTTTAATAACGCCAGCTACTTTTTGATCGCTCAGAAAATCGATGTATCTAAAACTGATTTCGATCAGATGAAGAAGTTTATGCAAGCGGGAAATCAGGTATTTATCGCCAGTTACGATTTTGGAAAGCTTGAAAAAGAATTGAAAATCGAAACTTCCACTACGATGTCGGCAGATCGGCCTTCGCTTAATTTTACCAATCCCAATTTAAAAACCGATGCCAACTATGGTTTCGAAAGAGGTATTGGAACGCAGTATTTTAGTAAGGTCGATTTCAAAAAAAGTATCGTATTGGGTATAAATAATAACCAGCAACCCAATTTTGTTAAATATAATTATGGCAAAGGTGCGCTTTTCCTAATTTCAGAGCCTGGTTTTTATACCAACTTTAACATGTTGGATAAATACGGTGCAGAATATGCTGCGAAAACTTTAAGTTATATCCAGGCAAGTGATCAGGTTGTTTTTGATGATTACTTTTCGGCGCAAAAGAATGAAACAACGGACGTTTTGAGGGTGTTTTTTAAACATCCAGAACTTAAATGGGCTTACTATCTCACTATTTTTAGTTTGTTTGTTTTTGTACTTTATGAAATTAAGCGACGTCAACGTATTATTCCTATTGCCGATCCTCTAAAAAATGCCTCTGTTGAATATACGCATGTTGTAGGCAGTGTATATTACCACGAACGAAATAACCTTGATATTGCCAAAAAGAAAATTAATTACTTTATGGAATACTTGCGAACCAGGTATTTCATTAAAACCAATGAGATTGGGTCAAATTTTGCCACACTCTTAATGGAAAAAACAGGCATCAACGAGCCATCGGCAAAAACACTTACCCGATATTTTATACAAATACCCCAAATGAGCACTTTAAGTGATCAGGAACTGATCAGTTTAAATCAAAGCATAGAATTTTTTCATCAAAATACCCAAAGCCATGGAGCAGGAACAATTTAACCAACGTACAGATTTAAGCACTTTAACCGAAGCGGTAGCGCAAATTAGAAATGTGCTTGGAAATATTATCGTCGGACAAAAGCAGGTTATCGATTTTTTAATTGTGGGCTTATTTGCCGATGGTCACATATTGATAGAAGGGGTTCCGGGTGTAGCGAAAACATTAAGTGCTAAATTATTAGCAAAATCAATCGATGCCCATTTTTCAAGAGTTCAGTTTACGCCAGATTTAATGCCTTCTGATGTTTTAGGAACTCCGATTTTTAATACCAAAACAGGTGATTTTGAGTTTAGAAAAGGGCCTATTTTTGGCAATATTATTTTAGTTGATGAAATTAACCGTGCTCCAGCCAAAACACAATCTGCCTTATTTGAAGTAATGGAAGAGCGCCAGGTAACCATTGATGGGCAAACTTACATTATGGACGAACCTTTTATGGTGTTGGCTACGCAAAACCCCATTGAGCAAGAAGGAACCTATCGTTTGCCAGAGGCTCAACTTGATCGGTTTTTGTTCAAAATAGAAGTGAAATATCCTTCGTTGGAAGAAGAGACCGCAATTTTAATGGCACAACATTCTTTGGTAAATAAAACGCTGGCTAGCGACGTGAAGGCTGTTTTATCGGTTCAGCAAATACAGGCTGCGAGAGCAGTAATTAGAAGCCTCTTTGTAGAGCCAAAGCTTTTGGAATTCATTGCCAAGATTGTAAATGAAACGCGGAACAATCCGTCACTTTATTTAGGTGCCTCACCAAGGGCATCATTAGCTATTGTACATAGCGCAAAGGCTCTTGCTGCTATTAATAACCGCGATTTTGTTACTCCTGAAGACATCATTACCGTTGCCGTTCCTGTATTGGCGCATCGCATTTTGTTATCTCCGGAAAAGGAAATGGAAGGCTTAACTACGAGCGATATCGTGAATCAAATTATTAAAAAAATAGAAGTACCGAGGTAGCATTTAGTCCGGAGTTTAGCGTTTAGAGCCAATAAATTAATCGTTTACAAATTCATAACAATTGAAAAAATTCTTTCAGCAATATTATATCAATCTATTCCTTAATGATCGCTTGTTTGCGGCTTTAGGTTTGTGCGTAGTGCTCTTTTTGCTGAAATTTTTCTTCGCTTGGCTTGGCGATATCCCAGAAATTGTTACTGGAGTAGTACTTATATTATTTTTCGTTGATGTTTTTATTCTTTATAGAATTCAGCATGGGATTGAAGCGCAGAGATTTACTTCCAAACGCCTAAGCAATGGTGACGAAAATCCGGTTCAAATTGAAATTAAAAATCGTTATGGATTTAGTGTAAATGCCAGAGTGATTGATGAAGTGCCCTTTCAATTTCAGCTTCGCGATAAAGATTTTAAGCTCAATCTAAATTCTGCAGAAATAAAATCTATACATTATAACTTACGGCCAACAAAGCGTGGCGAATATGAGTTTGGTTTTATCAGGACTTACATCAGCTCTCCATTGGGTTTGGTTAGTCGACGATATAATTTTGACGGAGCAAAGGTGCTGCCCGTTTATCCTTCGTTTATTAATCTTGGTCAGTATGAACTGATGGCCGTTTCTCGCCATTTAACAGAGATAGGCATCAAAAGAATCCGAAAAATCGGAAATAGCAGCGAATTTGATCAGATAAAAAACTATGTGGGTGGTGATGATATAAGAACCATAAATTGGAAAGCAACAGCCAGAAAAGGTGGCTTAATGGTAAATACCTACACTGATGAAAGGTCACAAAATATATATTGCGTTATCGATAAATCGCGGGTAATGCGTATGCCTTTTGAAGGATTGAGTTTGCTTGATTATGCCATTAATGCAACAGTTGCCCTCTCGAAAGTGGCCATGCTTAAAGAAGATAAGGCAGGTTTGATTACTATTTCAGAGCAGATTGGGTCTATTGTTCCGGCCGATCGGAAATCTGCGCAACTGGGCAACATTATGAATGCGCTCTACAAGGAAAAAACCCGGTATTTAGAAAGCAATTTAGAAGCCTTGTATAGTAGCGTACGTGCTGTGATCAAACAGCGTGGTTTATTGGTGTTTTTTACCAATTTTGAAAGCCTTTCTGCTTTACAACGCCAATTGCCTTACCTTAAAAGAATTTCGAAATATCATTTGTTAGTGGTTGTATTTTTTGAAAATACAGAGCTAAAGTCACTAAGTACCGAGCCAGCAAAAGATGTGGAAGGAATTTACCATAAAACCATCGCAGAGAAGTTTATTTATGAGAAGAAATTGATGGTTAAAGAATTAAGTAAACATGGAATTCTATCTATCCTAACTCCGCCTCAAAAGCTAACCGTAAATGTAATTAATCGCTATTTGGCGTTGAAGGCACAACAGCGGATATAGTTCAGAGTCCTCAGTCGAGAGTCTTGAGTCCAGAGTCTAGAGTTGATGTTTTAGAAAGACGACTCATGATTAAGGACTGCCGACTTCAGACTAAAAAACTTATTCTTCTTCTCTGAAATAAACCTTATAAAAATTCATCGATTTATCATCATCGTAACCTTTCTCAATCATATCCTTGTTGCCATGAATGTAGATATGGAAATTCTTATCCAATTTTAAAACACTTTTGTAAGCACGAGCCTGCTTTTTTACTGCCGATTCTGCAATTTCAAAATTATCGGCAATCGGACTTTCGTATTCGTCTTCGTAGTTTTTCTTGTAGTTTTTAAACGATTCTATTCCTTCAGCATTGCCTATTACTTCGTTCCCGAATTCTTCAATATCAAAAGTTTCCTTCTCCTTGAAATACTTCATCGACCGATTTAAGAGATCAATTTTATCTGCTTTGCTGATTTCATAATCATCATCCAGTTTCTGAGTCACAAAGTTTTTGTAAACGCCTAAAACATTGTTTGTTTGGTTATAACTATCATTTCTGATCTTCAACTTCAAAAATTCATCTTTCCAATAAACAGCAGATTCGTTGATGCTTTTTGCCTGATCCAACACCACTACTTTGTAGCCTTCACTTTTATCGGTATTAAAAATCAAACAGCCTTTATCCAGTTTATTAATGCTAATGGCGTCCTGCTCATAGCTCATATTAAAGCCGTCATCTTTTGGAAAAACTTTTAAATAAGTGTCTTTAGTTTCCGATTTGAAAATTCCAAGCACATCCATTTGTTCACCTTCAATTTGTACTTTTTCAAAGTATGCCACGTACAATTCCCCCGATTTTATTTTCGGATGGTTGGCTACATCAAATAGATACTTGGCCAATTGCTGCGAATCCTCATGAAAAAGGGCATTGTTTTCAAAAATTTCGTGTGCAAAATGATAAACCTCATTTAGGTTTAGGTTATCATTCGGATGGTAAAAACGGTAGACTTCATTTACCTTTTCGAAAGGCTTTAAGAAATATTGCATTAACAAATTGCTCAAAATCTCATCATCAATTTTTAATGGCGCATCAGATAGTCTATAATATTCTTCTACCAATTTATTGCCGGTATGGTGGATAGAAAGTTGTTTTAGGTTTGCCTCGAAAAATGAAATCATGGCGGCAAAAGTATTAAATAATTAGTGATGTGCGGTGAAATGTATATATCTTTTGAAAAGTGAACGCTGAAATCTCTAGGTGAAGTCAGCCCTATACTAAAGGTACTCCTATAGAGCTTTCTGCTATAGCTCCGATTAAAAAACCGGAGGCTGTCGCGTCAATTGGTTTATTTAACTTAGGTGCAACTATGAAAACCATGCAAATTGTATAACTTAAATTATAAATTATTAAATATGAAAGCTGCAGTAATCATTATTTTGTTAATAGCGAGCTTAAGCACTTTTGCTCAAAAAGCATTCGAGTTTGAATATTACTATGGCAAAACCAAAAGTTTTGAAATAAAATTATCATTGGCTAATGGCTACATATTGGGTAGTGAGATTATTAAAACTGACATCAAAACAGAAAAGGCAGTAAAATATCTTCCAAATAAAATTCAAGGAGAAAACACTAAGAGTCTAGTGTTTCTTCCAGACATGAATGATAAGACAGTTAAAAGGAGAAAGCGAGATAATATCATCCTGCACAAGATAAAAGATGATTATGAAATGTTGCCCGATGAAATTATTGGGAGTTATGGTATCGATCTCAAGACTTACAGTTTCAAACTTTATAAACTAAAAGCTAATCACTAACTTTTAGTTTGTTTAAAAAATCGACAATCTTTTTATCGGCGTAATTGGCGATTCCCTCATGTCTGAATGATAATCTTCCCTGCTTATCGAAAATTACAGTTGTAGGTAGAGCGCCAGAGAAAATCTGGTCAGGAATTGTGCTTTTTACCTTAAATACTGGCATTTCATATTTTCTGTTCGTCATAAACTTTACCGATTTTTCCAAATCACCATCAGCATCTGCAAAAATAAAAACTACATTTTTATCATCTTTAAACTGTTGGTATAGTTTGTTTATAGAAGGCATTTCTGCTCTGCAAGGTGGGCACCAGGTTGCCCAAAAATTCAAGAAAATAACTTTACCCTTTAATTGGCCCAAATCAATAGCATTTCCTTTTGCATCTTGGAACTTAATTCCACTCAAATCCATTGCCGCTTTTGGAGATTCAGTAATAGAGGGAGAATAGAGTCCGATTCCCATTAATCCTCTAATCAGCAAAGCTTTCGCATCGGGCACAAAAACAATTACTAAAAGCAATGCAATGAAAAGTCCGTTGACGATATTTTTCTTGATAAATTTCATTTTTATTTAACTTTTTATTCTTCGCAGGATTTATTTCTTTAATCCCAAACTAAATTTTCTGACGGTATCTTTTGCAATATCGTAACCAGCATCGGCGTGGCGAATAACGCCCATTGAAGGATCGTTATGTAACACTTTTTTTAATCTCGCCTCGGCTTCAGTTGTTCCATCGGCTACAATAACCATACCTGCATGAATACAATAGCAAATGCCAACACCACCCCCATGATGCAGTGAAACCTAGCTTGCGCCACCAGCAGTATTAATCAATGCATTTAGAACTGGTCCTTGAAAAGCAATCCGCTCTTGCGCCATTTTAATCCGGCGATGTAAACTTTCATTTTCTGGGAATAATTAAATATCAATTGACCGGTTTCGTAAATATCTTGCAGATCACCACTTAAAGCAGCCCACCTAAATGGACTTTTACCTTCGCAGAAAAGTGGAAGGATGTAGGCAGGAACAAAGCCTGGAAAAACGAAAGCATTTTCTACGCCAACTTCCAATGCTCTACCGCGTAAAATATTGCCGTAATCGAAAGTAATCGCACCACGTTTTTGTAATTTCAGCATCTGTTAACATGCTTCGCCATGGTAGCATAAGATTGTTTTACATATTCATTGGGATCATTTTTCCTTAAATCTGCGGCTTCGGCAATGGTTAATTCTTCCGGGAAATAACCAGTTAGAGGATCGTGAGCGGATGTTTGATCAGTTAAAGTATCCGGAACAATATCTCTATCGATTAATCGCTGTAATAATTCCACCGCATTACAAACCACGCCGATGGAAATCGCTTTGTTTTCTTTTTTATAAACTAATGCTTTATCAATTGCTTCATCAATATTGTAACTTATTTTATCAGTGTAACGTGTTTCTAAACGCTTTTTAATACGCCATTCTTCAACTTCGGCTGCTAAACAAACACCTTCATTCATGGTAATGGCCAAGGGTTGGGCGCCACCTATGCCACCTAAGCCAGCGGTAACATTTAATTTCCCCTTCAAGCTGTTGCCAAAGTGTTTTTTGCCAAGTCAGAATAGGTTTCATAAGTGCCTTGCACAATGCCTTGCGAGCAATGTAAATCCCCGAACCTGCCGTCATTTGGCCGTACATCATCAAATTTTTATCTTCCAGTTCATCAAGATGCTTTTGTGTTGCCCATTTGGGTACGAGTTGAGAATTAGAAATTAAAACACGATGTGCATCGGCATGAGTGGGTAAAATGGCAACCGGTTTTCCAGATTAGATTAGCAATGTCTCATCATTTTCCATATCACGCAATGCTTTTATAATCACGCTAAGCGATTCCTTATTTCTTGCTGCTTTTCCTCTTCCGCCGTAAACAATTAATATTCTGGCCGCTCTGCAACATCAGGATCAAGATTATTTAAAAGCATACGTAATGCTGCTTCCTTAATCCATCCTTACAACTTAATTCGGTTCCGTTTGGAGTTTGTTTCTGGCTTAAGTTTAAACCATCGGTTATTTTCTGGCTCATAGATAAAAGTAATGTTACTTTCCAAAGATATAGAATTGAACAACATTTGCTACTTTTGGGAAATTGAAAAAGCATAGGCAAAGCGTTAGAGAGTATTTATCGGCATTTATGCTGATGGTTTTTGCTATTGCCCTAACCCCTTGGAGTGTTTTACACCACCATCAGGAAATACCTATTCCCAAAAAGGAAATTAATTGTCACCATGTTAGCCATGTTCAATCTCATGGCGATACTTGTTTGATTTGTAATGCCAGCTTTGAAAAGGATTACGTTCAAACACACCACATTTACAGAATATTTCTTTCAGCAAAATTGTTGAGTTCTACTCAGCCAATTTTGACAAACTCCTATGTAGCGCTGCTCAGTACCGATTTGCGTGGGCCTCCTTTGGCATAATCTTTCCAAAATTTTGAATCCATCAAATGGATTAATCAATTGTTTTTTCGTCAAATAAAGCAAATTATGCGCTGTATTAGTGCCGATTCAGCCTTTTTGACTCATTCCGTTTTATTATAAAAAAAATATGAAAAGATTACAGCTTATAGGCTTAGTAATTCTATATACTTTGTTGAGCAATACAGCTTTTGCACTTGCTTTAAAAGATATTAAAGGTAAAGTTATTGATGCCAGTAACAACCAAACTTTACCCGGCGCAACCATTTACATTCCCGATTTAAAAGTTACTGCTATCACCAACAATGATGGTGAGTTTATGCTTAACAATCTGCCTAACAAGGGGAGTTATTTAGTGGAGGTACATTACATTGGTTACAAAACAGCAACAAAAATTGTAAATTTTGCCAATGCACCAATTTTAGAATTCGCTCTGCAACCTACTGCGATTGAAACAAAAGAAATTGTAATTACAGGTAGCATCATCAGCAGCACAAGCAAACGTAATAGTGCCTCATCGGCAGTGGTGGGAAAAGACCAGCTTTTGGCACCATCTACCAACCTCATTGATGCATTAACAAGAGTGCCTGGAGTTTCACAAATCACTACTGGGCCGTCGATTTCGAAACCTGTGATTCGTGGTTTGGGTTATAACCGTATTGTAACTTTAGATGATGGAATAAAGCAGCAAGGACAACAATGGGGAGATGAGCACGGTATTGAAATTGATCAGTTTAAATCCGACAGAATTGAGATCCTACGTGGTGCGGCTTCGCTCATGTATGGGTCTGATGCATTAGGCGGCGTGATTAATATTTTAGAGCCAAGTACAGCTCCAGAAGGACAAATTAATGGCGAATTAATTACCAATTATTCTACCAACAACGGTTTAACAGCTAATTCATTAATGCTTAATGGTAATGAAAACGGTTTCGTTTGGAGGGCCCGGGGAACGTACAAAAGTGCCTATTCATTTAAAACTCCTACCGGATATTTTCCAAATTCTGGCTTTAATGAAACGGATTTAAGCGGGATGATTGGATTAAACAAAAGCTGGGGATATACGCACTTAAACGTTTCGAGTTTCCGCAATAACATTGGCTTTTATGAGCCTTCGCTAGATGATAACGGAAACTTTGTTACAGAAGACGGCGAAGCTTTCATCAATTCCGATTTCAAAAACCGCGAATTGGATTATCCCCGGCAGGATATTCGTCACTTTAAAATTGCTTTAAACAATAACTTTATTCTTGGAAACGGCAATCTGAAGGCTGATTTTGGTTATCAACAAAATCAACGCAGAGAGTTGGAAGATGGTCCGGAGCCAGCATTGTTTTTCGATTTAAAAACGTTTACCGGCGATTTAAAATATTATTTACATGAAACAAACGGATGGCAACCAGTTT
This sequence comes from Pedobacter sp. MC2016-05, assembly GCF_026239735.1. GTDB lineage: Bacteria > Bacteroidota > Bacteroidia > Sphingobacteriales > Sphingobacteriaceae > Pedobacter. Next base: position 151,984 of record NZ_JAPIVT010000010.1, read on the forward strand.
TTGGCCTAAGTGCAGATGCTGGCAAGAGCTTGAATAAAGCTGATGATGAGTTTTTAATTCCAGATTACAATACCTACGGAATAGGTGTTTTCGCATTTGCCAAGAAGAATTGGGACAACAACACTTTTAGCATTGGTGCCCGTTACGATTTTCGTAAAAATAATGGTAAGCAGTTGTTTAAGGATGGCGAAGAAATTTTTGCCCCATTCCAAAACAAGTTTTCTAATGTAAGTGGTGCTTTAGGCTTCACCCATCAATTTAACGAGGAATGGAATTTTAAAGCAAATGCTGGTTCTGCATTTCGTGCTCCAAACCCTGCAGAGTTGGCCTCGAATGGAGTGCATGAGGGAACTTTCAGGTATGAAATTGGTAACTCAGCTTTAAGTCCGGAACGCAGTTACCAGGTGGATGCGGCTTTGGAATATGAAGGGAAAATTGTGAGTGCAAGTGCCAGCGTTTATAATAACTATGTTCATAATTTTATTTATGCATCGAATAATGGCGAGATCATCAATGCTGAAGGTGATGATTATCCGGTGTACCGCTATGGCCAGGTGAATGCAAACCTATATGGTGCAGAAGCAACTTTAACCATTCATCCGGTTCCTTTTATTCATTTCGAAAATACTTTTGGTTATGTGCATGCCCAGAATACTTCATTAAGTAAGCCATTGGCATTTATTCCTGCCGGAACGTTACGTAATGAATTGCGTTTCGAGCCTAAGATAAAAGGTACCAATGATGCTTATTTATCGGTAGGAATTAATTCGGCCTTCAAGCAAACTCGTGTTGATGATGTCTTCGAAACGCCAACCAGTGGATACACGTTGCTAAATGCCGGTTTAGGTGCTACCTTCAATTTAGGGAAACAACCAGTTAAATTATCTGTGTCGGCCAGTAATATTCTAAACCAGAAATATTATGATGCATTAAGCAGATACAAACCCGGGCGCTTAGATTACCAAAATCCAAACTTCGGAATTTATAATGTAGGTAGAAATATCACCTTTGGACTATATTTACCTTTTAGTTTAGCGAAATAATTTTAAGTTCATTTTGATTAAAATAGCCGCAGACCCACAGATTATTTGTTAAGCTGCGGCTATTTTTTTCCGATTTCAACCTTTGCTCAAAGGAGTAGAGAGATGTGCCTTTTTTTATAATCAAAAGATTTCTCGGAGGCCGCCCGAAAGGACGGCTTTGTTACTACTTCTTAACCGTTTCTCTTTTAGCCCTTACATATTGATTTGGCCATTCCGTATCATCACCTAAAACCTGTGCCGCATGGGTTGGGAAATAAGCATCACGAAGTGATTCGCGGGCAATGAAAATCAAATCAGCTCTATCTTCCTGAAGAATATCTTCTGCCTGTTGAGGGTCGACAATAATGCCGACTGCACCTGTATAAATCCCAATTTCATTTCTGATTTTATCAGCAAAAGGAACCTGATAATTTGGCCCTGCAGGTATAAAAGCATCAGGTACGTTCCCTCCAGATGAAGTATCAATTAAATCAACTCCTCTATCTTTTAAAACTGCCGACAATTGAAGCGAGTCATGCTCATTCCAACCATTTTCGGTCCAGTCTGTTGCAGAAATACGCACAAAAATTGGTAGGTTTTCTGGCCATACTGATTGCACAGCTTCTACTACGTCGATCACCAGGCGAATGCGGTTTTCGAAACTGCCGCCATAAACGTCGGTGCGGTTGTTGCTTAACGGACTAAAAAATTGATGTAACAGATAGCCGTGTGCCGCATGGATTTCCAATACTTTATACCCGGCTTCTAAAGCCCGTTTTGCAGCAGCTCTAAAAGCAAAAACGATATCCTGAATTTCAGAAATGCTCAATTCATGAGGTATAACTTGTCCATTTTTGAATGGAAGTGGAGACGGTCCGACAGGTGTCCAACTGTTTTCACCTTCGGCAATTTGTTCTCCGCCATTCCAAGGCAACTCGCAACTTGCTTTTCTGCCTGCATGTGCCAGCTGGATACCGGCAATTGCTCCGTTTGCATGGATAAATGAAACAATCTGCTTCAGTCTTTCAAGATGTTCATCTTTCCAGATACCTAAATCGGCATGGGTAATTCTACCCTCTGGAAGCACAGCAGTTGCTTCCTGGATAATTAAACCAGCACCACCAACAGCACGGCTCCCTAAATGTACCAAATGCCAATCGTTGGCAAAGCCATCCACGGCAGAGTATTGGCACATTGGCGATATTACAATTCTATTTTTTAAGGTTACATCCTTTAAAGTGAAAGCAGAGAATAATTTTGACATGATTATTTAGATTTTACCGCAGACAAATGAAATCATTTTAATTCCATTTTTTTGTGCAGGCTTTGTATTTAAAAACCTGCGTTTTGCAGTTCGTTATTGATCAATTGAATTTCTTCAGTACTTAGTTTTACGTTAATGGCCTCCGCATTTTGAACGGATTGTTTCTCGTTTCTAGCGCCAGCCAGGGCAATCGTGATCCCAGGCCTTTCGATTGTCCAACGCAAAACGAGTTGAGATAAAGTTGCATTTTTTTCATCAGCCCAAGGCTTAATTTTTTCCAAAAATGCATTTGTTTTTTGAATACTTTCTGGAGTGAAGAATTTGTTTCCCTTCCGATGATCGCCTTCCTCAAATTGATATTCAGAAGTCATTTTGCCTGTGAGCAAACCTCTCTCCATGGGACTATAAGCCAAAATAGATTTGTTTTTTTCTATACAATAAGGAACCGTTTCTACTTCCACTCCACGGTTTACCATACTAAAAGGAATTTGATTCGAAATAATTTCCAATGTTTGATCTGCCTCTTTCAGTTGTGCCACATTGTAATTACAAACACCAGCGTAACGCACTTTTCCCTGTTCAATTAATCTGCTAACGGCTTCAAAGGTTTCGCTGATTGGAGTAGTTTCATCTGCCCAATGAATTTGGTATAAATCGATATAATCGGTTCCCAGCCTTTTCAAAGATTGTTCACACTCATAAATTACACTCTCTTTTCCGGCATATTTATAAATGTCGATGTTCTTGCCATCGTTATTTTTTGATTGCATGGCTAACTTACCTTTGTCCAGGTCCCAGCGCATGCCAAACTTAGTAACCAGTTGGATTTTATCTCTGGAGATTTCTTTCACTGCTTCGCCTACAATCTCTTCACTTTCACCCTGTCCGTAAATGGGTGCGGTATCTATTGAGGTTACCCCCAAATCGTACCCCGCTTTTATTGCTCTAATCGCATCATTTCTATCAGTACTTCCCCACATCCATCCACCAGCTGCCCAGGCACCAAATGTAATGGCAGAAAGTTCTAAGTCTGAATTTCCTATTTTTCTGTATTCCATAATTATTTTTTTATGATTTTATCTATTGCGTAAGTATTGTATGGTAAATATGCCAGTAACACCGCCAAAAATGCGATATGTATTAGTTGGGAAGGTAAGGCTTCCCAGTTTTCGATCAGGGTAGTGCCGAAAATAAGGCTTAGTGAAATTAAGCTTGCAAGTAATAAACCTTGTCGGGTAAACAAGCCCAAAATAATTAATACACCTGCTATAAATTCGGCAATGGGTAAAATGTAGCTGAAAGGAATCAGTAAAGCATCAGGCAAAAATGATTTCGAAAATTGACCAACCATCCAATTGCTAAAACCAGTAAGCTTTGGTAGCCGAACCAACCCGTGGCCGAAAAAACTTAAGCCAATTGCTAAACGACTAAGTAAGTATGCCCAATTTTTATCCATTTTTTAATGCTTTCTCACAAACATACAATCCAAATGTTAAGGAAGTTTTAATGCAACGAGTATTAAACTTAGTTTTTACAAAGGGGTTATAAAAAAAAATATCTACCCAATAATTTGGAATCTAAATAATAAGCTATACATTAGTGTATTATTTAACTAATACAGTATTATGATTCAAATTGATAGTCTTAATTTTAGTTATAGCAAGCATAATTCGTTGTTCAAGAATTTAAGTTTGCAGCTAACGGCGGGCCATATTTATGGTTTGCTTGGTAAAAACGGGGCAGGCAAATCTACCCTGCTTAAGAATTTGGCCGGTCTGGTTTATGCCCAAAGTGGTACACTAAATGTTTTGGGTTATAATCCTAAAGATAGACAGCCAGCACTTTTAGAGCAGATTTGTTTCATTCCAGAAGAGTTTTATCTCCCCGCCGTAAAAATCGATGCTTATATCAAAGCCAATTCGCCGTTTTACAAGAACTTTAATCATTCTTACTTCGGTGATTTGATTAAAGAATTCGATATCCCCATTTCGCAAAAGCTAGTTGATATGAGTTATGGACAGAAAAAGAAAGTAATTATAGCTTTCGGTTTGGCTACGCAGGCAAAGCTGGTTATTATGGATGAGCCCACAAATGGATTAGATATCCCATCGAAAGCACAATTCAGAAAAATTATGGCTTCAGCTTTAACCGATGATCGTTGCATTATTATCTCGACCCACCAGGTTAGGGATTTAGATAACCTGATTGACACGGTAATCATGTTAGATGAAAATGATATTGCTTTAAAAGCATCTGTAGACGAAATTACCGAGAAGCTAACCTTCAAAAAGGTGAAGGAAATAGATGCAAGTATAATTTATGCTGAGCAATCGTTATCTGGCTACAATGCCGTTATGCCAAATTATCATCAGGAAGATAGCAAATTAGATATCGAGCTGCTATTCAATGCTATTCTCGCCGAAAAGATCAAATTTAAACCTTTATTTAATTAAGCCATGAACAATACATTTAATATTAATCGATTTGGCTTATTGCTTAAAAGACAATGGTTGGATTTTGGAAAAATCTACCTTATTAGCCTGGTAGTAGTGGTTGGCGCTATTGTTGGTTTTTATCTTTATTACATTCCATCGCCCAGCGAATATAATAATTTCGACTACGATGGGAATTTGGATATGCGTTTTAGATACGGAATTTATTTAATGCTCGGTTTCCTTTTCATCAGTATTGTAGCGAGTAGCTACTTCTCTATTTTGGGTCAAAAATCCAGAGCCATATTAGAACTAATGACGCCGGCATCTACCTTTGAAAAGTTTTTGAGTGGCGTTTTCTACACTACTTTAGTGAGTTTTGCCAGTTATATCCTCATTTATTATTTAATCGATATTGCTTTTGTAAAATATCTGAATCTACACCTGAGCGAATTCAAAAGTTTATATAATAAAGGTGCTTCGGTTGCAGCGGTAGATAGTATTTTTTCGCAAGTTTTTAACGATGCAAAATATCGGGAATACTGCATGGCTTTTTTTGGCTTCCCATTTCTGATTACTAGCATATTTTTATTGGGTTCCGCTTATTTTACGAGTTTCCATTATATCAAAACCGCGGTATCAGTAATGCTGTTCCTGGCAGTTGGTTTGTACCTCATTTATAAAGCCGCTGATGTTTTAACCACAGGTAAGTCTAAGATAACGATAGGTGGTGATAAGGAAAATATATTGCTCAGCCTTTGCTTAATTACGTTAGTGCTTACTTTAATTTTTTGGCTGATTACCTACGTTCGTTTAAAAGAGAAAGAGGTTTAATTTTAATAGGTATAGATATGGAATTTAGAGATAATAAGGCGATATACCTTCAAATAGCAGATTATGTTTGTGAACATATTTTGCTGGGGAAATGGAAAGCCGAAGAAAAAGTACCTTCAGTAAGAGAGCTTGCAGTAGTAATGGAAGTAAACCCAAATACCGTAATGCGTACCTATGAATTGCTTCAAAATAAAAATATCATCAATAATAAAAGAGGTATCGGTTTTTTTGTTGATGGAGGTGCAATCGATCAGGTTAAAAATTATCGTAAAGTACAGTTTATAGATGATGAATTACCGGTGGTATTCAGGAACATCTATTTATTAAATATTGGCTTTGATGAATTGAAAGCTAAATATGAAACATTTGTTGAGCAAAATTTTAACGATTAGAACATGAAAACAAGTAATAAATTATTAATAGCGCTAGCATTGTTGCTCATTATTGTACCCATTTTGGTTATTGCGATCAATGTGAAGTTCAACTATTTGCCAGAAGATAAAATAATTAAGAATAGTGAAAGTTTAGATAAGTTTGATGCTGTTACTCCTTATTTTAAACTTCGAAAACTGGATAAAACATTCGAAAAAGTAAATGTAACCGCTTCGAAAAGCACAATCTTAAAAATTACGTTAGTGGAAAGTCCACAAAATGGATTAAAGATTTCTGAAAATGAAAGCGAGAACTTGATAACTGTTGTTGATGCAAACGGTGTGCTCCAAATTTCAAGCAAAGCTTCAAAAGATAAAAAGATGGATTTTTTAAGCCTGGTTATTTTTGCTCCAGTAATTAAACAACTGTCAGTAACCAAAGCTTTGCAGTTAGAAATCAACGCAAAAACTAAACAGCTTGATTTGAATGTGAATAATCTTCAGAGTATGTTGTTCCACCCCAACACAAAAATCGGAAGGCTAAATGTAAATGGCAATCATGTGCTAAATTTTTCGCAAAGCAATAATTACGTCGATGATCTTAATCTGAATTTAGATAACAGTGAGTTTAGGGCTAGCGGAACCTCATACAAAGTTTTAACCATTGCGATCAAGGGAGATTCTCATATTGCTATTGAGGGTGATAAATTGAACAGAAATAAGTGTAAAATTGATAGCCTCTCGATTACTACTCAAGGTAAATCGAGCGTTGTTTTAACCCATATGCTTGTTAACAAAGCGCATGGAGATTTTTCAGATTCGACTGCGCTAAATGCCTCTGCTAAAAACCTAAAACTATTAATGAAAAATTAAAATGAAACCACTAAAAATATTTGTTTTCCTAATGTTTTCTGTAATTCTATCGCATGCGCAAAGTTTGTCACATGGATTAAAAAATGCATTTAGAACCGATGATGTAATGGCATTTAAAAATGCCCTTATGCAGGATAAAATTAATCTGGATTCGTGTTTACTGCTAGAAGATAAGCCGTACTCCTTATTAGCCATAAGTATTAGAACTGGTTCAATTAAGATTTTGCAGGATTTAATTTCAGTTAAAGTAGATGTAGATAAAATTTGCGATGATAAACTCCGCTGATGTATGCTGCCAAATATGGCCAGCTCGAGGCGGCTAAATTCTTAATAAATGCCGGCGCCAAAATGGACTTGAAAAATAACGAGGGGAAGACAGCGCTTGATTATGCCCACAAGTACAATAAAAAGGAACTAATAGATTTTCTTGCTAAGTAACCCAACAAAGCCTCTGATTTTGGATGCTTTGATGTTCAGTTTTGTCTATCGGTTGGTGTCATCACCAATGCTATTG
>NZ_JAPIVT010000011.1 GCF_026239735.1 Pedobacter sp. MC2016-05
CTGTTTCTCTCAAACAAACCAAGCCGGTATAGTGGAGCACAACATCATTTAAATCCAATGCACCGGTATCTGGCCACCAGTAAATACCGCCGCGTTGAAAGGAATTAACCCTTCCACCATCTGGAAAGTTACTTTCATCTGAGGTTGGATAACCTAAATACGATCTTTCCCAACCCAATTCTGCCCATCTCCTGCGAATGTCGCCCCAAATTGCTTGAGCTCCAGTCTGTGGCGACCATATGATGGTGGCTTGATCGCCGTTGAAGTGATTAAATCGCCCTGTTCCATCCCAGCAAGGCGATTCATCGGTATTGGGTATGCCCCAATTTACGCCACCTAAAGCAACCCACTTTTGGTAAATGGCACCATGGATTTCCAATACCGATCTAGTATTGCTATTGTAACAAACACAGGCCAATTCGCCGTACCAGGCAATCCCATCTTTCCTTAAAAGCTGACCAAGAAATTTGCTTCCACCCAGTTCATCGAAGCGCTTTTTTAACTTCGACTCAATACTTGAGATTACCGCGGTTTCTAGTTTCTTAGGAAACTTGTAACCTTTTAAAGCTTCTACAGAAACTTTTAATGATGATAAATTTGACATAACATTTATAGTTTAAATAAGAGGTAAAATAATTCTTTAACTACATCACTTAAATCGATTAAGCTGATACGAAGTTGTAAATTTAAACAGCTGTTAATCAGATAAATGAGCAAATAACGGTTACTGCCTAGCGAATTGCCAGTATCAATGAGTAAGAATTTGATATTGGTGTTAAGAATTGACTGATGTGTTGTAATTTATTTATTTCGTGGACAACAAACACTTGAAAAACCCCAAAATTTCCTTAATATTGGCTTCCGTTCTCTCGTTGAAACACCATGCAACTCACCCGATTAGAAATTAAAGGATTTAAAAGCTTTGGCGACAAGGTGACCATCAATTTTAATGAAGGTGTTACAGCAATTGTTGGCCCGAACGGTTGTGGAAAATCGAATGTAATTGATGCCATGAGATGGGTGCTTGGTGAGCAAAGTACAAAAGCCTTGCGTTCTGAGAAGATGGAAAACATCATCTTTAATGGCACAAAAAACCGTAAACAAGCCCAATTAGCAGAGGTCTCCTTAAGCTTTGATAATACCAAAAACATTCTCCCGACAGCTTACTCTCAGGTTACAGTAACCCGTAAACTCTATCGGAATGGCGATAGCGAATATCGTTTGAATGATGTTCAATGCCGTTTGAAAGACATTACCGACTTATTTCTAGACACCGGAATTGGCTCTGATAGTTACTCCATTATCGAACTTAAAATGGTCGATGAAATTATCACAAATAAAGAACATAGCCGACGATCTTTGTTTGAGGAAGCCTCAGGAATATCGAAATACAAACTCCGCAAGAAACAAACTTTCAGTAAATTAAAAGACACTGAAGCCGACCTTGAGCGTGTGGAAGATTTGCTTTTTGAAATCGAAAAAAACTTAAAAACCCTCGAAAATCAAGCTCGTAAAGCCGAACGCTACTATAAATTAAAGGAGCAATATCGTGAGTTAAGTGTTCAATTGGCCACCCATCGAATTGCCTTTTTCCGTACTGATTTAAATGCTTTGGAGAGCCAGGAGCGAAACCAGCAGGTGCTAAGAACTGAACTCAGCATTAAAATCGATACTCATGAAGCTGAACTGCAAAAGCTCAAACTGGGCAGTATAAGTCAAGAAAAAAACCTTTCCATTCAGCAAAAAGCAACTAACGAACTGGTTTCAAAAATTCGTGCTTACGAAAGCGAGAAGAAAGTAAAAAATGAACAAATGCGTTTTTTGCAAGAAAAAGAAACGCGTTTGTCGGGGGAGCTGGAGAAAGATAAAAACCAGGTTAACCACATCAAATACAATATCAAGCGTTTAAATGAAGAAGTTTTAACTGAAACAGAAGTTTTCAACAAACTAGAATCTGACTTAAAGCTTCTAAAATCTTCTCTGGATACGCTTCGCGAACAACAGCAGACAGAAAAAAACAGAGTTGATAACCTGATAAAATCCGTTAATGAATTACAAAACCAGGTTTATCAATCGCAAAAGGAGATAGACATTTTAAACATCCAAAAGGATGCTCTGGTACAGGAAACCAACAGAAATGTTGATGATACTGAAACGAAAACATCAGAACTGAAAGCTTTTGATCATGCTTTGGCTGAATTGGATATTCAGGTTACGGAAAAGCAAAGCCAGATTAAACAGCTAAAAGAGGCTGAAGAAATCTTAAAGGAAAAATTAGCTCAATCGGAAATTAACTTAAGCACTAACAAGGAAAAACTTACCGCCGAAAACCGTAAGAAAGATGCCAAGCAGAATGAATACAACCTTACAAAATCGCTTGTAGATAGCCTGGAGGGCTTTCCAGAGTCTATCCGTTTCCTAAAAAAGAATAATGCTTTTGCAAAAAGTGCTTTGCTCCTATCAGATATTTTATTCTGTAACGAGGACTACCGGATTGCAATCGAAAATTATCTGGAACCGGTAATGAACCATTATGTGGTTGATCAATATTCCGATGCCGTTCACGCAATTAACCTTTTAACGGATGCCAGTCGTGGGCGGGCGAACTTTTTCATTTTGGAAAATATCCCTAATAAAAACCCAACGTTGAATACATATGAAGGCTTAATTTCAGCCCTATCTGTTATCGAAGTAGATAAAAAGTACCAGCATCTCTGCAACTTACTTTTGCAAAATGTATATATCGCTGTTGAAGAGCAGGAAAATCTTTTCAGAACCAAATCAACCGAAACCGCAACCATTCTGGCAAAAAATGGAAAATATGCGCAGACGAAGTTCACTTTGGCAGGTGGTTCAGTAGGATTGTTTGAGGGTAAAAGAATCGGTCGTGCTAAAAACCTGGAGAATTTAGCAAAGGAAATTAAAGCCTCAGAATCGCTAATCAATCAATACAATGCGGCAATTACCGCTGAAACTGATAATATTTTTAATCTAAAAGAAGCATCAAAAGTAAACCAGATTAATGCTTTGCAACAAGAGCTGAATCGTTTCATTAACGAACAAATTTCTGTTCAAACCAGACGCGACCAGTACCAGGAATTTATTACAACCAGTGAAAATCGCAAAACCGATATCGCCCAGAAAATCGTTTCCATAGAGAAATCTCTATCGGAAAAATTGCCTGCTTTGGTTGATTTACAGAAAAAGCAGCAGCAAGACCATTTGAATCTTCAGGAACAACAAATCAATTATCAGGAGCTGGCCGACCAGGTAAATGACTCAGCTGGTAAGTATAACCAGGACAATATCCGCTTCCATCAACAACAAAACAAACTATCGAGCCTGGAGAAAGATTTAGATTATCGGTTTGTACAGGAAGAAGCATTGAATAAGCGCATTGCCCAAAATGACAAAGAACTTCAGGAAACTTTAACGCAAATTACAGCAACTTTACAACATACCGATTTGAGCGATGACACGCTTTTGGAAATGTATCAACAGCGTGAAGAAATGGAAAAAGGCCTTGCTGGTGTTGAAAAAGAGTACTTCGAAAGCAAAGGCAATATTAATGAGCTGGAGAATAACCTGACCAATATTCGCAAGAGCCGGGAGGAAACGGATTTCCTTTTAACCGAGATAAAGGATAAAAAAAATACACTTAAAATCGACCTGAACTCCCTAAAAGAGCGATTAGCAGTAGAATTCAATATCGACATTAACGATCTTCTTGATACGGAAAGCGAAGTAGAAGCATCTGAAAGTGAGTTTGAAATTCGTCAGAAAGTAGAAAAAATGAAGCGCCAACTGGATGAGTTTGGCGCCATTAACTCCATGGCGATGGAAGCCTTTAAGGAAATGGAAGAGCGGTATACCTTTATTCAAAATCAGAAAAAAGATCTCAACGCAGCGAAAACCGATCTTTTGCAAACCATAAAAGAGATTGATGATACTGCAAAAGAAAAATTTATGCAGGCTTTTACACAGGCACGGGAACATTTCATTGTGGTTTTCCGGTCTCTTTTTAACGAGGAAGACAGCTGTGATTTGATCTTATCTGATGTCAACAATCCTTTAGATGCAGATATCGACATCGTTGCGAGGCCCAAGGGTAAAAGACCGCTATCGATCAACCAGTTATCTGGAGGTGAAAAAACACTTACTGCCACTGCTTTACTGTTTTCGCTTTACCTTTTGAAACCTGCTCCATTCTGTATTTTCGATGAGGTTGATGCCCCATTGGACGATACCAACATCGATAAGTTTAACAATATTATTAGAAAATTTTCCGATCAATCACAGTTTATTATAGTATCTCATAACAAAAGAACTATTGCCAGTACCGACATTATTTATGGCGTTACGATGGTAGAACAAGGTGTTTCTAGAGTTGTAGCGGTTGATTTAAGAGAAGTTGCAGCTTAAGCTGAGAGCTTAGTGGCTAAAGCAGAATACTAATATCTAAAAATGCTTTCTAGAACATTATTAAATTGAAGACGATAATGTAACTGTTGCCATGCTGAGGAGGTAATTTATTTCACAAAAATCAATATAAATGACTTTAAGAACGGTCGCCATTGTCTGACTGCGGCAGGCAGGCAATGACGGAAAGTTAAAACCGTCAATAGTAGGCACGAAGCATCTGCAAACCACAACTCCACAACAGCATAAAAATATATTTCCATTTCAATGTCTCAATAATTAATATCTTTAAACATAATTTAATCATCACGTCATTGCGAAGCATGAAGCAATCTCCTTCTTTAATTTCTAATTAAGTTTTAGGATTGCTTCGTGCCTCGCAATGACGAAAAAAAAAAACATGAAAATCCTTTATATTATCCCCTTAGCCATGATGCTAAGTTGCTGTTCATCAGTTAAAAATCAAACTTCCGCCAGCTCAGGCAAACTAGATAACCAACTTTTAAAAGATGTGGAGGTTTTATCTTCAGACGCCTATCAGGGGAGAAAAACCGGCACAAAAGGTGCTGAAATGGCAAGAGCTTACATTATTGAGCGTTTTCAAAAACTTGGTCTAAAATCTTATCCTCAAAATGTTAACTACGCACAAGAGTTTACATTTAATGCCAGAGGTGGAGCAAAAGTAAACGGCACAAATATCATTGGCTACATTCCTGGCAAAGGAACAGATGTGATTGTAGTTTCAGCTCATTATGACCACCTGGGAGTCGTTAAGGATCAGGTATTTAATGGTGCCGATGACAATGCATCGGGTACGGCAGGCTTACTTAAAATTGCTGCCTACTTTGCTAAGAACAAGCCTAACAATACGATCATCTTCGCCTCATTTGATGCAGAAGAAATGGGTTTACAGGGCGCAAAAGCATTTGTGGCTAACCCTCCTGTAAATATCAATACCATCGCAGTAAACATAAATATGGATATGATTAGCCATAGCGACAAAGGTGAACTGTACATAGCTGGTACATTCAAATATCCGGAGTTAAAGAAATATATTGATACCAACAGAAAAGAAATCAAAGTTATTTTAGGTCATGATGACCCCAAAATGGGGCATGATGATTGGACAAACCAAAGCGACCAAGGAGCATTCAATGCTAAAAATATTCCTTTCTTATATTTTGGCGTTGAAGACCATAAAGATTATCATAAAGAAACAGATGAGTATTCTACAATCACTAAACCATTTTTTAGCGATGCCGCGAATGCTGTTCTAGAGGTTGTTAAAGTAGTAGATAAACAAACTGGTTTGCAAAAATCATTAAAAGACAAAATGAGGATGATGGATAATCCGCAGAAGGTAAATAAGTTTTAGCTACTGCGGAACGTACACCACATACTTAGTTTCAAAAAAATCTTCCTCAAAAAATTCTGAAAGCGGATATAATTCTGCTTTCAGCTTTGATTCTTTTATTTCTTCCTCTAAATCGCCACCTTTCAAATATAAAATACCATTTGGAATGGCATTAATGGCGTCTTTTTTGAATTTACCTTGAATCCAAGGATAAAATTCGCCTAAACGAGTTACTGCTCTGGAGACAACAAAGTTGAATTTTTCTTTAACCTGTTCTGCCCTTAAATGATCGGCTTTTAAATTATTCAATCCCAAAGCAGAAGCCACTTCCTTAACCACTTTTATTTTTTTTCCAATTGAATCGACCAATTGAAACTGGGTCTCTGGAAACAAAATAGCTAATGGGATGCCAGGAAAACCTCCGCCTGTACCCACATCTAAAACCGATTCTCCGGCTTTGAAAGTACATATCTTGGCTATTCCAAGCGAATGCAAAACATGGCGTTCATATAATTCTTCAATGTCTTTTCTGGAAATTACATTGATTTGAGCATTCCAAAAAACGTATAATTCAAACAGTTGCGCAAACTGATCGATTTGTTGCGCAGTTAAATCGGGAAAATATTTTAGAATGATATCAGGTTTTACATCAGCCATGGGGTAATTCTTAAAGGGTTTTCACTTACTTCCAATTCACTTTTTTCTTCCCAAATAGGGCGAGAAATCCGTTAAGGGTTAAAAAGAAAAACAAAAGTATATCTAAAATTGGGAACCACCAACGTAAATCGCCATAGTTTAAACGTTTCAGCAATTTCGGATAGACGAAACACCTGATCACGATGCTCAGCAGCAAGATTCCACCAGCAATGTACTGGGCTTCCCGGCTTAAAAACATACATCCTGAAAAGAATCCATAAAATAGAAATTGGATAATGATCTGCAGACTTAAAATGAATTTATGTTTCGGCTTATACAATTTGCCCGCACCGAAATGACGCTTTTTTTGGCGCAGATAGCCGGCCCAGGTATGGTTCGGCTCACTCCAAACATGACTTTCTTGATTCAATCTAATTTCGGTATTGTGCTTGTTGGCATGTGCGTTAACAAACAGATCATCATCACCTGAAGGTATATGCATGTGAGCGGCAAAACCTTTGTGCTTAAAAAAAAGCGATTTTTTATAGGCCATGTTTCTACCTACTCCCATGTAAGGCATCCCTTTTATAGCAAAACCCAGATAATTTACCGCTGTAAAAAAGGTTTCAAAACGAATTAAGGCATTTAATAGGCCTTTTCGCTTTAAATAAGGTGAGTAGCCCAAAACAATTTCTACATTTTCATCGCTTGGCTGTTGCATATCCATTAACCAACTATCAGTAGCAGGTGTACAATCAGCATCAGTAAAAACCAACCAATCGTATTTTGCAGCTTTAATTCCCATGGTTACAGCAAACTTTTTACCCGCCAGAAATTTATCATTATCTAAAATCTTCACCACTTTCAGATTAGCGTACTTTTTCTCCCAGGCCTCCAAAAATTCTTCTGTACCATCCCAAGAGCGGTCGTTAACCACCACAACTTCAAAATCCGGGTAATTCTGGTTGAGCACTGAAGAAAGATATTGTTCGAGATTTTTGATCTCATTTCTCGCACAGATGATTACACTTAATGGCTTCTGAGCTATTTTGGGTACTTCTTCAATACTGGTATTAGCGAGTTTCAAATGAACGAAAAGAACGTAATAAAGCTGTACCAGCAAGCAAAAAGCTAATAAAGACAGCAAAATAATTTCAAGCAGGGTTAATATCACGATGTTAAAATAAATAGGCGCAAATTTCACATTTTTAATCTGCAATACGCCTGATGTTGAAAAAAATAGGTCGCATAAACCCATAATTAAATTTAAAGGATTATTCTATCCATTAGCTTTAGGCACTAAACGCTAGAACATTACCTACAGGTGCGCTAAATTTGTTACTTTTGCAACCTATATGGAATTTACTTTACAGGCTAAAGATCCTTTATCAAAAGCCAGAGCAGGAACGGTTACAACCGCCCACGGAGAGATACAAACACCAATTTTTATGCCTGTTGGCACCGCAGGAACTGTGAAGGCTGTGCATCAACGAGAGCTAAAGGAAGATATTGAAGCTCAAATTATACTGGGAAATACCTACCATTTATATCTAAGACCAGGGTTGGATATTTTAGAAGGTGCTGGAGGTTTGCATAATTTTATAGGCTGGGATCGTCCGATTTTAACAGATAGCGGCGGTTATCAGGTATACTCGTTAAGTAAAGTTCGTAAGATAAAAGAAGAAGGCGTAACGTTTCATTCACACATTGATGGCTCAAAACATTTGTTTACACCAGAATATGCTATGGACATTCAGCGGACTATTGGCGCTGATATTATCATGGCATTCGATGAATGTACCCCATATCCCTGCGATTATACCTATGCGGCCGAATCAATTAAAATGACCCATCGCTGGTTGAAGCGATGCTGCACTCATTTTGATAATACAGACCCAAAATATGGCTTCGACCAAACGTTGTTCCCTATTGTACAAGGGTCGGTTTATAAAGATCTGCGGATAAAATCGGCAGAATTTATTGCCAGCATGAACCGTGAAGGGAACGCCATTGGCGGTTTATCTGTTGGAGAGCCTGCTGAGGAAATGTATGCCATGACGGAAGTGGTTTGCGATATATTACCTTACGAAAAACCCCGTTATTTAATGGGCGTTGGAACACCAATTAATATCCTGGAAAACATTGCGCTTGGTGTAGATATGTTCGATTGTGTAATGCCTACAAGAAATGCCCGTAACGGAATGCTTTTTACCCGAAATGGAATAATCAATATCAGAAATAAGAAGTGGGAAAATGATTTTTCTCCTTTAGATGCAGAAAGTGACTTACACGCCGACCAGGTGACCAGCAAGGCTTACCTCAGACATCTGGTTCATAGCAAAGAAATGCTTGGCGCACAAATTGCAACATTGCATAATTTACACTTCTATTTGTGGTTAGTGAAGCAAGCCCGAGAAAAAATAATTGCTGGCGAATTTTACGAATGGAAAAACAAAATGGTCAAAATTTTAGGCAATAAACTATAAAATGAGTCTAATAAAAGGGAGAATTAAAATTATCGATCAATATATTATTGGTAAATACCTGGGTACTTTCGTATATACCCTGGCTATTTTCGTGATCATTATTGTTGTTTTTGATTTATCTGAAAAGATGGATGATTTCATGAAAAGTGGGCTTAGCTTTTGGGGTGTACTCACCAAATACTACGCAGGCTCCATCCCTTTTTACGTCAACATGCTCTCCCCACTCATCAACTTTATCGCCGTAATATTTTTTACGGCGAAGATGGCTGATCAAACTGAAATTGTTCCCATTTTAAGTGGTGGTGTAAGTTTCAATAGATTCTTGTTCCCTTATTTCGTATCGGCTACCATCATATTTTCAGCAAATTTGGTCTCTAACCTTTACATTTTACCCTATACCAACACCTTAAAAAACAGCTTCGAAAATACCTTTGTAAAACGAAACGACCCTTCGACCAAATCAAATATCCATATGAAACTGGATAACAAAACTTACATTTATATTGAGAGTTTTGACAATAAAACCAACTATGGTTATCGCTTCACTCTGGATAATTTTAATGGAGATGTGATGGTAAAAAAAATCGTTGCAGATAACATCAAATGGGATTCGTTAAAGAGAAAATGGCAGTTGAGTAACTATTCTATTAGAAAAATTGATGGGCTGAAAGAAAGCATGATTTATGGAAGTGGCAAAGTAAAAGATACCATTTTAGACATGCGTCCTGATGATTTTTCTGCCTATGATAATGTGGTTCAAAATCTATCTACAAAGGAACTTTCAGAGAAGATCAGAAAGGAGAAAATTCGCGGAACTGGTATCATGAACGATCTCGAATTTGAGAAATTCAAACGCTATTTACATCCCTTATCTGCCTACATTTTAACGTTGATTGGTGTTGCTTTATCCTCCCGAAAAGTTCGCGGTGGAGTTGGAGTATCATTGGGAATAGGCATCTTTATTAGCTTTGCCTATATCGTGTTTAATCAATTCACACAAATGTTTTCTACAAAAGGTGGGTTGCCCCCATTTTTAGCAGTAATCTTACCTACAATCGTATTCGGTATGTTAGGCATTTACCTTCTCCGAAAAGCTCCAAAATAGAGATGGACATCAATAAAAAGAATTTAATTATTCTTCATTTAACGGTTTTAATTTGGGGCTTCACCGGAGTGCTGGGGAAAGTAATTTCGATAGATGCAGTACCGTTAGTTTGGTATCGTGTTTTGATTGGAACCTCAACTCTTTTCCTTTGGTTTATCGCTACTAAGAAGAATATAAAAATCACAAAACTGCAGTTTATACAGTTCTTTTTAACAGGCGGAATTGTAGCCATTCACTGGATATTTTTCTTTCATGCAATTAAGGTTTCTACCGTTTCGGTAACGCTGGTCTGCCTCTCCTCTTTTACATTATTCACAGCCATTTTAGAACCGCTGATCAAAAAACAATCCATTCAAATGGGTGATGTTCTAATCGGGTTACTAATAATTCTGGGGATTTATATGATCTTCAAATTCGAAGGACAATATACTTTGGGGATTATTTTCGGACTTTTAGCAGCAGTCGCCTCGAGTCTTTTTTCTACCATAAATTCTACGCTCGTTCAAAAAAGTGAGCCCTCCATTATTGGGTTTTATGAATTGGTTGGTGGCTTATTTTGGATTACAATATACCGCATTTATGATGGTTCGTTCCAAAATATGAGCTTTAATTTAAGTGTAAATAACTGGATTTATATTGGCATTCTTGGTACACTTTGCACCTCCGTTGCCTATGTTGCAGGCGTTTCAGTAATGAGAACTTTATCTGCTTTTCGCGTAGCGTTAGTAACCAATCTAGAACCCGTTTATGGCATCATACTCGCTTACTTTTTTTTTAAAGATAAAGAGCAAATGACTGGTGGTTTTTACATCGGAGCAATGATTATTTTAGGCGCTGTATTTCTTTATCCGGTTTATAAAAAGAGGTATAATAAAGGATAATTTAAATCTGGAATTTATACTATAATTTCCTCTTCAATTAGCTTGATCTCATGTGCGAATGAACTGCAAATTGTATGGAATTTGTTGGCAATTTTCGACAATGAAAATGAAGCAAATTAATACGATGAAACCGTATAAATTCACATCTCCATAGGACCAGAATTTGGTTAAATTCCCGACTAGACAACCAATAATTTTAACTGGAAAATTGCAAATTTTTAGTAAAACTATCGAGCATTCTAACAGCAAATTTCTCAAATAGAAACCTAAATTAATGGTATGACATTTAAATTTCGCTGTCTATTTGAGCGTTGGTGCGAGCTGAAAGTGAATATGTAATAAAATTTCCCGCTGGTGATAGAAAAATAGATCACTTATTCAAAACCGTTATAAAAAACTCATAAACAGCGAATTAACCAGAAAAAATATTTTTTTCATTATAGCTTATATTTTTTTATTTATCGACGGATATTGCAAGGAATTGCAATTTAAAGAGGCAAACCAAGCATTTTTGATACCTATATCTCACCTTAAAATATACGTTAGGGAGAAAAGTTAAATCCGAAATGCCCAAAAAAACGATCGATTTTCAAAGTATAAAAATTGTTAAATAATACTTTTTATAGATTCGAAAGAGCCTAGTACCCAAAACCTTTAAACTAAATTCTCTTAAAAAAACTTTGGAAACGAAGTTCTCTTAAAGATATCAGCCGAGACGATTTAATGACATATTGTCATCGTACTTAAAATATGGAGTGTTTAGTTTAAACGATTTAACTTTTCCTACAAGCTACAATCACCAGATGACTTTAGCGATCATGAGGCAATTATGATAACAAAAAACCAGGTCTACCACTGAAAAATTGATAGGTAAAACCAAGATCCAAAGCAAAAAAATGTCATCAAATATTTGAGAATTTACTTAAAAAACCGTGTTAATTAAGAGCAATTCAAATCGAAAATTGCGATAGAAGTCGGAAAAAATAAATTCAAATCCGTAACACCCTCCGCAGCATTGAGTAAAAAATTTAAAGGAAAATCGATTAATAAGTGTACATTAATGGCAGATTTGGAAAGATTATAAAAATTATAAAATCATCCCACTAAATCTCAATTATCGATTAAATTTTTATATAAAAAGTGGTAACATCTAAATTTACTTAATTTACATATAATTTTCAAAATCAATAACTTATATATTTTTATATCAAGAAAAAATGCACAAAAATTCAAAGTCAAAAAACAATTAAAACTAAATATTTTAGCAATCATCTCAAATGCATTCAAATAACACAAACAATATACTATTTATCAAGCATTTAACTACTATTATATTAAGCTTTGTTTCACTATCCGTTTTTGGGCAGATTTTCAGCACAGCCCAGAACCCACTTAGTGTAAGATGGAACTATATCCAGTCTGGAGGCTTCAAAATTATCTATCCTCAACAACTGGAGAAAGACGCACAAAGAATGGCAAATACACTGCCCTTCATCTACCCTAAAATCGGTTTAGGCTTGAGGCAACAAAATACTTTCATCCCGCTGCTCTTACAAAACCGCGGAACCATAGCAAATGGCTTCGTTCAGCTGGGTCCGAAGAAGTCTGAATTTTACACCACACCACCACAATATTTTGATAGTCAAGATTGGCTGAATAACCTCGCAGTCCATGAACTTCGACACATTGCTCAGTTTGACAATTTGACAGGATCACAAAGACGTCCCTTTCCAGAGCTAGTTTACTTCGCCTATTTCGGCGCCGGCTTACCAATCTGGTTTTTCGAGGGAGATGCCGTGGTGAATGAAACTGCACTCACCCAATCAGGACGAGGGCGGCAGCCCAATTGGATCATGCCTTTTCGGACATCGGCTTTAGAAGGCAAAAAATTCTCTTACAGCAAAGCTTATTTCGGATCTAACAAAGATGTAACTCCAGGCTACTATCAAACCGGATACTTAATGGTTGCCGACATGAGAGAAAGGCATGGACAGTTCATTTCCGACAGCTTAATGGGCGACATCAGAAAAAGACCATTAAGGCTTTATCCTTTTTCGCAAAGTCTGAAAAAAATCACCGGAAAAAACACAAAAAAATATTTCCTTTCCACACAAGAAAAGCTAACCGAAAATTGGAAAAAACAGGATAAAGAAACTTCAAAAGATGAGTATGAAAATTTAAATAAAGAAACGTCACTGGCAACGAACTATTTTCTTCCAGTTCGTTTAAATAAAAACCAGATTTTAGCACTAAAAGAAAGCAAGCAAGATGCCCATTATTTTGTGATCATAAATGAAGATAAAAGTGAACGAAAATTATTTGGAATTGGTTACCAGGAACAGCCCTGGTTCAGTTACAAAAATAACGTTTTGGTTTGGGATGAAATTCGCTACGACCCCAGATACAAGCAGCGAAGTTACAGTGTAATTTGCTCATACAATTTTAATACAAAAAAATTCAAAAAGCTCAGCAGTCAAAGCCGACTCTTCTCCCCTAGCCTTTCAAGTGATGGCAAAAAAATAATCGCTGCAAAAGTTGAACTCAACAATCAGTTTAACCTTGTAGAAATTGATGCCTCATCTGGTGAGATCTTGAAAACTTACCCTAACACTGAAAACGAAATTTTACAAACACCGAGCTTCGACAAAACCGGAAAGCGAATTGCCTACATCAGCGTAAGCGAGAATGGAAAAAACTTATGGCTGCTAGAGGACGAGAAAAAAACGCAACTCATTTCTAACAGCAGACAACAACTCAGTCGGCCAATTTTTATCGGTGACAAAATTGTTTTCAACGCACACTTTAATGGCATCGATAACATCTACAGTATTGGTATCAATTCTAAAAAAATAAATGCTTTGAGCAATTCAAAATATGGCGCATTTAACGCGACCGAAACTGATCATGAAAAAATCATTTTTAACGATTATAATATCAACGGTTATGAAATTGCAGAGAAAGCAATAACCGAAAATCCAGTTGGAGAAAACACCTTTGTAGATTTTTCTTCAGCAGCAGAAAAGCAAGAACGTGCGGGTAATATTTTCGAAAATATTCCCGACAGCGTTTTCCAGAGCAAGCGCTTTCGTCAGGGCTCAAACCTGTTCAGTTTTCATAGTGTAATTCCCGTAATCGACAATGAATATGTTTTCGGCCTTGAGCTGCAGTCGAACAATTTGCTTAATACGATGGACTTCTACACCGGTGCAAAATACCATCGGGACTTAAAGCGTTTTGAGTATACGGCAGATATTAGCTATAAGGCGCTTTACCCTGTTTTTAGTGTTCTATATCGCAACCGACCAAAACGAACGTTCTATCGATCTAAAAACGCGATTCAGCAAGGAAACTGGAGAGAGAACTTCATCAAACTTAACGCATCGGTACCGCTATCATTTAATGCAAGGAATCAAAACTACTCTTTCACACTCAATGCGGCAACCAGTTTTACACAGCGATACCTTGCAGAGAATATGCCGACTAATTTCATTCGAGAGCTGAAATTTCCAATGGAATATAATTTTACCTTTAACCACAGTGTGCGAACCACCGAACGAGACATTGCGCCAAGATGGGCACAGATTTTAAGGGCAACTTATAACCACCAACCATTTGATAAAAATTTAACTGGCGAAATCCTTGCACTGGAAAGTTTCTTGTACTTCCCAGGCCTAGCGAAAAACCATTCTTTCCTGGCAAGTTTCAACTACCAAAAAGCAAGCGGTGCCAATCAGTATGCTACAGAAATTGCAACGGTTTACGGCTACAACAATATCCTCGCGAAAAGCAAATTGCAAAACAGCTTGCTTCTCAATTATCGTTTTCCATTTGCTTTTCCAGATTGGGAGCTGAGCTCTTTAGCCTATGTGCGAAATTTTAGAGCGGGTTTGTTTTGTCATTATGAAAACATTGGTGTAGACAGCAACATTGGCCAACCTAAAACCTATGGTGTAGAACTAAACAGTAGTTTAAATCTTTTAAGATATCAACCCGTTGTTGATGTTGGGGTGAGATTGGTTTTCGTTAACAAAATTTACAACCAAAACCCGATATTAGAATTTTCTTTCAATTATTCATTTTAAGTAAAGCAAAACATTTTCTTGTTAAGATTTTTCTTTCATCAGAATCAAAAAAAAGAGTATTTTCACCATACTTGAACAAAGAAGCAAACCAATAATACAATTTGTTGTTTATCAATCAGTTTTAACAAATACCAGACTTATGAGTGGAAAAACCATATTCATCATCATCCTTACGGCATTACTAACTGCTTTCTTATTCCTAAACAGTGATGAAGTAGCATTCAATTTCATTATTGTGGATGGTGTTTTTGTTTCTAAACTGATCGTGATCGGAGTTTGTGTAGTGATTGGTTTTATTATCGGCTTCGTCGCAGGCCGACCTAGAAAAACGGTGAGTAGTTACGATAATGAAATTGAGAAAAATCAGCCAGTAAGCAACAAAAAGGAATTAAGTGATGAGGACAGGGATTATATCAGTTAAAAGCAGAAGTTACCAAGATTTCAAGGATTGAATGATTTTAGGATTTGCAATGCTAGATCAATTTAATTGAAAGGATCAGAACTAAACTATTTTACTAGTTCTAGGTTTGTTAGGTTTGAAAATAATTTGCCGAGGAATTGTAATGGATTAAAAATTTGATGAATATTAGATCATCCCTATTTCTAGAAAGTAAAATTTAATTCTACCAAAATGAAATATGGCGATTTAACGGGAAAAATCATCGGCTGTGCTATGAAAGTACATGGCACTTTGGGTTCGGGCTTTCAGGAAGTGATTTATCAACGAGCACTCTCTATAGAATTGCAAAAACAAAATTTAAGTTTTAGCAGAGAAATGGAAATGACCATCTTTTACGATAACATTCAGATTGGTATAAGAAGAGTAGACTTTTTTGTTGAAGATACGATCATGCTTGAACTCAAAGCAGTATCTGAATTAACTGATGCACACTTAAATCAAGCCATAAATTACTTAGAGGCTTACAATCTTCCTGTTGGTTTGCTTATAAATTTTGGTAGCAAGAGCTTGATTTTTAAAAGAGTGTATAACACCAATCATCCTGAAAACAAAAGACCAGTTTAATGAGATAAAGGCCCTTAGGATTTGACCTCGGAAACCAAATTCTTGAAATCCTTTAATCTTAAAAATCCTAGTCAAAGACTATTAGCCTAGCGCAATCATAATTTCGCCATAAAGCAATCCACTTCCGCCACCGTAATGCTGAACAATCTTCACATTAGGTTTGAGCTCTTGTATACGCTTTCTAAGCACCTGTTCACACTCAAGATCAATTCCGTTACCTAAAAGCACCAAATCAATATCCTGCGTTTCTAAAACAGACATGGCTTCCTGGTCTGTACAAACACAAATGCCTTTCCATTCAGGTCGGGCGTTAAGCAACCTGTTCATTACAATAGTAATTTCTGTGTCTCGACCGATATAAAGTATAGTAGTTTGCATCATATTTTCGTTAAATTTAAACGTAAAAAGTTGCGAGTAAGAGCTTTAGCCCTATCACTCGCAACTTTTAACACGTAACTGAATTATAATTCCATCGGAACATCCATTAATAACACTTCTGCGTCTGCAGAGTTTGCTTTGAAGCTGATGCTGTCCGTATCCCAAATCCCTAAACCATCTCTTTTGTTTAATGTTTGGCCGTTAATGGTAACTTCTCCATTAATCACAAAAGCGTACACACCGTTTCCAGCTTTTTTGATTTTGTATTCGGTTTCGAAGCCTTCATCAAATTTACCCAATGAGAACCAGGCATCTTGATGAATCCAAACTCCAGCATCATCTTGGTTTGGTGATAAAATCTGCTGAAAATTGTTGTGACGAGCTTCAACATCTAAAGTCTGCTGGTCGTAACGTGGCGTAACATTTTTCTTGTTAGGAAACAGCCAAATTTGTAATAAATTTAACTGTTCGTCTGCCAAAGCGTTAAATTCACTATGGCTAACCCCGGTTCCGGCGCTCATTACCTGAATTTCTCCGCTTTTAATTACTGCCGAATTTCCCATGCTATCCTTGTGTGCAATGGCACCGGCCAATGGAATCGTAATGATTTCCATATTATCGTGTGGGTGAGTTCCAAATCCCATTCCACCATCAATCAAGTCATCATTTAAAACCCGCAAAACTCCAAAGTGCATTCTTTCAGGATTGTAGTAGTTAGCAAAACTGAATGAGTGGTGAGCATTTAACCAACCATGATTTGCATGGCCTCTGGTGTTTTCTTTGTGCAAAATAAACTGTGACATAAATTTCCTTTCTTGTTTATGATACAAATTTACTACAGGTTCGAAACCTGTGCATTGATGTAGGGTAAGAAAGTTTGGGGTTTTGAGTGTCAAGCTAGCGGTTCGAAGTTAGCAGTCCTCCATATAGCTTTGTTGAAATTGATCACCGATAAGAACATGCAAGCTATCAAAACAAATGGGGCTATCGCAACCGACGCCCCACTGCACTTATTTTTCTAAAAATTGTAATTCGTAAATCTAAAATCGTAATTACGAAAGTGCCTCTTCAATATCTGCTAAAATATCATCAACATGCTCCAAACCGATTGACAAACGGATAGAGCCTTGCTCAATACCCACAATATTGCGTTCCTCTTCGGTAAGTTTGCTGTGCGTACTTGTTGCCGGGTGCGTAGCGATTGAACGTGTATCGGCCAAATTTGCAGAGATGGAGAACATTTTCAGGCCATCCATAAATTTGCGGGCGCCTTCAACGCCACCTTCAACCACAATAGTTACGATACCACCACCCTGCTTCATCTGCTTTTTAGCTATTTCATACTGAGGGTGAGAAGGAAGAAACGGATATTTAACTAATTTAATTTTTGGATGTTTTTCCAAATACTCAGCCACTTTTAAAGCACTCTCGCAGTGGCGGTCCATGCGAACAGCCAGCGTTTCTAAACTTTTAGATAAAATCCAGGCGTTAAATGGCGACAAAGCCGGGCCACTATGACGGGCAAATGCAACAACTTCAGTAATTAATTCCTTCGTACCTAAAACAATTCCGCCCAGCACTCTTCCTTGTCCATCGATGTATTTAGTAGCCGAGTGGATAGAAAGGTGCGCACCTAATTTGATCGGCTGCTGCAAATATGGCGTTGCAAAGCAATTATCAACTACTAAAAGCTGATGATGTTTTTTGGCTAAATCGCCAAGGAAAGCTAAATCGATAATATCAATACCGGGATTTGATGGCGTTTCAACGAAAATCATTTTGGTATTCGGCTTAATCAAAGCTTCCCAATCTTCAGGCTTATCCAAATCGGCATAATCAAAAGTTACACCCCATTTAGAGAAAACATTGGTAAGTAGCTGATGTGTTGATCCAAAAACTGAGCGACTGGAAACGATATGGTCGCCGGCTTTTAAGAAGGCACCAAATGTGGTGAAAATAGCAGCCATACCCGTTGCAGTAGCAAAACCATCTTCAGCACCTTCTAACAAACACATCTTCTCTATAAACTCTGAGGTGTTTGGATTTGAATAACGGCTATACACATTGCCCTCTTTCTCGTTTGCAAATAAAGCCCGCATTTCTTCAGCATCATCAAACTTATAACTCGAAGTGAGATAAATTGGTGCAGAGTGTTCTTTGTGCGAACTGCGTTCGGTTTGAGTGCGTATAGCTATGGTTTCAAAATTTTCGGATTTCATTTTGTTTTGTGATATGAGTATTGAGATTGGTGATACGAGATTCCAGACCTTAAGCCATAAACCTTTTACCTTAAACCTTATTTATGTTGTATGTAAAATTAATTTTTGCGGAGCGACCTAAAATGTTCGATACGGAACAATATTTATCGAACGTCATAGCCAAAGCCCTTTCCACTTTTGCCGGATTTAAATCGCCTGATAAATCGAAGTGAATTTCAATTTCGTCGAAAATAGGCGGCATCTCTTCATCTTTTCTGGTGGCATTGATGGCGATTTTAATATCTTCAAGTGGTTCTTTCTGTTTGGTTAACACATTTACCATGTCTATTCCACTACAACCACCAAGTCCAACCAAAAGCATTTCCATAGGTCTAAAACCTTTGCCTTCACCACCAATAGCAACTTTCGCATCTAATTCGACGGTAAAACCGCTTTCATTTACTGCTTCGAAATTAAATTTTCCGCTTTTGCGGATCAGATTTATATTCATTTTGTAGTATCGAGTATTTAGTTTCAAGTATCAAGACGATTTTGCTTTAGTCTTTCAGCCTTTACCTTTCAGCTCTTTTTAAATATTATAATAAACTAAATTGTCTTTTTCCAGTTCGGGCAATTTAACAGGTGCGTTAAAAATTGCAAAAACCGACGAACCGCTACCACTCATTAAAGCGAATGTTGCGCCTGCATCGTATAAACTGGTTTTTATTTGATGAATTTGGGGATATTTTGCGAATACCGATGGCTCGAAATCGTTGATAACCTTATTCTTCCATGTTGTTGGCGACAAATGTATGATTTCTTTTAAGGATTGCAAAGGCTTGTGAGGTTTTACAAGCGCATAAGCATCCGCTGTACTCACGTGTACAGGCGGTTTCACTAAAACTTTAAACCAGGCTGACAAATCTACTTCGCACTTTTCAAATTCATCCCCTTTGTTAAAGGCGTAAACAGGTGTGTTTTCGATAAAAAAGGCACAATCTGCACCAAGCTTACGGGCGTAATTCTCCATGTCTGTAACCGATAAGCCCAACTTGAACTTACCGTTTAATAATTTTATCAGGAAAGCGCAATCTGCTGAGCCGCCTCCCAAACCCGCACCGACGGGAATGTTTTTCAATAAATTAATCTGCTGCGCAGGAATATCAAAATCTTGTTTAACGAGATGGTAAGCTTTTATACACAGATTATCATTGGCATCACCAGGAATATCGATGCCATGAATTTTGCAGGAGGTGAAATCAGCATCGGTAATTTCAACTGAATCTTTGATATTAATAGGATAAAAAACGGTTTCGAGGTTGTGGTAACCATCGTTGCGTTTCTCAGTAATATTTAAGCCCAGGTTTATTTTTGCGTTTGGAAAAGATAACATTCGGATTTGAGATTTGAGATTTGAGATTTGAGATTTCCCCCTCAAAGTCAAATACAGTGCTGATGCAAACATACAAAAGTCAGGCTTGTTTAAAAATACGTTAATGTAGAAAACTAAAAGATTTCGTGATTAAGATTTTTTACATATTTGTAATTAATAATTTATTTAAGATTTGGAAGCCCCTTTAGGGTTCGGAGTTATGAAACAATATTTAGATTTAATGCAACATGTGCTGGATCACGGCGCTCAAAAACACGACCGCACGGGAACAGGAACGATTAGCGTTTTCGGCTATCAAATGCGTTTCAATTTGCAGGAGGGCTTTCCGATGGTTACCACGAAGAAGCTACATCTAAAATCTATCATACATGAATTAATCTGGTTCTTGACTGGCGATACCAATATTAAATACTTAAAAGATAATGGCGTTCGCATTTGGGATGAATGGGCAGACGAAGAGGGAAACCTCGGCCCAGTTTATGGTTCGCAATGGAGAAGTTGGCCAACGCCCGATGGACAATACATCGATCAGATTACCAACATCATTAATACGATTAAAAACAATCCAGATTCGCGAAGAATTATTGTTTCTGCATGGAACGTAGCAGAAATAGAGAATATGGCTTTGCCTCCTTGCCACGCTTTCTTTCAGTTCTACGTAGCCGATGGAAAATTAAGCTGCCAACTCTATCAGCGTAGTGCCGATATTTTTTTGGGCGTCCCTTTTAATATCGCTTCTTATGCTTTATTAACCATGATGGTTGCACAGGTTTGTGGTTTAGAAGCTGGCGATTTTGTTCATACTTTAGGCGATGCGCATTTGTACAATAACCATATCGAACAGGCACATTTGCAATTAAGCAGAGAGCCGAAACCGCTTCCAACCATGAAAATCAATCCTGAAGTAAAAAGCATCTTTGATTTTAAATTCGAGGATTTTACATTAGAGAATTACGAGGCACATCCACATATTAAAGGAGTGGTGGCGGTATAGGTTATTAGTCATTTGATCAATAGTTCATTAGTTCATAAGTATCATTAGGCTAAACGCTTATAAAAAATCTCTATTTATAAATTCATCCCTTATAATTAATGTGTGAACGAAATAATTATGAGTTACAATCGAATTGAAGATTTGGAGGTGTATATGCTTGCTGAAAATTTATCAAATGAAATTTGGGATATTACAACGACATGGGACTTTTTTGCTAAAGATACCATACGAAACAAATTTGCAGGGCTGCAGATTCAATTAGTGCAAATATTGCCGAAGGTTATGGTCGTTTTCATTTCAAGGAAAATAAGAACTTTTGTTACTACAGCAGAGATTCTATTTTAGAAACCAAGTCTTTCTTCAGAAAAACGCGACATAGAGGGCTCGTCAATGAAGAAATTTACACACAACTTTTTGCCAAACTAGAAACAGTACATATAAAGCTTAACGCTTATATAAAATACATTGGAAAAGGTCAGTCTGGCATGAAATCATGAACAGATAAACCTAAGGAACAAATGAAACTAATGAACTAATGACCAATGAACTAAAAAACCCTTCACTTGCTATAGCAGTTGCGGTAGGTGAAAACTTCGCCATAGGAAAAAACAACCAGCTTTTGTGGCACATGCCTGCCGATTTAAAGTTTTTTAAACAAACTACTTCTGGGCACACGGTTGTAATGGGCCGCAAGACCTTCGATTCTGTCGGTAAACCCTTACCAAATCGCAGAAACATTGTCATCACGAGAGATTCATCATTAAAAATCGATGGCGTTGAGATCGTGAATAGTCTTGATGAAGCATTAGAAATTACCAAAGCAGAAGAAAAACCTGTTTTTGTTGTTGGTGGTGCGGAAATTTATCGCCAGGCTTTACCAAAAACGGACCTACTTTATTTAACTACAATTCATCATACTTTTGACGCTGATACGTTTTTCCCAGAGATCGACAGAAATGATTGGGAAGTTGTGAGCAGCGATCCGCATAAAGCTGATGAGAAAAACAAGTATGATTATACTTTTGAGGTACTTAAAAGGAAGTAATCAGAAAAAGTCGTCATTGCGAGGCACAAAGCAATCTTAATGCGTTTGCTATAAAGGTTTGCGTTTATAATTGGTTGACATCTTCCTATTGTTGCCGGTTAGGTAAAAACCTTGCAAATCAGGGAAGGTTTATGCATTTAGCCGAAAATAGTATTACCTCCCTGGCCACTTAAACCTGACAATA
The DNA here is from genome assembly GCF_026239735.1 of Pedobacter sp. MC2016-05. Taxonomy (GTDB): domain Bacteria; phylum Bacteroidota; class Bacteroidia; order Sphingobacteriales; family Sphingobacteriaceae; genus Pedobacter. The sequence continues at coordinate 22,180 of NZ_JAPIVT010000011.1, forward strand.
GCGACAGCCTCCGATTTTTTTGATCGGAGCTACAGCGGTTGGCAGGACCGAACAAAAGCCAAATGCTACTGCAATTGCTTTCCAAATAAATCAGACCTTAATTTTGGCGCAAAAAGAAGATCTATGTATCGAATGCATGGGTATAATTATCTGACAAAAATTAATCTTAATAAATTATCAACTAAGGGGTTCTATAATTTAAAAATTTAATTAGATTTGCCGACTTGTTAAAAAACAGCGAAAGACAAATTATTTTAAACAAACAATGCAAGGAAAAGGTTTTATTAAGTTTATAGCGATAGTATTGGCTATCGTTTGTGCGTATGCACTTTCCTTTACTTTGGTAGCATCCAAAGTAGAGAAAGACGCAAAAAACTATGCGAAAGGTGATGCAGCCAAAGAAAAGGCTTACTTAGATTCGATGAGTACCGAGAAAGTTTACCCGCTTGTTGGGTTCACTTACGGCGAAGTTAAATCGAAAGAGATTAATTTAGGTCTAGACTTAAAAGGCGGTATGAACGTAACGATGGAGATATCGTTAGCGGAATTGGTTAAATCTTTAGCGGGCAACCCTACTGATGCTAACTTTAATAAAGCAGTTCAGAACGCACAAATTCAGCTAAATGCTGGTGGTAAAGATTACATCAAAATTTTTGTTGATGAATTTGAAAAATTAAGTCCAGGTGTAAAACTTGCTGACTATTTTTCTAATCAAGACAATGCATCGCAATTAAAACCAAGTGCTAGCAATGGCGAAGTTGAATCTTTCTTAGAGAAAGAGGCTACAAGTGCTATCGATCGCTCATTTACTGTTTTACGTTCTCGTATTGATGGTTTCGGCGTTGTGAGTCCGAACATGCAAAAACAAGAAGGTAGTAACCGCATCTTAATTGAGATGCCAGGTGTGCAGGATAAAGAACGTATTGCTAAACTTTTACAAGGTTCTGCCGAATTACAGTTCTGGCAAGTATACCAGGTACAGGAAGTAGCACCTTTGTTAGAAAACATTAACAAAACTTTAGCGGCAACTTTAAAAACTGAAACTCCCGCGGCTACTACAGATACGGCTGCTAAAGCTGGCGGCAAATTAGCCGGCTTAGAGAATGCTGCTAAAGACTCCACTGCAAAAGGCGGCAAATTAGCTGGCTTAGGTAAAAAAGATTCTACCGCAGTAAGAGCTGAATTAGCAAAATCAAATCCATTATACGCAGTTTTAAGTCTTCCTATTTATCAAGGCGAAAACGGACAACAACAATTAATGCCAGGTGCAGTTGTTGGTATGTCGTTACAAAAAGATACTGCAAAAGTTAATAAATACTTAAAACTTCCTGAGGTTGCCGCAGCAATTCCATCTACGATGAAATTTATGTGGAGCGTTAAACCTAGAGAAGGTTCTAAAGTGTTTGAACTTTACGCTATTAAAGTTACCAGTGCTGATGGTAAACCAGATTTAGGTGGTGAAGCAATCAGCGATTCGCGTGCTGACTTTGATCAAAAAGGCAAGCCAGAGGTAACCATGTACATGACCAGCGAAGGTGCTGCGAAATGGAAAAAAATTACTGCTGAAGCTGCCGCTGATCCTAACAATAAAAAATCTATCGCTATTGTATTAGATAACATGGTTTATTCTGCTCCTACTGTTCAGAATGAAATTGGTGGTGGTGTTTCATCAATTACCGGTAACTTCACACAGGCAGATACTAAGGATTTATCAAACATCTTAAAAGCTGGTAAATTACCTGCTCCTGCTCGTATTGCTGGTAGTTATATCGTTGGTCCAACTTTAGGTGCACAAGCTATCCATGATGGTTTAATTTCATTTGTGATTGCGTTTATCGTGATCCTGATCTTCATGGCATTGTATTATCACCGTGCAGGTTGGGTTGCAAACTTTGCCTTATTGGTTAACTTGTTTTTCATCATCGGTATTTTAGTATCGCTTGGTGCGGTGTTAACATTGCCTGGTATCGCCGGTATCGTGCTTACCATTGGTTTGTCTGTAGATGCGAACATTCTAATTTTCGAACGTGTACGTGAAGAGCTTGCCTTGGGCAAAAATATTCCTAGTGCAATTAAAGAAGGTTTTAAACATGCAATGCCATCTATCTTAGATGCAAACATTACCGTATTTATTTTAGGTGCTATTCTTTACGCTTTCGGAAGCGGTCCGGTTCAAGGGTTTGCAACTACCTTATGTATTGGTATCCTTTCTTCATTATTTGCTGCTGTATTAATTTCAAGATTGGTTTTCGAAGCGATGTTAGATCGTAAAATGGAAATTAGCTTTGATAATCAATTTACACGTAATGCATTTAAAAATTTAGCTTTCAACTTTGTTGGCCGTCGTAAAATCTATTATATCATTTCTACATTGATCATCCTAGCTGGTATCGGCATGTATTTCAAACATGGTGGTTTAAACCTTGGCGTAGATTTCAAAGGTGGTAGAACTTACCTTGTACACTTCGATAAAGCGGTTAACACTGAAGATATCAAATCTCAGTTAACTCCTGTTTTCGGTAACGAAACTCCTGAGGTTAAAACAGCAGGAGAAAACAGTCAGGTTAAAATCACCACTACTTTCCACATCGAAGATCAAGATGTGAAAACTGATAAAGTGGTTGAAGATGCTTTAAACAAAGGCTTAGCAGGTTCTAAATATGAAATTGTAAGTTCACAGAAAGTGACTCCAATTATCGCTAGCGATATTGTTAATGGAGCTTTTTACGCGGTATTGATTTCATGTATCTTTATGTTTATCTACATCGTAGTGAGATTTAAAAAATGGCAATATGGTTTAGGTGCTGTATTGGCATTAGCACACGACGTTTTAATGGTACTTTCTTTCTATACCATTTTAGATGGTGTTTTGCCATTCTCATTAGAAATTGGTCAGGATTTTATCGCAGCAATTTTAACAGTAATGGGTTATACCATGACAGAAACTGTTGTTGTATTTGACCGTATTCGTGAGAAACTAAAAGAAGCTGGTAAAGAAGATTTACACGGTGAAGAACGTAACCAATTAATCAACTTTGCGTTAAACAGTACATTAAGCCGGACGATTTTGACTTCGTTAACCGTGTTCTTCGTGTTATTGGTGATTTTCATTTTTGGTGGCGATAGCATCCGCGGATTTATCTTCGCATTGTTAATCGGCCGTGTTATCGGTACGTATTCATCATTATGTATCTCCACTCCTATCGTAATCGATTTGGGAAGTTCGGAAGAGAAGAAAAAATAAGATTTAGATTCTAAGAATATATTAACCGCCTTCCTGATCAATCAGGAAGGCGGTTTGTTTTTACAGCCTCACCCTTTGGAAGTTCGTGGTATGGAAAGTTTTCCAGCCGCCCTCTCCGGAAGACAAGGTTTTGACAGACTGTGATTTAAACCCATCGGTTCAAACCACATCATTTTGTTCCTCTCTTCCCGAGAGGGATTTGCACTAACTTCCTATAACCACAAACGTTGATAGGGCGAGGCTTTATCTCTCTAATTGCCTATATACGATTGACGTGCACTAGATACCCAATACCACAGACAATAATACGGTGAGGTTTTTTAAAAAGCAAAACCCGAATTTCTTCGGCAACCTCAGCCCTGCTGTCCACTTTATTTCACTGCGCTCCATGCTCGTGTCCCTCTGGTTTATTTTAGTCAAAACAGTCCTAAAAACCAGCGAAAACCAACTCGGTCATATCAAAGTTATATCTCTATAGAAGCTCTTAAGAAACTGGCTTCAGAACCTTAATTCTTAAACCTTTTGGCTATCTTTTTGTTACATTAATAACAGATAAAGCGATTTAAAATGGATTTACAACTTCCTAAAAGTGAATACCCAAGAGTAGTTATAGTTGGCGGTGGATTTGGCGGAATAGAGTTAGCTAAACGACTAAAAAATAAACCTTTTCAAGTAGTCATGCTTGATAAACATAATTATCATACTTTTCAACCCTTACTTTACCAAGTAGCAACAGGCGGATTGGAAGCTGACTCCATTGCATTTCCCTTGAGAAAGATTTTTAAAGGACAAAAAAACCTAATCTTTAGGGTAACTAAAGTGACGGAAGTAAATGCTGCTGAAAACTGTTTGATGACAGATATTGGAAAGGTGAGTTATGATTATTTGGTGATTGCAACTGGCTCGACTAGTAATTTCTTCAGCAACAAAGAAATTGAAGCGAACTCAATGCCGATGAAATCTATTCCAGAGGCTTTAGATTTAAGAAGTTTGATTTTGCAAAATTTCGAGAAATCGTTGATCGAGAAGGATTTAGATAAGAAAAGCGCTCTATTAAACTTCGTGGTAGTGGGTGGAGGCCCAACAGGCGTGGAAACTGCTGGAGCAATTTCAGAACTGAAAAGACATGTTATTCCTAACGATTATCCAGAAATGGATGTGAGTAAAGTGAACATTTATCTTATTGAAAATTCCCCTGAGCTTTTAGGACCAATGTCACCCCAGGCACAACAAAAATCTAAAGAATTTTTGATTAAAATGGGTGTCCAGGTAATGAACGATACCCGTGTTTTAGGTTACGATGGTCACACCCTTTCTTTACAAGATAAGGCGCCAATATTAAGTTCGACCGTAATTTGGAGCGCTGGAGTAAAAGGCGTGGTATTGCCGGGCCTTGACAAAGCAGAAGTGGTTCGTGGTGGCAGATTAAAAACTGATACCCAAAATCTGGTTGTCGGTTATAAAAATATCTATGCCATTGGCGATGTTGCGGCAATAATTGATGAGGCCACTCCAACCGGACATCCCGGAGTAGCACCAGCCGCTATCCAGCAGGGGCATCATCTAGCTAAAAACTTAATTAACATCAAAGAAAATAAACCGTTAGAGAAATTTAAGTATTTCGATAAAGGTTCTATGGCTACAGTTGGCCGGAACAAAGCTGTGGTTGATATCGGTAAAATCCGTTTTCAAGGTGTTTTTGCATGGTTTACCTGGATGTTTGTTCACTTAATGACCCTTGTGGGCTTTAGAAATAAAATTATTGTATTTGTAAATTGGGTTTGGAGTTATTTTAGTTATGATAGAGGAACTAGATTAATTATCAGAACCTTTGCCAAAGACCGAAGTGTTGATTACAGAGCCGAAGTACCCAGCGTGAAGGAAGTTCATTAGTTATTGGTCATTGGTCATTGGTCATTGGTCATTGGTCATTGGTCATTGGTCATTGGTCATTGGTCATTGGTCATTACGGTAAACTCGATTTGAAGCTCACAGTTTTCTTTAATCTTCTTTTCTTTGCGAAAAACTTTACGCACTTTGCGATTAACAACGACTGAGCCAAATGAGTAATCAAAGATTCAAACTTGTGGAATGCCCACGTGATGCCATGCAGGGTTTACATGATTTCGTCCCAACGGATTTGAAATCAGAATATCTTAATCTTTTGCTTCAAGTGGGTTTCGACACGCTCGATTTTGGAAGTTTTGTATCACCAAAGGCTATTCCGCAGATGGCAGATACAGCTAAAGTGTTGGACGATTTAGATTTAACTCAAACCTCAACAAAGCTATTGGCAATTGTAGCGAATTTAAGGGGTGTAGAAGACGCTATAAGATACGAGCAAATCAGTTACTTAGGTTTCCCATTTTCCATATCGGAAACATTTCAGCAACGCAATACAAATTCGAGCATTTCGCAATCCTTAAATACGGTTCAAGAAATGTTATCTCTTTGTGATCAAAACAACAAAACTGCTGTTATTTATCTCTCCATGGGTTTTGGTAATCCTTACGGAGATGAATGGAATTATGAAATTGTAGAAAAGTGGGCTGACATTTTAGTTGCTAAGGGCGTTAAAATTCTTTCATTAGCAGATACCGTTGGTGTTTCAACTCCTGAAAAACTCACATCCATACTTCCAAAACTGATTACAAAATTCAACAAAACTGAAATTGGTATTCACTTGCACTCTACCCCTGTAGAACGATTTGAAAAGATTGAAGCCGCATACCGCTCTGGGGCAAAACGGATAGATTCTGCCTTAAAAGGTTTTGGCGGTTGCCCGATGGCTGCTGACGATTTAACAGGTAATATCGCTACTGAAGATGTAATAAGTTTTTTAAACTCAAAAGGTGAAGATCTTAATCTTAATACGGATAAATGGAATGAGGCGATGGCTTTGTCAGGAAAGATATTTGGGTAAGCTAATTTATTGTGCTTTTTAGATGGTTGTCATTGCGAGGCACGAAGCAATCCTACTACTGGGGTTAGGAATGTAAACTTAGTAATTGACTCTAAAATGCCTTTAATCTATAGCGAATGCTTTAAGATTGCTTCGTACCTTGCAATGACGACATACGTAATTTAAGTCATCATACAAATCTTTCGAATTCTGATTTAATTCAATAAGTAATTAATCTTTTGATGTCAATTCCCTCCCTTTATCCTTTTTCCTTCTGCAATTGCATCTTCAATGATTGGAAAAACATAAAGTAAACCAAGTTGTAGCATTTATATTTCGAAGTTAAAACACTTTGGAAACTCATTGTTTTTATGCTGCCAAATTCTAGTTTCTAATTCGGATGTGACTCCAACATATAAATATTATTAAGGAGTTTGTCATTATGTAAACACAGCCACCTCACTCCATCATAAAATATTTTTAGTCAAGTCCATAATGAAGCAATTCTACAAAGGTTGTGTCGGCTAACGCAAGCTTGATGATTTACATCAAAAGCCTTTTAATCTATAGCAAAAGCATAAAGATTGCTTCGTGCCTCGCAATGAAGACTAGTTAATAGCTACACTTTCTTCACCATCTTGAAATGCTGAATCCCTGCCTCTTCAAATTGTTCACCTTCGGCAACAAAGCCGAACTTAGCATATAAACTCATCGCATCTAATTGGGAATTTAAGTAAATGTAATGTGCATCTTCAGGTAAATCAGAAAGCGCTTCTGCAATGAGTGCTCTCCCTACACCCTGACCCCTAAAGTCTTGCAACACCGCAAAGCGCTCTAATTTATAACCTAAATCCGTTTTGCGCCAACGGCATGCACCACAAGGTTGGCCATTGTGCGTAGCCAGGAAATGAATTGATTCATCTTCATGCTCCCATTCTAATTCTGGTGGGCAGTTTTGCTCATCAACAAATACAATTTTTCTAATGGCAAATACTTTATCTAAATCTTCGGGGTGAATCACCTTTTGAACCTGTAAGCTCATTATTTTTCTTTTTTAAAGTGTTTATTCAATTTCAATTTTTCCTCATTTAATTCTTTAGCCACATCTATAGAATGTGAGCAGCGAATATCAGCCTCTTTCTTGGCAAGTGCAGCAATGGTTACATAAAAGTGATGTAACTGATCTAATTCTTTTTCACTCAAATCCTCAATATCAACCATCCGGTTGCTTGCCCCCTGTTGCGCAGCAATAAGTTCGTTCAATTTAAGCTGAATAGCTTTTCCATCTTTATTCTGTGCCTTTTGAATCAGGAAAACCATTAGGAAAGTGATAATCGTTGTACCAGTATTAATAACCAGCTGCCAGGTTTCAGAATAGTGAAAAACTGGTCCTGTAACTGCCCAGATTACAACAATTGCTGTGGCTGCAATAAATGCAGCAGAGCTACCTGTAAACTTGGTGGCGGCATTAGCGAAACGTTCAAAAAAATTATTATTTACTGGTTCGTTAGTTCTATTTATCATCGCAATATGTTTGCTTAAATGTAAAAATAAAAACAAACAAAAGCGCCATAAGTTTTTAAACCTATGGCGCCTCCGTCTAAATATCGAATGATGATTTTTGAATGACTGATTAACTATTTCAGCTTAAAAAATTCAGTTCAACTTATAATTTATCGTTCGCATTGATGCAATTCAAATCTTCGAAAGCAACGGTTAAACGTTTAACAAAAGCCTCTTCAGCTTTACGTAACCAAACACGTGGATCGTAGTATTTCTTATTTGGTTTATCATCACCCTCAGGGTTACCGATTTGACCTTGAAGATAAGCCTCATTCTTTTTGTAATACTCTAAAATACCATCCCAGAATGCCCATTGCATATCTGTATCGATATTCATTTTAATAGCACCATAAGAAATTGCTTCTCTGATTTCTTCTTGAGAAGAACCAGAACCACCATGAAAAACAAAGTTAATTGGTTTTTCAGCGCTCAGGTTAAATTTCTCTTTGATAAAGTCTTGAGAATTTTTCAAAATAACCGGTTGTAATTTTACATTACCAGGCTTGTAAACGCCATGTACGTTTCCAAATGCAGCGGCAACAGTAAAACGAGGAGAAACTTTGCTTAATTCTTCGTAAGCATAAGCAACTTCGCTTGGTTGGGTATATAATTTCGAGCTATCTACATCGCTATTGTCTACACCATCTTCTTCACCACCTGTAACACCAAGCTCGATTTCGATGGTCATGTTCATTTTCGCCATGCGTGCAAAATATTTTGCAGAAATCTCCATATTTTCTTCAATCGGCTCTTCCGAAAGATCTAACATATGTGATGAAAACAAAGGTTTTCCAGTTTCAGCGAAGAATTTTTCACCGTGGTCTAAAAGGCCATCAATCCAAGGCAACAATTTTTTAGCGGCGTGGTCGGTATGTAAAACCACAGCAACACCATAATGTTCTGCCAATAAATGCACATGTTTAGCTGCCGATACAGCACCTAAAATACATGCTTGCAATTTTTCGTTATCCAAAGATTTACCTGCGTAAAACTGCGCTCCTCCATTAGATAACTGAATCATAACTGGCGAATTTACTGCCTTTGCAGTTTCCATTACCGCATTAACCGTGTTTGTACCGGTTACGTTAACTGCTGGTAAAGCAAACTGATGTTTCTTAGCCTGCTCAAATAATTCTTGAACGGCATCTCCGTAAATTACGCCTCTGTAGCCTTTTAAACTCATCTCTTGTTAATTTTATTAAGTTCGAAGTTATAAAAAAAAATTACAATCCAAGCTTTTGTAACAACAGAATTATTTGCCTTACAAGCATATAAGGCCAGTTTGGTGTAAAAATAACATTATCCTTAGTGTAAAATTCACACTCTTAACGCTAACAGCTTTTTTTTATATACCAAGTCTTACTTAGAATTAAGTTGAAATAGCGCATCAGTAACGCTTAAAAGAGTCTGTCGATAAAAATAGATTGTCAGCGTTACTTTATTAATTTGATAATTTAAATTTGATTATTGGTTAATATCAAACTTGCATATATTTTTCGTTTCTTTGCAATCCAATTCTTTAAAAAATTATATGGCTTGGTTTAAGAGAGAAAATAAAGGTATCATTACCACAACCGAAGAGAAGAAAGAGGCACCAGATGGCGTGTGGAATAAGTGTCCGAATTGCAAAAAACCGCTACATCAGGCAGAGTTACAGGAAAACAAGTACGTTTGCCATTACTGCAACTACCACTTGAGAGTAGGTTCCAAAGAATATTTTGAAGTTTTATTCGATAGTAACGAATTTAAAGAGCTTTTCCCGAATCTAACCTCCGGCGATCCTTTAAATTTTAACGATAACAAACCTTATACCGATAGAATTATTGAAAGTCAGGCTAAAACCGGCTTAAAAGATGCTATCCGTGCTGGTGTAGGAAAAATCGAAGGACAGGATTTAGTGATTGCCTGTATGGATTTTGCTTTTATTGGTGGTTCAATGGGTTCGGTTGTTGGCGAAAAAATCGCTCGTTCAATCGATTATAGCATCAAACACAAAATTCCGTTCCTGATGATTTCAAAATCAGGTGGTGCCCGTATGATGGAAGCTGCATTTTCATTAATGCAAATGGCTAAAACATCTGCAAAATTGGCGCTGTTAAGTCAGGCTAAAATTCCATACATCTCTTTGCTTACCGACCCTACGACGGGTGGCGTTACAGCATCTTATGCCATGCTTGGCGACATTAATATTGCAGAACCAGGCGCATTAATTGGTTTCGCTGGCCCAAGGGTGATTAAAGAAACCATTAAAAAAGACTTACCAAAAGGATTCCAAACTTCAGAATTTGTTTTGGAACATGGTTTCCTTGATTTTATTGTAGATAGAAGAGCTATGAAAGCTAAAATAGGCGCTTTTATTAAGATGATGAATAATTAATTTGGTTCAATAGCCATTGGTCAATAGTTCACCGGACATTGGTTCATTAGTCATTGGTTCACTGGTGCAAAATGACTAATTGATTTAAAAAAAGATATGAAAAGCAGGGCTTGATAACTTCGGTTATTTCAGTTCTGCTTTTTGCTTGTAGGCCCGATCGAAAAGATCGGGAGCTACCGCGGCAATCAGGTTTAAATAACGGAGAGTTTCCGCTTTATCAATCAGACAAAACGAAAAAAAATTTGGAGTGTGTTACCGAATGTGATTTACTTAAGATAACCAAAATAGATTTGGATTTATTAATTCAGTAAATTACAACAACTTGTACCTCATGAATGATAATCCAAGCTACGAATACATCAAACCCGAATGTTCAATTGCCGATTTTGTGGATCGATTTTCGTCACTTGAAAATCTATCTGACGCAAACAATGGCATCATTATTCCAAACGGGAGGATTGATTTATTGTTCTCTAAAACTGTAGACAATCATTTTCAAATCACCTTAATGGGTTTAGAAACAAAGCCAAAATTGATACCGAAACTCAATGTTTCATCATTTTTTTCCATTAGTTTCACGCCTCTTGCTATAGAATACATCTTACATCAACCCATTGCTGACATCTTAAATAGCGGCAAAATATTAGAAAGCAACTTTTGGGATTTTGGCTTAGATGACCTCAATAATTTTGGCAAATTTTGTGAAAAAGCATCACGTAAAATAAAATCACTTATTTCTAAAGAAGTAGATGAACGCAAGCGAAAGCTATTTCATCTAATTTTTGCCAATAATGGCGAAATGAGCATCAAAGAACTTTCTGAAAAAGTAGCTTGGAGCGAACGACAAATCAATCGCTATTTTAACCAGCAACTAGGAATTTCATTAAAAGCCTACTGTAACATCCTGCGTTTTCAAGCCTCACTTCCACACATTAAAGACGGACAACTTTCTCCGCAGCTGAACTTTACCGATCAATCGCACTTTATCAAAGAGATAAAAAAGCTTTCCGGCGTTTCTCCGAAAGAGTTATTTAAAAATGAAAACGACCGTTTTTTACAATTTTTAGTTTACGACAAGAAATAATTTTGTAGCATAAATTTTAAATTATGTTACTACAAGATAAATCAATTGCCATTATCGGCGGTGGTCCCGGCGGACTGACACTAGCCAAACTCTTAGCACTTAAAGGTGCAGATATTAAAGTTTACGAAAGAGATTTCGATAAAAATGCACGAGTACAAGGTTCTCCTCTTGATCTGCACGACGAGTCTGGTTTGGCGGCGCTTCGCAAAGCAAATCTGTTGAAAGAGTTTAAAAATAATTTTCTTCCAGGAGCCGATAAAAAACTCATCATGAACGAGCATGCGGAAATACTTTTTAGCGATCATGACTATAAAATCGAAGAAAATTTCGAAAACGAACATTTCCGTCCAGAGATAGATCGCGGTGCGCTAAGGAAAATTTTGTTAGCGTCTATAGATCCTTCTCATATCATTTGGAATAGCCACTTTATTGCTATGGAACAGAAGAACGATGGTTGGATGCTTCATTTTAAAAACAAGGAATCTATATATGCTGATATTGTAATTGCTGCTGACGGAGCCAATTCAAAAATCCGTCCTTACGTTACAGACATCATACCATTTTATTCTGGTATCACTATGCTCGAAGGAAATATATATAATGCGGAAAAAGAAGCTCCAAATATTTTTAAGCTATTAAGAGGTGGAAAAATCATGGCTTTTGGAAATGAACAAAACATACTGATGGGTCAAAAAGGCAATGGAGAGATTGGATTTTATGCTAGTTTTAAAACTGATGAGAGCTGGGCTAAGAATAATGGACTTAATGGACTGAATTATAGCGATAGAGCCCAAATGTTAGATTGGTTTAAAGCAAACTATACAGGATGGAGTAATATATGGAACGAATTGTTTGAATGTACAACAGTACCATTCATTCCCCGCCCAATTTATTGCATGCCTCTAGATCAAAAATGGAAGTCGCTATCTAATTTAACTCTAATCGGAGATGCAGCACATGTTATGCCCCCATTCGCTGGAGAAGGCGTAAATATGGCCATGCTTGATGCGCTCGAATTAAGTGAAAATCTAACGTCAGACCAGCATCAAACTTTACTTGAAGCTATTTCTACCTATGAAAGTAGCATGCTTAAACGAGCTGCTATTGTGTCAAAGGAATCACTTGATAATGGGGATTTAATGCATGCTGAAAATGCCCTAAATGATATGTTAAGCTTCTTTTCAGCACATTAATATGCAAACATAAGATAGCAGACTTACACAACTGACATTAACCTTTGCAACATTTCTATTAAAAAAGCTTCAAAACCGACTTATTACCTAATTTAGAAGTCTATTAATAAACAAAATGAACCTACCATAACAACAGATTATGGTAACTCCATCTGACAACCTAAAAAATAAATATATACAGATGAATAAAAAACTACTGTTGCCAACATTACTACTCTTCACTTCCTCTTTTGCCTTTGCACAAGACAAAAAGTTAATCGACAACATTGTAAAAGAAGTAAATGAGAACTCACAATTAGAAAAATTAGCGCATGAGCTTTTAGATGTTGTTGGGCCGCGTTTAGTGGGTTCACCGCAAATGAAACAAGCGAATGATTGGGCGGTAAAGAAATACAGCGATTGGGGAATTTCTGCCAAAAATGAAAAATGGGGCGAATGGCGTGGATGGGAAAGAGGTGTTACGCATATCGATTTGGTAAGTCCGCGGTTAAGAACTCTAGAAGGCACGCAATTAGCCTGGAGTCCATCTACCAATGGAAAGGCGATCAATGCCGAAGCCATTATTCTGCCTTCAATTACTGATTCTGTTTCCTTTCAAAAATGGTTACCAAACGCAAAAGGGAAATTGGTTCTCATTTCTATGAATCAAATTTCTGGCAGACCAGAGAAAAACTGGGAAGAATTTGCAACAAAAGATTTATTCGAAAAATATAAAAAGGAAAAAGCAGAAGCATTAAAGACATTTGCAGCAGGCATCGCTAAAACAGGGCTAAATGCAAAAGCACTGGCACTTGCTATCGAAAATGCAGGGGCTGCAGGAATTATCATCAATAATTGGTCGCAAGGTTTTGGTGTAGATAAAATTTTCGGCGCCAATACTACAAAAATCCCAACTTTAGATTTATCGGTTGAAGATTATGGTTTAGTTTACCGTTTAGCACAAAGTGGGAATAAGCCTATGTTAAAAATTGAGTCTGAATCGAAGGAAAATGGTGTAGTACCAACATTCAATACCATTGCAGAAATTAAAGGCAAGCAAAAGCCAAAAGAATATGTGATGCTGTCGGCCCACTTCGATTCGTGGGATGGTGCCAGCGGTGCAACCGATAACGGTTCTGGAACAATTATGATGATGGAAGCGATGCGCATTTTGAAGAAACTTTATCCAAATCCGAAACGCACCATTTTGGTTGGCCATTGGGGAAGTGAAGAACAAGGATTAAATGGCTCGAGAGCTTTTGTAGAAGATCATCCGGAAGTTGTTGGTAATTTGCAGGCTCTATTCAATCAGGATAATGGCACAGGCCGTGTGGTTAATATAGGTGGCCAAGGTTTTGCAAAATCCAGAGATTACATTACCCGTTGGTTAGCGGCTGTACCGGATACTATTAAAAATCAGATTAAAACCAGTTTCCCTGGGATGCCTGGAGCAGGTGGTTCTGATTTTGCATCTTTTGTAGCTGCAGGAGCATTGGGTTATTCGCTAAGCTCTACAAGCTGGGATTACGGAACTTACACCTGGCACACCAATCGCGATAGCTACGACAAATTGGTTTTCGACGAAATTCGAAGCAATGTAATTCTAGCTGCGATTATGGTTTATATGGCTTGTGAAGATCCTGAAAAAACTTCGACAGAGAAAGCAACAGATTTACCAGTAAACGAGCGTACGGGAAAACAAGTTACCTGGCCCGAAGCAAGAAAAGCTACCAGAAAAGGGGGGTTGTAAGCAAATAATAGATCAAGAGAGCATTCAGAAATGGATGCTCTTTTTCTTTGATGGATGTGTTAATGCATTGCCGTTAAGCATAACCCGATAAAGTGTAAATACTTTTTTGTAGCCCGTACTCAAACTATTGCTTCGTCATTCTCCTGTAGCATTAACGAATGGTTGCAAGCTGACTGAAGTTAAAAAAGATTGGAACGATAGCGGGACTTTCGGAACCGAAGACTACTACAAGTGCTTTTCAAATTAAATCGTTAGAAAAAGGTTTATACGTGGTAATGGAGAGACAACCACTACTCCTCTTTTTTCTTAAATTTATAAAACAAATAACCCAGAAACGGCAAAATTAAAATGCTACCTAACAATAAGGCTACGCCCAAACTATAAATCGTTTTTGGCGGGCCAATCGCCTCAAATAACGAAATGGCGTCACCATTTTTCAAGAGTATAAAATTCGGAAAGTGTGCATAACTAATGGCTAACAAAATCATTGTTACCTGAAAGCCGGCTAAAATCCTTAACGTTTTTGTTTCTCCTTTTATTAGAAGATACCATAATAAAATGAGTGACAGACTTGCCAAAATGATAGAAGCAAGACCAACTGTATTTTTGAAAACCCAATCGATTAGTGGAATCCCATCAAACTGTGCTGCAATAAAAACCATTGCCCCAAATACGACGGCAGCAATATTCATGTACTCTGCTTTTTTAATAAACCTTCGCTTATCTTGTTCATCATCAGTTTCACCAATCAGGTAAATGGCTGCAAGGAATCCGCATAAGGCCACAGTAAATAAGCCGACGGATATAGAGAACCAATTTAACCAACTCCAAACGTAGGCTGTTAAAAAATCTTTGGCATCAAGATCAATGTGGCCAGAAATTACACTGCCCGCGATGATTCCTAAAAATAAAGGCGTGATGAAACTGGAGTACCTGAAAATTCGATTGTAAAGCCATTGCATGTCATCCTTAATTGCATCGTAATGACGGAATACAAAGGCCGTACCACGGGCAATAATTCCAATGAGCATGATTAACAATGGAATATGGAGATGCACAGACATGGTGGTATAAATGTATGGAAAACCCACAAATAGAATCACAATTGCAATGATCAGCCACATGTGATTTGCCTCCCAAACGGGACCAATGGCCTGATACATTGTTTTCCTGGTTCGGCTTCTATTCTTCGTAGAGGTAAAGAGCTCGATAATCCCGGCGCCAAAATCAGCACCTCCCAATAAGAAGTACAGCAAAATAGCCAGACATAAGAAAGTAACTACAACATATTCCATATTATGATTTCAAATCGTGGCTATCAGATTTATCGTAAACAACGGGCACCATTTTAATCTGCCTATAAAGGAGAAAAGTAACTACAATGCTTAACGAGATATAAATTGCTGAGAAAATGTAAAATGAATAAGCAATACCGGGCATAGGCGTAACGGCATCTTTCGTACGCATGATTCCATAAATAATCCATGGTTGTCTTCCCACTTCAGTTACCACCCAGCCAGCTTCTAAGGCGATGTAGCCCAAAGGAATAGATGCTACAAAGAGTTTAAGCAGCCAGCGCTTATCTATAACTGATCGTTTTCTGATGATATTGATAAAGAAGATCACTGAAATAAGAGCTAAGAGCGTACCGATACCCACCATAATTTGAAAGGCATAATGCGTAATCGCGACCGGTGGATGTTCATTTTTAGGAATTTGATCTAAGCCCTTAACCTCTGCATGGAAATCGCCATGCGCCAGGAAACTGAGTGCACCGGGTATTTTTATCGCTCCCTTTACAGTTTTATCTTTTTCGTTAACAATTCCTCCGATTAATAGCGGCGCTGGTTTTTCTGTTTTATAAAGCGCTTCCATTGCGGCAAGTTTTGCAGGCTGTCTTTCAGCTACATCTTTTGCAGAAATATCTCCACTCAAAGGTTGCAATATAGCTCCAATACAAGCAAAAACAGCCGCGATTTTAAATGCTTTGAAATGAAAATCTCTGTTTTTATTCCGCAAAATCATAAGTGCGTGGACGCCGGCCACCGCAAAACCTGTAGCCGTAAAAGCAGCTAAACACATATGCAAGGCTTGCGAAAACCATGCCTTGTTAAACATAGCTTGTATAGGATCGATATTCAAGTACCTGCCGTTTACAAAATCGAATCCTGCAGGGCTGTTCATCCAGGCATTTGCAGCAACAACCAATATCCCTGAAGCCAGGCCGCTAACACCAACAACTACCCCCGTAAACCAATGAAACCATTTGTTTAGCTTGTTCCAGCCATAAAGAAAAAAGCCTAACGCAATGGCTTCGATAAAAAATGCAGTACCTTCCAGAGAGAAGGGCATCCCGAAAATAGGCCCTGCATGTTCCATAAACCTTGGCCATAACAAGCCCAGCTCAAATGATAACATCGTGCCAGACACCGCACCGGTGGCAAAAAAGATGGCAACTCCCTTACTCCAGGCTTTTGTGAGGTTTTTGTAAACTTCCTGATTGGTTCGTAGCCACTTATAGTGAGAAACCGCCATAAAAAATGGCATCACCATTCCGATACAAGAAAAAATAATATGAAAGCCCAGGGAAAGAGCCATTTGCGAACGTGCCGCTAAAAAATCATCCATATCTGATATTGGATTTGTATAGACAAATATAACAGATAAGAGGTAGCTTTAAGTAGTTAACAAATGGCTATCTCCTTATTTTTCAAATATAGAATGTTTATAAATTGGAAAAAGATTTGGCAAAATGAAGCCGCAGATTTGTAGGTCAATTTTAAAACATCGCAAATCTACGGCAAAAATTTAAACGCCTTTTAGCTCATCATAAGCAGCTGTTAAACTCCTTTGAATACCTTCGCCTTGCCATTCCGTAGCATTTGGTATTGCAGTTGCTTTTAATATATCTTCTTTTGATTTACCTGCCTTTATTTCAGCGCCGACAAAACTCAGCAAATTTTGAAGATAATTTTGAAATGCCTTGATATCAGCTTTGTTTCCAGTAACTTTTTCTGGCTCACGGCTATGGCCAAAGATAAATAAGGTATCGTTATCAAACTGATTATGTATTTTTTCTAAAGCGGTAACCCAATTGCCGATATGAGCACCATTTTCTCTATCGATATAAGGGTATTTTCTATTGGAAACCAGGTCGCCGACATGAACGATGTTTGCATTTTCAAAATGGTAAACAGCGTCGCCATTTGTATGGGCAGAACCATAGTAGTAAGCGCTAATCTTTTCATCGCCTACAGGTGCTTTCCAGCCGATACCGAATGTAGTATCTGGCAATAATTGTTTATCTAAACTATTTGCTTTCTCTGCCCCTCTTTTCTGATTAACAAGCGAGTTTTGATGCGCCACGACTTTTTCCGCCAAACCTTTGAAAGCGATGTTACCCGCAGTATGGTCGCTATGATGGTGCGTGTTGATTAAATATTTAAAAGGTTTTTCGCCAAGTTTTTTCAATTCTTCGATAACATGCGGTGCCGATGTTGGAAACTGTGCATCAACAACAACAAAGCCATTTGATGAATTTAACCAGCCGATAGTTCCGCCCTGCTCGGTGAAAATACCGACGTTGTTTCTCAATGGCTTGAAGTTATACGCCCGCAACATCTCTTGCTGAGCAAAAACATCTGTTTTATAAATTGAGAGCAAGGCCATTGCCAATGCAGAATTTTTAATAAAATTTCTTCTTTCCATTTTTTAATCAACATAAAAAGCCACAACAAATGCTGTGGCTTAAATTTAAAAATTTATACCCGAAATACCAATGCTCTAAATGCCAGAACCCGGTGTAGTACCTGGCTCATGACCTGGTCCAAATGCATTGTTCTTTCGGTTTTTATCCTTTTCGAATAAATTCGTAGCCTGTTTAGAAGATTTATTATTGTCAAGAGAATCATGCTCTCTTACATCTTCAACTTCTTTATCTAGTAAGTCATTCTGAATAACTTTTCCCTTTTCTTTATTAGTTTCCATAGTATTTCAAATTGATATACTAAAGCAACAAGCGAAAATGGAATATTGTTTTTTTTAATACCTTAAGGAATCATTCTGACACAATATACCCACTCGTTTCCATGGAAAAGTCTTATTCGCTTTAAATTTGAACTTACAGCATTGAGCCTGACAGCTTTCTCAACTCGTGAATACAACCAAAAGAATTGAATTTTCGTTTATGAATTTTGTTAAAATGATGGGATGACTCGAATGAAAACGGTGATAAAATGAATTTGTAAATATGCTTTCTGCTGTCTAACGAGTTCAGATTATCAGTATTTGCTGCTTGAGCATTAGTTTTTTGATTTTCCATAACGATAAATTTATAAAAGCATTAGCTGCTTTTGAGGGTGAATTCAATTTTCAAAAAATGCGTTTGTTTCTCTTTTTAAGAAAATTCTGCAAAGCTGTTTTATAATTGCCTAACCTTATCCTAAAGAGATATTTGATAAGGTTTCGTTAAGGAACTCATGTGTCTTGGCTTGTGGATAGCCTTTATCTTAATTAAATATAAGTTTTTCTTTTGAGATTTGCAAGGGATTTAAAAATTGTCGTTGAGTGAAGTTAACAGTAATGAAAAGCAACCAACTTAGAACTGAAGCTATAAATATCATTGCCGTCCTGCTTCAGCAGCGGTTTTGAAAATTTAATGCCTTTCCCAACCACCCAAACCCATGTTAAATATACTGATTGCCGTGGAAACCAAAAGCTTTTTCTGCTTTGGTTAGTATAGAAAGCAGGACTAACCTTAATAAATGAGTTGCACTTGCTTTCAAAAAAAATCTCAAAAAAAAGTCTCGAATTGCTCCGAGACTGTTTCCTATTTGGTTAGTGATATTTTTAGGCTAAAGCATTTTGCTTTACCACCATTTTAACTTTATCAATAACGTAATCCAGTTCCTCTTTGGTAGTATATTTACTAAAAGAAAAGCGAACTGATGGGCGATTTGGGTCGGCTTTGATGCCATTTAAAACGTGAGAACCAATGTTCGAGCCTGAAGAACAAGCGCTGCCGCCAGAGGCACAAATTCCATTGATATCCAAATTAAACAACAACATATCGGCCATGTCCATTTCCGGAAATGACACATTTAAAACGGTATAAAGACTCTTGTCTGCATCTGTTTCTCCGTTGAAACCAATTCCCGGAATCTCTGCAATCAATTGTTCTTTTAGATAATCTTTTAACCCCTGAATGTGGCTTTGATGCAATGCCATTTCTGCATAGGCAATTTCCAACGCTTTGGCCAGGCCAACAATACCGTAAACATTTTCGGTACCACCACGCATGTTACGCTCTTGTGCTCCCCCATAAATCATCGGTGGAATCTTGATGTTGCTATTTACATACAAGAAACCCACCCCTTTGGGACCATGTAGCTTATGTGCCGCACATACAATGAAATGGGCTTTTAATTCACGCACATTGTGTACGTAATGCCCCATGGTTTGCACTGTATCGGCATGATAAATGGCGTTATATTTTTCGCAGATATCGCCAACTTTAAGCATATCGGTTAAAGTACCCAATTCGTTGTTTGCATGCATTAGCGATACAAAAGTGCGATCATTGTTTTGCAATAACTCTTCCAGGTGGGCATAATCTACATTACCTTTTTCATCAATATTTACAAAACTTAATTTATCAATTTCGCCATTTTTAAGCATCGTATTTAAGGTATGTTCTACCGCGTGATGCTCTATTTTAGAAGTGATGGCATGCTTAATTCCATAAGCAGAAATGCCACACCGGATAGCAGTATTATCTGCTTCGGTACCTCCAGAAGTGAAAAATATTTCGGAAGGTGATGCACCTAAAAGACCAGAAACCGTTTTACGAGCCTTCTCTACGAGCGTTCTAACCTCTCTCCCTAATGCATGAATAGCAGATGGATTGCCAAAATGGTTTTCCATTACATTGGTCATTTCAGCAATTACCTCTTTATCCAATGGCGTTGTAGCTGCATTATCTAAATAAACTCTTTTCATGTACTAGTTTAATTTAAGTATTTCTTTGATGTCCGAAATAATTTTGTTCGCTAAATTTTCTGCTGTGGCTTCGTTCTCCGCTTCGCTATAAATACGGATAATTGGCTCGGTATTAGATCTGCGCAAATGAACCCAGGTTTTATCGAATTCGATTTTTAACCCATCGATAGTGCTATAAGGTTGGTTTTTGTACTTTTCCTCAACCTGTTTTAACAAATTATCGATATCCATTTCTGGTGTAAGGGTAATTTTGTTTTTTGAAATATGGTATTGTGGGTAGCTGCTTCTCAACAATGAAATTGATTTTCCAAATTTGGCTAAATGAGTTAAAAATAATGCAATACCAACCAAAGCATCTCTGCCGTAATGCGATTCTGGATAGATAATGCCGCCATTGCCTTCGCCGCCAATAATTGCATTGGTTTCTTTCATTTTGTTAACTACATTCACCTCGCCGACCGCTGATGCATTATACTCCGAACCAGCTTTCTCGGTAACATCTCGTAAAGCCCGTGTGGAAGAAAGGTTAGAAACGGTGTTTCCTGGCGTATTTTTTAACACGTAATCGGCAACGGCAACTAATGTATATTCCTCGCCAAACATGCTTCCATCTTCATTTACAAAACATAAACGGTCCACATCTGGATCAACCACAATACCTAAATCGGCATTTTGCTTTTGTACCTCTTTTGAAATTTCAGTTAAATTCTCAGGAAGCGGCTCAGGGTTGTGTGGAAAGTGACCGTTAGGATCGCAATATAATTCGGTAACTCTTGTTACGCCCAAGGCTTTTAACAAAGCAGGAATAAAAATTCCGCCTGTCGAATTTACACAATCAATAACAACCTTAAAATCGGCTTTTTTAATGGCATCTACATCAACCAAAGGCAATGCTAAAACCTTATCTATATGTTTCTGCAGGTAAGTATTATTTTGAATAACCTTACCTAATTGATCCACCTCAGCAAATTCGAAACTTGCACTTTCTGCTAAATCGAGCACTTCTTTTCCATCTAAATCGCTGATAAATTCTCCATCCGCGTTTAGCAACTTCAGGGCATTCCATTGTTTCGGGTTATGGCTGGCGGTTAAAATAATTCCTCCTCCTGCGTGTTCATCCGGAACAGCAACTTCTACTGTTGGTGTTGTTGAAAGGCCTAAATCGATTACCTCAATCCCTAATCCTTGAAGGGTGCCAATAACCAAATTGTTCACCATTTCGCCCGAAATACGTGCATCGCGACCTAATACGATTCTTTTGTTTCCTGTTTTTTGTACTACCCAGCTACCAAAAGCCGCTGTAAATTTTACTATATCTATCGGTGTTAAGCCGTTTCCAGCTTGTCCGCCAATGGTTCCTCGTATTCCTGAAATCGATTTTATTAAAGTCACTTTGTGTATTTTATTTAAGGCTCAAAAATAAGAAAAAAAACAAGATAGCAGCTATTTTAGGCGGCCTTGGCATGTTAATTTACATTGTTTTTATATCTATTTATACGATATATTTAATAGAAATTCGGCTAAGGTTTTAGTCAAACGTGTGATTGGTTTTTATTTTTTTGGAAAGCAAGCGCAATCGTGCATCGGTTTCTGCAGTTCCGCCCCCGTTGCAAATCCGCTCCGGATAAAAAATCAGGATTGCTGGTTTTCCACTAAGTCGGTTTTAGAAAGATTATTCCGTAATCCTGAGGTTAGTTTTACCCCCCCTTGCCCCTGCTAAGTTAGGAGGGGAGTAGCCAAAGAAGGGCAAGTTAGCCAATTTTTAAAGCATATACTTTTAACCCGAAACCTAATTCTGTGCTAATTTTATTTGCTCTACCCTGCTCCCCTCCTTAACTTCAAGGATTGGTTGGGGGGTGGGTTCATACCAAAAAGTTACAAGCCTTTATTATTAAACCTGACAACTGCGGCAGCCCGGAGTTTTTCTACGAGGGTTACAGCGAATGGCAGGGCTGCAGGTCCCGACAAAATGTGAACGCCGATTTCCAAAATATAAAGACCAATCTCCTTATCGATAAATTATAAATTGCTTCGCTGTGAAATTAATGTACTTTGTTTATCTCAATTTTATCTAAGTTTGCAAATTCCAAAACAAAAAGGCTTTTTATATGCAACGTAAGTGGTTTCAATATTGGTTTAATTCGCCATATTATCATATTCTTTATCAACAAAGAAACGATGCAGAAGCCGAATTTTTCATCGATAAGTTAACAGAATATCTTAGTCCGGCGGTCGATTCGAAAATGCTTGATATTGCTTGCGGGAAAGGTAGGCATTCTATTTATCTCAATAAAAAAGGCTTTGATGTTACAGGAATCGATTTATCAGAACAAAGTATAAAATACGCCAGGAAATTCGAAAACAATAAACTGCATTTTTTGGTACATGATATGCGCAAACTGTTTTATATCAACTATTTTGATGTTGCCTTAAACTTATTTACCAGTTTCGGTTATTTCGACACCGAGAAAGACCATGTTAATGCGCTTAAAACGTTTAGAAAATGTTTAAAAACCAATGGAACTCTGGTTATAGACTATTTTAATACTGAAAAAATCGTCAGAAATTTAAATCATTGCGAAATTAAATCGCTTGATGGCATTGCCTTCAATATCACTAAAAATGTAGTGGAAGGCAAGATTATCAAAAAAATAAATTTCGATGATAAGGGCAAAACATACAATTTCGAAGAACGGGTGCAAGCTTTTTGTTTTGAAGATTTTGAGCGTATGTTAACCAAAGCAGGCCTGGTGGTTCAAAAAGCTTTTGGCAGTTATGCGCTCGACAAATTCGACGAATGCAACTCCGATCGTTTAATTTTAATTTGTAAAAAGGCATGATAGAAAGCATACAGCAATTTGATGTTGAGCTTTTTATGAAAATCCACCGTGGGCTTTCTAATGGCTTTTTCGATTGGCTGATGCCTTTAATGCGCAATCGTTTTTTTTGGTCGCCGCTGTATATTTTTATTATTATTTTCTGCATTAAGCAGTACAAAAAACACGGATACTATATTATTGGAATGGTACTTTTTACCTTCGCCACAGGAGATCTGATCGCATCTCGTTTAATAAAACCGTTTGTGGCTCGGGTAAGGCCCTGCAATGATTTCAGTTTGGCAAATGATATTATTCACCGGGTGCCATGCGGCAGTGGATTAAGTTTTCCCTCAGCCCATGCTACCAATCATTTTGCTATTGCTGTGTTTTTAATTTGCGTATTTTACAGTCGCTGGAAGCCTATTTTGCCTCTTGGGATATTTTGGGCAGGAATAATTAGCTTTGCACAAGTTTACGTGGGCGTTCATTACCCGATAGATGTAACTACAGGTGCACTATTGGGAACTTTAATTGGTTTTATCTGTTCGAGAATATTTAAAAAATTACAACCCCAATTTTAATGGAAGCTTGGAAATTTGCCGTACTTTTTTTCTGCGCTTTTTTAGGCGGCTCGGCCATTTTTTTGGTCAAAAGTGATAAATCAAAACTACTGAAATTAATCCTTTCTTTCAGTGGATCTTACCTATTTGCCATTACGGTTCTTCACCTTATACCCGACGCCTATAGCGGGCCCGACAAAGGCGAAATTGGTATTTTTATATTGGTAGGTTTTTTATTGCAGGTTTTTTTAGAGCAGTTTTCTGAGGGTGTAGAACATGGGCATATCCATAAACACCACGATGGAAATGTTTTTCCATTCGGAATTATGATCAGCCTTTGCCTGCATGCTTTTTTAGAGGGGATGCCACTTGCCAAAGATCAGCATAACGAACTTATTTTTGGAATCTCATTACATCACATTCCAGCGGCATTTGCTTTGGCAAGCATTTTAATGCAAAACCATTTCAAAAAAGGAAGCATCATCATGTACTTGATAATTTTCGCCGTGATGGCCCCGCTTGGCTTTTATGTAAGTGTTGGTTTAAGCAACGGAACCATTGGAGGTATCGATGCTTATTTCAACAAAATTATGGGAATTGTAATTGGTATTTTCCTACACATTTCCACTACAATTTTATTCGAATCGAGCGCAGACCATAAAATTAACACCCGAAAAATGATTGCTGTTCTACTGGGAATTGGCGTGGCTTTAATTGGTTTCTTTGCCGGGCATTCACACTAGCATTTCCAATTTTGCAAGGTTTTATCTGAAAACATTCAGTATATTAGAACATGGAAGAGATTGTAAATGAGCCTAATGTAGAATACAAAAAAAGGCATTTTACTGTTGCTGAATATTTGGAGATGGAAAAGGCATCGCAAGAAAAGCATGAGTATTTTCAGGGCGAAATATTTTCAATGGCTGGCGCAAGCACAAATCATAATGAGATTTTCACCAATTTGTTTTTAGAAATTGGAGGTAAGCTGAAAGGTAAACCTTGCCTCACTTATGGCAGCGACCTTCGTACCCAGATAACCGCAAATGGTTTATTCACTTATCCTGACATTTCAATTTATTGTAACGGCTTAAACCAAAGTAATATTGATGAAGAAAGCTTTGTTGAACTCCCAGTAATTATTGAAATACTTTCTCCATCGACAAGGGATTATGATAGAGGTCATAAATTCGAGCTTTATAAAGATATTTCCAACCCTTAAAGAATATATTCTTATTGATTCAGAAGCTATATCAGTTGAGGCTTTTTACTTAAACGAAAAACAAAACTGGGAACTGATTGAATACCAACAAATTGAAGACACGGTTAAGTTTGTTTCAATGGGTTTTGAGGTAGTTTTGAGTGATATTTACAATCGAGTTCGGTTCTAAAACTTAAAATCTAAAAAATTACTTCTTCTCTTTCTTTTTCCCGTAACCCCAGGGACAATGCTTGCATTTATTTTTACAACAATATCCACGTTTTAAATGATATGCCGCTGTAAAAACCATTAATCCGTCTTCGTTAAAATAAAAGTCTTCGCCCTCTTTCATAATTAATGAGTGAATGATTGAATTTTGAATGAGTGAATGTTTGCAATCATCATAATCTTGAAATCCTTAAATACTAAAAATCCTGCTCATTAGTTTAGTATTTTTACCTCCAG
Source organism: Pedobacter sp. MC2016-05 (assembly GCF_026239735.1). Classification (GTDB taxonomy): domain Bacteria; phylum Bacteroidota; class Bacteroidia; order Sphingobacteriales; family Sphingobacteriaceae; genus Pedobacter. The sequence continues at coordinate 47,311 of NZ_JAPIVT010000011.1, forward strand.
CTTACCCTCAAAATATTCTTTTAATTGATTGCCATTTCCATGCAAGGTCCAAACTTGTTTCGGTTGTACTTTTTCAATAGTTTCTAAAATCGCATCCCAATCTGCATGATCGGAGATGTAAAGAGAAATTCCATTTTGTTGTTGCAGATTCTTCCAACCCGATGCAAAAGCCCGAACAACATTTATCGCTTTGTGGTAACTATGAAAAACCATCGGCGGAACAATATAAACCTGGTGCTCATGATTATTCTTCATCACCTTTCTATCATACATTTTATAGTTACCAATTTTCATCCCGAAGTCTTCGTAAATTTTAACAAAGGGCATAATGCTATGGTGGACCATCACATTTTTTGTAGGACAATGTTCACTTAACAACTGAATAATACGCTGACTTTTCCCTAAAGCATAGGCGCCCAGCATAATATTGCCTGAAGTTTCGTTCAGTTTCATAATCTCATCAATTGGAGAAGGGTGCTTCGTTTCGGGGTTGGCGAACGTGCTTTCGGTAATTAAAACATCTGCTTTCACAAACTCGAAAGGCTCGCAAGTAGCATCTGGCTCTATCTTATAATCTCCTGTGTAAAGGTATTTTACATCTTGATATTCCATTAAAACCTGCGCCGAACCTAAAATATGCCCTGCAGAATAAAACGTGATGGCTACATCCTTAATTTTAAACGTTTCATGGTAATTTTTAAGATGAAAATCTACCGCTGCAAATTTACGGTAACGGTGTTTCATAAAGTTTTCTGTTGCAGCAGTGCAGTAAACATTCTGACTTCCACCGATAGCGTGGTCGCCATGCGCATGAGAAACCACGGCATCATTTACAGGTTGTTGTGGGTCTAAATAAAAATCGCCATAAACACAATATAAACCTGTTGGCGTAATGGTGATAAAATCGTCTAAAATCATGACTAGGTTCTGTTGGATTTGAGGATAAGGCAGGATTTTAGGCTATTAGACATATTATTAAAAAATGATTTGATAAAATATTTGAGATGAATATTAACTAAGCGGATTGGCGGCCAGGTTTAAAAACTCTTTGTGTAGGGCAAGAACTCGCTCGATAATAGAATGTGCTTCATCATTCATGATAAAATGATTGGCCATTTTAGCTTTTTCGTCATCACTCATCTGCTTGTCCATCCTTGCTTTAACTTGTTCTGCAGTACTATTGTCGCGTTGCATCACACGGTTTATTTTCACATCCGTTGGCGCAGTAACCAGAATTGTTGTATCGCATATTTTGTAAGAACCACTTTCAAAAAGCAAGGCAGCCTCTTTTAACGTGTAAGGAGCGTTAGCATTCACATTGGCTTCCCACCTATCAAAAGCCCTAAAAACTGCAGGATGAACTAAGGCATTTAATTTTGCTAATTCGGCTTCATTATTAAATACAATACCTGCAATGTGTTTATTGTTTAGCTTTCCTTCTTCGAAATAACTTTCCTCACCAAAGGTTGATTTTATAGCTTCAATAAGCAATTTATCTTCAACCATCATATTCTTGGCTTCAGTATCGGCATAAAAGATTGGAATACCCAGAACCTCGAAAACCTTACATACTGTTGTTTTGCCACTACCAATTCCACCTGTTATCCCAACTTTATACATTATTTTTCTACTACAAAATCTATTTTCGATGGGCTTACACTAATTAATTTGCAATAATCCGGAAACTCCGTAATCTTTACAGCAAACTGGCGATGGTTTAGGTTTTTCCATTCATCAACATCAATGGTTGCCGTTATGAAATTTGCATCAACTTGTGCATAACTGCCCAAGGCAACCAAAAATGTTACCTTAACTTTCTTTGGATAAAGCTTAATGCTGTTGTAATTTCTGTTATTTAATATCTTTAACGGCACCTCAACAGTCTTCTCGGTAAACTCATCAACTGAAAGTTTTACTTCTGTTGATGACGGATAAATGCTTACGTTTTTATGAATACTATGTTGGAGACCGATTCGAGCTGTGGTGCTGTTCTGTAAATTATTTATTTTTAAAGTATCTGTAGGCCAAGCAATAATTTTGCTCAATTCTTCTTGTGGACCGGCTACAGTGACTGTTTTTGGGTTAAGTAATACCTCACTTGCCAATCCATACTGTTTATGAAATGCCAACTGACTTACCAATTTTATGTTTACCTTTTTAATGATTTGTTTTGTGAAATCGAAATACAAGGTATCTGGTTTAACTGAGATTACCTTTTGTGCACTTCCTACCTGTTTGTTGATATTATAAAGCTGATCGGATAGAACTACAAAGTCTCTTGCGTTTAGTTGACTCAAATTAACTGAAATTGATGGCGGACTTATCCTCAATCGGGCAAAAACAAGTTGCCAACCTGTGCCTTCCACCTCTAAATCTAAAGTATCAGTTTGTAAAGGATAAAAAGCTCTTTTAGCAGGTTTATTTTTGAATACAATAACCGTTTTCGCTATGTAATTGTATTTGTTATTCAATGCCATGAAAAGCCAAGCCGCTATAGCCAAAAATAAACAGGCTAATAGTGTTAAAACACGTCGTCTTTCAATTTTAGTTAATCTAATAAAGGGCATATTATAAATTAAACAACTTACCGCATCATTTGTGCTCGATAAAGCAATTCTTCCAAATGTAACAATTTATTAATTCCTATGTAATAAAAGAAAACGGATTTTGAAAAGAGGTTTTCTATATTAGCACCATCAATCTGAATTATGAAAAAAATCATCTTATTACTGCTTCTCTCCGCATTATCATGTTATGCATTTAGCCAAAAACGTTCAAACGTTTATTATTTTAAAGATGGAATCCCTGTAAAAAACAATGAATCAGCCGATTACCGAAGGGTTATCCAAGAACCAGACTCTGGATCGAAATTTTATAACCTTTACGAGTTTTACGCAGACAATACGGATAAAACAATTGGCAAGCTATCTAAATTTGAACCCAATCTGGTTTATGAGGGAGAGCTTAAACGCTTTAATAAAAAAGGAATTTTAATTGAAAAAACCAATTATCTGAAGGGCAAGCCAATTGGCGAATCATCATCATATTATGCCAATGGGCAGTTGGCAAGAGTTATTCTATACGATGATGCGGATAAATCTGATAAACAGAAAGGTTCTGCTTTCAAAGTGATTTCGGGTTTCGATTCGTTGGGAAATCAATTTATAAAAGATGGCAACGGACACTTAAATATGAATAAACGTGAAGAAGGAGATTATGTGAATGGTTACAAAGATGGCGAGTGGAAAGGTATAATAGGTAAAGATAGCTATGCTGAAAAGTATAATAATGGATATTTTATTGACGGCATTGCAACATTTGAAAACGGAGAGACAAAAAAGTATAAAACGGAAGAAGAAAAGCCAGATTATCCAGGTGGAATAACTGAATTCTACAGGTATTTATCCAGAAATTTTAAATACCCATCTGAAGCCCTAAAAAATAAGATTTCGGGGAAATTATTTATCAGTTTTGTTGTCGAAAAAGACGGGAAGTTATCTAATTATAAGTTTAAAAACGAACTGGGTTATGGAACCAGGGAAGAAGCCATCCGTGTTTTGAAGGAGTGCCGCAATTGGAACCCCGGGTTACAACACGGCATTCCAGTAAAAGTGTCTTACAATATCAATATCAACCTGGCGCAACAATAACAAACAAAAAAGGGTTCCGAAACTCGGAACCCTTTTTAATGCTAAATGCATTGATTATGCTTTTGCTACAGGAGGAACAACTGCTTTGGTTGCATCTAAAGAAACCGCCGATTTATCGAAGCGAATTTTCACTCCACCTTCTACTTCGATTAAGAAAGTAGTATCGTTCATATCAGCGATCCGGCCGTGAATACCTGCAGTAGTGATAATCTTATCACCTTTTTTTAATCCTTCTATTAATTTTTTATGGTCTTTAGCTTTTTTAACCTGTGGACGGATCATGAAAAAATAGAATACTACCGCGATAGCACCTAACATAATTAATTGTCCGTATTGGCCAAATCCACCTGCTGCTTGTAAAATTACTGTTGATGTCATTTCTTATTTATTTGATTATTGATTGTAAGTAAGGGTATAGGTACAAAACCAAACCATACCATTTTATTTTTTTGTAAGCACCTCGCCTACCAAGTGTACCGTTGAAACTGTTGGGTTCGCATTCGAACTTACTGTTACCACTTTATCCTGCATTCCTTCTTTCCCTGTACTATTAAACACAACTTTAATTACACCTTCTTTTCCCGGTAAAATAGGTTCTTTCGGCACTTCTGGAACTGTACAACCACAAGTGGCTGTAGCATTTGAAATGATTAAAGGGCTTTTACCTGTATTTTTGAATTTGAATTGGTGTTCTACACTTTCACCTTGGTTAATTTTTTCGAAATCAAAAATATCTTTCTCAAAAACAATTATTGGTGCGTCAGGTGAGGCAATTGTAGCTGCTGCCAACGAATCATTTCCTGCAACCTGATCTGTAGAATTGTTTGCATTTCGGCAAGCTGTGAAAGAGATTGCTGCAATAGCAAGGATGAATAATTTTTTCATTATTAATCTTCAATTAATCCGCGACCGATTTTTTTAATCGTATTTGTCTTCTTAAGGTCGCCTAAAATTTTGTCTAAAATACCGTTAATAAACGAATTACTTTTCGGCGTACTGTAATCTTTTGATAGCTCCAAATATTCGTTAATGGTTACTTTAACAGGAATAGATGGAAAGTTTAAAAGCTCACATATAGCCATCTTCATCAAAATGGTATCCATTAAAGCAATCCGTTCTGACTCCCAATTTTTTGTACGCTCCGCAATCAATTCCTGGTATTTAGCGTCATTCTGCAAGGTGTGTACAAATAAATCTTGCACAAATTTGCTGTCTTCCACCCAATCAGCGCTTATTTCGGTAAGTTTATTTTTGAAAGGATCGTCAGACGTAAAGTTCTTCAACGTTTTTGCAACCATTCCTTTCATCACCTCGTGATCTACCTGCCAATTGATAAATTTCTCTTCGAAAACCTGGATAATACCCTGGTTTTTTAAAATAATTTTTCTGAAAATATATTTGATAATATCTTTTGACGACTCTAAGCTTTCGTTCGGATCTGCAAGATAATCGGCATACTCCTGAGATGCTTTTAAAGAATTATAAACTGTTTTACGAATTTCTGGATCGAAGCCCCAGTCTACTTTGTATTTTTTTACCGCAGAAACATATTCTGGGTTTTGCTGCATTAAAACGCTAAACTTATTGTGTAGCAGTTTCATATTTGGATTTAAGTCCTCAGCGGTTTTAAGGTATTTGTTAGCACGTTCTGCAGCATCGTTTGCTGTAAACTCTGTAACTTCAACCATCAATGATAACATCCAGATGTACATTTCGTACACGCTATCAATACTTTGCATTAAAGTTTTCAAATCTCCTTTAATGTCTTTTTTGTCTGCCATGTGCCAAGCAAAAATATTTTGCAAAGCTTTGATTCTTAAGTGCCTTCTATTTAACATGAATGTAAGAACGAGTGAGGTTTATAAAACCTATTTTAATAATTATTTAATATGATGATTTAATTTTTTTAACATCTGCAATACGCTTTTCAGCAATTCTGTTTGCAGCAATATTTGTTGATATTTTCTCGGCTTTACTCAACTTGATTACGTTACGTGTAGCCTCGTAAATATTTTCGGTAAGTTGCACTGTACGTTTTTTTCCAAAGCCAGTCCATTCAGAGTAACAAGCAATTAAGCCACCAGCATTAATTAAATAATCAGGCGCAAATAAAATGCCTTTTTTCAAAAGCAGTTCGCTGTCTAAAACCTCATCTTTTAACTGATTATTGGCCGAACCTGCAATAATTGCAAACTTCATTTTTTCAATGGTTTTATTATTAACCGTTGCTCCCATCGCACATGGCGCATAAACATCGGCATCACAACCAAAAATTTTATCAGCTTCAATGGGTTTTGCTTTATATTTTCGGGCAACATAAGTCAATTGCTCCTGGTTAATATCACTAATTAAAACCTCCGCATTTTCCTTTCTAAGCAAAGCTACTAAATGTTCGCCCACGTTGCCAATTCCTTGTACTACAATTGTCCTACCCGCGAGCATGTCGGTTCCAAAAACCTCTTTCACACTAGCTTTAATACCTAAATAAACCCCCTGTGCCGTAAACGGAGCTGGATTTCCTGCACCTCCAATTGATTCAGGAACACCTGTTACATAATTGGTTTCCATGCGGATATACTCCATGTCCCGAGTATTGGTCCCCATTTCTTCAGCTGTAATAAACTCGCCATTAAGGTTTTTAATAAACCTACCATAGCTACGCATTAAAGTTTCGGTTTTATCTTTACGAGAATCGCCAATGATGACGCCTTTTCCGCCACCTAAATTTAATCCGGTAATTGCCGATTTATAGGTCATCCCACGCGATAAACGCAAGGCATCTTCCAAAGCTTCGCCCTCAGTCGCATAGCTCCACATCCTCGTTCCGCCTAAAGCCGGACCTAAGGTAGTATCATGTATCGCGATAATTGCCTTTAAGCCCGTATCAGGATCATTACAAAAAACCAATTTTTTATGCCCGTAAGCACTCAATTGCTCTAAAATGGAAAAATCTGACGAAGAATTTGCTGGCATATTGAACGTTCGGCTAATCTGCTGCAAAATTAAAATAAAAAACGATTAATACACTTATATAAATAAACTATTTGCGCTGCTACTAGAAACAAATATTTAGATGGTTTTCTCAAAAGCAATTTCTGCTGTATTTCTGCAAATACAATCTCTCGATTGCTAAAATCTTGACGGGTTTGCGCTATAACATTTGTTGGTGTTAGCTAGGGTGTTTCTTAACAAAAGGTATCGTTTAGCCGCAATGTTATTTAATTAGCCCGCAATTGATAATTTGTTAGCTCAAACAACCTTCTCAATCTCATTAAGCTTAACCCTTCAAAACCTCAGTAATGTCATTATTTTTTTAAAGCTAAGCTATCGAAACATAAATATGCAGCACGAAATAACAAATTTATCTAAGTTTGTATTGCATGAAACATCTAAGCAGATTAAACAAATACTTTTTAAAATATAAGTGGTGGATTATTCCGGGCAGTATTTTCGTGGTCATCTCCAATATTTTTGGCGTGGTGCCAGCTCAGGTAATCGGCTATGCGGTAGATTTAATTACTGAAAATGTTCAGGTTTATAATCTTTTTGGAGGTTTTAATCGTCAGGAAATCATTTACGATATTTTTAGCAGCAACCTATTATTTTTTGGATTGCTGGTGGTGGCATTGTACGTATTAAGGGGTTTGTTCCTGTTTTTTATGAGGCAAACCATCATTCTCATGTCTAGGCACATTGAGTTTGATATGAAAAACGATATCTATCAGCATTATCAGAAATTAAGTCTGGGTTTTTACCGCCGCAACAATACCGGCGATTTGATGAACCGGGCAACTGAAGATGTGAATCGCGTGAGGATGTATGTTGGACCAGCCATTATGTATACCATTAACACATTTGTTTTATCTGTGCTCATCATCTGGTCTATGTTTGATGTAAACTCGAAATTGGCCATATATTGCTTGTTGCCCCTTCCCTTTTTAGTCATCATTATCTATTATGTAAACACTTTGATTTTCAAAAAAAGCGGAAAAATCCAGGAACGTTTATCAGATCTATCAAGCTTCGTGCAAGAACGTTTTTCAGGTATCAGAATTATTAAATCTTATGTACGCGAAGATTATACCCGCAACATGTTTGAGATTCAAAGCAATGAGTATAAAAAAGATTCGATGAGTTTGGTAAAGGTTTCTGCCCTTTTTTACCCTACAATGCTTTTATTAATTGGCTTGAGTACCATTTTAACTATTTATGTTGGTGGCAACCAGGTAATGAATGGCAGTATTACAGCAGGAAACATTGCTGAGTTCATCATCTATATCAATCAGTTAACTTTCCCTGTAACCATGCTGGGTTGGGTAACCTCTTTAATACAGCGGGCGGCGGCTTCTCAAAAGAGAATTAACGAATTTTTAGACATTCCTTCGGATATTCAATCAACAAACAATGAAGAGAAAGAAATTCAAGGCAACATCAAGTTTGAAAATGTTAGCTTCGTTTATCCTGATACCGGAATACTAGCGCTTCAAAACTTAAGTTTTGAAATTAAGAGCGGTGAGTTTGTGGCAATTATTGGAAAAACAGGTTCTGGAAAATCAACATTGGCAAACTTAATTATGCGGATGTATGATGTGGAGCAAGGAGCTATCAGTGTTGATGGGGAAAATTTAAAATCGTTAAACCTTAAATATTACCGCAACCAGATTGGCTTTGTGCCGCAAGAGGTTTTTCTATTCTCTGATACGATCAAAAACAATATTGCTTTTGGTTTAGATAAAGTTACGGATGAAGCAGTATATGATGCTGCCAAAAATGCTTCGGTTTATCATAACATCATTGATTTTGATGAAAAGTTTGAAACCATGTTGGGCGAAAGAGGAATCACACTTTCCGGGGGACAAAAACAACGTGTATCCATTGCAAGGGCATTAATTAAATCTCCAAAAATTTTGATATTCGACGACTGTTTATCCGCTGTTGACACTAAAACAGAAGAGGAAATTCTCCAGAATTTGGGCAAAATTATGAAAGATAAAACCAGTATCTTAATTGCGCACCGGATTTCAACCATAAAAAATGCAGATAAGATTTTGGTATTGGACGATGGTAAAATAATAGAACAAGGTACACATGATGAATTGCTTAACCTAAACGGAAGTTATACTGAGCTTTATCATAACCAATTATTGGAGGAGGAAACAAGAACAATTTAAATTGTATCAAAATTGTATTTTGTACTTTAAATATTTGCTTTATATTTACCGAAACCAAAAACCAACATCAATACCAACCATGGGAGAATTCGACAACAAGGAAAGAGAAGAAGTTTTTTCAAAGAAAGTAAGAGCAGGTAAGAGAACTTATTTCTTCGACGTGAAGGCTACTCGCTCAGGTGATTATTATTTGACCGTTACCGAGAGCAAGAAAAGATTAGAAGACGGTGTATTCGTAAAGCATAAAATCTTTTTATATAAAGAAGATTTCGAAAAATTTGCTGAAGGATTAAACGAAACTGTTGATTATATTAAAACTCACCAGGATGTTGTGGAAAAACGTTATGAATATTCTGAAAACGGAGAACATAGCACAAAAACAAATGATGATTTTTCTTTTTAATAAATTATAATTTCAAAATAAAAAGCCCTTGTTTCATCAACAAGGGCTTTTTTATGTACTTGAGTTTTCTACGGCATTATGCAACGGCCAAGCCAGCACCAACCATAAATATTAGCAAAAAGTAAAACGCTATTATGGCAATGGTAATCGATCCCCAAAATTTAAATAAGGATTTTAAGCTCGCCATTGCTGAATTTAAACTTTCCTGATCACCGAATAAGACGCCTTGTTTACCTTTATTGGCTATTTTATTAAGTAAAATGCTTGGATAAAAAAGCAGCAAACCCAGTACGAAATAAATCACCGTTATTATGGTTGTTCCACTTGAGCCCAATTGCCCCATTTGAGTGGCCACAGCAGGGTTACTATTGATTAACGCAGGTATGCTAAAGGCCGCAATAATTACAAAAATTGAAACAACAAAACCAACTATGGAAAGAAATTTTGCCCATTTAGTGATATCATAGAGATAACTGCGTATATCTTCTGTTACTGCTAGTTTCACTTCAGCCGGTTTCTGCTCTTCAAATTCTTCTATCATCTTGTTTTAATTTTCGATAAACTTAGATAAAATATACTGGCGCTACAAATTCGAATCTCTAAATAAAGGTTTAAAAGCTTATCTTTGCCGCCTGAAAAAGGTGAGAAGTGAGAAGTGAGAAGTGAGAAGTGAGAAGTGAGAAGTGAGAAGTGAGAAGTGAGAAGTGAAATCGTAAATCGTAAATTAAAAAATATAAATGGCATTACAATGTGGTATTGTAGGTTTACCAAATGTTGGAAAATCGACTCTTTTTAACTGTTTATCAAATGCAAAGGCACAAGCTGCTAACTTTCCGTTTTGTACAATTGAGCCAAACGTTGGCGTAATTACTGTGCCTGATGATAGATTGACCAAACTGGCTGAACTGGTTAAACCAAACAAGGTACAACCCAATACGATTGAAATTGTTGATATTGCGGGTTTGGTAAAGGGCGCTTCGAAGGGTGAAGGTTTAGGCAACCAGTTTTTAGGAAACATCCGTGCTACGAATGCAATTATCCATGTTTTACGTTGCTTCGATGATGGCAATGTGATCCATGTTGATGGTTCTGTTGATCCCATTCGCGATAGAGAAATAATCGATACAGAGTTGCAATTAAAGGATTTGGATACTGTTGACAAACGTATTCAAAAGGTGGAAAAGATGGCAAAAACGGGTGGCGATAAAGATGCTAAACGTACTTATGAAATTTTAACTATTGTTAAATCTCATTTAGAAAACGGAAAATCTATCCGCACCGCAGCAATGCCTCAGGAAGACTTCGATTTTATCGAAGATTTAGGCTTACTTACTCAAAAACCAGTAATGTATGTTTGTAACGTTGATGAAGCATCGGTAGTAACCGGAAATAAATATGTTGATTTAGTCAAAGCAAATGTAGCAGATGAAAAAGCTGAAGTTTTGGTTATTTCAGCAAAAATCGAATCGGAGATTGCCGAATTGGAAAGCTATGAGGAGCGCCAGGAGTTTTTGGCAGATTTAGGCTTAGATGAGTCTGGTGTAAACAAACTAATTCGTGCAGCTTATAAATTATTAAATTTGTATACCTATTTCACTGCAGGAGTACAGGAAGTAAGAGCTTGGACCATAACAAAAGGCTTTACGGCACCACAAGCAGCCGGTGTAATCCATACAGATTTTGAAAAAGGATTTATCCGTGCTGAAGTAATTAAATACAATGACTTCGTAACACTGGGTTCGGAAAATGCTTGTAAAGATGCAGGCAAATTAGGCGTAGAAGGAAAAACCTATGTAGTAGAAGATGGCGACATTATGCACTTTAGGTTCAATGTATAACCCATAAATTCTCTAAATGAAATTTAAAGGTATAGAGCCACTCGAGAGAGTGGCTTTTTTTGGATTTATTTTGCCAGAAAACATTGAATTAGGCTTGAATAGCAATATTGAAAGGCCAACTCTGCAAAACTTAAATAGTTGCTCGATCTTAATTTCTTAAACCCGGTTGAAATGACATCCCCTGATTTTTCATCAGGGATATAATGGAAAGCGGGAACAGACAATAAAAGGAGATGCTGTCTTTGCTTTTCAAACAAACGAAACAAACTAAAAATCGACCTTACGATCTCTTTTCAAACCGGCACAAGCGAAACTAAATTTCTAAACCATAAGCTGCCAGTTGCGCTTTTGTATCCTCATAACTGGTATGATGAATGCCTTTCAGCCCTAAACCTTCGGCAACCTGAACAAAAAGCATTCTATCGTCTATATATAAACTGGTTTCTACATCGCTCTGCGAAATATCTATCGCCACTTTGAATATATCGGCATCGGGTTTACGGAAATGAACGAAACTCGATGACACGAAAAAATCAACAAATTCATTCAATTTAAAAGTGCTGATTCGATATTGATTTAACTCTCTCCCTTCGTTACTGATTACTGCAACTTTTAAATGATACTTTTTCTTTAAATCGCAAACCAATGCAACCATTTCAGGATAATCTAGGGATTTACTAAACATGAATTCTTTGAAGTCATCATAACTAAACGACCGTTCTTGAAAGAAAACAATGCGTTCTAAATATGCATCCAAGGTAAGTTTTCCCACCTCATAAGTATCAAATGTAAGGTGATGGCGTTCCTCCAGATCAACAGAATCCAGATTAAATAATACCGCAGCTTCGCCCCTTGCTTGCCTATCCCATCCGTTTGTTAACAATACCCCACCAATATCGGTGAAAAGCGTAGTAATTTTCGTTTGCATTTTTAAAAATTAAAGTAAGATTCCACTTAAAAACAATATGGCAAAAGAGAAGTAAATGATTAAACCGGTAACATCGACCAACGTAGCCACAAAAGGCGTAGAAGACACTGCCGGATCGGCACCTACCTTTTTAAGAAGCAAGGGCAACATAGACCCCATTAAGGTTCCCCAAAGTACAACCCCTATTAAGGAGCAGCCTACCACCAGGCCAATTCTAATATAATGATCGGTAAAGCCAGGCCAAAATAGCTGCCATGAGGCGATAACTGCAAAGCTTAACAAACATAAAGTACAGCCTAATAATATGCCAGAGAAGATTTCTCGTCGCATTACATTCCACCAATCTCTAACGGTAACTTCGCCGAGAGCCATAGCTTGAATAATTAAAGTTGCAGCTTGCGAACCACTATTGCCACCGCTTGAAATGATTAAAGGAATAAATGTTGCCAAAATTACAACCTGAGCAATTTGATTCTCGAAATTCGACATCGCAGCGATAGTTAGGAGCTCTCCGAAAAATAAAACAATCAACCAAACCACTCGCTTTTTATATAATTCAAAAACAGGGACATCCAAATAAGGTTCATCTAATGCTTGAGACCCCCCTATTTTGTGAATATCTTCTGTATATTCTTCGTTTGCGATCCAGAGAATATCATCAACGGTTACAATACCCAAAAGAATATTATTCTCATCAACAACAGGCAAAGCCACCCGATTATTCATCCTGAAAATGCTGATAGCGTCTTCCTGCGGATCATTCGCTTTCAACGCGATAAAACGTTTATCGGTTAACTCCCCTATTATCGCTTCAGGATCGGCCAGTAGAACTTCCCGGATTCGAATATCATCAAGCAAAACCCCATCTTTATCAATTACATACACCACATCAATGGTTTCCGAATTTTTACCGTACCTCCTGATGTGTGCTAAAACCCGGGTTATGGACCACTCGGGTTTTACAGCGATGTAATCTGGAGTCATTAAACGACCGATACTATCCTCTTTGTAACCTAGAAGTGCAAGAGATTCTTTTCTTTCTTCTGGAGGCAAAAGGGTAATCATTTTCTTAACTACATCACCCTTCAGCTCGCTAAAAAGTGCGGTACGATCATCTGGAGGCAGATCTTTAATGATCTGATTTAGTTTATTTCCAGTAAGTTTCTTGATAATTCTTTCCTGAGTAGGAAAATCCAGAATTCGGAAAACGTTAACGGCTCTGTTTGAAGATATCGTTTCGATAAATTTGGCTGCGTGTTGTGGAAGCTCGTCAATTAACTCTTCTACATCCGAGATATTCAGTTCATCAAGATAACGCTTTAACGCCTTATCATTCTCTTTTTCAAGCAATTGCTGAACCTCTTCTACAACCAATTCTTCCATAAACGATTCTTTTATTCTTTACATGCCTAAACCTTTATTAGCGGTTCGCAAAGGTGCATTTTTATTTTTAGAAATGCCAATTTAGACGTTAACAGCATGTTAAATTTTGACTTCCTATTAAATCAAACTAACACAATATCTGAATTATTAACAACTTAGAAAGGCATCGGTAAAAGATAGAACTGAGATTAATTCCAACAAAAAACCACCACAAAATAATTATGGTGGTTGAAGGTGTGCTCCCGACGAGATTCGAACTCATATCGATGGTACCGGAAACCATAATTCTATCCATTGAACTACGGGAGCAAGGCTGCAAATATAGAAAATCAAAATGTTAGTTTCTTGTATTATTGAAGGTAAAATCAATATTATTTGAATAAAACTTGAGGTTGATGTTCCTGATAAAATAGAATTCAATACAAGTTCTTTGAAAAAATTTCGTTATAGGTTTAATCGTTATTTGTAGTTTTGATTGAAACACAAATTAAACCTAAAACAAAAATTTTAACATGAACATTACCAAAAATCTTTTTTTAACCGCAATTATTGGCCTTTCTACTGTAACAATGTACTCTTGCAAGAGCAAGAAATTAATAACCAAACCAGATCCTGCTCCTGTTTCAAAACCTACGCCACCAGTTGAAGAAAAGAAACCAATTGCAGCTCCACCAGCGAAAGATGAAGTTGCAGTTGTTGAAAAACCAAACTTCAATTTAGATAATATTCAATTTGAGTTCAATTCGTTTGTGTTAAAAACGTCTTCGTTTGCAATCTTAGATAAAGCTGTAGCTGAAATGAAGAAAGCCCCAAACACTAAATTTGTTCTCCATGGCCATTCATCTGCAGAAGGTACTCCAGAACATAACATGTCGCTTTCAATCGATCGGGCGAATGCGGTAAAATCATATTTTGTTAACGCCGGACTAGATGGTTCAATTTTCACAATTTTGGGTCACGGTGAAAAGGAGCCACTTACGTCCAATGCAAGTGAGGAAGGAAGAGCTGTAAACAGAAGAACTGAAATTAAGGTGCAGAATTAAATCGCGTTTCTTGCTGCGCTCAAACAGATCTAAAAAATGAACAAGACGTTTGAGTCACATTCAAATAAATAAAAAACCACTTTAAAGCCTCTGAATGAGGCTTTTCTGTTCATTATTAAATTTATTTGAAAATATTCACCGATTTTTCTAACTTTCACAAACTGCTTATTATCTCTTTCATCTAAACGTCTGTATCGTGCATCCTATACTCATCAGGAATAATGTAAAAATACTCGGTAAAGGTAATCGAGTTATTGTATTTGCACATGGCTTTGGGTGCGCACAGAGTTCATGGAAGTACATGACAGATGCATTTCTAGATGATTTCAAAGTAATACTCTTTGATTACGTTGGATCTGGCAGTTCGGATAAAACTCAATATGATTATCACAAATACTCCACTTTAGAGGGTTATGCCTGTGATGTTCTTGATATTATCGAAACTCTTGGACTAAAAGACATTATTTTCGTTGGACATTCGGTAAGTAGTATGATTGGGATGATTGCCGCTTTGCAAAAACCCGAGGCTTTTAAGAAACTTATTTTTATCGGTCCTTCTCCTAGATACCTTAACGATAGGGATTATATTGGCGGGTTTGAAGCTGCTGATATTAAAACCATCTTCACACAAATTGCCGAAGATTATGTTAGCTGGACTAAAGCAATCGCGCCAATAGTGATGAATAAAGCTGAAGAACCAGAATTAGCTGGTTTTCTACAAGGTTGTTTTGAAGAAACAGAGCCAAGCATTGCTCTGGCCTTCGCTATGGCTACATTTAAAGCAGATTACCGCGATGATTTAAAGAAATTTGATATTCCGAGTTTAACGCTGCAAAGTAGCAATGATATCATGGCACCCCTATCTGCGGGTGAATACATTCATCAAAACACAAGAAATAACTTCTTTGTGGTGATGAAAGCGACCGGGCATTTTCCACACATTAGTAAACCTGAAGAAACCATAAGGGAGATTAAGGATTTTATTGCTCATGAAAATATTCACACAACACGTGATGAGCTCTATGCCTAGCTTATTTCTGCTTTACTGAATCTATAAAATGTTTGGCTTCCGCTTTTGCTTTATTGCATATGGCTTGAATACAATTCAATCGTGATCCCATCTCGGATACATCCATGTTTTCTAATGAACGTAAACTGGTCTCCAATTTAGACCTTAAGCCCACAATATAAATTGTTGAAAGCGTACGATGAGCAATCATCTTGATCTCTTCTCCTCTTTTTTCTGCGAAATTTTGTTGTAATTCTGACAAGTCCTGGTCAATCGTCTCGATAAATTTCTCGATTACTTCGATCTCATATTCCTTATCACCTAAACTAACCTCTTTTAAATAGCTTAAATCAATAACTTCATAGGCATATTGATCTCCAGATTTTAGCTTCTCCTTTGGTAAAAATTGCGTAAGCATTCCAACCAGTTCAATCTTTTGGATAGGCTTGCTAAAATATCCATTCATGCCAGCGGCAAAGCATTTATCCTTAACTTCGTTAATATTAAAGGCCGTTATTGCTACAATCGGTATCTCTAGCTTAAGTTTCTGACGAATGATTTTAGTCAGTTCGAAACCATCTATTTTAGGTAACATAAGATCAACCATTATTAAAAAAAATGAGTGCGATTCGAGCAAAATCTGCGCTTCGTGTCCGTCGCTGACAATTTTGAAACTAAAATCGTATTCTCCTAAATAGTTGGCTATTAGCTTTTGGTCAATTAAGTTATCTTCTACTATTAAAACGTCAATTTGTTCTCTCATAAAAATCTATTCAATACATTAAAGAATTTGCATCCGCTTGTTTAGTGATGATTTATAAGCATCAGAAACTGAAACAAAATGTTGCTGAATAATCAGCGTTCCGCCCTCAATGGTATCTATTTTACTAATATTTACGATGAGAGAACGGTGCACCCGAGAAAACATATCCATCGGCAACTTATCTTCCACTGACTTTAAAGAGGAATGAGTTGCGTAATTCTTTTTATCCATATAAATTTTTACATAATCGCCTTTAGCCTCCAAATAATTGATGTCTGCAAGCTTTATTCGCCTGATAATATTGGAATCCCTGATAAATATAAATTCATCCTTTTTGGAAGGCATAAACAAATTTTGATTCTTGTAAATTTCTTTCGCCTTGATAATCGCCTTTAAAAACCGATCGGGCGTTATGGGTTTGGCAATAAAGTCAACTACATTTAAATCGTATGCATCAGATGCATAATCTCGTTTCGAGCTTATAAAAACAATCAAGGGCCTTTTATCTCCTAAAACTTTAACAAGCTCAATACCAGTAATTCTTGGCATTTCAACATCAAGAAGTAGTAAGTCAATTTTATTATTTGCCAATATCTTAAAAGCATCTGCAGCATTCTCACATTCTGCAATTAGCTTTAGAGAGTCCTCAATTTTGAATAAATTTTTGAGGACACTTCTCGCTATTGCATTATCATCAATAATCAGACAGTTCATTTTATCGGTTTAGCGGTGCGCTAAAGCTAACTAATTCCTTGAAAAGTCATTCCAACATAATTAAAATGAATGAAATGAATAATTGTTTACAAAACCAAAAAACCAATAAAATTTTCAACACGTATGTAATCCCATTCAGCTTGCAAAAGTGCCTTTCTATCGACAGAATATTTACCTGAGAAGCTTTTAGAAATACTTTTGACAGCAGAAAATCATTTAAAAAATTAGAATAATCTCATGAACACAATTAAAACAATTACACTTTCGCTCTTAAGCTTAGTATCAATCTCTCTACATGCACAATCATTCAAGGAACCTGTTGCTTATAAACTTAAAAACGGAATGAACATTATCATTTCAGAAATAATCGCTCGCCAAAAGCTTATGCAAGTTTTACTTTAGATAAAGAAGCATTCGCTGACAGCAAAGACGGTATAGTTGAAATGCTAAACGCAGTTTTGAACGAAAGCATAACAAGCGACAATTTATCTTTGAAAGATAAAAGTGGCAATTAGCTGCCTCCGCAGATACTTTCGATAAAGAACTTTCAAGTATGACTTCTCTTTTGCAAAATGCAAACATTAATGAGAAGACATTTAATACAGGTAAGACAAAACTATTATTGAGCCTAAAGTTGATTATGATTACGATCGAATCGTTAATGAACCTTCAATAGCAAATTTAACATTTAGCGATGTCTTGAACTTCTACAACGAAATCTCTCTGGAGAAAATATTCTTAACGATTGCTGGTGATGTAACACAGTTTCGGCTAAAGCTTCAGTGAAAAAGGCCTTCGGTTTATGGAACACCAATAAAGTGTATCAAAACGAAGTAACTTCAAAATAGCTTTATATAATGCAGTGATTTTGCCCGTTGATTAAACTTCAAAGGGCTTTTTTATGCTTAAATGTTACAGATTTTTGCCTAAATCGCTCTAAACATTCAGCAATCATTCGATATATTAGCCTAATAATTTATTTCTCAAGATGAATAAAATTTACACTACTATTTTCCTGATTGCTTTTGGCGCTTATGCCCAGGCTCAAACTATTGTTAATCGAAATCAGGATATCGAATCGATGGTAAAATCTGTGAATAAGGATTCGCTTAAGCAGTATATCTCGACCATGGTTAATTTTGGCACAAGAAGTACTTTAAGTGATATAAAAAGTAAAACCAGGGGAATTGGCGCAGCAAGAAATTGGGTAGTTGCTAAGTTTAATCAATTTGCGAAGCAAAGCGACGGAAGGTTAACAGCCTTTTTAGATACTACAACTTTCCAATCAGACGGAAAACGAATTGATAAAGCAACTTTGTTAGGCAATGCGGTAGCTATTTTAAAAGGAACTGATACAAATGATAAACGGGTTTATGTTGTTAGTGGTCATTTAGACAGTCGCGTAACCGACGTAATGAACCGCACCAGCGATGCGCCTGGTGCTAATGATGATGGTAGTGGGGTTGCAGGTGTGATTGAAGCGGCCCGCATTATGAGTAAATATAAATTTTCTGCCACAATTATTTTTGTTGCGGTGAGTGGCGAAGAACAATCATTATTAGGATCTGGATTTATGGCAGCCAAAGCCAAAAAAGAAGGTTGGAATATTGATGCAATGCTCAACAATGATATGATTGGCAGTAACAATAGCAGCGAAACGCAAATTATCGACAATACCCGACTGAGGGTTTTTAGCGAAGGCTTACCTAGTTACGAGTTGGATAAGAATGCAAAAGCCATCCGTCAGTTTGGTCTAGAAAATGATGGGAAAAGCCGGCAATTGGCTCGATATGTAAAAGAAGTTGGCGAAAGATACGTGGATCAACTCGAAGTGAAGCTTATTTATAGAAATGACCGTTTCTTGCGTGGTGGCGACCATACACCCTTTGTTGAAAATGGATTTCCGGCAGTGAGAATTACTGAAATGAACGAAAATTTTGACCACCAACATCAGGACTTAAGAACCGAAAATGGTATTCGTTATGGCGATTTACAGGAGTTTATGGATTTTGAATATCTCCGGAAAAATACTGCTGTAAACATTTCAGTTTTGGCCAATCTGGCAAAAGCCCCATCGAGCCCTGTAGAGGTAAAAATCGATGTAAAGAACCTGAGCAATTCATCATATTTGTATTGGAAAGCACCAACAAATGGCCCTGTAAAAGGTTATTATGTGCTAATGCGTGAAACGAGCAGCCCAGTTTGGGAAAAGAAATTTTTTACTATAGCAACCGAATTAAAGGTCCCTTATAGTAAAGACAATTATTTATTTGCGGTACAAAGTGTTGGTAAAGATGGTAGTGAGAGTTTACCTGTGGTTCCAGGAATTGGCCGCTAATGAAACTTTTAAGATTTGTGGTTGTTTAGTTTCCAAAAATTAGGATGAAATTTAAACCTGTAGCGTTCTTAATAAATATTGTCATCACCCTGGGTATTGGCGCTTTAGGAGGTTTGGCAACTTCTGAATCGGTTAAAACATGGTATCCTACATTAAACAAACCCTCTTTTAACCCACCAAACTGGTTGTTTGCTCCGGTTTGGACGAGCCTTTACATATTAATTGGAATTGCGGCTTATTTAGTTTGGATAAAGCGAGATAAAATCGCCCATTTTCCAAGGGTTTTAGCGATCTATTTTATCCAATTGATCTTAAATTTATGCTGGTCGTTTATCTTTTTCTCCCTTCATGAAATAGGCTTCGCATTATTCGAAATCCTCATCTTACTGATCGTAATTGTGGTTAATGCTATTGCATTTCACAAGATCGATAAATGGGCGGGCTATTTATTCATACCTTATATTCTTTGGGTAGGTTTCGCATCATTTTTAACTTATAGCATTTTCATGTTGAATTAATTTTAAAAGAAAACACTATTTTAGAGGAGTGGTAGCTTTTAAAAGATTTTTGCTGATGCTCTTCATTTTGTGCTGTGCTGAGCTACATGCGCAAAAAGTAGGCCTTGTATTTAGTGGTGGCGGCGCCAAAGGACTTGCTCACATTGGTACACTTAAAGCATTAGAGGAAAACCAAATTCCGATAGATTATATTACCGGAACATCAATGGGCGGGATTGTGGGTGCAATGTACGCCGCGGGCTATTCGCCTAAGCAAATTGAACAAATTGCGGTAAGCAAAGAATTTCAAAACTGGGTAAACGGAAGATACACGAGTGATTATACGTATTACTTTCAAAAAAACGCACCAAATGCATCGATGTTAACAGCCAAAGTGGCCATTGATACTGGTTTCCACTTTAGCTTTCGCTCCAATATCATCAACGATATTCCACTTAATTTTGCTTTTTTGGAACTCTTTTCTCAAGCATCGGCAGTTTCGAAAGATAATTTTGATAACCTCTTTGTGCCTTATCGTTGTATGGTTGCCGATGTACTTTCGCAGAAAAGCATCACCGTAAGTAAAGGAAGTTTAGCCGAAGCTGTGAGAGCTACAATGACTGTTCCCATTGTTTACAGGCCAATTAAGTTGGATGGGAAATATGTTTTTGATGGAGGTTTGTACAATAACTTTCCAGCCGATGTAATGGAAAAAGAGTTTAAACCCGATTATGTAATTGGCGCAAATGTTTCTTCAAAAACTTATAACGAATATCCAAAAAATATTGATGATAGGCTGATGAACCGCTTTTTGGTTTACATGTTTCTATCTAAATCCGATTCTACCATGATTGGCAAAAACGGCATTTATATCCAGCCCGATTTGGGCACTTACAGTGTAACCAATTTTGCGCCTGTCGAGGATTTAATTAAAAAAGGATATGATGCCACCATGGCTGATATGCCTCGAATTAAAGCCCTGATCGCAAAGAGAGTCGACCCACTGGAGCTGGAACGGAAAAGGGCAGCATTTAATTCGCGTAAACCCGATTTAAATTTTAGCAATATTATTGTTTCCGGCGTAAATAGTCAGCAAAAAAAATATGTAGAGCGGCTTTTTAAAAGTGATAAGGCCACCTTTAATCTTGAAGATATCAAACGGGGTTACTATAAACTAGTCGCCGATCAAACTTTTGAAACCATTTACCCTAAAATATCATACCAGGCCGTTACTGACAATTATACTTTTGAGGTGGTTGCACAACCAAAAAAAAGCTTCAAACTCGATTTAGGTGGCAACATTTCGACCAGGCCAATAAGCAACGTTTTTTTGGGTGCAGAATATAATTACCTCAATAGAAAAGCTTATACTTTTGGCACCAGCTTTTATTCAGGCAGATTTTATGAATCTGTTCAGGTTAATGGCCGGATCGATTATCCCACAAAACTGCCCATTTTTTTAGCGGCTGAGCTTACTTATAACCACTGGAACTTCTACAATACGAGCAAAATTTTTATCGAAAATCCCCGTCCCATTTATATAGAGCAGTCGGATAGAAAAATAGATTTGATGATGGGTGTACCATTGAACTACAATACAAAGGTAGTTTTGCATGCTAATTTCATCAATAATAACGACCGCTACAGTCCTAACAATACTTTTTCGGTAGGCGATTTATTGGATCAAACTATTTTCAACGGTTTTAGAGGGTCGTTAAATCTGGAGAAAAATTCATTAAATAGAAAACAATATGCCACTAATGGTCAAAGTTTTTCTCTCAGTGTAAATTACACAACCGGTCGCGAAAATTATAATCCAGGTAACATATCACGTAATATCCCTGGTTTTTCAAAACCAATTGGCGTAAGCAGGTTACGGCAATGGGGAAGTATCAAACTCACCCAGGAAAACTATTTTTTACACCTTAACAAATACACTTTAGGCTACATTGTTGAGGGAGTAATTTCGAACCAACCCCTGTTTAGTAATTATTATTCTACTCTTTTGGTTTCTCCGGCATTTTACCCGATACAAGATAGCCGATCGCTCTTTTTAGATAAGTTTAGAGCCACCACATACGCAGCAGGAGGAATAAAAAACATTTATAACTTTAGAAAAAATTTGGATTTTAGATTGGAAGGATACTTATTTTTGCCACATAAAGAGTTCGAATTAAATAATTTTCAAGATGTAGATTATGCGAAAGCCATAAGCAAAATACGCTATGCGGCTACAGCTGGCGTAGTTTATCATACGCCTGTGGGCCCTGTAAGCTTAAGCTACAATTTATATAACGATGCAATTAAAAGAAATGGTGTATTATTACATATCGGTTATCTAATTTACAATAAACGTTCTATCGAATGAAGCGAATCATTTTACTATTATCCCTGTGTTTAATCGGTTTTTTTAGCTCGGCACAAACTGCAGCCATCAATAATTTTCTCGTAAAAGAAAATTTGCTTAAAAATAATAAACTGGCCATCATAGCTGCCGATTCATTAAATGTTCCAAACGAAAATATTAATGGCACCTATACCTTTAGCGTTAGCGGCTTTACCCAGGTATTAAAATTTAACGATGGAATTGCGGTGCTACCCCTTCCTATCGATAAATCTACATTTGTATATATCAAACATCAAAACGATACGGGCACCCATAGCAAGCTGGTTTACGTGTATAAGAAAGATGCTGACCTCACCCCTTATGCTATTAGCAGCTTATGGCTTTTTATTATCCCTATTGCGCTGGTGATTATTGCTTTTGCATTCAGGAAACTCATCATTTTTGTTGTTCTAGCCTTTTTAATATTTGTTTATTTTAACCACAGTAGCGGTTTGAATATTGGCACCTTTTTCGAAAGTATTTTTGATGGTTTGAAGAATTTATTCTGACCGGGAAAGCAAAAGCAGCGAATTCTTTAAGGTAAGTCCGGCTTTTTGCTAAATTCCCAATGGTATTTAGTGCCGACTGTTCGGCAAAGCCATCGGAAGATATCGCTTCAATCCGGTTTATTAAATAACTTTCTGCTACTATCAATGGCAGCCCTTGCACCGTTTTATTTTATAATTACAAAATGCGAATCGCAGTTATCGATCTAGGAACCAACACTTTTCATTTGCTTATTGCAGAAGTTGCACAGCAAAACTTCGATATACTTTACAAAACCAATGTACCAGTTAAACTCGGCGAAGGAAGGATTAACGAGAACATGATTATACCGGCAGCTTTCAATCGTGGTATAGCCTGTTTAGAAAAATTTGCAGAAACCATCAAAGAATTTAAGGTAGAGCAGCTTAAGGCCACCGCAACTTCGGCTGTGCGAAGTGCCAAAAACGGAAAGGATTTCGTTGAAGCTGTTTTACAAACCTGTGGAATTTCGATTGAAGTAATTAGTGGCGATGATGAGGCAGAGCTGATTTATCAAGGTGTAAAGCTGAGCGGTCCGATCAAACAATCATCTTTAATTATGGATATTGGAGGCGGAAGTGTAGAGTTTATCTTTTGTGATACCGAAAAATTGCTCTGGAAAAAAAGTTACAATATCGGTGCCGCCCGTTTAGCGCAACAGTTTTTCAAATCTGATCCTATTAATGATGAAGACAAAAATGCCCTTCTATATCATATTCAAATCGAATTAGCAGCGCTATTTGAGAAATGTGAACAGTACGAACCCAAAATTTTAATTGGATCTGCAGGTGCATTTGAAACCTTTGCTGAACTGATCATCAAGAAAAAGAATTATCCGGTAGAAATTGCGACAGCCAAAACCTACGCATTTAACTATGATGAATACATCGAAACCGCTATTGAACTTTTAAATCGCAATCATTCGGAACGAGCAGCCATGAAAGGTATGATTCCGCTTCGGGTAGATATGATTGTGATGGCCACGCTAATTACAAACTACGTACTGGGCAGAGCAAAAATTAATGAAATCATCCTCTCCACTTACGATTTGAAAATGGGTTCGCTTGCAGGCTTTTTATAAGATTGTATTTCCCTTTTTCGGAACATACATTATTTTTCCTACAATCATCGGTTCCATTCTTAAGAGCAAATCAACTTGCTTTTCTACAGCATAATTTAAGGTCATGTTGCCAGAGAACCGAGCGCTTTGAACTGCAAGGATTTTGTTTTCGTTTCTGATTCCGCTGGTGAATTTTATCTCGTAATTACCGTTTTTATCAGTAGAAGCATAATATTTAGTATTCAGAATAACCACTCTAACTCCTGTCAGCGGTTTTTTATTTTCATCTAAAATTCTGCCGCTAATCTTTTTTATGGTAATTGGTTTCTTCTCATCTGCATGGCTACGCAGTTTTTCGACGATTTGCGTTTCTGGCTTTTCCGTTAGTACCGAAGCATTAACATTCTGCGTAAAAATGCTTACGCCAATGGCTAAAACCCCAATATATTTCATCCAGTTTCTATTGGCAGGCGCCACTACCAGATGGTAATTAAGCTGGTTGAGTTGAGTCTCGGTTAACCTTCCGCAAACTTCTGACGAACCATTGGCTAATGTTTTAATAATATCAGCGTTACTATATCCGGTAAAATCTACCACACATTTATTGCAAGCCTGGCAAAAATTAAATCCATCTTTTTGATCCATCTCCTCCCAGTTTTGAGTGCAAGGTTCAGCAATGGTCACTAGTGCGTTTGAATTTTTCATCTTTCGGTGTATTTGCTTACATGATGAAAAATGGTTTAGGATTCCACAGATAGAAATAAAAAAAACTCCGAGGGATTAAAAACTTACAAATTTTTCTAATTCTCGATACAGTTTCTCCGTCGGTAAACCCATTACGTTGGTATAAGATCCCTCAATGCGTTCTACCACTACAAGTCCCCACCAATCTTGGACACCATAACTTCCGGCTTTATCAAATGGTTTATAATTATCAATATAAAAATCGATTTCCTCGCCTGTAACAGCTTTACAATAAACTTCGGTTCGATCATAGAAAGAAAATATTTTGTTGCCTTTAACAAGCGTTACGCCAGTATAAACCTCATGCTTATTTCCTGATAGCTTAGCAAGCATTTCCTGTGCATGATTTTTATCTCTTGGTTTTCCCAATATTTCTCCATTCAGGGCGACAATGGTATCGGCAGTAATCACTACTTCGTTGCCTGCTTCAAAGGCTTTTGCTTTTTGCTCTGAAATATAAACGGCTATTTCAGCAGGACTTAAAGATTCGGGGTAACTTTCATCCACATCTCTAAGTTCGACTTTGAAGTTAAGGCCCATAAGTTTAAGCAGCTCTTGCCTGCGTGGAGATTTTGAAGCGAGTGTAATGGGAATTTTATTCAACATAATATTTCGGAAAGCGCTAAAATAACAAAAGCGACAGAAAAGCCGCTTTTGTTATTATCATTTTATTTAAAACTTAGTTATTTCCACCGCGTTCCTGCATGCGTTTCTGCATTTCAGCACGTTGCTCCTCTTGCCATGTTTTATAAAGCTTTTTTTGATCTTCAGTTAAAACGGCATTCACCTTAACATCTCCATCTGCACGAAATTTTTGCATTTTCTCTCTCATTGCCTCTCTGTCTCCACCTTGAGCTTCCTCACGCATTTTTTTCATTGCATCAGCTTGCTCAGTAAACACAGTGGTCAGCTTTGTTTTTTGATCATCGTTTAGCTTCAACTTTTCATCAAGTTGTTTTACACGATCTTCCGGTTTCATCATCATACCGCCGCGACCGCCACCTTGCTGCGCATTTGCATAAGTTATTACTGAGAATAACAATGCACAAATCATCATTAATTTTTTCATTTTTTTTGTTTTGAAATTTAGACTTGTTGGAGTAAATCTGAAATCAAAAGTTTAAAGGAAGAGTGTAACTTCGCTGTTGCAAATCGAATTGGCTTTTCGATTGCGAATAGCGGATAGAGAGCAGCCTCAGTTTTAGGAAATATAATTATTTGCTTGAATCAGCAGCGTTAGGATGTTCATCATACCACTTGCCTTGCACCTTCATCACCTTTTCAATAATATCGCGAACAGCGGTTTTGCCACCGGGATATGGGGAAATGAAGGTAGAAACAGCTTTGATTTCCTCCACAGCATCAGCGGGACAAGTAGCCAATCCGACTAATTTCATCACTTTTAAATCAGGAATATCATCACCCATGTAAAGCACTTCTCCTGCCGTGATTTTTTTATCAGATAGATATTGTTTAAAGATGGAAACCTTATCGCCAGCCCCCAAAAATACATCAGTTATGCCTAGGTTGAAAAATCGTTTTCCCATCGCAATACCATCTCCTCCTGAAATAATGCACAAGTTATAACCTTTTTTAACCGCCAGTTGCATGGCATAACCATCTTTGATATTGAAAGTACGCAATGATTGGCCATTATCAGTTACCTGCACAGAACCATCGGTAAGCACACCATCAACATCAAAAATGAAGGTTGTAATTTCTTTTAATTTTTGGAGAAACATGCTGTGTTGTGGGTTGAGAGTTACAGGTTATTAGTCAGGGTTTGTAAACAGAGTGTTTAAAACCTTAAATCGCACAAAATTTGCTGGATTATATTACAAGTTAGAGCGTCAAAATGATAATTTCAAACCTATAACCTGTAACCTACAACCAGTAACTCATTACTAATCTTGATTATCTCTCCACTCGTAAACCCAGGCAGATTGAATTTGCTCTAAATGGCCTTCGCTACTTTCTTCACGGGTGCCTTTGAAGTTAGGTAATTCCAAAACCCACTCTAACAAATCGGTAAAACGGATGCGGTAAATCTTAGTTTCGCCAAACTCATCTCCAAATTTCTCATATAAAGACATTGCAATATCTTCATAATCATTCCAGTAAAAGGGTAAGGCAAATTTATCGTTGTTCATGTTTTTATTTTTAGGTTGTATTGTTGGGTAATTTTGTTGGAAAGTTTTAAGGCTATTAAGCTACGAGTTTGGAGCTTCAGACCTTCGGATTCTAGACTGAAAACTTCATAAAGAAGCCTAATGTCCCATAAATCCAGATTGATCAGGAATGGTAACTTCAATATCGCCATTAATCACTACACACTGGCAGCCCAAACGTGAGGTTATTCGAGGCCTTACCGCCCTGTCAATAAAATCTTCTTCTTTATCAGAAATTTCTTCAATGTTATCCATTCCCTGGGTAACATAAACATGGCATGTACTGCATCCGCAAACACCGCCGCAGTTGTGTTGAAGTTCGATGCCATTATCCAGGCAAACATCTAAAACCGACTCGCCAGCTGCTATAGGTAATTCTACAGGTGCATGATCTGCTTCTTCGAAATTTATTTTTAGTTTAAAAATGCTCATAATATTTTGCAAAAGTAAGAAGCAAAAGCCGTAAAAATGCTATTTAGGTATTAATTTTATGCTCTTGCTTAAAGTTTGATAAATGTTCTGCAATTCAGGTTGGCTTTCTAACAAACCTAAATGCTTATTCATAGTGCTCTCATCTCCACGCACAGCGGGACCAGTTTGCACTTTCTCTGGTAAATTATCCATCACCTTATCTGCGGTTTCAGCAATTAAAGGTCTGATAATGTTGAAATCAAGCCCATTTTCTATAAGAAATTGATTTGCTAAAGCATAAAGATGGTTTGGAAAATTACAGGCAAAAACAGCAGCAAGGTGAAGTGCTTTTCTCTTTTCTCCATCTATTTCATAAACCTGATCACTTAGCTTTTCAGCAAGTCGTTTCAAAATCTCTAGATCATTGATGTTACTCGCTTCGATGCAAAGCGGAATATGATCAAAAGAAACTTCCTTCACTTTGGAGAAAGTTTGCAGTGGATAAAAAACTCCGGCTCTTGCTGTGTAATTCTTAATCGCAGAAATATCAGTTGTACCTGAAGTATGAATTACAAGCCCCTCAACATTTTTTAAAGCTGAAGCAACGTGTTCAATAGCATCATCCCTAACTGAGATGATGTATAAATCGGCAGTCTGATCCACTTCGGATAACTGATTTATTGCTTCGGCATCTGTTTGTTGCGCAAGTAAACTGGCATTTAACAGATTCTGGCTATAAACCTGCACTACATTTTCTGCTTTGGCAACTAATGCCTTAGCTAAGTGTGTGGCTACATTTCCAGATCCTATTAAAACAATGTTCATCTACTTATGCTACTTTAGCTTCTTTTCGTCTTCTAAAAATAGATAGCAAGAAACCTATGACCATAATAATAGTACCTGCCCAGTATAAGTTAATGAAAGGAAACTCAATGGCTTTAAAAACTACCCAGTCTTTTGCTTGTTGAGGTTTCTCAAAAATTTGAAGTTCAACCTTTTTCTCGTCAGGCAAAACCTGCGCAAAACGGAATTTCAAATCCAACTCATCCACCTTACGAGCAAAATCGAATGTGTTATTCCCTTTGATCAAAAACATTGGCTCGGCAGTATAAACTTTACCAGCGGCATTAATTTCCAAAGGTAAGCCAACAGCATAATCGCCTTGGGCCAACACCAAATCTTTAGCAACAGGTTTGTTATTTAACGCTTTTACGGTTACAATTCCACTTGAAGTATGAATGGTATCCCCTACCGAAACCCTAACAATTCTTGGTGCTTTATAATTTTCATCATCAGAATGACCTTCATGATCTTCGTGAGAGGCCTGCTTTACCGCAGCACTGGTAATGTGCGTATACACATCATAAGTTAAATAGTGCTTGGTATCTGGTGAAGCAATCAATCCCATCTTTTCATTATCCTGAACGTGAGGATGTAAATTGAAATCCTCTTTCACTTTACCTTCCTTATCTAAAACCTTAAAATTAAGAGTATAAATCGTGTTTGGCAGTTGAGTGGTATCTGAAACATAAGTTACCGTATACTTACCCATTTGTTTGGGCTCGTTTTTATATAACATGATGTTTTCACCCGGCTTTTCAGTCTTCTCGAAATCCTTTACAGGAATGAAATTATTTGCGTTGATGGATAGTGGTTTATTCGTAGCCGCAGAAATAAGGGCACCCAAAATTAAGAATGCAAAACCAATGTGCGCTATTGCCGAACCAGCCAGTTTTACCTTGCCTCCGAAAGCTTGATAGAGAATTGCCGCATTGGAAAGTACTGCAAAAATACAGCTAAACGTGATCAGAATATACATGGTATTGGTGTAGATATCTGCAACGTATACCAAACCAGCGGTTAAAACCAGCGAAAACAATATCACTGAGATTAAGCTGCTGTAAAATTTTCTCGGATCAGTTCTTTTGTATTTTAGATATTGAGAGAAACCTGAAATTAACGTTACCAAAACCGCAAAAGGCGCTTGCCACTTGTTGTAATATTTAACTGCATCAATTGGAGGAGAAAAGTTAGTCCCGAATGCTTTATTAAATACAGGAACTGAGGTAGAAAAAATCACCTGAATACAAGCAACAGTTACCACTAACGCACCGATAAACATCCAAAACTCACGCGAATAAGTTTCCTCATCTTTAGTAGTTATCGGTAATTCTTTCCATCTTTTAACCACCAAGAATATAGCAAGGGCAGCAAACACCACATTGTATAAAATCAAGTGGCCAAACATGCCCATATCGGTAAATGAGTGTACCGATGTATCACCTAAAATTCCACTTCGGGTTAAGAATGAAGCATACAATACCAGTAAGAAGCTTAAGAAAACCAGGGCAATTGCGGTAAAGTAAGCATGACCTGTGTTTTTGTAAGCAATCATTACGTGTACTGCACCAATTAAGGTTAGCCACGGAATCAGCGAAGCATTTTCAACCGGATCCCAGGCCCAGAAACCTCCAAAGTTTAGCGCTTCGTAAGCCCAGAATGACCCCATAATAATTCCGGTACCCAAAACCATCACCGCAAAAAGCGTCCATGGCATTGCAGGTTTAATCCAGTCTTTATAACGTTTTTGCCACAAAGCAGCAATTCCGTAAGCAAAAGGCACCACCATACTTGCAAAACCCAAAAACAGGGTTGGCGGGTGAATAACCATCCAGTAATTTTGCAATAGTGGATTTAAGCCTCTTCCGTCGGTTATAAATGTTAAGTATTTC
This sequence comes from Pedobacter sp. MC2016-05, assembly GCF_026239735.1. Classification (GTDB taxonomy): domain Bacteria; phylum Bacteroidota; class Bacteroidia; order Sphingobacteriales; family Sphingobacteriaceae; genus Pedobacter. The sequence goes on from NZ_JAPIVT010000011.1 coordinate 77,074, forward strand.
GCAAAGTTTTCAGGATTTGCGAAAACTACAGGAGCCATCGCTTTTAAATCAACCGCATCTCTCAGTAAGATAAAAGGAGAACTACCAATGCGTTCGCCAAAAATTTCTACTCCCAACATCATTGAGGTTAAAAACACTTGCGAAAATGCCACAACGGTCATTACAGGGCGTTCCCAGGTTTTAGCTTTCCAAATTAAAAGTGCACCTAAAAATGATTGCCAGAAAGCCCAAAGCCAGAAACTTCCCTCCTGTCCTTCCCAGAAAGCAGAAACGATATAGTAAATCGGAAGTTCTTTCGAAGAGTGGAAATAAACATAATTATACTCGTTGTAATGGCCAAGGATTAAGTAAAAAAGCACCACGCCGATGCCAATTATACTCGCCCAGTTAACCAAAAAGCCTATTCTACCAAGGTTACGCCAAGATTTATCTTCTAAATTTTCTTTGCGACTGGCAAAAAAATATGCAATTGTTGAAAGTAACGATGCACTAAAAGCCAACACAATAAAAAACTGCCCGATTTTACCCGGCAACAGGTTTTCGCCTACAAACTGAATATCCATTAAAATTAATTATATTTTTTTTCGCCGTACTTACCAACTGTATCCACCTTACCATCTTTATTCACTTCAACGAGATTATCATTGTATTTAGATGGGCATTTCATTAAAATTTTCGACGCGTAGAATTTGTCCTTATCCATTTTTCCGATAAGAACTAATTTCTCAGATTTTTCAAAATCCTGAGGTTTTGTGCCATTATAAATCACCTCTCGAACTTCTCCTTTTTCATCTTTCATATGGAATGCAAAATGATTAGCATCTTTCACAGCATCATAATACATTCCTTTTGATTTTTCCCAATAACCCATTACGTGCTCCTCTTTTTGTGAAGAAGCCGCTTCTTTGAAATTTGAATAAGTATCTGTATTGGCGTTTAAGCTAAATAAGATTCCCACCGAAATAGCAATGGTAATCAAACCGATGATTGCACTTTTTTTCATTTTGTATGTTAGTGTAAAAGCTGGCAACAAAGATAGAAAAATAGCCATAGCGAACGCCAGTTAACAATTTTCTTGTCTTTATATTGACAATTAGCTGATTAATACGGAAACCAAATTTTGGTTAAGATTTTATAAATCGATAACTGTTAAAAAAATTCATTAAATAATATTTAGAAAATGACCAAATAGCAATTCTTAGCTTAATCAATCCCGCCATTTGCTTTAGCCCTCATCCAATGAAAAATTGGCTTTCGGGGCTACCACTTTCTGTGGGGTTTATTAACCCAGGTTAACCGCATGGAAACGACCACCTCTTAAAATTTCTTGTCAGATAGTGTCCTTCAACTTTCGAAATCGGCAGTGCTTTCAAATTGGAAATGAAAATCGATTAAAATTTCGTCTTTAATGATTAAGTTTGAAGCTTCAGATTATTCCTCAATTGCGTCCCATTTATTTAAAGAATTTTTATGAACCTTAGACAGTTCTACATTTTAGTTGCAGTTGCATTTATCATACCCATATTGAGTTCATGTTTTCAGGTTGTTGAAGAGATTACCATGCGAAACGATGGCACTGGCGATGTAATGTTAACCATTAATTTGAGCCAAAGTAAAACTAAAGTAGCATCAATAATGCTGTTGGATAGTGTTCAAGGGTATAAAGTGCCTAGTAAGCAAAAAATTCAAAAGGAACTAAATGAGGCAGCAGCTTATTTGCGTAAAAGTGAAGGCATTACCAATGTTAAAACCACCAGCGATTTTAATAATTACATCGCTACCATCAGTTTTTCTTTCAAGGATGTTTCGAATATCAACAACATTACCAAAAATATCCTTGCGCAGCAGAAAATCAAAGCAACAAATACCTCTTCATACACTTATAATAAAACAACCAAAACTTTTAGCCGGAAATATCAAGCGGTTGCATCAGCAAAAACCGAGTACAATAAACTTAAAAGTAAAGATAAAGCGGTGTTTAATGGCGCAATGTATACCAGCATTTACCGCTTTGAGTCTCCAGTTATCAGTACTACCAATTCCGCCTCAAATCTATCAAAATCAAAAAAAGCGGTTATGCTTAAAGCAAGTGTAATGGATTTAATTAATGGAAAAATTAATGTTTCCAATCAAATACAACTATCTAAATAAAAATGAAAAAAATTCTAATTGCGGTCTCCATTCTATTTCTCGCTAAATTAAATTACGCTCAAGATCTAGTCAAAAAAATCCCTTCAAACGCTTTTACTGTTGCTACCATCAAAGGCGACAATGTATTTAAACTGATGTTTGTTAAAGATTTTAATGAGTCGTTTCTCGGCAAAAAACTATTAACAGAAACATCAAAATCCCTTGATCAAAATCTAAATAGTATTGAAGATTTTGGTGTGAATCTGGAAAAAAACATGTACTATTTCAACCAATTGAGTGATAGTATTACCTACAATTGTTTTTTGATTCCGCTCAAAGATGCTGCGAAATTTGAAAGCCTGATAAAGGATAAAGACAAAAAAATCATAGTTGATGGCGATGTGAGAACATTGAAAATGCCCGATAACGGAGGCGTTATTATCAAGTGGAATAAGGATATGTTGTATTTCATTACAGGGAGCATCCGAAGTTCTTTCTTTGCCGATTCGGCAAATTCTGCCCGCTACGGCATTAAGGACATTAAATATCAAACTAATTATGGAGATGTTGCTGCGCTAGAAAGTACTACAACTGTAGATAGTACGGCAGCTGTTGCCAGCGATGTGGTAGTTGTCGACGTTCCTGCACCGCCCACCATTGGCGAATCATATCCTCAAATGGAAAGCCGTGAGGTAGTAAAAAAGAAGCACCCGACACAAAAAAAGAACAGTGCTGCAAAGAAATCAAAAGGAAAAAAGAAGGGCGCAAAAAGCAAACCTAAAGCGATTGCTAAAAAACCAAAAAAAGTTATAGAAATAAAGGAACCAATGATTGAGGTCGTGGATTCACCTTACATGGAAGAAGGATACACAACCGATAGCACCGCTGTAATGACTGAAGCCGGCGATGCTGACGACCGGTATGATGAATATCGAAAGGAAAGAGAAGAACAGGACAGCTTGAAAAAAGAGCTGGCTATGGTTTGGATGACTGCCGAAGCCAATAAAATATTCACCGAGAATTATGAATCCATAGAAAAAAATAAATCTTATGCTTCTAGTTTAGATAGCAAAGCCATTGCCGAACTTTGGGTTTCCAGCCTACAGGATGCTTACAATTCCATTGCTCCCGAATTTGGTACTTACGGCAAATCGGGGTTAATGACAGGTTATGGCAGTTTAAATGCCAAGCTTTTTATGGATGAAAAAAGTTTCCGCATTTCTACAGGCTTAGAATTAGCCAAAGATCAAGCCGATGCCTACAAAAAAATAATGAATAGGAAATTAAATAAAAAGTTTCTGAAGTATGTTAATAGTGATAAAGCAATTGGCTTTATGGGTTATTCTATTGATACAAAAGCCTATTTAGAAGAATTTCCTAAATTAATGAAACAGACTTATGGTTCGTTTTTAGGGAAAAACATGGGAGAAGAAATTGAATTGGGAACCGATTTATTTTCGCTTTTGTTAGATGAAGAAGCGGTAAGCATGGTAGTGAAAGGCGATGCCATGTTTGTAATTAATGGCTTAAATACCAAAGATGTTACCTACACCACTTACGATTATGATGATGATTATAATCGAAAAGAAGTAACAAAAACCAAAAAAGAAACTTTACCTGATTTCTTGTTTATGTTTTCATCAGAAGATCATCGATTGATGAACAAGCTGATTAAGTATGGCATGAATAAAAACTATGTTACGGTTAACAACAACATTTATAAAATTGAGGAGAAGAAAAGCCCGATCGATATTTACTTTATGATTAGAGATGGTATCGTTTTCTTTGGCAATTCAATAACTGAAATGGAAAGTATCAGCAACAATACTTTCGTTCCGGCCATTAGTAAATCGCATAAAACGCTTTTGGCAAAAAACAATTTTAGTTTCTTATTCAATGCGAAAAACCTGGTAGGCAAAGTTCCTACCGAAGAAATTGGAGGCGAAGAAACGGCAAAGAAATTCAATGAAACTTTGGGCAAAATGGGAAATATCTATATGAAATCGAATCCAATTAAAGGAAATGTAGTTTCTGCAGACATTAGTGCTGAAATACCTAATGGACATGAGAATGCTTTAAAATATCTGTTTTCATTAATTGAAAATGCTTCGAAATAACTCAACAATTAACCACAGGTAAAAATGACGAACACGAAATTAACTTGTTAAAAATCTGTGTTCATCTGTGAAAATCTGCGGCAAAAAATGACGTATGAAGAAATTTCTAAAAATAGCAGCAGTGATTTTAATATCGCTGCTGATTTTGTTTCTTGGTACGCTCAAGTATAGGAATTACAGTGCCAATCAAATAGCTATTCCAAAAAATACCACTTCTTTAGTAAAGATAAGTGTTGATGAAATTTTAAAAACATTGGCTTTCAATGCCATCTCAAACCCGGTTCATTACTTTAAATCAGATACCGGGAAAAATGTTGGGCGTTCATTTAAGCGCATAGACCATGGATTAAGCATTCCTGCAAACCTATATTTGTATACCATAAAGGATCAACCGAATACCTCGTTTTTCGCCAGATTTAAAATCAGGAATCTCCAAAATTTTGAAGATTTTTTAAGCAAGGCCGTAGGGTTTAAAATTAAAAAGGTGAGCAATAAGCTTAACTATGCAAAATCTGTATTGGGTAACGTAGCAATTTGGTACGATGAAAAAAGTGCTGCAGTAGTTTTTTCAAGTCAGATTGCAAATTTTGATGCAGTCCTGAAAGATGTTTTGAATGAAAAAGACTTTAAAGAAATGAGCGATGGTGGATTTAGCCAGCTGATAAAATCTAGCAGTCACGTCGCTTTTCAAGAAAATGCTCAGCTTGCGGAGCTTGATTTTAAAAGTGGCGAAATCAGCTTCAATGGCATTTTTAATACACTAGAAGGAATGAAAATTAAGAGCGGGCTGAACAGCCATCAGCCAGCCAATACAAACCATGTAATGAACTTTTGGCTGAATGCAGATTTCGAACGAAACATCAAAAAAGAATTCAAGCTAAAAAATGTGGTTATTGAGCAAGATAGCCTGGTTAAATATTATCAGGGGAACATTGATATGGAATGGATAAATACCATAAAGCAAACGGATTCAATTATTACTTATGAATACAACGATGATTTCGAAAAGGTGCAGAAAGTAACGCTTCAGCAAAAAGATGTTCCAAATGTCCTTATCAATATTTCTGCTGATGCTTTGCCGTTAAAAAATTACCTGGCCCGTCAAAACGTTATTTACCTGGATAGCGGCGTGGTTAACAAATCAGTTTTTCCTCTTTACCAGGTATTTGTTGGGGGAAATAGCAAGCAACTTACCCTCAGCACAACGAAAGAACCTTCCCTTCATCAATATTCGCAAAAAAACAATAACTTCCTTGCCTTGAATGTCAATTTTAAACAATTAAACCGACAGGTTAGCTTGCCAATAATCTCCAGGTATCTGGAAAGCCTGAAATATTTAACCGTCACAGCTCAAGCTACCCGTGACAAGAAAATCGCCATACAAGGAAAATTAGAAATGAACAATCAAGACATTAATGCCCTTTATCAACTCTTGACGACCCTTTAGAATTTTATCATTCCTATATTCTTAATAAATTTAGTGCAACAAACTAATAGCAAATATGCTCCACGACAATCTTATTTTAATCCTTATTTTGTTACTCGGCGTGACATTATTGGTGATGGTTGGTCAGAAATTAAAGATTTCATACCCTATTTTTTTAGTATTAGCAGGATTAATTATCGGATTTATTCCTGGTATCCCCCATATAAAAATCGATCCCGATATTGTCTTCCTGCTCTTCTTACCTCCACTCCTTTATGAGGCTGCATGGTTTACCTCCTGGAAGGATTTCTGGGAATACAAAGGTGGGATCTTTTTAATGGCCGTTGGTTTGGTAATTATTACATCAATGGCTGTAGCTTATGCTTCCGTGGCATTTATACCGGGTTTCACTTTGGCTTTAGGTTTTTTATTGGGTGGAATTATTTCGCCGCCAGACGCCGTTGCTGCAGCCGCAGTACTTAAAGGATTAAAAATTCCAAAAACGGTAAGTGCTTTACTGGAGGGCGAAAGTTTGGTAAACGATGCTTCCAGTTTAATCGTGTTTAAATTCGCATTGGTCGCAGTCACCGCCGGAACTTTCGTTCTGCATGATGCAGCTATAGATTTTGTTTCCGTAGCGGGTTGTGGTATTTTGGTTGGTTTGGCTATTGGCGGTATATTTTACGCCATACACAGATGGCTTCCAACAACCGAAAACATTGATACCGTGCTTACACTAATTACGCCCTACTTCATGTATATCGTAGCAGAACATTTTGAGGGTTCGGGTGTAATGGCAGTTGTTTCTGGAGGTTTATTACTCTCCAGTCAATCTCATATTATTTTAACCTCAAGCTCGCGAATTAAAACCGTTTCGGTTTGGTCTGCCTTGATATTCCTGTTAAATGGTGTAGTTTTTATTTTGATAGGTTTGGCTTTGCCAGATATCGTAGCAGGTCTTGGCCCAGATTACCCGATAGGTAGAGCAATAGGCTATGGGGTGGGAATAAGTGTACTTGCTTTGGTAGTGCGTTTTATCTGGCTCTTCTCCACTGCCAGGATCACCAGGATTTTTAACAAAAAAACAAGAGTGCGCTACCAGGACATGACCTGGCATTCTTCGTTAGTAATTGTTTATGCCGGAATGCGGGGCGTAGTTTCTTTGGCCGCAGCATTATCTATTCCGGTAATGATTTCCGATCAGATTCCATTTCCATTAAGGAACCTGATCTTATTTATCACCTTCGTGGTTATATTCGTAACGCTGGTGGTACAGGGTTTAACGCTACCTTTTTTTATCAAGTGGCTAAATATTCCAGCTCCGAAACATAAATTATCTGAACAGGAACAGACCAGCCAGATTAAACTTAAATTAATTGATCTCTCGTTGGATAAACTGAAAGCTGATTATAAATATCAATGTACCCACAATGAGTTAATGGTAAATTTGAAAGCCGAACTCCAACACTCGTTAATTGAAAAGAAAGATACCCTGAAAGCCTTTAAAGCTGGACAGATTGATCAGGTAGATTTGAAGGCATATCATGAAATTGTGCTGGCTTTGATTCAGGTTCAAAGGGATGAATTACATCATTTGAAAAGTAATAAAAACTACGACGACGATATTATCAGAAAAGAAGAATGGCGTTTAGATTTGGAAGAATTGAGTATCACTTCCTCTGAATAAGGATTTACCATTGAGGTTTTAACTTTGCGTCGTTGCTTGCCTGCGGCATTCAGGCGAAATCGATTTTTATCGATTGAAGCTCCCGAGGAATGCCTTTGGTACAATCTCATTTGTGGTATTATTTTATCATAAGATTGCTTCGTACCTCGCAAGGACGACCGTTCAAAGCAAAGAACTAAAATTTCCAAAAAAAATCCTTGCAAATTTTATATCTGCAAGGATTTATAATAAATTGCGAATCTTGACAAAATCGAGATTCGCAATTACTGTGATAGGCTTATGGCCAAACACCTAAATTCATGTAAGAAACAGCAATTTTATCAATCGAATTAACAAATGCCGCTGTTCTTAATGTTTGGGTCGCTGGTTTATTTACCAAAGTCTCACGGATCTCGTGGTAAGAATGAATCATTGTATCTTCCAAACCAGAGTTCACCAATTCGATCTCAGATGCACCTTTAACAATCATTAAGCGGTGTTCTGGAAGGATAGTCTTACCTGTTAAGTTTTCTAATGTATTAATCAGATTAGCATTCGAGTTAGCTGCGTAACGGTTTTCCATGCGGCCAAAAGCTACGTGAGAAAGATTTTTTAACCACTCAAAATAAGAAACCGTAACACCACCGGCATTGCAATACATATCTGGAATAATTATTCCGCCCATTTCTGTGAAAATAGCCTCAGCTTCTGGAGTTGTAGGTCCGTTAGCGCCTTCGGCAATAATTTTTGCTTTAACGTTGCGGATGTTATGCTCTGTAAATTGGTTTTCTAAAGCTGCAGGAACAAGGATATCACAATCCTGCTCTAAGCCGTCCATCGAGTTTTTGAAATCTGTAGCACCTGGAAAACCAAGGATTGAACCCGTATTTTTGCGGTGTGCAAAAACTTCGTCTACATTTAAGCCGTTCGGATTATATATTGCTCCTTCGTACTCACATAGACCTACTATAGTCGCTCCAAATTCGGCCAGGAATTTAGCAGAGTGATAACCCACGTTACCCAAACCTTGAACAATTACCCTTTTATCGCCCAAACCGGCTTTGAAACCAAGTTTAGCCATATCTTCTGCAACATCTACGCATTCACGTACAGCGTACGCAACACCACGGCCAGTAGCTTCTTTACGTCCGCGAATACCGTGGAGTGCAATTGGCTTACCAGTAACACAACCTAATGCATCTAACTGACCAGGATTCATGGTCATATAAGTATCTGCGATCCAACTCATTTCGCGTTCGCCTGATCCATAATCAGGAGCAGGAACGTCGATACCAGGACCAATAAAATTTTTCTTGATTAACTCTGTTGTATAACGACGAGTGATGGTTTCTAACTCGGCAACACTATATTGTTTAGTGTTGATTTTGATACCACCTTTAGCGCCACCAAATGGAACGTTTACGATGGCACATTTGTAAGTCATAAGGGCTGCAAGCGCCATCACCTCATCTTCGTTAACCATTTCGCTATAGCGAATACCACCTTTTGTCGGACTCATATGATGCGAGTGCTCAACACGCCAAGCATCAATTACTTCGAAACCATTTCCACGGCGAATTGGGAATTGGAAACGATAAACACTATTACACGCTTTAATCTGGTTCAATAAACCTTCAGGATGGTTGGTGAATTGAGCCGCACTGTCAAAGTTCTTGCATACATCAGCAAAAAACTTGTTCTCGTCTGCTAGATTAGCCATTATTTCTTTTTTATGAATTAAGTATGCCGCAAAATTGCCTAAAAAAAACGCATATATCCAAATGAAAAAATACTTAGTGTAAAGCCAACACCAATTAAAACTGGAGAGAAAGACAGCTTCAAACTGTTTAAACTTAGTTTTTAGGTAAGTTTTCTTTTTCGATTTTTTTTAATCTTTTATCGATAGAGAAAAGGTAAGCCAATAATCCAAGCAAAATGATCACTATGCAGACAACAACAACGTAAATTTTACCATCGCTACGCAACTTATCCGCCATTTCTACGCCATTATCTTGCGCAGATAGCTGGATTGTAACAAGCATTAATATTAAGGAGAACAATATCTTTTTCATGTTAGTTTTTAATTTTTTTGGTGTTTTTAATCTTGGATGGTTAGTCTTTAATCCTTTGTCCTTGCTCTTTAATCTAATTTGCTTGTTGTTTGTTTTCTAGTGAGCGTAATCTGAATTTAATGGTGTAAACCCAGTAACCAATTAATATCCAGCCTAAGCATGCCGGGTAAAATACCATCCGCATTCGGCTATCTAAATCGTAGCTGTTAAAACCCGGGTTACCACCATTACCAGGATGTAATGAATCTTTTAGACGTGGTAAAACGAAAAGCAGAACCACCATCATCGGGAAAGCGAAGATGTTATAGATGGCAGAAATTTTAGCTCTTTTTTGTTCCTCATCTATCGCATTGCGAAGAATTAAGTAAGCAAAATAGAGTAAAACTGAAATGGCTGCAAAGTTTTGTTTAGGATCGAAACTCCAAAACTGGCCCCAGGTATATTTTGCCCAGATGGCACCTGTTACTAATCCTAACAGACCAAAAATGATCCCTGCATTTACGCTTTCTACAGCTTTCATATCATCAATTTCACTTTTGGAGCTAAGAGATTTAATACTGTAAAAGACAGAAATGGAGAACAATACAATCATGGCAAACCACATAGGTACGTGGAAATATAAATTCCTGATTGATTCATTTAAAATAGGCAAACGAGGCACGCCAAGCAACAAACCTGCAATTGCAGTATAAACTACCAGCACTGAACCTAAAATTTTCCACCAAGTTTTATTCATACATATATTAATTTTGAAGGAGTGATTTTTGAAGGAGTGAATATTGCCGCTGTTATTCAATGATTTTAAGCGATAGAAATTCACATTCTCTCAATCATTCATTCTATCATTCAATCATTTTTTAGTCCCGCCAAAGGTAAGGAAATAACAATAATGAGGTGGCAACGGTAAGCATATTTACAACCAACAACATTCCAATTTCATCGTAACTATTCTCCCAGGGCAAGCCATCAACTGCATTTTTTGCTAATTTTATTAAAAGTATGAGTACCGGAATAATAATCGGGAAGCTTAAAATTGCCATCAGCATTCCACCGTTACCGGCTTTACTTGCAATGGCTGAAACCATAGTAAAAACTGTTGAAAAACTGATGCTACCCATCACGACGGCTACGTAATATAAAAGCAAATCGGGCGGTGTAAACGAATCGAACACCAAAGTATAAAAACCCAATGCGATGGTAGTTAATACCAACATTAGCAAAACGTTATAAACTGTTTTCGATATTAAAACCGCAGCCGGACTCGCTAAAACGTAACTATATAACTGTTGCCCTTTAGTTTCCTGTAAAAAACTTTTTGAAACTCCGTTGATAGATGCAAACAAAATAATTATCCAAAACAATGCATTCCAGGCAAGCTTATCGCTCAAACTTACAAAAGATAAATAGCAGGTAAAAATGGTGGAAACTACATACAATAATACACCGTTGATGGTATATTTGGAGCGCCACTCTAATAGCACTTCCTTGTGGATTAAATATTTAACCTCATTGGCTAATTGCATAACCGCAAAGATACTTTTATTGATAAATATTGTAAGGGTAATTTGTTGGATTGTTGTAATATTGTTTAAAGTTTTAGCTGTTAAATATTAACCACGGAAAGACAGAATATACGAAAAACTATCTGTTAGATTACTTAAAAAGTAAATAATGTTTTTTTTATTCCGTGAACTCCGTGCTTCCGTGGCAAAAATATTTTATGGACTATAACGACGAAAGACGAAGCTAGTTAGAAAAGAGACTCAGCCACGGAAACACAGAATACACTGAAATATTAGCCAAAGATGAAAAGGATAAACACAGATAAGTTATTTGATTGTTATTGTAAGCCAAAATCTGTGTTTATCTGTGAACATCTGTGGTAAAAAATATGGATTACGCATCAGTTTTAGAATCGCCAATTGGAACAATAACCATCTTAGCTGATGATGATTTTGTTTACGCCATCACTTTTTCAGAGCAAAATATTGATGAATTAAAGGAAAATGAGTTGACCAAAATTGTGGCAAAGCAACTTGAAAATTATTTTGAAGGTGATTTAAAAGCTTTCGATTTTCCAATAAAACAAAAAGGAACTGAATTTCAGCAAGGGGTTTGGCAAAACCTACTTAGCATCCCTTATGGTGAAACTACCTCGTATGCTAAGTTTTCGGCACATCAACCCTTAGCCATTCGGGCAATAGCTGCTGCTAACGGCAAAAACAATATTGCTGTAGTGGTTCCTTGCCATCGAGTAATTGGTAGCAGCGGAAAATTGGTGGGTTATGCCGGTGGCTTATGGCGAAAACAATGGTTGCTGCAACACGAAAGAGAGGTTTCAAAGAAAGGTCAAACAGAATTAAAATTTTAGCATGGATAAATTATCAGATAATGCCGATACGAAAAATATAAAAGCAATTCGTTTAATCAATATTACCGACGGGAAGTGTGATTTTGAATCAGGAACAATACCAATCAGGCAGCATATAAATGCTAATTACTTCTTCGCTCAAACGGATGTTTCCTTACAATACAGTCCCCATGCAGCTCCACGCAGGCAGTACGTTATTACGCTGAAAGGGAAATTAAAATTTACGGTAAGTAACGGTCAATCCTTCATTCTTGAACCTGGGATCATTTTAATAGCTGCAGATACATTTGGTGAAGGACACACCTGGGAAATTTTAGATGGAGAAGAATGGGAAAGGATTTATATCCCACTGGAAGATGGTGCTGATGACCATTTTACAGCTAACTAGATACAAATAGAGCAATATTGTGTCTCATTTCAAATTACTTCAAAGAACCTGGGTTACTTAATTTTTCTCCCTTTTTAGCACTGAAAAGCATAAAAATCACTCCTACTAAAAGTACAATCCATCCCCATTGAAAATGTACTACCTTACCAATTAACTTATTTGCAAAACCATATTTAGTATAATTATTGGCTGTAAAATAAACTGCTATAACTGCCAGCACATACCAGATGGCCATTACGAAACTTATAAACCGAAATGCACCCGCTTTTCTGATAAAAAGGAAAAGAACAGAAATTGCGATGATTGAATAGGTAATAAAAAATAGACGGGCATCAGACTGATATAAGTTCCAATTTCCTTTTATCGGCACCTTTAACATCGGACAAAAACCTGCCACTACACATAACACAATGCCTAACCAGGCTCTGAATTTATTTAGAATTAACATTTTGATTCAAGATTTTAATTTTTTCCTGCGGGTTGATTACACTGATTTAAAGATTTCACAGATCTTAATAATTGATTTTGCTATTAGATCATATCTTATCACTAATTAGTTTCGCATTTTTAATGACTAATGACTAACGACTCAATTACTGCCCTTCAATAATCCCCATCTTTTCCGCGAAATGCGCACAGTAATCACGTAAATCTTCCACAATTAAGGTTTCGTTTGTAGCCTTTAAAAAGCTATCGCCCATGGTTTGCAGCGTTTCGTAGAAAAACCGTTTCATTTCATCAACAGGCATATCTTTTGTCCATAGATCTATTTTCAGAGTATTTTTATAGTTATGGTCCCAAACGGATAAAAACATCGCTTTAGCTGGTACTTTATCCGCATTACCAGAATCAGTACTTTCCCACAGGATGTTATCGGGATTATTTGCCTCGTCTAACTCAACTGTTAGTTTTATTTCTGCTGTCTTCATTTTCAAAAATTGATTATACCGATAAAAAGTATGCAGTTATCAGTTTATTTTTACGGTTGCAAAGATGCTTATTTTTTGATTTGATTGCACCGATGAATGAATTGGAAAGATTTTTTTACGCTTGAATTACGCTATTTTTCTAATGATAATGATCAGGATAACGGTGATAACGATAAAGATAGATTCTACAAGCCAAATCTTCTTCAAATCTTTAAGTGTAAAACGGAAAATTAAATCGGTAATAAAAGTAACCAAGATCAGGCATCCTAAAATAAGCAGATAAAAACCACTCATGTCGATCTGTCGTGGTGCATTATCTTTAGCCGTTAATAGATTAAAAACCGCTAAGCCTAAACCGGCGGCTCCAATGATGTTTAAAGGGGTAATCCTCAATTTCATTTGACTACTTCTTCTTATCGAAACGTTTACCTTTTTTAAAACTTTTCACTTCTTTTCCAGCCTTAGCTTTAGCTTTTTCTCTTGCCTTCTTATCGATTGCTGCAGCATGTTTTTTCTCATGGAAAGCACCTTTAAAATCGGGATCTTCCTTGCGTTTTTGCATGTCAATTTCCTTGGCAATATGCTGGCGTTCCTCGTAAGGGGTTTCATCAATGTAAACACCTTCCGGAATTTCAGCTACAGGAATATATTGGCGAATTAATTTTTCAATCTTGCGGATGTAGTATTTTTCAGCATCGGTAGCAAAAGTAATGGCATCGCCTTTGGCAAAAGCCCTACCCGTTCTGCCAATTCTGTGCACATAATCTTCAATAATAATAGGTACATCAAAATTTATAACATGACTTACATCACTTACATCAATCCCCCTACTGGCTACATCAGTGGCCACTAGTACGCGGATGTTACCTTCTTTGAAACTATTTATGGAGTTAATTCTGGTATTTTGTCCTTTATTAGCATGAATCACCCGAACATTGTCGGCACCATATCTCCGCTCAATAAAACTGAAGATATTATCTGCTACTGTTTTAGTTTTACAAAAAATAATCAACCTGGTAAAAGCCTCATCATTTTTTAAAAGATGTTGTAAGAGATTGATTTTGGTTTTGAAATTTGGAACGTAATATAAGGTTTGCGTCACATTGGCAGCAGGTGTAGCCTGTGCAGATGCCTCAATCACCAAGGGGTTATTTAAGAAATCTCCAGCAATTTTTTGAACTAAATCGCTCATTGTTGCAGAGAATAACAAGTTTTGGCGTTTGCGTGGAACGATTTCTAAAATCCGATGTATCGAACCGATAAAGCCCATATCCATCATTTTGTCGGCCTCATCAAGCACCAAAAATTTCAAGCTTTGCGTGTTAATATCTCCATCTAAATATAAATCTAAAAATCTTCCAGGCGTAGCAATTAAAATATCAACGCCTTTTGCTATTTGCTCTTTCTGCGTTTTCGGACCAATTCCGCCGAAAATTACCAGCGAGCGCAAGTCTGTATAAGTAGAGAATAGCTTCACCTGCTCAGCAATTTGCATGGCCAGTTCACGTGTCGGAGATAAAATTAAAGCTCTCGGATTTTCACCCTGAGCGTATTTTAACTGCATTAAAATGGGCAAAACGAAAGCCGCAGTTTTTCCAGTTCCAGTTTCGGCAATACCAAAAATATCTTGTCCTGATAGCACCGGTGCAATTGCTTTTTCCTGTATCGGGGTGGCAACGGTATAACCTGCATCGGCAACTGCATTTAAAATTTGCCTGTTTAACTTAAATTCTTCGAACGGTTTTCCCATAGCGCACAAAGATAAGCTTTTTAAGCCGAAAGGCTTAAACTAGTCTGAAGTTCGGAGTCGTGAGCTAATGAAGCTAAAATCACTTAAAGAGATTTAGGGGAAAGCAATAAACGTAGTTCTTCTATCGTTCCAATCTTTTTTAACTTCTGTCATTCTGGGGCACGAAGAATCTCTTTCATCGGTTACAGATGCTTCGTACCTACCATTGACGTTTTTAACTTTACGTCATTTATATTGATTTTATGAAATAAATTAACCCTCAGCACGACAAATATTTTCAGGGTTGCTGCAAATGAAAAAGTATCCATGTATTAATAACAAGCCTTAGTTCGAGTAGTAGTCAAACTTGCTACAATAAAAAGAATAATTTTATACTCAAAACTAAGGCTTATGTCAAATATACGTGAAACTGTAGATTTTTCAGGAGAACAGATAAATGTTGGAATTGATGTTCACCTGAAGCATTGGAATGTGACCATCTTCCACAATCAGGTCTACCTAAGGAAATTCCAGCAGGAATCCAATCCTGGGATTTTTATCAAACATTTACGCCATCATTATCCCAATGCCAATTTCAGGCTGGCTTACGAGGCTGGTTTCAGCGGTTTCTGGGCACAGCGGATTTTTAGTGAGTCTGGTATTGACTGCCTGGTTGTTAACGCGGCTGATGTCCCCCAGACTGATAAGGGCATTCGCACCAAGAATGATGTCAACGATTCCCGAAGGATAGGTGCTGCCCTGGCAGGGGGTATGCTTGAGGGGATCTATGTGCCCAGCTTAATACAGGAAAGCGACCGCTCGCTTGTTCGCTATCGCTATCGTATAGCCCGTGACCTGAACAGATGTAAATCAAGAATCAAGAGCCTGCTTTATAAGTTTGGAATTACCATCCCCCCTATATTTACCAAAGGTAAGTGGACCAGGGCATTCCTGCTTCGGCTTAAGTCTACCCAATTGGGTTTTGAACATGCAGATTTGACCTTAAAACGAATGATCAGACAAGTTGAATATTTCCAGGGACAGTTACTGGAGATTAGTCGGGATTTGAGGGCCATGCTCCGCTCAACGGTATACGCTCAACAGGCGAGCCTTTTAATGACCGTTCCGGGAATCGGTGCACTCACTGCCCTTACCCTTTTGAGCGAGCTGGGCGATGTGAAAAGATTTCGTACTTTTTATCAGCCTAACGCTTTTGTTGGCCTGTGCCCGACTGAATTTTCAAGTGGGGATTCCGAACGTGTCGGCCCACTAACACCAAGGCACCACTCATTGCTCCGGAGTTTACTAACAGAGGCTGCCTGGACAGCGATCAGGTTGGACCCGGCAATGCTGCTCGCATACAATGAGTACAAAAAAAGGATGAGTGGTAAAAGAGCCATAATAAGAATTGCAAGAAAGATGTTAAATCGGATTTATTATATATTACTAAAACAACAAGGATATGAAAAAGGAATAATAAAATAAGTTAAGATTGCTACCATGGATTATCCCATTATAATACCGACAGAGACTACTAGGAAATACCTGTAAGAAAATACATTCAAAAAGTTTGTAGCCTGTCTTTTATCCAAATCAGAAAAAAATTGATACCTGTAGCGCAAAAGTGTTGACTACTAATAGGAGGTTGGGAATGATTGGAAGCAAAATATTATATTTGTAATGAGAAACAAATGCCTGGAAGAACGGCGGATATCGAATGTCTGCTGTTCTAAAGGGAAGTTTTGGCCTATTCTCTTCTAAGTGCCTAATATTAATCATAGGAGTATTTCCACTTTATTAGGTTTGTTTTAAGTCAAAACAGCAACATCAAACTTAATTTCACACCTCTCATCCGCCCAATCCCGCTACTTTATACTTTTTACTTAATACTTTATACTTCCCACTTTCTACTAAAACACTACCTTTGAAACCATGAATGCTTACTTGATAAAAGCCGCAACAATTGTAAACGAAGGGCAGAAATTTGTTGCCGACGTATTAATTAAAGATGGATTTATTGCCAAAATAGGCCAAAACCTTTCTGCAGATAATGTACAGGAAATTAATGCCGAGGGACAGTACCTTCTACCAGGAATGATTGATGACCAGGTGCATTTTCGCGAGCCAGGTTTAACGCATAAAGCGGATATTTTTACGGAAAGTATGGCAGCTGTAGCAGGCGGAATTACGTCTTTCATGGAAATGCCAAACACGGTTCCAAATACTTTAACACAAGATTTACTTGCTGATAAATATGCTATTGCTGCAGAAACTTCATTAGCCAATTACTCATTTTACATGGGTGCCAGCAATGATAACATTGAAGAAGTTTTAAAAACCGACCCAAAAAATGTGTGTGGCATTAAAATTTTCATGGGTTCCTCAACCGGCAATATGTTGGTTGATAATGAGAAAACCTTAGAAAATATTTTTAGCAAAGCAGCTATTTTGGTAGCTACCCATTGTGAAGATGAAGCCACTATCCGCCATAATTTAGCCGAATTTAAGGCAAAATACGGTGACGATTTAACGATAGAAATGCATCCCTTAATTCGTAGTGCTGAGGCTTGTTACAAATCTTCATCTTTAGCGGTTGAGCTGGCAAAAGCCTTCCAAACGCGTTTGCACATTCTTCATATTTCAACGGCGAAGGAAATTGCACTTTTCGATAATAGCATCCCATTAAAAGATAAAAAAATAACTGCGGAGGCTTGCGTTCATCACCTTTGGTTTAATGATAAAGACTACGCAACTAAAGGAAACTTCATCAAATGGAATCCTGCTGTTAAAACCAAAGAGGATCAGAATGGTATTCTTCAGGGCGTTTTAAATGATAATATTGATGTAATTGCCACCGACCATGCGCCACATACCTTGGAAGAAAAACAACAGCCTTATTCACAAGCGCCATCAGGCGGACCATTAGTTCAACATGCTTTGCCTGCTTTATTGGAAATGCATTTGCAAGGCAAAATTTCATTAGAGAAAATAGTGGAGAAAACCGCGCATAACCTGGCTATCTGTTTTGATATTGAAAAACGTGGATTTATTCGTGAAGGCTATTGGGCAGATTTAGTTTTGGTTGATTTAAAAGACTCATGGAAAGTAACCAAGTTGAATAATTTCTACAAATGTGGCTGGAGTCCTTTTGATGGAGATACTTTCCAAGCAAGCGTTACACACACTTTTGTGTCAGGAAATTTGGCTTATCAGAAAGGCAGATTCACTACCGACCAGATTGGAAAGCGCCTAACTTTTGCCAGATAGATTTGTTATATTTGTTTATCAAGCAACATCAAAATGGAAACTTTAATCGTGCATCCTAAAAATGAAGAACAGGCTACTACTTTGAAAGCGGTTATGAAAGTTTTGAACATTGATTTTGAAACTGAAAAGAGTTCTTATAATCCAGAATTTGTTGCTAAAATAAAAAGAGGTCAAGAACAAAAAAAAGCTGGAAAAGGTATTAAGATTGCTGTTGAGGATTTGTGGAAATAGCAGATGGAAATTCAGTTCGTTGACGATTCTTTATTAGATATCAAATTTTGGAAGAAACCCGGGAATAAAGCTATACAAAAGAAAATTGAGCAATTAATATTGGCCATTTTTGAAGACCCATATGATGGAATAGGAAAACCAGAAGCGCTAAAACACGAATTTTCGGATAAACGGTCTAGTAGAATTAACGAAGAGCATAGGATAATATATGAAGTCAAAGGAGATGTTCCTTACATATATTCCTTAAAAGGCCATTACAAATAATGACCTCAATAAAAAAACTTTCTTTAAAAACTGTCGCTATATTTAGCATAGCCCTATTAGTTTACATCTTCGGACTGTTCCCAAGCCTAGTTCAAAAATATTATTCAACAGGTATTTATCCTTACATTTCTTCTTCACTAAGGTTTCTATCCTCTATTTTCCCTTTTGCCATTGGTGATATTGTTTATGCCTTGTTGATCGGTTTTGTCGTTTACCGGATCATCAGGTTTTTCAAAAAAACAAAATCTTTAAAGAGAGAACACAGAATTATTGTACCGCTACAGGTTTTAAACTTTTTTTTAATTCTTAACATTATTTTCAAATTGGTTTGGGGCTTAAATTACAGTCGGCCAAGTGTGAGCAACGAACTAGGTATTGGAAATGAAAAGTATAGCGTAAAAGAGTTGGTTCTACTGGGAGAACATTTTGTTAAAAAAACAAATGATTTAAAGTTAAAGCAGACGGAAATTCCCGCTTCCGCTATCAAGTACTTGGAAATTAGCTCATCAAAAGCTTATCACTTAATGGAGAAAAGGAATCGATTATTCTGCTACAAAAACCCTTGTTTAAAATCTGTTTTAAGTCCTTATTTAGTGAGCAAAGCAGGAATAGAAGGTTATTATGCGCCATTAACAGGCGAGGCAAACATGAATATGGCTTTGCCTGATTTTGTAAAACCGTATGTTTCTTGCCATGAAATTGCACATCAACTAGGCATTTCGTACGAAGATGAGGCTAATTTGCTTGGTTATTTAACTGCCAGCAATAGTCCCGATTTGAACTACCAATATTCGGCTAATTACGAGATGTTGAGGTATATTTTGTTTGAGATCAGGATGAAATCTCCTGAGGACTACAAAATACTTCACGATAAATTATCTGAAAAAGTTTTAGCGGATTTTAAAGCGGAAAAAGAGTTCTGGCGAAAATACAATGGTGACATGTTTGGATACATGGATGCCGCTTTCGATAGTTTCTTAAAGCTCAACAACCAGCCTAAAGGAATTGATAGCTATCAAGATATCCTGATTTGGCTCTGGAATATTCATAAAAAAGAGTTAAAGGTTGAAAGTTAAAGTTAAAACGAGAACTTACCACTTATAACTTTCAACTTCTATCCATGTATCGCCTCTCTCGTTCCGAAACTTTGGATTAACTCCCCTTCAAATTCAAGCCACTCTTTCCAGCGTTTATCAACATCAACATCTGTAGAATATTTACGGGCGAAATTTAGAAAAGTAGTGTAATGACCAGCCTCCGAAACCATAAGCTCATGGTAGAATTTTGCTAGTTCTTCATCTTTAATATTCAAAGACAGCACTCGAAAACGCTCACAACTTCTGGCCTCAATCATGGCGGCGAACAACAGCCGATCAACAAAAGCCTGGTTTCTGCTACCGTCTTTTTTACTGAACTTCACTAAACGGCCAACGTAATCATCCTTCCTTTCTCTGCTTAAAGTGTAACCGCGGTGTTTAATGATTTCAATTACCATTTGAAAATGCTGCATTTCTTCAATAGCAATGGCCGTTAATTCATCAACTAAATCCTGGTGCTCAGAATTCTGAGTGATTAAAGTAATGGCGTTTGATGCTGCTTTTTGTTCGCACCAGGCATGGTCAGATAAAATTTCCTCTAAATTCGATTCCGCAATATTTGCCCAACGTGGGTCTGTCAACAATTTTAATCCTAACATGTGGTGGTGTAAGTGAGCTGCAAAATTAAGAATTTCCCGCAGATCGACGCAGAATTAAAAACCGCAGATTGAAATAGTTTCATAAGTTCTATTCTAAATCCGCGACCATCTGTGAACCTTATCATCTTAAATCTACGGAAAATTAATTCTACCCGAATAAAAACCTTTATTTTACAGAAATTTTAAATAATGAGTGCAAAAAAAATATTAATCATTGGATTGGTTTGGCCTGAGCCTACTTCATCAGCAGCGGGAACAAGAATGATTCAATTGGTTGATTTGTTTTTGCAGAAAGGTTGTCAGGTCACTTTTGCCTCCGCGGCATCGAAAAGTGATTTCAGTTTTGATTTCTCACACACTTCAGTAGTTGAGGAGTCAATAAAACTGAATGATGAAAGTTTCAATTTATTTCTTCAAAAGTTAAACCCCGATATTGTACTCTTTGATCGCTTTATGGTTGAGGAACAATATGGTTGGCGGGTCCAGCAGGAATGCCCCGATGCGCTTCGGATTTTAGACACTGAAGATTTACATAGCCTGCGAAGTGCCAGACAGCAAAGTGATAAGAAGCAGTCGGAAATCGATTTATTTTCTGATACAGCAAAAAGAGAAATTGCTTCGATTCTGCGTTGCGATCTTTCATTAATTATTTCTGAGGTGGAAATGAAAATTTTGGAAGAAACTTTTAAAATCGATCTTTCATTACTCTACTACCTCCCGTTTCTTGAAAACGAAATCACAGAAGAGTCCATTAAAAATTGGACACCTTTTGAAGAAAGGGCAGATTTTGTTTTCATCGGTAATTTTTTACACGAACCAAATTGGAACACCGTCCAGGTATTGAAAACCAAAATCTGGCCAGCGTTAAGGAAAAAACTACCTGGCGTAAATATGAATATATACGGTTCTTATGCCTCTCAAAAAGTGTTACAGTTAGAAAATAAAAACGAAAAGTTTTTTATTCTTGGAAGAGCCACTGATGCAAGGCAAACGATTTCGAAGCACAGAATTTTACTCGCTCCTATCCAGTTCGGTGCAGGTGTTAAAGGCAAATTTATCGATGCCATGCAAGTCGGAACGCCATCTATTACCACTTCAGTTGGTGCTGAGGCCATGAAAGGTTCGCTGGATTGGAATGGATTTATTAAAGATGACTTAGTGGATTTTATCGAGAAAGCGATTTTGCTTTACAATGATAAAACGGTTTGGTCTGTAGCTCAACAAAATGGCATTAAGATCATTAATGAGCGATATTCGTCTACGCATTTTGCTGACTCATTTATAAGTGTTTTGGAAAATCTGGATATCCAGAAACATCGCCAGCATAATTTTATTGGTCAGATTTTAAATCATCATACTATGCAAAGCACAAAGTATATGTCGTTGTGGATTGAAGAGAAGAATAGAAAGTAGTTTGTCTTAGCCAGACAGGCTGGTTCTTCGTCACTTTTGGTGAAAACCTATAAATGACACCATATTTGATTAGATCCCTAGCTGCACGCTGAGCTTTTTCGACCTTGAAAATCATTGTTTTGGAGTAGGATATGTAATCCTTCACCAAAAGTGAAGATGAACCGACAGGCTTTCCCCTTTTTCTTGATAAAAATGAACACTGCCGAGTGTTTCTACCTGTTTAGTAGCAGTGTTCAGCTCCCCTCCTTATTTTCAAGGAAGGGTTGGGGGTGGTTTGCTTCCCAAAAGCGTTTTACTTCTGTTCATAAACCTGATTGGCGGGGAAAGCCCAAATTTTTTCTGTTTGGCTTGTACCAAAAGCAGGGCTGCTTTTCGCGAAGGATTACAGAACCATTCATTTCCAATCAGGATTTAAAGATTTTCAGGATAGGAAAAGATTACGGCCCAGGATTTTAGGATTGAAAGATGAAACAGAACTTACGGCTTTTATCTCCGAACTTTCCGCTCTTGGGCTTATCGGCTTTCTTTACAACATTAAAACATTTCAATCTCTAAACATTGCAACAATCTGCGTAAATTCGCAGCATGGCAAAAATTTCAATTAACCTTGCTACAGGTTCGTTTCAAAAGGAAGAAATTATAGTAGGTATAGATTTAGGCACCACAAACAGTTTGGTTGCTTTTATCAATCCTGATAAAAACCCGCAGGTAATTAATGATGCTGGTAAGGGGATTTTGGTTCCTTCGGTAGTATATTTCAACAGCCAAAACGAAGCGATTGTGGGTAATGAAGCGAAAGAATTCTTAACTACAGACCCAGCCAACACCATATTTTCAGTGAAGCGATTACTTGGCCGCTCTTACAAAGATGTTGCTGAACACAAAGATATATTTTCTTACAAAGTGATTGATGATGGCACAGATGCTTTGGTAAAAATTCAGGCAGGAGATCGTTTTTATACGCCAATCGAATTATCTGCTGAAATTTTAAAAGAACTGAAAGCAAGGGCAGAACATGCTTTAAAAACGCCTGTGAATCGGGCCGTTATAACTGTTCCGGCGTACTTTAATGATAGTCAGCGGCAGGCCACAAGGGATGCCGGAAAACTTGCCGGCCTTGACGTAATGCGGATTGTTAACGAACCAACCGCAGCAAGTTTGGCCTACGGAATCGGGCTTGATCCGACTGAGCAAAAAACCATTGCCGTTTACGATTTAGGTGGAGGAACTTTTGATGTTTCTATCCTCCAAATTCAAAATGGAATTTTCGAGGTTTTGGCTACCAATGGCAACACTTACCTCGGCGGTGATGATTTCGACCGGGCGATTTTAAACTATTGGATTGAAAATAATAAACTTGATTTTGCAGCGGTTGCTGCGGATAATATTTTAATGCAAACCTTACGTTTAAAGGCTGAAGCAGCTAAAAAAGCGCTTTCTACTCAAAATTTATACAACGAGCAGGTTGGCGAAATCTGGTGTACTTTGTATAAGCAAACTTTTGAGCAACTCATTACCGCAAAGGTGGATGAAACCATCACTGCATGTAAAAATGCTTTGAAAGATGCAGATTTAACTTCAGCAGATATTGATGAAGTAATTTTAGTTGGCGGTTCTACCCGTACGCCATTTGTAAAGCAGGCGGTAGAGAATTTCTTTAGCAAAAAACCGCAGGATAATATTAATCCTGATGAAGTTGTGGCCTTAGGGGCTGCTATCCAGGCTGATGTTTTGGCAGGAAATCGTTCTGATATTTTATTGCTTGATGTTACGCCTCTTTCGCTTGGGATCGAAACGATGGGTGGTTTAATGGATGTAATTATCTCTCGTAACAGCAAAGTACCTACCAAAGCTGGTCGTCAATACACCACTTCGATTGATGGGCAGGTAAATATGAAAATTTCTGTTTACCAGGGTGAACGCGATTTGGTAAAGGAGAATCGTAAACTAGCGGAATTTGATTTGAAAGGGATTCCGGCGATGCCTGCAGGTTTGCCAAAAGTAGACATCAATTTTTTGTTAAATGCTGATGGAATTTTAACTGTACAGGCCATTGAACTCCGTTCGGGTGTAAAACAGGAAATTGAGATTACGCCAAGTTATGGCTTAAGCGATGATACTGTTGAAAAAATGTTGTTAGATAGCATTGAATTTGCGCAAAGCGATGTAGAACAACGCATGTTAATTGAGGCTCGAAGTGAGGGCGAACAACTCCTTTACACTGCAGAGCGGTTTATTGAAAAGCATGCTGAACATTTAACAGAAGAAGAAATTACAGAAACAAAAGTTCATATCGAAGCTTTGAAAACGGCTTTAGCCACACAGGGAAAAGATACGATTTTGAAAAAAGCCGATGAGTTGAATGAGTTCACTCGTCCGTTTGCTGAACGTGTAATGGACGCAGCGATTTCCACAGCGATGAAAGGTAAGAAGATAGAGTAAGGCTGAAGATGAGTGTTTGATAATTTAGGTTAAATAGTCATGCTGAATGTGTTTCGGATTTTTTTGATTTACCATCTAAGAGATTTAAGGAAGTTTAATGCAGTTCGATTTTAATGAAAATTACACTTCTTAAAATTTTGAAAATTCGTCATGTTAAGCTCTGAAATCAAAATACTAGATTGGATAGGAAATTTTAAGGAAATGGTTGCTCAAATAAAGGTTAAAGACAATGGAAACTTAGGATTTATAATAATCCCAATTTGCTTATTTCCTATATTTTTTCTTGCGGCTTCTGGAATTTTTAGTTTAGATTATTTGAAAGCTTTTATTGTGATATTCATAATATTTATTATTTATATGGTATTTGCTGTAAAATTCTTGAAAGGTCAAGAAGATGTTTATGCAATTATTGCTGATGAGAATGAAATAACAATCAGAAATATCGGGAAATACGAATGGAGAGAAATTGAAAGCATAAAGTCTGAAAGGACTTCATTATTTAGCTATGATAGAAATAAGAATAAATTTTTAAATGTAATATTGAATAATGGGAAAAAAATCAGGATTAATGCGACCAACTTTGATTATCCAATAGAGGAGCTAGAAACCATATTCAATTCCTTAGGAAATCTGGAAAATTAATTCTCCTTTTCTTACCATACATCAAAACTTCTCTGCCCCTAACCTATTAACTTTGCTATATAAATCTTAGCAATTATGGAATTAGGTATCGGCATGTTCGGCGATTTGCAAGTTAATGCAAAGGGAGAAATTCAACCCGCCCAACAAAGACTTCAGGAAATTATAGAAGAAATTAAATTGATGGATGAAGTAGGATTAGATTTCTACGGCATCGGTGAACACCATCGTCCTGATTATGCAGTTTCGAGTCCAGAGATTATTTTGGCTGCAGCCGCAACGGTTACCAAAAATATTAAGTTGAGTAGTGCAGTATCGGTTCTTAGCTCATCAGATCCAGTAAAGCTTTACCAAAACTTTGCCACTATCGATTTAATTTCAAACGGCAGAGCCGAATTAATGGCTGGTCGCGGGAGTTTTATAGAATCCTTTCCATTATTCGGGTACAATCTTCAGGATTACGATGAACTTTATGAGGAGAAATTAGCGCTGCTTTTAAAAATTAACGAAGAACCAAAAATAACCTGGAAGGGAAAATTCAGGCCAGAGCTGGTTAAACAGGAGGTTCTACCCCGGGCTGTTAATGATCATTTAAAAATCTGGGTGGCTGTTGGGGGTACACCAGAATCGGTTGAACGTGCGGGACGATTGGGTTTACCCGTGATGTTTGCGATTATTGGTGGGCAGCCTTCCCAATTTAAACCGCTATTTGATTACTACAAAAAAGTTTATCAGGCTTACGGGCACGATATGAATAAATTTGAAGTCGGTGTACATATGCACTCACTATTTGGCGAGGATAGCCAGGAAACAGCAGATTATTATTATCCCTTATACTCCGCTCAAATGAATAGAGTAGGAAAAAGCCGTGGTTGGCCTCCGTTCCAAAGAAATCAATTTGAAGCTGGCAGAAGTGCTAACGGCGCTTTGATTATTGGCGATGCCGCAGAATCTGTGGATAAAATCCTTGCTATGGAAGAAACCTTTGGCTTAACCCGTTTCTCAGCACACATGGACGTTGGCGGACCATCACATGTGGCAATGATGAAATCGATAGAAATCTTCGGAAACAAAATCGCCCCGGAAGTGAGAAAAGCTTTGAGCAAATAGTCTCAGATCGTCCTTTCGAAATGAGCTTTTCGCGATTGAGAAATCTTTGAAATGGCAAACTTCGGTTTTTAAAAATTCTTGGCTCGGCTCAAAAAAAGCATGTAATAAACGCTTAATACTTGTTACCTTTCGAAATCAGATTGACGAAAGTATAAACATAACAACCTACACAAACGCCTAATAAGCTTTCGAGCAAGGCAAAAATTATCATTATAGCAGTTAGTGTTAAGGCCACTGTTAAGAAGTTCAGTATAAATGTCGCGGTAATCAATAGGCAGAAGACAAAGCCCATGGTTGCCGCGAATTTTTTAGGCGCTAAATCGGTCATTTTAGGCTTTAAGCTGAAAGCGTTAGCTAAATTAATGGCTACAAACTTCATCGGACTAAACTTTCCAGAACTAAAAGCCCTTAAAGCAAAATCGACGGTTAGGAAAAACATCACCCAATAATTTGAGAATATAACACAGCCAATTGCAATGCATGCAACTATAAATGCAATCAATCTAACTACATTTTCATTTACTCTTTCTGCAGAGATGGGACAGGATATTTCCATTTATCTTTTTTTCAAAGCTACCAATTTAAATACACCAATCGAATATTTTCCTTAACCTTGTAAAATTCATTCCTATATTTAATAAATTAACGACTACCGAAAATATAGAATGGATAATTCAGAGAGATTAAACTTGCTTTTAGTGAAGCTCGAAAATTTACTGATAAGGCAACAAGGTTTTGAGGCAGAAATAGAAGCTTTAAAACAGGAAGTGAGGGCTTTACAATCGCCTGGCGCTACTTATGTTCAACCTTCAACACCAATTGCCGAACCTATTCTTGCACCTCCACCTAGAAATACTCCGCCAAGTACGGTAAATCAAAATAACCCTGCACCACAAGCTGCTCCAAGTCCATTCCAACCGCCCGTAAATCAACCGCAAAGTAATTTTGCAGATCGGTTTACACGGGAAAACATGGTTAAATCGGATTTTGAGAAGTTCATCGGAGAAAATCTGATCAGCAAAATTGGTATTCTCATATTAATTCTTGGTGTATGCATCGGGGCAAAATACGCTATAGATCATGATATGATCAGCCCGCTCACCCGGATTGTTTTGGGCTATGCGGTTGGTGCCGGATTAATGGCTTTCGCAATTAAACTGAAAGAGAAATACGAAAACTTTTCGGCTGTATTAGTCAGTGGTGCCATCGCCATCATGTATTTTATTACCTATGCAGCTTATGATTTCTATTCGCTTATTCCGCAAGCCTTAGCATTTCTGCTGATGGTTGTCTTCACTTCTTTTACTGTTGTAGCTGCCATAAAATACAACAAACAGGTTATTGCCCATATTGGCTTGGTTGGTGCTTATGCTGTTCCATTTTTGCTCAGCGATGGTTCAGGAAAGATTGGCGTATTGTTTACCTATATGGCTATCATCAACATCGGCATCCTGATTTTGAGTTTTAAAAAATATTGGAAGCCACTTTTTTATGCATCTTTCGGCCTAACCTGGATCATATTTCTTTCCTGGCGATTAAATTTAAGAGGCCAAGAAGATCACTTCGCCCTATCGCTTTTATTTTCTTCAGTGTTTTTCATCATTTTTTACATTACCAATTTAGCTTATAAGATGTCAAAAAAGGAAATGTTTGGCTTTAGTGATGTCGTTGTTTTGCTTTTGAATTCTTTCATTTACTACGGAATCGGATATTTTATTCTAGCTGCTAACAAAAATAGTGTTGAATTACTGGGGCTTTTTACGCTCGCCAACGCAGTGATCCACTTCATAGTAAGCTTAATTATCTACAAGAAGCAGCTTGCTGACAAAAACCTATTTTACTTGATTTTAGCCATGGTGATCACTTTTATTACGATGGCGGTTCCGGTGCAACTTAATGGCGGTTGGGTAACTATTTTCTGGGCAGTTGAGGCCGCTGTACTCTTCTATTTGGCTAGGGTTAAAGGAATTGCTATCTACGAAAAGTTATCATTTCCATTAATACTTTTAGCATTCTTCAGTCTTTTAGAAGATTGGGCAAGGTTTAACGACATAGATTATGGAAATGCACCACATGTGCTTCCATTCTTTAATGTTAGCTTTTTAACTGCTTGTATCTTCATTGGTAGTTTTGCCTGGATGCTGAACATCAACACTAAGGAAACCCAAAAATCTGGCGAGTGGCTCTGGATAAGAAGCATTTTGAATTATGCGCTTCCATCAATTCTTGTTTTAACTGTTTACATTACTTTCCGAATAGAAATTGTCCGTTATTTCAGCGGTTTATTAGAGTCAACAAAAGTTACACTCCGTCAAAGAAATGGTTTTGACGATGCAAGTCATGCTTTCAATTATAATTACGAAACCCTTACAACGGCTTGGCTTTATATCTATTCTATGTTTTTTGCAACTGCGCTAACCTTTCTAAATATTAAAAAAATTCAGAAAAACGAACTTGCCATTGCAAATCTTATCATCAACCTGGTGATGATTTTACTTTTCCTAACTAATGGATTATACACGCTTAGTGAACTGCGTGATAAATATTTATCAACGGAAAACGAATATTTTAATATCAGTTCATTTAATATTGTTATCCGATATATATCGATAGCATTTTTTGCACTTCTTATCGCTCAATGTTATTATTTGCAAAACTCAGGGCTGCTTAAAAAGAACTTCCAAACTATGTTCGAGTACCTGCTTTACATTTCAATTTTATGGGTAATTAGCAGTGAGTTGATTAACATTTTGGAGCTATCCGGAACAGATAAGAGTTACAAACTTGGTTTGAGCATTCTTTGGGGAATTTACTCCTTATTCCTCATCGGAATGGGACTTGCAAAAAACAAAAAACATTTAAGGATTGGAGCAATAGTATTATTTGGCATAACGCTAATTAAACTTTTCTTTTATGATATTTATTCGTTGAGTACAATCGCTAAAACTGTGGTTTTTGTTTCTTTAGGTGTCCTTTTACTTATAATTTCTTTTCTCTACAACAAATACAAACATTTAATTATTGATGATGTTAAAACTGAAAATTAGTATTCTTTTAGTGCTTTTGCTTGGTCATGGAATTGCTCAAGCACAAACCAGCAGCTATAAATTTAAAAGAGATATTAGCGGTGTTAATGCAATTTGGCATAGCATAAAATTACCCGAACAACTGTATGCAGCCGAAAATAAGGGCTTCCAGGACTTAAGGATTTTTGGTGTAAATGGAAAAGATACCACTGAAGTTCCTTATTTGCTAAAGCAGCGGGTAGATCAATTTATTTCGAAGGAAGTAGACTTTGCAATAATTAATAAAAGTTCGGATTTAGGCCTTTATTATTTCACATTTCAAGCCAATGTGGCGACTACAATTAATCAAATTAATTTATCATTCAAACAAAGTAATTTTGATTGGCAGGCTACTTTGGAAGGCAGCAACGATAATTTAAAATGGTTTTCTATTTTGAAAGATTACCGCATTCTTTCAATTAAAAATATTGATACCGATTATCAGTTTACTAAATTGAGTTTTCCAGATTCAAAATATCAGTATTTCAGAATTGCTTTGAAAAGCCCAGTTCAGCCAGAATTATTAGAAGCAAAAATTTTTAAAACCGATACTATAAATGGCACTTATCAGGATGTAAAATATAAAACTTATCAATTATATAATGATGCAAAAGCTAAGGAGACAGTCATAACCGTTGATTTAACCCGTCTAACGCCTGTATCAAATTTTAAGCTTAATGTTAACAGCGACTTTGACTTTTATCGATCTTTTAAAATCGAATACGCTACTGACAGTGTCAGAACAGAAAAAGGCATGCAATTTAATTATGCTGAGTTATATAACGGAACTTTGAGTTCGCTCGAGCCCTCAGAATTTAATTTTCCAAACACCATTGCCTCGACATTGAAAATAACCATACAAAATAACGACAATAAACCTTTAAGCGTCAGCGGGCTAGAACTGAAAGGAAATATTTTCGAACTGGTTGCTCGTTTCGATATCCCAACTCTCCATTACGCTTTATATTATAGAAATAACACAGTTGTTGCCCCAAATTATGAAATTGAAAAGTTTGAAAGCAAAATCCCGTCTGTTTTAGCTGCTTTAACCATTGGCAAAGAGGAGCAAAATCCAGCGTATACTGAAAAAATTGAGAAACCATTATTTGAAAACAAGGCTTGGTTATGGGTATTAATGGCAGTTATTATAGCATTGTTAGGTTGGTTTTCATTTAAAATGTTGAGGAATTAAGATCCTATTATAATAAAAGTCAAGCATGACATCGAAAACTCGATATGCTAAGAAGTTTGATATTTCATGTTAATTATATAGAGACAAATACAGAGATCATCTGATTAATTAAAAACATGAAGAACATTTTTCAATTCGCAGTAACTAGCGAAGTAATTGAAAGAATAACAAATTAAGCCCACATACCTCACAGCTTTGGGGTAAAATGAACGTTTCTCAAATGCTGGCCCATTGCAATGTAAGTTATGAATTGGTGTATGATACCAAACATGCAAAGCCTAATCCATTTATGAAATTCATCATGAAAGCTCTTGTAAAGAACATTGTCGTAAGCGAAAAACCTTATAAAAGAAATAGCCAAACTGCTCCATCGTTCGTAGTTACTGATGAGAAGGAATTTGAGAAAAAAAATCGCTTAATTTCTTACATCAATTAAACACAAGAGTTGGGCGAAGATGATTTCAACGGAAAAGATTCACACTCTATTGGGAAGCTAACCAAAACAGAATGGAACAATATGTTTTACAAGCACTTAGACCATCACTTAAATCAGTTTGGAGCTTAGAATTTAATTTATTTATGTAAATTCATAGTATGAAAAGATTAACGAATTTAATTGTGTTAATCATCCCTTTCATTCTATGCACTTCCTGGGGTTTCTTTGCGCACCAAAGAATAAACAACATTGAAATTTTCACCCTTCCGCAAGGCATGATCGTATTTTACAAGAAAAATACAAAGTTTATCACTGAACATAGACCCTAATAAACGAAGATATGCTGATACCCTGGAAGCACCCAGGCACTATCTCGATGTAGAAAAATATGAGAAAGATATCGATAGTATTCCTGAAAAATGGAACGATGCATTAGCGAAATATGGCGAAAAACATCTCAATACAAATGGGATAGTGCCATGGCAAATTCAGCGTACCTATTTTAGTCTGGTAAAAGCATTTGCTAGTCGTGATTCGATTAAAATTTTAAAATATTCTGCAGATCTAGGTCATTATATAGGTGATGCTCACGTACCGTTGCACACTACTGCAAACCACAACGGCCAATTAACAAATCAGGTTGGCATTCATGCCTTTTGGGAGAGTAGATTACCGGAGTTATTTGCTTCGAATTATAACTTTGTTGTCGGCAAAGCGAAATACATCGAAAATCATTTAAAAGAAGCATGGAAGATCGTTAAACATACCCATAGCCTGGTGGATACGGTTTTAACCTTGGAAGCAACACTGGCAGCAGCTTTTCCTTCCGATAAAAAATATAGCTTCTCTGAACGAAACAATACCGTTTTAAAACAGTTTTCCGTAGAATATTCAAAAACCTATCATGATTAAATGAATAAGATGTTTGAGCGGCAAATGCGATCTGCTATTATAGAAAATCGGATCATTTTGGTATTCTGCCTGGGTAGATGCAGGACAACCGGAGCTTAAGAACTTGGTGAAGCTAGAGACTGACCCCGCCGAAAAGCAAGCAACCGAAGAGGCGGAAAAGAAATATCAGCAGGGCACCGTTATTGGAAGGGAGCTGTAAAAATAAATGAAAAAGCCGCAAATAAACAGTAAAATCTGCTTATTTGCGGCCTAAAGTATCAAACTTTTATTTTAGTCTTCTTTTATTTCTTCTTCAATAATCTCTTCAACTTTTTTCTTTGAAAAAATTGACTTTAAAGCACCATAAATTACAGGCACGAAAGTTCCAACTGCAATAATTAGCACCAAAATTTCGAAATTCTTTTCTACAAATGGGATTTTACCGAGCAGATAACCAGCAAACAGTAAACTCGCAATCCAGGCAATACCCCCTAAGATATTGTAGTAAGTAAATTTACCGAACGACATTCTTGCAGCACCGGCTACGAATGGTGCTATAGTTCTGATGATCGGTAAAAAACGGCTAAAAATAATGGCTTTAGCACCATGTTTTTCAAAATACTCATGAGATTGGTGGTAATATTTCAGTTTGAGAATTTTGTTATTTTCTTTAAATACTTTGATCCCAAAATATTTACCAAGCTGATAGTTAACTGAGTTACCTAAAATAGCAGCAGCAATTAAAATAAGAAGCATAAACCAGATGTTTAAGCCTGTTCCATCCCCAGCCACTAAAGCGCCTACAGCAAATAACATGGAATCACCTGGTAAAAATGGGGTAACCACAAAGCCGGTTTCGGCGAAAATAATAATGAAAAGAATCAGGTAAGTCCAGGTTTTGTATTCCTGCATAATTACTTCTAACGTTTCTTTTGTATTAGTAAGTAATTGTATGAGTAAGTCGAAAAATTCCAAGTGATGTTAATTTTTAATTTGTCAAAAGTATGAATATTGAAGGGATAATGGAGAACTGTTCTAAGAATTAATTATTTGCCACTAATCGCTCTTTAAGCTTTCCATTTTTGGCACCCTCAATAATTACAGTGTAGACCTTGCCTTTTGCAAAGTTGGTGTATGAAATAGAATCTAACACGCCAGTAGAATCTACCAAGTTTAGTATGATCGATGTATTACTCCTGCCTACATCAGAAATTTGTTTATAAGTTGTTTTTTCTCCATAACCAATGCTTTCTACAATATTTCCGCTTTTATCTTTAATCTCTACTTTGGAGCGTAATGTGTGGCCTAAATTAATAAACATGATTTGTGCAACGTTATTATTTTGCCTAACGGTATCTTGATAAATAATCATTTCTGGTTTTGTGGTAGCCAAAGTGTTTTTTATCGTGTAATAAATTGAATAATTTTTACCTAACGCAAAACTTTGTTTCACAGAATTGTTTGTAACGCCGGTAACGCTATTTCTGGAATCAATTAGATATTCTTTATCACCTTCTACAACAAAATACGCCGTATTTGTACTGGTTGCCAAAGCCGAAACCCCGGTAACACTATTAAATAAAGCTTGATTGAAATAAAAATTTTGAGAGGTATCAGAAATGACTGTGTTAAATATCCTCACCTTTGCATCTCCAACAATTGAATTATCGTTTTTAATACAAGCACTAAATAAAACAATAGCAAAAATTAAAATTATCAGCTTTGAAGAAATCAAAAAATTACGTCTTTTCATAAAAAGGAATACTGTTGTTATAAAACGTAAAGATAATGGAAAGCATATGAACTTATGAATTAATTATCAGTTATAATGTGCGCTTCTAAAGCTGTGGCTGTGCTTCCACTAAACCAGATGGTGTAAATTTTTCCTGCTTCAAGTAAAGTTCCATCAATGGTTTTAATACTTCCCGAGCCTACAACATTATACCTAAGGCTCATTCCAGCATCCACCTGGAAATAAGTAGATGCTTCTTTGTAGAGTAAACCGTTAACAAACTGAGTGCCCGCTTGAACGCTGACATTTATGCCCGTTAAAAAAAAAGGCGTTAAGTTAATGAGTTTAATTTTGGCTTTGCCTGCTTCGGTATTGCTTAAATTATCTTCAAAAGTTATAATTTCTCTTGCTCCGGTACGATTACCAACTAAAAATGTAGAGTAAGTTAAAGATGGGGTAAAATTAAAGGTAGATTCTGTTGGGAGATTTGCTGAACCCATGAATTTAACGCTTCTACTTCCCGAAACAATTTTTAAATAGTCAGTTGATTCAGTAAAGGCAATTGCATTGGTCGAATTTTTTTGGCCATCTACATAAATATCTTGATTAGCTTCTGTTAACGTAGCATTTATGAATTTAACTTTAGCCTCTCCTTTTACTACTACATTTGGATCTGGTTTTTTACAGGCTATGATACAGTTAATAAATAATACGAAGCATAGAAAGAGTGAGCATTTAATAAAGATTTTCATAGTTAGATTATTTGGTCGGTAAACAAAGATGGCTCGGTCAAAAACCAAGCCACCTTTAATACTCTAACTTTAGAAACAATATTTTAATAACTGTTGTTAAGCATTACAGGCATCACTAACATTAATACATCTTCATTTTCATCGTTGGTTTGAGGAATTAAAAGTCCAGCTCTATTTGGAGTGGATAATTCCAAAGTAACCTCATCACCGCTCAAATTACTCAACATTTCGATTAAGAAACGGGCATTAAAACCAATCTCAAGATCTTCGCCATCATATTGGCAGCTTAAACGCTCGTGTGCTTCGTTCGCAAAATCCAAATCTTCTGAAGAGATATTCAACTCGCTACCGTTAATTTTTAATCTTACCTGATGGGTAGTTTTATTAGCAAAAATAACTACACGACGTAGTGTATTTAAAAATAATCCCCTGTCTATAACCAGTTTATTAGGATTATTTTGAGGAATTACTGCTTCATAATCAGGATAACGTTCGTCTATTAAACGACACACTAAGTTGATATTTTCGAACTTAAAGAATGCACTTGTAGCATTATAATCAACTGACACATTGATATCTGTTGATGGCAAAGCTGCCTTTAAAAGTGTTAAAGCTTTTTTGGGCAAAATAAATGATGTTGCTTTATCAGCTTTACTATCCATTCTGCGGTAACGAACTAATTTATGTGCATCAGTTGCTACAAACGTAATATGCTGAGGAGATAATTGGCAGAATACACCAGTCATTGCCGGACGCAACTCATCGTTACTCACTGCAAATATCGTTTTGGTAATGGCCTCAGTTAAAACTGATGCAGGCAAATTAACGGATGAGGCATTTTCAACCACCGGGATTTTTGGAAAATCATCACCATTTTCACCACTTAGTTTATATTTTCCATCGCCAGCGCTAATTTCTATTGCGAAAGAAGTATCATCAATATTGAAAGCAATTGGCTGATCTGGTAACGTTTTAAGTGTATCTAATAAGATTTTAGATGGAACCGCAACCTTACCCTCCTCCTTTGATTCTACAGCCAAAGCAGTTGTCATGCTCGTTTGTAAATCGGTTGCAGAGATCGTTAAGTTTCCGTCTTTAATTTCGAAAAGAAAATTTTCTAGTATTGGTAAAACTGTACTGCTGCTTGAGGCACCATTTACAGTTTGCAAGTGTTTTAATAAAGTTGATGTGGATACAATAAATCTCATGATATCATTTAGTCTTCTTCAAAAATATAAAAATTATTTAGCGTACTTGTATTTGCGGTAATAATGTTGAAAAATCGCAAAGAATATTAACAATAGCAATGGAGCAACTACATTTATAAACTGCCATTTGGTTTTTTCGAGTTTAATTTTGGCTTTATCCAACAATCTTATTTTAACTTCTTTATCACGTAAGGTAATTAAGTTATCATCATCAGTAAAATAATCTACTATATTTAATAAAAGTGCTTTATTACCGAATGTGCGCTGCGAATAACGATCGAAACCTAGGGGAAATGCAGAACCATCTTTTTCTGAAACCTGATTTTTAAAAATGTCACCATCTCCCAACACAATCATTTTTGAAGATTTACTGTTGGCGACATTTGTATAAGGTTGATCAATCCCTGCAGGTAGTGGTCGCCCTGCAAAAACCGACGGAAAATTGCCCTCTAACATCAAACCTACATGCTGTGGTGAACTTTGAAACTCACGGGGATCTAGTTGCTCTGCAATCATCTGCAAACTAAAAGGTTTAGGCAAATTATAGATTTTGTTATAAGGCGAAGTGGATAAAATATAAGATTTTTGAACACCTTTTACACCAATTGTATCTACTGTACTTGGAAATTCAGATTTAATTCCATCTAATTTCTTTACAACGCTGTGAGTGGTATCGGGAAGTAGAATCGGATAATAAATCCAATGCATCAACTGCATTTGACTTTGGCCGCCAACTGCTCCGGTTGAAACCGGAATTTCAACATTGTTCGCTGGATCAGCGATGATATTGTAATTTACCCTGGAGCCATACATAAACAGCATATCATCTAAATTCAGGTCTCTTGCCGTTGCCAGCTGGCCGTTTTGGGTTCTTAAATTTTCTAAATCTGCATTATTTTGATCGATGCTCCAAAGCACACGACCGCCATTCATTACAAAATAATTTATTTTATACTTCTCAGTTTCTGTAAAAGGTTTTTTAGGCTTCGCGATGATCATCATGTCCAGCTTATCCAACCCTTCTTTAGTGATCGTATTTAAATTGACACGGCCTACAATGTAATTATTAGCTAAAGTTACTCTTGCATCCTCCAATTCTAAATCGGTCAATTCTTCGTTAGATTCCGTAAAACCAATCCGTGGATTGTAACCATTAAGCACCTTTTTTAAATTAGAAGTAAAGGTATATTCTAAATTCTCTATCGATCGATTAATATTTTCTTCATAGCCGCCTGCAACATTAAAGTTTTGTAGCAGTTTAACCGGCATTTGTTTCCCATCCACCTCAATTACAGCTGCTGGAACAACAATTTTTTCGGTAGTACCGCTCTCGGTTTTTAAAGCAGTTCTCGTAGCTTCAATCCCATACTGGGCCATATTGTAAATTACAGTATCTTGCTCTTCAACTGTTAATCCCGCTAAAGGATCTATGTAAACCAGTTTCACTTCAGCAGTAGAATAAGCCGCAAAATCAGAAAGCAAATCTTTAACCCCTGCTTGCAATCGCTTAAAAGCTGGTGGAAGCTGACCATCTAAAAATACGGTAATCGTAATTGGCTTACGGTTATTGGCTAAAAGTGTTTTCGTTTTTTCGCCTAAAGTGAAGCGTTTATCTTCAGTAAAATCGAAGCGATGAAAAAAATAATTACCTGCTACATTTAACAAAACTAAGGCTGCAATAAATACAACTGAGTTTATCCATTTCTTATTCTTAGCCATTATCGTTTCCCTCCTATCACTAAATTGGTAAAAAATAAAAACAGGCAAGAGACTGTAATGAAATAGATTAAATCTCGCGTATCTAGCACACCTCTACTAATGGAGTTATAATGCTGATTGATTCCTAAATTGGCAATAAAACCTTCTATGTTTTGAAGCGAAATAAGTTGACTGCTGTAATCGAAACCTAAGAAAGCAAAAGCACATAAGGCCGCACAGATTACAAAAGCAACAACCTGATTTTTCGTTAACGCTGAAGAAAATAAGCCAATTGATGTAAAGGTTGCACCTAATAAAAACAAGCCTATATAAGATCCGATTATCGCTCCAGAATCTACATTACCTTCCGGAAATCCAAGTTTGGATAACGAATAAGCATATATTAATGTTGGGATCAACGAAAACAATATCAATACCAGGCTGGCCAAATATTTTGCGATAATGATCTGCCAAATGGTAATTGGCCTGGTAATAAGCAATTCATAGGTCCCTTCACGTCTTTCTTCAGCAAAAGATCGCATGGTAATTGCAGGAATAAGAAACATAAATAAATAGGGAACCAGGCTGAAGAAGCCACCTAAATCAGCATATCCATAATCAAGAATGGAGGTATCAGGAAAAAACCAAAGCAAAAGACCAGAAACCAATAAAAAAATACCAATGGTGATGTAAGCAACCATCGAACTTAAAAAACTGAATAACTCGCGTCTAAAAACTGCGTACATGTGCTAATAAAACGTCGAAGTTAACCATTTATTTGAGCATATTAAAGATGATTTCGAAGTAAATAAGCCTGAAATAATTCACTAACATTAGTGATACTTTCGTAATTCGGTTTTATAAAACCTATGCCCGGATGGTCCTGATCCGAAGTTACAAAACGAAATGATCAACAACAGGGTAGTAATTATTCATTTTAAACAAAAAAGCTTCTTGAAATTAACCAAGAAGCTTCTAAATATGATTGTATTGCTTAGAGAGAATAACCCAGGCCTACCGAAAATACTTTATTTTTGAATTTAACATCTACTTCACTTGGCTCATCAATAACGCTACTTAAACCTAATCCATAACCAGCATGGATATTTAATTTGTTGTTGAATTGAAACCCAGCTAAAAAGTTCAATCCAAATTCTCCACGTTTAATGCCATCGTTTGAATCAAATTCGATTTTTTCCTTTTCAGAACCATATTTAACGTTTCCACTTAAAGCATAAGCAAAATAAGGCCCTGCGCCAATGAATACTTTTCCTGCATTATTCACTTTAAAATTTGCAAGAACGTTCACTGGCAACTCAAGATAATTTAAGTTTAAAGTAGCTGACTCGTTAGTTAAATCTGATTCTTCGAAATCGAAAGTTTCGCCGCCCAATTTCGTTCCTTTACCTATAAAACTTAAGCCTGGTTGAATGGAAATAATGTCTGACAATGCAAATTCTGCTGTTCCACCAACATAAAATGATGTTTTTGAATCGAAACCAATTGTTGTACCGCCAGCAGAAATACTCATGCTTGGGAAAGCAACACCTGCTTTTACGCCAAAGGTTACAGGTTTACTTGTTTGAGCTGATGCTGCATAGCCTATGCCAGCAAGCATTAATAAAGATAATAATGTTTTTTTCATCTGATTTTTGATTAAACGTATATTTAGTTGATGCAATAGACGTTAATTATCATCAAATAGTTACGCAAATCGGTCGAAAAAAATCACATCTACCTGATTATCAGCAATAATAATATCAAATCAAAAAAAATTATTTTAATAGTGCCAAGTCTATTCATTACTCTACAGGCCAAAAACATAGGCAACACGAATACCTGCAAATCCTTTTGAGCTAGAATTGTTAATACCCAAAATGTTGGTTTCATTTTTACCGGCCCAAGCTTCATAACGGATGCCAATATCCAGTTTATTTCTGTCAGATAATTTGAATTGGTTCCCTATTCCGGGCGACCAAATAAAAACATTTCGTTGTCCGTTAATCGACAACCCTGCTCCTACCTGGGCTTCAGCATAAAACTTTGGCTTTGGTATTTAACTCCGCCTTTGAGTGGGATATAAGTTAAATCGGGTAGATTAATTAATTGGTTTCGTTTTCCGAAGAAATTCATAAAACCTACATTAACGGTTAGCACTATTTGTGGTGACACTGGAAACTCTGCCTTTGCAGAAGCGCCCAAACCTATCCCAGATAAACTGACGAAATTTCCAGATGGAAGTCCAAATTCGGCGCCGATGCTGATATTAGAAGAAGTTTGTGCTTTCGCATTTAAGCATAAAAGAAGGATAGCAGCAAGAGCCAGGAAACGTACTTTAAACATAGATCAAGCTGTAAGTTTTCTAAAAATAGCTTCTAATGAGCTATTATTATTTGAGTTTTTGATTCCTTCGAGTGAATCGTTAGCTACAATCATACCTTTATTAATGATAATGATATCATCGCAAATGGCCTCAACTTCCTGCATGATGTGCGTAGAGATAATTACGGTTTTGTTCTTTCCAAGCGCTTTGATCAGTGCTCTGATCTCTACCAATTGATTTGGATCTAAGCCAGACGTAGGTTCATCCAGGATTAAAACATCAGGATTGTGAATGATCGCCTGAGCCAAACCAACTCTCTGGCGATAACCTTTAGATAACATGCCTATTTTCTTATGCTGCTCAGGTGTTAAGCCAACCATTTTAATTACATCATCAATACGGTGAGCTAAATTTTTCATTTCATAGGTTTGGCCTACAAAATTCAAAAATTCCCTGATGTACATGTCTGTGTAAAGCGGTGTGTTTTCTGGCAGGTAGCCAATATGCTTTTTTGCTTCAATGGCTTCTGTTAAAATATTTCTGCCTGCAATTTCAGCGTGGCCCGAGGTAGGTTCTAGATAACCGGTAAGCATGCGCATCGTAGTCGATTTCCCTGCACCATTCGGCCCCAGGAAACCTAAAATCCGTCCTGGTTTGGCTTCAAAACTAATCGCATCTACTGCCTTCTGTTTATGATAATGTTTGGACAGATTTTTTACTAAAATACTCATCGTGTTATTTTTAACCTTGTGTTTTTTACGCTGGATGTTTCGGTTAGTTAATATTGGCTGAACTCAGCTTCTTATTATACCGAAATTTATCCAATTGTTCGGCAGCTTGGGCAATGTTATCCGATGACAAAATATCTGCTCCATTATTGACCAAATGATAGTAAACATTTTTGGCAGGATTGGCAATAGAGCTTTTATCGATGTTACCCATTGTACCCAAAATGGTTGTAATTCCTTTTTCATGCAGATAACTATACAGTTCTTTATCTGGCGCACTTACACCCACAAAAGCTACAATTCTGTTATTTGGGATACCCAAACTGTTTAATCGTTTCAGTTCAGATTTTTTTTGCACCGATGCAGAGATCATTAAATCAGGAGCCAATTGATGGACTTTCTGTGCCTGATTTGCTGTATAAGTTATGATGATTGAGTTGCTTTCAACTTTATACTGCTTTACTTTCTCAATTACCTTGGCATAACTCACTCCACGTTTTAAATCGATGGTGAGCAAAACCTTGCCTTTGCTCCAGCTCAATACGCTATCCAAAGTTTGAATTTTGAAACTGGTTTCTTTTCCATCGCCATCTTTCAGGTTCAAAGCTTGGAGTTCTTCGTAAGTGTAATTTCCAATAGCCCCTTTACCTGTCGAAGTTCTATCCAGTTTATCATCATGCATAATCACCATTACCGAATCTTTGCTATATGCAATATCAAATTCGATCACCATCGGGTTATACGTGGTGGCGTTTTCGAAAGTTTCAATACAATTTTCAGGGAATCCAGGCATTGGTCCGCCTCGGTGAGCGCTAATTAATGGATAGTGTTTCTCGGGCGACCATTTTAAGAACTGATATAATTCTTCGGTTTTATTGAATTTAATATAATGATGAACTTTTTCTTCTTGTTTGCAAGCAGTAAAAACTGAGATTGCAGCAAAGAAAAGTAGATAGTGAAATTTCATGTTTCAAAAATAGGAAAAAATGGATGATGTAAAATGGAATTCTTGGCGTTGTGCATTTTAAACGTGAATAAATTCGCAACTTTAGCCACCTTAAAACCGATTGCAGCGAACACGTAGTGCAACGAAGTAAAGCGAGCGGGACTGAAATAAACCGATAAGCACTGCATTTGCTTTTCCCCTAAATCGGCTAATCATTCCCGCTCAAAAACCTTCAACCTTATACCTTTAAACCCTCCACCTTTTTATTATCTTTGCCTGCATTATGGCTCAAAAGAATAACGACGAACAATTTAAAAATGTAATATCACACGCTAAAGAATACGGTTTCGTGTTCCAAAGCAGCGAAATATATGATGGCTTAAGTGCCGTTTACGACTACGGCCAATTGGGTGCCGAGTTGAAAAACAACATTAAAACGTACTGGTGGAAAGCCATGGTTCAAATGCATGAAAATATTGTGGGCATTGATTCTGCGATTTTTATGCACCCGAAAGTTTGGAAAGCAAGCGGACACGTTGATGGCTTTAACGACCCGATGATTGACAACAAGGATTCTAAAAAACGTTACCGTGCCGACCAATTGCTAGAAAATAAAATTGATGAACTATATGCTGAACTTGCCAATTTCAGTGCTGAAAACAAAGTTAAATTTGAAGAATTTCAGCAAGAGATTTTAAATTTAAGCGATGAAGGCCAAGCAAGCTGGGTTCCGAGTTTTAAAGATGAGGAAGGAATTTTAGACAACACAAAATATCCTTTTGTTGATGAAGCAAGCTGGAGATTTGTAAAAAAAGGCTTAGCCCTTGAGGTAGAAATGAACCTTGCCCTTAAAGCTGAGAATTTAACACAGCTGAAAGATTTAATTGTTGATTACAAGGTAATCTGCCCTATTTCAAAAACATCTAACTGGACAGATGTTCGCCAATTTAACCTGATGTTTAGCACTCAGTTTGGAGCTATGGCAGAAGGTAGTGATGAAGTTTATCTTCGACCAGAGACTGCCCAGGGTATTTTCGTGAATTTTTTGAACGTTCAAAAATCTGGAAGAATGAAAATTCCGTTCGGTATTGCACAAATTGGAAAAGCTTTTAGAAATGAGGTAATTGCTCGTCAGTTTATTATGCGCATGCGAGAGTTTGAACAAATGGAAATGCAATTCTTTGTTCGTCCGGGAGAAGACAAAAAATGGTTTGAGTACTGGAAAGAAGCTCGTTTAAA
Source organism: Pedobacter sp. MC2016-05 (assembly GCF_026239735.1). Taxonomy (GTDB): domain Bacteria; phylum Bacteroidota; class Bacteroidia; order Sphingobacteriales; family Sphingobacteriaceae; genus Pedobacter. The sequence goes on from NZ_JAPIVT010000011.1 coordinate 119,174, forward strand.
ATGGCACAAAGCTTTGGGAACTTCATCAGAAAAATACCGCTACCACGACCACGTTAAATTAGCGCACTACGCAAATGCGGCAACTGATATTGAGTTTGAATTCCCATTCGGATTTAAAGAAGTCGAAGGTATTCACAGCAGAACCGATTTCGATTTAACGCAACACCAGGAGTTTTCTGGCAAGAAAATGCAGTATTTCGACAACGATTTAAATGAAGATGGCAAACCTTACGGAAATTATGTTCCTTATGTAATCGAAACATCTATCGGTTTAGACCGTATGTTCCTACTAACGATGATTAATGCTTTCGAAGAGCAAGATTTAAGCACTGAAGAAAAACAAGATAGCCGTACGTTATTACGCTTACACCCTGCTTTGGCACCTTACAAAGTGGCTATTTTCCCATTAACTAAAAAAGATGGTTTACCAGAAAAGGCTCGTGAAATTATGGATACTTTGAAATTTGATTTCAACTGTATTTATGAAGAAAAAGATGCTATTGGAAAGCGCTACCGCCGTCAGGATGCTGTTGGTACGCCATTTTGTATTACAGTTGATCACCAAAGTTTAGAAGATAATACCGTTACCATTCGCCACCGCGATAGCATGGACCAGGAACGTGTTGCAATTGCAGAACTAGCGGACATTGTGGGCAAAGCGGTAAGCTGGAGAACGCTTTTGGCATAATAGACTCTACATGCGCTAAAGCAATTCTTTGGCTTTGAATTTAGCGCAGCATCACATCACATACTTAGTCGCAGGTTTAAAAGCTTGCGACTTTTTTGTTCTAAATACTGGAAAATATTATATTTACGAATAACTAAACTAACTAAGCGCTCTCTTTATGTATAAAAGGATAATTCCCCTTTTTATTTTATTGCTTCTTTTTCTTAAAGCTAATGCGGAAACATTTACCGTTATAAATAATAACGATAACGGTGTTGGTAGCTTTCGCGAAGCACTATCAAAAGCTATGGCCAATGGTAATGGGGAGATTGATTATGTCTATTTTAATATCCCTAATCTTAGTGCTGGTGACCGCACAATTCAACTTCTGACAGAATTACCAGAAATTACTTCAGATCTTGTTATAGATGCGAGTACACAGCCAGGAGCAGATGTATCTGCAAATGGTGCCAAGATCATTTTTGATGGCACTAATTTTAAATTCGTTTCCTCTTCAATTCAAGCATTTTTAAAAATATCGAAAGTAAATACCTTCGAAATATATGGCATGGTCGCAAGAAACTTTTTTCAGATTTTTCCAAATGGTTCTTCAGCAATTAGTGCTTTATATTTTAAAGGACAAGTAAATAATGTAAAAATTGGAGCAGTTGGCAAAGGAAATGTAATTTACAACATGCTTGGTATAGGCGGTAACTTCAACGATCCAGGCATTGGATCATCCTTACCCAATTTTATTTTAAAAAACACTTACCTCGGGGTACATGAAGATGGGATTATTATCGCTGATAAATATGTTTGCACAAGCCAGATTTATCGATTATCAAAAATTGTAATTGGTGGCGATACAAAAGCTGAAGGAAATATTATATATGGTGATTTTAGTAGTTTTGTTGCATTACCTGGTACATTATTGACAGTACCATTCAACTTAGAAATTAAGAACAATATTTTTTACGCAAATAAAAATGAGGAAAGGCCAGGTATAATAGGCAATAGCAGGAATAGTGCTATTGGGTTTTCTATTGATGCTAACTTCAATCATCCATCAACATCCTCGATTATAGTTTCTGATAATGTGTTTGGTATTGGTTTATCACTAGGTGGATTTGATAATGCTAATATCTTAATAACAAGAAATAGTTTTGGGATATCGAAAGATAAAAACAAACCTTTACCGATTTTTACTCAGGCACTAACACTTAATAATATCAATGGTAGAGTACTAGTTGGTGGCCAACTAACGGAAGATGGAAATGTTTTTTCAAACACCAATAACTATAAAAATTATGAATGGTTATTTCCGGGTGCAGTTTGGTCGCAAAAAAGTTCTAATGTCGAATTATCCCATAATTCTTTTTTTTGTAACCCTAGAATGCCTTATCTGATTGCAGATACAGGGCCTAATGCGAAGCCCTTGGACGTATTTTTAGATAATGTTACTTCAAATTCAGTGAGTGGACGATCGAAACCTGGAGCCAGAATTGAATTGTTTTATTCGGATCCTGAATGTACAAACTGCCAGCCAAAAAGATTTTTTGCTACGGTAATTACTGATGCAAGCGGCAACTGGTTATACAATGGAACCTTTGAAAATGGTTATGCCATTCTTGCTGGAGCAACACTTAACAATATTTCATCAGAATTTTCTGATCCGAGAATTTATCTGACGAACACTGGCCAAACATTCAAAATTACCAATCAAACCTGTGATGCTCCAAATGGAAAAATTGAAGGGGTGAATTTAGTGAATGTAAATCATGTGGAATGGCTCGATGAAGATGGAAAAGTTGTTGGCACTAACAAAGATTTAGTTAACGTTAAAGCTGGAAATTACAGGCTAAAAGCTTATCAATTTGGATGTATTTTATACTCTGATTGGGCCACTATCGGCAATAATATTCCGCAACTAAGTGCTCCTGCAATACCAACTATAATTCATCCGGCCTGCGGCGGCCCTGGTACAATTCTAAATTTGTATCCAAATTATTATAAAGAATATTATTGGCTTGATCAATCCGGTAGAATTGTTAGCCGCGATAGAGAATTAAAAGGCGCTCCGGCGGGAAGTTATTCCTTAAGGTTGGTAGGATTAAGCGATTGTGTAAAAGATTTCGGCCCTTATGTATTAAAAAATACTTCCGGTCCTAGTTTAGATTTTAGTAATGTGAAGCAAACTAACACATCTTGCTCTTCCAAAACGGGAAGTATTACAGGAATAGCTACAACAGGTATGGGTACTATAACCTATAAATGGATTAATGAAAAAAATGCAATCGTAGGTACCAACATCGACTTAATAAATGTTGGTGCTGGCACATATAAACTGGAGGTAAGGGATCAGAGTTCTTGTGGTGCCATCGTTTCCGAAAATTATTCCATTGTAGAAATTGGTGAGATAACAATGGATGAATCTTTGGCAAAATCTAACCCAACATTATGTAGCGTAAATAGTGGTTCTGTAAAAGGAGTATCAATCAATGGCTTAGCAAATTACACCTGGACAGATGTGAGTGGAAAAGTTATCTCCAGAAACTTAGATTTAGAAAATGTTGGCGCAGGACAATACAAACTAACTGCAACTTCTCCAACAGGTTGTATTGCCATTAGCAAGACTTATTCAATAACTGGTCCTGAACCAACGATATACCCAGCTTATAATGTTTACACCGCTGATGCTAGCTGTGATTTAAAAAACGGAAATGCAACAATTTCCTCTTCTGGATTGCCAATGCCGGCAAATATCAAATGGACGAATGAATCTAATACTATAATCAGTAATACAGCAGTAGCTAATAACTTGGAAGCTGGCATCTATAAAATTTATTTCATTAATGATAGTGGTTGCGAAACATTATATAAGACAATAAGAATAAATCAAATTCCAATAATGGAGCTTAATGAAAATGCTGTTTCAATTTCGTCAGATAATTGTGGGCAAGGACAAGGTTCAATCACTAACTTAAACCTTTCTGGAGGAATACCACCCTATGCTTTTTCATGGACGGATGTTACAAATAAAATTATAAGCACAAATGGATCCGCTATCAATTTAACATCTGGCGTTTATTACGTTAACATTAAAGATCAGTTAAACTGCCAAACCTTAACCAAGCGTTTTACAGTAAATAACGAGACACAATTTTTAACTGCGCCAAATGTAGAGCCTATTAGTATTTGTGCGGCCTCAACTGTTAATATTGTGGTAACAAACAAAGAAAACAAGGGTATTTACAAACTATATAGTGCTATCGAAAACCATAAGCCAATGGCCATTAGCAACAATGGCTTATTTAAAACCGAAGTGAGTGGTAGCTCGACCCTTTTTGTTTCTTATGCTGTTGGTGAATGTGAAAGTACTAAAACAGCGATTATTGTAGAAACTAACGGAACAGAATTGATAATACCTAAATCTTTCTCTCCTAACGGAGATGGCATCAATGATATTTGGTCAATTAAAAATATTTACAAATACCCATTTGCTATTACTAGAATTTACAACCGGATGGGAGCAAAAGTCTTTGAATATATTGGGGAAAATCTATCGTTTGATGGTACATATAAAGGAACGTTATTGCCTTCAGGAGTTTATTATTACACTGTCCTCTTATCAGATAATTGTAACCAAATTTCAGGAAGCCTGACAATTTTGTACTAACTCAAAAATCGATTGACTCCTACTTAAACTTATTGTTAGCATATTTACAATATATTTTTAGAGGAAATTTTGAATGTAATAGAATCAGGTCTAAGATTCTCGCTCCTGAAACTATTTAAACCGATTTCAGTAGTGGAGTAGTTCTTGATAAAGAACAAATGAATGCTGGCAATGCGTCTCAAACTGCTTTAGGCAGCGTCGGGTTACCAGACGATGTTGGCGGCGTAGTTGCATTTTTATGTACCGGAGAAGCCAGATGGATCAATGCACAACGGATTGAAACATCAGGTGGATGTTTTTTATAGAGATATGATTACCACAAATTAAATGAGCCGTGTATAGCAAAAAACCCTGAAAAACTATTTTCCTTAGGGTTTTTGCGTGTATTTAAAAGTTTACTTGTTTAAAAATCTGATGTTTAAAAATAAATGATTTTTAACGGCGTTATTGATGAATACCGTCCCTTTGATGAATAAACTATTTTTAGTCTTTTTATTTCTTATCGTTACCAGCAGTCAGGTAAAAGCGCAAACCTGGTCCGACGCCGAGTTCCAAAGAGCCAATACGGCGGCAAATGCTGTCTACCTAACTAATGAAGAAAAAGATATTGTGATGTACATGAATTTAATCCGCATGGATGGAGAAAAATTCTATTATACTTTTCTGGATGATTACATCTATAACTACAATGCTAAAGTTCGAAAATACCGCAACTATAATCAACTGCGTATCACAAAAGATAACCCTTACTACATCTCCCTGCTTAAACATTTACGTGGCGTCAAAAATTTGCCGATGTTTTATCCTGATGAGAAATTGAGTGCATTGAGTAAGAGCCATGCCTTAGATTTAAAAAAATACAACCTAAGTTCGCATGAAAGCAGTAATGGCAATTCATTCACAAAACGTCTTTCAAAGTTTTTTCCCAACCTTACCAAAAGCGAAAATATTGATTTTGGCTATTCAAAAAGCCTAGATATTGTTTGCCATTTGCTTCTGGATTGCGGGGTGCCCGAGTTAGGGCATCGATTTAACATTATCGATCAAAAAAACAAACTTAACACAGTTGGCATAAGCATTCAAGGCCACCCAACATACACCTGGTGTGCAGTGATTGATTTTGTTGCACAGCCCGCCTACCAAAACAACGCGAAATAAATACTGCCTTCTAAATTGTTTGTCTTAACTTATTCAAAGTGGCTTTCGCCAGCATCATTTTGCATTTTATTTAACAATTGTGCCAAATCTTTATATTTTTGGCGAACTTAATTTCAATAGATGCGCAAGGCGATTTTAGCTTTTATAGATTTTTTTCATCCTCCATTTAAAAAATTCATTTCCATACACAATTTCAGGTATTTAGTTACGGGTGGCAGCACATTGGCATTAGGGATAGTTAGTTACTATTTTGCATATTTTTTTATTTTCAAAACCAAAGACGTACATTTTGGATCGATCGTTTTATTAAGGGAAACTGCATCGTTAATAGTGGATTATTGCGTAGCCATACCCACAAGTTTTTTATTAAATAAATACATCATCTTTACGCATAGCGAATTGAAAGGGCGGGTACAGCTTTTCCGTTTCCTGAATCTTCAGTTTATTAATATTTTAGCGAACTATGTTTTGCTCAAATTCTTAATCGAGCTTTTACGGGATTACCCTACACTTTCAATGCTTTCAAGAATAGTAGTTTCAATATTGATGGCACTGTTCAGCTATCTCTACCAACATTACTTTACCTTCAGCGTTAAAAAAATCGGGGATAAGAAAGTTGCCAAAAAGCACTAATTTCTTTTTGAAAAGCAGGTTCAGCAGCAGTTAGGATAATCCGGCCCCGCCCTCATTTCAAGTCCGCTCCCGATAAAAAATCGGGATTGCGTGTTTTCCACTAAGTCGGGTTTAGCTAGCCCTGGTCGTGGTACTGTTTATGGTTGAGAGCACATTCCCAAAAAACCATGTTGATGAGCACAGTCTGCTGTGATTAAACGGGATGGAAGCGGTATCCTTTTACGCATTTGTAATGCGTAAAAGATTTAGCGAACAGCCCGGCTACCCATTGAAATGAAAAGCAGGTTTAGCTTTTCAAATGATTAATCTATTTATTAAAAATTACCATTTATTGCCCCAAACCTTTATTACGCTGTGCTGTTAATTTAAGCAGTCGCTTATTTGCTAACATAAAGGCAACACCATATATTAGCTCCCGACCAACTTATTTTCATAAACCATGAGCCATTTTAATGACTTTAATAATGCCCAGGTAGCCAAACTACCCAATCATTTAAAACAGTTTATTGTTGACCAAAACTACGAGAAATATACGCCCATAGACCAGGCGGTTTGGCGGTATGTGATGCGACAAAATTATAGCTACTTAAAAAATGTCGCTTATTATCCATACGTAAAGGGTTTACAGAGAGCGGGTTTGAGTATAGAACATATTCCTGATTTGCAAACCATGAATGATAATTTGGGTAAAATTGGTTGGGGTGCAGTTACTGTTGATGGTTTTATTCCGCCTGCAGCTTTTATGGAATATCAGGCTTACCGGGTTTTGGTTATTGCCGCTGATATCAGGCAAATTAACCACATTGAATATACGCCTGCTCCAGATATTATTCACGAAAGCGCTGGGCATGCGCCGATCATTGCAGATACTGACTATAACAATTACCTCAGTTACTTCGGTTCTATTGGCGCAAAAGCGATGTTCTCTGCAAAAGATTTTGAACTTTATGAAGCGATTAGAAAGCTCTCTATTTTGAAGGAAGCTGTTGATGCCAACGAAAGCGAGATAGCCAAAGCAGAAAAAGAACTTCGGTACATTAATGAGAATATGGGCGAACCATCTGAAATGGCTTTGTTGGGTCGGCTGCATTGGTGGACAGTGGAATACGGCTTAATTGGAACTTTGGAAAACCCAAAAATCTATGGTGCCGGATTACTTTCTTCCATCGGTGAAAGTGCGAGTTGCATGCAAAGGGATGTTGAAAAAATTTGGTATAACATGGACACCATCAATTATGCTTACGACATTACTAAGCCACAGCCCCAACTATTTGTTACAGAAACTTTCCAAAATTTAATCGATGTTTTAGAAACCTTCGCAAATACCATGGCCTTTAGGGTTGGAGGTGCAGAAAGTGTAATGAAAGCAATTGCTTGCAAGAACGTTGCTACCGCAGTGTATAGCTCGGGTTTGCAGGTTAGCGGCGTATTTACTGATATTGGCCTAAACGCTGATGATGAGGTAACATTTATTAAAACTACTGGCGTTTCGGCATTGGCTTTCGCAGGAAAGCAGCTGCAAAATCACGGCAAAGATTATCATAAAGATGGGTTTTCCTCTCCTGTTGGAAGACTTAAAAGTTCGCTAAAGCCCCTGGAATATTATAGTGACGGAGAAATGGAAATGGCTGGGCTTTACCTCGGCAATAAAACCAATTTGACCTTTGAAAGTGGCATTACCGTAGCGGGCAAGGTGAATAATATTTTAAGAAGAGCGGAAAAGACAATATTAATTACGTTTGAGGAATGTACCGTTACCGAAGGCAATGGAAACGTTTTATTTAAACCCGAATGGGGAATTTACGACATGGCCGTTGGGCATAAAATTGTATCTGTATTTAATGGAGCTGCAGATAAAGATGCTTTCGAAGAAATTACCTTGGTTAGCTTGGAGAAAACTCAGCAAATCATTTATGATGATAAGACCATAAAACTTCATCAACTATACAAAACCGTTCGGGAAATTAGGGAAAGCGGTGATCACTTAGCGCTGCTGCCTGATATATTTGATCAACTTAGAACCAACCACAGGCAAGACTGGCTTTGTGCCTTGGAAATCCTGGAACTTGTTTACCATAAGAAAATCTATCATCAACTGGAAAGAGACGTTTTGATTTACCTTGAGCTTAAGGCAGCCAGAGAAGCCGATCATCGTAAATTGATTTATGATGGTTTGCATGTGATTAAAAATCCGGTGAACCAGTTAGTTGCGGAATAGTCGAAATGCAAATAATTTAAGACTGCCGAAAATTAATTTTAATTGATTAAATTTGATTATGATAGTTGAAATTCAGCAACCCGTTACTAAAGAAAAAGCACAAGAAGCAATAAAAAAGGTGTCGGAAGGAGCTGCAAAAAAAAGCTTACGTAAGCACTTCGGCAAACTTCAGCGTGGACTTGACGGCATTGATTATCAACAAAAAATAAGAAATGAGTTCATTTAGTTTTGTTGCTGATACAGACTTTCTCATTAATGTTTACGAGGGTTTAGAAAAAACCGAACCCTTTCTAGATGGAATTGCAATCGTTTCAGTAATATCTGAAATTGAATTATTAGGCTGGCATTTGCTTAAGGAGAACGAGAGATTAGGACTAAAATCTTTATTAGAAGATTGTGTAATAATTGAATTGAATTCTGAAATAAAAAATATTGCGATCTCAATTCGTCAGCAATATCGAGTAAAAACTCCCGATGCGATAATCGCTGCCACTTCAAAATTTTTGCAAATTCCACTAGTTACCTCCGATAAAGGTTTTAAGTCGATTTTGATATCGAACTAATTTTAATTTAGCAAACAACAGCAATTTCAAGCTGATATCAATCAAAAGAATAAAATGAACATTATAATTACCGGGGCAAGCAGCGGAATTGGTTTCGAAACAGCTTTAGAATTCAGTTTACAAAAAGAAAACAAAATTGTTGCCATAGCCCGTACTGCAGATAAATTGCGGAAGCTACTAGAAATTGCGAAGGGAATTAACCCTGATTGTACATTATTACCTGTAGAGTTTGACATCGTAAATGACGATTATGCAGCGCTTATTCCATTTTTGAAAGAGCGATTGGGACATGTAGATATTTTAATTAACAATGCGGGTGCATTAATTAACAAACATTTTCTGCAAACTACAGAAGCAGATCTTGCCGAAATGCTCCAAAGTAATGTGATCTCTCATTTTAGGATGATTCAACAAATTCTACCACTCATGCAAACTGGCGGACACATTGTTAACATCGGAAGTATGGGAGGTTTTCAGGGCAGCGTTAAATTTCCTGGACTGGCGGCTTATTCTGCCAGTAAATCGGCTTTGCACACACTGACGGAATGCCTGGCTTTTGAATTGGCCGAAACCGGAATTAAAGTAAACTGTTTGGCCTTAGGCTCTGCCCAAACTGAAATGCTGGAGGCAGCGTTTCCGGGATATCAAAGTCCGGTTATGGCCTTTGAGATGGGTAAATATATTGCTGATTTCGCTAAAACCGGGCACAAATTTTTTAATGGAAAAGTATTGCCAGTTGCGGTAACTACACCCTAATAACAATTTTATAATGGTAATTTATCTTTTTGTTTAAAGGATTTGATTACTTTTCCTAAATTAAATACTAATTAATTGTCCCGAGAATAAACTATATATCAATCTGAATTTAAATTTATGGAAACAAACAAAAACTTCACCACTACGGGCGATGGCAAAACGGCTGGCATCGTAAGTTATTTTACCATCATTGGTTGGCTAATTGCGTACTTCGCAATCCATAAAGACAATAAAACCGAACTTGGTAGCTATCAATTAAGACAAACGTTGCTTTTTGCAATCGTATCAACGGTGCTAGGATGGGGTTTAAGTATTTTATTGACTATTTTAATTGTTTCTACTAATATTGCTTCTTTAGGGATTATTGCGACAATCGTTCAGATTGGTCTTTTTGTACTTTGGATTATTGGTTTAATTGGAGCAATTAATGGTCAGAAAAAGCCAATTCCGTTAATTGGAGAAAAAGCACAGACTTTGTTTCCTGGAATATAATAAAATTTCAAAGTTAATTAAGAAGTTCAAGTTTACTTGAGCTTCTTTTGTTTTAACTGGTTTTCCACATTTTGAGCTGCCTTAGATTATTTTTCTATCTTTGGCTCCAACATATGAAGAAAATAATCATTCCAATTCTGTTTTTCATTTTGTCTGCAACCGCAGGAAAAGCTCAAACCATCATACCAGCACAATACCAGGAAATGGTTAAAAAACTGGTTGCTAATCTACCAAAAGAAGCTAAGGCTCCATCAGGTAATCAAGAAACAAAGTCTGAAACACTTATCGATTTTGCTAAAAGCATGTTAGGTATTCGCTACCGTTACGCTACAAGCAATCCGAAAATAGGTTTTGATTGTTCTGGTTTTGTAAGTTATGTTTTTAGCAATTTTGGTTTTAAGGTACCGCGTTCATCACGTGAATTTAGTGGCGCAGGTAAAGAAACCAACCTGGAAAACGCAAAAGTTGGTGACGTTTTAATTTTTACAGGCAGTAACTCTAAAGTAAGACGTATTGGTCATGTAGGCATCGTTTATTCTATCGATGAAAACGGAATAAAGTTTATTCACGCCTCTTCGGGAAAAGCTCATAGTGTAACCATTACCGAGCTTAACGGACATTACAGAAACCGCTTCATGAAGATTGTAAGTATTTTATAGAGTTATTTCTTTAGGTACTTCCACATTCTCGGCTTTCCTTCGCCAAGCCATTCCAAAGCGGTTTCTAAACGCTTTTGTTTAGTAGCTTCAGTTTTTGCCTCTTCTAGCCAAATCACATATTCTCTTTTATTTGATTCGCTAAAATTCTGAAAAACACGTAATGCAACCGGATCGTTCTGTAAAGCATCAACAAGAAACTGGGGCAAAATTAACGGCGGCTTTTCAGCACTTTTTGGTTTCGGCGGAAGTTTAATACCTGCTTCATTAAGCTGTATTGCCTGCTGGATATAAGCCATCAGCACTTCGTCTGGTGGTAAATCTGCAAACGTTTTGATTTTTCCGAGTGCACCCATTGCGTTCGTTCGATCTTTGAAAAGATTGAGTTCGTCTGTCATTAATGAGCCTTTCCAAAAACCAAAAGCACAATGGTTTTTGAATGAAGCCATATGGCAAACCGGACCTTTTAGCTCAAAAAATGGCATGCTCCATTTCATCTTTTCTTCTATCCGGGCATCTGCTTTGTGAACTAGATTTCTTAAATGATCCAAAATTGGAATGGCGAATTCAGCAGAATTAATAATGTACTGATCAACCTGAACGATAGTATGCATGGTGCTTGGTTTTAGAAATTAAATTTAAAGTAAAACGACTTTTAAAGCAAGTGTTACCTCCCCGCTCTCGAGAAAGGTTTTGGCGAGTCCGTGCAGCTCTCGTTCCCTATTGGTAGCATCACCTATTGTGGCATCCAAAATTTCCTTCACTTCAGGATGCGAGCTTACCAAGTCAACTTCCTGCTCATCTGGCAGCACTTCAACATTTCCTAACATCCCCAAATCATTCCCGGTTAACACTTTAGATAAACGAATCGCTTTAGGCAAAGCATCCACTCCTATTCCGAGCTTAGCCAAAGGTTTGGCCACTTTAAATAAATTGTTTTCAGTAACCCGGCAGTACCAATCGCCACCCAAGCGGGCTACCAAATCAATTTTCTTTTGGTCGATTTTCCCACTGTTATCCAAAATATCTTCATTGATGTGGATTAACTTTATTTCAGCGAGTATTAAATTACCAGCACCATGGCTATCGCCTAAAGGGATTACCTGATTAACCACACATTCAAACTGAACTGGTGCTTCTGCAACCCTCGGTGGAGAGACTAAATCAGAAGTTAGCATCGTAAATCCCGCTTTTTCAAACTCATTCACACCTTTTGCATATTCGGTACTGGCCAAGCTCATTTGCTGTACCATATCGTAATTTACAATATTGATAACGCATTCTTTTACCTCCAGTACGTTCTCCAATGTGTGTTTTGTGGTATTATCACGAACCCTTCTTGCTGGCGAAAAGATACAAATGGGCGGCTTTGTACTAAACATATTGAAAAAGCTAAAGGGACTCAAATTAATATTTCCGTCAGCATCAATAGTAGAGGCAAAGCAAATTGGACGGGGTGCAATAGCATATTGCAGATAATCCTGCAATTGCACAGCACTTAAATCTTCGGTTTTTAGGGTTAACAAAGTTGGAATGTTTTAGTTGTTGAAATGTTTTAACGTTGGAAAGCGTGAAAGTTGGAATGTTTTCTAATGTTGGAAAGTTGGAATGTTTTAAAGTTATAAATGTTTGATACTACTTTTTGCTCTTGAGGTTCTTCTTTTTTAATTCAAAATCTCTCAAATAATCTATAAATCGCTTAGTTTTTGCTGAAAATTCAATACACTTATCATACAAAAAATTAAAATCAGTTTGCGATAATTTGTTCGCTGCCTGAACGACTATTATTTTATTTCTAAACTCACGTGAAGAACCTTTGGCATAAGTTTAAAAACGTACAAAATCAGGATTATTATTGTATTCAAAACCCTCAGCAACATTATCAGACATGGACATGGCTGCTCGTCGAAATTGGTGCTTTAAACCGAAGTCAGATTTCATCGGTTCAGAATCAGAAATACGATAAGCCTCTACCCCAACTTGTTTTGCCAACTGCCAAATTTCCAAATCCTCAAATTTTTCAATCTTTGCCATAACCAAAACGTTAAATGATTAATTTACATGTATTTTGACTATACGACCTGAACGTTTCACCGTTAAAACGTTTCAATTTTTTAACAGAGGATAAAAGTTTTATTTCTTCAAAGCCAAGATCGAAAAATCAGTGTCTGCTTTTGTAATGTTATTGGTTAGCGCACCTAAACCTGTAATTTCCATTTCCACCACATCGCCAGGCTGCAACCATTGTGTTTTATAATTCGGATCATTTAATAAACCGGTTCCGTTTAGTTCGAGGAAGCAGCCCGTACCTACCGTTCCCGACCCAATTACGTCGCCTGGCAGAATGTCGACCCCATAAGCACACCGCTCAATGATCTCGGCAAAGGTCCAATCCATATCCGCAGCATTGCCTTGAGATACCTCTATCCCGTTTACACGACAAGTCATTTTCAAATCGTAAGCATTCCCCACATGGCCTACCTTTGCTGGCACTTTATATTTTTCAAGTTCATCTGGCGTAACCAACCACGGTCCAATCACAGTAGAAAAATCTTTCCCTTTTGCCGGACCAAGATTGAGCAACATTTCTTCCATTTGCAAAGTGCGGGCGCTCATGTCATTCATCACCATATAGCCAGCGATGTATTCATCAGCCTCTGCTGCTTTAATATTTCTGCCTTTTTTACCAATCACTATCGCCAGCTCAAGTTCGAAATCCAATTTATCGAAGTGATCTGGCATACACTCAATTTCTCCCGTACCTTCAATAGCATTATGGTTTGTAAAATAAAATATAGGATACTCATCAAATTGAGGGATCATATCAACTTTGCGGTTTCTTCGTGCTGCTGCAACATGTTGCCTAAAAGCATAACCATCTCTACAACTGGATGGGTGAGGAACCGGAGCCAAAATTTCATAAAAGATTTCCTCTTTAGCCAATAACGATCCATCTTTAATTTGTAAATCAATCTTTTTTGCCCGTTCCATCAGTACTTCTCCTCCTTGCAAAAATTCATTCATCGTATCAGGAAGCAGCTTATCACAACTGTTTAAATTATAGATGTGGCCATCTATGAACAGGCCAAGGTGCTCTCTATCTTCAGTTTTATAACTTACTAATTTCATATAAATTTGGTTAAAGTACGTGGTAAAGCTAATAATTTAGGACAGGAAAAGAAAAATGCCTGCACTATTTAAGTTCAGTATATTTTTGCAGATCTTTTTTAATTAATGGGAAATCTTTCGCTTCCAACTTTTTATAATATCGTTTGTTCGCGAAAAGCTCACCTGTTAACAGACCCAATGAAACGCCAACAGGAATACCAACAATGATCAGAACTACCGATTCCAGTACATTTGAGCTTTCTACCGAGAGGGTAAGAAAAACAAGGGCACCTGCAATTGCAAATGGTGCCACTACTCCACGCCTGTGAATAAATAACTTGTCAATATTTTCCGCTTTCAGTACGCTGGTATCACCATTATTTCTCACCAAAATAAGTTGTTTATTTTCTGCGGCATAGAAAAAACCACGGTATTGCTTGCCAGAGTGCTCAACAACCTTAATTTTATATTTCCATTTTTTTTGAGCCGATACGGTGAAGCAAGTCAGGAAGCAGATGAGGAGCGTTAAGAATATTTTCATCAAAGTTAGTTTAGAATTAAAGATAAAGAAATTTCATCTTAAAAATAAAATCATTACTTTAGCATCATCAAAACCATGATTTTAAAAGCATTACATATCAATTTAGTGAACGATGCCATTGCTGCCCGTCGCTATAAAATGCTATCTAAATTAATCATGGCTCAATATTCTCTGTAATTCTCATCACCTTTCCCTATAATTGAAACGCCTCTGCGTTTTGATTGCTTATTCTTTTAGATCTTATTTCTAACCTAACATATATCATTATGCCTGTTTATCATAAATTGGGGCAAATACCAGCAAAACGTCACACGGTTTTCCGTAAACCCGATGGAAATTTATATGCCGAAGAACTGGTTTCAACCGAAGGTTTTTCGAGTTTATATTCCTTGGTTTACCACTGCCATCCGCCTACCATTGTAAAACATTTAGGTGAACCTTACAGCGCGGAACCAAAAATTGCTCGTGAAAAGCACCTTAAACATACCAGCTTAATCGGTTTCAATATCAAGCCTGAAGATGATTTTTTAAAAAGCAGAAAACCCGTTTTGGTGAATAGCGATTTACACATCGTGTTGGCCGCTCCGAAAAAATCAATGACTGATTATTTCTACAAAAACAGCCAGGCTGATGAAATGATCTTCATTCATGAGGGTTCTGGAAAACTGAAAACGGGTTTCGGAGAAATTAAATTTAGTTACGGAGATTATCTGATCATTCCAAGGGGAACAATTTATCAAATGGAATTTGACAGTGAGGCGAATAGATTGTTCATTGTTGAAAGTTTTAGTCCGATCAGGCCTCCTAAACGCTACTTAAACCAGTATGGACAATTAATGGAGCATTCGCCATACTGTGAAAGAGATTTAAGGTTGCCTGAAAATTTGCAAACGCATGATGAATACGGCGACTTTAAGGTACTCATTAAAAAACAAGGCTTAATTTACCCTTACACTTACGGCACACACCCTTTTGACTATGTAGGCTGGGATGGATATCATTATCCTTACGCATTCTCGATCCACGATTTCGAGCCCATAACTGGCCGTCTGCATCAACCGCCTCCGGTACATCAAACATTTGAAGGGCATAATTTTGTGGTTTGCTCTTTCGTTCCACGAAAATACGACTACCATCCAGATTCTATCCCGGCACCTTATAACCATAGCAATGTAGACAGCGATGAAGTGCTTTATTACGTCGATGGCGATTTTATGAGTCGCAAAAGCGTGGTTAAAGGACAAATTACGCTCCATCCCGGCGGCATTCCGCATGGTCCGCATCCAGGAACAGTGGAAAAATCAATTGGAAAAGAAAAAACAGATGAGTTAGCCGTAATGATTGATCCTTTTAAACCGCTGATGCTTACGCAAGATGCAATTGATATAGAAGATGAACATTACCACAAAAGCTGGCAGATTAATATAGAATAGGTGGTTGGGATACTGAAGTCTAATGCTATAGCGTAGTTAAACAGCAATTAAAGTTGACTTTAGGCTTATTAAAATAAAATTATCCGATCTCGGCCGCCCGACCTCGGACTTAGTAAAAACTTAAATCTTCGGATATCTAAATCGGATTCCGGACTATCAAAAAAATATGGAAACACTAACATTCGCAGAGAAAATAGCCAAGGCACAGGATTTTCTGCCTATTAATGGAACAGATTATATAGAATTTTATGTGGGCAATGCCAAACAAGCTGCTCATTATTACAAAACGGCTTTTGGCTTCCAAAGCTTGGCTTACGCCGGTCCGGAAACTGGTGTTCGCGATAGGGCATCTTATGTTTTACAACAGGGAAAAATCAGGTTAATCCTAACCACGGCCTTGAAATCTGACCATGCGATTGCAGAACATGTTAAAAAACATGGCGACGGCGTTAAAGTGCTTGCCCTTTGGGTTGATGATGCTTATAGTGCATTTGAAGAAACGACGAAACGTGGCGCAAAATCCTACATGGAACCTAAAACCTTAACTGATGAAAATGGTGAGGTTAAAATGAGCGGCATTTACACCTATGGAGAAACGGTGCACATGTTTATCGAAAGAAAAAACTATTCTGGCACATTTATGCCAGGTTATCGGGTTTGGGAAAGTGATTATAAACCTGCAGATGCCGGGCTTTTATACATCGATCATTGTGTGGGCAATGTAGGTTGGAACAGAATGAATGAAGCAGTGCAGTGGTACGAAGACGTAATGGGCTTTGTAAATATCCTTTCTTTTGATGATAAACAAATCAACACGGAATATTCAGCTTTGATGAGCAAGGTAATGAGTAATGGTAATGGTTTCTCAAAATTTCCTATTAATGAGCCTGCAGAAGGGAAAAAGAAATCGCAAATTGAAGAGTACTTAGAATACTATGAAGGTGAAGGCGTACAACATATTGCTGTAGCTACGAAAGACATTGTTCAAACAGTGAGAGAACTTAAATCTCGGGGGGTTGAATTTTTAAGTGCGCCACCTGAAGCCTATTATGATATGATGCCACAGCGAGTAGGCAAAATTGATGAAGAAATTTCGTTGCTGGAAAGTTTAGGGATTTTAGTTGATTGTGATGAAGAAGGCTATTTACTCCAGATTTTCACCAAACCGGTAGAAGATCGCCCGACACTATTTTTTGAAATTATCCGACGCAAAGGCGCTCAAAGTTTCGGTGCAGGAAATTTCAAAGCATTATTCGAGTCTTTAGAACGTGAACAAGAGTTAAGAGGAAATTTATAGGTTCTTCAAATAAGTCGTCATTTCGAGAACGAAGCAATCTCTTTAACATGAGATTGCTTTGTTATTTACTGATTTATAGGTATGTGCTTTTTCAAATTATTTGATTAGTTTTAGGTACACACAAAAAAACCAAATAATTATGAGAACAAAATTGACTCTGCTGATCCTTTTGATGATCACATTCAAAGGATTTTCACAAAACAAATCCGAAACAATTCAAACCATCAATCAATTATTAGCTAGCGCTATTGGCGGTACTGACAGTATCTTAATTAAAGGGCAGATTACTCAGTTGAAAATCACAGAAAATGCTTTTAAAGTTGATGATGACGACAAGAGCGGTCACTTTGTAATCAAACTCGAGAGCGAAAATGAATCAATTAAAAAAGACCGTATGACGATGATCAGCGATTGGAAAGGCTTTAAGGTTCATCCGTCAACTAACAACACAATGTTGAAAACCGTCTATCCAATTTTCGAGAAAAGAGATGGCGAGCCAGAGAACGATAAAAATGGGATTAAATACTATTGTTTGGCTGGAAATGAGTACAGACTGATTGCCTCTTTGTTACACCTACAAAACCTGTATTCAAAAAAATAACTTAAACAAAAAGCCAGATGACCTGGCTTTTTCTTTTCATTTAAAGCACTTCGCCGAAGTGTTTATAATTGGATTTGATGGTATCGAAAACCTCGGTCATTTTTCCACCCAGCATTAACTTCGCCATCGATTCTGTCATTCCTTTTATTTGAGCCCACTCTATTTTTGGCGGCATGGCCAGCGCATTAGGATTTGTCATGATATTTAGCAGCACCGGTCCGCTTTCGGTTAATGCGTTAGCAATAGCGGTTTCTACTTCATCAGGCTTTGAAACTGTTATACCTTTGAAACCCATGGCTTGTGCTACGAGTGCAAAGTCAGGGTTAACCATATCTGTTTCATTATCTGGCAAGCCATCAACTTCCATTTCGAGTTTCACCATCCCTAGCGCCCTATTATTAAAAACAACCAATTTTATAGGAAGGTTATACTGTTTAATCGTAGCCAAATCACCCAATAACATTGATAAACCGCCATCTCCGCATAAGGCAATTACTGGCTGCTCCGGATGTGCAAGAGCAGCGCCAATTGCCATAGGCATTGCATTAGCCATAGAACCGTGGTTAAACGAGCCTAACATTTTGCGTTTGCCGGTGCCATCAATAAACCGAGCTCCCCACACACAACACATTCCGGTATCAACCGTAAAAATCGCATCATGAGCAGCCAAACGGTTAATGGTTTCAGCCACAAATTCAGGTTGAATTTTATTTTCCTTACCTTGATCCTTTACATAAACCTGTTGGTTTTCCTTTACCTTTTCGTAAAATTCAAGTTGTGATTTCAAAAATTTATCATCTGTTTTGGCCGTCAATAGTGGGAGAAGTGCTTTCAAAGAATCAGCTACATCGCCACACAAACCCATGGTTAATTTCGCTCTTCTTCCAAGCCGCTCTGGTCTTTCATCTATCTGGATAATTTTGTTCTTCACCGGCATGAAGTTGACGTAAGGAAAATCAGTTCCCAATAGCAGTACTAAATCTGCCTCATGCATGGCGTGATAACCAGAGGGTTGTCCTAAAAGACCAGTCATCCCCACCGAATATGGGTTATCATATTGAATACCCATTTTCCCTCTGAATGAAAAGCCAACTGGTGCTTTTAACTTAGAAGCCAGCTCAACCACTTCATCATGTGCTTCAGATGCGCCAATACCGCAATAAACCATCACCTTCTTTTCTTCGTTCAGCAGCTCAGCCAATGCAGCTAATTCTCCATCTGAAGGACGAATAACAGGCTTGTTGCGAAATATTTGCATCGCAGTAACACTTTCCACGGCATCCATTTCGGCCACATCACCAGGTAAGCCAAAAACCGAAACGCCTTTTTTATGGATAGCGGTTTGAATAGCTGTTTGAAACATACGAGGAGCTTGTTCGGCAGTGGTAGCCACCTGATTATAGTAACTACAATCGTCAAAAAGTTTTATGGTGTTGGTTTCCTGAAAAAATTCAGTTCCAAATTCGCCGGTAGGAATAGTAGATGCAATGGCAATCACCGGCACATGAGATCGGTGCGCATCGTAAAGGCCATTTATTAAGTGAACATGCCCCGGACCGCAACTTCCTGCACAACATGCTATTCCATCTAGCTCAGCTTCAGCAGCTGCTGCAAAAGCACCCGCTTCTTCATTCCTGACATGAATCCATTTAATTTTACCATTTCGCCTTACTGCATCATTGAAATAATTCAGACTATCGCCAGTAACGGCATAAACCCTTTTTACACCAGCTTCAACAAGCATTTCTACAAGTTGCTCAGCAACATTTTTGGCCATACAATTTTAGATTATGATCAACATCACTATGATGATGACAGGTTATAAATATTCTCATGCTTACAATTGTTTGCAGCCAGAAAAAGAAATAATCGAATCTGACTGTTTACAGACTGGGAATCCGACCAGGATTATCTTCTTCACTAAAACTTCATAAATGAAATGCACCTTTGAATAACAAAATACGAAGCGATTTCTGTTTTGTTAAATTCTAAAAACTCATAATTAGTTTTTTAGTTTTCCGGTTACCCTTATCTGATACCTCATGTGTTGCGAAACACATGAGGTTTTTTTATTCTGTACTTTCTTTAAGCATCTGGTATAAATCAGTAGCTGCGCCATCAAACTTGTTTCCGTTAACATAAAATGAAGGTGTACCATTTACGCCACTTCTCACGCCGCTTTCAAAATCATCTTCTACCTTTTGTTTCACTTCAACCTTGGTACTATCCGCTTGAAATTTTTCAATATCCAAACCAATCGTTTCTGCTAATTCATCAAATAAATCTTCATCCAAACGATATTGGTTTTCGTAAAGAGCATCATGCATCTCCCAAAATTTACCTTGCAAGGCTGCTGCTTCAGCAGCTATTGCTGCCGGAAAAGCGAATGGATGTGCTTCCTGTAGTGGAAAATTCCTAAATACGAAGTTGATTTGATCGCCAAAGGTTTCTTCAATTTCTTTTACAATTGGATAGGCATCCCCACAGTAAGGACATTGATAATCGCCATATTCTACAATGGTAATTGGTGCATTTTGTTTTCCCTGTGCATGATCTTTTTCCGTAACTTCCGGTTTTAGCTTACTCATAGTTTCTATTTTTTATCCAACGCTTCTAATGCATCCAAAATTCCATCAGCACCTGGGTTTACTGCCGTAGGCGATAAATAGCTCCAGGCAATTTCCCCCTCTTTATCAATAACAAAAAGTGCCCGCTTACTTTCGCCAGCCCCTTCATCATATACGCCGTAAGCCTTAGATACTGCTCCTTTTGGCTCAAAATCTGCCAGGAGCGGGAAATGCAAATTTCTGTCTTTTTCGAAAGCTAGGTGGCACCAAACACTATCCACAGAAATACCAAAAATCTGGGCATCGTGTTTAGTAAAATACTTCAGCATTTCATTGTAAAGTGCCATTTGGTCGCTGCAAACCGGACTCCAGTCTGCCGGGTAAAATGCCAGAATCACATTTTTACCTAAAAAATCTGTTAACTTAATTTTTTGATCGGGAGTGGCATTCAATTCAAAATCTGGTGCTTTGGTTCCTTTTTCTAACATGTTATGGGTTTTAAGAATTAAAATATATAACCAACACGAGTAAGTAAATGTTGTTTTTAGTTGATGTAATTGCTAACCGAGCTTCTGCCGTTTGATGAGGTAAGCCTGAAGAATCGGGTAAAATCCATCGTTGATATCTGCATTTACCAAGTCAATTTTGTTTTGAGCGCATTTCAAAGCAAGCTCTTGTCTGTAAGCAGAAACTGAAGCTTTGTAATTCTCTTTCACCTGGTTCGCATGAACTTTAATAGTGGCTCCTGTTTCCATATCCACAAACTGATATGGGCGGTTTTCAAAATCAAAGTCCACTTCTTTTGCTTTATCAACCACGTTGAATACCACAACTTCGTGTTTATTAAATTTCAAATGCTGTAAAGCATCAAAAAAATCGTCGGTGGCTTGGTTGTCGATTTTCGTACTAAACAAATCACTGAAAATAATTACGAGTGAACGTTTGTGAATCAATTCTGCCACCTGGTGTAAAGCGCCACTTAAGTTTGTATGGGCATTCAACTTTGGGTTCTCCAAGAGATCTTCCAGCTGAGCAAACAAAAACTTTTGATGGGCGGTTGTAGATTTTGCAGGAGAATTCAGTAATACCTCGTCAGCAAAAAGACTTAAACCAAAGGCATCACGCTGCCTTTTTAATAAATACATGAGTGAAGCACTGGCCTCGATGGCGAAGGTGAGCTTATTTTTTTTCGGTTCCGGAAAATACATCGAAGAGGAAACATCGATTACAAACTGGCAGCGCAAATTTGTTTCCTCTTCAAAGCGCTTGCTATAAAGTTTATCGGTTTTAGCGTAGAGCTTCCAGTCGATATTTTTTACGTTATCGCCATTATTGTATTGGCGATGCTCAGCAAACTCTACTGAAAATCCATGAAAAGGACTTTTATGCAGCCCGGTGATAAAGCCTTCAACTACTTGCTTTGCTAATAATTCCAGATTGCCAAAACTGGTTTCACTTTCATACCTTACCGTCTGCATATCGTAAAGCTAATAAAAGATTTATGAATTAAAATAGGTTTTTAGCATTCATAACGACAATATTTTAGAGAAGCAGAATAAGAATATTTTGAAAACGCGGTTTTGGGGGACACAAGATTTAGAAGGAAGGATTTCTGCTATCGGCTGGTGTGTTCACCTGCCGAAACCTCAAAAGATGGTTGGTGAAGACG
>NZ_JAPIVT010000012.1 GCF_026239735.1 Pedobacter sp. MC2016-05
TCCGCTCTTTCAGGCGGCTTCCCATTTCTTCCGAACCGGGCTGCAAAGGTAGCGATCTTTTTCTTTTCCGCAAATTTATTTTAAAGTAAATTTTTGGCCTTTTCCACTCTCACATTCCCCAGATCCAGCTTTTCATTGCAACCGTTTCCTCCGAAGCGGGATGCAAAAGTAGAAAAAAATCCGCTCCCGGCAAATATTCAATCCCCTTTTTTCCATCCTTTACTGTAAACGCCTGTTTTTCAAGCCGAAAATTTTTAGGGAACGCCAAAACAAAAAGGGCGATCGGGTGTACGTTCGGGAAATCAAAGCCCGCAGGAGCCGGGTAGAAATATAGGGAGCAGGGAGACATACGATGGCCTGATGCTGCAGAATGTTAGCTATTATAGGTTTTGAATCATATATTACACATAGAGAACATATAGGTTACCTAACGGGGCAAAGCTTTTAAGTATTCAGCAGACGCCGTGATTTTTGCTTTCGCCCACGAGCTTTTTGTTTTATGAACCATATAGGAGAGATATATAGAATAGACGGCGTATCAGCGGTAAAAACTAAATACAACGGAAAGGGTTTCGGTATCGTGGTTTTTGGGTTGATGGTGGAATAGGGTTTGTTTCTTCAAATGCTGCGCCATGTAAGGCCGTCCGAGTTAGAAAATACTGCCTGCAGCTGGCAAGCGCAGCATCACATTTCCGGAGGGGCATTTGAAAAAAAGGAGGGGCTGAAGTTCGAGGATAACAGGAACAGCGCTTTCTCAATCAATATTGACCTGTACTTAGCATCACTAATGTACAAGCTCTAACCGGTTCAATTCCATGCTGATCTAATAACTTTTCGAGCTCGAAGTTTTCGGTACCAGGATTGAAAATTACCCGCTTTGGCTTGGTGTCTAGTATATAATTATGATATTGAGGCTGCAAAGCTGGCCCGATATAAAGTGTAACAGTGTCAATATCATCATGGATTACTCCAGGCTTTTCGATCTCGATGCCAGCAACTTCACCTTTTTTGATGCCAACATTGACAAAATCGTGATTGAAGCGCTTTAACATGTGGGCGGCTTTATAAGCGTATCTTGATGGATCTGGTGAAGCTCCTATTATTAATGTCTTTTTCATTTCTTAAAGTTAAGCATTATTAAATTTTGATAACAGCGCAATTTGGCCAGCATGATAAGCGTGGTGTTGTATCAAGCCATTTAACAACTCTGCTTTGGTTATTGCTGAACCTGAAATTGGAGTGATTTCATTTAATGTTTCTGAATCCCATTGACTATCTGAAAATTCAGTACATTGCCTGATAAGTTCTTCATTGGCTACCTTGAAATCAAAAATAATTCTTTCCCACGCTTGAGCAGATTTTGTTTCAGGAATTGGCCAATCTCCTTTTACTGGTTCACCCGATGGAGCGCCCATCAATCTAGAAGTCACTTCTTCTGTCCAAGAGGTAAGGTGAAGTGCAATTTCTGCAATAGAATGTGCTCCGGGAATGAAATGTTCGAATGCATTTTCTGCCAGAACATTATTTAAAATCTGCATGGAATGATTACCATGCCAAGCATCGCCATTAAAGGCCCTTTGCATTTCGTTTAAAATATTCAGCATATCTTAAATAACAAGCCTAGCATTATAATGTTTTATAGCGAGTTTAGGATTGCGTTGGCACAATTAATTCCATCAATAGCGGCTGAAACAATTCCGCCAGCATACCCAGCACCTTCTGCGCAGGGATACAAACCCTTGATCTGAGGATGCTGATAGGATTCTTTATCTCGTGGAATACGAACGGGCGACGAGGTTCGGCTTTCTACACCAACCAAGATTGCCTCATTTGTATAATAGCCTTTCATTTTTTTTCCAAACAATGGCAGTGCGGCTTTTAGACTCTCTGATACGAATTGTGGAAGAATATTATCTAACATTACGCTTTTGGTACCTGGCAAATAAGAATTTCTTGGCAAATCTATCGATAGCTTATTATTAACGAAATCTATCATGCGTTGTGCCGGGGCTACTAGGTTTCCTCCGCCAGCTTCGAAAGCAAGCTTTTCTATTTCCGATTGAAAGTTTAGCATTCTCAGCGGATCATAACCCTGAACATCATCTAAAGTAACCTGAACGACGGTGCCAGAATTTGCAAATGGATTATTCCTTTTTGAAGGCGACCAGCCATTTACCACGATTTCGTTTTCGCCCGTAGCACAAGGTGCTATGATGCCGCCGGGACACATACAAAATGAAAATACACCACGTGCCCCCACCTGCTCTACCAAGCTATAATAAGCAGGCGGCAAAAATTCAGACCGGTTATCGCAGTGATATTGGGCTGCATCGATAATTTCCTGAGGGTGTTCAATTCTTACTCCTAATGCAAATGGCTTTGCTTCGATTAAAATATTCTTTCCATGCAATAATTCATACACATCTCTTGCAGAGTGACCGGTAGCAAGAATGAGATGTTCTGCATATATCTTATCTTCAAAATTTACTTCAATGCCTTTTACTTTACCAAATTCGGTGATGATGTCTGTCATCTGTGTATCGAAGAAAACTTCTCCACCAGCATTTAATATGGTATCTTTTATTGCGGTAATAATGTGTGGCAATTTGTTTGTACCAATGTGCGGCCGAGCATCTATCCTGATATCCTTCTCAGCACCGTGATCAACAAAAACCTGTAATACTTTGTTTATGTCCCCCCTTTTATTAGAGCGTGTATAAAGTTTCCCATCAGAATAGGTACCGGCACCACCTTCTCCATAACAGTAATTTGATTCGGTATTGACCAAACCTTGTTTATTTATAGCTGCTAAATCTCTGCGGCGCTGCTTCACATCTTTTCCACGCTCAATTATGATGGGTTTTAAACCATTCTCAATACATTGTAAGGCGGCGAATAATCCGGCGGGCCCGGCCCCAATAATTAATACAGGTTGTGCATTGCTTACATCTTGATAAGTGATCATTGAGATATCTATTGCAGGTTCTTCATCTATAAAAACCCTGACTTGCAGGCGGAAAATAACCTTTCTGGAGCGGGCATCAATAGAACGTTTCAAAATCTCGAAAGCCTTGATTCGGTTTTCTGCCATTTTTAAGGATTCTGAAAGCTTGTTTTTGATGATTTCATCCTGATCGAGCTGATGAGGAAGAAGCGTAATTTCGATGTCTTTTTGCATATATCATTGCTCAGGTATTTATCCCAAGAAAGTACAAAAATACAAAATCGGAGCAATAAATAGTATTCTGATTGTGCTGTTAAATTATCATATTGCTAGAGTTTTTAGTGATGCTAAAAGCTGTTATTATGACAGTTTGTAACAAAGGCATACAATTTGATATCTAATTTGTAAATTGAATAAAATTTAATTGGAACAAAGACAAAAAACATAAATATGAAAAAATTAGTATTTGGAATTATTGCTGCTGTAATTGCGGTAAGCACTTTAAGCTCATGCGGATACAATAGTATGGTGAGCCTGGACGAGAATGTGAAATCGAAATGGGGAACGGTACAAACACAGTATCAAAGAAGAGCGGATTTGATTCCGAACCTGGTAGCGACCGTTAAAGGTGCAGCAAAATTTGAACAGGGAACATTGACAGCAGTTACCGAAGCAAGAGCAAAGGCAACTCAAATGACTGTTAAAGCAGATGATTTGACTCCTGAAAATATTCAAAAATATCAAGCTGCACAAGGCCAGTTAAGTCAGGCTTTGGGTAAGTTACTATCCATTACCGAAAACTATCCAGAACTTAGGGCTACCCAGCAGTTTAGTGATCTATCTGCCCAATTGGAAAGTACCGAAAACAGAATTACTGTGGCACGTAAAGACTTTAATGATGCCGTTCAACAATATAATGGTAAGATCAGATCTTTCCCTACTAATCTAACAGCAGGGATGTTTGGGTTTAAACCTAAAGGTTATTTTGAAGCAGATGCCACTGCAAAAGACGCACCAAAGGTAGAATTCTAACTATAGGAACATAACATTTCGGGGTAATACGTGTTTAATTGTTTTAACATGTATTACCCTTTTTTACTTCTAAAACCAAAGACATGTCGTTATTTTCAGAGTTGGAACAAGACAGAATTGCAAAGGCCATTGCCGATGCCGAAAAAGCAACCTCGGGTGAAATCAGGATTGCGATAGAAAAGCACTGCCCTGATGATCCGTTTACCAGAGCTACACAATATTTCTCTGACCTGGATATGGACAAAACATCGCGAAGAAATGGCGTTTTGATTTACCTGGCAAATGCCGATCATAAATTTGCGATCATCGGTGACTTAGGGATTAATGCTCTGGTACCGGAAAATTTCTGGGAAACTACTAAAGTTGCCATGACTGCCCATTTTGCCAAAGGCAATTTAGCCGATGGCATAATTGCAGGAGTAGCTTTGGCTGGAGAAAAGCTAGCATTATTTTTTCCTCCTCAAAATGGAGATATAAATGAATTGCCAAATGATATTGTTTATATGGACAACAAAAAAAAAATTAAGAGATGAGAAAAATATTCCTTTTATTTTTATTTCTCTTCACCGCAAGCATTGGCTTTGCCCAGGATTTTCCTGAAAAACCATCTACTTTGGTTAACGATTATGCTGGTGTGCTTTCTATTGAACAAAGAGCGTCCCTGGAGAAAAAACTTGTAGCTTTTGATGATTCTTCCTCCACTCAAATAGCGATTGCGGTATTAAAATCGGTTGGGGATTATGACATT
The DNA here is from genome assembly GCF_026239735.1 of Pedobacter sp. MC2016-05. Lineage (GTDB taxonomy): Bacteria > Bacteroidota > Bacteroidia > Sphingobacteriales > Sphingobacteriaceae > Pedobacter. The sequence continues at coordinate 4,725 of NZ_JAPIVT010000012.1, forward strand.
AACGAATATGCAGTAGAATTAGGCAGAACGTGGGGCGTGGGCCAGGGAGGTAAAAACAACGGAATCATGATTGTAGTGGCAGTTGGAGATCGCAAAATTTCCATTCAAACTGGCTACGGCCTGGAGGGGGCCTTACCCGATGTTTACGCAAAGCGAATTATAGATGAAGATATCAAGCCAAATTTTAAAACCGGTGATTACTATACGGGATTAGACCAGGCAACCACAGAAATAATAAATTATACCAAGGGAGAATATAAGAATGATAAACCTCGAACGTCGAATGCATCAAAAAAAGGCGGCGTTGGTAGTATTGCTGTAATTATTATTATTGTTATTGTAGTGATAATCATTATGCGTAAAGGCGGTGGAGGCGGCGGCAGCGAAATTATAGGCGGCCGTGGTGCTTCAAATGCGCTTTTTTGGGCTATGCTTTTCGGAAGCGGAAGTGGCCGAGGTAGCGGAAGCAGTTGGGGTAGCGGTGGCTTTGGCGGCGGTTCTTCTGGAGGTGGCGGTGGATTTGGTGGCTTCGGCGGTGGAAGCTTTGGCGGTGGCGGATCAAGCGGTAGCTGGTAGATTTGAGTTATAGGTTATAGGTTTGGAATACCTGCTTAACTATTGTTACTAGCACCTATTGTTTTTAGGCAATTAAACATTGAATTAAATGTATAGAAAAGACTTAATCACCGCGGAGATACAAAAGCTTGCTGAAGTTTTAGCCCGGATTATGGGGTTGAAATTAGAAGGTAAAATTCGAGACGCTCAAGCAATGTTTGACGAAACAATGGAAAAAAGTTTCACTTTAGCAACCGGAAGCTTAGAAGATACCGATCTAGCTATTTTTAAAAACTGGCTCGAATCGGTAAATTTTGCCCCGGAGAAGCTTGATTCGCTAAGCGAATTTCTATATTATGAACTGGGAGTAAGCGCTGAAAGAAATAAGCTGATCGCCCCTAAACTAAATATGATCTATAATTATTTATCAGATAAACACAAGGTTGTACATTTGGTTAATCTGCATCGACAGAAAACGATTCAACAATATATTTAATTTACGATTTCAGATTGAAGAAATATGAATAAAATTGAAAAGTGGCGAAAGCTCGCTTCTAAATATTTAGTGAAAGAAAAGTGGGCTACGCTAAGGGTAGACGAAGTGATGCTTCCTAACGGAACTGTGAAAGATGATTATTTCGTACTCGAATATCCTGATTGGGCCACTGCGATCGCCTTAACTGAAGAAGGCAAAATGATATTGGTTCGGCAATACCGCCATGCTGCTGATATCGTTTCTTTGGAAGTTCCGGGCGGAGTAATAGATGGAGATGAAGGTCCGGAGGCGGGTGTAAAGCGTGAGTTATTGGAAGAAACTGGTTATACCTTCAAAACCTGCAAACTGGTTGCTGAGCTCTATCCTAATCCGGCTACAGCAAATAACAGAACATTTACTTATGTATTAACAGGCGGGATTAAAACGCATGAACAACATTTAGATGAACACGAAATTCTAAGCGTTGAAGAATATACGATTGATGAAGTAAAACTATTACTTAAGGAAAATAAGATTGCTCAATGTATACATGTGGCTGCAATGCATTATGGTTTAGCTGCGCTAGAGGAGATGAAAGAGGTATAAAACTGCTTTCCATATTTGGGAACCTAGGAATGTAGAAGTACAAAAAAGAGGCCTGATTTTCAAAATGAAACAAGGCCTCTTTTTTTAGTGCTGGATATAAAATATTCTTTGATAGATCTTCTTCCTTAAAACCTGCTTAGCTCATTTTCAATTTCTTCTGGATATCATGAACATAGGCTTTAAATTTCTTATCCGTATCTATTAAATCTTCTACCGTTTGGCAAGCATAAATTACCGTACTATGATCGCGACCACCAAAGAAAGCACCAATAGTTTTTAGTGATGATTTGGTATGGCTCTTTGAAAGATACATTGAAATTTGGCGGGCCTGTACAATTTCCCGTTTCCGGGTTTGCGACTTTACCATATCAACCGGAACCTCAAAATATTCGCAAACCAATTTCTGGATATACTCCATTGAAATTTCTTTCGATGTATTTTTGATAAAATTCTTTAACATTTGTTTGGCTAACGCTAAATCAATCTCTTTCTTATTCAACGTTGCTTGAGCAAGTAAAGAAACCATAGCACCTTCCAACTCCCGAACGTTATTATCAATGTTATGCGCAACGTATTCAACTACCTCACCGGGCAATTCAATTCCATCAGCATACATTTTCTTCCTTAAGATAGCAATACGGGTTTCCAAATCGGGGATCTGCAAATCGGCAGATAAACCCCATTTGAAACGACTTAAAAGGCGCTCTTCCAATCCAGCTAAATCTTTTGGCGCTTTATCTGAAGTCAAGATCACCTGCTTACCAGATTGGTGCAGATGGTTGAAAATATGGAAGAAAATATCCTGGGTTTTCTCTTTACCGGCAAAATTGTGTACATCATCCATAATGATGACGTCCATTGCCTGATAGAAATTCACAAAATCGTTAATGGTATTATTCTTTAATGAATCTACAAACTGCTGGCAAAATTTCTCGCAGCTTACATAAATCACCAGTTTATCTGGCATACTGCGTTTAATTTCGTTACCAATTGCTTGCGCTAAGTGAGTTTTACCTAAACCAACCCCACCATAGATCATCAATGGGTTGAATGATGTACCACCTGGTTTTGCCGCTACGGCATATCCTGCAGAACGAGCTAAACGGTTGCAATCTCCTTCTATATAATTTTCAAAAGTATAATTGGAATTTAATTGTGGATCAACATTTAACTTTTTTAATCCAGGGATGATGAAAGGGTTTTTGATATCCTTATTTATTGATACGGGGATTGGCATTGATTGTACTTTTGCCTCTGCCCCATTTCCATTTGATGGCATGTTGGTGGTATATGGACTACCACTATTGGATGATTTATCAACTACGATATTATATTCCAACCGGCCATCCTCTCCAAGTTGTTTTTTTACTGTTTTACGTAGTAAGCCTACATAATGTTCTTCAAGCCATTCGTAAAAGAACAAACTTGGTACTTGTATGGTTAAAACCTTACCTTCCAATTTAAGGGCTGTGATAGGCTCGAACCAAGTTTTGAAACTTTGGTTCGGGATGTTATCCTTAATAATTTGAAGACAGTTCTTCCACACTTCTGTACAAGTTTTTTCCATTGCGATTTTTATAATTTATTGGTTTACAGTACCGATTCGAATTAAAAGGATGGTCCGTTTCGGGACTACGAATATTGAGAAAATTATCAACATTTTAAACAAAAATCTCAAATAAATCGTAACGTACTGATAAGGAATATGGTAGACTGCTTAATCTCAATTTTTTGTGTTGATAACTATTTATTAACATAGGTTTTCCACATTTCCCTCCATTTGACTCCAATATTCTACCTCGTTTAAATCTCCCTTACAAAAGCAAAATCCAAGCCACTATACCAGATTGTTGGGCGATTTGTTATAGTTTTTGTTTTGGAAAAACCAAAAAGCTGACTATCAAAGCAATTATTTTAAAGTAAATAAATTGACATTAAATTTGCCAGCTGAAACGGAATAAATTGTGGTACTATTTCGCTTTTTACAACATTAGCAAAGTAGATTTCTATTTAATATCCGATGCCAGTTTAGTCATAGAATACGTAGTTCCATTTGTAGCGTTATAGCTGTATAATCGAAAACATACAACCAGACCGAAAGCGCTGACTATATAAAAAGCTCTGGTTTAAAAATGAAGCATCTATTGTTAATACTCTCCAAATACTTTGCGCAAGACATTGGCAATTTCTCCTAATGTTGCATATTTTTCAACGGCATCAATAATGAGCGGCATCAAATTTTTCGTACCGCTCGCTGTTTCTTCCAATGCATTCAATGCTTCAGCTACCACATCGTTGTTACGCTCGCTTTTTAAGCGGTGCAGTTTTTCAGTTTGCAACACGCGAATAGAATCATCAATATTAAAAACCTCTGTTAAACCCTCCTCTTGTTGGGTAAATTTATTTACCCCCACCGAAATCCGCTCACCTGTTTCAATTTCTTTTTGATATTGATAAGATGCACTGGCAATCTCATTCTGCATGTAATCACTTTCTATGGCATTTACCGAGCCACCCATCGCATCGATCTTATCAACGTAACTCCAGGCCGCAGCTTCAACTTCATCAGTCAGATTTTCGATAAAGAATGAGCCCGCTAAAGGGTCGACTGTATCGGTTACGCCACTTTCAAATGCTATTATTTGCTGTGTACGCAAAGCGATTTTTGCTGCGGCTTCGGTGGGTAATGAAAGTGCCTCATCATAGCCATTGGTATGAAGCGACTGTGTTCCGCCTAATACCGCAGCCATGGCTTGGTTGGATACTCTGATTACATTGTTAAGTGGTTGCTGCGCAGTTAACGTTGAGCCGCCCGTTTGAGTATGAAAACGCAACATTTGAGCCTTTTCATCGGTAGCGCCCAGGTCTTTCGTTATCTTTGCCCACATTCTTCGGGCTGCCCTAAACTTGGCAATCTCTTCAAAGAAGTTATTGTGGCAATTAAAGAAAAACGACAAACGTTTTGCAAATACATTAATATCTAAACTCTTATCTATCGCAGCTTTCAAATAGGTTTTGCCATTGGCTAGCGTAAATGCCAATTCTTGTACTGCAGAAGATCCCGCTTCGCGGATATGGTAACCAGAAATAGATATCGTGTTCCATTTTGGCACTTCCTTACTGCAAAACTCAAAAATATCAGTAATTAACCTCATCGATGGCTTTGGAGGATAGATATATGTTCCTCGTGCAGCGTACTCTTTTAAAATATCGTTTTGGATGGTACCAGATATCTGTTTCAAATCTGCTCCCTGTTTTTTAGCTAATGCAATGTACATGGCCAATAAAATTGATGCAGTCGCATTGATCGTCATCGAAGTGGTAATGTTTTTTAATTCAATACCATCGAAAAGAATCTCTATATCTTTAAGTGAATCGATGGCAACACCAACTTTTCCAACCTCTCCATCTGACATTTCATGATCAGAATCGTAACCGATTTGAGTAGGTAAATCGAATGCTACCGACAACCCGGTAGTTCCCTGGGCTAATAAATAATGGTAACGTCTATTTGATTCTTCTGCAGTTGAAAACCCCGCGTATTGACGCATGGTCCATAACCTTCCGCGATACATATCTTTCTGAATTCCTCGGGTAAATGGAAATTCACCAGCCTTTTCTTCCATCGGCTTTGCCGAAGTATAAATCTCCTTAATTTCGATGCCGGAAGTGGTTGTATGTTTGTTATCGCTCATATTCGGTTAGTTCAATAGCCACTTGTTCATTGTTTAACTGATAGCTACTTGTAATATCACTAAATCAATTAATACTTTTTTTAAAATTGATCAACTTCGCAGCTAATCGCTTATCATCAATTTAAAATAGCTTCTGAATATCTTTTTTGACCAACTCTATCGTCAAATCATAGGGATTTTCATCAATGCTGGTCATGTGCTGCAAAATTGCTTTGCTTAGCTCAATACCATTTGCATCAGCAGGTAATCCATGCACAGCATTATTAATCATGGCAATGGTATCATCCTTAAGTTTTCGTACTACATTCCAGGTTACGCTATCTACATAGAGCTGCTGCGAAATGTTGTGTTGATACTCAGACCGTACCTCATTTAAAATTCCGGCTTGCAATGTTCCAATGCCTATCCCCTGCTGGTGGAGGCGTATCAATAAATTAGCAGGATTAATGCGGTCAGTAAAAATGATTAATCGTTCGTGCGCCTGTAAGCGCAACGGTAACAAATGTGCTCTACTTTCCTTATTAAGTTCAATATTTTTTAAGTCGAAAAAACGCTGTATATCGTTCTTTAAAATATAATAAACTCCCATCAAGGCTAAAAAGACACCTGCAAAGAGAATCACTATATCTGTTAAAATCTGTTGAATATTCATACTATTGTTTAAATACGGTAATATTAACCTACCACTAAAAGCAAAAATGTGCATTATTATTTATATTTGTAACAGATAAAATTTAAATAACATGAGCACAACAGTTGATACATCATTTGCACCAGTTACTTTTTCAGAAGGTGCAGCAAAAGAGTTATATAAATTAAAAGATCAGCAGGAGATTAGTGAGGATTATGGTTTACGTGTAGGCGTTGAAGGTGGTGGCTGCGCTGGAATGAATTACGTTTTAGGCTTCGACCAGAAAAAAGAAGGCGATCAGGAATTTTTTATTGATGGCATTAAGGTTTTTATGAACAAAGCACATCAAATGTACCTCATGGGTATGATGATTGACTGGCAAGATGGTTTAAATTCTCGCGGTTTTACATTTGTTAACCCGAATGCAACAAGTACTTGCGGTTGCGGAACGAGTTTCTCAGCATAAATAAAATATTATTGTAACATATAGTGCGGTCCCTTTGTCTAAACATCGGGACTTTTTTTATTTTTACAGGCTTTGTCCGCCAAACGCTTATCGCAATACTAAATGAACTACAGAGAAAACATCAGACTGGCATTAGAATCTATCAAGGGCAATCGCTTACGCACCATGCTTACTGCCCTAATTATTGCCATAGGTTTGATGGCTCTAGTAGGTATTTTAACCACGCTTGATGCTGTAAAGAAAAGTATGACTGATGCCTTTAGTAGCATGGGCGCTAATTCTTTTACGATTAGAAACCGCGGAACAGGAATTAGAATTGGAAACGGAAAAAGACCAAAACCTTTTAAATCTATCCGTTACGAAGATGCTGTTAAATTTAAAAATGGCCTGAATGCCCCGGCAACAGTTGCTGTTAGTGTTTTTGCAAGCGGTGGCTCAACGGTAAAGTATGGTACATTAAAAACAAATCCGAACATTAACGTTCAGGGTATAGATGAGAATGGCTTAGCTTCTCAAGGCTTGAGTTTATCAGAAGGTAGAAATTTCGGACTTTCAGAAGTCGCCATGGGAAGCAATGTGTGCATTGTTGGAGGAGAAGTTATAGAACGACTTTTTAAAGATTCTGATCCGATGGATAAGTTGATCAACGTTGGAAACAATCGTTTCAAAATTATCGGCGTTTTAGCAAAAAAAGGTTCTAGCATGGGTTTTAGTGGAGATAGGGCTGTATATGTACCCCTGCTAAAGGCCAAACAGATTAATGCAAATGCTAATCCATCTTACACCATCACCGTTATGGTATCTGATAATAATGATCAGGAAAATGTAATTGGCGAATCGACCGCGTTATTTAGAAATATCCGTAAAGTAAAAATTGGGGAAGGGAATAATTTTGAAATTACCAAGAGCGACGCCGTTGCGCAAACCTTGTTCGAAAACCTAGCTTTTGTTGCCGTTGGCGGCGTAGCTATTGGTATTATCACTTTACTAGGTGCTTCTATTGGTTTGATGAATATTATGCTAGTAAGTGTAACAGAGCGTACACGGGAAATTGGAATTAGAAAAGCCATTGGTGCAAATCCTCAGGTTATTCGTAGACAGTTTTTGATTGAGGCTGTGGTAATTTGCTTAATGGGTGGGGTATTAGGAATATTCTTAGGCATCGTTTTAGGAAATGTGATATCTTTAGCCATGGGTGGCGCTTTTATTATTCCATGGTTTTTTATTATCGGAGGCTTTGCCCTTTGTGTATTGGTAGGAATCGTTTCCGGATATTATCCAGCAAAAAAAGCCTCAAAATTAGATCCTGTTGAGGCATTGCGATATGAATAAGCCCCAATTTCGGGAGCTGGCTGATTAAATCAACACATTATTTAGCTGATGCTCGCTTAGTAGGCGCTGCATTATTGGAGTATTCAAACTTTCTTCGAGCGCAGCGGCATGTTTTAAATGATGCATGTCGCTTCCAATAAAATCTACCCAATGGTTTTCTGCCATTTCTTCAGCAACTTTTTTGGCTCCAGAACCATAATATCCTGTTAAGGCAATTGAATTCATTTGCAACAAACAACCAGTTTCTTTGATCTGGCTATAATTTTCTAAACTGACGTAGTAGTATGGATACCGCTCGGGATGAGCAAGCACCGGCTTATAGCCTGCATCTTGCATCATTTTTATAGTGTCGAAAAGATTTTGAGGCGCATTGATATAAGAAAGTTCGAAGAGCAAGTAATTACTACCAAAAGTGAGAACTTCTTTTTGCTTAACTTTCTTTTCTAAAGTTTCATCCAGATAATATTCGGCGGCGGCATCAATTTCTAAATCAAGCTGAATTTCTTGTATACCTTTCCTCAAAAGATCTAAATTGCGATTGATGGTATCAGGCGTATTGCGAAAATAATCGGCCATGATATGCGGGGTGGCAATCAGTTTTTTAAATCCTAATGATTTGAATTTTTTAGCCAATAGAATCGAATCGTTTATGGTTTGTGCACCATCATCTATCCCAGGAATAATATGAGAGTGCATATCAGTTCCAATATTTGAAAAGTTAAATTCGGGAACTATTTTTTTCTTCTTAAACAATCCGAACATAGCGATAGATCATGACTTTAACTTAATTCTTTTGGCAAATTCGATGCTTCGGCTGCCGATGCTAATTTAGAAGAATAGATTCTATCGAGCAAATTATTTAAGTTTTCCCTCAAATCAAACTGCAAATCTTCATGCAATTTATTGTACTTGTTAAAGGTTATTGTAACTGTTTTAATGTAAAACGCTGAAAACAAAATCATGTAATCTCTATAGCCAAAAATAGATTTACGGTAATCGAAAGGAATGATATTTAAAATGAAAAGCTTGAGTTCTACTTCTCCAATAGGATCTTTTGTAACCTTGTAAAAATGGTTAACCGATGTGATCATTTTCCGCACTTTAACTAAAGCCTCTTTTGCATTCAGTATTTTAAGTTCAGAAACTTGTTCGGTCGCATCGGTTTTGATTTTTTCTTTGCGGTCTTCCAGATCACTTTCGCTTTCTAAAAGTTTGTAGTGGAGATGTTCTGTGAGCACTTTATCTTTGGCTATTAAACGCAATAAGAGCTTATCTTTTTCTTTGATAGGCAAATCTGTAATGGCCGTTTTTAATTCTTTGTGCTCTGATAATTTCATTTAAAAAAGATTAGCCATAATGTATTTTTCCCACTTCCAAGCCGAACGCATCATTTCATTGATATCAAGATTCACTTTCCAGCCTGATTCATTATTTGATTTTTGCACATCGCCAAAAATCTGTACAATATCACCAGCTCTTCTTGGGCCGATTTTATAGTTAAGCTTTTCACTGGTAACATTTTCAAAGGCTGAATAATTTTCCAAACACATCGTTTGCTGTCTAGGATAAAAATGTTCCGGTAACCAACCCTACATATCCGCTACCAATAACGGCTATCTTGATATATTTTTAAGCTTTTTAAATATATTCGTTTTATCTTGGCCACGAAGATAGGAATTTACAACAATGCTTTTGCTTTACAGATTAGGAATTAGAGTTTACCAGGTGATTATTTTGATTTTTTCGCTATTTAATAGCAAAGCGAAATTATTTATAAAAGGCCGTAAAAACCTTTTTAATGAAATAAAACAACAGGTGGATGCCGGAGAAAAACATGTTTGGTTTCACTTTGCTTCATTGGGAGAATTTGAACAAGGAAGGCCGGTATTAGAAAAACTTTTGGCCCTTTTTCCAGCAAAAAAGATTGTAGTGACGTTTTTTTCTCCTTCGGGATATGAGATTAGAAAAAACTATCCGCTCGCAGATGTTTTTTACCTTCCAATTGACACCGCTCAAAACTCCAAGCGATTCCTGGAATTGATCAATCCAGAGATGGTTATCTTTACCAAATATGAATTCTGGTATTTTTATTTCGAAGAATTAAGAAATCGCAATATTCCACTCTATGTAATCTCGGGAATTTTTAGACCAAACCAAGTTTTTTTCAAATGGTATGGAGGTTTTTATCGCCAGATTTTAAAAGCAGTTTCCTATTTCTTTGTTCAGAATGAGGAAAGTAAAAGACTTTTGATCTCGATTGGATTGGTTAATGCAGTAGTGAGTGGCGATACGCGTTTCGATCGGGTGTATGAAAACGCTAAATCTCCTAAAAAGCTTACTGAAGTAGAAGCTTTCATCGGCAGTTCGCCAACATTAATTTGCGGAAGTACGTGGCTTGAAGACGAAAAATTATTATCGGCTTTACCTGAAAATTATCCTGATTGGAAATTTATTATTGCACCGCATGAAATTCATGAAAGCCATATCGAAAGTATCGAGAAGCAGTTTCCTTTGGGCAGTGTGCGGTTTTCGGTTCTCAATTCCAATAATCGAAGGCCAACCGCCGAATACCAAACGCTAATCGTAGACAACATTGGCATGCTTTCTTCTTTGTATCATTATGGGAAACTGGCTTATATTGGTGGCGGCTTTGGGGCTGGAATACATAATACACTCGAAGCTGCGGCATTTGGTCTACCTGTAATTTTCGGCCCGAAGTATGATAAATTCCAGGAAGCTAAAGATTTGATTGTACTCGGTGCGGCAAAAAGTATTTCTTCTGGTGAAGAGTTACTAACTGCATTCGAATTGTTTGCAGCAAACGAAACTGCTTCGATTGCTGCTAAAAAATATGTAGATGATCAAAAAGGAGCTACAGAAATTATCATTCAGCACATTTTATGAAAACCAAATTTATTGCATTTATCGGGCTTCTATTTGTCTTTCACACCAGCTTCGCTCAACGAATCGAATACACAAAAATTGCACTTGACAGCGTAATGATCGTCACGCCAATAGTTGATGCAGCTAAAAGGGACTATAGTGATTCTAACGTATTTATGCCGAATTAAGTTCAAAAATATCTAAAATGTTGTTCAATGTCATAAGAGAAAAACTTCCAAATACACGGTATGAGCAGGTATCTCATCTTGAAACACTTCCACAAAAAGAATATGTCAACATTACTCATAATTATCTCGCCTGGGCCAGATTGAAAAAAGCAAAAGATTTTTTCGATGCTCCGGCAAGTTTAATTCAACCCAATAGTAGGCATACACTTCACATCGCTTTCTCGGGCTACTATGGACCATCTTCGGAAAATGAAATTTTCGCCAATCTCTTCATATTAGATAACAAAATGAGGAAAATAATCTACTGTGACCTACTAAGCAGGAGCTTTACCGAAATCACAGATCAAAAAGCCGTGACGAAAGCAACCATTGAACTTATTGATAAGTACCTCGCTTATAAGGAAAACTAAACCAAATCAGCCTTAACAATATCATCCACAATTTCTGAAATTTCCTTATCTATAGAGACAATAAACACATCCTTTTCATCGGCTTGCGGTTCTTCCAAAGTATCAAACTGGCTTTGCAGTAAACTACTAGGCATATATTGGTGTGAGCGTTTCGAAATCCTATCAAAGATTAGCTCATAACTTCCCTTCAAATAGATGAAACCCATTTTCGGATTGGTTGTTCTTAGAATATCACGGTATTTACGTTTCAATGCCGAGCACGCAATAATACAAGTGGTTCCATGTTCGGCATGATCATGACCAACCTTTGCGATAAGATCTAACCAATCCAACCGATCTTCATCAGTAAGCGGAATGCCGGCAGCCATTTTATCTACATTTCGTTGAGTATGCAAATTATCACCGTCAATAAATTCAGCGTTGAGGTTTGGGGAAAGGGATTTACCAATAACCGTTTTGCCACTACCAGAAACCCCCATTAAAATGATAAATCTTGCCATTCTTAATTTATTTAATCATCCCGGCAAGTGCCTCAATAAATACCGGACTATCATTTAAACTTTCTACCAACTGAACATGTTCGCCACCTAAAGCTTTAAATTCTTCCTGGTATTCCACTGTAATTTCGTAGAGTGTTTCTAAGCAATCGGCTACAAAAGCAGGACTGAAAACAAGTAACCGTTTTTTTCCCTCAGCGGCTAATTTCTTTAAAACATCGGTTGTGTAAGGCTGCACCCAAGGTTCTTTACCTAAACGAGATTGAAAACAAACAGTATATTTTTCTTTTGGCAAGTTCAATTCGGCCGCAATTAATCTCGCGGTATCATGGCCTTGCGCTGAGTAACAAAATTTATTTGTATCGTTTAATGTCTTGCAGCAATCAGCGCTTTTTAAGCAGTAGTTTCCGGTATGATCACATTTAAGCAATTGTCTTTCCGGTAATCCATGAAAACTAAATAATACATGATCATAATTTGCTACTCCATGACGACGGGCATTTTCTGCGAACAGTTTAATCATCAGCTCATTATCATGAAATGAATTAACAAAAGATATTGGTGGTACAGTTTGCCACTTGCTTACCAGCTCCATCACCAATTGGATAACGGAACCAGAACTCGCTGAAGCATATTGAGGAAACATTGGGATCACTTGAATGCTTTCTACCAAACCCGCCTTCAAGTTTCCCAGCGCCGAAGATATGGAAGGACTTTGGTAACGCATGGCTAACTCCACATGATAATCATCACCTAATCTATCTTGCAACATTTTTGCCTGCAAGCGACTATAATACAATAGTGGGGAACCATTTTCATTCCAAATTTCCTTGTATAATTTGGCTGTTTTAGGGCTACGGAACGGAACAATAATGCCTTTCACCAATAATGTTCTGTTCAACTTAGGAATATCGATTACCCTTTCGTCCATCAAAAATTGATCGAGATATTTTCTAACATCTGCGGTTTGTGGACTATCAGGCGTTCCTAAATTTACCAGTAAAATTCCCTTCTTGCTCATTTAATTATAGAATATGTTTAGTACCGCAAATATCGCCTTTTTGGCGTCAAATATGGTGTTGTAAGTATCAAGATTTGGTAAAAACCTTTGCTGAATTTATTTGGTTTTGTACAATTGCCACCAAGGCATATGCGGCTTCTGATGATGTTCTAAATGATAACCGAAAAAATAGCAGGTAATAAAAGCTATAGAATGATTTTTTTGCAAGGTTGATGCATGATGCTCGTTGTCATGTTCACCTTTATGAGGTACGTAAGTACCGAAATAGAAAAGTTGAAAGGTGCTGAGCAACGATGGCAATACCCAAAAAAGCAGCAAATTTTCTTGTTTCACCCAGATTTGAAGAACATTGAAAGCAACCGCCATGATAACCAACTGAATAATGGTAACGTAGTTCATCATGAAGCTAAAATACCATTTCCAAAAACCATGAGGTGCAAAATCAGGATCATTGACCGTGTGAACGTGATTATGATGATTGTGGTGTTTTGAGTAGAGTTTATTGTAGAAAAAACCTGCGTAAAGAAATACCGATAAATAGCCGAAAAAATTATTGATGTTTTTATTTGCAGATATAGTACCATGCATTGCATCATGAGCCGTGATAAACAAACCGGTGTATAAGTGCATTTGTACAAAAATCATTATATAGACTAATGGATTGTTCCAATTGAAATCCCACCTCAAAAGAAAATACAACGAAATAAACCAGCATAAAATTACGATAGAAGCTACTATTACACCAAGAAACGAGCTTTGATTTTTTCCCACGAGGATACCTTTAGTATGATTTATAGCTGAACTGCAATAATTTAAACAGTTAACATTCAAAAAGGTTATCTAAAAATTTGAATTAGTAGTGCTCCAATGCAACCTTTACCTTTTCCATTAACCACATTGGAGTTGATGTAGCGCCACAAATCCCCACTTTATTATTTGCTGCAAACCAGTTTTGATCCACCTCCTCTACATTGGAAACGAAATAGGAATTATCATTATACTTTTTGCAAACATCATAAAGCACCTTTCCGTTGGATGATTTTTTACCCGAAACAAAAACGATTTTATCATAATTACTTACAAAATTTTCCAATTCTTCGTAACGGTTAGATACTTGTCTGCAAATGGTATCATTTGCTTTAACTTCATAACCTCTGGATATGAGTTCATCTTTAATATGATAGAACTTATCAGTACTCTTTGTAGTTTGGCTATAAAGGGTAAATTTTGAAGGCAGATCTACCTGATCAAGTTCTGCTAAATCCTGGAAAACAATTGCTTTTCCATCCGTCTGGCCTTGCAGACCAATCACTTCAGCATGACCGTGTTTCCCAAAAATCAAAACTTGTTCGTCATCATCATGAGAGTTTTTAATCCTGTTTTGTAATTTTAATACAACCGGACAAGAAGCATCGATAAGGGTTAGATTATTTTCTAAAGCCAATTGGTACGTTGAAGGTGCCTCGCCATGCGCCCTAATTAAAACTTTCTCATTTTTAAGGTTTTTCAAAACATCATGATCGATGATTTTCAACCCTTTTTTAGTTAACCTTTCAACTTCTTCGTCGTTATGGACAATATCGCCAAGGCAATACAGATAGCCTTCACTTTCTAAAATATCTTCGGCCATTTCTATGGCGTAAACCACGCCGAAGCAAAAGCCTGATGATTTATCGATATTGACCTGTAAGTTTAAATTGCTCATTTTATCTCAGGATTAGTTATTTATCGTGGTAATGTCCTCTAGCAGAAATTACAAATACAGTAATAATCTCTTCATCGATTCTATAGACTAACCTATCTTTTTATTTATTTGTCTTGACCAATAGCCAGAAAATTCAAATTTTAATTTTTCAGGTTTACCTACACCTGATGCTGGATGAATACTTAATTCTATAAAAATTTGCTGGTTTTTTTTAATGGCAGCTTTATCTCCTTATTTAAGTATCTCAGTTAATTGCTTTTAGCTTGATCTGTAATGTCTACAAAATACTTCCCCATATATTTTGAACATCCTTAACCCTGGTTAGACGTCCATTTTTTATATCCTCTTCCCCTTTGGCTATTTCAATTATAAATTCAGGACTATAGCTGTTCTCTTTTTTAAAAGTTACATTCAATGCTTGTAACACGCCTCAATAACCAAAAGCTGCTTTTTATTCTTAGGCTGTACGATTAGTGTTTCCATAATATAAAATTACTTAAATAACTTCACAAAATTAAGCAAAAATATTTGTTCCGGTTGTCATGTATAAAACAACAAAAAAAATTAATTGCGAAGCAAACATAGTAACACCAATATATTTCTGTTGTTTTAAACCTAAGGCATAGTAAAACTTAAGCAATATCACAGAAACGATAAACCAAGCCACAAAGTTCTGTCCCGGAATTTCGTGCAGGTCCCAGTGCCAATAATCAAATTTCATGGCTACGGGTTCAATAAAATAATCGAGTGTTACCAGCGCCACAGCACCAAGTAATGATGCGATAATGGTATTTCTAACCTTAAAGTTTTTCATCATCTGGCCGATGCTGAAAATTAAAATCACCCAGTTAACTCCCATCAATAGTGGAACTGCTGCAATTTTATAGCCTAATGTATCTCCGTAATAGTAGCATCCGAAAATTTTACCCGTGTGTACGCCTAAAACTTCTACTAAATAGCCACTGAGGAAAACGCCTGAAACGAATAGCAGTAAACGTTTGACATCTGCATTGTAAGAAAAAATAATCACAGCAAACATCAACAACAAATGGAACGGAACCAATCGAGTAAAATAGGGTTGGGTAGCTGGAATCAGAAAGCCAATCATCCCTACCAAATGGAATATAACAATAATAGCAACTGCAATTCTTTTAATTTTTAAATCGCTTTGATCGTTCTGCCCTTCCATGTGCCTTGTTTAAGAATGTGTTTTTTTATAGAGATTAGTGATATTACCAAAAACAATAACATCTGTAAAGGATGTAAAATCAAATTTATAAAAACATTTTGTCCTGATAAATAAGAGATCATCATTCTACTTAAAATGATTAATGTTATTGGCAAGGCAAGCAGATCAAAGTTAAAGTTAAACAACAATATGATTGGCCCTACAATTACCAAAAGCTGGTAAATTAGTAATATTAAAATGTTATTACCAAAACCTGCAAGCAAATTTTTACTAAAGCCGGAAAGGCACTCAGCAAGGTTTTTATACATGCGGCAATGAATCAGCTGGTTACCTAAGAGTGCTTCTGCTGTGTAATTTGATTGTTTCACCAATTTTATGATCTCTACATCCTCTACAACCTGTTTCTTTACCTGTTCATGCCACTGATTTTCGTGGTAGTTTTTAGCATTGAAAAACATGCATTGTCCACTGGCCGCGGCAAAAGCCGGATTGGCAGAGAATTTAACCAACCGCAGTGGGAGTAAGTTTAACAGGATAAAATGCATTAATGGAACGGTTAGTTTTTCGCCAAGTGTTTTCATTACCTGATTGGTAAAAACACTCAGCAATGCTAGTTGGCCAACCTCCATTCGTTCAATTAAGCTATTTATCAATCCACGTTTTATTGATTCATCTGCATCGAGGAAAAAAAAATATTTTCCAGTAGCTAATTCAGCCAGCTGATAGCAAGCGTAGTTTTTTCCCAGCCATCCCGTTGGAAGCACTTTGCCCTTAACAACCCTGAAATTTTGATTCTTATTGGCGAAGTTTTCAACTAAGTTGTAGGTATCGTCGGTACTATCGTCATCAAGAACAATTACCTCATAATTTTTATAATCCTGGTTGCGAATAGATTCTAGCAAAAGAACTATATTTTCAGCTTCATTTCTTGCAGGAATGAGCATCGAAACCTTATCGTGATAGTGCTTAACTGTTCGTGGCAGCTTCGGATTAGACAAAAAGTTGAATACCGTGACCGAAAACCTAATCACCAGGAAAATTAAAACTGCGTAAATAAAAATTGTCATTCAGTAATTTGTGTTTGTTTAACAAGCGACTGATAGTAATGTTTATTGTATTCGCTTTTTAATAACTGCAAGCTTACATACTCTTCGTTAGTCCAATTTTGCAGATAAGTATAAGCAGAAGGTTTTCGTTTTGAAAAATAGTCAATAAATGTTGCGGCGAACACAACGTTAAGCTTCTTTTTACTGGCATTGATTACCTGCATCACTCCTTTTTCAAATTTGACAGTCTTTTCATGATTCGAATGTAATTTCCCCTGCGGAAAAATAAGAACCAAATTCTGTGGATCATCTAGCAGTTTACCAGCATAATCAAGTGTGGCCAATACATCTTTACCCCTCGTTTCTGGCGCAAAGGCTCCGAGGTATTTTAAAAACCCAACTTTTTTATAGTTATCAGCATTAACCAACACATAAAATTGTTTCTTGAAAACTTTCTTATTGAGATAAAATATAAAAAAACCATCCCACCAACTGAAATGATTACTCAGAATTAGAATAGAAGACGCTGTATCCAATGCTGCTTCATCATATTTAAATGCGGCAAAATCTTTCCTGATGATGAATTGAATATACCAGGAAAAAAAATTAAAAATGATTGTATTCTTTTTGGGCTGATACATGCATGAAAGTTGCAAAAAATTGAGGTGAATTGCAAACTGGAGTGTGAGATATTAATGATTAAAGAGAATATGAAAGGGATAAAGATTAACTTAAGTAAACCCGATCCTCTTCGCCTTCTACATCCATTACCACATCTACATGTTCTTTTAAAATCGTAGCTAATTCTAAGCCAACAAAATCAGTTGCTATCGGGAAAATTTTATGACTTCTATCTACTAAAACTACCGTACGAATTTTTTTATGTGGCGTATTGAGGAATACACCAAGGCCATAGGCCAGTGTTTTACCACTATTGAGCACATCATCAACAATAATTACCACCTTATTTTTCCAATAACTTTCATCCAAATCGGTACTGGCAATTAGCCTACTGCTCTCTTTCTGTAAATCAATACGTAACAAAGTCAGCTTAAAAGGGGAAATTTTCTTCAAAACCTTTTCTAAACGAAGCGCAAGTTTATATCCCCGATCCCAAATTCCAGCCAGTACAATCTCTTTTTCGTTCAAATTATCTTCTAAAATTTGGTAAGCGATACGATCTATCTTTTGTTGGATTTGTTTTTTATTAAGAATAAGTAGTTGCGATGCCATTGTATAAAAAGGTTGAATACAAAAAGAACGATTTTAAGGCTGAAATTCAAACTATTTGAAAAATAATTTCGATTGCTTGCAACGTTTTGGCTATGGATGCGTCTAATCAATAACCAAAAACAAAACCCATGAAGTCATTAATTAAATCATCCGCCTTTTTGTTCATTATAGTGATGAGCTATATGGCAAAGGCACAAGAGTCAAAAAATTATCCCGTAAAAAACTTTAACAGTGTCGGAGTAAGTAGTGGCATAGATTTGTATTTAACTCAAGGCGGTAGTGAAGCAGTTACCATAAAATCGGATGCAGAAACCCTGAAAGATCTTATTGTTGAACAAAACGGCAGTAACATTTCTATCAAATTTAAGGATGGGATTAACTGGAGCGGGATGTTTAAAAACCGAATAATTAAGGCTTATGTGAATTATAAAACCTTAAACGCTTTAGCGGCTTCAGGTGGATCTGATGTTTTCACTCAAAATCAGCTAAAAACCGATAAGTTGGCTATCCAATCTTCTGGCGGATCAGATTTGAAGCTGAATGTAGTTTGTAAGGATTTAACCATCCAATCTAGCGGTGGTAGCGATATCGATTTAACAGGAAAAGCTGAAAATATGAGCATTCAATCAAGCGGCGGAAGCGACATTGATGCTTACGAATTTGTTACGGATTATGCCAAGGTACAAGCCTCAGGGGGTTCTGACGTAAACTTATATGTAAATAAAGGTTTAGAAGCTTCAGCCAGCGGCGGTGGCGATGTGAGTTATAAAGGAAATGCTTCTTTGAAGAAAACCTCAAAGTCAAAAAGTGGCGATGTACACCACGTCAATTAAGAACTTAGTTTAGTTAATGATAAAATTAGCCGCTTTGTGGATGCAAAGCGGCTCTTTTTTAAAACTGATTTTAGATTTTAATTCAACACATCTATAATAATCCTTACACCTTAACCCTCTACCCCTTTTTATAAGGATAATAGATAAAATTAGCGCCTTCGGGTACCACTACAAATACGCACATAAAATCTTCGGGCCTCTTGTAAACCTTTAAAAAAGCTTCCTTTTTATCTTTCTTAATGATCCCTTTTTCTACGAATTCTTCCAAAGTAGAGGCTTGTATTGTCCAATCTGTATTCAACTCTTCTTTATTTAGAATTAACTCTCCAATATTAACCTCATGTTGATGTGCAATAAAAATTGGATGCGCAGAAATTCCCTCCACCATAATTTCTATTGAAACTTCTTTAATGGCATCAGCATAAAATTCAAGGTCCTTTTCTAAACTTACCAGAGGACTCTCCTGCTTTTTCTGCGGTTGTCCACTATCTTCTGGTGTTGCACTTAATAATTCTTCTCTATCCATTTTTAATGTTGAATTTTGAATGTTTGATTGAATGAATTTTAACAAGCAATCTTCACATTCAGTCATTTATCATACACCAATTCTATCCTTTTAATTTCAACAGAACTACATTTTCTACGTGTTGCGTATGTGGAAACATATCAACGGGCTTGATTCGGGCAACGTCATATTTAGCGCTTAACAGTTCCAAATCTCGGGCCTGGGTTGCTGCATTGCAACTTACATATACAATTTTTTCCGATTCCATCTCCAGCAAGCGCTGCACCACATCTGCATGCATCCCTGCTCTTGGCGGATCGGTAATCACTACATCAGGTTTACCATGAGTCAAGATAAATTCTGAAGTTAAAATGTCTTTCATATCGCCAGCGTAAAAAATGATATTATCAATTCCATTCAATTGCGCATTGAATTTAGCATCCTCGATGGCTGTTGGCACATATTCTACCCCAACCACTTGTTTTACATGTTTAGCAATGAAGTTAGCAATGGTTCCGGCTCCGGTATATAAATCGTAAACCAGTTCATCGCCTTTAAACCCTGCAAAATCTCTTGTAATCTTATACAATTCGAAAGCTTGTTCCGAATTGGTCTGGTAAAAAGATTTCACCCCAATTTTGAAGCGGATAGCTTCCTCTCCTGGCAAACCAGAAGGCATTTCTTCGAAAATATGATCGCGACCAGCAAAAACATTGACGTTCTGATCAAAAATAGTATCATTTTTCTTCTGGTTGATGATATACAGAAGTGAGGTAATTTGAGGAAATTCTGTTTTCAGGAAGTTCATTAAGCCATCAATCTGCTCTTGTTCAGGATAAGCAAATACCACTGCAACCATCACCTCTCCTGTGCTAGAAGTACGAATGATCAGATTTCTTAAAACCCCTTCATGATTACGTAAATCATAAAACGATAATCCTTTTTCTAAAGCAAATTTACGTACGGAATTCCTGATGGAATTTGATGGTTCATCTTGCAGATAACAATGTTGAATATCCAAAATTTTATCAAACCGCAAAGGAACGTGAAAACCCAGTGCATTCATATCAAAATCTTCATCCCGCTCCACATCGGTTCTTTCTAACCAACGTTTATTCGAAAAAGTAAATTCTAACTTATTGCGGTAATATCTATTTTTAACAGAACCTAAAATAGGCTCAGCATTGGAAGTATCTATCTTACCCAGTCGCTGTAAAGCTGCCTCCACATTTTTCTGCTTAAACTTCAATTGCGAATCGTAACCCATGTGTTGCCATTTGCAACCGCCGCAAGTTCCGAAATGAGGACAAAAAGGATCGGTGCGCAATGCTGATTTCTCATGCAATTGATCAATAACTGCTTCAGCAAAATTCTTTTTCTTTTTAGTTAAACGAACGTCGACCACATCGCCTGGAACGGCTTTATCAACAAATATAACCAACTCATCGGCTTTGCCTACACCTTTTCCTTCTTCAGCAATATCAATTATATGTACGTTTGGAACTATTGTTACCGTACCTGGTTTTCTTCTACTCATTATTTTGCAAAGATAGAAAAAAGAGGCTAAAGGTTGAAGATAGAAAGGTCAAAGCCAGAAAAACCTAGACACAGGGGTGCAACATTCCACTTGAACAGGAACTGTTACTTTAGAAAATTTGATTTGAAAAAATTATTTCCCAAAAATTTTAAATGCGGTTTCCCAGAAACCTTCAAGCCAATTAAATTTTAGGTCGAACTTTTCATCTACCAATACAGAAAACTCTAATATTTCTTTGCTCATGATAAAAAACCTATCTATTTACACAATAATACAAAATTCATACCGAAAACCATAACGGTATTAGTTAACTTTATGTTAATTTTACATCAGTTGGTTAAAAGTTTATTTGTGCTTCAGATTTTATTCATGTGGCAGGCCTTTAGCTGCAAAGCGGAGAACAATTTTAGTCACAACTGAATATTCTTAGTATATTTCACCTTTTAATTCGAAATGAAAATAAGGATACTTTTCGCTCTTCTTCTTGCGGGATTGGCAGGATTTGCTCAAAATACTACTGACGGCTATTTCATATTAACCAGAAATGGTTTCAAAGAAAAAAACGCTTACGAAACCACAGCTTTTATTGAGAAATATTTTCGCGTTCCTGGAAATAGCGGCTTCAATGCAAGTATTTATTATGTAGAAAACATTCTTAAAAGAGCGGGATTTGTTGCAGAAACACAAAACGAATTAGAGGCACCCCTGACCTACCGAATTGAAAAGCGACCGCTCAAAAACAATACCTGGGAACCTATAGATGCGAGTGTAGAAATTCTTGGAGAACAGCAGCCGTTAATTTCTTTTAAAACCAACCGGAACATGATTCCTATAAACTGCAAATCTACATCTCTTGGTGGCGTTACGGCAGATGTGATATTGGTAAATAATTTAAAACCGCCTGAGTTAGAAAAGCTGGATCTTCAAGGGAAAATTATTTTTTCTGAGAATCATCCAGGGCGATTATTGGCTATTGCAACAAAAGCAGGCGCAATTGGTGTTCTTGGCTATTCCATGCCGAAATATACGCAACCAGAAGTACATCAAACCTCCATACAATTTGGGAGTATGAAGGCCGATAGTGAAGTTTGGACTTTACTTTTATCTTATGCTGCCAAAGAGAAACTTAAGGCGGCTTGTTTAAAAGGTTCGACAAAGTTGAAAGTTAATATTCAAACCAAAATCTATCCTTCGGAAGAATTAACAATTGTAGCAAATGTAAGAGGCGCAGTGAAAGCTAATGAACGATTCGTTTTCAGTGCGCATGTGCAAGAACCTGGTGCTAACGACAATGCGAGTGGCGTAGGCACATTAGCCGAAATGGCCAGACTAACAGCCGAACTTTATCAAACGAAAAAACTTATACCACAACGAACCCTAACTTTTTTATGGGGCGATGAAATTGTATCGACAAAGCGATACATTGTTGAAGATACCACCCGGGCAAAAGGCATTATGTGGGGAATGAGTTTAGATATGGTTGGCGAGGATACCAAAAAAACAGGCGGATCATTCTTGATCGAAAAAATGCCTGACCCATCAGCCATTTGGACGAGAGGAATAGATAAACATACTGAATGGGGCGCTGGCGAAGTTTCGGAGAAGAACCTGTTTCCACATTATTTCAACGATTTTATTTTTGATATCTGCAAAGCTCAAGGAAAATTTGCCAACTGGACGGTAAATTACAATCCTTTTGAAGGAGGAAGTGATCACACCCCATTTCTTCAAAACAAAATTCCAGGATTGCTGATGTGGCACTTCACCGATGTATTTTACCATACAGATAATGACCGATTAGACAAAGTTTCTCCAACGGAAATGAAAAACGTAGGCATTAGCGGATTAACCGCAGCTTACACCCTAATTTCTGCAGATGAAAATACCGCTCTAACCACCGTTAAACAAGTTAAATCTGATGCATTGATTCGTTTAAAAACGGAATTCGAACTCAGTAAAAAAGCAATAACTGAAGGAAAATCGGCAGCCGATGAAAAACACATTTTAGAAGTATGGAGCAAATGGTACGTTGACGCCTTGGCCACTATTAATAAAATGCCAGTTAAAGCTGAAACCACCCGTGTAGGTTCGACAATAAAGTTTGCAACGAATGAAATTGAGAACCAAACAAAAGTTTATCTCGAAGAGTTGAAGTAAGATGCCTGAGCAAAAAGCCATTGTTATTGGAGCAGGAATTGCAGGAATAGCTTCTGCAATTAGATATGCTGTAAAAGGTTTTGATGTAGAGGTTTTCGAAGCCAATGCTTATGCTGGTGGAAAACTCGCTGAAATCAATTTTCAAGGTTTTAGGTTTGATGCCGGTCCGAGTTTGTTTACCATGCCACAATATGTGGATGAACTTTTCCAGCTGGCCGGGAAAAACCCGAAAGATTATTTTGAGTACGAACGCCTGGATGAAGTTTGCAGATATTTTTATGAAGATGGTTTACGGCTAACTGCGCATACTGACGCAAATAAATTCGCCGCGGAAATTGAAGCGAAAACAAAATCTGATGCCAAAGAAATCCATCAGTTTCTTAGAAAAAGTAAAACCATTTATGAAGTCACGAATAAAGTATTTTTACAAAGATCACTTCATAAGATCAAAAGTTATTTGCACTGGGATACGCTTAAATCGGTTTTTCGTTTCGGACAAATCGATGCTTTTAGAACCCAGGCAAAGGCAAACCAAAGCTTTTTTAAAGATGAGCGAATTGTACAGCTTTTTAACAGATACGCTACTTACAACGGTTCAAACCCGTATCGGGCACCTGCGACTTTAAATGTGATACCGCATTTCGAATATCATTTCGGCGCTTTTATTCCAAAAAAAGGAATGTACAGCATTACGACTTCATTGGTAAAGCTAGCAGAAGATCTGGGTGTTAAATTTCATTTTAACTCCAAAGTAAGCGAAGTTGTTTATACCAAAAAGAATGGAACGTTAGTGGTTGAAGGCATCATTTGCAACGAACAAAAAAGTGCTGCGCGAGTGGTTATTTCTAACCTCGACGTTTGGTTTACCTATCGGAACTTACTAAAGAATTTTCCAGCGCCGGAAAAATTATTAATTCAGGAACGGAGCAGTTCTGCCTTAATTTTTTACTTGGGAGTTAAAGGGAGTTACCCAGAACTGGATTTGCACAATATCCTTTTCGCGGGAGACTACAAAGCTGAGTTTGATACCATTTGGAAAGACAAGACCATTTACGCTGACCCAACAATTTACATCAATATCACTTCAAAATACATTAAAACGGATGCTCCTGATGGCTGTGAAAATTGGTTTGTGATGATTAATGTTCCTGCAAACGTTGGCCAAAACTGGGAGGAGTTGATCGCTACTGCCAGGCGAAATATCACCGATAAAATAAAGAGGATTTTAAAAGTTGATATTGGTGAGCTCATCGTAGCTGAGCAAATCCTGGACCCAAGAAGCATAGAATCCAAAACCGGATCTTATCAGGGATCTTTATATGGAAATAGCTCAAATAACCAGTTTGCTGCATTTCTGCGGCATGCAAATTTTAGTTCTACAATAAAGGGGCTTTATTTTTGCGGCGGTAGTGTTCACCCAGGAGGTGGAATTCCGTTGGCACTACTTTCGGCTAAAATAATAGATCAGGATTTAACGAATTAGCTAATTAATAAATAAGCCAATTAGCTAATTTTATTTTTTATTGTTTCTTCCAATTGCTCAGCATCCAGATCAAAAGCATCGACAATTATTCTAGCCTTCATGTAAAAAGGGTTGCGCTCTTCTAACTTTACTTCAATAAAAGCTAAAAGCTCTTCATCGTTCAAATCTTTAATCAATGGTCGTTTTTGGCGGTTATGTAGTCGTGAAACCAGAGCTGCAGGTTCCATTTGGAGGTAAACCGTTGTTCCGTTGGCATTCATCCAATCCATATTATCGAAAAAGCAAGGCAAGCCGCCACCTGTTGCAACCACACAAGTCTTAGGATAATCAAAAGTTTTAAGCATCTCACTTTCAAAATTCCTAAACCCACTTTCGCCAAATTCTATAAAATATTCGGCGATCGTTTTGCCTGATTTGCTTACAATTTCAGCATCCAGATCAACAACAGGACATTCTAACCGATGCGCCAACTGTTTTGCTTTGGTACTTTTACCGCAACCCATATATCCAATGAGGAAAATTAATCCCTCAGCCCTTAAATGGGAATTTGAATTGCTAACCACTAAATCCCCTAAAGGGGACTTCTCCTTTTTATCGTACCCTGAATTTTCATCAGCCATATATAATGTTTAATTTTTTATTTCTTTTTTATGTTGTCGCTATTTCCATCTCGCCTGCGGTTCCCCCTTCGGGGGGTTGGGCGCTAAGCCAATTTTACTCTTGGATCAACGTAAGCATAAAGTATATCTACCAGAATATTGATTACCACAAACACAAAAGCGATAAATAAGATAGAGCCCATGACTACTGGAAAATCTGACATTTCTAACGCAGTTACAGTAGTTCTGCCTAAACCATTATAGCCAAAAATATATTCTACAAAGAAAGAACCGGCAAGCAATGAAGCAAACCAACCCGAAATGGCGGTAATTACCGGATTCATAGCATTCTTTAAAGCATGTTTGTAAATGATTGCGTTTTTACTTAGTCCTTTGGCTCTTGCTGTTCTGATATAATCCTGTGCTAAAACATCAAGCATAGCGCTTCTGGTAAGCTGTACAATGATGGCAAGTGGCCTCAAACCCAGCGTAATCATTGGTAACCAAAGATTTCTTAGTGTTAAAATTTCTCCACTAAAAGGATCGTAAGAATACAGGCTTCCGCTCATTTTCAAACCCGTATAGTCGCTTAATACGAAACCAAAAAGCCAGGCTATGATGATTCCGGCAAAGAAAGAGGGTGCCGAAATACCCAGAATGGCGAAAGCATTGGCAGCTTTATCAATCCATGAATCTTTGTAAACGGCAGACAATACGCCTAAAAACACACCAATAATGGTCGCAAAAATCATTGCGGTAAGCGCTAATACAAAGGTATTTGGAACGGTTTCTGATAAAATTGCCGTTACATCGCGTTTAGTCTGGTAAGAGCTTCGCAGATAAGGCCACTTTAATACCATTGCTTTTTGATCGAATCCGATTAATTTGGCGTAATGATATTTGGCTTGAGTTACACTATCATTGTCCAAAATGCTTATCGGTGAAAGATCATTTACATAAAGTACAAATTGCATGGGCTTTGAACGATCTAAACCAAATTCCTTTCTCACTGCTTCCAGCGATTGAACATCAGCTCGCTGACCCATCGTCATCCGGGCCGGATCGCCCGGCAAAATATTAAAGAGTACAAAAACAACCAATACTACGCCCGCCATTACCAGCAAGCCATACATCAGTTTTTTTATAGCATATGCAATCATTATCTATCGAAATATTTTCGGCTCAGTTGATCAAAGGTAGGCACATTGTGATAGTGCCATTTGTTAATCACTACGCCATTTTTGAGTAACAGAATTCCTGGGTTTGCCCGCACCATGCTTTTCAATGGAACAGCATCAGCGTAAAAAACCTCTGAGAAAAGGTTATTCTTTTTAATAAACGCTTCTGCATCCTGAGCTGAATTTGCCGTTAATAAAACCGTGCGAATATTAAACTGTTGCGTCGCATTTATTGCCAGTGCATTGAGCTTTCCAACTGCAGCCTGGTTGGCATTTTTTAAATCATAAGCAACGAAAATCAAAGTATAGTATGGATTTTCAATGAGCTCTTTTGTATAATCGGTGCCGGAAGCATCAGTAATTTTTAAATCTTTTATCTTCGGCTCATAGCCTTTTTTAACCAGGCGCTGCACCGGCTCACCAACGATTTCCCAATTATTATCTTTCCAAATTTCGGTTTTTAGATAGGCTTTATCGCTCATATCCTTCTCTTCTTTGGTTTTCTTATTTACCAGATGATACATAATTTCATACTCATCTGGTTTTTCGCCTGGCGGAATAATCATTTGAGACGGGATGTGCACTCCCACTTTATACGGTAAAAAATCTATTATCGGTAAAACGTTATAAGTGAAAATTCCAAAACCTAAAGCCACGAGCATGATGAGGATTGCAATATTTCGCTGAATAGCTGGCTTGGTAAAAACTGGTTTAATTTGGTGTTTATTGAAGAAAATAACCAATATCAAAGCGAGCAAAATTAAATCTTTACTGAACGACTGCCACGGTGTAAGCGGTATGGCATCGCCAAAGCAACCGCAACTGGTAACCACCTTAAATGCAGCTGATACGAAAGTAAGTAAGGTAAAAAAAATGATAAGGACAAGTAAACCCCAGGCCACTTTTCTGCTCCAGAAACCTAAAAGAAGCAGTGCGCCAAGTATAATCTCAAGTGTGCAGAGCAAAATCGCAATCCCTGTTGCTGCACCACTCAAAAAATTTAGATGGAAAACTTCAAAATACTCCTGCAACTTATAGCCGAAACCCAATGGATCGTTAGCCTTTATTAGACCTGAAAATATAAAGAGAACACCAACGAAAATTCTTGAAATATTTAAGATTATATTCTTCATCTACTTTACGCCTAGTTTAATTAATGCAAACACGGAGTAGTTTAGCATATCCTGATAGTTTGCTTTTACACCTTCTGAAGCAAGTGTTTGGCCTTCGTTGTCTTCAATTTGCTTTACGCGAAAAACCTTCATCAATATTAAATCAGTTAAAGAACTGATCCGCATGTCTCTCCAGGCTTCGCCATAATCATGGTTTTTTGCAAACATCAGGTTTTTGGTTTCCTCAATCTTTGCATCGAATTGGAGTTCAACCTCGCCGTAAGGCATTTCATTTGGGTCAGTTTCCGATAACTCCATTTGCATCATCGCAATAACGCAATAATTTACAATTCCAATATATTCAGAGATGATGCCTTCGCCTACCAGACTAACTTTTTTCTCCTCTAAAGTGCGGATGCGTTGTGCTTTGATAAAAATCTGATCAGTGATTGAACTTAACCTTAAAATACGCCAGGCCGTTCCATAATCCTTTGTTTTTTTTAGAAATAAAGATCTGCAAACCGCGATCACTTCATCAAATTCTTCAGCAGTATTTGTTTGTATCAAAATCAATAAATTATTAGTTTTAGTGTATTTTTGTCTAGATTGAACAAAAGCTAAAGATACATTTTTATAGCGAAACCCAAATCCCGAAAGGGTTTATTATGTCAGAAAAAAACTTTTTAGAAGCCCAGCAAAGTATAAACGCTAAGGGACGAATAATTGATTTAAGTGAGCCTAAAGTGATGGGGATACTAAACATTACCCCAGATTCTTTTTTCGGTGAAAGCAGAACCAAATCAATTCATGAAGCGCTTTCCAAAGCAGAAAAATTTTTGAAAGAAGGCGCTACGTTTATTGATATTGGCGGATATTCATCGAGACCCGGAGCTGCTGATGTATCAATTGAAGAAGAGTTATATCGCACTGTTTCAGTAGTTGAGGCCATTTCAACCATGCTTCCGGAAGCAGTTATTTCTATCGATACTTTTAGAGCCAAAGTGGCCGAAGAAACTGTTTATGCTGGGGCACACATTGTCAATGATATTTCTGCTGGCGATCTGGACGAGGGAATGTTCGAAATGGTAGCCACGCTAAAAGTTCCATACATGATGATGCATATGCAGGGCACACCACAAACCATGCATCAAAACCCTCATTACGAAAATGTAACCTTAGAAGTCGTAGATTATCTGGCTAAGAAAGTGGCCCAACTTCGAGCACTTAAGATACACGACCTAATTATTGACCCAGGTTTTGGTTTTGGAAAAACACTCGAACACAATTATCAATTGCTTAAGGAAATGGAAGCTTTCAAACTATTTAAACTCCCGGTTTTAGTTGGTTTCTCAAGGAAGGGTATGATTCATAAAGTATTGGGGACAACTGCAGCGGATGCATTAAACGGCACCACGGTTTTAAATACCATTGCTTTGCAAAAAGGAGCTAAAATATTAAGGGTTCATGATGTAAAGGAAGCTGTTGAATGTGTGAAATTGGTCGAAAGGCTTCAGGGTTAATCTCACATATCATACTGAAAATTGTAAACTGATAACTGTTTTAGTATCTTGTGACTGATGAAAGGTTTTGATTTTGATTTTCTTAAGGTATCGCCAACAGATGTAGTAGACATTGTACTTGTTGCAATATTGATTTACTACGTTTACACACTGATACGCAATACGTTGGCGGTAAACTTATTGGTCGGCATGTTTATTATCACAGTTTTTTACTGGATAGTAAAGGCCCTTCACATGGAATTACTCACTACCATCATAGAGAAATTTATGAGCGTTGGGATCATTGCGCTGATTGTTATTTTTCACCCTGAAATCAGACGTTTTCTTTTGCTTATCGGCAAAAATGCATTTCTGCAAAAAAATAAAGCTTGGTGGGGTTACTTATTTGGCCGCAAGGAAATTGAGCGGAATAATTTAACCCGGATAAAACCCATTATCGATGCCTGTAAAACAATGAAAAAAACTCGTACAGGGGCGTTGATTGTGTTTGTAAAATTTTACGACGAACAATTTTTTGCCAATAGCTGTGAGGTTGTTGATGCGAAAATTTCGAAAAGGCTCCTGGAAAGTATTTTTCAAAAAAACAGTCCGTTGCATGATGGCGCTGTTGTGATTTCGGAAAATAAAATTAAAAGTGCCAGTTGTATTTTGCCTTTAACAGATAACGACCAACTGCCTTCTCAATTTGGGTTAAGACACCGGGCTGGTATTGGTGTGTCTGAAACTACTGACGCAGTAGCGGTAATTATTTCAGAGGAGACAGGAGAAATTTCTTATGCCAAACAAGGACGAGTGAGAATGAATGTTTCTTTCGGAGAGCTGGAGAAATTGCTTAATAAAGATTTTTAAGAGAAAAGAACAAAAATTAAAGAGCAAGGAACAAAGAACAAAGATCCAAAAGCTAAAAAAGCTGGTAAAATAAAAGAGCAAGGATTTATAGACATTGAATCTTTAATCCTTACTCTTTTATCCTTGTTCCTAACTAGCAATATTGTTCAAAAGCGCCAATCAGGTTATCTGCAATCATTTGTGCAGGGCGACCTTCAATTTGATGACGCTCGATCATATGAACCAATTTACCATCTTTAAATAAGGCCATTGCAGGAGATGACGGAGGAAAAGGCATCATGTAATTTCTAGCCTGATCTACAGCTTCTTTTTCCATTCCGGCAAAAACTGTTACCAATTTATCTGGATGTTTTTCGTGAGCTGCTGCTGCTCTTGCTGCAGGCCGGGCATTAGCCGCGGCACAACCGCAAACCGAATTCACTACAACCAACACAGTGCCCTCGCCTTTAATGGCTTGGTCAACATCTTCTGCGTTTTTTAACTCTTGAAAACCTACGTTAGTTAATTCCTTACGCATTGGTTCTACTAAATATTCTGGATACATTATCGTTAGTTTTTATTTACAATTTGAATGGTACAAAAATAAGAAAATCGGATGGTATGCACCATCCAATTTATATTTTTAAGGTAAAATTAGCACCTAGTTAAATCCTTTGAAAAATCTATCGTAAGCCTCTGGGTGGGTAATGGCACCAGCTATAATTAACACGAAGAAGATAATAAAAAGTAAACTCAATATCGTCGCAATCATCCCGCAGATTTTACCTGCTTTAGCATTTTTAAATGATGATTCAGTATACATGGTTGGGTTTAAATGATATTTTTTTACATCGCTACCACCAAGTGCCCAGGCAATGATACCAAATATTAGACCGAAAATGCCATAGAAACAACATGCCGGAAGCGCCAAAATCCCTAAAACTAAAGCTACCGTAGCATTTGGAAGATTTTGCTGACCGCCCATTCCACCGAATTGACCAAATGGAGGTGGTTGCTGAAAAGGTGGTGGAGTTATTGGTCCAAAACCAGAAGGAGGAGTGTTAGGTTGTTCTGGTTTATTTAAATCAATTGGATTATTTTGTGGCGGATTTTGCTGTTCTTCTGACATAGTCAAGCGATAAGTTGATGGGTATATATTTTGTAAATGTAGTTTATAAACACAATTGCTGCAATACCTAAAAATGCGAATTTTATTACAGAAGCGCCCAATTTAAAATCGAATTTTAAATGAAATGCGGTAAAGATGATGATGAAAATTAAAGGAATGGTGGCCGGATAATACTTAAATGAAGCAAGGAAATCGCCTTCCAGAAGTGAAACTATAGACCGCTGCAAACCACAACCCGGGCAATCATAACCGAAATAGCTTTTGAAAGGGCAAGCTAAAAGATGGTGGCTTAGCCAATCGATAAAACTAAGTTGTTGAAGGATCATCTAATTTGCCGATAACTTTCAGTTGAGCATCTTTCCATATTTTGTACTTTTCCAGGTCTTTTAAAACTTGTTTATATACTAAATTAAGTACAAAAATATCGTCCATAAAACCTAAAAGTGGAACAAAATCCGGAACGATATCCAAAGGAGAAAGAAAATATATAATTCCTCCCAAAATAGCAACGATAGATCTTTTTGGGATTTCGGTATAGTCGCCGTTTACATAATCTTTTGCCACGCCAAATAGCAAAACCATTTTAGTCCAAACCCCATCAAGATCGCTTTTATTATTTATGGCTTTGCCCAAAGCATCTTTAATTGTGCCACTTGCTTTAGATTTGTCGTTCAAAATCAACGTTGCTCTGTTTTCAGATTTCTTAAAAAAATCTAAAACTCTCTTCCTGTTAAATCTCATAAATAATGCTTTACAAATTAACGTCCAAAAAAGTTAAACCATATGCTATTTAAATAAATAGTCAGCTTCAATTATTTTTGATCAAACAATAAAAGCAATTTTTTATCGAAGGAAATCGGCACCAGCTTATCATTTGCAGTGTCTTCTTCAAACAACTGCCTTTTTACAGGATCAAAGATGAATCTGGCAATGATGGGCATCCGGTCACGATAGCTTTCGTGTAAGTTAAAATCATAGGTTTTGGAATAGCTTTGGGAAGGATCTGTTTTAGGATTTGGGCTAGATTCTAACATTACACCATAAGATGTTCCTCCATTTTTCTTTATCCTTTCGAACAAGCCTTTAGTAAGTTGTTTACATCTGGGCGAGGTTTCTACAATTTTATAAGCGACTTTTGCTTTCTTACTCTCACTAATCTGGACAAATGTTTTTAAACCTGAAGAGGCCAGAAAAAACAAACTCAATATCAGTTGTTTAGCACTCATCATATTTTAAGCTGCTGATGCGTTCATCATCTCAAGAATATCATCAATATATTTTCGCTCATTGGCCAAACGCGGAACCTTATGCTGGCCGCCCAATTTATCCCGGCTTTTTAACCAATTGTAAAAGGTGTTGGCTGGTGCGTTATGCACTGTAGGCCTACACAAAGCCATATCTTTAAATCGTTTGGCATCATAATCAGAATTTACCTCACGCAAAGTACTATCCATTACATCGATAAACTTTTCAAAGTCGCTTGGTTGTTTGTCAAACTCGATAATCCATTCATGACCTCCGGCTTTCTCACCTTCAAAATAAATCGGACCGGCAGTGTAATCCCTAATTTCGGCACCAGTGGCAAGGCAAGCCTTTGTCAAGGCCTGTTCAGCATTATCTATAATTACTTCTTCGCCAAAAGCATTTATAAAATGTTTCGTACGACCAGTAATTTTTATCCGATAAGGAGAAAGTGAGGTGAACTGAATAGTGTCGCCAATCATATAGCGCCATAAACCACCATTCGTTGAGATTATAATCGCGTAATTTTTATGCAATTCAACTTCACCCAATAAAAGTGCTTTTGGATTATCTTCTCCAATGTTTTCCAGCGGAACAAACTCATAGAAAATACCATAATCAAGCATTAATAGCATTTCATCAGAATCATCCTGATCCTGGATTCCAAAAAATCCTTCAGAAGCATTGTAGGTTTCCAGGTAGTACATTTCGTTGGATGGAATGAGCTGTTTAAACTGCTCACGATATGGGGCAAAATTTACGGCGCCGTGGATATAAACTTCCAGATTTGGCCATACTTCCAATAAATTATTTTTGCCGGTAAGTTCTAAAACCTTCTTTGCCAAAACAATGGTCCAGGTTGGTACGCCTGAAATACTGGTTACATTTTCATGAATAGTAGCCTCTGCCATCCTATCCATTTTTACTTCATAGTTATCCATCAATGCGATAGACATATCGGGAGTGCGGTAAAACTCAGCCCAGATGGGCAGGTTTTTAATCAATACTGCTGATAAATCGCCATAAAAACAGTCTTCATTGAGTTGATTCACCTGATGGCTACCACCAAGCACTAAACCTTTTCCGGTAAACATTTGATTGTCTGGGCGATTATTGCAGTAGATGGAAAGCATGTCTTTACCACCTTTGAAGTGGCACTCTTCCAAACTTTCTGCCGAAACAGGAATGAATTTACTTCTATCGCTTGTAGTTCCAGATGACTTGGCAAACCATTTGATATCTGATGGCCACAAAATATTTTGTTCGCCAGCCAGCATTCTTTCAATAAATGGCTTTAATGTATCATAGTTTTGAATGGGAACCCGTTCCTGGTATTGTTGCGGGGTTAAAATAGATTTGTAATCATATAACTTACCCCATTCTGTATTTTCTGCACTATCAATTAAAGTATGAAACCACTCTTGTTGAACATCGTGTGGATATTTCATAAAAAGCTCGATCTGATGGATCCGCTTTTTCATTAACCAGGTAAAAATTGAATTTACGATTGCCATGCTTTATTTTTTTCCACAGATAAACACAGATCTGGCAATGAACCAGATTTATCATCAATTCTCAAAATACTCTTATTTACGTTCATTTTTTTTCAATGGGATTTCAAATATTAAAAATGTGTCTATCCTATATCTCTGCAGTTAATATTTAAACATCAAATTTCTTGCGTTTCAATACGAAGTTAGACCCTAAATATACTTTCCTTACCATTTCGTTTTCTGCCAAAACCTCCGGAACACCTTGCTCTAAAATTTTTCCTTCGAAAAGCAAATAAGCCCTATCAGTAATGGAAAGCGTTTCCTGTACATTATGGTCGGTTATTAGTATACCAATATTTTTATGTTTTAGTTTTGCAACAATGCTTTGAATTTCTTCCACAGCAATTGGATCTACCCCGGCAAATGGTTCATCTAAGAGAATAAAGTTCGGGTTTGCCGCTAAAGCACGGGCGATTTCGGTTCTTCTACGCTCTCCGCCTGATAATAAATCGCCTCGGTTTTTCCGAACCTTGTGTAAGCTAAACTCATTGATCAATTCTTCAAGCTTGTCTCTCTGTTCTTCTTTGGTCAGGTTACTCATTTCTAGAATGGCAAGAATATTATCCTCAACGGTTAGCTTTCTAAAAACAGAAGCTTCCTGGGCCAAATAGCCGATACCTTTCTGTGCCCTGCGGTACATGGCATCTTCCGTAATATCTTCATCCTCCAAGAAAATGCGACCTTCATTTGGCTTAATCAAACCTACAATCATGTAAAAAGAAGTCGTTTTACCGGCGCCATTCGGGCCAAGCAAACCCACAATTTCCCCTTGACTCACATTAAATGAAACATCGTTTACAACAGTGCGTTGCTTATATTTTTTTACCAGATTTTCGGCTCTTAATATCATTCTTTATCAATTTTTAGATAAAAGAACAAAGATCAATGAATAAAGATTGGGCTGTTCATTCCTCATTCTTAAGTCTTGTCTTTTCTCTTTGATCTTTACTTTTTATTCTTTACGCTTTGCTCCTTTATCCTTGCTCTTTTATCCTTGTTCTTTCATCCCTGCTCCTTTATCTTTATCCCTTTAATATTGAGCTGCAATCGCTTTTTATCTCGCCACACATTTTCTTCAATAGTATAACAAACAGAAAATGGCACTTTTGGTTGTAAGAGATTTTGAAATTCAGCCAGACCAAAACCAATGCCTTCAAAAATAAGTGAATTTTGTTGCTTTATATTTATTTTAAGGTGGTTTGCACCTACTGCCATTGCGACCCGATCTGAGTATACGTTATGTGTAATAAAAATCGGAGCCATGTTTTCAGGTCCGAATGGACCCATTTGCGCCAATACGCGATAAAATTTACCGTCAATTTGAGCAAGATCTATTTCTGCATCAATTCTTATCATCGGTGTTAACAATTCATCAGTGATACTTGAAGAAACAATTTCCTCAAATTTATCGGCAAAAGCGGTAACGTTTTGCTCCTGCATGGTTAAACCAGCTGCAAATTTATGACCACCATATTGGTCGAGTAAATCAGCGCAGCCACTTAACGCTTCATACAAATCGAAGCCTACAACTGATCGGCAAGAACCTGCCACATGGCCGTTTGATTTAGTCAAAACGATTGTTGGGCGGTAATATTTTTCTGTTAACCGCGAAGCTACAATGCCAATAACACCCTTGTGCCAATTTTCGTTAAATACGACAGTGGTTTTTCGGTTAATAAGCACCTCGCTTTCCCCTATTAAAGCCAATGCTTCCCGGGTAATATCCTGATCGTATGTTTTGCGCTCTGTATTTTTCAGGTTTATTAGTTCACTCTGCTCTGAAGAATTTCCATCTACCTGGCAAAGCAACATCGCTACGGCATGTTTTGCATGATCTATACGGCCTGCGGCATTTATCCGCGGACCCAAAGTAAAAACAACATCCGTGATGGTGTAATTTTCAGTTTTACCCGAAACCTCCATTAAAGCCCTTAAGCCCTCACATGGATTGGTATTTAATTTTTTTAACCCATAATAAGCTAAAATTCTATTTTCGCCAACTACCGGAACAATATCTGCGGCAATGCTTACCATTACCAAATCAAGATACTGCAGGTAGGTTTCTGTTGGAAGATGATGTTTTTGAGCATAGGCTTGTGCCAGTTTGAAGCCTATCCCGCAGCCTGCCAATTCTTTAAACGGATACTCACAATCCAATCTTTTTGGATCTAAAACCGCTATTGCCTTTGGCAACTCATCACCAGGTAAATGGTGATCACAAATGATAAAATCGATTCCTAAGCCATTTGCATAATCAACCTTATCGATGGATTTTATACCACAATCTAAAGCAATAATCAGAGAAAATCCGTTCTCATTTGCATAATCGATACCCGCGGTAGAAATTCCATATCCTTCCTGGTACCTATCCGGAATATAGTATTCGATGTTTTTTGTGAGTTGAGAAAAGAAACTAAAAGCCAATGCTACCGATGTGGTTCCATCAACATCATAATCACCGTAGATCAGAATTTTTTCGTGAGTTGCTAATGCATTTTCGATTCTTTCTATGGCTTTATCCATATCTTTCATCAAGAATGGATCGTGAAGATGATTTAAATCAGGCCTGAAAAAATACTTTGCCTGGTCAAAATCACAAACATTGCGTTGAACTAAAATTTGTGAAAGCGATTGATCTATATTGAGTTGTTCTGCTAATTTCTTTACCGTGTCATCATTACAATTTGATGTCAGCACCCATCTTTTTTCCATTATATTTGTTTCCGAACAGTAAATATACTTTTTTAATTTAAATCTCTACATTTTGCAAGTTCATACCTTATTCGAAGGCACCTATTCTGTAGATGCCTCAAAAAAATTCATACCGTTTGATTCATCCATTCACAACTATAAAGATCGCCCGGCTTCGTTGTTTATCAACGTCCAACCTTTTCTGGTAGAACTTAAGAATGATTTAGTCCTTTTTGATACCGGTTTAGGTTTCAGTGATGACCATGGCGAACTGATTTTACACAAAAACATCCGGAATGCTGGGTTTGACCCAACAGATGTTACCAAGGTTTTGATGTCGCATTTGCACTACGATCACTCTGGTGGAATGATTCACAAATTAGGCGATCAAACAGAGCTCAGTTTCCCGGATGCAGAATATGTAATCAATCGTGGCGAATGGGAAACGGCATTTAGCAGTACATCAAGCTCTTACCACACCGATATTTTCGAATACCTGCAACGTAATGCACAGCTGAAATTTGTAGAAGGCGATGGAAATCTGGATGAAACTATTGCATTTGAATTTACAGGTGCCCATTGCCCAAACCACCAGGTTTTTCTATTAACTGAGGGGAATCAGAAAGTTTTTTTTGGAGGCGATGTATTGCCAGAACCTGGAGAACTGATTAAAAACTTCATTGCCAAATACGATTTCGATGGCCGCAAAGCAATGGAATTACGAAAGGAATTTGGAAAAAGAGCTGCTGCTGAAAACTGGGAATGTTTATTTTACCACAGCAAAGATCAGGCTACGGGTTTTGTTGATGAAATTGACGGCGGGTTTAGGATAAGATAATTGAATTGTTATCCGTTGGCTGAAGCCAACGGCAATGAAATGCAAGTCGAAAAAACTAGTCACAGGAAAAGCTTAAAGACCAAAGCTGAAAGCTTAAAAGCTAAAGTAAAAGGA
The DNA here is from genome assembly GCF_026239735.1 of Pedobacter sp. MC2016-05. Classification (GTDB taxonomy): domain Bacteria; phylum Bacteroidota; class Bacteroidia; order Sphingobacteriales; family Sphingobacteriaceae; genus Pedobacter. The sequence goes on from NZ_JAPIVT010000012.1 coordinate 41,976, forward strand.
TTAAAGCCGGCAAAAACCGCTTGGCAATAAATTTCATTGCAGTGAAAATACTTTTGATTAAACCTATAAGGTTTTAAAAACCTTATAGGTTTGAAAAAGATTGTAGCGAATGGCGGGAATAAACTTTAATAATTATACCGCAATTGCTTTCCAGAACCAAGATAGAATTCATAAAAAGTCTACTACAGGCGTGCAAGGATTGCTTCGTAACTCGCTATGAGGATAACAAAAAAAGGTCCCGATAAAATCGAGACCTTTCTTTTTAAAGTCCTCACTTTCAGAGGAGGGTTGGGAGGTTTTATTTCTTAGCTACTAATTTCACGCCGATTTCGAAGTTATCATCAATTGCTTTGTCGCCAATGCTATCGAAGAAAGATTTTGAACCGTAACGAATGTCATATTTAGTTCTATCCACTAAGATTTTACCAGCTAAAGCAGAAACAGTTCCATCTGCATTTACAGAAATAGTTGCAGGGAAAGTTACTGGTTTGGTAATACCTTTAATGGTTAAGTTACCTGTTACATTGTTTCCAGCAACTTTGGTAATTACGAAAGTTGAAGTTGGATATTTCGCCGTTCCGAAGAAATCGTCTGCTTTTAAGTGACCTTCTAATTTCGCACTGCCATCAGCATCTTTAATAGAATTCATATCGATTGTGAAAGTACCACCTGTTACTTTTTTGCCATCAACATTTAAAGTTCCTGATTGCAAAGCGATAGTTCCGTTGTGAGAACCTGTTACTTTTTTACCAATCCAGGTGATGGTTGATTTTGCTGCATCTACAGTGTAAGTAACTGGTTTAATAGTTGTAAAAGCTGATAATGACACAACTGCAACTAACAAAAGGATGGAAGAGATTTTTAATTTCATGTTTGATTTTTTAATTTATTTTGCAAATATAAGTTTAAGATAGAATGTTTGTTATTGATGTATGTTAACTTTTTCAAAAACGATCGATTTATCTGAAAGCACTCTATTGACTAAGGATTGCACTCGAGGTTTAATTAGTTTATTTTAATTTAAAGTTTTTATTTGATAATAATTTAAAAAAATATTGTATTCGGCTTAAAACACATAAGAAAGAAATTTTTCCCTATATTAAAAGAAATAATTCCGTATATTTAAAACAAACATTTGCATATATGTCGATCGCAACTTTAGATAAAAGACAACAGAAAATTTTAGAGGAGATTCCGACTTTAAATGATTTTTCAAAAATTTATTTCTACACCGTACAAAGTAAATTTGATAATGATTTTGTCAAAACTTTAGATAGTATGATCGGACTTAATGATACTATCTTATCTGATTGGTTAAGCATTACACCAAGAACATTTAGGAATTATAAAAAAAATACCGATTTAATACTAAAAGGCAATATTAAAGAACACATTGTATTAATTATTTCATTATATAAACACGGCATAGAGGTATTTGGAGATACCGATAATTTCGAGAAGTGGCTCTCTATGAAAAACCACTTATTGGATAATAAAGCTCCAACTTCATTTCTAGATACTGTTTCAGGGATAAAATTTATTGATAACAGATTGTCGGCTCTTGAATATGGTGAAAATGTTTAACTATGTTAATTTATAACATTAGAAAAGAAAAATACGCCAATAGGTTGGTTGCGTCTGGTATTGCAAACAGATGGAATAGAGATGATGAGTTTATAATCTATACAGGCAGTTCCATAGCATTATCTGCATTAGAATTGATTGCCCATCGAAGCGCAATTAATATTGATCATCAATACAAACTCTTATCGATTAAGGTAAATGCAGATAAAGGTGATGTTTCAGAAATCCAATTAAAGAATTTACCCACAGATTGGAAGAGCGTGAAATCTTATCCTCGACTACAGGAGATTGGGTCTGACTGGTACAAAAATAATAAGAGCTTATTATTGAAAGTTCCATCCGCATTGGTTCAAAACGAGTACAATTATTTAATAAATACCAAACACCCTGATTTTTTAAATAAGGTAGCTATATATTCAATTGAAAATTTTGAATGGGATAATAGATTACTTTAGTTTAAACTTCGTTTGAGGCCGTCAATTAAATATCAAAATAAAACCATGAATCACAGCGCAAAATCACTTCGACCATTTATTGGAGCTAAAAATTTCGAAACGTCAAGAAAATTCTACCGCAATCTTGGTTTTGAAGAAGTAACTCTGGGCGAAAGCATGTCGGTTTTCAAAAGCGGCAACCTCGCTTTTTATCTACAAAATGCCTACGTTAAAGATTGGATAGATAACACCATGATTTTTATGGAGGTGGATAACGTGAATCAGTTTTACAATGAACTTTCAGCGCTTGATTTACCTGCGAAATATGAAAATGTAAAGCTAAGTCCAATCAGAATTGAAAGCTGGGGAAGTGAATGTTTCCTCCACGATCCATCGGGGATTCTTTGGCATTTTGGGGAGTTTAGTTAACTTTTTTATTTCACAATCAAAAGTCGTCTTTTCGACTGAACGTAGTGAAATGGAGAAATCTTTTCACATAGGTTTAATTACAAAAATTTCTCGCCTTCACTCGAAATGACGGGCAAAAAAAATCTGCAAGCTGTATGAAAATGAATTCATAAAACTTGCAGATGATTTATCTAATTAGATTGCCACGTTGGCTGAAAAAGCCTCCTCGCAATGACGAATAGTGAGCGTTACGGCACTATTTCTTCCAAATAACTTTCTACCGGTGGGCACGCACAAATTAATGATCTATCGCCATGGCTATCATTTACACGACCAACTGATGGCCAGAACTTGCGTTCCAACACATAAGGAAGTGGAAAAGCTGCTGTTTGGCGGCTGTAAGCGTGTCCCCAATCGTTGGCGGTAATTACAGCAACAGTATGAGGTGCGTTTTTCAATGGATTATCAACCTTATCAAAAGTTAAATTTTCAACCTGATCTATTTCTTTTTTAATCGCGATCAGTGCATCACAAAAACGATCTAATTCATGTTTAGGCTCCGATTCTGTAGGTTCAACCATTAACGTACCTGCAACCGGGAATGAAACCGTTGGGGCGTGGAAACCATAATCCATTAAACGTTTGGCGATATCAGTAACTTCAATTCCGAAAGCTTTGAATGAACGACAATCTAAAATCATCTCGTGTGCACAACGACCCTGAGCACCTGAATAAAGTACTGGGTAGTGTTGCTCTAAACGAGCTTTCATGTAATTGGCGTTTAAAATCGCATATTTAGTCGCATTGGTTAATCCCTCAGCACCCATCATAGCGATGTAAGCATGAGAAATAATCAAGATCGAAGCTGAACCCCAAGGTGCAGAAGAAACCGCAGAAATCGATTTTCCTTTGTCGATATCAACCACAGCATGACCAGGAAGATAAGGAACCAAGTGTTTCGCCACACCAATTGGGCCCATACCTGGACCGCCACCACCGTGAGGGATACAGAAAGTTTTGTGCAAGTTTAAATGGCAAACATCGGCACCAATATTAGCTGGGCTAGTTAAACCAACCTGTGCATTCATGTTTGCACCATCCATATAAACTTGTCCGCCGTTAGCGTGGATCGTTTCACAAATTTCGATGATGCTCTCTTCGAATACACCATGAGTTGATGGATAAGTCACCATCAAACAAGATAAATTGTCTTTATGTAACTCTGCTTTTGCTTTTAAATCTTCAACATCAATGTTACCATTTTCTAAAGATTTCACAACAACGATTTTCATATCAGCCATTGCTGCAGAAGCAGGATTTGTACCGTGAGCAGATGCAGGAATTAGCGCAACGTTACGGTGGAAATCGCCTCTATCGTGGTGATAAGCACGAATAACCATTAAACCTGCATATTCACCTTGAGCACCAGCGTTTGGCTGTAAACTCATCGCAGCAAAACCGGTAATCTCACTTAACCATTTATCAAGCTCGTTAAAAACCGAATAGTAACCCAAAACCTGATCTGCTGGAGCGAATGGGTGAATACGACCAAAGTGAGACCAGGTTACCGGAATCATTTCTGCAGTAGCATTCAATTTCATAGTACAACTTCCCAAAGCAATCATCGAGTGGCATAGCGATAAATCTTTCGCCTCTAATGATTTGATGTAACGCAACATTTCATGCTCTGAATGGTGCGAATTGAAAATTGGGTGACTTAAGTACGCTGAAGTACGTTGTAAAGCTGATGGAATTACGGTTTCAACATTTTCTACTACCTCAACCTGATCAGCAGCAACTGCTTTTACTTTAGCGAAAATTTTAGCAATTAATGCAACATCTTCAAAAGCAGTGGTTTCATCGATAGAGATGGTAGCCACGTTACCCACATAATTCAAGTTGATTTCGTTATCTAAACAACCTGAATGAATGCCACCTTTTAAGTCCCCTAAATCGAAACGAATGGTATCGAAATAAGCTGAATTTAATTGCTCGTAACCTAAACTTTTTAACGTTGACGCTAAACTAACCGCCAAACCATGCGTACGTTCTGCAATGGCTTTTAATCCTTTCGGGCCGTGATAAGCTGCATAGAAGCCAGCCATAATCGCCAATAATGCTTGCGCCGTACAAATGTTCGAAGTTGCTTTATCTCTACGGATGTGTTGCTCGCGGGTTTGCAAAGCCATACGTAAAGCATAATCGCCGTGGCTATCGATGGTTACACCAATAATACGACCTGGGATTGAGCGTTTATATTCTTCTTTAGTTGCGAAAAATGCTGCGTGTGGACCGCCAAAACCCATCGGAATACCGAAACGTTGCGTTGTACCTACCACGATATCAGCACCCCATTCGCCTGGAGGCGCTAATAAGGTTAAGCTTAAAATATCAGCTGCAACCGTTAATTTAATATTTTTATTGTGTAATTCAGAAGCAAAGTTTTTGTAATCGAAAACTTCTCCATTACCTGCGGGATATTGAACAATCGCACCAAAGAAATCTTCGGTAGCTACGAAATCCAAATGATGGCCGATGACTAATTCAATACCGTAAGGATTAGCTCGGGTTTTTAAAATATCTATCGTTTGAGGAAAAACTAAATCTGAAACGAAATACTTCTTTGCAGCTTGATTTTTACGCGTACTGTATTGCATAAACATCGCCTCTGCCGCAGCCGTACCTTCGTCTAAAAGTGACGCATTGGCAATTTCCATTCCGGTTAAATCGATTACCATCGTTTGGAAATTTAATAACGCCTGTAAACGACCTTGTGCAATTTCGGCCTGGTATGGTGTATATTGGGTATACCATCCTGGATTTTCAAATACGTTACGTAAAATTACACCCGGGGTAATGGTATCATAATAACCCTGTCCAATAAAGCTCTTGAAAACTTTATTTAACAATGAGGTTTGTTTTAAAGTACCCAAATATTCAGTTTCTGAATTCGCCGCAGGCAGATTTAATGGTTGTTTTAACCTAATTGCCGTAGGAACAGTTTGTTCAATCAGCTCATCAATAGAATTTACGCCAACAGCTTGCAACATTTCAGCAGTATTTGCCTCATTTGGTGCAATATGACGATTTTGAAAATCTTCCTTGTAGTGGATATTTAAGCTCATGCAGGTATGAATAATAATTTGCTGCAAAGGTAGGAAAAACGATATTGTATTTTGCTATATATCAGTGTAAAAAAGGTGTCTTATTTACGCTTAAAGGCGACAAAATCGGTAGATTTTAAATTTGTATTTAATGACAAACGTTTGTTCATTCAAGAAGAAATTTCATTTAGTTGGAAAGCAGTAACGCTACAAAATTAAAGTTTGTTCCCGCCATTTGCTACAATCTTTTTTCAGGTTTTCTGTTATGCTGAGGCACGAAGCATCCCTGCCTACCGCAGGCAGGTGTTTCATCGCTTGCAGATGCTTCGTACCTGCCATTAACGTTTTTAACTTTCCGTCTTTGATTGCCTGCGGCAGGCAGGCGATCCCGATTCTTTATCGGGAGAAGCTCCCGAGGAATGCCTTTGGCACAATCTAATTTCTGGAGTTATTTTCTTAAATGAGATTGCTTCGTGCCTCGCAAGGACGACCGTCAGCAAGTCCGGAAAGCTCGCGAGCCGAATTTATCAGGCAAAACAGAGGCTGAAATAAATTCAGCATGACGACTTATAATTCATTTCCTTACTTCTGCACTTTCCAACCTTCATCTTTACTCAACTTCAACTTGTAAGTCTTCGTAATGAAGTTGCTGTTTTTATTGGCGTCTTTATCAAAAGGTTCAAAATCGGTAGTCACCATTTTTAAGGAAACGGTAACCTTAGCTGTGCTCGAATTTACCTGTTCAAAATTTACCGGCTTTTCATCTGCTAAAACATAGGTAACGGCTTTAACAGTAGCTTTATCGGCATCTTGTTTCAAAACCAGCGGACTAGCTTTATCAGTTAAAGTTATTTGATATACGAAACTGCTATCTTTAGAAAGGAACTTCTTTTTCGCTTCTTTTAAATTCAAAGTTACCAATCCTTTACTTGCTAATGATTTGTATTTCCCTAACTCAAACATGTCATTCGTGCTGTTAAACTTAATTTGTCCAAAGTTGAAACGAATGGTTTTATACTCAGGGTTGGCTTTTAAGTAATCTGTAATCACTTCTCCCGCCTCATCTTGATTGATGGTTGTTTTAGTTTTACATCCGGCGAAGCCGATAATTAGAAAAGAGAGAATATAAAGAATTTGCTTTTTCATGTTTTTGTTTTTGCTTTTTAAAGGTATTTATTTTTTATTCTAACCGCAAAGAACACTAAGTTTTTCGCAAAGGAAGAGAAGTAAAAATTTGAGCACCCAGATTTGTAATCTTTGCACCTTGTCTTTGCGTCCTTTACGGTAAAACATCAACGTCTCTTCAAATACTTCAAATTGGGCAACACCATTGCCGACAAGATGACACACACGCCTACCCAACGCAATAATGAAACCTGTTCTTGCAGCACAAAGCCAGCCATCATTACCGCAACAGGCAATTCTGCTGCACTTAAAATTGAGCTCAACGCTGTTCCAATGCGGGGAACACCTTCAGCATAAAATAACGGTGGAATTACTGTTCCGAAAAAGGCAATAATAAGCCCCCATTTAAGCAAAGTTCCGTTTAATGCGCCATTAAACAGAAACGCAGGTGGAAACAGGATAAAGATCAAAATACATGCTCCAGTAATCATTAATGCACTTTTCTGCAGTGGTGGATACTCGTTTCCGATTCTTCCGCTTAACATTAAAAAGCCCGCATAACATACTGCAGCGAGCAAACCAAAGCCGATACCTTTGTAGCTCAAACTTGAAATAGTTGTTTCTAACATACCACTTGCTAAAACTGTTCCACCCAAAACCAAAAGGATCGCTAAAAACTGTAATCCCGTCGGCTTCTTTTTGTAGATGATAAACTCCAGTAAAATACTCATCCAAATAAATTGCATGAGCAAAATGATAGCCACTGAGTTTGGCACAAGTTTAACTGACTGATAATAGAAAATACTTACCAAACCTGTACAAGTTCCAGCTAGAATCATCTTCCATTTAGGTGTAATTAGCTTTATTTCTTGTGCCTTATACTTTGAAGTCCTGCTTTGAAAGGAAAATAAAACCCAAAGAATTACTGCACCAAAAAATGCCTGCGCACCGGTAACATCTCCGAGAGAATATCCATCGTGATAGGCCAATTTTACAAAAGTAGAAAGGATACCGAAACTGCAGGCACCAAAAAAAACAAGGAGAATTCCTTTTAACATGTTACGGGTATAGAAATAATTTTGAGTGAAGGTTTAATTTGTCAGGTGTTTTTTTTTGCCAAGCCAGCCAACTCAAAACCTTTAACTCGTAACTAAGCGAGTTGTTGTAAATATTTTTGAACTGTAGTTTCTAAACCCAAATAAAGCGCATCGCTAATTAAAGCGTGACCAATGGAAACTTCCAATAAACCAGGAATGCTTTGGGCAAAGTAATGAAGGTTGTGCAAATCTAAATCATGACCAGCATTTATTCCTAAATCTAATCTATTTGCGTGGTGTGCAGCTGCGATGTAGTTAACAATTGCTTTTTCTCTATCAGCGTAATAATTATGAGCATAAGCCTCGGTGTATAATTCGATTCGATCTGTACCTGTTTCTGCAGCTCCCTCAACCATTTCAACTACCGGATCAACAAAAATGGAAACGCGAATGCCTTCTTTTTGAAAAACCGAAACCATCTCTTTTAAATACTCTCTATGTTTTATCGTATCCCAACCGTGGTTAGAAGTAATTTGTCCTTCGGCATCGGGCACTAATGTAACTTGTGCCGGTTTATTAGCCAAAACAAGATCAACAAATTTATCTTCACGGCAATTGCCTTCAATATTAAATTCAGTGGCAATAACCGCTTTCAAATCGTAAACATCCTGGTAACGAATATGGCGTTCATCTGGGCGTGGATGCACCGTAATTCCTTGTGCACCGAAACGTTCACAATCTAAGGCAACTTTCACTAAGTCAGGATTATTACCTCCACGACTGTTCCTTAAGGTAGCAATTTTATTGATGTTTACCGATAACTTTGTCATGCAACAAAGATAAGGCTTTGGCTTTGTTAATCTTTAAAGGTTCAAAAAAATTGACTTATTTTTACTCATATTTGCTTTCAGTAAATGAAATCGAAAGACATCACTCTATATAAAATTCTAATCGGAATTATTACTGTAATCAGTTCGCTGGCACTCTTTGGTGGGATTATTGAACCGGATTCTGCGCTATATGCATCAATAGCCAAAAATATGGTTTTGCGTGATGATTGGATTAACATCTACGTTCGCGGTGCAGATTGGCTTGACAAACCGCATTTAACTTTTTGGCTGGCAGCAGCCTCTTTCAAAATTTTCGGCATCAATGCCTTTGCTTATAAGCTGCCTTCGTTTTTGTTTGGTTTGCTCGGAGCAGGTTATCTCTATAAGTTGGCGAAAGACATTTATAACCATAAAACGGGCTTGATAAGTGCGGTAATCTTCCTAAGTTCATTACACATCTTAATATCAACTTTTGATGTAAGGGCCGAAGTTTACATTACAACATTTACTTTGGCAGCGATTTACCATTACTACAAAGCACATTTAGGGTCTTTCTGGCATATCGTTTTTGGTTCACTCTTCGCTGCATGCGCCATCATGATCAAAGGAATCTTTGTTTTGATTCCGGTTTTTGGTGGTTTTATCCTTTATTGGCTCATCACCAAACAATATAAAGAGTTATTAAAACTGAAATGGTGGCTTGCGATAGTGCTAATTCTAGTTTTCATCATTCCCGAACTTTACACCTTGTATGTGCAGTTTGATTTACATCCAGAAAAAATTGTATTTGGAAAAACGGGAGTTTCGGGATTAAAATTCTTTTTCTGGGACAGTCAGTTTGGTCGCTTTTTTAATAACGGACCAATAAAAGGCAAAGGCGATATCTCATTTTTCTTACACACCACCATTTGGGCTTTTTTACCTTGGTCTATCTTACTTTATACTGCGGTAATTAATCTTTTCAAAAAGAAAAACAGAGTTTCTTTGCCCCCCGAAAGTATTATAATCTGGACAAGTGCCGCCATCACTTTTCTGCTTTTTTCACTGTCCAAATTTCAATTGCCACATTATATATTGATTGTTTTGCCACAATTTGCCATGATCACGGCCTTGTATTTACAGAAACTAGAAGGAAAGAGTCTGAAAATATTTCTCGCCGCTCAAACGGTTTTGGCAGTTTTAATTGTAGCGATATTAATCTGCGTTTCGATACTTTTCAAATTCGATTACTTCTTCGTTGCAAACGCCCTGCTAGTCGTTTTGCTATTTTTATCTGTATTATTTTTTCGAGGATTAAAAATTGAAACCATCATTGCCAGAAGTAGCGTGATCTCCATTGGCTTGATGATTTTTCTTTCAGGTTTTTTTTATCCTGCTTTACTCAAATATGAATCGGGAATGGAAGCAGGCATTTGGCTAAAGGAAAACTACCAGAATGCTAAACCTGCAGTATTGATGTATCCTGATGCTTATTCTTTTGATTTCTATGCAAATGGAGAACCTCAGTATTTTTGGGATTTTGAGACATTGAACAAACATAGGACAGATAAGAACATGGTCATTTATGTTTGGGAGCCGGAAATGGAGCGATTGAAAAAGGATTACAATACGCAAATCCTCAAATCATTTGAATACTTTCACATCACAAAACTGACGGGAAAGTTTATTAATTCTAAAACACGCCCTCAGGTTTTAGAACGTTTTTATCTGGTAAGAATACAATAGCATGGAGTTATTTTTTCGCATTCTGAAATTTGGTATAACGGGCTTGCTTGGAATGGCAATTGATTTCGGCGTGACCTGGCTTTGCAAAGAGAAAATTAAAATAAATAAATACGTGGCCAATGCGCTAGGCTTCATTTTCGCTGTCACTAACAATTATCTAATTAATCGCGTTTGGACTTTTCAAAGCACCAACATCCACTGGGGAACCGAGTTTAGCAAATTTATTGTGGTAAGTGTAATTGGATTGGCATTAAACACCGTTATTATATATCTTTTCCACCAACGTAAAAACGGCACAAACTTTTATGTGGCTAAGTTTTTTGCTATCGCGATTGTTTTTGTTTGGAACTTTATCGCCAACCTGATGTTTACTTTTAGGTAACGTTTTTGCCGATAAAATAGAATACCACCAACCAGATTAATCCTTTTATCAGGAAGAATAAAAACCCGATTAAGCCCACACGCTTAAACCATAATTTTAGTTTTTCTTTGTTCATGGCGATGTGGTAAAGATAAAATTTTTGCCTTAAATTAGAAAGATTTTAAATAAGCAAAAGATGAAATGCTCCAGGTTCTTTTATTTTATTATTTCTATTCTTCTTCTCAGTACCAGTTCGAGTTTGGGTCAAACTTTTAAATCTATTAAGAAATACAAGATGGAATATTTTGTAGCGAATAAGGGTACTGAAAAACTAATCGGTATTCGAAGTTTCGCGAATGATGGGCAACGATATTTATTGCTTATTAATCCGCAGACGCTTGATAGCAAAGTTGACCTCGCTTCAAATTATGTTATAAGTAAAACATCATGGACACAGATCTTAACCGAATTTAAAACCAGCCCATACATAAAATCTTTAACTGCAGCTGCCGCAAAAGATTTTCAAATACAAGATGCAGGCATCGATAATGCTATACCAGAAGAACAAGGAATAACATTAACGATTGATCTTTGCCCCTCTCACAAACCCTTAGAAAGAATTATTTTTCAATCGGTATTCGATGAATTTAAAAAGATAGTGCAGCCAGCGCCTCTAGCCATTTCGGTTTCGGGAAAATGGATGCTTAAACACCAGGACGACCTAAATTGGCTAAAAAGTTTGGTCAACAAAAAAGACTTAGATATCACCTGGATAAATCATTCTTATAATCATGAGGTAAACAATCTGCCTCTGGCCGAAAATTTTTTACTAGCACCTGGCACCAACCTGGATACAGAGGTTTTAGAAAACGAAAAACTAATGCTCAAAAATGGGCTGACACCTTCTATTTTTTTCCGTTTTCCAGGTTTAGTTTCCGATAGAAGTATTGTGCAAAAAATTGAAGCTTATGGCTTAATCCCAATTGGAAGCGATGCCTGGTTAGCAAAAGGACAACAAGCAAATAATGGAAGTATTGTGCTTATCCATGGTAATGGAAATGAAGAGCTTGGTGTTAAAGACTTTCTGGAGTTATTGAAAACGAAAAAGGAAGAAGTTATCAGCAAACAATGGCTGTTGTTTGATTTGAGAAAAGGATTGCAAAAAGTATATGAGTAAACGCTATTTATGAAAAGTATCTAAAAACAAATCTTCAACTTTTTTACGAGCCCAAGGCATTCTACGCAAAAAGTTGAGGCTTGATTTAATGCTTTGATTGTTGTTAAAACAGTCGATTCTAATTAGCGACCCTAACTGCTCCCACCCATAATGCGCTTGCAAATCAGTAACGATTTTCTCAAGAGTGATTCCATGAAGAGGATTATTTTTCTGTTGATCGGCCATGCACAAAGCTAAATAAATTATAAAACTATTGCGGATTAAATTGTGAGAGCCAAACCGTTGCATTGCCGCACGAAGGATCATTTACGGTTTGATTTAAAATTTTAAATTGGTTTTTAACCAGCAAGTTGTGGTATTCGTCGGTATCAAGCGAAGCATGGAAAAGATTTTCGCCACCATTTATTCCCCACGCCTCTCCTCTTTTGGTGCCCGAGGTAAATAAAATTATTCCATTTGGAAGGAGATGATTGGCAAATATCTCAAACATTTTCGGCTGATCCTCCGTGGGTAAATGAAAAAAACTATGCCAGGCAATGATTGCATTAAATTTGGTTTCAAGTTTAAGCTTGCGCATATCTTGCAAGAGAAATTCTTCTGACGGAAAATTTTGTTTAGCCAGTGTCAACATTTTTTCACTTGCATCAACACCTGTTACCATAAACCCTGATTGCAGGAAATATTCCATAATAGGTTTTCCGTTTCCACAGCCTAAATCTAGCAGGCTTGCACCCTTTGGTATTAACTCAATAACTGTATCCAAATAACGTTTCTCCATTAAATTACGAGGCCTGTTTTCCCCAAACCAATCGGCAATTTCATTATAAACTTGAAAAACGTTCTTTTTTTCATTCATCACCATAAAAATAAAAGCCCTTAAATTTGCATTTAAGGGCTTTGAAAAACTGAATATTACTTTCCTGCGATCCAGGTATTATTTTCAGGATTCGAATCTGGTAAAACCTTATTTGGATCTAAGGTAACTGATACTATTTCTTCAGTGGTTGGGAAACGCACCAACCAGGAGGTATTTTTCATCCAAACATCAACAGGTACTTTTACAATACTTTTTTTACCACTTTTAGTTTCTACCTGAAGGATAATTGGCATTGGCATTTTTTCCAAATTATTTACACGGATAGAATATCCTGATAAGTTTCCATCTTGTCTAATTTCCTCAACCGAACCAATGGCCTGATCCATTTTCCAGCTATTTAAAAACCAACTTCTCCAAAACCACGCTAAATCCTCACCTGCTGCATTTTCCATCGAGCGGAAAAAATCATAAGGAGTTGGGTGTTTGTAAGCCCAGTTTTTGATGTATTGACGAAACGCATAATCGAATCGGTCCTCACCTAAAATTTCATTTCTCAAAATATCTAGTCCCCAGCCTGGTTTAGAGTATAAGTTAATGCCAATATTTGCCTCCGTCATTCCATCAGGCATTTGCATAATGTTTTCATACTTAGGATTACCGATATAGTTTTTGCCTATAAAGTTCATGTTGGTTGGGCGACCAATATATTCTCCATTATTGAAGTTTTTAGCCGAAATGCCGTTGATAAATGTATTGAAACCTTCATCCATCCAACCGAATTTGCGTTCGTTCGAACCCACAATCATTGGGAACCAGGTGTGACCAAATTCGTGATCGATCACGCCCCAGGCACTGCCTTTTTTAGCCTTCCAACCACAAAAAACAATCCCTGGATACTCCATACCACCAATATTTGTAGCAACGTTAACTGCCATTGGATAAGGATATTCGAACCATTGTTTGGAATAATGTTCGATACTGGCTTTAACATATTCTACCCCGCGGCCATAACCATCAGCTCCATTACTTTCTACAGGTTGCGCAGAAACTGCTAATGATTTTTTTCCACTTGGTAAGTTGATGCGAGCAGCATCTAAAACAAAAGCTTTCGATGAAGCCCAAGCCGCATCGCGGGCATTTAAAATTTTAAACTTCCAGGTTAATTTATCTTTCGCCGGACGAGATTTAGGATCGGTAACCTCCGCCTCAGAACGGATGTGAACTGTTGCATCGCTATTTTTAGCAGCATTCCATCTTTGCAATTGTTGTGCAGTAAAAACTTCTTGTGGGTTTAAGAGTTCTCCAGAGGCCATTAAAATATGGGTTGCTGGTGCTGTTAAAGCCATAGTAATATCGCCATATTCGCAGTAAAACTCTCCACCGCCCCAATACGGTAAAGTATTCCAGCCAATTACATCATCGTAAACACACATGCGTGGAAACCATTGTGCAATGGCATAAATTTCGCCGTTTTTAGTAGTTAAATGACCAGTTCTATCCGATCCTTCTTTAGGAACAGTATAAGAATAGTCGATTTTAATAGTTGCTACATCGCCATTGGCAGCCATCGGCTGATCCAAACGAATCTGCATACGGGTGTCTTCAACAATAGAAGTGAATTTTACTGCCGCAGCTTTTTGAGATACACTTACATTTTGAATTTTGTAACCTCCATCAAATTTTTCGCCTTGCGCACCATAACGACTACGGGCTGGAGTAACTTGTTTGCCACGAGAATCTTCCTTAAATGTATTTTGATCTAGTTGTAACCATAAATACGGTAACTTATCCGGGCTGTTATTCTTATAGGTTATGGTAACTGTTCCGGTAACCAAACTTTTTGCTTCATCCAAATTGGCTGTAATGTTATAATCAACACGATTTTGCCAATACTTTGGCCCTGGGATTCCCATTGCTGAACGAAACTCGTTTCCGTTTTGAGTGTAAAACAAAGGCCCGAAAGCTTCAGCAGGATTGTAATTTGTAGCAGGAGCGGTTTGCTGAGCATTTGCCGAAATAACAAAAGCGCAACAAACAACACACAAAGTGAATAATTTATTAATTTTCATGAGTTTAATAAGTTGTTATTTGATCGTAAAGATAAAAAATAACCACATATAGCGCTATATGTGGTTATAATATTGATACATGAAAGTTTTAGTTACCTAATTTGGCTTTAACTTCGGCAAATCTTGTAGTTTTCTTTGCTGAGGAGTTAATTTTTGCCAAGCAACAAAGGCTTTTGAGATGTGATAATCATATCTGAAAGGTCTTTCTGCTTTGACCGACTCTATTGACGGCCTATAAATGATCATAAAATGTTTGAGATCTTCGCCTTGAAGCTTTGTTAAATCGATAATAGTTTTCTCACTAAAACCAGCGTCAATTTCTTCCTGGTACATTTCTTTTTCTTCTAGCTCGGCTTCTTTTCTTTGCTCCCGCTTGTATTTTCCGTAACCAAGATTCAGGTTTAAACCACCAACTTTATCTTTCATGCGCTTTCTACCTAAATTACCGCCGGTATTAAGTAGCGTGTATTTTTCTGCCAATGGGTCTTTTGCATCTGTAATCTGGCTATTCATTCTCACCCCTTTTACATCAACATCCATCAGGCTGGTCGATTTTACCGGAAGATAAATGCTTCTATTCAATAAGCTGGTTAAGTAAAGCGTATCGGTATGGTAACCAACGGCAGAAAACTCAATTAAATCTCCTACAGAAGCAGGAATGGTGTACTTACCTGTACTTGAGGTGGTGGTTACCTTTTTGCTATTTAAATTTCTGACAGAGACACCTGGTAACGTGAGCGATTTTTTATTGTAATCGAATACAGTACCAGTGGTAATTGTTTGCGCAAAAACACCAACAGGAAGGGCAATTAAAAGAAAAATAATCAGCTTATACATAAATCAAAAGTAAGTATTAAAATGTTCCAAAGCTGTAATTAACAAACTTTAACACTATAACAACTGGATCAGCCAAGTGTTTGCGTATAGCGATCCTCATCAAAAGAAATTAATATTGCTTTACCATCTTTCTCTATAATCGGGCGTTTAATTGCGCTGGTATTTTCCATCAGATAGGCGATCGCCTTATCTTGTGTATCAATCGCAGCTTGTTCTTCTTTCGACAATTTTTTCCAGGTTAATCCTTTTCTATTCAACACCGTTTCCCAACCGAAAACTTTGCTCCAAGAGTTTAGCTTTTCGGCAGTGATTCCTTTCTTTTTGAAATCATGAAATTCGAAATCAATTTGATGAGCCTTTAACCAATCGAGTGATTTTTTTACTGTATTACAATTTGGGATTCCGTAAACGATCATTTGTGTTCTAAATTTTAAGTGAAGTTGGAATGCCGAAGATAATAAAGTGTTGTAAGTTGTACATAATAAGTTTTAGGTTTAAGAGCCAAGTCGCCCAACTTAAAACGTATAACGTATAACTTTCCAAGTAAAAAGTACAACATAAATAGTTCATCACATTTTTACCCCCATCCATCACATTTTAAAAAATTGAAGTGAGAAGAGTTAGTAACATTGTGGTATAAACTACAACACATTATGATTATTCTTTCTGGCGAAGACCCGACAATGAAAACTAAAAGCATCAATCAACTTGAATTTTGGATTTCGACAGCACTTTACGTTCTGGCACTAATTGGCATATGTACGTCTACGAGTTATGGCACCGCAAACGCTTATCGTTTTATCGAAAATCATTTAGAATACAGCAGATTAACTAATTTCTTTCTGCCAGAAATTTTTAAAATAAGCATTCTTTATATCAGCTTCTTACTGATTAACTTTTGCTTTATGCCACAGCTAGCGAGAAAGAACAATGTAGTTTTAAATATCATTCTTACTGTAATGGTCACCGGAGTTTCCGTAATCATTTGGATGGTTGCAAATACCTATTCTCAAGCCGATCGATTGATTGAAGAGGCCGATATTAATCATGCTTACGCTATTTTATTTGGAGAAGCTTTCACCTATATTTTTTTACTCTATTTACTGTTCAACATTTATGCTTATTTCAACGAGAGAGGAATATCATTATTGGAGAAGATTCCATTTTTGAAACGTTTCAAGACAGATATTCTGCTGGAAATTTTCACATCGGCTAAGATATGGCTAATTACGCTAATGGTGTTTGCGGTTGTTTTTTCTCCAACACGCGATTATGAATTTGTGGTGATCTGGCTAATTGCTCCGCCTGTAAATATCTTATTGGCCTTCTATTCAATTTATGAGATCATTCCAGGCCTCCGGAAAAAGGGAAAAAGATTTGGCCGATATTTTTGGGGGAATGTTGTTCTTTCCATACTAATCGTTTTATTACTCTTGATCATGCTTGCAGCCTTCATGAGAAATGGCGATGCATTACCTATAGCACTAATTTTTACTTCTATTAGTCTTGTCTGCATTACTACGCCATTGGCATGGTACATTTATAAACATAAATTTGAGAAACAAACGGAAATCCAAATGCTCAAAACTGAGCTAGGAAAATCGGATGCAAGTTTAAATTTTCTTAAATCACAGATTAACCCACACTTTCTATTTAATGCATTAAATACGCTATTCGGTACGGCACTTCAAGAAAATGCAGAGAGAACGGGTGAAGGCATTCAAAAACTGGGCGACATGATGCGGTTTATGTTGCATGAAAATACACAAGATAAAATTTCATTGACCAGGGAAGTTGAATACCTGAACAACTACATCGACTTGCAAAAACTCAGAACATCGCGTTCTGGCGATATAAGAATTGAAGCGCATATTGAAGAACAACTGAATAGTTTGCAGATTACACCGATGTTATTAATTCCATTTATCGAGAATGCTTTTAAACACGGCATTAGTTTACAGCAACCATCATACATCAAAATGACTTTGCAAACAAAAGAGAGAACGTTATTTTTCGATGTGAGCAACAGCATTTACATTAAGGCAGACAACGATCCGGAAAAATTGAAAAGTGGCATCGGTTTAGAAAACGTAAAGCAGCGATTGGCTTTGCTGTATCCAGAAAAACACGAATTAATTATCCGCGAAAGTGCAAATGAGTTCTTTGTGCATTTAACTCTGCACTTGGATTGATCCTTCGACTACGCTCAAGATGATTTAAAGGTTAAATCGAGAATATGTTTTGATTTGTTTTTTCGTACGGAGGTCACCCTGAGCGTAGTCGAAGCGCCTTTTCTTTAATCAACAAACAGAAACTATAGCAATTATTATTTCAATAAAGGTTTGTATCTTCATTACCAAACAACTCTAAAAGTGGAGCAATACACCGTATATATTTTAGCTTGTTCTGACAAATCGTATTACACTGGCGTTACCAATGATGTCGATAGAAGACTCTATGAACACCAAAATGCAATCAATCCTGAAAGTTACACTGCTAAAAGAAGACCACTAATTTTTAGTATTTTGCGAACATTTTAAGGATATAAACGACGCAATAGCTTTTGAAAAACAAATAAAAGGCTGGTCAAGAAAAAAGAAGGAAGCGCTCATTAGTTCAAATTGGGAACAATTAAAAGAATTATCCCATTGCACAAATATGAGCAGCCATAAAAACTACCAAAAACATTAGGCTTCGACTAAGCTCCGCCTGACAAACGCAAAAACTATGATTGCCATTGCTATAGATGATGAACCCATTGCACTTGAGATTATAAGCTCCCATGCATCAAAAGTTCCTTTTGTAGACTTACAGCAAACTTTTACTGATGCTTTTGAGGCAATTGGATATCTCCAAAACAACAAAGTCGATTTAATTTTTCTGGATATTAAAATGCCCGACATCAGCGGGATAGATTTTTTGAAGAGTTTGAGCAATCCGCCGATGGTTATTTTTACAACCGCCTACACGGAACATGCGATCCAGAGTTTTGAACTTGATGCTGTTGATTATTTGTTAAAACCTTTTTCTCTTTCGAGGTTTTTAAAGGCCTGCAACAAGGCACATGAATTATATAATCTGCGTGGACAGAAACAGGGAGCAAAAAATGAATATATTTTTGTGAAGGATGGTTATGAACAAATTAAAGTTGAACTAGATGAAATCCTGTATGTGGAAGCTTCAGGAAATTACACCCAGATTCAATTAAAAGACAAGCTTTTGAGCTCAAGGATTACCATTAATGATTTGGCAGAACTACTTCCGAAAACTGATTTCATTCGTTGCCATCGGGCATTCATTGTAGCTAAAAACAAAATATCCAAATTTGACCGCAGCCAAATTTGGATAGGAGAAAAAATCATCCCGATTGGGGCAACTTACTCCGGTATTCAACTGCTGTAGTTAAGGTTCAACTGTTACCCTAATCCCTGCAGAATGCGTAGTAAATTCTGGTGCATACATGCTTTGCAACGTCGTAATTCCGTTAGAAAAGTTGCCGGCATGCGTAACCCTGAGTGGGTATTCAAAAACATAAGTTCCTTTGCGTAAATAACTGATAAAGAAATTGGTTGAAGCATCTTTCGTACTTTCATAATAACCTAAACCATCCTGATATTTGAATTGAGAAATCACATTAACCGGCTCAAAACCAGATGATCGCATATCTTTTAGATGAACATATTCCATATCTCTATCACAAAAAATTTCAATCCTCACTTTTAATAAATCGCCTGGAGCTAATTTATTTGAATTTGTTAGTGCGGTAAGCAAATTTCCTTTATCGGTTTGTTTTTGGAGGAATAATTGTTTATTTATTTTCACCCCCGTTGCAGCGGATGTGATTTTATCCAACTGCTCGAAATATTGCCAATAATATGCACCCCAGGCCATACTTTTATTGTTGTTTGTAATTTCTACCTTAGCCATTTCGGGTTTAACATTTTGCCCGGCAATGGTTATTTTTTGATAGCCTGTTCCTGCTTCTCTTTCGGAGTCTGCAATGCCCATTTCGGGGAATGATTTACCGCCGATCACAATCTCCGGTGCTGCTGATTCATTTAATAAATCGTATCCCCGCATCAGTAAAGCATAACTTGCAGCAGCCGTTGCTTTTGTAGTTTTCCAGTCATTGGTCTGCTTATTTTTTAGCAACCAAATTTTCATTTCTTCCACGGAGTGCGTATTTTTTGCCACCTCGTCGAAGGCTTCTATTAACAAAGCTTGCGTTTCAATGGCACTTTGATACCAAAAATATCCGTTGCTATTATCTGCCCAATACATACCCAGTTCATCATGATGCTGTGCCGTTTGTTTTAGTAGTCCTATCACTTTTAGTGCCTCAGCTTCACGCCCATTTCTATAGAGAACTATGGCTGCCTGTGCTTGCTGATAGGGATCTAAATATTTCCATTTCGAAGTAAGTATTTTTAAGAAATAATTAACTGATTTAATATAACTAGGATCATCATTTTTCTGCTTTGCATAACTGCGGGCATATAAATAGTGGAGGGTTAAATAATTAAATCCTTGTCTTTTAAGCTTAAGATCCAAAGTATAATCTTCAATCAATTTAGCATCCAAATAGCCGATAACTTTCGAAAGCATCTGATTCAATTTTGGAAAAGCTATTTCATCGATTAATTTAAGGTGTTTCAGTTGCCCCATACCCATTGCAATGTGTTGGGTGATGTATCGATCTTCCTGCATTCCTGTAAACCATGGAAATGCACCATTGCTAAACTGCATGCTCTCCAATTTCTCGAAATTCGCTTTAAGCTCATAAGTCATCCTGTTCAAATCAAACAAAGTAGCTAAGCGTTTCTTCCGCTCGGTTTCATTATTAGCTTGTCGCACCCATGGCGTTTCTTCCAATAAAATTGATTTTAAAGCTGGGTTTTTCTCCAAATTGGATACTAAAGCTTCGCCATTGTTGATTTGTTGCCAGGATTGGAAAACCGTCTTTATTTTGGGCGATGAATTGATGATGCCTGTTGCAAAACTGTTGGCGTAAAACCTGCTGAATGTTTGCTCGGCACATTCATAAGGATATTCCATTAGATATGGTAGAGCCTGCACCGCATACCAGATCGGATTTGAAGTAAACTCAAAAGTTAAGGCTTGGTTTCTTAATGTTTTCGAATCTCCCGCATGCAGTAATTTATCCATAGTGAAGGTTTTTTTAACACCTCCACGAACGTTTATCGGCATACTTTCAGTTACCAACATAGAATTTGGTAAAACCGGGATGGTCATTTCTTCTCCATCAGCATAATTTTCTGATTGAGCGGTAAGTTTATAAGTAATCGCTCCAATGCCTGGAGGAATGATCAGAGACCATTTTAATGCCTGGTTCCCGTTATTTTTCAATTGAATTTTTTGCTGAACCGCATCCTTATTGCTTACAATCGAGATCTTTTTCCCTGTAATGGCATCTGTCAAATCTAGAATGGCAAAACCACCAATCGGTTTACCAGAGAGGTTATTGAGCTTAGCGCTAAACAAAATAGTATCTCCTTCACGAAAAAAACGTGGTGTATTTGCCGAAATGGAAAGCTTTTTCTGCGTAACCAATTCTTTGGTAATGATTTTTGTTTTGAAATCTTTGGTATGTGCAAAACCCATCATTTTATACCGCGTTAACGATTGTGGAATTGTAAATTCTACTTCAATTTGCCCTGACTGATCGGTTTTCAACTGCGGATAAAAGAAAGCGGTTTCAGTAAAATTGGTACGTGGAATAACTTTAGGCTTTTTAACAGGCTTACCATTAACGATGTAGGTATCCGTCTTCGGATCGTAGCCTTCGATACTCACAAAATCGTAAACTTTATTATCATCAACAGCAATGGCCACTCTCAGCATTTCAGGGGCGGGAGCTCCAGCCCGATCATACGCCACGCTGGTTGTTCCCCGTAATTTGATGGTTGTTACAGGGCCGCTTCCGGCCAACACTTCAACCTCTTCCCTTAAACTGGATACACTACCGGTTACATTTTTCTTTTGTTGGGCTCCGTAGCCTGTAACAACAATCTCATTTAATCCTTGTCTATCCTCCATCAATTTAAAGTCGATTCTTTTAGCTGTTTTAACTATCGCTGTTGCTCGGTGATATCCAATATAACTCACAGTTAATTCATCTCCGCTTTTAGCATCAACACTATAAATGCCATAGGCATCAGTAATTACCCCTTTTTTACCAACTCTTACGGCAACTCCGGGCACGCCATAACCATACTGATCGGTTACAATACCATATACCAAACCATATACCTTTAACGAAGCAAGTTTTTTGGTTGCCACTTCGCTGTTAGATTTTCGATTATTAGCCTCTACTCCAGCCAAATATTGCGTGTAATTATATTTTAAATTGTAGCTATTGAAATCGAAGCCGTAATAATTTATCGCTTCGTATTCTCGCTTCCTTATGTCGTAATAACCACGATATCGGTCTTTGTGCCAGATCTCATTCCCCATTTGTATCGCAGTGAGATTATAGCCCCAGCTGTAAATATTGTAGTTGTATTTAGGCGAAACGATTTTATTCCAGCTCATGGTTTTTAAATCATCCAACGATGCATCATATAAAGACACCACCATTTCAGCCATTTGTTTCTCGCCCTTTTTATCAGTGATTTTTAATTTCCATATATCCTTTTCACCTGGCTGTAGTTTATCTCTGAAACTTGTAAAATTAATATCTAACTCTTTACTTTCATCCACAATGGTGATTACATTCATAGATTGGAATATTCTACCATTTTGAAGTAAGGTAAATTGAACAGCGAAGCCTTCTACAAATTGAGCTTCTGGCTTGATATTTATTACTTCCTGTTTATGGGTTAAATTAAACCAAACCTTCTTTATAACCTGGTCTTTGTAATACACTTCATAGTAAGCCCTGGCATTTGGCAAAATACTGGCAAACCTAAAAACAGCTGATTCATTAGGTGTCACAACGGTCTTCTCCGCTACAAGCCACTCTTTTGCCAGTAAAATTTTCTCGCTTGGACTTTCGTAAATTCGTACAATTTTCTCAACAATGATAGAATCCAGATTCTCA
This sequence comes from Pedobacter sp. MC2016-05, assembly GCF_026239735.1. Lineage (GTDB taxonomy): Bacteria > Bacteroidota > Bacteroidia > Sphingobacteriales > Sphingobacteriaceae > Pedobacter. The sequence goes on from NZ_JAPIVT010000012.1 coordinate 64,544, forward strand.
TTAAGTGCTTTAAACTTCACCTTATAATATCCCGAAGGAAGTTTAACGCCCTTCATTTCTAAAGTACCAGTACCCTGTTCTACTTTTTGATGCTGGACAAAACTGGTTTTACCTGTCATCCAACTTTCAGGAGTTCCATCATTCTCATATTCATCGTAAGGAAATTGCTTAACAAATTCGGCCCTGCTCAGGTTGTATTTTTCTACTTTACCTAAGGTATTTGGATAAACCACTCTACCCGGATATTCCAGTTTGTACCACTCTACAGTTAATTTGCCATTAATTGGCGCCTTATTTAAATTGGTAATTTCGAAAGCTAGGTTATCCCTCCAGTTGGCAGTAAAGATATTTGCAGGCATATCCACGTTAAGTAAAACATCACTTTTGCCAGCATTAATAAACTGTGATTTGCTTCTTGTTTCGCCATTCACATCAGTGATATCGACATTGATTTGATAGGAATATGCATTAATGCTGGTATTCTCTGCCGCAGCAAAAAAGCGAATGTCAAAAACACCCCCGGCTTTCGTTTCAGTTGTGCCAATAGCTATTTGCTTACTCGGACTGTAACCATAAACACGATCATTGGACGAGAGGATATTTCTGGTAATAACATACTTAACTTTTGCACCAGAAACGGCATAACCCGCAAAACCAATTGCCTTTCCCTGTACAAGTATCGAATCGTTCAACTTGTATTTTTCATTCAATGGATTAAATGATACCTCGAAAGTAGGTCGCTTATACTCCTCTACCTGAACATCAACATTACCATAAGCTGTATTTATGCTCATCCTGCCGTTTAATTTACCCATTGGAATAGTAAACGAACCGTGGAAAGTGCCAAACTCATTCGTAATTTTTGAAGTTTTTTCAATCTCCTTTCTGTTGGCATCATTAAAGGTGATTTCGATAGTTGATTCTTTTAAGATCCGGTTCTTGTCATCCTCAAATTCAAAATAAATTCCTTTATAATAAACGGTTTGTCCTGGCCGGTAAATTGGCCGATCGGTAAATAAAACCACTTTCGACTTAGCAGACATATATTTATAAAAACGCTGGTTAATATCCATTATAACAGTATCATTGCCATAGATGGTTTCAATACGGTTTACCGATGCATTTAGCGAACTCTCTGCAAATCCATTTTTATCTGTGTTTAAAGTTCCCCTGGGTTTATATACATATTTTCCATCCTCATATTCATTATTTTCCTCATTTATAATTGCATTTATTATAGCCTCTCCCGTGGAGCTATTGGAAACAAAATATTGATGATTAAGGATTTTTGTGATTCGATTGGTTACAGCCAGATCGGTAACTTGAAAGGTTAGGTAGTTAAAAACCGCATTATTGCCGGTAGTATTGGCGATGATAACATATTGGCCTTTCTCCAAACCATCTAATTTGTCTATTAAAGTGTGCTCCTGATAATCATCAGTTTCAGGCAAGCTTACCATCCATTCTTTTTGGATTTTATTTGTAGCGATGAATTTCTCATAATCTTCCAGATTGCCAAGGTGAAAACGGTTGGTAATTCTGCTTACCTTAAAAAGCTGTAATGAAATTGCATTCGTATTTTTATACCTAAAACGTATCTGTGCTGGTTTTTTTGGGACTAGAAATTGACTCATCTTAATTTCCAGCATTTTACTTTTTATGTCAGCAGTTAACTTTTCGAAGTTTTTGGCACCATTACTTTTCGGGTAGGCTTTAATAGCCAGGTTGCCCATCGCTAGCAACTCCTTTAAATCTATATCCTGTTTTGGAATTTGAAGATTTCGCATCTCGTATTTTTTCGATGCAAGTTCAAAAAGTACATCGGCATACAGTTCTGATGATTTGGAGAAATTGGCAAGTTTTTGGATCGCTGCATCATAAAGCGCCATTTTATCTTCGCGGGTGCTTCTGGAATAAACGTAATTTAACCGTTTCAGATCCACATCAACTAAAGCACCGATATTATTACTTTCTTGATGGCTGCGGATAAGTTTTTGGAAAATGGCTAATGCCATTGATGCGAATGAAGTCGAATCGTTAGTTGGAAGCTCAATTTTTAAAAATGCCTTATCATCGTCAAACCATTTCACATCATTAAAATCGATTGCATCATCATTTTTGGTAATTTCTATTTGTGCATTTACCAAAACATCTATAGCTCTATGTGCCAGCAAATCATAAAGTGTAGGCCTTAAAAACCTATTTTGTTCATTGCCAATCATCATTTCGCTCAGACTATCAATTTTTGTGTTTTGCAAAATTTTACTTTCTGCAATTGATCCTAAATAATTTTTAGCAGTTTCCTCTAAAAATTTACTGGCTGGCCAGGTTTTTATATCATCACTCAGTTTTAATTCGACATTGGTGCGATTAAGCAGCTGGAATCGATTCTGATCGTAATATCTCCAATAACTTTCGGCTAGTAATGATTGTAAAATACTTTTGGCGGGCTGGTGGGCAGTAAGAACATCCTGTTGTAGCTCTTTATTTATTTTTCCAAACGCATTTTCTTCCAGGTAACCCTGAAATAACATTCGATACATGGTTGCCTTAATGATGACAGCTGTTTCTTGATCTTTTCGGGCTTTTTCGATTAACTTATTTAAGATTGGGATGGCTTCCTTCGGCTTTGTTGCGAGAGCGAGAGAATCTATAGTTTTAAAAGCTGACTGATAATAAGTTTGCTTCTTTTGGGAAAAAACGGATGCGGAATAAAAGCAAAAAGAAATGATTAGCAATAAGATTGGTAGCGTTTTTTTCATAACCGGGGATTTAAACCTTAGATGGAATATTAAAATGGATTCCATAAATTATTTAAACATATATCTGATGAGTTACTAAACTAAACAATTTTGCACTTCCCACTTGACCAAGTTTCGCCGAAAAGCGTAAAGAGAATCTTGAACAAGCACTTGAAAATATTTAAGCGAAACTTTGGCAGTTTGCTTTCGAAGGCTTAAATAGTAGCAAAGCATTAAGCATTTTAAACCTGATCGTAGTGAACACGAAACCCGATTTTTCTATCGGGTGAGTAAAACGGAGAGCGGGACGAACATTTAATTGAAATACTGGTTTTGCTTTCCAAATCAATCAAAATATTTCTTTCTCTGCTTTAAAATGATTTCACGTAGCTCCTTAACGAAAAATCTAGGTTTAAAATCAACTTGCCTTAAATTAAAGTTACAACATTTAAACATTAAGCGCTTTCAACATTAAACGCTTAGCATTATATTTGCCACATGTCTACACAACTAAAAAATCTTTCTGATTTCTCTCATACCACTGTTCCGAATGGAGCGAACTATAAATTTGGAATCATCGTTGCAGAGTGGAATGCCGAAATTACTGGCGCTTTGTACAATGGTGCATTAAAAACTTTGTTGGATAACGGCGTAGCCGAAGAAAACATTGTTTCGTTACCAGTGCCTGGGAGTTTTGAATTAACTGGCGGAGCGGAAATTCTGCTAAGCAAAAGAAGCGATATTGATGCCGTAATTTGCTTGGGTTGTGTTATTCAAGGGGATACAAAACATTTCGATTTTATTTGCGATGCTGTTGCACAGGGCGTGACTAATGTGGGCATTAAATATAGCAAACCTGTTATTTTTGGTGTTTTAACTACCAATAATTTGGAGCAGGCACAAGATCGTGCTGGAGGGAAACATGGTAATAAAGGCGATGAAGCGGCCATTACTGCAATTAAAATGGCCGACTTTTCTGCCAATATTTAAAATTGTGTTTTAATAAACTATTTGTACCTTAGCGCTTTAATCTCCCTATCTAATGAAAAAAGTTGCCATCTTATTATTGGCGGTGTTTTGCACCATTACCATTTTAGAGTCATGCTCTTCAAAACTTTGTCCTGCTTACAGCTCTTACCCTGAAGGTAAACGCAGAAGAAACTAAGATTAAAACATCAAAATTTCATTTTACAGTCATCTGCAGAACTTTATTTAGCTGCCTGTGTTTACGTATAAAACAATATTATTATGACTTGGGTTAACTTAACTTCGATAGATCAGCTTAATGAAATAAAATCAGCAAGCGGATACAGCCTTATTTTTAAGCACAGTACACGGTGCTCAATTAGTTCGATGGCCAAAAGAAATTTTGAATTTAGCTGGGATGTTATCCCGGAGGATACCAAACTTTATTTTCTGGATTTAATCGCCTACCGGGAAATTTCTGCTGAGGTTGCCCATCTTTTTCAGGTTACACACCAGTCGCCACAAATTTTATTAATTAAAGATGGAGATTGTGTTTTGGAAGCCTCACACAGTGATATCTCTGCAGAAGAAGTAGCTGAGGTAATTGTTGCAGCATAATCAAAAAATATTTAGCAAAAAGGGGCGCAACTTTAAAATCTGCGCCCCTTTTTTATTGTTTCCTATCTTAAAAATGTGTTATTTCCAATTTAGAAAGGATAACAAATTTTAGCTAGCTTTTTCTATTTCTAAAACTCTTGATGTTCTCGCTCTGGTTTCTTTGCAAAGTTGAGGATTGTTAGCCAGCTCTTTACCGAAAGTAGGGATCATTTCTTTCATTTTAGCCTGCCATTCATCAGTTGACAAATCGTCTTTGAAACAACGACTCAGTAATTCGATCATAATTGATACCGCCGTTGATGCTCCTGGAGAAGCGCCCAGTAATGCCGCTATAGAACCATCGCCAGCACTTACTACTTCAGTACCAAATTCTAAAATACCCCCTTGTTTTTCATCCTTTTTAATTACCTGAACACGTTGGCCAGCATATTCCAGTTCCCAATCTTTCAATTGGGCTGTTGGTAAATATTCTTTTAAAGCTTCTAATCTATCTTCAGGAGATTGCCTTACCTGTTCAATTAAATATTTAGTTAAATCGAGGTTGTGCAAACCTGCAGATAACATCGGGCGGATGTTATTGAATTTGATCGATTTTGGTAAATCTAAAAACGATCCATTTTTTAAAAATTTGGTAGAAAAACCAGCGTAAGGACCGAACAACAAGGCCTGTTTACCATTAATCATCCTGGTATCTAAATGCGGTACCGACATTGGTGGAGCGCCAACTGCGGCTTTACCATATACTTTAGCATGATGTTGTTTAATGATCTCTTCGTTAGTACATTTTAACCATTGGCCACTTACCGGGAAACCACCAAACCCCTTTCCTTCCGGGATATCAGATTTTTCGAGCAATGGCAATGAACCGCCACCAGCACCAATGAAAACAAATTTAGCAACGCGTTTGCGTTTCTCTTTTGTTTCTAAATCCTTAACTTTTATAACCCAGTTACCTTCTTTGTTCTTCTGCAAATCACGAATCTCATGATTGAAATAAAGACTCACATTGGATTGCTCTTTAAGATGATTAAACATGTCGCGGGTTAGTGAGCCGAAATTAACGTCGGTACCTAAATCCATTTTTGTGGCGGCAATTTTATCACTCTTTTTACGGCCATCCATAATTAATGGTGCCCAATTTTTCACCACTTCCGGATCTTCGGTATATTCCATGTCGCTAAACAAATCACATTGCTGCAAAGCGTCGTAGCGTTTCTTTAAATAATCTACATTCTTTTTGCCCCATACAAAACTCATGTGTGGAATTTTCCGGATAAAATTCTCGGGGTTGGAGATTAATCCTTTTTCGATAAGATAAGACCAGAATTGTTTTGAAACCTCAAAATGTTCGGCAATTTGAACCGCCTTTTTAGTTTCAACCGTTCCATCTTTTTTTTCAGGCGTATAATTTAGTTCGCAAAAGGCAGAATGTCCGGTACCGGCATTATTCCAGGCATCCGAGCTCTCTGCTGCTGCAATATCCAATCTTTCATATATTTCAATACTTAAATTGGGTTCTAATTCTTTTAATAAAACACCAAGTGTTGCGCTCATAATTCCAGCGCCAATTAAAATCACATCTGCGTCAGTTTTACCAACTGTCTTTATCTTTTTTGTCATCTTATTTTAAAGGAGTTACAAATTTAGGATCATTTTAAACATGAAACGAATTTTCGCATATGAAAACTAAAAAATGGCTAAAAAATGTATTTTTATTTGAAACCGGTAGCATTAATTAGCATAATTAAATTGAAACGTAAATTTTTATAGCTAAATTATTAAATCTTCATTAGGATTATATTAGAAATCATAACCCGATAAACAATTGATTTGTTTTTGCCCATCAAACAATGGGTTCTGCATCTATCACACACGAATAATAAAATAAATGCAGCAGAAATTTAGATATTGTAGGCGAATAGTCATCCGAAAAAAACATCCCACTTCAAAAGTATATTTTTATTTAGTTGAAGCGTTTGCTTCTTTTAACGGAGTGTTTAAGATGAAAAATTTAATTCTACTGATTTGCATCATTGTATTTACCGGCTGTTCCGGAGAAAAAACCGACGAGGTTTTACTTCAATTGGATAAAGAAAAGCTTAAGGAAAATATCAATTACGACAAGATCGTGTTTTACAAGTTTGCCAAAATAGCGGTACGTTCAAATGCCGTACTCGATACCAATATGGTGGAATACCAAAAGTTTTCATCACAAACCCGAAACATCTTAAAAACGATGGATCAGCTCGATACCAATAAAAAAAGTATCTCTGTGATGGAGGCGCTGCGACTTTATAATGATTATCGTAAAGTAAAAAAACTGGTCAAAAATACCGACGAAGATGTATTTCCTAGCCTAGTACAAGGTTTTAACATAATGTATGGAGCACCAAAAGTTGACATGAATACTGTTGATCCCAAAGAGAAAACACGCGTTCAGAATATCGAACACGCGATTCTAAGCATGGCGGTTTTAACCACAAGAGACTTAGGTCAGCCGTTTGCCTTGTATGAATGTTCAAAAACACAACCAGAGCTTTTGGACGATTCGGAGATTAAAACGCTTTTAGAGTTTGTTCGAGGCTTCCTTTTCTTTGGCAACAACCTTTATTACTTATCCGAAGATGGTTTATCTCGCAATATTAAATGGCTTGATAAAAATGAAACTATTCCCATGCCATATACTAAAGCTTTTTTTGGCTGGAGAAATTTGAGCGATGCACAAGCACATACCGCTTTCCATGGAATGAACTACCTTTTTAGAGGGTTTGATAGAATGCGAATGGAAAGAAAAGTTGATGAAGAAAGATCTTTGGAGGATTTTGACTCTTTCGTTAAGGATATGAACAAGCTTGGCTTAGAAACTGAATTAGTTTGGTTGGTGGATGCCTATCTGAATTTGAAAAGAGAAAAGCCGGAGAAGGCAATTCCGGCTTTAGAAAAATTAAAAACGAGTCCTTTATTTTCTGACAGTGAACGTGAGGCCATCCAAAAAACCATCGATTATGTTAAAGATCGTGAGCCGGATGCTGCTTTGAAAGGCGTTTATGACAAAGCATTTATGGCCAGGCTGGCTTCAAAGTATATGATTTCAGTATTAGCGAAAATTAATTGGGAGAAAGTGATGAGAGAAAACAATGTTCCACACACAAAGGAAATCTTTGCGAACATCAATAAATTCAAAGAAATGTCTAATGCGGTAAGCCAATATACTCAACCCTCTACTATTGAAAACGGCAAAAAGGAAATCACTAAAAAGGGCAGCGAGTTATTGGATAAGGCAAAGTCATTATGGTAAAACAATTTTTAAAAGGACGTTTTCAAGTGCTGAATTCTAAAAATTTAATTATCAACAGCTAAACCTTTCCTGAATTGCTCGCTTTGCAACCAAACATTACAACAGAACAACATTTCGATATTACAACATTTCAATCCTAATCCTTAACTTTGCGATATGATTGATTTACCGGTAGTACCTGCTGTAACTGAAGTTAAACGTAAACCCGATTGGTTGCGTGTAAAATTGCCTGTTGGAAAAGAATATGCACAAGTTCGCAGTTTGGTAGATACACATAAGTTGCACACCATTTGCGAAAGCGGAAATTGCCCTAATATGGGTGAGTGTTGGGGAGCTGGCACAGCAACTTTCATGATTTTAGGTAACATTTGTACCCGAAGCTGCTCGTTTTGCGCAGTTGCAACCGGCCGTCCTTTAGCGGTTGATGTTGATGAACCTAACCGTGTAGCCAATTCTGTAAAACTAATGGGCGTAAAACATTGCGTTATCACATCAGTAGATCGCGATGATTTAAAAGATGGTGGCTCAATTATCTGGGCAGAAACATTACAGGCCATACGTAAGGAAAGCCCGATTACAACGCTAGAAACATTAATTCCTGATTTTAAAGGTCAGTGGGATAATTTATACCGGGTATTGGAAGAACGCCCTGAAGTGGTGTCGCACAATATGGAAACTGTAAAGCGCTTAACGCGACAAGTGCGTATTCAAGCGAAATACGATAGAAGTTTAGAAGCACTGAAACGAATTTCAGAATTCGGTTTAAGAACAAAAACAGGCATCATGCTTGGGCTAGGTGAAACTGAGGAAGACATCTTTGAGGCCATGGATGATTTAGTTGCTAATGGTGTTCATATTTTAACACTAGGTCAATATTTGCAACCAACCCGCAACCATCACCCGGTTGTTGATTGGATTCACCCTGATACTTTTGCCATGTATAAAGAAGTTGGTTTATCTAAAGGTTTAAAGTATGTAGAAAGCGGCCCGTTGGTACGTTCATCATATCATGCTGAAAAACATCTTTTCCCAATTGAAGGAATTGCTTAGTATCCAGTTTTTGCCAGGCTCAAAAATGTTTCCAAAATAGCATTCCTTGCGGGAATTGATTATAAAAACATTTTTTTGGTTTTGCTGTTGTGTATTGTATCTTAGTAACCAATAGTGACTGCATATAAAAAATTAACCCTAACCGAGCCTGAACTTGTTCTCGCCCTGCATTCGAAAGATCCTGCGGTGTTGAAGACCTTGTATAGCATGTATTCCTCTGCACTTTACGGTGTTATTTCACGCATTATTACCCATACTGAGTTAGCGGAAGATGTTTTACAAGAAACTTTTGTGAAGATATGGCAATCTGCAGCACACTACGACAATACCAAAGGACGTTTGTTTACCTGGATGATGAATATCGCCAGAAATTTATCTATTGATAAACTCCGTTCTAAAGACTTTAAGAATTCACTTAAAAACCAAGATATAGAAAATAACGTAAGTTTCGTTGATGAGCAAAACAAGGTGACTTTTAACCCGGACATACTTGGAGTAAAGCAACTTGTAGAGAGCCTGAAACCAGACTTACAAGCAGTTCTCAATTTAGTTTATTATAAAGGCTACACGCATGTGGAAGCCGCAGAAAAGTTAAATTTGCCATTAGGTACGGTGAAAACCCGTATTCGCCTGGCTATTATTGAATTGAGAAGGAGTTTTAATTGAACGTGGAAAATTTAAAAGCATATATCGAATCTGGAGTACTTGAATTGTACGTTTTAGGTGATTTATCGCCGGAGGAAGCGTTACAGGTAGAGGAAATGGCAGCTCAATATCCTGAGGTTAAAAGTGAGTTAACCGCCATTGAGATTGCCATGGAAAGTTATGCTATGGAAAATGCTGTAGCGCCATCTGCAGATATAGAAACCAAACTATTTGAAAAATTAGGATTAGGAAAAAATGAAGGAGTAGAGGCAATGTCTACAATCCCAGCCTACACTGAAGAAGCCAAAGTAGTTAAATTGGATAACAGTGATAGTAAAGTTAGAACATTACGTTTTGCATTGGTTGCTTGTGTTGCGTTATTGATTATTAGCACTGGAGCACTTTTCATCACCTATAATAAATTAAATGCTGCTCACGATCAAATAGCCAGCTTAAATCTCGATAAAGAAAAATTTGCCGGGGTAGTGAGTAAGCTTGAGTTTGAGAACAAAGGTTTGGATAATATGGTGGCCATGAACGACAGTAAAGAATGGACAATCATTCGAATGGCTGGACAGGCTTTTAGTCCTAAATCTAAAATGAATGTTTATTGGAACAAAAAGGATAAAAGTGTATTGATCAACTATGTTGCTATGGATTTACCAAAAGCCGACGCTGAACACGAATATCAGCTTTGGGCATTAGTAAATGGCAAGCCAGTTAGCTTAGGCGTATTTGGAAAAACAGATTCTACTTCAACAGAAGCCTTACAGAAAATGCAGGCCATACAAGAAGCTCAAGCCTTTGCTGTAACACTTGAACCAATGGGCGGAAGCGTTAACCCAACTATGGAAAAACTAGCTGTAATGGGTGGAGTATAAGTAAATCTGGTTACAAAATATATAAATCCCGGCAATCAAAAATTGTCGGGATTTTTTTTATTACTTACGATTTTGAGCATACTTTACTTCTTCGTAAGGCTGCACCAAAACCCAACCTTCACCAAAAAATTCCAGCTGAAACGATTCTCCACTTCCCCTCCCGATAAAAGAACCAAAAGTTAAATTCGTTTTAATATTAGGTGATAAATTTTCTGACCAAGCTACCGTTGCATTCGGATCGGTGTATACAGGTTGATTAGCACTTACACGCAACAAAATTGGTTCGCCATGTGTGGTAATTGCAATATAACCACTTCCAGATAATTTGACCTGGAAAAGGCCTCCACTCATCATCCCTGCCACACTTTTCAGCATTTTAATCTCATTTTTGATGGTATCTTCCAAGGCTAAAACATCGTTGCCATTCACAAAAATCGACTCGTTTTGAAGTTTAATGATCTTCACTTTTTTGCCCTCATCAGCCAAATAAAGTTTGCCTGTACCGGCTGCATGCATCAATGATGTACCTTCTCCAGAAATGGCTTTCTTTAATAATCCACCAAGGCCTTTACTTAACAAACCTTCGCGTTTAAAATCTACATTCCCAATATAGGCCACCATGGAGCCTGCCTTGGCCATAATTTTTTGATTTTTTAAGTTTACCTCCAGCATTGCTGGCTTTTCCAATTCGAAAAAATCATTTTCATTTGGGTTCTCTGCTGATTCTTGTATAAGTTCATTAAGGGTGTATTCTCTTTTTTCCATTGGTGATTAGATTTATTTATTTTGATCATTCGGTTATTTTTAGAATTAGTCAATTCTTAAGCCAAAGGATGATAATTATAACAGCAGCGATTTTATTTCTTTAGGCACTTGCATGGCCACCTGCGAGGCGGTAACTACAATCCTTGAATGAGCTAAACTGCTTCCCGCCAAACCGTGAACGTAGCAGGCCAAAACTGCGGCATCGGCAGATGTGTATTTTTGAGAAATAAAAGCTACAGTAATCCCTGTTAAAATATCGCCCATACCACCTTGTGCCATAGCCGAATCGCCGGTTGGATTAATATAAATTTTGCCATCGGGAAGGCAAATAAATGTAAACTGATTTTTGAGTACGATGATTATCTTACCTTTTTGCGCTCTATTTTTAGCTGTTTCTATACGTTCCCACCAAGTTTCGTGATCTCCAAATAGCCGATCGAACTCTTTCATATGAGGAGTCAAAATACTATTTTCAGGCAGCTTGTCTATCAAATCAGGCCTTTCACCTAAAATATTCAAGGCATCAGCATCTATAACTAAAGGCTGATTACTGGCCATTAAACTTTCCAGCAGCCGTTCGTTTTCTGTAGAAATACCTAAGCCTGGTCCAATTGCAATGGCCTGGTATTTAGCTGGGTTTTCAATTCGTGTATATTCATCTCTTGGCAAAGCCATTACTTCTGGCAATACCGTATTAAGGGCTATCAATCCGCTTTGCGGAATACATGCAGTAGTTAAACCCGCTCCGGCATACAAACAAGCCATTGATGAAAGTATGGCTGCACCCATTGTGTTAACATTCCCGGCAATAATTAGCGCATGTCCGTAAGTGCCTTTATGACTGAATGATTTCCTTGGCTTAACAATTGCCCGGATATCTTTCTCTTCCAACAAATGGAAATCAGAATCTTGGCCCTGAATAAAACCCTCATCCAACCCAATATCAACAACCTCATATTTTTCTGTAGCTAAAGCCGATTCTGGGAAAAAGAAATTGATTTTTGGCCGCTGAAAACAAATGGTTTTATAAGCCTTGATCCCCCGGTAATCGGCTGAAATTTTCCCCTCTGCCGGAAAGCCTGTAGGAACATCAACAGCATAGATTTTTTTATTAAGTTTATTAATACTCTTAGCCAGTTCGGCATATTCTCCCTCCAAAGGTTTGTTTAAGCCAGAACCTAAAATGGCATCAACGATAATATCAGCTTTCACATTTCCTAGACCGGCCGCAGTGTTGATGATTGTTTTCCTGCATTTCGATTCATCTAAACGCTGTAGGTTGATTGCATAATCATGGCTTTGCTTACTGCTAAAGTTAACAATATAAACACGCACATTTTCGCAGCCGTTGTTGCAAAGCAAATGGGCTATCGCCAGTCCATCACCTCCATTATTACCCTTACCACAAAATACGGCGATACTTTTATTGGCATCAAACTCGTCCCTTAAAAAGGTTTGAACGAAAGCACGAGCAGCTTTCTCCATTAAATCAATCGATGCTATTGGCAACTTGGCAATGGTGAATTCATCAGCCTTGCGCATTTGGGCAGAAGTAAGCAGTGTTTGCATATGACTAATATACCATTATAAGCGCTAATGAAAAAGTTTAAGCTTTGATTGATTATTTAAAAACATGGCGAAAAGATAATTACAGGCTCATATACCTTTTATCAAACTTTAGCGTTTTCTATTGAATTAAATTAAACTCTAATCAAATGAATCAAAAACCATCGAATGCATTTGTGGCTGCGGCCTGGATTGCATTGGGCATTGGAATGATAGGCTTTATTGTTGGCCTATGGCGTTCTGACATGCTTCTTAATGAAAAAGGATATTATTTTACTGTATTGATGTTTGGTCTTTTCGCCGTAATCTCATTACAAAAAGCTGTTCGCGATAAATTGGAAGGTATTCCGGTAACGGAAATCTACTATGCTTTAAGCTGGTTTTCAACATTATTAACCATTACCTTATTGGTAATTGGATTATGGAATGCCACACTTTTACCCAGCGAGAAAGGATTTTATGCCTTTGCCTTTCTGCTTTCGCTATTTGGTGCCATCACGGTACAGAAAAACACGAGAGATAGCCAAATTTTTAACAAAAGTCAGGATTTGCATTAACTCATTAACAGCGCCGATACCTGAAAAGATCGGCGCTTTTTAATTTAAGTTAAAACCGGAGCACCCAATTGGCCTTCAAATTCCAACAGCTTCTTTTTCGCCTTAAAGTGAATATCGGTAATCACGTCAGCATAATCAGCCATCGCCTGGAATAGTACTTTGAGCTCCTCGTCGAAATATAAATCTGCACCAAAATACTTGTAATCATACTTCAAATATTCTTCAAAGCGAAGTTTCACTTCCTCACTTAAACCTTCATAATCTTCATCAGCAAGAATGGAAAGTATGCTCTCCTTAAATTTCTTTTCTTCTTTTTTTACCACAACCATATTTTTTTTAATCACATTAAACGGTGTGGTGCTGTGCATAAATGAGGTTGCATTTACCAAATCAGCATAAACAACTTGTTGGAGTTTGAACTTTTCGGCTATTCTTTGATAGCACATTGCTAAAACCTGGAATTCAGGAGCGAGCTTTTGCCTAAAAGACGCATGGCGGAAAAACTCGAAAATTTTCATATCCAAATTCTCTAGTTCTATCTTCTTATTTTCAATCTCCGAATTCAAATAATCAATCATAGCCCTACAATCAGCTTTCGAATATTTTTGGCCATTGTAATTGAAGGTCTTTATATCAATCAAACCAGAATCTATTCTATCAATTGTATTCCAATCAGCTTCAAGGGCATTCAATTCATAAATTAAAGTCAAACTCTTATCTCCAAACAGGAGATCAAAGCCTAAATCAGTATCAGGTATTGATTTTTCAAAATCACTTTCGGTGTACTTTATATAGGGATTTCTATAATCGAAGTACTCATTAAATAAATCTGGGAAAGAATTTTGTTTGGTTTGGCTTATAAAATCTTGCTCAAAATCTTCCTTTTCCTGATCAATAGGCTCTTCCAAATAATTCACATTAACAAACATTTTATCGGTTAGCTGAGCCGATATCTGGTCTTTGTTTACCAGCAAATTTATCGCAAGGCCAGTTTGGCTATTCTTTAACTGACCGTTAATTTGTGCCAGTTTAACTACTCGGTCTTCAGTTTCTGGATGCGACGAATACAAGTGACTAAAACTGAGTTTTGATTTATTAAACCTATTGTAGTAACGAAGATTTACTTCTGGGAATTCGTTTTTAACGGGCAATTTATTCACTTTCGCCAAAAAATTCATTGCAAGTATTTGCTGCGGAAATACATTAGTTGTTTTAATATTTGCCTCGATTTTTCTATCATAGTAACTTAATACCATATCCAGAGCTTGATTGGCCAACTGCATACGCAACAATGAATCAATTAAGGGTTTCGAACCCACAACATGAGCGGCTATGGCATCTGCGTGATATTCCATCTCATGAGAAAGTTTAGAGTAATTTGCGTTAAGTACGCCATAAACCCAAACTAAAATTTGCTGCATTAAGCCAACAATTTTATCAGATAGCAAAACAAATATCCCAAAATATGAGGTTGAATCAGCTATCTTTCTGGCCACCTGGTTATAACTTTCATTGTCATATAAGATATCATGAATAATGCGATTCACATTATAAACATAGCTTCCAATCTTTAGACTTTTTTGCGAAAAATGACCAAACTCGTGTGCTAATATAGCCCTCAATTCATCTACAGTTGTTGTATTAATTAAACCGACACCGATTTGCAGGTTTTTTCGAATTGGAAAAAACATGCTCCAGAAGTTAGAGTCGTAGAAAACTGCTGCATTTACTTCGCTTGATAGATATACCTTCTTCGGAAAATCAGTATGAACATCCTCTACTATTTCATCAATCATTTTAAATAACTGCGGCTCTTCATCTCGAGTGATTTCCACCAAATGCGATCGATCCATTTTATTGCTCTTAAACATAAATTTGATTAAGAAAAACAATATTAAGAAGCCAAAACCAATCATGCCTAATCCTAACATTAGCGTAAAGATATTTACATAAAACTCAATCAATTTTACCCCTAAATAACCGCAAACTATGGTGAGCGCTATAGAAATAAAAATTAAGAAAGCATAGGTAAATACAAATAAGGCGATTGCCCAAACTGATCTTACAGCTGATTTTCTGAAATTTTCAGAGGGTTTGAGTGCGTATTCCAACATGAAATATATTTTGATGCCTGCAATATAATCAATTGTAATAAATGCTAAAATTTCTTTAACTGCATAGTGCTTTGTCTTTATTAAACGGATATCTCTTTAAACAAACACTGATATATTCTGAACCTTTTTTTTGAGTCCAATCTTGATTTTAAAAAATAAAAATTGCTACATTAACCGATTCCACTATTGATTATTATTCCCTTTATTTTGTGGTAAAAAAATATTTATGTCTGATAAAATAATTATAGGCGTTACAGATTGTAGCAAATTCGATATTTACAGCGACTGGGTTTTATCCTACAATGAAAATGTTCAAGTCATCCAGCTGGGTTATAAATTGAATAATTTTGAGGAAATAGAAAAATGCCACGGCATTGTACTAACCGGCGGTGAAGATGTTCATCCGAGGTTTTACAACATGCCAGAGTATTTCCCGTATTGTTACGAAGATGATATTGATGAGAAACGCGATGAGTTTGAATTTAAGGTTTTGGAATACACCGAAAAAAACGGTATTCCAGTTTTAGGAATTTGCCGCGGAATGCAGGTTGGAAACGTATTTTTTGGCGGAAATTTAATTCCGGATATCCCAACGTGGGGAAAATTTAACCATTCGAAAATGCCTGATAAAAGCGACCGTTATCATGAAGTCATCGTTAACCCCTCCTCATGGTTAAGTGGCATTATAAATACTGATAAAGGTTTGGTAAATAGCAATCACCACCAAAGTACCGATCGCACAGGAAAGGGCTTAGTTGTTAGCGCGATATCTCCTGATGGTGTTACAGAAGCCATGGAAAGATTTGATCCCGAAGCAAAATCATTTCTTCTCTTTGTACAATGGCATCCCGAAAGATTAAAAGATCAGCAAAGTCCTTTCAGCAAAAATTTACATGAGGCATTCATTAATGCGATTAAAATAAATATTAACCACAGATAACCAAAAGGGTACCATTTGAGAGGACAGCGTATAAATTGTATTAAATAATACTGCTTGTAAAAATCTTTTTTAATAAATTGCGGATTAACACTTATTCGGTTAAACTGCAATTTAATATTAATGAAAAAGATTTTCCTTATCGTTTCCGCCATCGTTTTTGCAACAAATATATACGCTCAGAGTATTATAGGTGAACCTGAGGTTTCTGAGGGCGATAGTCCGATTTTACAGGCTCAAATCGCCATTATTCCTGAACCAGTTTCTTTGATGAAAAAGGCAGGAACCTTTACACTACCGGAAAACGTCAGCATTTTAGCATCAAAAAGCGAAGGTTTGCAACAATCTATTGCTTTATTATCAAAAAGAATTGAAACTGCTACCGGCAAGTTTGTCAGCAATGTCACCACGGCAAATCATCCTACCATTAAGTTAATTCTCAATACCGAAAATGAAAATCAACTCGGACCTGAAGGCTATAAGCTGAATGTTAATCCAACTCAAATTGTGATTACGGCCAATAAACCTGCGGGTATATTTTGGGGTGTTCAATCTCTAATTCAACTTTTCCCTGTTGAAATTGAAAGCAAGGAATTGACGAAAAATATAAAGTGGAAACTACCCTGTGTTGATGTTGTTGACTATCCAAAATTAGGCTGGCGAGGACTGATGTTTGATGTAGCCCGTCACTTTTTCACCAAAGATGAAGTGAAGCAGTTTATCGATCAAATGGTTCGTTATAAATTCAATTTGCTGCATTTTCATTTAACGGATGATGAGGGCTGGAGAATCGAAATTAAGGGTTTACCAAAATTAACAGAAATTGGGGCCTGGAGTGTTCAGAAAACTGGCACTTTTGGCGATTTCATTCCACCAGCGGCAAATGAACCGCGAACTTATGGTGGCTTCTACACCCAGGAAGATATTAAAGAACTGGTTCAATATGCACAAGATCGATTTGTAAATATTATGCCCGAAATAGATGTTCCAGGGCACAGTTTAGCAGCAATTGCTTCTTATCCTGACCTTTCTTGCACGCCTGATGCAGTGAATTATAAAGTGCGATCCGGAGAAAAAATAATGGATTGGAGTCGCGGCGCACCCCCAACGGCTTTAGTAGACAATACACTTTGCCCTGCAAACGAAAAAGTTTATGTTTTTCTCGATTCGGTGATTACGCAAATTGCAAAACTTTTCCCCTTTGAATATATCCACTTGGGAGGAGACGAAGCCCCTCATAATTTTTGGGAAAAGAACGACCAGGTGAAAGCATTAATGCAGCGTGAAGGCTTAAAAACCATTCCACAAGTTCAGGCGTATTTTGAAAAACGAGTAGAGCAAATTGTAGTTTCAAAAGGCAAAAAATTTATGGGCTGGGATGAAATTTTAGAGGGTGGTGTTTCGCCAACAGCCTCGGTTATGAGCTGGAGAGGCTTAAAATATGGTATAGAAGCCTCAAAAGATAAACACAATGTAGTGATGAGCCCAACAGATTTTGCTTATCTGGATTACATGCAGGCAGATCAAATTACCGAACCGAAAGTTTATGCTTCTTTAAGGTTAAACAAGGCTTACCAATTCAACCCTATTCCTGCCGGAGCCGATCCTAAATACATTATTGGTGGGCAAGCAAATCTGTGGACGGAACAGATTTTTAATTTCCGCCAAGTGCAGTATATGCTGTGGCCACGTGCTTTTGCAATCTCAGAATCAATTTGGAGCCCGATTGAAAAGAAAAACTGGACAAATTTCATCTACCGTACTGAAGAACACTTCAAGCGCCTTGATCTTGCAGAAATCAAATACTCTCCTGCCATTTATGATCCTGCCTTTACAGTGAAACGAAGTGCTGATAAACAACTGATTATTGAGCTTACCTCAGAAATCGACGGTCTGGACATTTACTACAGTTTTGATAACTCGAGCCCCGATCGCTTCTATCCAAAATACACTGGAGCTTTAACCCCACCAAAAGATGCCAGTATGCTTCGAATTATTACCTACAAAGGTAAGGAGCCAGTGGGTAGGTTAATTAGCATGCCAATCGCCGAATTGCAAAAAAGGAGCAGATAATGGGCAGAGAAATTGAAAGAAAATTCCTGATTAAGGCGTCTGAATGGGCCAAACTTGACAAGCCAGGTGGGAAACATTTGAGACAAGGCTATTTGGTTAGCGCTCCCAATAAAACCATTCGGGTACGTACCACTGACGACAAAGCGTGGATAACTATTAAGGGCATTTCTGTCGGTGCCTCCAGATTAGAATACGAATATGAAATTCCATTAGGTGAAGGATTGGAACTACTGGATAATTTCGCCGAAGCAGAACTTGAAAAAATAAGATATGAAATTCATCACCAGGCCAAACTTTGGGAAGTTGATGTATTTTTAGGCGACAACAATGGATTAATTGTGGCGGAGATCGAATTAGATTCAGAAGACGAGAAATTCGAATTACCAGAATGGGTAGCTGAAGAAGTTACCCAGGAAAAAAAATATTACAATTCAAATCTAACTAAACACCCATTTAAACTCTGGAAAATTAATGTTCAAAAATAAAATCCATAATTCCTCTTTCAATTAAACGCTATTCCTATATTCGTTTTTACAAAAATCATCCTTGTTTAATTTCAGAAGCCGGACATCCCAAATTTCCGGTTTCAACGGTAAAAAATATTAAACATAATAATAAAAAAAAGGATGAAAACAACTAAATTTTTGACGAGTATGGTTATCGCCGCTACATTGTTTTTTGTAACGTGTAAGCCAAAAGATGCAGATTTACAAGCTGAAATTCAAGCCAAAGAAGCTGCCGGCATCATTGTGACTGTAGCAAAAGGCGATGTAACTTTAACAGGCGAGGTTGCTGATGATGCTGCAAAAGCAGAAGATATTGCCAAAGCAGAAAAGGTGTTAAATCGGTAATCAATAGCTTAACAATTAAACAAGAAAAGCCTGTTGTAATTGGTGAAGATCCAATTTTAACTAAAAATGTTGCTGATGCCACAAAAAATTTTTCCAACAGTTAAAGATGGCGTTGTTTTGCTTACAGGCGAAATCAAAAAGGCTTCACTTATTACATTAATGCAGCACCTAAGCGCATTAAAGCCTAAAAAACGACAAAAAATTAACTGTAAAATAATTTTACCATCGGCATTAGAAGATAAATATAAAGCATTAACCGACGCTGCAACTGCAGCTGGTATAACTGATTTGGCTGTTCGCGAACAAGATGGAATCTTATGCATCAATGGAACAGCAGCTGATGGCGCTACAAAAGATCATCTATGGGAAGTGTACAACGAAATCGATCCTAATTTTACATCCGGTGATTTGGTTTTGAACGTAAATGTCAGCATAGATGCAGCAGTTACGCATGCAAAAGTGATCACACAGAGTAGCAATTTAAATATACGCAAAGAGCCTGAAACAAACCAACCAATTGTTGAAAAGCGGCACATGATGAAATCATTACACTTGTTAACATAAGTAAGGATTTGTGGTGGCTTGTACGAACAAAAATGGTGAAGAAGGCTATTGTTACGCACAATATTTAGAAGCTCAGACCTAAATTTCAAGTTTAAAAAGAAAATCCGCAGCATGTAAATGTTGCGGATTTTTTCGTTTTATCTCGTAATAGACTCAAACGATTTTGATGCATGATCTATCTGGAAAGTGGCACCGATGAAATTCCATTATTAGGCTTAATTATTGATTTTAACTCTACATCAAAAACTAATGGTGTAAAGGGATTTATAGACCCGCCTCCGTTTTCGCCATAGCCTAATTTAGATGGGATAATTAACTTTATTCTACCGCCCACGCCAATTAGCTTAATACCTTCAGCGAAACCAACAGGTAATTGATTTAGCACCAAAGGGCGAGCAGCATATTGTGCCGAAGGAGAATAAATTCCAGCATCTTTCGCAATTCTAGCATTCGAAGTATCAAAAACATTGAGTTTACCATCTGCTTTTTTATTTGTAAACTCACCGGTATAATCTACTAAAATAGTATCAGATGGCGCGGCCCTTTCTGCATTTCCAGGTCTCTCAATCAGATAGCTTAATCCAGACGGCGTTGTGTTCATTTTCAAATCATTATCTGCAATATACGTTGCAATTTTTGCTGATTCATTTTCTTTATTTCGCTTAACCAAGCCTTCGTATTCCGCTTTGTAAAACGCTCTTTTTTTATCTTCAAAAACCGAATCAGTTTCATTAGCAACCTTATGCAAAACCTTTTCAATTTTCACCGTAATGGTTGCATAATTGTTTTGAGCTGCTAATGGCTTGGGTTGGTCGTTGTATTTGGCTAATGAATCTAAATTTAATTTAAACGAAGCACTATCTCCTTCGCCCAAAAGCTTTAGCGCAGCTACTAAATCTCCCTTAAATTTAGATTTTGTGACCGTAAAAAACGGCGGACGCTCATTATCATAAGTATTTACCAAAGTAGAATCGCCATCCTTCGTATCAATCATTTGGATAACGTTGAACTTTACTAAATCCCCTTCCTCAATTTTGGGCTTTCCTTCATTTTTATAAATTTTATAGGTCATGTCACCCTCGCCCTTTTCAAATTTATTGCAAGCAGACAAACCTAAAACGGCTGCAAATAAAATCACTAATCCTTTTTTCATTGCTATATTAAATTGATGTTGCCAATGCAACCTTCCCTTAGTTTTGATATCGCGTTTAAACACAAAAATCTTGCCCAATATCATGAGCAAGATTTTTATGAATAATAAATTTTATAAATTCTTATTGAACTGCAGGCATTGCTGGTGCACTTGGTGCCGGAGCGGTACCTTTTTTAATATCAGTAATTTCGATTTCGAAAACAATTGGGCTGTAAGGCATAATACCAACTTGTGGTGCACCTTGTTCGCCATAACCTAATTTCGAAGGAATGATAGCCATGATTTTTCCACCTTTACCAATCAATTGAATCGCTTCAGTAAAACCTGGAATTGTGGATCCGATAGCCATTTTAGTTGGACCATATGGTCTACCTGCCTGGAATTTACCTTCTTCTTTAGCTGTTTTTTCGTCACTTGTATCGAAGATTGGATATTTACCTTTGCTATTTTTCTTTGTTACTCTACCAGTATAGTTTAAGGTAACAGTATCCCCTAGAGCAGCTCTTTCAGCGTTTCCTGGTGCTTTGATAATATATTGCAGGCCACTTGCAGATGTAGTAGTTTTTAAGTTATTATCAGCGATGTAAGATTTTAATTTACCTTCTTCAGCATTTTTCTTTTTGTCAGCATTTGCTTTGAAGTCAGCCTGAAAAAATTCACCAGCTCTTTTGTTGAAAGTAGAATCAGCTTCGCCAGCTTTTTTAGCAAATACTTTTTCGATTTTTACTGTAAAAGTAAGGTATTTATCATTTTTGAATTGTTCTGGCTTAGGCTGTTTGCTATAAAAAGCCATAGTATCCAAATTCACTTTAAACGTTGCGCTATCACCTTCACCGAACATGGTTAAAACATCATTCATGTCACCCGCGTACATTTTTTTCTGTACAGGAAAAACCTGAGGATTCTCCATGTCATAAGTACTACCTAAAACTGAATCTTTATCGTTTTTCTGAATAAAATTCATTTTAACGATATCACCTTCCTTAATTTTTTCTTTTCCTTCAGAATCGTGAATAGTGTATAATAAACCACCCGCACCCTTTTTTTCTTTGTTACAAGCCGCTAAACCTAGAGTTGCTGCTAAAAGAACAATTATTCCTTTTTTCATTTTTATAATTAAACTTGTTTTTATTTGGTTTCTTGCTTTATGCAATTAATTGATTTTTATATTCTTCTAATATCGACTTGAACTCATTTACCACTTCGTTCAAAGGTTTTTCTGAAGCACCGCCAGCAGCATTTCTATGTCCGCCGCCATTGAAATATTTCTTGCAAATTTCATTGGCCGGAAAATCGCCGGTTGATCTTACTGACAATTTTACCTTATCTGATCTTTCAACTATTAAAGCAGCCAGGCGAACGCCATTTATCGATAACGCATAATTTACTACGCCTTCCGTATCGCCAGTTTCGCTTTTAAAACGCGACAACTCTTCTTTAGTAACCGAGATGATTGCGGTATTGTATTCTCTAATTACTTCTAATTTATTTGATAAGCAATAACCCAAAAAACGTAAGCGATCTTCACTTGCATTATCATATACTGCCTGATGAATTTTCCAATGTTCGGCCCCAAGATCGATCAGATCTGCTGCAATGCGATAAACATTTGATGTTGCCGATTCAAAACGAAATGAACCAGAATCTGTCATTATGCCTGTGTATAAACACGAAGCCACATCTTTATTAATCCCCGCTTTATCTTCCAGTTGATTGACGATAAAATCGTAAACCAGTTGTGCAGCAGCGCAAGCATTGATATCCCAATGACGGTAATCGTCGAAATTTTCAGGCTCTAAGTGATGATCAATCATTACCTTTTTAGCTCCTGCAGCCCGAACTAATTCGCCAAGTTCGTTAATGCGACTTAACGTATTAAAGTCAAGACAAAAAATGATGGAAGCTTCATCTACCAATTTAGCGGCCTTTTCCTGCTCTTCGGTAAAAATAATTACATCGCCATTATTTGGCATCCAATGCAAAAAAGTTGGATAATCTGTTGGAGTAATTACTGTAACATGGTGTCCTTTTTGAATCAAATATCCATATAAACCTAATGATGAGCCCATCGCATCGCCGTCAGGTTTGTGATGTGTTGTAATCACAATTCGTTGTGGCGTAGCCAACAGGGATTTTACTTCAGTTAATGTTAACATATATTTTTTGCGCTGCAAAGCTAAGTAAAAATTAATATTAATATCGGGTATTTAACGTTATCCTTTTAATATTCATCAATTAAAACGTATTTTTGCAGAAAATTTCATATCAATACAATGAGCACTAACAGAACTTTTACAATGATCAAGCCTGATGCTGTTGCTAACGGCCACATCGGATCGATCATAAATGACATTACCAATGCAGGTTTCAAAATCATCGCATTAAAATATACTAAGTTAACCGATGAAACTGCTGGCCAGTTTTATGCCGTTCACGCTGAACGTCCGTTTTACAAAGATTTGGTAACCTTTATGTCTTCAGGCCCTATCGTTGCTGCGATTTTAGAAAAAGATAATGCAATTGAAGATTTTAGAAAGTTAATTGGCGCTACTAATCCAGCTGAAGCGGCTGAAGGAACTATCCGTCAAAAATATGCTAAATCAATTGATGCAAATGCAGTTCATGGATCGGATTCTGATGAGAACGCAGAAATTGAAGGTAACTTCTTCTTCAAGGCAGACGAGCGTTTCTAGTCTTTAAAAAAAAGAAAACTATAATGAAACCTCGATTTTCGGGGTTTTATTGTTTTATCTATTTTGTATCTTTCAGCCTTAAAATAATCCATCCAACTCAGCGTTGGGATATTAACACTATTTTCATAATGAAAAAATTTTTATTGGCGGTATGTATTTCAGGTATCGCTATTTCGGCAAATGCGCAAACCAAAGCTGTAGCAAAGAAGCCTGTAGCTAAAAAAACCATAGCCACTTCGAAAACCCTTCCAGGTACAATAGCATTAAAATCTGGTTTAGATTCTACCAGTTATGCTTTTGGAACATCAATGGGCACTAGTTTAAAATCTACCGGTTTGTCAACCCTAAACTACGAAGCCTTGTTAAAAGGTTTGAAAGACGCTTTTGCAGGCGGCAAAGTGGCATTAACGCAACAACAAGCGCAGCAATGTATTAATGATGCGATCACAAGAGCATCAGCAGTAAAAACAATGGCAGAAAATGAAGCTAACAAAATTAAATTTGCACCCATGATAAAAGAAGGACAAGAGTTTTTAGAAGAAAACAAGAAACGTGCTGGCGTTCAAACAACTGCCAGTGGTTTACAGTACGAAGTTTTAACTGCCGGAACCGGCGTAAAACCTACAGCTACCGATTCAGTTTTAGTTCATTATAAAGGAACCTTATTAAACGGTAAACAATTTGATAGTTCTTACGATAGAGGTGAACCAATTAGCTTTCCTTTAAACAGAGTTATCCCGGGGTGGACTGAAGGTGTTCAATTAATGCCTGCTGGTTCGAAATATAAGTTCTTCATTCCTTATCACCTGGCTTATGGCGAACGTGGTGCAGGAGCCGATATCCCACCTTATAGCGCTTTAATTTTTGAGGTAGAGTTGTTAAAAGTTAATGGTAAATAGCCTTAATTAAAACTTTATGTAATGATTGATGTTAGGATATACATAATTAACATCAATATGAAAAAGATATTACCTATAGCACTAATCGCATTTTTATGCACTACCTTAAGCAGTTGTGAACTTGTTGGAGGTATATTTAAAGCCGGCGTTTGGTCGGGTGTCATTATAGTTGTAGTAGTTGTTGCACTACTCATCTGGATCCTTGCCAAAATATTTGGCGGCGGAAGGCGCTAGTTTTCAGTCTTGAGTCTGAAGTCCAGAGGCCTAAGTCAAAGCTTAATAATGAGGGCTGGTAAATTAAATTTGCCAGCCCTTTTTGCTACATTGTGATTATGAAAATTTTCGATCTCCAACCTATTACCATTACAGAGTATATTTTTAATGAGCAACATTTAGCAGATAGCTACAATAGCCAAAGCGGCTCCTAGGGATTTGATTTTCAATGTATGGTTGTTGATTCTCAAAAAAAAATGATTATTACTTTTGAAATTCTTCATTCGATAGGTGATGTTGAATATGAAGAAGAAATTTTCCTGACGGATGACCCAAACGAGCTCCTTATTGTGGGATCCTCAACTGTTGGAGAGGGTGCAGGAGAGGTGTTAATGTCATACAAGAGCTCCTGTCAGTTTAACCTTGAAAATGAGGGTTATGATGCAGACGTGTTATCATTAACAGAACTTTTAACCGAGTATTATGCACATACTCAAAAATTCCTAGACGAGTATGGCTTCAAATCCCTGAGATTACAGAGAGCGGCTTTATTGCCTCATGATATAGAATCGAACGCTAGGTGCGCAATTGAAAATTTAAAGGGAAATAATATGTATGAATTTTGATGTAGTAAGTTCTCCAATAAAAGTGGCAATATTTATTAATTGCTGTTCCTATAGAAAAACCATTTCGGTAATCACTTGACTACCTGCATGCTCGTTCAATTTTTGAATTATTCCTTGGCGCACCATTACCAACTCATTTTTGATTACCGATGATTCGATTCTAATAAAAAGTTTCTTATCATGAATATAAATCTGAGTAGTTCTATTGGCAATAGCAGTTCCCATAATTTCAGGCCAAATAGCTAAAATAGAGGTTTCGTCAAACTTACGGCGTAAGCGATACACGTCGAGCATTTTGCTAACGGCATCTTTCATAGTTAAATCATTAGGTTTACGCATTTTTTATTTGTCCCTCCTCCACTTCAAACAAAGTTACATCAACATCTATGTTTTCAAAAATCGATTTTACCCTTTCTTTACCCGTATCGGTAATAAATATTTGACCAAAATCGTGGTGAGAAACCATTTGCATCAATTTTTGTACCCGGCTATCATCCAATTTATCAAAGATATCGTCCAGCAGAAGCAAAGGTTTAAAACCTTTATTTTTTGCCAGATAAGCGTATTGTGCAAGCTTTAAAGCAATCAAAAAAGATTTCTGCTGCCCTTGCGAACCGAATTTTTTCAGGGGCATCCCGCTGATTACGAAAGCCAATTCATCTTTATGAATTCCAGTAGTAGTTCTTTCTAAAACCCGATCTTTTTCTACTGATTTTGCCAACAACTCGTTAAAACTGGAATCGTTTAGTTGCGACTGATAATTAAGTTCTACAGTTTCCTTATTTTCTGTAAGGTAGATATAATATTGATTAAATAGCGGAATAAACTGATCCATAAATGCTTTACGGATAGCAAAAATTTTATTGCCTGCCATTACCAGTTGTTCGTCTAAAATCTCCAACAAAGCTGGATCGTACTTGCGGCTGATGGCTATCTGCTTTAAAAATGCATTCCGATTTAAAAGAATTCGATTATAAGAGATAAGCTGATCCAAATAATGTGAATCGGTTTGAGAAATTACATTGTCGATAAATTTCCTCCGTTCCTCACTCCCTTCCATAATCAGGTTTACATCATAAGGTGATACCATCACCACTGGAAAAAGGCCAATGTGATCAGCTAGCTTATCATATTCCTTTTTATTACGTTTAAACTGCTTTTTCTGATTGCGTTTTACTCCGCAAGAAATCTTTTCATTTTTGCTGCTTCGATCAAAATCTCCCTGAATCATGAAAATTTCCTGGCCAGTTTTGATCTGTTGCCCATCAATTGGATTAAAGTAGCTTTTGCATAGGCACAGATAATGAATTGCATCGAGCATATTCGTTTTGCCTGAGCCATTGTTACCTGTGAAAACGTTTACCGTATCCGAAAATTGGATATCGGCATCGTTATAGTTTTTAAAATTTAGAAGCGTAATATTCTTTAACCACATAAATATAGCGCAATTTACCGTTTTTTACCCTCTAAATAACTAATGTTTAATTAAATACTTCAAAATAAAGATTGATTCTTTGATTGAAAAATGTATTTTTGCAATCTTAAATTTTTTAAACAAACATGTCTACAACAGATAACCAGACAATTCAACCTATTAAAAAAGGTTCATTTTTACAGGAAAACACTAAGAGCTTATTATTTATAGCAGGTGCTGTAGTTTTATTAATCTTAGTATATCTTTGGTACCAAGGTGTGTATTTAAAAGACCGTGCTGAGGTAGCTGCAAGCAAAATGTTTAAAGCTGAACAATTTATCGGTGTAGATTCTTTATCAAACAAAGCGATTAAAGGTGAAGGTGGATATCCAGGTTTAGAACAAATCGCAAAAGAATACGACAACACAAAATCGGCTAATTTAGCCAATTTATACCTAGGTGGAATTTATCTGCGCAAAGGCGATTACAAACAAGCTATTGAATCGTTAAGCAAATATAGCGCTACTGGCAGCCCAGTTGCAGATCCATTGGCTTTAGGATTACTAGGAGATGCTTATAGCGAATTGAAAGATTATAAACAGGCTACTACTTACTATAAGAAGGCTTCAGATAAAGCAAGCAAGTTTACTTCTCCAATGTTCCTTAAAAAATTAGGACTGGTTTCAGAAAATCAAAAAGACTTTAAGGGTGCTGTTGATGCTTACACAAAAATCAAAACACAATATCCTGAAAGCGCTGAATCACAAATGATTGACGCTTATATTGCCAGAGCTCAGGAACAAGTGAAGTAATCATTAACCAAAAACATATCAAAAAGGCCATCGAAAGATGGTCTTTTTTTTTGGGAAAATTCGCCCTCATTCCCAATAATAACTAATGAGCAATATTATTACTGGGATCTGGCGAGAGAAATTATTTTAGGAATCGGGTAACTAATTGATTCCATTCTTCTTCCAAAGAGATATCTGGACGAGTTTCTTTGGCTCGTGCATACCAGTAATCGGCATTCCAGATGTCACCTTCTTTTCGATGCAAATATGCGTGTACCAAAGATGCTGAAGCACTATTAAGATGATCTACTTGTTTATGTGCATTATCCCAATCTCCCTTCCCATCGTACCAGAGTGCTTTCAACTCAACATTAAGTTGCGCTGGCGGCTGACCGGTTTTTAGAGATTGTTTAAATTCAGAAAGCGTCATAAGAATTTTTTATTCTATTTATTAAAAGCAGTCATCGTGTGAGCAGGCCCAATAGTAACAAAACTCTTAATCAAGTCTACACTTTTATCTATTAAGGCTGGGAGTTCGAGCTGCTCATTTTTATCGAACAAACCCAGCACAAAATCAACCTGGCGACCCTTTGGGTAATCGCTACCGATTCCAAACCGAAGGCGGGCATAATTTTGTCCGCCACAAACTTCTTCAATACTTTTTAGCCCATTGTGGCCAGCACTCGAACCTTGAAGTTTAAGTCGTAATTTTCCTAACGGAAGCGCAAGATCATCCACGATCACCAAAACATTTTCTGGAGTAATCTTCAACTCTTTCATCCAATAGTTTACAGCCTTCCCACTCAAATTCATAAACGTAGTGGGTTTGATTACATAAAGTTTTTTTCCTTTGAAACTTACTTCCGAATAATAAGCTAAACGGATGTTGTCAAAGCTACCATTTAAGCTCTTCACCAATTCATCGGCAATATCAAAACCTACATTGTGACGAGTATGAGCATATTCTGGTCCGATATTTCCTAAGCCAACGATGAGATATTTCATGTGTGCAAATGTAAAAGCTTAAAGCTGAAAGACCAAAGATAAATACAGGATGTATGATATTTAGCGGAATAAAGGAAATGGACAGTGGGAAATGGAGAATAGAGGCAACAAAATAGCAGCATATTTAAAAATTTTGAATAAAAAAAACGGCTCGATTTGCATCGAGCCGTTTCTTAAAATCAAGAGAACTTGATTATTTTTTACCTTTAGCAGCTTCAGTTTCTGCTTGTTTTAATGCTCTAGACATTGCAACAGAAACGATAGTATCTTCAGGAGTGTTAGTAATTACGAATCCGTCAACTTTTAAGTCGCGAACACGGAATAAACTACCAACTTCTAATTTATCTAAGCTTACTTCAACGTTTTGTGGCATGTTAGCTGGTAAAGCTTTAACGCGAAGTTTACGTAATTTCTGAATTAATTTACCCCCCATTTTAACACCTGGAGAAGTTCCTGTTAATTTAACTGGAATTTCCATCACGATTTCTTTCTCGTCGAATAACTGAAGAAAATCGATGTGCATTAACACGTCGGTAAGTGGGTGGTATTGAGTGTCTTTAACGATAGCTTTAGTTTTAGCACCGTTCACATCAATTTCCACAAAATTTACTTCCGGGGTATAAATAACATCTCTTAAATCAGCAATAACTACAGCTAAGTGTTGTTGCTCTTTTCCACCATACAATACCGCCGGAACTTTACCTTCGTAACGAAGTTCCTTGGCATCGCGTTTCCCTACGTTCTCTCTTGGAGAACCGCTAATTGCGATTGTTTTCATTTTATTTATTTAATTAGTAGTAAGTATTTAGTATCAAGTATCAAGACCTTAAGCCTTCAACCCTCTACCTTTTTATTAATTAGTATAGGTATCGAGTATTAAAACTTAGCCTTAAACCCTCTCTACCTTTTACCTATTTTTAAACTCTAAACAAGTCACTAATCGAGCCATGTTCGTTTACATTAGCAATTGCTCTTGCAAATAAACTTGCTGTACTTAGCACTCTAATTTTCGGACTTTCAATTCTTAAAGGAATAGTATCCGTAACAATTAATTCAGTTAACACCGAATTTTCAACCGTTTCTACTGCTTTGCCTGAAAGTACAGCATGTGTACAAACCGCTCTCACACTTGCAGCACCATTTTCCATAATCAAAGCCGCAGCTTTTGATAAGGTTCCGGCGGTATCGCAAATATCATCAATCAACACTACATCCTGCCCGGTTACATCTCCAATAATCGACATTGATTCGATCTCATTAGCACGTTTACGGCGTTTATCGCAAATAATTACCTCTGCATTAAAAAACTTTGCAAAAGTACGGGCCCGGTATGAGCCACCCATATCTGGCGACGCAATAGTTAAATTAGGTAGATTTAAACTTTTGATATAAGGAACAAAAATTACCGATCCATCTAAGTGATCCACCGGAATATCGAAGAATCCTTGTATTTGTGCCGCATGTAAATCCATCGTCATGATGCGGTGGATACCTGCAGATTTTAATAAGTTAGCTACCAATTTCGCACCGATTGCTACACGAGGTTTATCCTTTCTATCCTGACGGGCTAAACCATAATAAGGAACAACTGCAGTAATATAATGTGCTGAAGCTCTTTTAGCGGCATCAACCATTAGCAAAAGTTCCATTAAATTATCGCTGGGCTGATAAGTAGATTGGATTAAAAAAACATCGCAGCCGCGGATAGATTCATCAAAAGAAGGTTGAAATTCGCCATCACTGAATTTGTGAATGGTAACATCACCAAGTGGTTTGCCGTAACTTTCAGCAATTTTAAGTGATAGTCCTCTTGAACCTGTTCCGGAAAATAACTTTACCGGGTTAAACTGCAATGGCATGATCCGTGTAGTTTACGGTTAAAAAAAATCGGATCATGTCATTTTACAAACACGATCCGACATTAAAATTTTCGTTGTCCGACCTGGATTCGAACCAAGACAAACGGTACCAAAAACCGTTGTACTACCCTTATACTATCGGACAATCTTTCTCGAGAACGAATCCTCGAAAGGGAATGCAAATGTAGGAACCTTATTTTAATTTTGCAAGAGTGATTTTAAAATATTTTTAATTTCTCTCCTACTGTTCCTTCTTGCGTTGCAAAGATAAAAAAATCATCATATCGCATGCAACATTTTATTTTTTTATACGACTTTTTTAAGTGAGGACCACCTAAATCATTTATTATCAAAGACTAAATTTTACTATGAACTACGCTAAAATTAACACCATTACGGGTTGGCTATGCTTTTTAGTTGCCGCTACAGCCTACATTCTAACTTTAGATCAATCGGTAAGCTTTTGGGATTGTGGCGAATTCATCGCCTCTGCCTTCCGGATGCAGGTGGTTCATCAACCTGGCGCTCCTCTCGTTTCCATGGTTCAACGGCTATTTTCTACTCTCGCTTTCGGCGATAAAACGATGGTTGCATACTTCATGAATTCAGCATCTGCATTGGCAAGTGCCGGCACCATTTTATTTTTATTCTGGACAATTACTGCCTTGGCCAAAAAAACCATCATCAAAAACGGCGAAGAAATCAATACATCAAAAACCATCAGCATTATTGGCGCTGGCTTAGTTGGCGCTTTAGCCTATGCATTTTCAGATAGTTTCTGGTTTTCGGCAGTAGAGGCTGAGGTTTATGCCATGTCATCGCTATGCACAGCGATAGTTTTTTGGGGAATTCTGAAATGGGAATCGCAAGCCCAGGACGCCAAAGCAGATAGGTGGTTGCTTTTCGTGGCGTATATCATGGGCCTATCTATTGGTGTGCACTTGTTAAATCTATTAGCCATTCCGGCTTTAATCTTCGTGTATTACTTCAAGAAATATCCAAAACCAAGCTGGCAAGGCATTCTCAAAGTTTTCATGATATCAATTGGTACTTTGGCCTTTGTTCAGTTCGGAATTATTCAATACCTGATCTCCTCTGCTGCAAACTTCGATTATTTCTTTGTGAACAACCTCGGTTTAGGTTTTGGAACAGGTATTTTGTTTTTCGCTATTTTGGTTATTGGTAGTTTAAGCTATGGGATAATTTACTCTATCCGCAAGCATAAAAGAGCAATGAACTTAATTGTGCTTTTTACCACGCTGTTGATTTTTGGCTACAGTTCATTTGCCATTTTAATCATTAGAGCACATGCGAAACCAAACCTTAACAACACCAATCCAGAAAATGCTTTTAACTTTTTGAGTTATGTAAACCGATCCCAATACGGCGATCGTCCGCTACTTTACGGCGAAAATTACAACTCTGAGAAAATCGACATCAAAGAAACCGGGCAGCTTTACAGAAAAGGAAAAGATAAATATGAATCTGCCGGCACTAAATCAGAATATGTTTTTGCTGATAAAACATTGGCTCCGCGGATGTATAGCGATAAAGCTGAACATGCTAATTTCTACAAAAACTACATGGGTTTTGATGATTCCCATAAGCCAACTTTGAGCGATAATTTAAGTTATATGTTCTCTTTTCAAACCGGCCAAATGTACATGCGTTATTTTATGTGGAATTTTGTGGGTAGACAAGATAATGAAGACGGACAGTTGGGCGGGCGAAACGGTGCCTGGTTAAGCGGCGTTAAACCACTCGATGCATTAAGATTGGGTAATCAAACCAATTTGCCACCATCTATTACCGAAAACAAAGCCTACAACAGGTTTTTCTTTTTACCATTGATTATTGGTTTAATCGGAGCCATTTGGCATTTCAAACGTAACCAGAAAGATGCAGGTATTATCGGATTGCTTTTCGTTTTCACAGGCGTGGCCATTGTAATTTACCTCAACTCGGTGCCTATCGAACCACGTGAAAGAGATTATGCCTATGTAGGCTCATTCTACGCTTTCGCAATTTGGATCGGACTCGGCGTATTTGGTTTGAAAGATTGGGTTTTCCAGAAGCTTTCGCCAACCAAGGCAAGCATTTTCGCTTCTTTAATTGCCCTTTTATCCGTTCCTGTACTCATGGCCTCACAAGGCTGGGACGACCACGATCGTTCTGAAAGCCACCTAGCACATGATATGGCTGTGAATTACTTAAAATCATGTGCGCCAAACGCTATTCTTTTTACCTATGGCGATAACGATACCTATCCAGTTTGGTATGCTCAGGAAGTCGAAAATGTTCGTCCCGATGTACGGGTAGTAAATTTAAGTTTGTTTACTGCCGACTGGTATATCGATGGAATGAAACGGAAGCAAAACCAATCTGCACCGCTGCCGTTAACTATAAAACCTGAACAATATGTAGCCGGAACGCGGGATGTGATGTATTACCAAGATTATAAAATTGCACAACCAGTAGAACTGAAAGATATTTTGGAAGTTTTGCTCTCTGATAATGATCAAGACAAGGCAACCATGAGCGACGGTTCGAAATACAATATATTGCCTACAAAAAACTTAAAACTAACTGTTAATCCGAAGCAGGTTTTAGATACTGGAACAGTGCCAAAAGAAGATGCGGGTAGAATCGCGAGCGCCATGGAGTGGACTTATGAGGGTAATTATGTAAGTAAAGGCACTTTGGCTCTATTCGATCTTTTAACGCACAACAATTGGAAACGGCCGATTTATTTTACAAGTGCCATGCCGAAAGATCAATACCTTGGTTTAGACAAATACCTTTACACCGAAGGGCTCAATAAGCGATTGCTTCCGTTAAAACCAGATCATTTGGAAACTGAAAATGATGAATTAATCAATCCAAAGCCAATGTTTCATAATTTAATGAGCGTTTATGGCTATGGAAACATTAAACACGCCAACCACCTGGATAGACAATCGGCAGATGATGTTACTTATGTTTCGAATATGTTTGGTGGATTAGCAAGCACACTGATTAATCAAGGCAAAACCATCGAAGGCAAACAAGTGGTGAACAAATATTTTGAGGTCATTCCAGAAAAATTTTATACCATGCGCCAGGTAGTAAGTTCATTTTATATTACTGAAAGCCTTTATCGATTAAACGATTTGAACAGAGCTAACCAAATGATAAATAAATCAGCAAGCCACATTGATAAGGAGCTTACTTATTTGGCTGATGTTTCTGAAAGCAAAAGCCAACTAGTATCCGAGCAAAATGTCCGCATTTACCTTACCTATCTTGCCCAGATGGTGCGGTTGACAGAAACATTTAAACAAAAAGAATTAAGCAAAAAACTGGAAGATCAATATAATAATCTAATCGGTCGCTTCAGTCCATTTGCTTCAAGTTAGGTTATCATCTTTCAAAAATGAACTCCGTAAACAAGATTTTCAATCTAGTTTACGGAGTTTTGTATTTATTGAAATTAAAAGTTGATTAAAATAGTGAATACAAATGATAGCTAAGCCGTTAAAATTTGTTAAATCAATCCAATAATTTACCTGTTTTATCGACTAGAATAGTTAATTTCGGCAGCATTTTTATGTGAAAACATTTTTTAATATCATCAAACAACCCAATGAATTATTCAAAAGTCAATAATATAGTCGGCTGGATCTGCTTTTTAATTGCCACAATAACTTACGTTTTAACTCTTGAACCATCAGCAAGTTTCTGGGATTGCGGCGAATTTATCGCCTCAGCATTTAGAATGCAGGTTGTTCACCAACCAGGAGCACCATTATTTTTGATGATTCAACGCTTCTTTTCTGTTTTCGCCGCAGGAGATTTAACCAGAATTGCTTACTGGATGAATATTGGCTCGGCTATTTGTAGTGCCGCCACCATCCTATTCTTATTCTGGACCATCACCGCTTTGGCCAAAAAAACAGTTTTCAAGGCTGGAGATGAACTGACCACTGGGAAACTGGTCAGTATTATGGGTGCTGGTGCTGTAGGGGCCTTGGCTTATACGTTTTCTGATAGTTTTTGGTTTTCAGCAGTTGAATCTGAAGTTTACGCGCAATCTTCATTGTTTACAGCAATCGTTTTTTGGGCAATTTTGAAGTGGGAAGCCCATGCAGATGAACCAAAAGCCGACCGTTGGCTACTTTTCATAGCCTATATCATGGGTTTATCAATCGGAATTCACTTATTAAACTTACTTACCATACCAGCCTTAGCTTTTATTTATTACTTTAAAAGAACAGGCAAAGCCACAACTTCGGGAATTGTAAAAACTCTAGCAGCTGGTATTTTAATTTTGGCGGTGATCCAATACGGAATTATCCAGTACCTGGTTTCATTTGGTGCTTACTTCGATTTGTTCTTTGTGAATACTTTAGGATTAGGCTTCGGAACCGGTGTTTTATTTTTCGCTGTTCTAGTGATTTCAGCGTTGGTTTGGGGGATTCGTTACTCCATTAAACACCAAAAGAAGTTATTAAACTTAGGCTTAATTTCTACTGTATTAATCATTTTCGGTTACGCTTCTTTCTCAATGATTATCATCAGAGCCAAGGCAGACCCGAACTTAAATAACAGTGCTCCGAAAGATGCATTCTCTTTCTTAAGTTACTTAAATCGTGAGCAATATGGCGATAGACCTTTAGCTTATGGCCCAAATTATAATTCGGAACGCACTGGAATTAAAGAAGGCGGAAAAACAATCTGGAGAAAAGGAAACGAAAAATACGAGAAAGCTGGAGTAAAAACCGATTACGAGTACAATAACAACACTTTATTGCCGCGTATGTATAGCGACGATGCTAGACATGCTGCCTTTTATAAAGAATGGATGCGTTTAGATGATGCCAAAGTTCCAAACTTGGTTGATAACGTAGGCTTTTTATTCAGTTACCAAATTGGTTATATGTATATGCGTTATTTCATGTGGAATTTCGCTGGTCGCCAGAACGATGAACAAGGCCAAGGCAGTGGCCACGAAGGAACCTGGATTAGTGGGATTAAGCCAATTGATGCCATGTTAAGGGGCGATCAAACCAATTTGCCACCATCTACAGTGGATAACAATGCTTATAACCGTTTCTTCTTTTTACCATTAATTATGGGAATTATTGGGGCATTATGGCACTTCAAACGCAACCAAAAGGATGCTGGCGTAGTGGCATTATTGTTCTTTTTTACAGGCATTGCCATTGTTTTATATCTAAATCAAAAACCTTTAGAACCTCGTGAACGCGATTACGCCTATGTAGGATCGTTCTATGCTTTTGCCATTTGGATCGGTCTCGGTGCCTTGGCCATAAAAGAATGGGTATTTAAAAAGCTATCAGCAACAAATGGCGCTGTGGCGGCAACCGTAATTGGGTTATTGGCCGCTCCGGTAATTATGGCGCAACAAGGTTGGGATGATCATGATCGTTCTACCAAGATGGTTCCGCATGATATTGCCTTAGATTACTTAGAATCTTGCGCACCAAATGCCATCCTGTTTACTTATGGCGATAATGATACTTATCCGCTTTGGTATATTCAGGAAGTAGAAAATGTGCGCCCGGATATTCGTATAGTTAACTTAAGTTTGTTTGATACCGATTGGTACATCAATGGCGCTAGAAAGAAACAAAATGAATCTGCACCGCTTCCAATTACAATGAAACCAGAGCAATATGTTCAGGGTGAGCGTGATGTAATGCCATACGATGATTATAAAATTGCTGGTGCGGTAGAATTGAAAAACATTGTGGATCTATTATTATCAAATGATGATAATGATAAGGTTGCGATGCAGGATGGCACTAAATCAAATTTCTTACCTACTAAAAACTTCAAAATTACAATTGATCCTAAACAAGTGTTAAGCACAGGTACAGTTAGCGCAGCCAATGCTTCGAAAATTGTTCCTGAAATGACCTGGACTTTCAACAAAGGTTACGTTACAAAAGGTACACTGGCGATGCTTGATATTTTGGCGCATAATGATTGGAAACGTCCAATTTATTTTGCTTCAACCGTTCCTTCTGAACAATACAATGGTTTAGATAAATACTTGTATAGTGAAGGTTTAGCATTACGTTTAATGCCTTTACAACCTGATACAACAACATCTGAAGAGAGAGCAGAACAATTAAATACACCTGTATTGTACAACAACGTAATGACTAAATTTAAATGGGGTAACATGAAAAATGCTACTTATTTAGATCCACAATCATCTGACGACACCTTTATCTTCACTAATATTTTCAGTAACCTAGCCGGAAGTTTGATTAAAGAAGGTAAAACTACTGAAGCTAAAAAAGTGGTAGATAAGTATTACGAAGTAATGCCTCAAAAATTTTATGGCATTCGTACGGTGGTTGTTAAATTCTACATGGCTGAAAACTTGTACAAGCTTGGTGAAACCGCAAGGGCCAATGAAATCCTAACTCAATCTGGCGATTATATCAATAAAGAGTTGACCTATCTGGCGGATCTTTCTGCATCGAAAGGTTTGACAGGATCACAAAATGTGCAAACTGGACTTTACTATCTGGATAGAATGATTAGAACGGCTAAAGCGAATGGGCAAACCAAAGTAAGCACACAGCTCGAGAAAATATTTACTGGTTTAGAGGCAAAGTTCTCAGCCTATTATTCGCAGCAAGGGCCACAGTAAATTAGTTTACAAAATACACTCAAGCAGCTGCATTTCTTTGTAGCTGCTTTTTTATGGATTATCGAGTGGTTTCGAGGCCTGCGGTCATTTCTAATGAGCGCATTATAGCTTTACGATTCTATCGTAAAATACGATTAGCTATTTACGCGCTGGTTTGGAAACGAGCGTAGGAGTGTATGAACGGGGCAAACAAAACGAAGGTGTCCATGAAACCAATAATCCAAAAAAAATCCCGTTGAGCGATGCCAAACGGGATTTAAAATTTATTTTTTAATGATTATTCATTAACAACGCCCATTTCACAGAATTTTTCAATTCTTTGCTCAATCATTTTATCAGTTTTCAACTTACCTAAAGCGGCCAAATCTTTTATAAGGTATTCTTTCAGCGTTTGCCCCATTAATTCAGGATCTTGATGAGCACCTCCAAGTGGTTCTGGAATAATTCCGTCGATTAATTTGTTGCCAAACATATCATCAGAAGTTAACTTCAAACATTCAGCAGCTTTTTCTTTAAAATCCCAGCTTCTCCAAAGAATTGATGAGCAAGACTCTGGTGAAATAACCGAATACCAGGTATGCTCAAGCATATAAACTCTATCGCCAATACCAATACCTAAAGCGCCGCCAGATGCACCTTCGCCAACAACAATACAAATAATGGGCACACGAAGCACCGACATTTCTAATAAGTTGCGGGCAATTGCTTCACCCTGACCACGTTCTTCAGCTTCCAAACCAGGATATGCACCCATCGTATCGATAAAAGAAACTACAGGTTTGTTAAACTTCTCTGCCAGGCGCATTAAACGTAAAGCTTTGCGGTAGCCTTCGGGGTTAGCCATACCGAAATTACGAAACTGGCGTTCTTTGGTGTTTTTACCCTTTTGGTGCCCGATAACCATCACGGTTTGACCGTTTATGGTAGCAAAACCGCCGATAATGGCCTTATCATCTTTAACTGTCCTATCTCCATGTAGCTCAATAAAATCATCACAAATCATGCTGATGTA
This sequence comes from Pedobacter sp. MC2016-05, assembly GCF_026239735.1. Taxonomy (GTDB): domain Bacteria; phylum Bacteroidota; class Bacteroidia; order Sphingobacteriales; family Sphingobacteriaceae; genus Pedobacter. The sequence continues at coordinate 102,499 of NZ_JAPIVT010000012.1, forward strand.
ATCGAGTGTTTGCGGACGATCGGGATGGCGGCTCATTTGAACCTTATTCCAACCAGTTAAATTTTTATATAAATTATTGGTGGTTTCTTCTAATTTGCCATCAAGCTCGTCTAACGTGGCAGACATGTCTACCTTAGTTTTATCGGCAACTTGTTTAACCTTTTCTATCTGCTGAACTAAATCGGCAATAGGTTTCTCAAAATCGAATGATGTTTTTATTTGCTGCATAATTGAACCACAAAAATAAGTAATTATTTTTAGTTTGCGGTCAACAGTTTTTCTTTACCATTCAATGGGTCTAGAAAACGAGTATAAACAATCGAATTGATTTGAAAAGCAAGGGCGCCAAAGAATAGCAGAGGTCCCGCCCTGCTCTATCTTCTACCCATAAAGAATCGATATCTGGCCGATCGGGTTTAGGTTGCAACACCTGAATAAAGATTGACGAAGATCATAAAACGTTCCTAACGGAACAAAATAATTATCACACCTAATTTGCTACCTTTTCGTCCCGCTGGGACGAAAAGGTAGCAAGAAACAGTTATTTGCGGTCCATAGACTTAGCGTTAAAACAAGAAAAAAAGTGAATTGGTTATCTAATTTGTAAGCCATCTTTGGTAAGATTAATAATTAATATCGCTGGGTACTATTCCTGGAATCTGGATATTTATCGCTCAAACTTTCTTAGGCTTGATTGCAGCGAAAATACTTTTTTGATGATTTCTGATTTTCCACAACAATTACACAAAAAAGATTGAAGCGCAGGACCAACATGAATAGCTATACTGGCTTGGCGCTTCAAATAATTTTATTGTAGACCGATTAAACCCCTGCACATTGATCTTAAAATCCCTAAATCCTAAAAAATCCTGGTTAAAACTTTGCCGCTTCACCTGCTTTTGGTAATGCTTTTTTGATGAACTCCCGAATGTGATTATTGGAATTTTTCAAGTCCTCTTTACGCAGGTACATCATGTGCCCGCTACGGTAGCCTTCCCAACTCATGCGATCTTGAAATTTGCCCGCAGCATCTAATTGCCACATGCTGTATTTTGCATTGAAATAGTCGCAAGCACCATCGTAATAACCCGATTGCACCAATAAATGTAAATAAGGGTTTTGCGCCATCGCCTGACGAAGGTTGTCACCGGTTTGGTCGCCACTTCGATCCCATGGATAAACCGGGCCAAACATGTTATACTTTAAATCGGTTTTGTAATTCAGCTCGTTGCGGATGTACATGTTAATTGCAGGCGTGAAAGAATGTAGCCACGAAGTAAGCTCAGCATTATAATCCGGACCCTCACCTGCACTCATTTTATCGATTCCGCGATAGCGCGAATCTAAACGGCCAACAGTAAAACCCTTGTCTCTCATCAGTTCTTTCCAGAAAAAATTAGTTGGCACATTTAAGTTATAGTCTATTATTACTTTTTCTGATAAGCCAGAATAGCGAGCCATTTTCGCTGCTATAGCTTTCTTTTTTTCACCACTCAACATGCTGCCTTGAGAAATTGCGGGAATCACCTCATTAATGGTGAAGCTTTCTACTTCGGGTAACATGGCTGTTAAATCTTTTGATTGCAAATCCTGAGGCAACAATTTGTGGTACCAGGCGGTCGCCGCGAAGTAAGGCAAACGTAAAGCCGCTTCAACTGGCCCGCCACGCTCTATTCCCAGTTCTGTTGGAGAAACCAAAACTACCCCATTTAGATACATCCACTGGTTATTTTGAAGCTCTAGAGCCAAACCTGAAACACGGGTGGTTCCGTAGCTTTCACCAATTAAGAATTTCGGAGATGCCCAGCGGTTGTTTCTGGTTACAAAAGTATTGATCCATTCTGCCAGATATTTGATATCAGCTTTTACACCAAAAAATTTATTGGTTGGAATATCCTTACTTACTGCTCGAGAGTAACCCGTGTTTACCGGATCGATGTAAACGATATCTGCAACATCCAAAATAGAGTAAGGATTTTCCTTGTAGCCATATGGCTGAACCGGGTAACCTTCATCATCGATGTTTAACACCACTGGGCCAGTGTAAGCAATGTGCATCCAAACTGAAGCAGAGCCTGGACCACCATTGAAGGAGATTACCAGCGGTCTTTTATCGCGGTTAGAAACATCACTTCTTTCGTAATAGGTATAAAATAAGCCAGCTATGGGTTTTCCATCCTCATCCCAAACAGGAAGGGTGCCAGTAGTTGCTTTGTAGGGAACTGCCTTCCCATCGATATTTACAGAATGATTGGTAATCACCGAACTTTCGACCTTTATAGTCCGTTCACTAGCTATTGATTTCGGCTCTTCTTTTACGGTAACCTGGGTTGAGGTAATGGTTTCTTTTGACTGGTTTTTTTTTGGGTTTTGCTGAGCATAAGTAGCTATGCCTGCAAGTAAAAACATGCTTAGTAAAAATCTGGATTTCATTTCGTTGAGTTTGGTTCATAAATATCAAGTTAAACTGCCGTTAATCAAAAACCTCATTAGAAATGTTACTCAAAAAAACCGGTGCCAAAATAAATGACACCGGTTTTCAAAGCTTTAAGTCTGTTTATTTATCCCACCAAACTCTTCCAACCAATTTATCGCCACCCGGAACCGCTGCTGACGCTGTTTTGTAATTCGCAGCATTAGATACGCCTTCTATTAAAGGATAAGGGAACCTTCGTGGAATTGAGCCGCCTGTATTGGTGTTTGGGTAAACAATTGGAACCAGTGCAGGTAATCCAGTTCTTCTCCAGTTCGACCACGTTTCGTAAAAATCCAACATGGTAATGGTGTGCGCCCAATATTGCGTTGAAATCATTTCTAAGCCATTAGCTGCAACATAGGGATGAGCAGTTAAATAGGTAGCAGCATCGCCGGCAGTTAAAGCCATCGATGGATCAAACTGAGATAGATAAGTCATTGCGGCGGTAACGCCAGCATTATAGTGTGCAGCTGCCGAGCCACCAATATTGAAGCGTTGTGCGGCTTCTGCCCAAAGTAATTCAGTTTCGGCATAGGTAAGAATAATGGTATTTCCATCTCTTTTTAACATGCCTGGATTAGGAGAAGAATAATCGGTAAAATCGGTATAAGAAGCATCCTGACGGACATCTCTGCCTGCAATACCACTTAAATCTTTACCATTTGGCATCCCTTTTTGAACCGATGCAGTTGTAATAAAAGCAGGATTCAGGTTTGGCTCTCCCTTTAAATCATCTCTTAAAAATAATTTTGTAACAGCTACCTTGCTTAGCCTAGGATCGTTATTAGTTTTTAAGTAATTGATAAAAGTACTGCTCCATCGAGTATAATAGTGCTCCTGACCACCATCGCCCAACAACACCTGTGCAGCTCTATTTTGAGTTACCCGGCCACCGTTAGCATCATGTTTAAATAAGGCGTTATCGGCATCGCCAGTCATGGTTTTACCAACAGCTTTTGTAATATAGCTTTGCGCTAAAGTTGCATCAGCTTTCGTTAACCTCATCGCCATGCGCAACATTAAACTGGCAGCAAAACGCTTCCATTTGTTTACATCACCACCATAAACCAAATCGCCCGTTACTGCATCACCACCAGCTGTAAGCGCTGTTCCTGCTTCATCAACTTCTTTTAAAAGATCGGCATAAATAGCCTGCTGTGAATCATATTTTGGATATAAATTTCCGGTATAATATCCTTTACCAGCATCTAAATACGGTATATCGCCATACAAATCTGTCAACCGTTGAAACATTAGTGCTTTCCAGATTCTACCAATTTGATGTACGTTGTTGTACTGCGCTTTCCCTTTGGTAAACTCAACCAAGTCTGCTGTATATTTTATTTGATCAGGATAAGCTTTTTCCCAATAGGCGGCGGTGTAGCCCTCATTCAGCATGTATTTATCACCAGCCCAATACCCAATTACTGATGACATGCCCTGCATCATTGTTGAGGCATAAATCAGGTTGCCACGCCAGGTTTCATAAGCAAAATCTACACTGCCCGTATAATTCAATTGGGCTGTTGATAATAAATAATTTGGATTAAACTGTTCTTGATTTACCGATAAAGGGTCTGTATTAATTTTCTCGAAGTTTTTAGTACAGCTTGTTATTAGCGCCAGGCCTGATAATAGAAGTGGTACGTATAATTTTATGATCGTTTTCATTTTCAATTCTTTTTAAAGATTATAACTTAACACTTAAATTTAAACCATAGGTACGCACCGGCGGAACGCCCCCGAGTTCCATCCCAGGAATGGTTGCGTTATAGCTAGATTCGGGATCGATATTATCGGTTTTCTTCATTAAGATGAACAGATTACGCCCTACAAAACTTACGTTTAAGCTTTTAATTCTGTTATTAAAAACCTTTGCTGGAAAGTTATACCCCAATATAAATTGACGGAACTTGATGAAACTGGCATCTTGCACAAACTGTTTGGAAACATTGTTGGCGTAAGTGCTATAATAATTTGCTGCACCAATACCCAATTGATCACGGTTTTCTAAGGTAGCTTGGTGTAAACCAAAAACATAGCCATAATAATCTGTTGCTGAGAAGATTTTACCACCCCATTTCCCATCGATTAAGAAAGAAAGATTTACGCCTTTATAATTAAATTCGTTATTCCAGCCGGCAGTCCATTTATGATATGCAGAACCATAGTCTTTTAATTCTCCTCGTTGTGGAACACCATTAGTATCTCTTACAATGTTTCCATTTGCATCGTACTGAAAATCGTAAGCCATGATTTGTGCAATAGGCTTACCTTCTAGATTTTGAAGAAAACCCACGTTACTCCGTGACGTTGCCAAACCCTGCGATGCCGTTCCAGGAGCAAGCGTGAGTACCATATTATTATTACGAGATCCGTTGATGCTTGATGTCCAGCTAAAATCCTGATTTTTTAATATCACCCCAGAAACCAATGCTTCAATACCCCGATTTCTTAACTGACCAATGTTTAATACCGCACCATTGTATCCTGTTGTGGTAGAAGTGGGCACATCGATAATTTCATCTTTTGATTTTTTGTTGTACCAGGTGAAATCAACATTTAACCTATCTCCGAAAAATCTCAACTCCGTTCCAACTTCTAACTCGGTTGCACTTGATGCAAATAAAGAAGCGTTCGGAATTGCGCCGTTGACAATATTACCCAGTGGATTATTGTTGATGGACTCGCTACGTAAATTGTAATACAATTGCGTTTGGAAAGGACTAGTAGCCTGACCAACTCCAGCGTATCCTGCTCTCAACTTACCAAAGCTTAAGAAAGATGGTTTCCACAATTCTGAGAAAACAAATGATCCGCTAACTGCAGGATAGATTGTATATAATTTATTGTCTCTTCCAGGAGTTGCCAATGTAGAAAACCAATCACTGCGGGCACTTCCTGTTAAGTATAAAATATCCTTATAAGTAACTTCCAGAGTACCATAGATGGATTGTGTTTCCTGATCTTGTTTATAGGCAGAAACAGATTTTCCACCCGTATTGGCCAAAGTATAAATTCCGAAAAGCTGGAAATTCGCACCACTATTGGTTATCCCTTCACTATGTGTTCTACGGTAACTAGCGCCAATATTGGGCGTGATAGAGATATCATCAATTTTGAATGATTTACCAATTAACCCATCCACATTGATATCAGAAAATTTACTGCTCTGTTCGGTATATCCTCCGTCAGCATCATAGGCGGTGCCAGATGGCGTAACTGCAATGTACGTATCCTTATAAGAATCTCTTCCGGCTCTGGCTTGCAAAAACAATCCATTATCAAAAGTATATTTAGCACTTACCGAACTTAACAAACGTTCTCTATTGGTATCATGAATAAAATCGTTTGCAGCGAACCAAGGATTTGTAGCATACGGATTGCCTGTATTGTAAGAAAGTTCATTTCCATCGGGCTTTTTGCCTGGCTGTAATGTGGCTATGTTTACACTCGTTGGCAAAAATGCTGCATTATAATTGGCGTTACCTGCCCCATCTGATAACATCGGGCGGTTTTTTGCCTGCTCCAAAATGTAGTTGACACGGGCATCAATCACCAGGTTTTTAATCGGATCGAATGTGCTCGACAAGGTAAAGTTTTGTCTGTTTAAGCCTGAATTTGGCACCACCGAACGATTCGTTAAATCACTTGCAGATAAACGAATTACTCCACCTGTAAACGATTTGTTCAAAGCCAAAGTGTTTGTCCAGCTGCCACCAGTTCTGTAAAAGTCTTCGATATTATCTTGCTGTGCTGAATACGGCCTGCTTACCCCATCAAACTGAATTACGCTTGATCCATCAAGAGGTGCACCCCAACTCGAACTTCCTGTAGAAGCCGCAGCCAATTGTGTGGTAGGTTTCTGTCCGTTTACCCCCTGACCGTAAACATATTGCCAGTTGGTTCTGTCCATTACCTGCTCTGCAACATAATTACTGCTAAACTCAATGCTGTTTCCTTTACCACTTTTCGTGGTGATCAAGATTACCCCTGCTTTCGCCCGGTTGCCATATAACGCTGATGCTGCAGCTCCTTTTAATACTGAAATGCTCTCGATATCGTCAGGATTGATGTTGCTAATGGCATCTCCCAAATCTGGTGCGTTATCGTATTGTCCCCCATTGTTTCCAATACCGATGGTACTTTTATATCCTACCGGCGAGTTTTCCATCGGTATCCCATTAACCACATAAAGCGGCTGACTTGATGGACCCATGCTTGAAACGCCACGAATAGTGACATTGGTAGCTGCTCCCGCTCCTCCTGAAGTTCCGGCAATATCTAAACCCGCAACTTTACCTACTAACGAATTGGTGATGTTATTTTCTCTGGCTTGCGTTAAAGTTTCGCCGGAAAGCTGCGTAACCGAATAACCAAGTGCCCTTCTTTCTTTCTTAATACCCAGTGCAGTTACCACTACATCAGTAAGTTGTTTGGTATCTTCAACCAATGTAATACTGATCGTCGTCTGGCTTCCGATAGAAACTTCTTTGGTTTGAAAACCCGCATAAGAAACGACTAAAACAGCGTTTTCTGGTGCATTTAAAGCAAATTTGCCATTAATATCGGTGGAGGTTCCAATTCCTGTTCCTTTAACGCGAACGCTTGCACCCGGCAATGCACCTCCTGAGGCATCTTTGATTGTGCCAATAATTGGTACTTCTTTATTCCTGCTAATGACGATCAAACCACCATCAGAAACAGAATATTTCAGGTTCGTTCTGTTTAAAATAGCGGCTAAAACATCAGTAACCAAAGTATTGGTTACGGTAATGCTTACATCTTTATTTACCGGGACATAAGAAGCGCTATACACAAAGTGGTAGCTGCTCTGCTGTTCGATAATCTGTAAAACCTTACCTAATTTCGTTTTCTTTACATCAAGTGATATTTTTTCCTGGGAAAACACCGATGCAGAAACATTCAGGCAAGTAATGAAAACCATAATACAGGCCAATTTCATTAGCAAAATGAATTTTAAGAGCTTCCGGCGAAGCGGATGCTCTTGCAGTAAGTAATAATAAATCATATTTTTGTTTTTTTTGGTTGCATAAGTTCTTGGCAGCAATCTGTTTGCGCATAAACTGCCATTAATTAATCAAAGAAGAAATATTAAGGGCGGTGCTCCAACACCGTCCTTTTTTATCCTTATTTTGAGATGATCACCTCATTTCCTTTTATCTCATATTTAAAATATTCTACGTTTTGTAATGCTGAAAGAACTTGTTCAATGGTTTCGTTGCTGAATGTAGCAGTGAAACGATATTTTTCAACTTCGTTGTTGGTAAACTTGATTTTTACATTGTACCATTTTTCCAAAACAGCTTTGATTTCCTCAAAATCCTGATCGTAAATTTCAATGCGATTTTTAGTCCAGGCGGTTTCTACAATTGTGCTGTCTTTTATAACGGTATAATGGTTTATTGCGATTTCTGGTCGTGCCAGCGACGGCTTTGATAACTTGGCTTTTTTTATCGATGGTTGGGTTTTGTAAAATGTTACCTTTTGGCTTGGTTTCAAAGTAATTGTACCTCCATTGCCATTTGCGGCTTCCATTGTAATCAACCCGCGGATCAAAGTCGCTTCGGAAGTGATTTCATCTGGATAAGATTTAACGTTAAATGCTGTACCCAAAACATTGATATCAAAATCGGAAGTATGTACTTTAAAAGGTTTTTCTTTATTATGAACGACATCAAAAAAAGCTTCGCCAACAAGGTTTACTTCTCTTTTATCATGATTAAATCCTTTAAGAATTGAAAGTGTACTTTTTGCATTTAGCAAAACTACCGTTCCATCCTGTAGCTTGATTTTTTTTCTTTCGCCGCTTTTTGTTGCCCAGGTGAACACTTCCTGTGTGGATTCGCCGCTCTTAAAATTAAGATAGCTTAAATAAAGTAAAGTGGCAGCTAAAGCTACCACAATGGCCGCAGCAATTTTTAGCCATAAAAAAGACTTTATTTTAGCACTCGTCTCCTGTTGTGGAAACATCTCTTGCTTAAAAGACTCTACTTTTAAATTTAACTGGCGTTTGTTTCCGCTCAAAATCACATATAATTTCTTCGCTTCGGCAATTACTTCCGCCTGCTCCGGGTGGGCATTAATGTATTTCTCCCAATATCCAACACAAAGTTTGTCTGTTCCAGCGCAATATTGCTGAAATGTAGAATCGACAAGGAAATCTTCTGCGTTGAACTTACTTCTATCAACCATTGTTGTTTGCCTTTTATATATCAGTGCCTAAAAGTTTAATCTTTTCCTAAAGAAATTTCAACTTTTTTAGAAAATTCAGAATAACTGGCCTCTGCAGGCTTGAAAACAGGAAATAAAATTGCGGGATAAAGTGATTCTTCGATAATTTTTATTATTATGGAACGATGAAATCTTGGAACGCTGTGAAATGATCAGAAAAGTTCTCTCCACTACGTTGCGCTTCGGTCGAGATGACGGACAGAGGAACACCTGTCGAGATGATGGACGGTTGAGCGCTTCTTGAGAAGACCAGCGGCGGGCTTTCATTGAAATGCAGCAGGTTAATCTTTGGTTGAGGAACTGCGACGAAGCTAAGCTTGGCTTAATATGCGAAGTAGCAATCTTATTTATCCCTTAAACTCTTTCCTCAATATTTTTAGCGCATCATAAATGGTGTTGTAAGCCGTTTTAATACTTTGGCTCGTTTGTTCAGCAATCTGCTCGTAGCTTAAACCCTCAAAAAACTTTAAATGAATCAGTTGTTTCTGACGAAAAGTGAGTTTCTCAAGCGCGTTTTTGAGTTGGTGTTTAACCAGTTCATCGCTTTGCATCTTTACCATAAACTCCTCATAACTCATTTCCATCCAATCTCCATCGGCACCAGCGTTCGAAAGTGCGTCGTTAATTTTACGTTTTCGCTCGAGGATTCGCAAGAGTTTGCGTTTTAAAAAGGTTCGAAGATATGCCTCTACATTATCTACCCGATTGAGTGTTTCATGCTTTTCCCAAATGGTGGTAAAAACCAGATCCGTAGCCTCGCTGGAAGTATCTGCATCGGCACAAACCCGAATTCCAAAATTTACGAGTGGATAATAAAGAGTTCGGTAAAGATCAAAAAACGCATCTCTGTCGCCAGAACGAAGTCGTTCCCATAACAGGTGATGCGTTAATTTTTCGTTCATTTAGGATGAGTTGTTGTTAAAACAATATTAACTAAAAACATCAAGATTATTAAGACAGAAGCCGCAGATTTACAGATATAATCGAATTAAAGTGCAAAAAGGCAGCTTCGAAATGAAATTATAAAAGCGCTATTTCAACTCACTTTTACTGAAAATATGATATTCGCCTGGAGCCAAAGTCGCCGTGTAAGCGTTAGAAGACAAGTTAATGTTGCTACCAACTGCATCAAACCACGATCCGGAAGATCCGAAATCAATGTTTGCAGTTTGATTAACTACATCAAAGTTGCCAACAACAATTACCGTATTCGAATCCTCTATAAGCTTGATATATTTAGTCCCTCCAGCTAAATTATAACTTGAATTTGCCGTATTAAAAATAGAGTTGTTCTGTTTCAAACGTATAAATTTTGCATAGGCATCAAACAGCGTCTTCCGGCTAGGATCGGCGAAATATTCCCATCTGATGGGTTTCTCGCCAGTTCTTCCATTGAAATCGATACTGACATCGTAGCCCAATTCGCCGAATTGCCACACCATTTTGGGCCCGGGAATAGCCAATAGAAAAGCTGCCGCCATTTCTTCTCTTTTTAAAGAGATAGCTAAATTGCCTTTGATTGAATAAGCACCAGCGGCATTTCCATAGGTGAAATTTTTAAAATTTAAGCGCTCTTCATCGTGACTTTCACCATAGGTAACCAGGTTCTCTGATTTTGAAAAACCATGATTGGCATAAAATCCCCATTGGAAATTGGAATTCCCTAACCAGCCCATGGTGGCTTCATTTATGTTGTAGTTTATGTTGTTCCAAAGCATCATCCCATCGTCAGCCAACACTTTTTCTTCTGTCGAATCAGCAAAATGTTCCAAAATAACATAGAAATTATTAGGGTCGATGCTTTTGATATAGTTATTGTATTCTTTCCAAATCGCAATTCTGCTTGCATCATAAGCACTCATGTTAGCATCATCTGTAGAAATTTTTTGGGTGAAGCCTTTTGACAAATCAAATCTAAATCCATCAATTTTGTATTGCTGCATCCAGAATTTCATCACATCTTTCGAAAACTTTTTGGTTGCTGCACTTTCATGATTAAAGTCGTAACCTACATTATACGGATGTTTCGCATCAACATTAAACCATGGGCTATTTAAAGTAGGTTTCGAATTATCAAAATACATTTGTACCATTGGCGATTGACCAAAAGAATGATTCAAAACGAGGTCTAAAATCACAGCAATTCCTTTTCCGTGACACTCGTCGATAAAGTTTTGCAATGCCGTTTTGCTTCCATAATATTTATCCGCAGCAAAGTAAAACGAAGGATTGTAACCCCAGCTTAAATTTCCTTCGAACTCGTTTACCGGCATTAATTCGATGGCATTGATGCCTAAAGTTAATAAGTAGTCGAGTTTGGTTAACGTAGAAGCATAGCTGTGATCAGTTGTAAAATCGCGGATCAGCAGTTCATAAATAACCAAATTGTTTTTTTCGGGTCTAGAAAAGCTTGCATTTTTCCAGGTGTAAACCGGTTGATTAGCCTGCATCACACTCACAATTCCCGTAGTTTTTCCTACCGGATAAGCTTTCAGATTTGGATAAACAGTTGCAGATATATACTTGTCATTATCCGGATCAAGCACTTTTTCGCTGTAGGGATCGGCAACCTTTAATTTGCCATCAATAAAAAATTGATAAGCATACTCGGTATCAGGATTTAGGTTGTCTACCTGAATCCACCAGGTGTTACCATCTGCAGTTTTTTTCATCACCGAAGCCGTTGCAGACCAATCATTAAATTCACCAATAAGTGAAACTGAATTTTTCCCAGGCGCATAAAGCGTTACATTTGCCGAAGTTCCGTTGTTAATGAAAGCCACACCATCTTTTGCGCCCGCAGGTAAATCTACCGAGGGTTGGGTCGGAATTTCTGTTCCGCTCTCTGTTGAAGATTTTTTGCACGAGGTATTAAATGCTGTAACCAGCAGTAACAGGTAAATAATTTTTTTCATTTGGTTAGGGATTAAGGGAGTTTTACCATCGAGCACACAGAGCGTTTAACAGAGCAAAATATTCAACTCTGTTTACTTTCTGAATTTTCTTTTTGTTCTCTGTGGTTACAAATTATTTGCAGAGTTATTAGACCGATCTATTTTCTTCAATAGCCAGTTCTGAAGCTAATGTTTCATCTGTTTTCTTCGGCTCTCTGATAAATAGATAACAAATAATAGCGGCTAAAATCATTAATACGCCACCCAACTGAACCGCTAAAAGCCTATCATTATTTAAAACATTACGCATTAACCAGCCGAAACCCAGTGATGCAATGATCTCAGGCAAAACGATGAAGAAATTAAAGATCCCCATGTAAATACCGATTTTATCTTTTGGTAAAGAACCACTGAGCATGGCATAAGGCATTGAAAGAATACTTGCCCAAGCGATACCAACACCAGTCATACATAGGTAAAGCATATTTTTATCATGTACCCAAGCCACGCTGATTAATCCAAGTGCCCCACAAAGCAAACAAATGGCATGAGTTGTTTTTCTGCCCAATGCATCAGCGATTTTAGGTAACACCAATGCAAAGAGGAAGGTAATAACGCTGTAATAGGCAAGGGTTAAACTACCAAAATCTGCTCCCTGGGCATATACAGGATCGGCAGCATCTTTGCCACCAAAAACATTTACCGCCACTGCTGTAGTGTAATAAAACCACATTAGAAATAAGCCTGGCCAAGTAAAAAATTGTACAAGAGAAACAATTTGCATACGCTTAGGCATGTTGCTTAACGCATGAAAGATCTCTTTTGCACCACCTAAAAAACCACTGCTGTTTTCCTTCAACTTCTCTTTAAAATCGGGATCTCGTGGTGGATATTCTTTGGTGGTAAAAACCGTCCACAATACTGCGGCGAAAAAGAAAAATGCACCGATATAAAAAGAGAATTTTACATTCTCGGGAATCTGACCTTGAGCCGCTGTATTCTGTAAATCAAAAACATTGTTCATCAACCAAGGTAAGGCCGAAGCTACACTTCCACCTAAACCGATCATCATGCTTTGCATAATAAAACCGCGATTTACCTGGCTATCTGGCAATTTATCGGTAACAAAAGCACGGAAAGGTTCCATCGCAATATTGCCAAATACATCTAAAACCCAAAGTAAGCCCGCTGCCATCCACAAAGCGCTGCTGTGTGGCATAAAAATTAAAGCGATACTGCTTACAATTGCCCCAATCATAAAATAAGGCCTTCTTCTCCCCCATTTCGGGTGCCAGGTTCTATCACTTAGATAACCAATTATAGGCTGAACCAACAAACCCGTTAACGGGGCAGCTAAAAATAATAGCGGAACCTGATCGGGGTTTGCGCCCAGGTTTTCGTAAATACGCCCCATGTTGGCACGCTGCAAATCCCAGCCAAACTGAATTCCGAAAAACCCGACACTCATATTGATAATTTGTGCAAGCGTTAGTTTCGGGTTCTCGAATATTGTTTTTAAGCTCATTATATTTGGTTTTTATTTAACCGCAAAGTACGCTAAGTGAATAACGCAAAGGCGCAAATTTTTTTATTGCAATTCCTCGGTATGTGTCCTCACAGACCGAAATGTAAATTTACAATGGTCTGTGGAGACATGGTCCATCAAACTCATCATTCTAAAATTCTATTACTTGTGCCGAAACTGGTGCAAGTTTAACGGGTATAGTTGTTCCTGCCGGTATGTTCAGTTTTGTATCCGTTAATAATTCCGTAACCGGAGAGGAATTCTTAACTTTCAATACCTCTTCAGGGATTTGGATATTGGTCTCCAACGTTAAATTTCTATCGAAATTTGCCACTACCAACAAACGTTGCCTACCAGAGTAACGAATGAAAGCATACATCCGGTTATTCATGTTTCCGCTTTGAGGAATCTCATAGATTTCGCCGTTCAATACTGCATCACTTGCCGATGTGACTTTCAAAAGCTGTTTGTAATAAGCTCTTAAATGTTGCTGGGCAGCATTAAGTTTATGTCCATCAAACAAGCCACCATTCATCCATTTTTGATGATTTGGAACACCCCAATAATCAAAGATAGTGGTGCGGTTGTCATCTCCGCCATAACCTTCTTTACCTTTTCCCGGTTCTCCAACTTCCTGTCCGAAATACAACATTACCGGACCAGCACCTAAGGTAGCCGAAACCACCATTGCAGGTAGCGCAAGTTCGGCCTTGCCCGCAAAGCCTGTAGATGCAATCCGTTCTTCATCGTGGTTCTCTAAAAAGCGCAACATTTTTTTTCCAAAGCCAGCGCTTTCTTTCTGCCACACGTAACGAATAGCCGACACATCTGCCTCGGGTTCATTTCTAATCAGCTTTTTTAAGCCATCGTATAAACCCACTTTATCGTATAGGTAATCAAATTTTCCTTCGTCTAAATATTGTTTATAAACCTGAGGATTGTAAGCTTCACCTAAGAAAATCAAATTAGGATTAACTTTTTTAACCTGTGGAATAACCCAATTCCAAAATGCAATAGGAATCATTTCGGCCATATCGCACCTGAATCCGTCAACACCTTTATCCGTCCAAAAAACTAAAATATCTCGCATCTTCGTCCAAACCGGAGGGATGGGACTAAAATATTCTTTTCTTCCGTTTAAATAATCCACGCCATAGTTCAGCTTAACGGTTTCGTACCAATCGTCGTATTTTGGAGCAGCAGTAAACGCATCATTGCCAGTAGCCTTTGCCGGGTTTTCGTCGAATTTTCCATCCTGAAGAATAGAAAGCGGCGTCTCTTGTCCGTTCGTAGGCACTACAAGTGGCTGACCAGGGATGTAATAAAAATCATTTTTTGTGCTGAAAGCTTTAGTTACCTCGTCATTAGCGCCAAAGTCGATAACTTTTTCTGGTTTGGAATAAGAATGGTAACCTCTGGCTACATGGTTTGGAACAAAGTCGATAATGACCTTTAAATTCTTTGCATGTGTTCTTTTCACCAACGCTTCAAATTCCTGCATCCGGTTTTTTACATCCACCGCTAAATCAGGATTTACATCATAATAATCGCGGATTGCATAAGGCGAACCAGCTCTTCCTTTCACCACGTCAGCATCATCAACCTTAATTCCATAATTCGAATAATCGGTTAGGCTTGCATGTGCAATAATGCCCGTGTACCAAACGTAATTTACATGCAACTCTTTGATCCCATCTAGCGCCCTATCTGTGATATCGTTAAACTTGCCAGAACCATTTTGCTCAATGGTTCCGTATGGGATGTTGGTGGTATTCTTGTTTCCGAATAAACGGGGCAATAACTGATATATAACGATTTGCTTATCGTTCATACTTTTACTCTTTTTTTGTGCAAAGGATGATTGTGAAATTAATAAAAGGGAAACCGCAATTATACAAGCTATCGCATTGAGATTGCTTCGTTCCTCACAATAACGAGGAGTCGAAAACAATTTCAATACATTTTCCATTTTATGTTTTACCTCTACAATCATACCAACTCCGCATTATTTACTTCGATTTTTGCGTTTCCAGACAGTTTATAAAACTGATTTCTGATTCCGATTTCTAAATCAACAGCGTTATTATTTTTAATATTGATGCCGTTTTCAGTGATATTTATTTTCAAAGTTGCTCCTCTGAAACCAATGGTAAACGAGAACGATTTCCACTGCTTTGGTAAGAAAGGATTAAACT
Organism: Pedobacter sp. MC2016-05; assembly: GCF_026239735.1. Classification (GTDB taxonomy): domain Bacteria; phylum Bacteroidota; class Bacteroidia; order Sphingobacteriales; family Sphingobacteriaceae; genus Pedobacter. Next base: position 117,844 of record NZ_JAPIVT010000012.1, read on the forward strand.
GCAATTTGCCATCGCGAACACGCATACCGGCGAAACCTTCTACTACACTCATCCAGGTTCCGGCCATCGATGTAATGTGTAAGCCATCTTCCGTATCGTTGTTGTAATCGTCCAAATCTAAACGGGCAGTACGTAAGTAGAATTCGTAAGCACGAGCTTCATCATTTAATTTAGCGGCCAAAATACTGTGTACGCAAGGCGATAATGAACTTTCGTGAACGGTACGTGGCTCATAAAAATCGAAGTTTCTTCTGATAGTTTCCAGGTCGTAATCCTCTTCGAAGAAATACAGTCCTTGCAAAACATCTGCTTGTTTAATAAATGGAGAACGCAAGATCCTATCCCAACTCCATTTCTGGTTAATTGGTCGTTCACTTGCTGGTAAATCCTTAACTAAAGTTTGCTCTTTGTCCAAATAACCATCTTGCTGCAAGAAAATGCCTGAATTTTTATCCTCCGGATAATACATTTTCTCAATGATATCTGCCCAATCAGCAAATTCCTGAGCATCGAAATTTAAGCTTTTTAATAAGCTGTTATATTTTTCTGGCTGCTGATTTTTCACAATTTCCGAAGCTTGTGTTGCATACTTCATGCACCAGGTTGCTAATAAATTGGTATACCAGTTGTTGTTTACGTTGTTCTCATACTCGTTCGGACCAGTAACACCAAGCATTACATATTGCTGTTTTTCGCCGCTCCAATTTACGCGTTGCTTCCAGAAACGTGCGATGCCGATGAGCACCTCCAAGCCAAAATCTGATAAATAACTTTCATCTCCAGTATAGCGGATGTAGTTGTAAATTGCGAATGCAATAGCTCCATTGCGGTGGATTTCCTCGAAAGTGATTTCCCACTCATTGTGGCATTCTTCGCCATTCATGGTAACCATCGGATACAATGCAGCGCCATCTTTAAAACCTAATTTCGCCGCATTTTCAATGGCTTTGCCCAATTGTTTGTGGCGATAAACCAATAGGTTTTTGCTTACTTCTTGCGGAGCAGTGGCTAAGTAAAAAGGCACACAATACGCTTCGGTATCCCAATAAGTAGAACCGCCGTATTTCTCGCCAGTAAAACCCTTCGGACCAATATTCAACCGATCATCTTTACCTGTATAGGTTTGGAACAACTGGAAAATATTAAAACGAATGGCCTGTTGCGCCGAAACATCACCTTCAATAATGATATCGCTTTCCTCCCATTTCGTGGCCCAGGCTTCAGTTTGTTCTTTTAATAACGTATCGAAACCTTTAGCTCTAGCTTTTGCAATAACTGCTTTGGCCTCTTTTAAAAGTGATTCTTTTGCATAATTTTCTGAAGATAAATTCGCTGCGATCTTAATCAAAGTGATTTCCTCATTCGCTTTTACCTGAACAGAAAAAGTTTGCCCAACGAATTTTTCTTTCCGAACAGCTTCCGGATTGATTGCCACTTTTTCAGCATTCTTATACAATTCAATATGGCTTCCGGTGCAAACTTCAAATTCAGTTTTCTTTGTTCTTAGTTTGATATAAGCTTCTGTCTCGCCAATTTCATCAGAAACCAAAGTCCAGAATTTCTCATCATAGTTGCTGTCCTGATTTTTGATATCGCCATCGATGAAAGGCATTAACGTGATTTTGCCATTAAAGTTTACAGACGTAATGCTGTAACGGATCGCTCCGACTTCATCATCGGCAATGCTACAGAAACGAGTTGATTTCACTTTAACAATTTTTCCACTTTTAAGTTCTGCTGTGAAAGTACGCTCCAAAACCCCGGCATGCATATTCAAAACACGTTTGAACTCGCTTACTTCGGCTGTTGCTAAATCCAAAATTTCATCATCTAATTTCACTTCGATACCTACCCAATTTGCCGCATTTAAAACTTTAGCAAAATATTCTGGATAGCCATTTTTCCACCAACCCACGCGGGTTTTATCAGGATAATAAACGCCTGCAACGTAATTCCCCAAAAGAGTTTCTCCAGAATAAGTTTCTTCAAAATTGGCACGCTGGCCCATACGACCATTACCCAAGCTGAAAATACTTTCTGAAATTTTATTTAAATGTGGATCAAAGCCTTCTTCGATAATACTCCACTCGTCTGCTTTAATGTAATTCTTCATCTTTTATACTTTCGTCATTGCGAGGCAAGAAGCAATCTCCTATAGAGTGTTCGTCCTCACAATTTTATTGAATTCCTTTATAGAGATTGCTTCGTGCCTTGCAATGACGGCACTTGCCATTTTATAACTTTTCTAAATCTTCAACCGTTAATTTATCTAACCCACTTACTACAAGGTCTGCCTCTGTAAGCACGCTTTTTTCGCCAATTCCTATGGCCTTCATTCCGCCACGTTTTGCAGCCTCAACGCCTGCAACAGCATCTTCAAAAACCACGCATTCATCAGGTTTGAAACCTAAAAGTTCTGCTCCTTTCAAAAATACCTCTGGATCTGGTTTTGATTTAGTAACCATATTTCCATCTACAATTTCATCAAAGAAATGAGCAAGATTGGTACGTTCTAAAATGATTCCTGAATTTTTACTGGCTGAACCCAAAGCCAGTTTATAGCCCGCCTGGTGAATAGCCGTTAAAAAATCAACCGTTCCAGGCAACACTTCAGCAGGATTCATTTTGGTAATCATATCTACATACCAGCTATTTTTCAAACTGGCAAGTTCTTCCTTCTCCGCATCGGTTTTTTGTACACTACCCCAGGCCAAAATTTTATTTAAACTTTCTACACGACTTACGCCCTTAAGCTGTTCATTTTGTTCTTCTGTAAAATCGAAACCCATGGTATTGGCCAGGCGTTTCCAGGCTTGGTAATGGTAAACTGCTGTATCTACCAATACACCATCCAAATCAAAGAGACAGGCTTTAATTGGGGTTGAGGGTAGTATGTTTGATGTGTTTTGCATTGCTATTATAAAAATCCGTTGGCTAAAGCCGAACGGCAATGAATGAATATTAATTTAATTCTAAAACTAAGGTTGTTTTTGCTGGCATTTTAATTTCTTTGATTTGGATGCTTTCTCCCGAAATCACATTTTTGGCAGTAGTAATTCCAGTTGTTCTTTCTGCAAATCTCTCTGTATTGAGCGTTTTCTCTTTATCTGTATTATTCACGATAACCATTACCGTACCTTTTGCAGTAGCATTGTATCTAAAATAAACATACATATCATCTTCAGGTACAAACTGCATTAATTTACCAGTTTGTAAAGCTGGGCTATTTTTGCGGTAGTTGGCCAAAGTCTTCACAAAATTGAAAGCTTCATTTTCTTTGTTTGTTCTACCATCGGCGATAAACTTATCTTTTTTATCCCCTTGCCATCCGCCAGGAAAATCAGAACGAACCAGACCATCAGGGGCAGAGAAATTTTTCATCAAAATTTCTGTCCCATAATACATCTGAGGGATACCACGCATAGTCAAAAGCATGGCTAAACCCATTTTATATTTATCAAAATCTTCATTCACTACAGAATAAAAACGACTCATGTCATGATTATCTAAAGCGATACAATTTAATGTGGGGTCTTTGTAAAGAAAATCATGGGCTACCACATCATACAATCGGTTAATACCATCTGTCCAGCCGTTTTTGCCATTCAAAGCCTCGTAAATCCCTTCTTTAACGGCCATGTCGGTAATGCCCGGCAAGTGCGTATCGAAACCACGATTAACGGTATTTCCACCCGTGAAGTAAGCTTGGTTGGCTACACCTGAAACAAATGTTTCGCCAAAAATGGATAAAGTCGGAAACTCAGCTCTCAGTTTAATTGCCCAATCAGCCATGTATGCCGGATCGTTATAGGGATAAGTATCTAAACGTAAACCGTCAATTCCCGCATATTCAATCCACCAAATATGGTTTTGCGTTAAATAATTTTGAACATAAGGATTGGTCTGATCAAGATCGGGCATGGATGGAACAAACCAACCATCTAACATTTTTTTACGATCAGCAGCAGATGCGTGAGTATCCATCACGGTTTGATCGCGATAACTGGTTTGTGTATATTTTGGCCATTGGTGTACCCAGCTTTTCATGGGCAAATCTTTGAAAAACCAATGACCCGTACCGATGTGATTATGGACCACATCTTTAATTACCTTCATGCCTTTTGCATGAGCAGCTTCTACGTATTTTTTGTAAAGTTCGTTTGTTCCGTAACGGGGATCAATTTTGTAATGATCTGTTACCGCGTAACCATGATAAGAAGCCTTTTCCATATCATTTTCGATTTCTGGAGTCATCCAAACCGTGGTGATTCCTAAATCCTTAAGGTAGTCTAAATGATTAATTACTCCTTGAATATCTCCCCCATGGCGATAATACATACTATCACGGTTGAGTGCTGTTTCTGCTAAGCCTTTAACAACGTCATTACTTTCGTCGCCATTCGAAAAACGATCTGGCATTAATAAGTAAATAAAATCTTTTTGCGATACCCCCTGAATTCTGTCTGCGTTTTTATTGCGGTTCTTTAATTCGTAGTTGTAATTTAATATTTTTTTTCCTTTAACTGTGAAATTAATCGGGAACGTTCCCGATTTTACTGCTGAAGAAAGTTCTAAATCCAAAAATAGATAATTTGGATTTTCAACTTTGTTTACCTTAACCAGCTTTACACCTGGGTAAGTTAATGAGATCGTACTGGCAGCAATGTTTTCTCCATGAACAAGCAGTTGGAGTTTCGGATTGTGCATTCCTGCATACCAGAACATTGGTTCTATGCGCTCTACTTTTTGAGCAAAGAGGTTTGCACATGAAAGAATTAAAAAGGAAAGTGTTACTGATTTTATTCTGGCAAAACGCCAATTATTGGAACGAGCATTACAAAAGATAGGACGCTGAAGGATAGGTTGGGTTTTGATCATGCTAAAACTTTGAAAGATTGAAAAAGTCCCGTGGCGTTTACCACGGGACAAATTTTATAGATTAGTTTTTAACAATAGTGTAAATACCACCAGTTACTTTATCTCCTGTTTTAATAACAGTAAGTGTAATGGTGTAGTTACCAGCAGCGGTAACTTTGATGTTATCGCCACCTGTAGTAAGTGTTGCGCCACCACCTAAATTCACATCCCATGCATGACCGAAGCGGAATTTAAACTCGCCTACGCCTAATGTGGTTTTGATAGAATAAACTGTAAATTTCCCATCGTTCACACCTTTCATATCGGTATCGTTGTTCCATCCACCTGGTGTAGCATCACCTATAATTGACCACTCATTTGGTGTACCAAAAACGATTGTGTTTTTATTTAAGTCAACAGTTACCTGTTTCACAATTGCATCAGGAGATTTTAGGTTATCGCCGGCGCTTGAGCTAATTTTACCGCCACCAGCATCTCCATAAGCTACATCCCATTTCTTTGCAGGAGTAATTTTGAATTCTAAATTACCAGTAGTATAAGCGATCATACCAGTATAAACACCATTGCTTGACAGAGAAATTAAACTATCTGCAGTTGATGGATTCCAACCCTGGTAAGCGCCCGGAGCATAAATCCATGCAGATGCCAAATAAGGCGTAGCCGTTAATGTTACCACATTAGAGTATGTCAAATCGTTTACCGCAGCTCCTGATTTTAATCTCACCTCAACTTCTGCAGGTTTACCCACTAACCCGCCAAAAGCAAGGATCATATTATTCACTTCTGTAATAGTTGGGGCATAGCTTTTGGTGGTTACTACCACCTCTTTAGGCGTAGCAAAATTAGTTCCTTTTAAAGCGAACTGTAGCGTTGTATTTACTGGAACCACATAACCAGAAGAAGTAGCCAAGGGATAAGTTAATGTTGTTGCCGGTAACGCTCCGTTAGCTTGAATTAAATTTAATGCGATAGTTGAAGCGGTAAGCGTACCCGCCGCTGTAACATTAGAAACCGTTCTGGTTTCTTCTTTTTTACACGACCAAAGCGATACTGCAATTAAGCCTAAAGCTAAGGTTTTGAATAATTTTGATTTCATATCTTTCTATCGATAAAGATTAATAGCCTGGGTTTTGAACCAAATTCGGATTGGCAATCAAATCTGCATTTGGAATTGGGTATAAGTTGCGATAAGCAGGCACACTCGTTCCAGCTTTTACGCCGCCTTTAAATGGCCACAGGTAAGTAGAACCTGTAAATTTGCCATAACGTATTAAATCTGTACGGCGATGACCTTCCCAATATAATTCGCGACCACGCTCATCTAAATAAAAATCAGTAGTAAGGGCAGCGGCACTCACATTTCCTGAGGTATTGCCATAAGCCCTAGATCGTAAAGCGTTTACATAAGTTAAAGCTTGTGCAACGCTACCGCCAGAACCACCACGGGCAACTGCTTCCCCGTAAATTAAATATTGTTCAGCCAAACGAAATAGCGCAAAATCTAATGAACTGAACGTTCCATTTAAAGATGGTGGAGTGGTGTTAGTTGAAGTTATATTTTTAAATTTAGTAACTTTCAAGCCATCATTTGGTGCATCAATTGCATCGATTACGGCTTTAGTTCCGGCAAAAATTCCACGTTTATCTAAAGTACCATTTGGATCAGGGAATAAAGCCGGAAGATTTTGACGTGTACGATTACCTGCCCATCCGCCATTAGGAACGCCGTAAGCAGTTGAAACCATACCAGCAGCATCTGGCGCTGTGTAAACCATTGCATTAATTAAAAAAGTTGTTCCGCCATAGTTTGTTCCATTAACCCCATCATAATTAATAGTTAAGATGTTTTCCGTATTGTTAATATTGTTATCAGCTAAAAACAAATCTCTATAGTTTGGTTTTAAAGAATAACTTGACGCAATTACCTTACTCGAGTAAGTAATGGCTTCCGTATATTTCGCAGTTCCGGTGTAAACTTGTGCATTTAAATATAATCTTGCTAATAATGCCCAATCCGCACCTTTATTTGCCCGTCCGTATTCACTTTCGGCACTTCCTGGATTGGCTAAATCACCTTCAATAGCTTTTAATTCAGATTCTACATATGCAAATAATGCAGCTTTGGTAGTTTGTTTAGGATTTACCTTTCCAATTAAATCATTTTCAGTTAAAAAAGGTGGGTTACCAAAAGCATCCAATAAAACCCAATATTGAAAAGCACGTAAAAAACGGGCTTCAGCACGGTAACGTAAAACATTTGTAGCATCTGCACCTGTAATGTTGCGACTAGCCAATTGTTCCGGTGTACTTTGACGAAGATATTCGTTAACTAAAGTAATTTGCGAAATACTTCTTGAGTATAATCCTCTTAAAAATTGGTTATCGGTTGACCAGGTAGAGTTATCCAGTTCAGGAATACCAGTATCGCCCCAATTACAAATTGCTTCATCGGTAGTTAACTCTTGACTGGTCCAGAATAGCCTTAAAAAATCTGCAAATCCTGAGTTTAAACCACCAACATCGCTGTTATCAGACCCTGAAGGACTAGTTAAAGCATAATTTGCATATAATCTAGCCAACCCTTGTTTGTATCCTGCTGGCGTAGCATAAACTACACTTTCTGTTACATCATTAGTTGGAAGTACGTTTAATGACTCTTTTTTACAAGAGTTTAACGACAGCAATACTACTGCCGAGGTTAATATTGTTTTAAATGAGTTTTTCATTTTTATATCTTAATTAAAAGCCAACGTTTAAGCCTAAAGTATATGTTCTTGGTCTAGGATAAAGATTATAATCAATACCTGTTACTAACTCTGGATCAAGCCCTTTGTATTGAGATACGACAAAAACATTTTGGCAGTTTGCTGAAATACGCATTGTGGTATTTCCGTTTTTAGATAATTTACCAACATTATACGCCAGCCCCAAATTATCCATTTTAAGAAACGATGCGTTTCTAATATAATAATCACTTAGAAATTGCGTAGCAGTGAAACCTGTATTTAACAAATCGGTGCTTGCATTATTTATTACACCTACCGAAGTAAGAATATTAGATCTCACACCATAATTTGATGCCACGTTATCATAAACATAATTACCAATATTAGCTCTTAACACGGTATTGATTGTCCATTTTTTATAACTAAACGAAGTATTGAAGCCAAAGGTAAAATCTGGATTAGGGGATTTATAAAAATACTGATCATCTGGTGTAATTGCGCCATCACCATTCAAATCTTCAAAAACACCTTCCAGTGGTTTTCCGTTGGCATTATAAACTTGTTTGTAAACAAAATATGAACCTGGAATTTGATTAACTGCGTTGTATTTTAAGTGAACACCAGTACCTCCAGTAATATCTCCTGCATCGATTTTAAAACCAGAATTTGGATTTAAAGTTAGGTTAGTAACCTTTCTTCTGTTATAAGCAGCGTTAATTCCAAAATCCCAATTGATATCATCAGATTTAATTGCTACAAAGTTTAAACTAGCTTCAGCACCTCTTACATCCATATTTCCAACATTCGTTGTTAATACATTGCTAAAGTTTGTTCCCACAGGTATAGTTACTGTGCTTAATAAGTCTTTGGTTTTTTTGTAGTAAACATCTACACTACCGTACAATCTTCCTTGTAAAAAACCATAATCTAAGCCAGCATTATAGGTGGTTGTTGATTCCCATTTCAAATCTGGATCATAACCTGCAGGTGCGTAATAGTTATAAAAAGTGTTGCCAATTTGGTATTGACCAGTATTGGTATTGGCATAATATTTAGATAGGTAATCGTAGTTACCGATCCCATCTTTGTTGCCCGTTTCACCGTAACTTAATCTTAGTTTTAAATCAGATATTACTTTGCTATCCTTTAAGAAATTTTCACCAATAATTCTCCAGGTAAAACCTGCTGATGGGAAATAACCCCAACGGTTATTTTCAGCAAATTTTGAAGATGCATCAGCTCTCATTGTACCAGAAAGAATATATTTATCAGCTAAGGTATAAACTAACCTTCCATAGTAGGAAAGTAGCTTGTTTCGTTCAACAGAAAAAGGAAATACTGGAGTTACAAGCGGAACACCTGTGCCTGTATAATTTGTAAAATTGTAGCCTGTAGTTGAGATATCATAATAACCATAACCAGCAGTTGCGTCGAATCTACTTTTAATGCTTTCTACAGTATGAGCATAGTTTAAATAAAACTCAGAAAACTTATCGTTCCCAGTTCTTAATGCCCGAGAGAAAGATCCTTGAGTTGAAGCACTTTGAGCAGCAAATGTTGGAACTCTGATTGAGCCATAACCTTTAGATACATCATAACCCAAGTTTAAGTTGGCATGCAATTCTGGCAAGAAATGGAAAGAATAATCAAACTTAACATTACCAACACTTCTAGCGGCATGGCCATTGTTGTCCTGTAATCTAATTAAACCAACAGGGTTACGAGGTGAATTTGGATTTGGAACCATATCAGCACCCGTACCTTGTGTCCACTCGTAGTAATTCCCGTAGCTGTTATTCACATTTACAGGCTGCGTTGGATCAAATTGAATGGCGTTCGCAATTGCACCGCCATTTGCAAAATGAGAATCAGTTAATGAACCTTTCACGTTCAAGTCGATTTTTAAATGATCGTTAAACAATCTCGGTGACAAAGTAATTGAACCTGTTCCACGCTTAAGTTTATCGGTAATTAACAATCCATCCTGATCTAAATATCCAGCCGAAACACGATAAGGAACACCCTTGAATGAACCTGCAATACTTAAATTGTTATCAGTTGTAAAGGCTCTTTGATAAATTTCATCTTGCCAATTTGTATTTGCAGTGCCCAATAATGCTTTTTGAGAGGCACTACCATTGGCATTTACATAAGCACGGACTTGATCAGCAGAAAGTACATCAACATTTTTAATTACTTTCGCAATAGAATTGTTGGTACTAAAATTAATTACCGGAGCACCAGCACTACCTTTTTTAGTGGTAATTAAAATAACTCCATTTGATGCTCTTGAACCATAAATAGCCGTCGCATTTGCATCTTTTAATACTGTAAATGTTTCAATATCATTAGGATTAATTAATGATAAAGGACTTGGCGCATTGTCGATTGTGTTTCCACTGAATGGAACTCCATCGATCACTACTAACGGATCATTACTGGCGTTAAGTGATGCCCCGCCACGGATACGAATTGTACTTCCAACACCAGGCTGACCGCTGTTTGAGATTACATTTACACCTGCAACTTTACCTTGAATTAATTGTTCTGGTGTAGTAATTGCACCCTTTTGGAAGTCTTTTGAACTTACTGTAGTGATTGAACCAGTCAAGTTTTTCTTTTCGGCAGTACCGTAACCGATTACAACAACCTCATTCAATTTTTGTGCATCGGGCACCAATTGGAAATTAACCGTGGCATTAGCTGAAACAGTAACTGGCTTATCAAGCGTTTGATAGCCAATGAAGCTTGCAGATAAAGTTACAGCACCATTGCTTAAGCCTGCTAATTTAAAAACACCATTAACATCGGTTGAGGTACTTCTTGTTGTTCCTTTTACAACAATAGAAGCACCGGGTAAAGGTTGGCCGGTTTCATCAAGCACCTTTCCGGATACCGATCCGGTTTGTGCTTTTACGATTAATGCTGAAAAAACTAACAGCACTAAAAGCCCCTGTTTTAACAGGTAAAATACTTTCATATTCGAAGCTCTTTTAAGTATATAAATTTGGTTAAATATTATAGTGATTTACACATAGGCCTAATTTACAGCACTTAATGAGATTTCAAAATTTATTTAAAAAATATATTTTAAGCGATAAAAAATAAAGGAAAAACTTAACATAAATTTTATTTTTGATTAATAAACGAACACGAATTACCACGATTTATAAAAATTAAAAGTCTATAAATCAAATGTTTAAAAAATAGATTAGATAAATTTTAGTGTACTTTTTACACTAAGTTGTTTTCAAGAGCTTTTTCGGGAACGTTCCCGAAAATGAAGGAGAAAAACACCGGTCGTTTTCGGGAACGTTCCCGAAGATTGTGCCGAATTCTGCTTATTTTACACTAAGTGAAGAAAAAATTTGAAAATTTCAGACCAAAATTAAGCGCTGCTTTTTAGCTTTTTTTGTTCCCAATTGCTGTCGAATTTCTTTTGATAATTTTCGATTCCAAAACAACTTCTGTAAAGAGATTTTTATCCTGGTTATCATCCAATATTTTGAAAAGCAACTTGGCCGCCTGCTCCCCTATTTCTGTTGCAGGTTGTGTAATCGTTGTTAAAGATGGGTTTAGTAATGGTGCGATTTCCAGACTAGAAAAGCTAATTACTTTTAAATCGTTTGGGATACTAATATTCAAATCGTAACAAGCATAGTAGGTAGCAAATGCTAAACGCTCTACCGAGGTAAAAACACCATCTGGTTGCAATTGCTGCAACGCATTTTTGATGATCACACTGTTTTCTTCATAGCTGTTGCTACAATCTACAATCAAATTTTCTTCAAACGGAATTTGGTATCTGGCAAGCGCGTCAATGTAGCCCTGCATCCTGGTTTTTCCGATAGATAAACTTTTGTTTACCACCAAATAGGCAATCCGTTTGCAACCTTGCTCAATTAAATGCTCAGTAGCCAAAAAGCTACTGTTATAATCGTTGGTGATTACTCTTGGCGTTTCGATATCTTCATAAATTCTATCAAAGAAAACCAGAGGTAGCCTTTGCGCACCGAATTTATTGAGGTAATTATGATCGTTGGCTTCACCAGAAACCGACATCACTATGCCATCTGCCCGGCCATTATGTAGGTGGCGAATAAAATTTACTTCTTTTTTATAATCATCATCGGTAACATAAATTAAGATATGATAACCGTTTTCCCTAGCCACCCGCTCAATACCATGTATGGCTTGAGAGAAATAATTATTAGCTAATTCGGGAACAATTACTGCAATGGTTTTGCTTCTTTGCTCTCTTAGATTGCTTGCATAATGGTTAGGTTGATAATTCAGTTCTTTGGCTTTTGCCAAAATACGTTCTTTGGTAGCAATGCTGATGTCACTATTATCTCTAAACGCCCTGGAAATAGTCGAAGTAGATAAATTTAAAGCCTCAGCTAACTTCTTAATATTAATGCTATCCATTTTGGCTACTCACCTATGTAATTGAATTTTCGTTGTAAATATAATCTATAATATATTGAAATAGATAAATGAAACTGCTCAAAACTTCTAGTTTCTTATTCTAATAAGCGTATAAAAACATTTGAGCAATAAAAAACCAATTTGTTACGATGTGGGTGAACTAATCTAAAATTATCGATAACCAGGCTAATCTATATCAAAATAAATTGCGATTTTTGAAAACAAAAACCTCTAATTCAGTATTAATACTATACTTAATTATCATCTTTATCCTCACATTTAAATAAATCACTATAGCAAAAATTTACGTCAATGGGAACTAAGAAAATACTCATCGCCGATGATGATGAAGGGATTGTAGATGCAGTGACGATGATATTAGAAGTAATGGGTTATGAGGTAGAATTTACTTACGATGGCGGAGCAGTTTTCGAGGCCGTTAAAAATAAACCAGACTTAATTCTGTTGGATATTTGGATGAGTGGACATGATGGCCGCGATATCTGCAAATTGCTTAAAAGTGATCCTCAATATCAAAAAATACCCATTTTAATGATTTCAGCAAGTAGAGACATCCGTCAATCTGCTTTGGATGCCGGCGCCAACGATTTCATGGAAAAACCGTTTGAAATGGATTCGCTGCTCAATAAGGTTGACTTCCTATTGAACTAAAGTCATACCTTAAGGTGAACTAGAATTGCCAGATTACGCGCTCCAGAAATATGCTGTTATCAAGTTTAAATTTCCGAAATTTAGGCATTACATGTCTGATCAAAATCTATCTCTTTTAAGAAAAATAATCCATATTGATATGGATGCATTTTATGCTTCCGTAGAGCAACGAGATGTTCCGGAATATAGAGGCAAGCCTATTGTGGTGGGCGGCAAACCCGACAGCCGTGGCGTTGTTGCAACTGCCAGTTACGAAGCTCGTCAGTTCGGAATTAAATCTGCCATGTCTTGCAGCAAAGCCTATCAGCTTTGTCCTACTGCGATTTTTGTGTACCCCCGTTTTGATGCTTATGCAGCCGCATCGAAAGCCATCCGAGAAATATTTAGCCGATACACCGACATTATTGAGCCTTTATCTTTAGATGAAGCCTATCTTGATGTTACCGAAGATAAGCTCGGAATAGGCTCTGCAATTGACATTGCAAAATCAATAAAAGACGCCATAAAAAATGAATTGAATTTAACCGCATCTGCGGGTGTTTCGGTAAGTAAATTTGTGGCGAAGGTTGCTTCAGACATGAACAAACCAGATGGATTGACTTTTATCGGTCCGTCGAAAATTAAAGCTTTTATGGAGAAGTTACCCGTAGAAAAGTTTTTTGGCGTGGGTAAAGTAACGGCTGCTAAGATGAAAGCAATGCAAATCAATACCGGTGCTGATTTAAAAAAGCTAAGTGAGGCGCAACTAATAGCCCAATTTGGGAAATCGGGCAGGTTCTATTATAAAATTGTAAGGGGAATTGATGATCGTCCGGTAAGAGCAAATCGGGAAACAAAGTCTGTAGGTGCCGAAGATACTTTATCTGAAGATACCAATGATGATGCGGTAATGCATGATTTACTTCGACAAATTAGCGAAACCGTAGCGAAGCGATTAGAAAAATACCAGCTAAAAGGCAAAACTGTTACACTAAAAATTAAGTTTGAAGACTTTAAAATTATTACCAGAAGCAGGTCTTTTCCTGCCTCAATTAATAAAGCGGAAACCATTTACAACGAAGCCATTAACTTATTAAATGAGGCCAATATTGGCTTTGCAAAGATAAGACTCCTGGGAATTACGCTATCTCGATTTTATGATGACATGGCGGAAGAAAAACTAGAAAATAGTCAGCTAGAATTCGATTTCTAATTATTTCTCCGTAGCGATTTTATAACGAGGATCATCGATGATGTTCACCTCAATAATATCTTCAGCATTTTTAAGTAACCGTTTACAATCTTCGCTTAAAAACCGCAAATGAAGTTTTTTATTTGCATTCCGATATTTTTCAGTCAGTTTGTTTAATGCGTCGATTCCAGACATATCATAAATTCTACTGCCTTTAAAATCGATTACTACATACTCAGGATCATTAGACACTTCAAAGAGATCGTTAAAATTTGCTACGGAACCAAAAAATAAAGGACCATAAATTTCATAATGTTTAACACCATCTTCATCTTTAAATTGATTAGCCCTTATCCGTTTTGCACTCTGCCAGGCAAATACCAAAGCAGAAATAATAACGCCAATTAATACCGCCAAGGCTAAATTGTGGAGCCAAACCGTAATCACTGCCACAGAGATTCCTATAAAAATATCTTGTTTTGGCATTTTATTGATCACCTTAAAGCTCATCCACTCAAATGTGCCAATGGCAACCATCATCATTACGCCAACCAATGCTGCCATTGGTACTCGCTCAATAACCGGCGCACCGATAAGAATAATAAGTAAAATCGTTAATGCTGCAATAATGCCCGAAAGTCTTGCCCTTGCTCCGGCAGATAGATTTACAAGCGTTTGTGCAATCATCGGGCATCCGCCCATACCTGTAAAAAAGCCATTGGTAATGTTAGCAATTCCCTGAGCAATACTTTCCCTGTTTCCATTGCCTTTGGTTTCCGTAATTTCATCAACTAAATTTAGAGTAAGCAAACCTTCTGTTAAACCTACACCAGCCATAATTAATCCGTAAGGAAAGATGATTTTCAAAGTATCTAAATCAAAAGGGATTTTAGGAATGTGAAAAGGTGGAAACCCCCCGCTTACCGAAGCAATATTTTTAACCAGTTTGGTATCTATATTGAAAACGAGAACGATAACAAATACAACAATAATAGCGACTAGCGAGGATGGAACTGCCTTAGTAAATTTTGGCAAGACAATAACAATAAGCACCGTTAGGGCCACTAAACCCAACATGGTGTAAAGTGCCGGTCCGCTCAACCAAGTAGTGTTGCCGCCCACAATTGTTTTAAACTGCTCTAGCTGCGACATAAAAATAATTACGGCCAGCCCATTTACGAAGCCAAACATTACAGGCTGAGGAACGAGTCTTACAAATTTACCAAGTTTAAAAAGGCCAACCAAGATCTGTACTACTCCCGCAAAAGCAACAGCAGCAAATACATATTCTATGCCATGGGTCTTCATTAAAGCTATGAGTACAATTACGGTTGCTCCGGCCCCTCCTGATACCAAGCCCGGCCTACCGCCCAAAACTGCGGTAACTAGCCCCATAATAAAGGCTGCATACAAGCCTGTTAAAGGTGGGAAACCTGCTAAGATGGCGAATGACAAAGATTCGGGAATCATCGTCATCGCAACAGTAAGTCCTGCTAAAATCTCTGTTTTATAATTTATTTTTTTAGAGAAGTCGAATAGCTGCAGGTAGGGTTTCATTGCTGTTTTTTGAAGCTACAAATATCAGCTTTTATCTTGAAATCGATAATAATAAATGATATTGCTTAATTGACTTGCTTCAACCCTTCCTTGCAAATCCTTTTCGAACGCGACCAGAAGAAAGTACTATAAATTATCCCGATATGGCCCCAAACAAAAGGATTGGAAATACCGTTAGTACAACTTTGCGTTGATTTTAAGCCTCTAAACTTATGTAGTGGGCTGTAAACAAATGTTTATCATCACCTATTATTAATGATTTTTCAACCATTCAAGTCGTCTCTGATCTGGCAAATGTTTAACCTTAAACGCTTCAAATTTTGCTTCAAAACCATTGCCATCCGGGCTGGCAGCCATTAATCCAACCATAACAGGGGTGTTATCTTGTAATGGTGCATTTCTGGTCATGATATAATTTTTATCATCAAGGGAGTAAAAAATCTCAACAGCATCGAGCCTTCTTACTGCCTTAACCCAAATAAATGGAGGTACTTTTTCAAGTGGTAGAACACTCCAGTCGCTTTTTTGGTGAGTGACTACAGTGCTCACGTTAAACTTTCCATCTACAAACTCCACTCCTGTTTTGATATAATTTTGATGATCAATGCGAATCATTAAACCCATCTGATCAAAACGAGCTTTATAATCTCCCGTTAATTTTACTTTTACCTCAAATTCACCACCATAAGTGCCGTAGTAGAACGGAGCATCATCTACAGTGAAACCATAATGCGAAATGCGCCAATAATCGCTTTGAGGAGTTACCTGCATCATTAAGCTGTTATCTTTCACTGACCACTTCTCAGGCTCATTAAACCATTGCATATTATTTAAATTTTGGGCTTGTAATTTATTTAGGCTTACCAACATACAGATGGCTAATAGTATCTTTTTCATTCTTAATCTTATCATTTTTTGGGTTGCATCTAAACCTGAGTCTATCCAACCGGAAGCTCAAAGTTATCTATGATTTCCCTATCGCTCAATGGTGAAAAATAACCATTACCTTTGAGAAGCAATGAGAAATTTACTTGACATAAAACTGTTAGGGCAAACCTTTAAAGGTAATGCAAGTGAGAATTTACAAATTGAGCAGGCTAAGGCAATTGCTGAAATGTACAGTAAACTTGAGAACGGGATTAGCGTATTAAGCGATTTGAAGAGCAGGAAAAGTTATATTTTTTATAATTCCATTGCTAAAGACCTCGGCCTTTCCGAGCAAAAAGATGAAATCAATTCCATTTGGGAAGATGAACTATTAAGCAAAGTTCATCCGGAAGATTTGACTAAAAAATACCAGTTAGAATTTCAATTCTTTAGGATGATTCAGTCCGTTAGCCTGGACGAAAGGCACCATTATGAAGTAATTACCAGGTTAAGAGCAAAAAATAGGGAGGGAAAATATGTGATGCTGAAGCACCGGCTAATTTATATCGCAAACGCCACTGATGGTAATGTTTGGCTGGCGCTGTGTCTTTACAACTTAATATATGACCATCCGGAATGTAGTATTCCGAGTGGTTTAATTGTGAATAAACAAACGGGAAAAGTGATAGACAACGAGATCAGGAATCTTTCCAACCTACTCTCCAGCAGGGAGAAGGAAATTCTAAAATTGATTAAACACGGAAAACGAAGTAAAGAAATTGCCGATAAACTTTCATTGAGCATTAATACGATAAACCGCCACCGCCAAAATATTTTTCAAAAACTAAACGTGACGAGTGCCTTGGAAGCTTGCAGAGTTGCAGAAACGCTTGAATTATTTTGAGACTGCTGGCTTTTTACTGAACAGACCGATTAGCTTTTTGCCCACCATCATTACAGGAACAGCAATTAAACCACCCACTATCCCCGCTCCAAATTCTTTTATCGTAGATTGAAGGTTTGGCAGAACATGGTGCATAAATTCAATATTATGAACAAAAATTCCTCCTGCAACCAGAATCAAAGCAATGGTACCCACTACAGCTAACGTTTTTATAATGATTGGCAAAGCTTTAACCAATAAATGCCCCAGAGATGCCCAAAAACCTTTATCGTTGGAGCGTTTTATTAATTTATGGCCAGCATCATCCATGCGGACGATTAAAGCAACAATGCCATAAACTCCAATTGTTGCCAATATCGCTACAACTGACACCGTCAGAATTTGTATCGCCAATGATTTATCTAAAACACTTCCAAGCGCAATAATCACGATTTCTATCGAAAGGATAAAATCTGTTAATACCGCCGATTTAACCTTTGCCTTTTCTGCTTCAGCGTCGTTTTGTCTAACTTCAGCAGCAGCCACCGGTGCTGGCTTTGATCGATGAAAAAAGAATTCGATAATTTTTTCTACTCCTTCATAAGCTAAGTAAAAGCCACCTAAAACCAAAATCACTTTGATGGCAACCGGAAAAAATGCCTGAAGCAATAACGCAATAGGAACAATGATCAGCTTATTCAAAAATGATCCTTTTGTAATGGCCCACAGTACCGGAATTTCTCTCGATGCCAAGAAACCAGTGGCTTTTTCAGCGTTAACAGCCAAATCATCCCCTAATATGCCTGCGGTTTTGCGGGTTGCCAACTTGCTAGCCATGGCCACATCATCCATTAAAGCACCTATATCATCTAAAATTGCAAAAAAACCTGAAGCCATTTGTATCTAATAATTATGCCGCAAAATAGAAATTCGTTTCGGAATTGAGCGAATATACTGTACAACATTAATCCGAATACTTAAACTAAATTATGGAGTGATAGTTTTATAATCTTTCGTAATACATCTAAATTTATGTCATCAAGCTTACTAATGTAAAGGCAACCTGCTCCGGCTTTGTGCTTTCCAAGTTCTTTCATCAGATCCAAATGTTTTTCATAATTCACAGTAAGGTACAACGATAAATTTGCCTTACGTGACGAAAACCCAATCCGCAGCCAGTTTACTGTTCTTCCCGTTGCCGTACTGGTAACTTGTTTATTCCCAAACCCGATAATCGAACTGCTCCACAATACCGGCTCTTCACCACTGGCATCCTTCATCATTTGCAAAATAGTAAAGCTGTCTTCACGTTTTTGCTCATCGTCGATGCTGTTAATAAATTCATCCACACTGGCTTGTGTTGGTTTTGTTTTAATTTCTGCAAGCTTTTTTTTCCGAGCCATGTTTATATTTACAGGTAATAGTTTCCCAAAGTATTGTAAAAAGAAATGGGGCAATTTATTCGCCCCATTCTAATGCTAAAATAACTTTTCGGCAGGCGGAGTTGCACCAGCCAAACGAATGTAAACAGTTCCCTGTCCTCTGTGATGCGTTTGGTGCTCGAAACATTTGTTCAGTGCATCTTCCCGGGTCATTTCGAATTTCCCAAAAAGTTTTACTTTTTCTGATAGCTTCTCGGCTGACATTTTTTTAATACCAGCAATGACGAAGTCGTAGCTTGCTAAAACATCTTTTGTTACCGTTGCTTTCGATTTATCGGTGCCTTTCTCTAAACTACCCATCGCTACCGGACTCTTTTCATCCGTAGCTGTCGATGCGAATGCGTAGTTTGCATCAGCAAGGTGAAAAAACTGATCGGCAAAAGACCGCATTTGAGGCGTGGGTTTCAAAGAAAAAGAGCCTTCAGGCATGGCATCTAAATATTCTTTTGTGTAAGTTTTGGCTCGTTCCCAATCGGCAACGGTTTTTTCAAGAGCAGTTTGCGCTTTAGCTGTTACGATGGAAAACATCAACAGCACTAGCAAAGAGAATTGTTTAATTATTTTCATTTTGTCGAATTTATACTCAAACATATGGAGTATTGATGGAATAAAAGAATTAAATCAATGAGCCAACTGATGCTGCTTAAACAATTCCCTTGTGATCAACTTCACATTGGTCGCGAGTTGATCATAGGTGCAATGTTTGGCATTAATCGGAAAAGGGATGCCTCTTTCCCATTTAATAAAATCAATTAACATAATAGACTCTTTTGTGATGTTTTCGGTTCCTTCCAACATGTTAAACAATTCCTTTGCAAAAAGCTCATTGGCACCAACCTGAAAGCATCCGTATTCTTCAATACCTTTACACAGTTTGAACTTTAATGATATTTCGAAATTAGTTTCCATATCAAAATAAAAGAGCCGCCATTACAGGCAGCTCTAAACTGATTATTAAATGCTAATTATTGAATTTCGATTTTTCTGGTAACCATTTTAGCTTCTTCCCTTTTTGGAATATCAATATTTAAAATTCCGCTATCGTATTTCGCCTGAATCTGATCAGCGTTTGCACTTTCTGGTAAGGTGAAGCTTCTCACAAATGAACTATAGCTATACTCCCGCTTTGCATAACTTCTTTCCTGCCTTTGATCTTGGTGACTTTGCTCTACCGAGATAGACAAAACATCGCCTTCAAGTTTCAGTTTGAAATCTTCTTTGGCGAGGCCAGGCACAGCAAGTTCGATGTGAAAGTGATCTGCAGACTCGCTAACATTTGCAGCAGGCACTCTTGTAACCATTCGTTCAGAGAAGAATGTATCGTTAAAGATCGAATCAAAAACATTGTTAAAGGCCGGCATTGAATTGGTCTTTTTGTTGTTTTCCGAATTAAATTTAACCAGTGTCATAGGTTTTTCCTCCTTAAATTTATTAATGACTAAAAAACTAAATAATTAATTAAACTCTTGAGCTAAATGCTCAGACTACATTAAACAACTCAAATGCCAAACCTTTTCTGCCCGGGTTTAGCTGAAAAATTTTCATAAAAAGTGAAAGATTTTCAGTCGCAATGCCAAAAATGCTTTTAGGCTAGCTATTAAAAGCATATCGAGTCTCTTCGCTCAATAATATAGAGTGGTACTAAAACGCAGAAGCCTCTTCTAAAGAAAAGGCTTCTGCAACAAATTTTAAATAGTGATTTTTGAAACTTAAGCTTCGATGGTAAATGCGCTCAACTCCACAAACTGTTGTATTCTTGCTGCCACTTCTTCTTCTGTTAAATTCAATAATTTTTCGGTACCAAATTTTTCTACACAAAATGATGCAAGCGCAGAGCCATAAATAATAGCATTTTTCATATTGTTGAAATTGATGGTACCAACTTTAGCGAGATAGCCAATAAAACCGCCTGCAAATGTATCTCCCGCACCTGTTGGATCGAATACTTCTGCCAATGGTAATGCAGGTGCAGAGAAAATCTGATCTTCATGGAATAATAATGCACCATGCTCTCCTTTTTTAATAATCAGGTACTTTGGACCCATAGCCAAAATTTTCTTGGCAGCCTTAACCAGAGAATATTCTCCAGACAATTGACGGGCTTCTGCATCATTAATGGTTAGAACATCAACTAATTTAATGGTTTCCAGCAAGTCATCCATCATAATATCCATCCAAAAGTTCATGGTGTCCATCACGATTAATTTCGGGCGATTCCTTAAACGTTTGATTACCGTTTGCTGAACTTGCGGCGTTAAATTGCCCAACATTAGGTAGTCGCAATCCTGATAACTCTCCGGAATAATTGGATCGAAATTTTCCAATACGTTCAGCTCAGTAATTAAGGTATCCCTGCTGTTCATATCGTTATGATATTTTCCAGACCAGAAAAACGACTTTTCACCCGCTTTTACCTGTAAGCCTTCGGTATCAATACCATGTTCCTTGAAACTATCTATATCAGATTGTGGAAAGTCATTACCTACTACTGCAACAATTTTCGCCTTATTATAGAAGTAAGATGCAGCTAAACTTGCGTACGTTGCGGCGCCACCAACAATTTTATCTGTTTTTCCAAATGGAGTTTCAATAGCATCGAAAGCTACAGTACCTATGATTATCAGGCTCATATATTTTATTTTGAATTTTTTTAAAAATTTTTCACTGCAAATATTGCATAAATAATTTAAAAGCCCTAATATTGCATTCCCAAAACGAACAAGGCCTGATAAGCTGCAAAGCATAAAGAACCTCGTTTTAGGAAACAACCAGCACTCCTTCTTAGCTCAGCTGGTTAGAGCATCTGACTGTTAATCAGAGGGTCGCTGGTTCGAGCCCAGCAGAGGGAGCCAACATCCTCACAGCAATGTGGGGATTTTTTATGAAATGATTGCCAAAGGATTTTGGCAAATTGAATACAAAAAGAATAATATTCCTTCTTAGCTCAGCTGGTTAGAGCATCTGACTGTTAATCAGAGGGTCGCTGGTTCGAGCCCAGCAGAGGGAGCTCAACTTCACAGTCCGTGAAGAACTAAAAAACCCCATTTCTAGCAATAGGATGGGGTTTTTGTTTGCATATAGGAATTCTCCTACCCACTCGAACAGTTTCTCAATTGCTGTTATTCGTCAAGTTTTACGCCAAAAAATGTTAAACTTCTCGAAAAACCTTTACAAAAACCTTTACAAAAAAATCTTGCTGTGTAGGCCTTCCGGTATCCGTTAACCCATTTAAACCTACAAAAGAATGGCAACAGTAGAAGCAAAAGTTTTTGCACACCATTACAAAAATGATGGAACTTACAATGTAAAGATTAGAGTGTTCCACAAAGACAAATTCAGATTCATCGATACAGAACATTGTGTCTCAAAAAACCAGGTAAAGAAACATCCAGAAAACAAAACAGAACTCATTATCAAGGACCCTTTCATAAACAAGTTGATAAATGTACAACTTGATGATTACAGGATAGCGATAAGTAGTTTGGGCAATCGGTTGAAATTATTCAACCCTGATGAACTCAAAAATTATTTAAACAACTCTGATAATGATATTGACTTCATTAAAT